>JAHHHN010000021.1 GCA_019359325.1 Mojavia pulchra JT2-VF2 | reverse complement strand
CTAGCAGGGTTGGAATCATTAGGACGCCGAACCAGCCGATGTAGAGGCGGTTTTGGGTGCTGGTGATCCAGTTGCAGAACCGCTCCCATACGTTGGCGCTAGCGCGCTGCTGTAAGGTTGCTGTCATGGTTTTATGATTGCGATTAATTATTTATGAATCAGACAAGTTTTGTTTGCCTGTGATAGTACTTTACATTAGTTTACAAAAAGTCATCAAGGACTAACCGATTTGTAAAATTAATATCAAGTATTAGCTATACTTATTTAAAAGTAATAATTTATGACTTTGTTTTACATCCAAGGAATTTGGCTCAACCATATTCGAGTGCAGGATACTTTGGCGATCGCACCCAGTAAATAGCAAGCAAAAGGGTAAAGGATTTACCCCTTACCCTTTTCTCGAACGCTAAAAGCTCAAACTAAATGAATGTTGTTAACCTGCCTCAACAAGGTCTCTTTGAGGCAGAGCTTCTTTGTTAAGCAAGCAGTAGCGCAAATCTACTTTAGTTAGGTCTACTTCCGTAAAGTCTACATAACTTAGATTAGTTTTAAACAAGAGGGCTTTAGCGAGATTAGTATAGCTTAAGTCTGCCTTGCTCAAGTCTGCCCCAGTCAGGTTTGCACCGTTGAGATTTGCCCCAGCCAAAAAAGCGCCACTGAGGTTGGCGTAACGCAAGTCTGCCCCAGTCAAATCTGCACCACTGAGGTCAGCATCGCGTAGGTTTGCTAAACGCAGGTCGGCTTTCGCTAAGGAAGCTTTGTGCAAATCCACTTTAGTTAGAGTTGCCCGAATCAGATTAGCACGCTTCAGGTTAGCCCAAATTAAGGTTGCTCCACTTAAGTCAGTTCTCCAGAGCGACGCCGCACTTAGATTTGCTTCAATCAAGTTTGCTCCACGTAGGTTAGCTTGCGATAAGCTTGATTGAGCTAGGTTAGCTCGATCCAAGTTGATTCCAGCTAAACATACCTCGCTCAAGTTGGTTGAATGCAGGCTTACCTGCGTGAAATTTCTCTCTCCTGCACAGTAGCGTTTGAGAAGTTCATCAGCATCCATATAGCCTGTCTCCCAAATCTTCATTAATCATGCGGAAATTAACTGCCGTAGATAGCGCTTCTGAAGAGACTTTTAAAAACACTCAACCTTCGCTCTGTTAAATACATAGTGAGTTTGTTGCTGTTAAGTTAGATACTCGGCAAAGTACGTGTACACCCAACTGCACGTTTATTCAGAATGCAGTGGTGTAACAAATTATGTAACTTAATATAAATTAATATAACAATTTTGTTACAAAAAGGCAATTATTTCTCAGTTAAGTGCGAATTGTTGCTATTTATATCGAAAATAAGATTTGTTTAATACCAATTCCTCGTTTACAGCAACGTATACAAAATCGATGGTAGGAGCGATGACGGATAAAAAGCCCCTCCACATCGAAGTATGCTTGTAGTAACTACAATAGTTTTTTCAACGTAAACAGCGAATAGCTTCTAAAAGTCCTCTAGCTTTATTGAGTGTCTCTTCGTATTCTTTTTCTGGTTCAGAATCAGCCACCAAACCTGCACCAGCTTGCACAGTTACTGTATTATCACGTACTACCATTGTACGTATTGCTATCGCGCTATTTAATTGACCTTCAAAATCGTAATAACCGTAAACACCAGAATAAACACCGCGACGGCTAGGTTCTAACTCGTGGATAATTTCCATCGCGCGGATTTTAGGTGCGCCGCTTACTGTACCCGCAGGGAAGCAAGCTTTGAGTAAATCCCATGCAGTTTTGCTGTGTGCTAATTTACCTACGACATTGCTAACAATGTGCATGACATGGGAATAGCGCTCAACTACCATTAATTCATCAACTCTAACGCTACCGTTTTGACAAACGCGACCCAAATCATTACGCCCTAAATCAACAAGCATGACGTGTTCAGCGACTTCTTTAGGGTCGTGGAGTAGATCTTCAGCTAAGGCTGCATCTTCTTTGGTAGTTTTACCCCGTGGACGTGTCCCTGCAATTGGACGGACTGTTGCTATCACGTCATCGTCGCGATCGCGTTCTGCTTTTACCATAACTTCAGGGCTAGAACCAATAATTTGCCAATCTTCAAAGTTAAAGTAAGCCATATATGGCGACGGATTTATTTGGCGCAGGGAGCGATAAAGCGCAAAGGGATCGCCTGTGTATTGTGTTGATAGGCGCTGAGAAATAACAACTTGAAAGATATCTCCAGCTTTGATGTAGTCTTTTGCTTTTTGAACGCTGGCGCAGAATTCTGAGCGCGTAAAGTTACTGGTGTATTCCTCTGCTGCTGCTTTGTTACTGCTTGGGGGCTTCCATTCAAATATAGTTTTCTCTGGTGACAAAGGCAGAGATAGCTTGCTGACCATCTGAGTGACGCGATCGCACGCTTGTTGATAAGCTGCCTGTATATCTACTTTGGGGTCGCGCAAATCCGCATAGGCGACCGCCCAAATTTTCCGTTTCACCTGATCAAAAATCAACAGGTGATCTACCTGCATCCACAACCCATCAGGAATATTTCTCTCATCCTGTGCATGAATTGGGACACGAGGTTCTATCCAGTGAATCAATTCATAGCCCCAAAAACCAAACAAACCGCCAATTCCTGGTGGTAGTTGTGGTAACTTTATTGGTTTATAAGGTTCTAGACAGTTGGCTAAAGCTGTAAAGGGGTCACCTTCAAACGTGACTTGGGAACCATCGCGGTGTGTCTGGGTCGTAGTATTACCCCATGCTTGCAACACCCACAGCGGGTCGCAACCTAATAAACTATAACGTCCTAGTTTTTCCCCACCTTCTACAGATTCTAATAAGAAGCTATAGGGTTGACCAGCACAGACCTTATACCAAGCAGATACTGGCGTATCTAAATCAGCTACCCATTCTTGATAAACCGGAACAAAGTTGCCTTGTAAAGCTAGCTGGGCAAATTGGGAAAAATTGGGAAAAATCATAAACAGCTAAGGGATTGGAATTGGGGATTGGGGATTGGGGATTGGGGATTGGAGATTGGGGATTGGGGATTGGATATTAAGTAAATTGCCCAGTCCCTAGTCCCCTTGTCCCTAGTCCCTAGCCCCCAATACCCAGTCCCTAGTACCTAATCACTAGGCGTCGTAAGTATATTTACCGCTGAACTTTAGTTTTGCTTGGCTGGGGTTTTTACCGATGTTACGTGGTACAAAACGCACTTTCTCCCGACCTTGGTTTACCTTTTCTGGGAATACACCATCAGCTGGGTGAATAAAAGCAGTTTCACCACTGGGGAAAATGCGGTAAATTTTGTAGTTTGTAATTTTGAATTTCCGGAGCTGACCGCCCAAAGCAATGCATTGTTCTTTGCGAGACATATAAAGCAGGTTGTCGCCTTGTTTCATAACGGCTGCGCCACCTGTAGGCAATTCAAACACTTGCTCTTTGGGGCTAGTCCAGGTGATAGCGTGCTTTTCTTCCTCGTTTGCTTTTGCTAGCAAGCCGCCAGTGTTGCCAGCATAGATTGGAGTTTGTCCAGAAAGTGTTTCTGCCATAAATTACTCTCTCAACGTTTTTAGGGCATCCTAACACCGTCAACTGGATCATATTGCGATCGCGTCATAGTCTGTAACAGTTTGTAGCCAGTTTTTAGGAATTAATTGGCATCAACTATCGGCGCTTGGCGGTTGGCCGCTTTTCCTCTTGGCTGCTTTGAACAATGGGAATGGTAAAGTGAAACTGACTACCCTGGTCTTTGCCAGTTGACTCTGCCCAAATTTCACCACCCCAGCCGTTGACAATTTGGCGACAAATTGCTAAACCCAATCCAGTACCGCCGGTGGTACGCCGCAGCGCTCCCTCCTCTTGATAAAATCTATCGAAAACTATTTCTAAGCGATTGGGTTCAATGCCCCGTCCGGTATCAGCTACAGTAACTTCAACCATCTGCTGGCTATTACGAGTACCAATAATGCTGATTTTTCCTTGTGAAGGTGTAAATTTACAAGCGTTGTCTATGAGTTTTGCTAGAACTTCCACCAGCCAATCACCGTCAGCCCTAACTAAAGGCAGATTTTTGTCAATTTGAGTCTTGATTTGGGGTGGCTTTTCTATACTGGAGCGTGTCCGAAGCCTGCTCAGTGCTAAATCTACACACTCTTGTAAAGTAAGGGACTCTGGATGCCATTCCACCCGACCACTTTCCAGGTTGGAAAGTGTGAGAAAATCTTGCACCAGTTTCCGCATCCGTTCTGAATCAGAAAGAGCAGTACTGAGCATAACCTGCTGTAGATCCTGGGGCATATCCGGTTCGCTGGCAAGACTTTCCAGACAAACTTGAATAGTGGATAAAGGAGTACGGAGCTCGTGTCCTGTGATTGCTATGAGGTTGCTGCGGGTGCGGTCAAGGGCTTCTAACTGCTGGTTGAGTTCTTCTAAATTGGCGTAAGCTTCCGCTTGAATCAAAGCAGCACCGACTTGGGTGGCGATCGCTTCTACCAAATCCAATTCCCCTGGTTGGCATTCATGGGGTGGCATACTGCAATAGTGTAACTCTACTATGCCTAGCAATCGTCCCTGATAAAACACTGGTTCCATCACCCAAGAACGAATGGCAAACTTTTTAGCGAGCGAAGAAAGCGCCTCCGAACTGGTAACACGAAAATCAGTCAGAGTATTAGTTACATAGACACCCTCACCCTGTTTGACGATTTCCCGAAATAACGGATTGTTCTCTAAATCCCAGGTTTGCCCCCAAACAGATAAAATACCAGGGGTCAAAAATTCGTGTTCAATAATAGCTTTGGCTTCTGTGGCTTGAACACGGTAAATTAAACAGCGACCAGCCCCCATGTGCTGTCCTAATTCTTGTGCTGCTATCTGAAGCACTTGATGCGGATCGAGCGATCGCCGAATCGCAGTGCTGATTGAGTTGATTAAGCGTTCTTTACGTGCTTGAGCTGCGATCGAACGATAAGCTTTGTGCAATTTGTACTGACTAGCTTGCAGGTAAGTCACTAAGCGTTGCACAAAAGGGTCAGTATCTATGTCACAAGCATATTCACTGATTTGCTCGGCTCCAGAGTAACTTCTTGGTTTTCCTATGCCAAACCTCTGGCGTGCTTCCTCAATTTTATTTACTAAACTCGGTCTATAAATCACAATCCTATCTAACAGCAATTGTGCTGCCTTCAGACTGACTCCCCGTTCAGATGTCCAAACCCCTTCAAACCTTCGTGCTGTATCCATATCCAGGCTAGGACTAATTTCTGGGATTTGCTGATTTTTAGCAATAGAGCCTAGACTTTCCCGACAAACTAAGCAAGTCGCATAGTTTTCGGCAATTACTACCAAATGCCACTCTTGACTTAAAGCGTCGTCTGGCTCAAAAGCTATTTTTTCATAGTATTGCGAACTGTTGGTAAAATCTGTTTCTGGTGCAGACAACACGTATACTTGACTACTTCGCTCGGACAGTCGCTGGTATCGATGAGCTTCTTGGCGGTAGAATCGCTCTCGTTGAAAGCTAGCAATTACCAGAGGCTGGACTAGTGTTGCCGCCAAAACCTGGTCTTCCATCGCATGGGAGAGCGCCGTTAGTGAAGCCTTAAAATATAGTTGTGGCCGTAGGTAGGGGAGGGACTGTAGCAGATCACTCAGCACAGAAGTCGAAATGCTCATGAATATCGTTAAAAGAAGCCCAATCTGGACAAGATCGAAGTCACAGCTGCATTTTACAAATTACAACGGACTATCAAGTTAAGTAGACAGTTGCAATATGTAAAGAATTCTGAAAAGGATGTTCTACAGAAGCAAATGCAGCACTTTGCTCCCATTGAGCAGGAGCTTTTACAGCTTTGTTGACAAAATTAAAAGCTTTGACTAGCAAATAAACTAACAAACGGCTATGCCTGCGTTGTTCGCGCCTTAGCGTGCCGTAAGCATAAACATAGTTTAGCCTTTCGCCAGAACTACTTTGTTCTTCACTCAATTCTTCTTTATCCATTTGCTGGCATTGTGATGTTTCAAGTAATAGGCTACTACGCCCAATATACATTCTCGACTAGATTCGCCACTTCCTACCCTGCCTTAAGCCACCCTGCGGGTGTCTACAAGTCTGGCGACCGAACGGAGTGGCTACCCTACCCGTGTACTTCATTCACCTGAAAAACGCTGTGAGTTTTTTGTTACCTCTAATGTTACCTGCTACACTCTAGTAGCCAGTTGTACTCGCTACTAATACGAATTTCCTTTTTTAGCACTACAAATTATTTCTAGCGACTTTAAAGTTAGATAATATAACTACTGGCTCTTTTAGTTAGTATACCTATACCTTTATAAATATTTAATTGTGTAGATTTTATAGCTTCCCTGTTGCCAAGAGTATGTAAGTATTATTATTTTGCTTTGCATGGCTCAACTGAGCTGGCTAAAGCGTCTTTTTCTGATTGACGCTGATGCGATTGCGCGGAGCGCAGTGCTGTAGGCAATCGCGTAGGACGCCCTACTGCCCAAACCCACTCCCTGCGGTTGCCTCAAAGCTTCGCTTTGAGCAAGCTTGTTCTTTCTGAACAAGCTTGGCAGTATACGGGCGATCGCGTGAATGTAAATATAGAACTGTACACGGAACTTTGGTTAATGACACCGGATACATTAATGACACCGGAAAAAATTTTCCTAGACGGAAAAACTTTTATTCCTGCTGAACAATTACCTATCCCGGAGTGGCCTTGTGTTGTCAGTGAAAGACCACAACTAACACTGACGGTTAAAGATGATGATTTATTTCTAGTAACAGATACGATAGGGAACATTTCTGGCTGTTCCCTCAACGATAGCAATCCCAGTATGGGACTGTTTTGCTGCGATACGCGATTTCTCAGTCGCCTAGAGTTACAGATCGAGGGGCGATCGCCTGTGCTTCTCAGTAGTACAGCCGAAAAAGGATTTGCGCTTTCAGTTCTATGTACTAATCCCAGGATTGATGAGCGACTCAAAGCCGATACTGTAGGGATTCGCCGGGAACTCGTACTCAATGGGGCACTTTTTGAAGATATAGAAATATCTAATTATAGCACAACTACAATCATTTTTGAGCTTAGTATCAGCTTTGATGCAGATTTTGTGGATTTATTTGAAGTCCGGGGCTATGGCAGAGATAAACGCGGTAGACTTCTACGCTTAGTGGAACCAACACCAGAGGAAGGAGCATCTTCAGCAACTGATAATGTTTCATTTATGCAAACTCATTCCTTTGCCCATAGGGAAGAATCCTTAACACTCGCCTACGAAGGTTTGGATGGCTTGTTAATGGAATCTCGTATCCAATTCCAGCATCATCAACCAGACTATTTTAAGGGTTACACTGCGGTCTGGCAGCTAGAGTTGGCTCCTCACGAAACCCAAAAATTAGGTTATCGGTTGAATATGTTGAGAAACAACCAATCTAGTTCTACCGTGAGTGCAGCTGTCACTTTAGCACAAGCGAAAGCTGCTGAGTTGATGGAAGAACAACACTGGGTGCAACAGATTACCAGGATCAGCTCAGATAAAAGCATTTTCAATCGAGTGATTGAGCGGGCTGAACAAGATATGTATTTGTTACGCCAGTCTTTTGGCAAGTATAAAACACTTTCTGCTGGAGTACCGTGGTTTTCGGCGCTGTTTGGGCGGGATTCATTAATTACAGCTTCCCAAACTCTGATGTTAAACTCCCGAATCGCTAAAGAAACCTTACTGTTATTAGCGACATACCAAGGCAAAACTGAGGATGATTGGCGCGAAGAAGAACCAGGCAAAATTTTGCACGAGTTGCGGCTAGGGGAAATGGCCCGTTGCCAGGAAATTCCCCATACACCCTACTACGGTACAGTTGATGCTACTCCTCTTTGGCTGATGCTGTATGCCGAATATTATGCTTGGACTCACGATCAAGAAACTTTAGAGCAACTTTGGCCTAATGCTCTGGCAGCTATGGAGTGGATTGATCGCAACAGTAAACAAAATGGCTACCTAAGCTACTATCGTAAGTCTAAACGCGGTCTTGCTAACCAAGGCTGGAAAGACTCAGGAGACTGTATTGTAGATCGCAAAGGAGAGCTAGCCAATGGGCCGATCGCCCTTTGTGAGGTGCAAGCTTATGTCTATGCTGCGAAAATACGCCTCGCAGAAATTGCGCGGATGAAAAAGCGGCTTGATTTAGCAGATCGTTGGCAAGAAGAAGCCAGAAATCTCAAGGTGCGTTTCAATAGAGACTTTTGGATGGAAGACCAAGATTTTTGCGCCCTGGCTTTGGATGGTGACGGCAAGCAAGTAGACAGTATTACCTCAAATCCCGGCCATTGTCTGCATTTGGGCATCTTTACACCTGAAAAAGCCTACAGTGTAGCAGAACGGTTGCGCGCCCCGGATATGTTTAATGGTTGGGGTATTCGGACTTTGAGTAGTTTATCCCCAGCCTACAATCCAATGGGTTATCACATTGGTTCAGTTTGGCCGCACGACAACGCCATCATTGCTATGGGGTTGCGATCGCTTGGTTTAATAGATCAAGCACTGGAAATCTTCCAAGGGTTGTTTGATATGACTAGTCAGCAGCCATATCAACGTCCTCCAGAACTCTTCTGTGGCTACGAACGTAACGGTGATCATTCGCCTGTACAGTATCCAGTTGCCTGTACTCCACAAGCTTGGGCTACTGGTAGTGTCTTCCAACTTCTGCAAATGATGATCAACCTAGTACCTGATGCTCAAAACAACTGTTTGCGAATTATCGATCCGGCTTTACCAGAATCGATTAATCGCTTGTCCTTGCACAATTTGCAAGTTGGCCCTACTATCTTAGATTTAGAATTCGAGCGTTCTGGTAGCACAACCGCTTGCCGTGTTGCTAAAAAACGCGGCAATCTCAGGGTAGTGATTGAAGCTTAATTTAATGCTGAGTGCTGAGGCAGGAAGAAAAACAAAAAAGAAAGAAGATCCAATAATTTCTCCTTTCTTCATCATCTAATATTGATTTGTTATCTTCGCTTAGAACTCAGCACTCGTTTTATTTTTCTTCTTGATTCTCAATTTTCTGACCTGGAGAAGCTTCATATAAAGCATCTAATTGGTGACGCGCATCATCAACGTTAATTGAACGCATTACCAATAATGGCTCTTTGATTACGTTTCCGGCGTTATCTAATAACTCTGGATGTGGTACAAACTGCTTTCTTGATGAAGAGCCATATTTGCCCTGATTGTTCATTGCTGAGTATTTTGCTGGATAAGTTCGCTCTCGATCAAAACTGAACATGATCAAGTTACGAATTAAATTAGCAACGGCTATAAAAGCAAGGATAGTAAAAGCGAGAATGTAAAGCAGATGTAGCATCGGTTTTTCCTCCAGGAGAAGCAAGTTTTAAAACTTTATAATCTAACGTTTTGGTTTGCTGACACCGTGACTCACGGCTAGAGCAGATAATTAACGTACTATTTGTACATCTATGTTTCTAATGGGCAATTTATTAACTGTTGTTCAGTTGTTCACATGACGGTAGCATGGGATACATTATTTTCTTGGTAAATTCAAATTTTATTAAAGATTTAGTACTATCTCTCGAACATACATAGTGAATCGCCATTACTAATCTGCATACTGAACTTAATTAGCAACAAGGCTATCAAAGTTCTCGTTCTTGACGGAAGCGCATTGCCACATTCCAGCATTTTGTTACCAATTCATGCCAAGGCATTAATGTCGCCATATCAATCCCAACTTGCCCATCAGTTGCACTAAACAGCATCTTCGCCGTATTTAGTTCATCTTGCGCTTGTTTGACTTGCAACAGCAAGTCAGTTTGCTCTTGCTCACTCATAAATGTGATCTGCTCAGTTTCTAGAAAATTGCGCGATCGCGCAAACCAATATTGAAAATCATCCAACAGTGGTTCTAAAACCGTTTTCAGCAGATCAGTCCCTGGTAAATTTGAGTCTCGCATAAATGAGAAGCATACTTCTAACTTTCTTTATAATATTAACGTTTTTTACAATTCTTAACATATTTTCTTATTATGTCTTAGGTTAGAAGCAATAAATAGTGTGTAGCTAAATATACATTTTTATATATTATAGTCTTGCTAGATGATTTGTACAGATCCCATCGATAGAGTATCCGTAGTGGGATCATTATAAATGCAGCCAAACACAAGCGGCGATGATTTGAGTGATAGTTCATTCTATAGATAGATTATTGTTAAAAATATATTGAAAATTATTTAGTTTTTAAATTAAATTGTACTAATAATAAACTTAATGCACAAACTCTCATTAACTCAATCATCTCTAACCAAAGTAAATCTGACTGTCTCTAAAAAACATTATAATTTTATTAACTATCTCTATAGACAGAATTTATTTCAGGTAGTTCTCAACTTTAAAATCAAATAGATTACAAACCTTTACAATTGAAAATATCTAGTGATGTTTTCCAATCAGTTGCTCACTTCTAGACTAGTTACCATGGAGCCACAAAAGCACACCAGCAAAAAACATTTGCAATTAACAGGTACTCGAAACAATCTAAGTACAAAGATAAATTTTAGGTAAAAATTTATCTTCAGTCACGCTGTATATAGCAGTAAAAAGCTTTTTACTAGTGGCATAATTAACTCCCTGAGACTAACTTCAATTTTAAAGTTGGTATATCTGACTATGATGAAGTGAGGTTAGTTCGCTTGTAATAACTTACAAATTTGAAAATACTCTGCATTGAATCATGAATGAGTTAAAGTACCGAACACTAATCTAGACCAAAGTATTACAAGAGGCATCTTCAGATAGCCACAAGCAAATTAATCAATGTTGATGTTAAGGCTCATTAAACATTGGTAGAACAGTAATTTAAAATGGGTAAAACACTAATCCTATAAAAGATGCGAAAGTCCATCTAGTAAAGGAAAAAGTGTATGAAGTTGGAAAATAAACCCATGTTATATTTGGGTAGATTTTTCAGAACTCTAACTGATAAATTACTTTTGCAATCACTTCGCCAATGGTTCAACAGCCGATGTCGCCTAATCAAGTTCCCAACCAACCAGAACAATCTGCAAAAATGTATTTACCTCGTAGCAGCGAATCGGAAAATTTAAAAAAAATCCGCCACACCGCTTCCCATGTGATGGCGATGGCTGTACAAAAGCTGTTTCCCAAGGCGCAAGTAACAATTGGCCCCTGGATTGATAATGGCTTCTATTATGATTTTGACAATCCAGAGCCATTTAGCGACAAGGATTTAAAAGCCATCCAGAAAGAGATGGTAAAAATTATTAATCGCAAACTGCCAGTAATTCGGGAAGAAGTCAGCCGGGAAGAAGCCCAAGGCCGAATTCAAAAAATTCATGAGCCTTATAAGTTAGAAATCCTAGCAGATATCAAAAAGGAACCAATTACTATTTACCATTTAGGAAATGAATGGTGGGATTTGTGCGCGGGGCCTCATTTAGAAAACACCAGTGAACTCAACCCAAAAGCAATTGAGTTAGAAAGTGTTGCTGGTGCTTATTGGCGTGGGGACGAAACCAAAGCCCAATTGCAACGCATCTACGCGACTGCTTGGGAAACCCCAGAACAACTCGCTGAGTACAAGCGGCGTAAAGAAGAAGCGCTGCGACGAGATCACAGGAAACTGGGTAAAGAACTTGGACTGTTTATATTTTCTGACCAAGTAGGGCCGGGTTTACCTTTGTGGACGCCCAAAGGTACTCTATTGCGGAGTATTTTGGAAGACTTTCTGAAACAAGAACAGCTAAAACGCGGTTATCAGCAGGTTGTTACTCCTCATATTGGCAGAGTAGATTTATTTAAAACCTCTGGACACTGGCAGAAATATAAAGAGGACTTATTCCCAATGATGGCAGAGGATGAGGAAGCAGCCGCTAAAGAACAAGGCTTTGTTCTCAAAGCTATGAATTGCCCTTTCCACATCCAAATATATAAAAGCGAGTTGCGTTCCTATCGGGAACTACCTATCCGGCTAGCGGAATTTGGTACTGTTTATCGCTACGAACAATCAGGGGAATTAGGCGGTTTAACGCGGGTGCGGGGTTTCACCCAGGATGATGCCCACATATTTGTCACCCCAGAACAGCTAGATAACGAATTCCTCAACGTGGTGGATTTAATATTATCAGTGATTAAAACTCTGCAACTTGGGAATTTCAAAGCGCGACTCAGTTTTCGCGATCCAGCTAGTGATAAGTACATTGGTTCTGATGAAGCTTGGAACCAAGCCGAAAATGCCATTCGTCGAGCAGTTGAAACCTTGGGGATGGATCACTTTGAAGGCATAGGGGAAGCAGCCTTCTATGGGCCAAAACTAGATTTCATTGTCAGTGATGCCCTAGAAAGAGAATGGCAGTTGGGAACTGTGCAAGTAGATTACAACTTGCCAGAACGCTTTGATTTGGAATATGTCGCTGAAGATGGTTCTCGCAAACGTCCGGTGATGATTCACCGTGCGCCTTTTGGTTCGCTGGAACGGCTGATTGGGATTTTAATTGAAGAGTATGCGGGTGATTTCCCTTTGTGGTTAGCGCCAGTGCAAGCCAGATTGTTGCCAGTTGGTGAAGCACAGCTAGATTTTACTCAAAATGTAGCGGCAAAAATGCGTGCTTTCGGCATCCGTGTCGAAGTTGATAACAGTGGCGATCGCCTGGGTAAGTTAATTCGCAATGCCGAAAAAGATAAAATACCCGTAATGGCAGTGGTGGGAGCTAAGGAAGTTGAAACCAACACCTTGAGTATTCGTACCCGCGCCTCTGGAGAGTTGGGCGCTATTTCTGTGGATGAGGTGCTAGATAAGTTGAAAACAGCGATCGCTAACTTCGATAACTTCTAGGTATCTTTCTGAGAACGAATAGAGCATTGATTAGTTTTATCCCAATGAATATCCAATATTTGATGGATAAGCTATCAATGCTATACACCATTATGATTCTTGCTGATGGCAAATAGTCTAGCTCTTCTGGGAAAACAAATCTTGATATGCTCCACAATACTCATCAATGAATGATAGGATGTTACTCTTCAACGAAAAGTAAGACTTAACTCCATGTAAATACTTATTTTGTGTTGAGATACTTTAATATTTTGCTTACATTGTATTCACAATTCTTACACCCCAAGCAGCTAAAGTTCATACTCTAGAATATACTTTACCTCTTCACTACAGGTAAGAAACTTGTAGCATTTTTCTTCATGACGTCTTGAATTTAATATCATTATTTATATCATTGTAGTAACAGCTTAAATGATTGATATTAAAAAAGTAGTTTAAAAACATAGGTTGTTTAATACATGAATAAAAAATGGGCTGTAAAACGACTTACAATCAATCTGACATCAGGCGAGGTAGAGAAGTTAGAAAAATACTGCTCAACCTCTGGGAGACCAGCAACTGATGTAATTCGGGAGTTAATTCGCTCTCTTTCAACTGAAGTAACACAGAAAGTAGATTGAGCAGTTCAACTAAATGCTGTTTAACAGAACCTACAGTAGGCTCTGACAGCCGCATTTGTGCTGGATTGAAAGATAAAGAGGCTAGGTGTCAAAGTAGAATACTTAGAACCCTCTTTTATTAATTATCTATGTTTGAACGAATTTTAATTTGTACAGATTTTTCTGACGGGTTGCATCGCCTTTCACATTTTGTTTCGAGTCTTAGGCTTGCAGGGATAAAGCAAATTGTTTTTCTGCACGTTGTTCCGTTGTGGGAAAAAGGCATTATTCCACGAGTCGACAGTGAGAAAATGGAACAAGCTCAAACTCGATTGGCAGAAGCTGTTGATGAAAGTCGTACTGATGTAGAAGTAAAAATAGAAGTTCAATCAGGAAAGCCAGTTGAGACAATCCTTAAGGTAGCTCAAACCTATCAGTCTGGATTGATTATACTGGGTTCTCAAAGTCGCAGCTTACTCACGGAAAAACTGGTGGGTAGTACGATGGCTGAATTATCCCGCCAGACAAGGATTCCTCTATTGGTAGTGCGTCCTCAGTTAATCTCTGCTTATACTTGTGAGGAATTAACACTGCGTTGTCAGCACCTTTTTCGCTCTTTGCTACTTCCCTATAACGATAGTAAAGCGGCAATTTATCTGGTGCAACAGGTAAAGCACTTGGCAGGGCAACAGTCTGGTAGATTTCTCCAACAGTGTAAGCTTTGCTGGGTTTTAGAAAACACTGGTCGCCGAGAAATACCAAGGAAAATCTTACCTCAGCAGGCTCACCAAACTCTATCTCAGATTAAAGCTGATTTGGAAGGGGTAAATTTACAAGTGGACATAGAAGTCCGGGAAGGAAACTCTGTCACTCAGGTTTTGGAAACAGCTGTAATGGCTGATATTAGCGCGATCGCCGTGTCTTCAGGAACAATAGGTAAGCTTCAAGAATGGTTAGTTTCGAGTTTTGCGGCTGAAATATTGCGTCAGAGTTGGTATCCTATACTCTTTTTTCCACCCCAAGGAGACTAAACCGGACTAATGGTACATTTAGCTGTTTTAAGGCAACTCTCAGTATTACCGTATTATTGAGGGTATTCGGTGCTTGGAACGCCTATGCTAGCAACGCGTTATGCAATCATATATGGCTTTTGGTGACGCGGTGCTAAAGGAATCTATGCGAGGCTCCGGGAGGTGGTTTGCTAACGCAAGAATTATCTATTACCCTAAGAATCCTGAAAACTCTGCTAATACTTACAAAAATGTGTGTTTGCAGATGAAATTTTGTTTCGCACTTAGTGAAATGTACCCAAAGTCCCATAGGCTCTAAGAATGCCGGACTTCAACCAGCTAGCTAGTCCGGAAAGGATAAGTACAGCTTGGCAAATTCAGTTAGCAAAATAACTAACTCGCATACCAAGAGAAAGCTTGTTGTAGTTGTAAATGAAATGATTCGAGTTCAGCCGCAGTTGAAGTCTGCTGTATGTTTGTGAATCAAATCAATAAGCAAGGTAGAACTATTTCACGTTTGAAACTTTAAAAGATATATGGGTAAAGGTAAGCGTATTGGTATTCTTACTAGTGGAGGAGATTGCTCTGGTTTGAATGCCGTAATTAGATCTGTTGTCCATTGTGCTGGTGGAAAAGGTTGGGAAGTATTAGGAATCCGTCAAGCAACTCTAGGATTAATGGCACGTCCGCCGCAATTCACAAAACTGGAAATCGACTTAGTTGACCCGCTGTTAACTTCTGGTGGAACAATGTTAGGAACCACCAATAAAGGCGATCCTTTTGCTTTTCCTATGCCTGATGGTAGTGTATGCGATCGCTCCCAAGAAATTATTGCAGGTTACCATCAACTGGGTTTAGACGCTTTGATTGGGATTGGTGGTGATGGTAGTTTAGCTATTCTCCGTCGCTTGGCACAACAAGGCGGCATTAATTTAGTGGGTATTCCCAAAACGATTGATAATGATATTGGCATTACCGAACACGCTATCGGTTTTGATACAGCAGTTAATATTGCGACAGAAGCACTTGATCGCTTGCATTTTACCGCTGCTTCTCACAGTCGAGTCATGATTTTAGAAGTGATGGGCCGTGATGCAGGACACATTGCTATAGCTGCGGGAATTGCTGGGGGAGCAGATGTGATTTTAATTCCAGAAATTCTCTACAATCTTGACCACATTTGCTACAAAATTAAACAGCGCCAAGAGGAAGGCAAAAACTATTGTTTAATTATTGTTTCTGAGGCAGTTCGTACTCAAGAGGGTGAAACTCTCACAATGACAAATCGTTTGGGCCAATCTCGATATGGCGGTATTGGTGAATATTTAGCCGATCAAATTAGCGATCGCATTGGTGCAGAAACGCGAGTCACAGTCTTAGGACACATCCAACGCGGTGGAACCGCTTCACCACTAGATCGACTAGTGGCAGCTGCCTTTGGTGTAGCAGCGGTAAATCTCATAGATGAAGGTAAATATGACTACATGGTGACCTGGCAAAATCGCCAAGTTTTTGCTGTGCCAATTGCTGAGGCGATCGCTCAATATAGAGCTGTAAATCCAGAGGATACGTTAGTCAAAACTGCTCGTGGTTTAGGTATTTATTTGGGAGATTGACATTTGTAACGGCCATATTCTTTTCTGAAATTGATATAACAACAAAAAAATGGGAGCGACTTATGTAGTAAAAGCCGCTCCCGGAAAGTGTGGTGTTAGCCGTAGCCTAAGAGGATATATGGTGGGTACCACTTACTGCCCACCTTTGGCAGGAGGTTGCAAAAATATTTAAATCTGATAATAGTTTAATTCATATTACCTGATAAAGCAAGCAAGTAAATAGCTATTTGCATAATAAGAAGTGATAGCTATGGGAGTGCTTATTAGATAGGACATCGCACATATCAGCAACAAAAAACCTCGGCAAAACTGTCCGAGGTGAAGCAGAGAAGAACAAATAGCGATGAAAGATACCGTTACCGAAGTTAAAAATCTTAGCTAACGCTAAAAGCAACTAAAACTAAAGTACTGACAATTAAAGTAGCAAAAGCGCTCTGTAAAAGGTATTTACGTTGCTGCCAAATAGCAGGGTATTCAGCGTAATACATCTGAGGTTCAGTTGCGTAGTTGTTAAGAACGCCGTCTTCGTTAATCGTGGTATACATAGCTGCTTTCCTTTATTTGTTACTTTATGTAAATAAATTTAACAATATTGTTACAAAAAGTCAATATAACTTGACAAGAAAAAGTAAATAGTCTATATAAGAACTGCTTATAAGAAAGCGTCAAGCAATTAAACGTTGAAAGTGAAAGCGATTAGGTTTATATCGCTCAGAACATAGCGATCGCTCTTGGTTAGTGAACCCAACCAAGCAGAAAAACTGTCCGAAAAGGCCTTGGACAAATTGAGAACAATCTATTACAACTTATAGAAAAATTGACACAAAGTTAGCAGCCTGATGATTAATTCAGGCTTAGGTACTTATTTTCTTAGAAAACAAGAGCCGTAAGGGTCAATTTGTATTCCCTAATATAAGGTTTACGGATGAGGTGAAAGTATAAACTGAAGTTAGTACTAACCTGATGAAAGAGAATCAAATGCTACTGCAATAGTTTAAATCTCAGCGTTTAATCAAAAATCATCTTAAAAAATCTAAAAAAACAATGTTAAGTGTTCCTGTTAATTTAGGTTTACCTCGTGTGCCCCGGTTGGTAACTTCCTTACCTGGCCCTCGTGCCCAAGCAATTATAGAACGCGATCGCGCTGTAACTTCTCCTTCCTACACTAGAGATTATCCTTTGGTAGTAGGTCGGGGTGAAGCTTGTATGGTGGAAGATGTTGACGGCAATGTGTTTTTGGATATGACCGCAGGGATTGCCGTTACCAACACTGGACACGCCCACCCGGAAATTGTCGAAGCAATTCAAGCACAGTCAGCACGTCTGCTGCATATGTCGGGGACTGATTTTTATTATGAACCGATGGTGGAACTAGCAGAAAAATTAGCTGTTCGCGCCCCCTTTCCCCAAGGTGCAAAAGTATTTTTCACTAACTCTGGGGCGGAATCTAACGAAGGGGCAATTAAACTAGCTCGATATTACACCAAGCGATCGCAAATTGTAGCCTTTTTGGGTGCATTTCACGGTCGCACCTATGGGGCAATGTCTTTAACTGGTTCCAAAGTAGTACAGCGAGCGAACTTTGGCCCTCTTGTACCAGGGATAACTCATATCCCTTACGGTACTCACGCTGCTCTAGATTACTTAGAAAAACAATTATTTTTGACAATGTTACCACCCCATGAGGTAGCGGCAATTGTTGTGGAAGCAATTCAAGGCGAGGGCGGCTATGTTGTACCAGAAGATGGTTTTTTGCAACGGATTCGGGATATATGCGATCGCCATGGCATCCTGATGATAGTGGATGAAGTGCAATCGGGGATGGGGCGCACAGGTCGTTTGTTTGCGATCGAGCATTGGGGCGTGATGCCGGATATTATTACCACAGCCAAAGGTCTCGCTAGTGGTCTACCTTTAGGAGCAATTCTCTCCCGACCTGAGTTAATGACTTGGCCTCCTGGTTCCCACGCCACCACATTCGGCGGAAATCCTGTTGCTTGTGTTGCTGGAATTGCTACTCTGCGACTGCTGGAAGGTGGTTTGATTGCCAACGCCTCCCTGATGGGAGAGTTATTACAAACTGGTCTGACTCAATTGCATGAAAGATTTCCTCAAATGTCCCTACCACGAGGAAAGGGTTTGATGGTAGCGGTGGATTTACTCGATGATGAGGGTAATCTTAATCCTAAGTTGCGCGATCGCATCATTCAAGAAGCTTTCTTGCGGGGTTTGTTGTTACTTGGTTGCGGTAAGGCAGCAATTCGTTTTTGCCCACCCTTGGTTATTGATAGCAACCAAATTCAAATTGCTCTAGATATTCTCTCGCATATCTTAAGTTCGTAGGGCTTTAATTTGAGTAGATAGAAAGATTATCCAGATAACTAATAATTAATAACTGATTTATGAAACCTGAAATTGCCCTTCATCTCTACTCATTACTTTGGAAACAATACAGCACTAGAGTAAGTTATGCCCGCACTTACCAGCAAATGATTACTGCTGCGGGTGGTAATGTTGCTAACGACCACATCGCCTTGCGGTCTTTGCGTTTGTCGATAGATAGCCCACAAAGTCAGATTAACTTGGGAATTAAATACCTGGAGAAAATTGCTGAAGCTTTAGGTTACGTAGCCGCTGGAGAGTATACTTTTCCCGAAACACATCTGTACGCCCGTCATTATAGCCATCCTCAACAAGCAGAATTCGATTTACCTAAGTTGTTTATCAGTGAGCTAATTGTAGATGAATTGCCTACCAATATTGCCCAACTGATCTATAAAACAGTCTCTTCAATTCAATACGAATTGACCTCTATTTTTACTCCTTTTATTCAAGGAGATGGCAACGTTGAAACTGTTGCCCAACAACTCCAGAAAGTTTTTACCCGTCCCTGGTTACCTCCCCAACGTTCGGTTGTAGAAGAGGTAAATAAAGCTACTCAATACGGAGCTTGGGTATTACTGCATGGTTATGCAGTAAATCATTTTACAGGCTACGTCAACCGTCAGAACACAGCAGCATATCCAGATATAGATACTACAGTTTGTGGTTTGGCAAATCTCGGCGTACCCATGAAAGCAGAGATAGAAGGCAATGTTGCCTGCGGTTTACGTCAAACAGCAACTCAAGCAGTTACGGAAATGGTCACAGTCTTAGATGATCATAGTGGTGCAGAAATTCAAATCCCTTGGACTTATGCTTACTATGAAATTGCCCAGCGCTATCTAGTAGAAGTAGAACCAGGGAAGTCTGAAATTTTTGATGCTTTTTTAGGCAAGAACGCCCAACAATTATTTGAAATGACCAGGTTGTCTAAATAAATATAGGACTCAGGTTTGATTTTTGAAAAAATGGCCTACACTTGAGCTTCGAGTTAGGGTGGGCATTGCCCGCCCTACCTGTATTTCAGAAAGTGAAATTGTGGTTCAACATACAAAACATTGATATTTTTATGTTGGATTAATTCTTCTCGCTATCCAATAAAACAATGACGGCAAGTACCTTTTTAAATACACCATTACAATATCAACACCACCAATATAAACCTCTCGCTTCTTTTGATAAATAGAGGTTACTATTTTTTGAGCGCAAATATCAGCACTCATCCCTTTATCTTGCCCTTCATCCATTTTTCCATATACACTACCATCATTATTTAACGCGTTAAGTGAAATATTTGTTTTAATTCTTCCTGGGCAAATAATAGTAATCGAAATATCACGATAAGCTTTTAATTCTAACTGTAATGTTTCAAAAAAACCATGTAATGCGTGCTTTGATGCTGCATAAGCTGAACGCAAGGGAAAACCAAATTTCCCAACCAAGCTGGAAATCACTACAATTTGCCCACTACCATTTTTTATCATGTGTGGCAGAATCTTTTTAGTAATGTTGATTGTACCAAAATAATTGACTTCCATAATTTTTCTGTCAACTAAGGCTTGAGTATCAACAGCTAAAGAACGTTGACTAATACCTGCATTATTTACCAACACATCAATTTTGCCATAATGCTCTATGGTATGATTTACCGCATTGTCTAACGATATAGAGTCTGTAATATCAATAGGAATTATCAAACATTCACCGTGTATATTTTGTTGGACTCTTTCTAATTCTTTTATCCTCCGCGATGAAATGATTAGCTTTGCACCTTCATTGGCAAATTGGTAAGCTAGGGCTTCACCTATACCAGATGATGCTCCGGTTAGCCAAACAACTTTATCTTGAAACCGCATTGATATAAAAACGATTCATTTTGAAACTTCTAATATACTATCCATGTTAAATTACTCATTCACTTCTTTAAATGTTGCTAATGCCGAAGGAGACAAACGACTTAAATAACGAAATATCCAGTATTTAAATATAGTGTCTAAAATTACAGGAAATGTGGCAATAAATAGAAATATAGCGTTTTTACTTGCTGGCAATCCTAAATGCTCTGCTAAACCTTCCAAAAGCACTTCCCAGCCATATGGTGAGTGGAATCCTACAAATGTATCTGTAAACAAAATAATTATAAAAGCCTTCGCGCTATCACTTAGACCATAGGCAACATTATCTATAAAAGACTTTACAATTACAATTTCTTTTTTGCTCATAGCAATTACTACGCCAAAAGCAACTAGTGATAGCAAATCAGCAGATACATTGC
Organism: Mojavia pulchra JT2-VF2; assembly: GCA_019359325.1. Taxonomy (GTDB): domain Bacteria; phylum Cyanobacteriota; class Cyanobacteriia; order Cyanobacteriales; family Nostocaceae; genus Mojavia; species Mojavia pulchra. The sequence continues at coordinate 93,439 of JAHHHN010000021.1, read as the reverse complement.
TGATAGCAATACTACTTTTATGGTAAAATACCTGGCTTATCTCAATTGCTTTATCTCGAAACTTCCCTTGGATTTCCTCAGAAGAAAGCGCTGGTGATTGCTGCAATAATATTTCAAATTTTAGTTTATTCTCATAGTTTTTAAATTCATGTAAAGCTTTATCTTCCATTTCTGAATTTAGGAAAAATTGAGTTACGTTTTCGTTTCTAGTTCTTTCTACTATAGGATTGATTAATATCTGCTTAGAAAAATGCTGGGTTATAAGTGGCACAAGAATTAAAAGTAGCAAAAATCTTATTGCAGCCCTTGTCCTATTTCTCGAAATTTGGTAACTTGCGACAAATTCTTCTTCTGCTTGCGGAGACAATTCTGCTTGTATTTTATTAATTGTTCTGCCAAAAGAACGAGGTAAAAAACCAGTTTTTTGATTTACGTGGGTAATTTTATTAATGCTTGTAGTAGATGTATCTGCTTTGTTATCAACTCCATTACCTGTAATTGGTAGCGGCTCAGAGATTTGTACTATAGGGCTGCTACCAATTTGTTTATTTGTTAAAGTATATGGAGATATTACATCGTCAATAAAGTGTAGCTTTTCTAAAATAACGTTATTGGAAGTATTCAGCATTGAACGACTGAGCCGAAATTCTGCTAGCCTTACATTGATAATAGTTAATTGTTTTTGCAGATATCCTTGCCAATAAGACATCACATTTTCTGTATAATTTGCTGAACTAGCAGAAATTTTTTCATTTCCAAAATGCTGAATTTCAATGTTTCTAATTGTCTGAGCTGCTTTGTAAGCTTCTAAAAGCGCTCTTTCTGGCGTATCTACAAACCATTGCTTCACTTTTTTGATGTAGACTATAATTTTTTGGCGTAATACACCTGTGTTTTTTGTGAAAAATGAAGCTTTCATTGCAGAAATTTAATATCTATATACTTCAATGGTGTGGCTAATTAACTTTAAAGAGTGATAATAGCTAAATAACAAAAAGTAATTTCATTAATTATTGACTATAAATTTTTATTCTCAGTGTACACCTATTAAAGGATTAGGTACAGGGAATGGGCGATTATCTAAAATTTTAAATTGACCGGTGTCAGCATCATAAGCAAATACTTCTCCACTCTCAATTTCATAAATCCAAGCGTGAAGATTGAGTTGGCCGCTATGGAGTCTAGAACGAATTATGGGGTGGGTTTCCAAATTTTCTATCTGTGTAAGAATGTTTTGTTCAATGGCTATTTTTAAAAGTTTCTCGCTGGGATAATCTTTGTAGTTATCCAGTACAAGGCGGCGGGTAGGTTCTGCATATTGCTTTAACCAATCGTAAACTAAAGGCATCTGTTGAGCTAAATTACCTATTTGTAATAGCCCCTTCATAGCCCCACAGTGGGAATGACCGCAAACAACAATATCCTTAATATTCAAAGCCTGAACAGCATATTCTATACCTGCGCCTTCACCTCCATTATGTGAGCCATAGGGTGGTATAATGTTGCCAATATTACGAATAACAAATAAGTCCCCTGGCTGGCTTTGAGTGATTAAAAACGGATCAATACGTGAGTCAGAACAAGTAATAATTAATACTTCTGGATTTTGTCCATGAGATAGATGCTCGAATAACTCGCGGTGTGTAACAAAATAGTTGTCATGAAACTCATTCAGCCCTGCAATTATTCGTTTGATTGGCACGATTAAAATCCCCTAAAAATAATATATTGTTACTTATAGTTTTCAGAATACTTAGCTAATTTTCTGTTTACAGTTCATTGAAAACTTGGCGATACATTAAGAGACGCATATACTTCTAAGCGTCTCTAAGTAGAATAATTTATATTGAGTTGCGTTGCGGTTTGTTTCCCTCCAGCACGCTTCGGTCGCAATGACAAATGCTACCCTACCTTTGATGGCAACTTAATATTAATTAATGTCGAATGCACTTGGCATCAGAAACAATACATACTCCTCCAAATTTCTTCAGCACAGGTTTGATTGCTTTTACTAATTCTTGCTCTTGTTGCTCTGTGCAAATACTTATAACATATCCATTGGTAAGCGTATGAGTTTCTAAATCGTTGAATACTCTACCTCTATCTCTGTTACCTGTCACATCTTCAATCACTGTATATCCAAAAACAGATCCTTTCTCTAAAATTTCTAGAACTCTTTGTAATTCTAAAGAATTCGTTACTATTTCGATTTTCTTGGCAGCTTCCATGACGTTAAACTCCCATAAGTTTGATGATATTGAAATACAAAGGAATGCCAACAATAATGTTAAATGGGAAAGTTAGCACTAATGCCATGGATACATACAAACTTGGGTTAGCTTCGGTAACTGTGATTCTCATAGCTGCTGGAACTGCAAACTTTTGGCGAGAATGTGTAGATTATGTGACAATAGTTACTTAGTTATAAAATATACTTATAATTTGATGCTGAGGATTTTAGAAAAATTTAGTTCGTCAAGATTCGCCAACATTATTTTTTATTCTTGTCAAGAAGCTAAAAGAGTTTGATTGAAGGATAATTAGATGCTGATATTGACATCTAATTAAATTTAGTTACTACAGTAAGAAAACTTGAAACCAAAATTAATCGGCAATATGAATCTCAGCCTGTGTATGATTGTGAAAAATGAGGCAGCAACATTGCCTAAATGTCTTAACAGTGTGGAGAATGTAGTAGACGAAATTGTAGTTTTAGATACAGGTTCTAGCGATCGCACTGTGGAAATAGCCAAAGCATATGGCGCAAAAGTCCATCGTTTTCAATGGTGTAATGACTTTAGTGCTGCTCGCAATGAAGCACTAAAATATGTCACAGGCAACTGGATTCTGGTATTAGATGCTGATGAAATTCTGACACCAGAAATTGTGCCACAGATGCGGTCGGTAATTCAAAGCGAAGAATACTTGTTAATTAACCTTGTCCGATATGAGGTAGGTGCAGAACAATCTCCATATTCGCTGGTTTCCAGGCTTTTTCGCAATCGCCCAGATATTCGCTTTTCTCGGCCTTATCATGCTTTGGTTGATGACAGCGTATCGGCAATTTTAACAAAAGAACCTCATTGGCAAATAGGCTATTTACAAGGAACGGCAATTCACCATAAAGGTTATCAAAAAAGCGCGATCGCTCAAGGTAACAAATATGCCAAAGCGCAAGCAGCCATGGAACAGTTTCTCGCTGCTAATCCTGATGACCCCTATGTTTGCAGTAAATTGGGGGCATTGTATGTAGAAACAGGAAAAATTGCCCAAGGTATGGCTTTATTGCATAAAGGCGTTAGTGTCTGCAAAGAAAACTACGAGATTTTGTACGAACTCCATTACCATTTAGCCATTGCCTACAATCGTTTAGAAAAGCCTCAAAAGGCTAGCGCCCATTACCAAGCTGCGATTAAGTTACCTATTTACCCTATCCTGAAGCTGGGAGCATATAACAATTTTGGCAACTTGCTCAAAGCAGCTGGAGACTTAAAAAATGCCAAAAAAGCTTATGAAATCACTTTAAAAATTGACCCGAATTTTGCTGCCGGACATTACAATCTAGGGATGACATTGAAAGCTTTGGGTTTGTTTACAGATGCGATCGCCTCTTACCAAAAAGCCATCAAGTTAAAACCCAACTATGCAGAAGCTTATCAAAATTTAGGGGTAGTGCAACTCAAAGTTGGTAATGTCCAAGCTAGTTTAACAGCTTTTAAAAATGCGATCGCCCTTCACCAAGAGCAAAACCCGGAAGAAGCAAAGAAACTGCGTCAGGGTTTGCAAGAGATGGGGTTGATGTGAGCGGGGGTGTGGTGATGAGGGGACAAGGGTACAAGGGGACAAGGGGAAAGAACTATGAATAACTCTTGCTCCTTGTCTCCCCGTCCCCCATGCTCCTTGTCCTCTTCTCCCAATGCCCAATGCCCGATGATACTAAATCCTAGATCGCACAAATTTCTCCAATCTATCCATTCCCTTTTCAATGGTTGCCATATCTGTGGCATAAGAAAGGCGAATATTGTCATCAGCACCAAAAGCAATTCCAGGAATTACTGCTACTTGATGTTCTTCTATGAGAGCATCACAGAATTTTAGCGATTTAAGACCTGTTTTGCTGATGTCAGGGAAAAGATAAAAAGCACCATCTGGTTTGGGACAACTTAATCCCGGAATGGCGTTGAGTCTGTCTAGCATCACCTGTCGCCGTTTGGCAAAGGCTTGACGCATTTCTTCTACACAGTCTTGGGAACTTTCTAAAGCGGCGATCGCGCCATATTGAGCAAAGGTACAGACATTAGATGTACTATGCCCTTGGATGGTGCTTGTGGCTTTAATGATTTCCACTGGCCCTGCCAAATAGCCAAGTCGCCACCCTGTCATTGAGTAAGCTTTAGCAAACCCGTTGCTAATCAAGGTGCGGTCGAAAATTTCTTTGCCTAAAGAACCAATGCTGATATGTTCTGCACCGTCGTAGAGAATTTTTTCATAAATCTCGTCAGACACAACAAAGATATCTGCATCAACTACTACCTTAGCTAATGCTTTAATTTCCTCTGGCGTGTACACCATCCCCGTGGGGTTGGATGGGGAATTGAGGATAAATAACTTCGTTTTTGGTGTAATCGCTTGACGCAGTTGTTCCGGGGTAACTTTATAACCCGTTGAAGCATCTGTGGGTACAATCACTGGTACTCCACCTACTAGGGTTACCATTTCGGGATAACTTAACCAGTAGGGAGCAGGGATAATGACTTCATCTCCCGGATCGATTAGGGCCACCATCAAGTTGTACAGAGAATGTTTACCGCCGTTGGTGACGATGACATTTTCTGCTTTATAATCTAGTCCATTGTCAGCTTTGAGCTTGCGGGCGATCGCTTCCCTTAACTTTGGTTCTCCTGCGGCTGGGCCATATTTGGTTTTGCCTTCATCCAAAGCTTTTGCTGCTGCTGCTTTGATATGCGCTGGGGTGTCAAAATCCGGTTCTCCAGCGCTAAAACTACAAACATCTATTCCCTCTGTCTTCATTGCCTTAGCTTTAGCTGCGATCGCTAAGGTTAAAGAGGGCGTCACCTTACTTACTCGTGCTGCCAGCTTCATTCTTAATTTGTTCGGCGAATTTCTAATCTATTTAAGAATATCCCACAATCCTAAGCGAGATATGTTTTTTCCAAATTCCTTAGTTAATCTAATCAGTAAATATTTGCACTTATAAATTCTTTAACTAATCGGGTTGACAAAATTTTTACTAACTATATAGATGCGCTCATCTAGCCCAGGTAAAGTCTCTTAGTCAAATTTGGTATGCACAGCGGTACAGAGGGCTAGATATTTATATTAAGTAAACAGTGAGTAATCATAATGGAAACCTACTGCCATATATTCATCCCACGCCTTGAAGGGATGAGATTCCTGTCGGCTTTATTGATGTAATTAATAAAAATTAACTAAATTTTTACTTGCTGTTATTAATATACATTTACTGTTATAAGATTTTACATTTTTAAAATAATTACTATATTGCTTCTAGCAAATAAGCCAAAATCATTAATATAATTTATGTTTAAACTATATTTTAAATAGATAAACTTTGAATCTGCTTTAGGGAATCTTGTGACAAGGCTGACTCTAACTCCATGAGTTCAGATGTGAGCTATAAATATGACACCAGTTTTAAGATTGGTGCCAAAAACCCAAAGAAGATTAGGTCAAAAAAAGTGAAAAATCAAGCATTAAAGCTAGCTGTAGGATTTGCATTTATATGTACTAGTGTAGCTATCAATACTGGTATAGCTAATCAAATAGTATTAGCAAAATCAAAGAGTCCACAAAAGTGTAATATTTATGCCTACGTCAATGTCTCAGATTCCCAACTTTTAAATGTGCGGAGTGGTGCAAGTACTAACAATAAAATTCTTGGACAAGTGCCTGTCAATGAGACGGTTCAGATTGTTGCTTTTGTACCAAATTGGGTAAAAATAACTAATGCGAGTGATGGCTTTAAAGGAACTGGGTGGGTATCTTTACCAAAGTTAGGCATATCGACAACAGGTTATGGTACTAGTGGTGTGAAGCTTTACGCTAAGACCAACAAAAAAAGCCAAATAGTGACAAAAGCTCCCCCACGTGAAAATGTCAAAATATTAAGCTGTCAGGGACAATGGGCACTAGTAGAATACAAGGGTGTTAAAGGTTGGTTGGCAAGGGAAGATCAGTGTGGTGCTGCCCTTACTAGCTGTTCGTGATGTCCTCTCACCGCTGTTAGATATTAAAGAATATGCACCCGAATTTATTTGGCTACGATGTGAAGTAGCATCCCACCCATAAGCCCCTACCTCACTTGAAGGAAGGGGCTTATACAAAGGGTTACCCTAATTTGATATGTTAATAAAATAATTTAATTGCAAGACTCGCAGAAATCTCAATGGACTGGATTATCTTACTGCGATCGCTACAGTCTGATTTTATTAAAAGGTTAACTACTGGTTGTCTGCTTCATTGTGAAACTGAAGGTCAATATAGCGAACTAACTATAATCTCTGGAGAGAGATTAAAGTCACTTAGAGAATTTTGCTGGCAGATGGCGGAAAAATATAAGCGCACTTCGCCAGTTCGTGACGTTTTTATCAATAACCTGAAAGGCAAATTAGGTGAAGAAGTTGTTAAAGAACGTTTAGCTGATTTTATTACAGAAGTCGATTATGAAAAGCGGTTCGGTGGCGATGGCAAAATTGATTTTACCTTGACTGCTGAACCATCGATAGGTGTAGAGGTAAAATCCCGTCATGGTAACATTGATAAAGTTAGATGGTCTGTTAGTTCCAAAGAAGTTGCCAAAAATGCAGTTGTAGTTTGCATTTTAATTCAGGAAGAAGTTAATGAAGCCCAACCTGAATATCACCTTTTTTTGGCTGGATTTCTGCCAACCCAAATGATTAAGCTAAAAACTGGTAGAATCTCCTTTGGAATCAACCAATTACTTTATGGTGGTGGCTTATGGTCTTATTTAGAACAGTTACAAGCTTCTAAAAATGACAGTTGTGTTAAGCCAGAATCTTCAATTTACAAATATAATCCTCAGCTAGAAGCAACCATCAATCAAACTAATAATCAACTAATCACAAACTCAGAACATCCTCAGCCGGAAAATAATTTATCTGAGCGGGGTACTGATTTCAACTCACTTTATATAAAACTAGGTGATAAATATTTTGAGCAAGGCGATTCTGATACTGCAATTACCAACTATAACCAAGCTTTGCAACTTAATTCTCTTGATGCCGATGCTTATTACAAATGTGGTCTGGCTCGTTATCAGCTAAAAGATTATCAGGGCGCAATTGCAGATTATACTCAGGTAATTCAGATTAATCTTAATTATGCTAAAGCTTATAATCAACGAGGGTTAGCTTATTATCAACTAGGGGATTATGCGGCAGCAATTGAAGATTATACTCAGGCAATTAGAATTAATCCCTATGTTGCTGTTGTTTATAGTAATCGTGCCGATGCTCGTTCTCATATAGGAGATCATCAAGGAGCAATTGAAGATTATACCCAAGCAATTAAAATCAATCCCAATTATGCGATCGCTGACAAAAACCGTAGTATTTTTCGTTATCTCTTAGGCGATCAGCAGAGATTCACTCAAGCTATTAAGATTGATCCTCTTGATGCCGTAGCTTATTACAACCGAGGTAATACGCGTTCTGAATTAGGTGATTATGAGGGTGCAATTGCAGATTATACTCAGGCAATCCAGATTAATTCTAACTATGCTGATGCATATTATAACTGTGGCAATGCGCGTTTTGACTTAGGAGATTATGAGGGCGCAATTACAGATTATACCCAGGTAATTAAAATTAATTCTAATTATGTCGATGCATATTACAATCGTGGTAATGCTTTTTTTGGAATAGGAGATAAACAGAGGGCGCTTGAAGATTTCCAGAAAGCGGCAGACCTTTATTGGAAAGAAGGCAAGATAGCAGAACACAAAGATGTCAGAGAGAGAATTCTAGATTTAGAAATTGAAGAATCTTTAGATGTTCTGAAGTTTTAACTATAATTAGAAGTTCCATAGTAATTAATACCAGTTCAAATAATGTTTACGACACATAAATTATTCGTAAGGGCACAACATTGTTGTGCCCTACTCATCTGTATCTGAGGGTTTTTATAACCTAAACTCCAGTTAACTGAACTGTATTGCTATTTAACCAAAGTGACGATCGCCTCTAACAACTCCTCTGGTTCAACCGGCTTTGCAATATGCCTGAGAAATCCTGCTGCTAATGCCTGTTGTTGATTAATCTCTCCAGCATAAGCAGTCAGAGCGATAGCCGGAATTTGTCCTATATTTTCTGGTGGTAAACTCCTCACTTGACGCATGAGTTCATAACCGTCCATCTCTGGCATCCCAATATCGCTGATCAAAAAATCTGGTTTGAATACATCCAATACTTCCAATGCTTCAACTGCGGATGCTGCTAATCTCACCTCTGCTCCAGTTTGTTGGAAAATAGTGAAAATTAATTCTCGCATATCGGCTTCATCATCCACCACTAAAATTCGCAAATTAGCGAGGGGGGAAGCTTCAGCCACAGCACTTGCAGAAACATCCGCATCTGTGTTTCCTCCGTTCTGGTGCTTGGGCTGTGGCAGAGAAACTGTAAACGTTGCCCCTAATCCTTCTCCAAGACTTTCTGCCTTAACGGTTCCGCCATGCAATTCAGTAAAATACCGGACGATCGCTAGCCCTAACCCCAAACCACCAAACTTTCGGGTAGTTGTGCTATCCTCCTGTCGGAAATACTCAAACACGTGCGGGAGAAACTCTGGCTTGATACCTTTCCCGGTATCTTTAACTTGAATTTGAGCATCAGTCCCAACTTGTTCTAGCCGGATTTCGATTTTTCCGCCATTGGGTGTGAATTTGACTGCATTAGAGAGTAAATTCCATACAATTTGCTGAAGGCGACCCGAATCACCTGACACTAGCCCAATATCACCAGCTACAACCTTATGAATTTCAATGCCCTTTGCCTCGGCTGATAGGCGCACAGTTTCTGAAGCTGCATCAACAACTTCCACCAAATTTACTGGGCAGACATTCAGCATCATTTTGCCGCGTAAGATGCGAGAAATATCAAGTAAATCGTCAATCAGTTGAATTTGCAACTTGGCATTGCGCTCGATTGTTTCCAAAGCTCGCTTTGTGCCTGATTGATCAAATTGACGAGTTTGCAACAGCTTTGCCCATCCCAAAATTGGGTTGAGGGGCGATCGCAACTCATGAGACAGTACAGCTAAAAACTCATCTTTGATTCGGTTTGCAGCTTCGGCTTGTTCTCGCGCGGTACGCTCCCGTTCTAGTAATTGCTCCCGTTCCTGTTCGGCTTGTTTGCGAGCGGTGATATCCTGTACCACGCCAAGCATTCCTAGAACCTGCCCAGACGGATCGTATTGAGCGCGTCCCTTGGCAGCAACCCATCGTAGTGTTCCATCAAGATGTATCACTCGGTATTCAATATCATAGTCTTCCTGCTTGGCAACCGCCTGTTCCACACGCAACTGCGCTTGCTCTCGGTCTTGCTCATGCAGTAGACTTTGCATCTGTGTCCAGGTGATATAGGGGCCTGGGGGAATTCCAAAAATTTCAGCGCCTCGTTCTGAGAACGTCACTATGTCTGTTGCTGCATTCCAACTCCAATCACCAAGTTTTGCAGCCGTCAACGCCACACTTAACCGTTCAGCACTGTTCCGCAAAGCTTCTTCTGCTTGTTTGCGATCGGTGATGTCGAGTGCAGTTCCCAAGAAGTCAATCGGTCGCCGATACTCCCCTTCGCCCTCAAATTGCACTTGTCCGTTAGCGGATACCCATCTTTCACTACCATCATCCCAAATAACTCGGTAATCCATCTCATAGGTTCCTGATGATTCAGGAGCAAGAGCAGCACCAATGGCGATCGCCACAGGTTCGCGATCATCAGGATGAATCCGCTCTATCACTCTTGGCAGAGGAATTGTTTGTGTATCATCTGGTTCACCCCAAATCTCCCGCATCCGCTCGTCTAGCTCAACTGAGTTTGTGTGGAGGTTATAACGCCAAGTCCCAAGTCGTCCTATTTTAATGGCAAGCCGCGCTTGCTCCTCATTCTGGCGTAAGATTTGTTCTGTGTGTTTGCGATCGGTAATATCAGTATGCGTACCCAGCATTCGCAAGGGTTGTCCGTTACTGTCCCATGAAACAATCTTGCCAATTGAAAGAATCCACTTCCAATCCCCCGATTTGGTTTGCTGTCTAAACTCGACTCGATACGTATCAAGTTTTCCGCTAATGTAATCTTCGTATGCCTGATAGACTACGGCTACATCGTCAGGATGAAGCCGCTCTCGCCATTTGGCATTGGTTTCTTCAAACTCATCAGGTTCATAACCAAGCATCAGTGCATATTCTAGGCTGACGATCGCATCTCCAGTTTGCACATTCAGGTCGTAAAGTCCCTGACTCGCTGCCATCAAAGCTAGGCGTAAGCGTTCTTCACTTTCTCGCAGGGCTGCTTCTGCTTGTTTGCGTTCAGTGATGTCATGCATTGTGACAATCGCCAAAATCATCTTCCCGTGTTTGTCATACACAGGAGTTCCACTAAAGCTACCAATCCAACGAGTATTTGTATCCAGACGATGAATATTAATTTCATAGTTTGAATAAGTTTCACCCCGTAGCACTTTAGCTAGTGGCCACTCCTCCAGAGGAATGGGGTTGCCTTGGAAATCGTACCCTTCAAAGGTATCTGGAAAATCATTTAAGTTCCGCCGAACCTGCTCAACCGATTTATACTCATGCAAAACTAGTGCTGCCGGATTAAACAACAGCACATTTCCCTGAGCATCGCTGACAAGTAAGCCTTCTGACATACTATTGATGACGGCTTCAAACTGTCCCAGGCTGGTTTCCAGCTGTTGCAGCAGTTGCTCACGCTCCATTTCTAACTGTTTGCGATTGGTGATATCTTCATTCATGCCAATCATCCGCAGGGGACGGTTTTTGGAATCGTAGAAAACCCTGCCTTTTGCTGTCAGCCAACGTATATCCCCATTAGGATGAATAATGCGAAACTCTGTGTTTAGATCGGCACCATTGACGACTGCATCTTGTACATCTTGTTCTGCCTGATGGCGATCTTCTGGATGAACCGCTTGCCGCCAATTCTCATACTGTCGTGTAAAACTTCCGGGTGGCAAGCCATACAAGGCTTCTTCTTCCGCCGTCCAAAAGAGTTCATTGGTCTGAATATTCCATTCAAAAGTTCCCACCTGTGCCGCCGCTGACGCTAGAGCTAACCGTTCTTCACTGCTACGAAGCGCATCTTCAGTTCGTTTGCGTTCATCAATATCAGTGCTGGTTCCCATGAATCGCAGCAGTTTTCCTTGCTCATCTCGAATGACAACCATACGTGCCAGAAACCAGCGGTAGCTGCCATCTGCCATGTGGTGGCGGTACTCTCGCTCTGTGACCGTGGCACCTGCCTGAACCTTTTCCCAATCCTCCAAGATGCAAGACAGATCGTCAGGATGAACAATTAAACTCCAACCCGCCTGATTGACTTGCTCAATTGTGACTCCTAAAGCCTGTCGCCATTGCTGGTTAACGTAGTCTAATTTACCTTCTGAAGTAAGTGTCCACACTAAATTCGGCAGAGCTTCGGCAAGCGTTTGGTAAAGTAGCTGACTTTCACGTAAGGCTTCTTCTGCCTGTTTACGATCGCTGATATCACGAGAAATACACAACAACCGTTCGGCTTGTCCATCTGCACCTTTAATAGGAGTCACCTTGACATCCCACCATTTCGGCTCACCAGTTAGGGTTGGACAATAGCCTTGAAATGTTCCCACTCCAACGGTTCTGGCTTTGTTGAGTGTTTCCTGAGCGGCTGGCTGGTCAGCTTCTTGCCAGAACTTGACCCATGAAGAGTTGATGAATGGAGTGATGTCTTCAATACAAAGCAGGGTTTTTCCCCCCGGATTCATGTACAGGAGCGATCCCTCTAAATCTAATACCTTGATACAATCCCCACTACTTTCAAGAATTTCCCGATTAAAAGCTTCACTTTGCCGCGATGCTGCTTCTGCTGTTTTGCGTTCGGTAATATCCAGCGCAATCCCTGTCATGCGCTGGGGCTGTCCGTTATCATCATAAAATGTCTGCCCGATCGCAGTCAGCCATCGCTCTCCCTGAGTTGGGTGGAGAATGCGAAATTCAACATTGAGGTCGGTGCGGTGTGCTAAAGCTTTTCGGGCTGCTTGATCGACGCGATCGCGGTCTTGCTCAAAAATTGACTTTAGCCAATTTTGATATGAGGGTTGAGTGGTTGCTCTCTCAAGCCCATACAAGCAGTAGTATTCCTCTGACCAAGTGACTTGGTTGGCGACAATATCCCAGTCCCACACACCAGCATTGGCAGCTTGTTGAGCAATCCTCAGCCGCTCTTCACTTTGGCGTAAGGTTTCCTCGGCTTGCTTGCGCTGGGTGATGTCGCTCACTAATGCCACAAAGCCTTCGACGTTTCCCTGGTGATCAAAACGAGGAACATATGTGGCAGTTACAAAGCGTGTGCCTCCATCTTTGTAAGGAATTTTGCTCTCAAAGGTAACTTCTTGCCCTGCCAATACCTGTTCAACGTAAGGACGAATCGTTGCATACGCTGCTTCGTCCAGTACTTCCCACAGATGCTTGCCATACACCTCAGTTGCTGGGTTTCCAAACCACTCTTCATATCTTTGATTATTGAAGCGGTAACGCTGTTGAGCATCGACAAAGGAAATCAGCACCGGAACAGCATTTGTGATCAGGCGCAGTTCGGCTTCTCGTTGCCGTAACTCCTCCTCAGCCCGCAGGCGTTCGCGCAGCGCAGCTTGCTGTTCGCTGACATCAAGCGCCACTCCAGCCAGAAGTTGTTGCCCAGCCGCATTGTGAATGGGGAACTTAAAGGACATATAACTGTGTTCCCCGTCCTGATGCTGAATGGTTTCCAGCATTTGCATCGGCTGTCCACTGGTCAGTACAGCCACATCATTCGTGTGAAACTGCTGGGCAATTGCCGGTGGCAGTAACTCAAAATCCGTTTTGCCGATGAAATCCGATTGCGATCGCTTGTTTGCTCGCTCTGCCCAGGCATTTACATACAGATATCGCCCAGATTCATCCTTAATAAAGGCTGCAATTGGGCTATGGTTCATAAAGCTTTGAAACAGTTCCTGACTCTCTTGTAGCGCGGCTTCTGTGCGCTTTCGCTCCATAAACTGACCAATCTGGCTACCGATCGCCGCCATCATGTCTAGCAAGTCTTCGTCTGCTTCTTGGATGCGATTGCTAAAGCACTCAATCACACCTAAGATTTCGTTACCTAGTAGAATAGGAAACCCAAACCCCGATTGTAATCCAACCACAGACGCAAGTACAATTCTGGGGAAGTTGCTGTCTTTACTTAATTCACAGATCCAGTGTGGTTGACGGCTTGCCCAAACGCGACCTGGAAGCCCAACTCCTTGTGCTAGGGTCATTTGCTGGGTTGCCTCAACAAATTCCTGCATATCCACATTTGCAGCTTGCCAGTAGTTGAGGCAACGCAAGATCGGAGGATGTGAGTCAATACTCCACAGCGCCCCAACTTGCCAGCCTAAATTTTCACACAGAGCCTGCAAAATGGTGGGGGTCGCTTCAGCAACCGTCTTTGCTTCAGCCAAGATACGCGCAATGGCATACTGAACATCCCGGCGTTGCTCTGCCCGTTTGCGATTGCTGATGTCTCGAAAATACATCGCTAATCCGTCTGATGAAGGAAAGAGCGAAACATCAACCCAGCGATTAATCAGCAGCGAAAACGCCTCAAACTTCACCGTTGTCTGCTCCGCCATTGCTCGCTCAAATTGCTGGACAATGACAGAATTTTGCTGGACAGCTTCGGGGAACACATCTTGCCAACGTTGACCGAGGAGTTCCTGAGGCGATCGCCCTAGCATCTGAGCGGCTTCCTGATTGACGTAGGTATAACGCCAGTCGCGATCAAAGGCGACGAAAGCATCAGTGATACTTTCAAGAATGTTAGAAATGCGTTGGTTGGCTGCTCTCAGCGATTCTTCAAATTGCTTACGTTCTGTAATGTCAAGCGTGACACCAACCATCCGAATCGGCGTGCCTTTGGAGTCATACACGAGTTGACCTCGGACAATCAGCCAGTGCAGGCTGCCATCAGGATGGTAACAGCGTTCCTCCACCTCATAATCTATTCGCTCTGCGATCGCACGCTCAATCGCAGCCTGGACAAGAAGGCGATCGTCAGGGTGCAATGCTGCAAATAGAGTTTCATGCGTAAATTCTGCATCGGGCAAAAAACCAAAGTTCGCCTTGCATTGATCTGAACAGGTGAGAACTCCTGTCCTCAGATCATGTTCCCAAGAACCAAGCTTTGCGGTTTGCAAGGCGATCCGAAAATGCTGCTGTTGTTGTTGCAGTGCCAATTCTGCTTGTTTGCGATCGGTAATATTGCTAAAGGAAACCGCTATTCCGTCGTTTAACTTCACAACAACGTTACGAAACCAGCCTGCCAATTCTTTGCTGTCGTAAAATGTTTCAAACGTTGTCGAAATGCCTGTTTCGGCAACTGTCACGTAGTGATCAAAAATATTGTTGCTTTTACAATCAGGAAATAGATGCAGTAGGTACTGACCGAATAACTCCTCTGGTGTACGGTTCACATTTCTTGCAGCGACTGGATTGGTGTATTCGATGATGAAGTCAGCAATTTCCCCTACTGCATCTCGGACGCTACGCAAAATGATGAATCCATCGGGTGATGCTTCTAGCACCAACCGAAATCGTTCCTCACTCTCTGATATTGGAACTGTTTGTGGGCTTTCTGCTGGAGAGGGATGATTAGAAATCGCAGCTTTCACCTTAGTCATCAAACACTCGACTCCGCTTCTAAAAAATATTGATCTAACAGAGTTTGGCTCTGCTGTTGAAGCTCAACGACAGGTGAACGGCTTAACTCACTGAGCATCGTTTTGATTTGCTTGAGTGCCAGAGGCGAAGGCTGCATGTGACCGTTTTCCCATCGATTAATTGTGCTAAAAGCAACTCCTAGTTTTTCTGCAAACTGCTCTTGGCTTAATCCAGTTAAGTGCCGAAGTTTGCGAATGAGATGGCTAACTTCTGGTCGTCCAAGCGCAACTGTCTTTTTAACCATGAGAACTTAATAGATGAAGCTATTGCATATAGCGTATGCTATATACCTTATTTTGAGGAGATGAATTTATAAACCTATCTACCCTAAGGGATAATTCTTGGGTTGCAGATTGCTTGATGCTTGATGTAATGCGAGTTTCCAACGAATGGTATTTGTTATGGCTTGCCAAAAGAGGCCTTAATCATGCTTTGAAAAGTCAGGCATAGTTGCCTCTTGAAGATTTGCACCAGTGAGGTTAGCTTCTTGAAGATTAGCCCCTCTCAGATCAGCGCCTCTAAGATTAGCTCCTGCCAAGTTAGCACCTCTTAGATTAGTCCATCTCAAGTTAGCGCCTCTTAAATCAGCCTCGCTTAAGTTAGCCTTGAATAGGTAAGCACCGCTGAAGTGAGCCTTGCTCAGATTAGCTTTGTATAATTCAGTTTGATAAAGGTAAGCGCCCATCGCTTCTGCTTCATACAGGTTTGCTTCGCTGAGATCAGCTGCAATCAAGTTAGCTGCGATGAGGTTTGCAAAACACAGGTTAGCCCGGATCAGCTTTGCTGTACCTAAATCGGCATCTTTGAGGTTAGCGCCTGTTAAGTCAGTTCCTATGAGATTAGCATTAGCGATCGCAGCGCCTCTAAGATCCGCCCCACTTAAGTTTGATCCAATCAAATGGGCATGAGTGAGATCTGCTTGGGTAAGTGTAGCGTCGCTCAAGTTAGCAACACTGAAGTTAGCACCGCTCAAGTTAGCTTCAATTAGCTTGGCACTGTGGAGATTAGCACTACTAAGATCAGCGTTGCTGAGGTTGGCTCGCACGAGTAAAGCATGACTTAGATCCACTTTGGTCAAGTTTACCCCACAGAGGTTTGCGCCTCTGAGGTTATCTCCAGAGAGATTTGCCGTGCTGAGGTCTGGTTCAATCTGGGGATTTTGATTTCTCCACTCAATCCATGTGACTGCACCAGCTTTTAGTAAAGCTAGATGCTCTCGATTGGCCATTGTCCCTCCTTTACTCCTGACGCCCACTGTTGGGGTTTACCCGACCAGCTACACCTTCAATCGCTGCTAACGCACCAGCTGCACCTGCAAGAATATCTCGTTCTTGTCCACCTAAGTACAGCCGTCCGAAACTACCTACAGCTTGAACCTCAAGGATATTAATTGACGCGGCTTTTTCTGCTTCATTTGCAGCCAGTGCAGCGTAAGCAGCCGGCTCAACTTCTAATACATATAGCGTTTGTCCTGCTAGTAATAGTTGTCCCCGTCGCGTGCGATTGATCAGTTGTGTTTGGTAAGCATCAATGTTACGGATAATTTGGCTAGAAACAACACGCGGTTTGATACATTCTTCTCTGCGGACTCCTAATGCTGCCAAAATCGCTTGACCAGCCGATCGCGTTTCACCTTGGGAGCTAGAATGAACTTCTAATAGTCCATAAAGCCGTTCAACTACCTGTACTCCCGGACGTACAGAAGCCGCTTTGAGGGCGATATCTGTAATTTTATTGATTTCAATCCCAGGAGAAATTTCAATCCAAAGTGATGTATCCCCTGGTAATGGTAAGAAACCTTGAGCTACTGTTCCCATATATGCTGCATGTTGAGGTTGCAGGTTGTCGAGAAATACGAAACTGCGTAGTTCTATTCCCAAGGTTTTGCTCTCCAATCATGGGGTACAAGTTATCTATTGCAATATAAAAGTTTACCCTTAAACTCGCTTCCCAAAATTCTAATTTACCAATTTTCCAATTCCAAAACCTTGTAAATTAAGCTCTTGAGGCATTTTGGGTGATATGCGATCGCTTTTTTCAAGTCGCTGTGAATTAAACCCTACAGAAACTTGTGTATAGCATTATTTTTGGCTGCGATTGCCTTTGGTACTGGCGGAGCCAATCGCAAATATTTTATTGTAGCGATTGTCTAAAAAGAAAGTAAAAAGCCATTTGACTTA
Source organism: Mojavia pulchra JT2-VF2 (assembly GCA_019359325.1). Taxonomy (GTDB): domain Bacteria; phylum Cyanobacteriota; class Cyanobacteriia; order Cyanobacteriales; family Nostocaceae; genus Mojavia; species Mojavia pulchra. The sequence goes on along the minus strand of JAHHHN010000021.1, from coordinate 76,246 downwards.
TTCAAAATGCCTTTTGACTTACTCAAAATGTCATTTTACTTTCTCATTTTGGTGTTTTCCGCAAGTAAAATGAGGTTTGACTTACTCAAAATGCCATTTTACTTATTCATTTTGGTGTTTTCCGCAAGTAAAATGAGGTTTGACTTACTCAAAATGCCATTTTACTTATTCATTTTGGTGTTTTCCGCAAGTAAATGGCAGTTTGCTAACTCCTTTAACTTAAATGCTTTCTCATGTCGGTAGATCGCGCATTTATTTTGATGTTTTCTGCAAGTAAACGGCAATCTCTTTTGTCAAAATGCCTGATTGCTTTTTCATTTCGTAGAAGTAGGGTATGATATGCCGTACTTGATAGCTTATACAGCAACAGGTGGATTTCCCTCACCAAAATTAGCCACTTCTACAGAACGTGCAACAGGTAAACTTTTCCTATTACTTTTAATTCTTTCAATTTCATGCAAAGTTTCTGCTGTTAGATAACTTTCTCCACACTCAGGACAACTGATGACAGGAATATTTTCAATTATTAGTAAATCTTTTCCTTTTCCATAAGTTCTTGCAACGTGACGAATATTTACCCCTTCGTTGCCGCAAAACTCACATTTCATATAATATTTACCTGCCTTATACTTGATATACTGTAATAATAACTAAATTTCCTGTCACACCTAGCTTGGCAACAACTTCAACTTCCACGCCATCTTCATTTGTACCTCGAATACAGTATTTTGATTCCGCAGTTACTTTATCTTTTTGACGTTCTAGTATTTAGCCTTAAAGGATAGTTTGTCCGATATCGTAAATTGTTAAATTGTCATAGTTCATTTCTTCTTCTGCGTGGAGTGTCATTACATACTGAAGTGATGTAATCTTCTCTCGCATTCTTTCGAGAATTTCATCGAACATCCTATGTGTTAGTTATGGATTTTACCAATTAAAAAATTGTACCCACAATAGGGAGAATGGCTAGTATTAACCCTGATGAATGGAATTCGTAGCTATACAAATAAAGCCCACTTTCGTGGGCTAATAGAAAATCAAGTTTTTTGCCTATGTAAATGTTAACTGCGGTTATCTATTTGGGCGCGTTGCAAGCTTCCAGAGAAGTCAACATAAACACTTTTCCATTCAGTGAAAATATCTAAAGCAGTAGTTCCAGCTTCCCTGTGACCATTACCTGTATGTTTCACACCACCAAAAGGCAAGTGTACTTCTGCACCGATAGTAGGGCCATTAATATAAGTGATACCTGCCTCAATATCGCGCATGGCAGCAAAAGCCCGGTTGATATCGCGGGTGTAAACTGAGGAAGAAAGACCATAATTAGTGTCGTTGAGAATGGCGATCGCTTCTTCAAAAGAACTAACCTCAATTAATGCCACTACTGGCCCAAATATCTCCTCACGGGCAACCCGCATTTTCGGAGTGACTTCATCCAAAATAGTTGGTTGAAAGAAGTAACCATTTTTTAGCTGCCCTTCGTTGGGAATATCCCCACCTATCAACACCTTTGCACCTTCCTCACGGGCAATCTCTAAATACTTGCTTACCCGTTGCAGTTGCAATTCATTGACCAATGGCCCAATATCAGTATTCGGGTCAGTGCCCGGCCCCAAGCGTAACTTGCTGGTACGCTCATAGAGCATGGCAGTAAATTTTTCTTTGATATCACGATGTAGAATCAGGCGACTCGTAGCCGTACACCGTTGACCGGTTGTGCCAAAGGCTCCCCACACAGCACCATCTAGGGCGAGTCCCAAGTCTGCATCTTCCATCACCACTTGGGCGTTTTTACCACCCAATTCCAAACAAACCCGCTTGTGAGTGCGTCCACAGGTAGCGCCAACAAAAGCACCAGTTTCTGAAGAGCCAGTAAAAGATACCAAATCAACATCAGGATGCTCGACTAAAGCTTTCCCTACTTCTTCACCCACACCATGCACCAAGTTAATTACCCCTGGTGGGAAACCTGCTTCGGCAAAAATTTCAATCAATTTAGTTGCACAGGCAGGGGTATCTTCAGCGGGTTTGAGAATGACTGTATTGCCACATACCAAGGCTGGCATAGCTTTCCAACAAGGAATCGCTACTGGAAAATTCCAAGGAGTAATTAAGGCGCAAACTCCTATGGGCATCCGTACCGTCATCGCAAATTTGTTGGGCATTTCCGAGGGTGTAGTTTGCCCAAATAATCGCCGCCCTTCACCAGCACTATAAAAGGCGCAGTCAATTGCTTCTTGTACATCTCCTCTGGCTTCAGTTAGAGGTTTACCCATTTCTCGGCTCATTAACTGGGCCAGTTCTTCTTTGTGCTGAAGTAAGATTTCCCCGACGCGAAAAACGTATTCTGCCCTAGCTGGAGCAGGGACTTTTCGCCAACTTTGGTAAGCTTGGCGGGCGGCGGTTACCGCTACATTTACATCATTTATTACGGAACGCGGAAAAGTAGCAACAACTTCACTTCTCAAAGCAGGGTTGCGACTTTCTAAGGTGGCTTCCCCTGTAGCACTCAACCATTGACCGTCGATGTAATTGCGGCAATTCAGCGGAGTAGTCATATTTAAGACCTCCGACTTTGTAGTCCACTAAAAATTTTGTACTAAGTGTGACGTGCTTTCAGGCTGCCGTCAAGTGCTGAATTAAGGGAAAAACTACTGTTGACTGGATAATGAGGCAAAGAAAGATTAATTACTTTTCCAAGGTCTGTTGTATTGAGTTTTACAGTTAATATTGAGTATTATTCACCTCTTAGACAGAGTAGTAGTTAAAACAGTATGCGCCATTGGTTAGAAGCAAGGTCATTTTTAGCTTTCTAGTATGAGATGAAATTGCTGCTGTTTTTTCCAGAGGTATGACTATGACAATGACAGGATTGGATGTCTTTGATGCAACTGTTCAAAAGAGTATCCTTTGGATCAATGATTTAGCACAAGAACTCGGTTGGGAAAATAAGCACCAAGTATTTCAAGGGTTGCGTGCGACATTGCACGCACTACGCGATCGCATGGCTGTAGAAGAAGCCGCTCATTTAGGCGCTCAGTTACCCATTTTACTAGGGGGATATTACTACGAAAGCTGGAGGCCTGGGGCAACTCCCACAAAGGAGCGGACTAAAGAAGACTTTCTCAACAATATCCGCGATCGCTTGCAAAATGTTAACCCGAATATTGACGCTGAAACTATTGTTCGTGCTGTCTTTAAAATTCTTGCTCAACGGGTTTCTCAAGGAGAGATTGAAGATGTAGTTCACATGATGCCTAAAGCATTAAAAGAACTTTGGCCTGAAGCAGTGCGTACTTAGTATTGCTTTGCATAAGTTCATAGCTTTTTAAACGCAGAGGCACGCAAAGTAAGCGCAGCGAAAAGTTGCGTGCGGGGGTTCCCCCCGTTGAGCAAACTTTTCAAGACAGAGTAACACAGAGTATTTTCAAAGCTAATTCGCTACGAATTACTTGCAAGCTATAAATAAACCCCCCAACACCCTAGATATTTCAAGCTGTTGGGGGGTTCAAATGTTGCAGCAAAAAGTGAATTAGTATTTAGTTAACAACCTTTAGGTTAATTTTTCAATAAAACTAGATTAATTTTTTATAAAAAATCTATCAAAGATTTATCAGACCCGACTATAGCAATCCTATCTAAAATATTAAAATTACCTCAATTATTGAACCGCCAACACCCTAACTCCTCATCATTCCGCACTAACAACTCACCACTCTTTCATTTCTCGGTGGCGATAATGTGTAAATCTATTTTTTGATGTCTGATTAGCTCCATCAATCGCTGGGTAAAGGAGCCTTTGAGCCATCTTCTCCAAGATGACTGCTGGCTTTCACCTATGACAATTTGGGTGATGTGATAAGTTACTGCGACCTGAGCAATTTCCTTGGCAACACTGTGGCTTTTGACGTGCAAAAATTGTCCCCCAAACTCTCGGCATAGTTTCTCGCAAGTATCAATGTGTAAACTTTCTTCTTTGGTAAGGAAACGTTCGGGATCTGCTACAAACACAGCGTAAAGTCGTGCATTCATGTAACTGGCAATACGCGCGCCCCGACGCAGCAATTGTACTGAGTTGGGATAGGTAGACACACAAACTAAAACTCGTTCGTGGATATTGCAAGTCTGTCCGGCCGAAGTTGAGGTGTTTGCTTCTTCCTCAACGGTATCTGCTACTTCTCGTAATGCCAGTTCTCGCAAAGCAATTAGATTACGACGTTGAAAAAAGTTTTCGAGGGATTGCTGGATTTTCTCAGGAGCGTAAATCTTGCCTTCTCGCAAGCGCTCTTCTAGTGTTTCTGGGGTGACATCAATGACAACAACAGCGTCAGCTTCATCAAGGAGGCGATCTGGAATGCGCTCTCGCACGATAACACCTGTAATTCTCGCTACTAAGTCATTTAAACTTTCTAAATGTTGAATATTGACAGTGGAGTAAACATCAATTCCAGCTGCCAAAATTACTTCTACGTCCTGATAACGCTTTTCTCTTAGTGAACCTGGCACATTAGTATGAGCGAGTTCATCAACTAACACCAGTTGGGGGGAGCGCAAGAGAATTGCATCTGTGTCCATTTCTTCTAGGGCGATGTTCTGGTGAACACAGGCTTTTCTGGTAATTACTTCTAGTCCGGCGGCTTTAAAAGCAGTGTCTTTGCGTCCATGAGTTTCTAAAAAGCCAATCACAACATCAATACCATCTTGCTTGAGAAGATGTGCTTCTTCCAGCATTTTGTAAGTTTTGCCGACACCGGGAGCCATACCAATAAAAATTTTATGCTTACCGCGTCGAGCAGGACGGATGTAAGAACTGTCAGGGGAGAGGTTAGAAGAAGGAAACATGAATGAGGTCTAAAGGTTGGGTTGCAAAGCGTCTAATGCCAGATTCAGCTTCAGGACATTAACTCCAGGTTCGCCAAAAATCCCCAGGAATCTGCCATCAGTGTTTTTGTCTATCAGCTTTTGAATTTGGTTTGGGCAATACGGCGAGTATTGGCGACACGCTGCACTTGTGCTTGGGCTGCTTCAGGGCTGATATGTGGATCTAGACCGGAGCCAGAGGTATAAACTAAATCGGCAGTAGGTTGAATATTAGCTTGTTTGAGCCGTGTGACTTCTTTTTGAATGCGTTTGAGGAGTTCAGGATTGCTAGGGGCGAGGTTGCTGGCTCCTGAAGTTCCTGTGGTGGCAACTTCGGATTTGGTACTATAGTCAATGGTACTGGGACGACTCCAAAAGTAGCGATCGCTCCTAAACGGTTGACCAATCAATGCCGAACCTATAACTGTTCCTTGAGAATTAGTCAGTAAACTGCCATTAGCCTGGAAGGAAAACGCTATCTGTCCAGACAGCAGCATGAACAGAGGATACAGCAATGCTGTTAGCACCCACAGAGCAACAGTAGAACGAATAGCTTTATTGATTTGGCGCAGCTGACTCATTTAAAATTTCTCCGGTAAGCATAACGGTTTTGATCCCCATACGCCGCATTTGATCAAACCGTTCTCGGATGCCCGGTTTAATAATGTCTTTAAGATAAATCACACCGGGAAGCTCCTTCTACTAGGGATATCATCCGGTCAATAAAGCCTTTGCCAGGGTCAGCCGTAACGCGAATTGTCAGTTCATCAGAACACCTGCAAATCCTCTAACCCACCGCGAACAGGAAATTCTGTCGCTGCTGGCAGCAGGAAAAACGAATCAAGAAATTGCTGTTGCACTCTACATTACACCTGGAACAGTCCGGGTGCATGTCCATGCGATTTTACATAAATTAGGAGTAGGCGATCGCTCTCAAGCTGTTGCTGTTGCTTTACAAAAGCGATTAATTAAAAGCGACACTCTTGTAGAAGAGTAAAATCCCTGCAACATCACGAAGTGGCATTATGGGCAAGGAAAACGCATTTTTTATGTTATAAAGCTCAAAGCAATTTATAATATTAAACCAAAAAATACTCTATGGATACTGAAAACCTAGAGCGTTTTAAAGAGTATGGTGAATTCATCCTTCAGAAAATAGACTCTGTACCTGAATATCCCTCCAAGCAAGAAGATTGGGTTCCAGCTAGTCTTGATGAGTGTCTGTTTCGTCTGCGAGAAACTGCTGATAAAACTGTAGAAATTGCCACTTCACCAGTCAAAATCGGGGTGATGGGTGAATTTAGTAGTGGTAAAACTTTGCTCTTAGGCAGTTTAATCGGATATGCAGATGCTTTACCAATTAGCGAAAATCCCACTACAGGAAACGTTACAGCGATTCACATCATACCACAAGAAGATTTTGCTACTACAGAATTAAGTAATTTTACAGTAGAGTATCTTTCTCACGACGGTGTAAGTGAGTGCCTGCGCTTCATGCTCGGAGAAGCCAACCGCCGCACTACAGCAGCTGGACTTCCACCTGTACTGCTCTCGAAGCTCAAAGATGGCAAAGATATTCTTAACTGGTGTGAGGAAACATGGAAAATTAGTAACAATTTGGAGTTACGTTACTTACTTCGGGAGTTGGTATTATTTGTTCGTGCTTATCACTCCTACGGTGAAGCGATGTGTGGTGAACGCTATCAAATTGATGCGGTTACTGCACGTGAGGGGTTGCAGCTAGCTGAACAGCCAATGGCAATCCAAACTATTAACTTTGAGGATTTACCACCAGCTCATATCAAATTACCAAATCCACCGCAGAAGTTAGCCACAAAGTTATTGCAGAATAGTTTTCCGTTGATTCGCCGCGTAGATATAGAAGTAAAAATCTCACGGGAAATTTGGGATGTTACAGGTGCTTCTGAATTTATTCTTCTAGATTTTCCGGGATTGGGTGCTGCTAATTCAGGAGCAAGAGATACATTTTTGTCACTGCGAGAATTAGCAGAAGTCCAAACAATTTTGGTACTGCTGAATGGTAAATCTCCAGGAAGCGATCGCGCCAATAAAATCTTTACAATGATGCAGCAACAGCGACCAGGACAAGACCTCAAAGATTTAATTCTTGTAGGTGTCGGTCGCTTCGATCAACTACCTTTAGAAAGTGAAGGTGGTGAACGAGAACTTGACCAACTCATTGACGATAACGCCAGCAATCATCCTTTGCAAGAAAGCAGTGTTTTGCAAAAACTGAAAGTTCTGCAAACAACGATTGACGGTGCTAACGCCTTTACAACTCAAAAAGACCGCATCGTTTTGCTGTCACCACTTTTAGGACTGGCCGATTTAGCAAAACGTTCGAGTACGGTGAAAGCAGGCTCACCAGAGTTTTTAGCTAACTTGGACTATCCCGATTACCTAGACCGTTCTAAGCGATTACAAGAGAAATGGGGACGGTTAAGCGATCGCTTACTCGCATCTGATTCACGCAATTATTTAGGCAGACAATTAGGATATTTTGCTCAAGATGGCGGTATTAGTAAGCTGCGGGAACTGATTCAAAACCATGTAGCTACTCACGGTTTGAAGCAACTGTATGAAGACACAAAAAGAGCTGCTGAGGCTGTGCGTCAACAACAAGATAACTTGAAAACTATCTTAGAAGAAATTCACGCGCAAGGTATGCCGACTTTAGACAGTCCAGCTTTGCTACAGTTGCGTGCTGCAATTGAAAATTTAGACAAAACTTACAGAAACTTCCAAAAAGATTTAGGCAAAGAACCGCTCAAAGACCGACGCGGAGTAGGTGTTAGTGATGTTGTCAAAGACGAATTAACATTTAAAATCCTCAATTGGAACCAATGGACTTTACTGTTTAACAAAGCCAACAATGGTACGATCGCTGTTGCTGAATCTAAAGGTGCAGCTGGCAAGTTATTTGATCGCGGAAATAGAGTTAATACTTCTATTCCTACAAAAAGCGATGATTTTTATCCACCATTTGCCCAGACTATCAAAGAAGTAGAAGATTTTGCCCGCGATCGCATTCGTGAAGCTATTCTAGATTTGCTCAACAAATTATCAAATCAGGTTGCTCAAGAACGTGATTATTTAAAAGCGATTCTGCAATCAGAAATGGAATCAGATATTGAGTCTACATTTGGTCTAGAAGAAGCCGACCTGTTTTATAAATTGCTCTTAGGTTGTGATCCTAATCAATGGCAAGAAGCACTCATCTCTGAAATTAGTAGTAAAGATAAAGCAAACGCACCAGAAATGATGTTTCCTTTGGCGCGTCAAGATGAAAAACATAGTATTGGGCAAATCTTTGATTGGGCACCAGAAAGAAGCCAAGGATTACCTAAATCTAACAATCATCAATTGTTCGTGCTGCGCTTGCGAGATGAAATTACTGCTAGTGCCAGTCTTCACCTTGTTCAGTATGTTAGTGAAGTTAACCAGCAAGTAAATTTAGAACTTGAAGGTATTTTGGATCAAATTATTCCGAGTTTACAAAATATTTCAAAAAAAGAATCATTGCTCAGATATATTGCGGCTGGAGAAACGCCATCACAGTTAGCAATTCCTACTTGGTTGCAGATTCTCTCAGATATCACCGCTATTTCTGTCGTTGCTGATTAATGGGATGATTTTTCTCACGCAGAGGCGCAGAGACGCAGAGAGAATAAGGAGTTTGAGATTTGGGAATCCCCTATTAACTGTGAGAAAGCAGATAGAGGCTTCGTGTAATTTGTGGTCATTACCAAATTTTGAGCCGCTACCAACTAAGCAAACAACAAAAATCAATACTAAAATGAACCCTTTTCAACTCAACAGCAATCAACAACCAAGCGAAAAACAAAAAAGATTTCCGGGATGGTTTGCCTTAGATTTTGGCACATCGAACTCTACAGTTACACTCTTCGATCCGATTGAAGTACCGATCGCAGAAATTTTACCTAAAGAACAAGAAATGCGATTGCGCGATCGCTTATCGAAATGGCTGAGTTCTCCCGCCGCAGTTGCTTTACCAGATGTCAGTATTAGTGAGTGGGAAAAGTTTATCAATGATATTAGTAAAAATCTGGAGATAGAACCGAGTCATTTGAGCGAAGTTTTTGAAAGCGATCATAAAGAGCGATTTTTAGAAGCTGTTCGCCAAATTGAACTTTGTTTAGGGACTAGCGATCGCTTCCGTCGTGCAGTTAGCAAAAAACTTTATCAAATCTATCATGAAGTATTCCGAGTTCCTACTTTAGAATCGCAAAATCTCATCCCAGTTGTACTAGATATTGATCGCCGGGAAACAGAAATTAAAAGTGAGTTAGAAGTTTCTACATTAGCGGCTTTAAAATTGAAGATGGGTAGAGAAGCTAGCGACAACAGAAAAAAAGCGATCGCTCAAGGTACAAGCAGTTCTTTAAAAGAAATTATTAGTCGATTTCATCACTCACCCAAACGCTATTTTGGTCAGGATCGTTCTTTCCCAGTAATTTTAGATGACGAAGAAGAAACAATTAACGTAAACCAGCTAGTTCAAGCCGCTTGGGGACATCTGATTGAGTTAACCGAAGACTACCGCCGACGCGCAAGACGGAGATTTTCTGAAGGAGAATTTTTAACAGCAGTTGTGACTTATCCAACTGTGGCCCCGCCAGTTGTGCGTAAAGAAGTTAAGGAACTGGTTGAACGATTGGGCATTGAAGATGTACAAACTGCTTACGATGAAGCCGTATCTGTAGCAATATTCTTTCTTTGGCGTGAATTCGGCGGCAATCTTAACATTGGCATTGAGTCTTTTAAAACTCGTTGTCGCCAAGCCGGAAATAAATGGTCACAAAATGTTCTCGTTTTAGATATTGGTGGCGGAACTACAGACTTAGCTTTAATTGAACTGACATTAGAAGATAAAACTCCCTTTTTTGCTGATAATGAAGACCGAGGTTTAGGTGGACGCTACTATAAACTGACTCCCAAACTATTAGGTTCTTCCGGTCATTTACAGTTAGGTGGTGAGTTAATTACTCTGCGAATATTTAGACTTTTAAAAGTAGCGATCGCTGATTTTCTTTTGAGTGCCGTTACAACAGGTGATTTAGAAAGCGAAAAGCTAGAAGATTTAATTAACTCCGAATTAAACGAGCGCTTTCTCGAACAAGGAAAATTTAAAAGCGGCAGTATTTTAAAATGTTTGGATAAAGAAAATCCCGAAGGTGATGCTGCTTATAAAGATGCCTTAGATACTGCGGAGAAAGTATTACCTACTCGTTGGCAACAAGCACCCCAACGCCTACAAACCTTTTATACTTTGTGGGATCATGCAGAAGCCGCCAAACTCAAACTTGGACAAAAGCCACCAGAAGACGGTTCTCCCTTAAACTTCACTCTTTCTGAGCAGCAAATTTCGGAATTGCTAACTCAAAGTGCTATTAAATACCAAATAACCGATCCTAGTAGTATCTCTCTTACCATAGATAGCCAGCAATTTAATCGAGCCGCATCATCAGCAATTAAAGAAGCGATCGGTATAGCTAAAGGCTTAATGGAAAGTCGTTTGCGTCCTCAAGATACCACTATAGATGCTTGGAATACACACAAAGTTGATTGGTTGATTTTATCTGGTAAAACTTGTAATCTCGACCTCGTACAGCGCTATATCTACCAAGAATTTAGTAAATCTCCTTATTTCGTCTGGAATCCAGAACGGATTACCTTCGTGCTGGAATTTACCAAGTTAGCCACATCTGCAGGAGCTTGCTATGCCGAGAAGTTACGCAGACTCAGATTCGATCCCGAAGAATCGAAAGGATTGCTACGTAAAGGAGCCAATCAACTAGAAATTGATGTCAAAAACCTTTTCTATTATTTGCCTTGTAACTTCAAACGCAAAACCCAAAGCAACGAACTGTTAACGATATTTAAAGCAGGACAAGAACTCTATCAGCTAACTGCTGAAGACACGGTAGCTAAGGTTCGTACTGAATGGCAAGGAATACAATTAACTAATATTGTTTACCGTCAAGATTACGAAGATGGAGACTTACGACTTTGGGGTAGCTTCGACGGCAAAAGCTTGATGGCGAAACTAGGGTTTTTAGAGTCAGATTTTCTCAAAAAAGTCAAAATCCAATTTGAAATTGATCAGACTCTCCAATTTAGCGTATTACTTTGTCATGGAAATCCTCATTATTTAATAGATGTTCCTGGTATAGATGTGAGTTCAATAATAGCCGCCACTTCAGAAACTTCGGCACTATTTGCTGATGGTAAATTGAAGTGGAACATTGCAGTTGAACGCCCCAATAAAGACTTAAATGATGGTGATATTGCCATCAACGTTCTAGAGTCTGCAACTGTTGATCAACCAGATGCTTACCATTTAGTATTTGAAGCAGATAAAGATGTAAGTAAATCGCTCCAAGAATTTCATTATTTGCGTGATGGTTCACCACAGCCAGGAACCGGATTAGTCAGTAATCCTTTACCTCCCTTCCCCCAAAATGGCCAACATACCTTTTATGTTGTGCAAACAGATGCCGAAACCAACACCAAAAAATGGATACGCATTGGCGCATTGAGTAAACCGGATGTTACAACAGATTACCCTTGTCAATATCGTGTCACTCTCGATAATCAAGGTATTCTGCGGATGCACGCTGGCGAAGTGCCTTACTGGGCATCAAACAATCAAGAATGCCTTAAACAAGAAGGATGCGTTTACCGCGCCGAATTAGAATTGCAACCCAACGAAGTTGATAAAGAACGCGATCCATTTTGCGGAATTCATTAAGGTAATAACTCACGCATAGACGCAGAGAGTTTGGAATTAATTATCGAATTTAAACAAGAGTTTTACTCTTTCAAAAACATCTTTCTCTGTGTTCTCCCGAAGTTTGCTCAACGCGGGGAACCCGCGCACGCAACTTCTCTCTGCGTCTCGGTGGTTCGTATTAATCTTACCTTTGCATGAGATAAAAAGACAGGTAAAACCGGAGACGAAATTCATGCAGCACCTACGCCAACTCTTAGAAACAGAAAATTCGCAGTTAGCTCAAGTACTGCGGTTTAGCCTGTATGGAATAGAGGCTTCTTTAAAGCAAGCTCAAACAGAATTTCCACTTGATCCAGGCGCTAAATTATGTAATGAAGTGCTGCAAGAACTCCATAGCCTTTTGCAACCTGCTTCCCATATATACCCACAATCAGACTCAAGAAATGAATTAAAGCTCAATCATCTTCGAGAAGCTTTTAACACAGACAAAGAACTCAGCTTATATTTAGGAAATACTCAACTCCAAAGCCAAACAGACTCAGAATTATGGAACGAAATTCAACGCAAACTACTGCGTGTTCCAGAAGATATGGCTACATATTGGCGACAACGTGCTTTAGATTTAGCTCAAGAAGTTGGCGCAGTAGAAGATAATTCAGAACTCTACCCACTACCTTTTATTCGTGATGAAATTATTTATCCAGGGCTTAAAGGTACAGTTCAAGCTAAAGGTTTGTGCTTATCTCAACAAGCTTTATCAAATTCCGAAATTAGCCAAACTGGTGATTTAAATTTATTAGCCGGCTTCTTGCTGCTTTGTATAAAATTTATCGAAATTGACCCAGATTTACATCATGCTTTAAAAAGCGTTTTCAGTTTTGATATTATTTCTTTACATTCCAAGCCAGAGCAGCAAATCCAATACATTGAAGCTTTAACAGGCCGCTTCCATCGCACACAAAAAGCTGAGGAAAATGCTGATTCTTTATTAACTCTACGTGCCTGGATTGATATGGATGAGGCTATTCATTCCTTAGTATTCGTTCCACCAAGCGATCGCTATTCTTGGTGGGGTAACCTGCAACAAGAATCACGGCGTAAACTAAAAAAATTTGTTGATCAGGCAAATAAACAAGGCCATGAAGTGCGTATTCGCCAATTATCAGGTTTATATGCCGATATTTGTGCTTTATCAAAAGATGACTTGCAACTAGATTGTGGCGGTAATCCTGGGGAAGTGTTGACCTGTCTTAGAGTCTACGCGCGAATTAACCAAGAAGATTCTCCAGGGCGCGTCATCTTTCGCTCATCACGATAGCGATACATTATATTCCTAAAATATAATGTATCGCTTTGTCTTACTTTGTATTGTAAAACGGGCTAAAGTAGTATTATGTTAAGCCGAAAATAATTATGAGGTGGCACGAATGACTAGCACAATCGCAGCTAGCCTCAGCGAAATTGAAAAAATAGAGCAAGTCAGAGAGCATTTAGAGAACTGCTTAAATCAGAAAGAGCAAAGTGATATATCTGCCGAGTTAGCGGAATTTTATATAGAATTATCTGAAATAGAGGGTATATCTATACAAGAGGTTATAGAGAAACTGCGTGCTGTAACCGAAAAAGCCTCTGAGATTAAAACACTCATTAAACAGCTAAAAGATTCTAAAAAAATTGTAGATAAAATAAGAAATCTTATACTTATTTATGATATATTTTCTGAAATAATTGAAAGTTACTGGGATTACCTACCACCAAAAGCAACTAAAACTTTATCAGAGCTACAACACGATTTAAAAAGACGTTTAAGGGAATTTAAGTGGGTTAGTGTCATAGACAGTATATTATTATTGATTACGCGCTCAACCACTGGAGAATCCTTATCAACAGTTTATAGCAAGTCAGTACTACGACTTGTAAATGCAATATCTGAGGCGGTAGAGCAAGACACAGAAAACTCTATAGATGTGGAGGTTGTGCGTGCCGCCAAAGAAGAAGCAGACAGAGAAGGAACAATACCTTGGGAATACATCAAAGCAAGAAGACGAGCAGGAAAATAACAATCCAATAGTCTATAAAGTAGAGTTTACTCCCAAAGCAGACAGGGAGGTTTCTAAACTTCCTGAATCTGTACAAGAAAGGATAACTTCCGAGATTGACGAAAAGCTAGTAATTAATCCCAGACCATCTGGTTGTAAAAAATTAAAAGGCATCAAAAATACTTATAGAATTAAAGTAGGAGATGATAGAGTTTTATATGAAGTTTACGATTCAAAATTAGTCATTTTAATTATTGATGTAGATCATAGAAGAGAAGTTTACAAACAAAATAAATAACAAACAGGGCTATTAACTTGCATATTTTTAATTTTGCAGAGAAAGTATCAATCCCTCTCCTCTGCTAACCTGCGGTTGAAATATGCAAATTAAGGGTGTAAATCTTATGTTATTTAAAACAATTAATTATTATAGCAAGCATGAGCAAAAGCCCACTCCGTTATCCAGGTGGTAAGTCAAAAGCTATAAATCAAATAATAGAATACATACCAGAAAAATTTTTAGAGTTTAGAGAACCTTTTGTAGGTGGTGGTTCTGTATTTATCTACTTAAAACAAAAATTTCCGCATCTAAAAATTTGGATTAATGATTTAAACCGGGAATTATTTTTATTTTGGAAGATTGCCCAGTCTGATATATCTAAACTAGTCGCTGAAGTTCGACAGATTAGAAATAAATTTTCAGATGGCAAGTTGCTCTTCATAGAATTAACCAGCGTAGATGTTAATAATTTATCTGATTTTGAAAGAGCAGTCCGCTTTTTTGTTCTGAATAGAATTACATTTTCGGGTACTGTAGAATCTGGTGGTTTCTCTCAAGAAGCTTTTCATAAACGCTTTACTAATTCATCCATAGACCGTCTTGAAAAATTAGAAAGTATTTTATCAAAAGATATCATCATCACTAATTTAGATTACAGCGAATTATTATATTCAGCAGGCGAAGAGGTATTTTTATTTTTAGATCCACCATATTTTAGTGCTACTAAGTCTAAGCTATATGGTAAAGCTGGTGACTTGCACACATCTTTTGAACACCAGAGATTTGCAGAACTATTAAAACAATGTCATCATCGCTGGTTAATCACTTATGACGATTCGCCCCAAATTAAAAAAGCTTTTGAATGGGCTAATATCTCAGAGTGGGAATTACAGTATGGAATGAATAACTATAAGCAGAATGGTGCTGCTAAAGGAAAAGAATTATTCATTACTAACTATGAAATTAAGCGAAATGTGGAAGAACAAATTACAGTTAAGAACTTTCCTGATCCCATGCAGTTGAGTCTTAGTTTTTCTATCTAAATTAGCTCTTAGTTTCCCATTTTCCGGTAGGATAACTCCCAGACCTTTAACTGAAGCTCAACCTAGCAAACGCAAACAGACCTGTTTTATGACAACTTCCCCCATGCCCACGCCAGAAACCTCACCTAGCTGGCATCTCCTGCTGCAACAATTAATCGATGGTGAATCCTTATCCCGCACTCAATCTGCTGAATTGATGCAAGGATGGCTAAGTGCAGCGGTTCCGCCAGAGTTATCGGGAGCAATTTTAACAGCGCTGAACTTTAAAGGCGTTTCTGCTGACGAGTTAACTGGGATGGCGGAAGTATTGCAATCTCAATCGAAAGTGGGGGCTGGGGACTGGGTACTGGGAACTGGGAAATTTAATTCTTCCCAATCCCCAACTTCCCTCATCGATACCTGTGGCACTGGTGGCGACGGTTCATCAACTTTTAATATTTCCACAGCAGTTGCTTTTGTGGCTGCTGCCTATGGTGTACCCGTCGCAAAACACGGCAATCGTTCAGCATCTAGTCTTACAGGAAGTGCTGATGTGTTGGAAGCGTTGGGCGTAAATTTGAGTGCCCCTAGCGAAAAGGTACAAGCAGCAGTAAAAGAAGTGGGGATCACTTTTTTATTTGCTCCTGGTTGGCATCCAGCACTCAAGGCGGTTGCCACATTGCGGCGGACTCTCAAAGTACGGACTGTTTTTAACTTACTCGGGCCGTTAGTTAATCCTTTAAATCCGGCTGGGCAAGTGGTAGGGTTATTTACTCCCAAACTTTTGGCAACTGTTGCCCACGCGTTACAAAATTTGGGTAAGCAAAAGGCAATTGTCCTACATGGGCGAGAAAAACTGGATGAAGCGGGGTTAGGAGATGTAACCGACTTAGCAGTGTTATCTGATGGTGAAGTGCAGTTAACTACTGTCAATCCCGAAGCTGTAGGTTTAACGCCTGCTACTATAGGCGCTCTTCGAGGCGGGGATGTTCAAGAAAATGCAGAAATTCTGAAAGCGGTATTACAAGGCAAAGGAACTCAAGCGCAACAGGATGCTGTAGCGTTAAATGCGTCATTAGCGCTGCAAGTGGCAGGTGCAATTCCACTACTGGATCATGCCCAAGGTGTAAAGGTAGCTAAGGAGATCCTAAAAAGTGGCGCTCCTTGGGTAAAGTTGGAGCAGTTAGTTCAGTTTCTGGAGAATTAATTTCCGAATGCGATTGTGGGCGAAATTCCACGACATTACGTTTGATGGTGACATCGTAATTGCCGAAAAAGTCGTGTCCCAGCAATCCTGTTTCTAAGTCTGAGCCTGCGATCGCTACTGGTACTTTATTTATCATTACCCCAGCCACTGCCATCGAATCAACATAGCCAATGGTAAATTCCACAGCTTTAGAACTAGCAGTGTTGGCTTTAGCTTTTCCCACCGGCACTACACCTAAAGCATTTGCCATGTTTTGGGTAATTACAGTGCCACTAGCTCCTGTATCCACAATCATGTCAAATTTCTCTTCACCATTGAAGGTAACCTCAACAATTGGTGTTCCACCAATTCGTCTTTTTATCGGAGCAATAAATACATTGTTGCTTTCAATGACTAATTCTGGTGTGGGTAAAATCGGCTTGGGAACTGGGACTTCTTTTGATAGAAGCGGGGCTACAGGCGCTACAGGTAAGGTAGGTTCCGGTTTAATTTGTTTTTGCGGAACCATAACTACTACCCTCTGGGGTTCTGGCTGCAATGGCGGTTGAGGTTTAGGAGCAGCTTTGTGCAAAGCAGATTGAATCTGACGCTGGTATTCTGATATTTTGATTTGAGCCACCGTGAAATTTGGGCTTTCTTGCTGCACATTTTTCATCAGCGCGATCGCGTCTTGGAGCTGATTCGCCACCAACTTCCAATCATCTGCTGATTGAGCAGACTGACTGATAGTCAAAGCACCTGCGGCTTTGTCTAGGGCCAACTCAAAAGAATTTGGTTCAACGGCAGACGAAGACTGTGGCTGTGGTTCTGGGCTGGATAGTGGGTAAGTTGTTGCTTCGATAAGAGGCGTTGCTGCCAAATTACCTACAGGCCTTGGCTGCTCATTGCCACGAATCTTAGTAGTCTGTTTGTCTTGACTACAAGCAACACTCAAAACCGCTAGCGCACTTGATAAAACAATCAGGGTTGCACGAGCTAAAAAAGACTGAAGCATAATTAATTTTAATTTTAACTGCCTAGAGGGTTGCAAATCTACTTTCGCCATAGCTTCTCCTGGAAAGTTTTTGCTTACTTAATTTTTTTATCTTTAATTAATTAGCTTGAGAACGCGGAACGACTAAACTCATGGCATAATTAACATTCGCAGCTTACAAGGGACAAGAGCGAGAGACTAAAAACTAGATACTCAGGGTTGGAAACTAAAAAAAAGTTTTCCTCACCCTTAGCCCTTAACCCCTAACCCCTAATTATGATTGCTTTCATTACCTATGCCCCTGTCTGACACAATACCTGCTCTGCTTGTCTTGGCAGATGGTACCACTTATCGCGGTTGGTCATTTGGTGCAATAGGCACCACAATTGGGGAAGTGGTATTCAACACTGGCATGACCGGATATCAAGAAGTGCTGACCGATCCTAGTTACTGTGGTCAGATTGTTGTTTTTACCTATCCTGAGCTAGGGAACACTGGCGTTAATCCCGAAGATGAGGAATCTGCTAAACCACAAGTGCGAGGTGCGATCGCTCGAAATATTTGTCAACGACCAAGTAATTGGCGATCTACACAATCCTTGCCTGACTACTTGAAACAGCATCAAATACCAGGTATCTACGGCATCGATACCCGCGCCCTCACCCGTAAAATTCGGATGTTCGGAGCTATGAATGGTGGGATTTCCACATCCATTCTTGATGAGGCTGAGTTGCTAGAGCAGGTACAGGCAGCTCCCAGTATGCAAGGATTAAATCTGGTTCGGGAAGTCACTACTCCAACGGTTTATGAATGGTCAGATCCTACGATCCCAACTTGGGAATTTAACCCTGATGTGGTTGATAGTATGGCAGAATCCTTCACCGTTGTTGCCCTTGACTTTGGGGTGAAACGTAATATCTTGCGTCGTTTAGCAAGTTATGGTTGTCGGGTAATTGTTGTTCCCGCCAATACACCTCCAGAAGAAATTCTCAAATATAATCCAGATGGCATATTTCTCTCCAATGGCCCTGGTGACCCGGCTGCGGTAACTGAAGGTATTGAAACTGCCAAGGCACTCCTAGGGACTCAAAAACCCATCTTTGGCATTTGTATGGGGCATCAAATTTTGGGTCATGCCTTGGGAGCAGAAACCTTTAAACTCAAATTTGGTCATCGGGGTTTGAATCAGCCGGCAGGTTTACAACAAAGGATAGAAATTACTAGTCAAAACCACAGTTTTGCTATTGACCCAGATTCTTTACCTACGGCAGTTGTGGAAATTAGCCACCTCAACTTAAATGATCGCACTGTAGCTGGTGTACGTCACAAATCTCTACCTGTGTTCTCAGTACAGTATCATCCAGAAGCCAGTCCTGGCCCTCACGATGCCGATTACTTGTTTGAGGATTTTGTCCAAGCAATGCGAGCATCTCGTCTTGCCACATCAGAGGGTTAGGGACTAGGGGCTGGGGACTAGGGACTGGGAAAAAGCAGGGAGTAGGGGAGAAAAATTTTCTCAATGCCCAATCCCCGATACCCAATCCCCAATACCCTCTACCCCAGCAGGTTGTAGACAACTTGCACCAAAACCATCTATACTTGAGCGTTCACTTTCACCATGAGGAGGGAGTTATTGCTGAGCCACTAAATCTAACCGTGAGCCTGAGGGGCACTCGTGAAGCCCGGGATAACTGTCAGCTATTCCGCCTCACAGGTTTGTTAGATGCTTTTTCTGAGCCGACATTTCGCAAGGTACTAGGTAGCAAGATTGATGAGGGCCCAAAGCACATTATTCTGGATCTCTCACAAATTGACTTTGTAGATAGCTCTGGCTTGGGCGCTCTGGTGCAGCTAGCCAAGCAAGCTCAAAATGCCAACGGCACTTTGCAAATTGTCACGAATGCCCGTGTTACTCAAACGGTCAAGCTTGTTCGCTTAGAGAAGTTTCTCTCCCTGCAACCCAATGTTGAAGCGGCTCTAGAAAACATCAAGTCGTCTTGATTGCTTGACCAAAAAATTAATCTAGCTATCCGATTTTTATCTGGATAGCTTAATTTTTGGCAACACTGCTGATACAACCTCTCTCTTTGTGAGAGAGGACTAAAATCTAGCTAGTCGCCAAATGCTAACTTCTCATTAAAAAGATAAAATTTAGTCAGTAAGTTTGATAGTATATATTCTGCTAAGTATTGCAACAGCACATTATTAAACAAAATAAATTGATAAATATCCCCAATGAAGCCTGCCAAATGTAACCAGTTAAGGAATGATTACTTGTGAACTCAAAGGAGGAAGAGTTATTAGATGGACAAAATGAAGCTATTAAACAGGATTCATTTTGGACTCAGGCACTTTTGGTAAACACAGTGCAATCACCCCAGCAAATTTCTTACTCACAAGTGCAACAAATTTCTCCTGCCGCATTAGCATATCTAGGGGATGCAATTTATGAGTTGTATGTTAGAATAGCTTATCTAATGCCATTGCAGCGACCAGATAGTTACCATCGTCTGGTAGTGGCACAGGTAAGAGCAGAACAACAAGCGCTACATTTGCGATCGCTGACTCCTCACCTGAGGGATAGTGAAATAGAAATTGTCCGAAGAGGCCGCAACGCCGCCACAGGACGCCCTAAGCGCGTTGAACCCGAAATTTATCAACAAGCAACTAGTCTAGAAGCTTTAATTGGCTACCTATATCTCACCGATTTCCAGCGCTTAACCGAACTATTGCAAAAACTCAATTTAGAGAAATAGTGAGCAAAGAATCTCACGAACGCAAAATTCAGTAAAGTCAGCTCGGTAAATTGTGGGATCGGTATGTCTACCAATAAATTATACCAAACACTCATATGTCTGATAAACCAAGAAAAATCAAAACCGCTGGTGAGCCAAATCGTGGGCAACCAGTGAAAGTGAAAACCAAGCGTGTTCTTGCTAATCCTATTCGCAATCCCCGGCCAGCTAGAGATGGAAAGCCTATATCTGGTGGGCCACGCCAAGACCGCAACTTCACCCCGCCATCCCCATCTATCAAACCTTCAACAGAAGATAGCGACTTGATCTACGGCCGTCATCCAGTATTAAGTGCTTTAGAAAATCGGCGTGGTCTCAACCGCATTTGGATTACTGCTCGTTTACGCTACGATCCCCGCTTTCATCATTTGATTCTACAAGCTAAGGAAAATGGCACAGTAATTGATGAAGTAGAACCAAAGCGCTTAGACCAAATTACTGATCAAGCAAATCACCAAGGTATAGCGGCGCAAATTGCTCCCTATGCCTACATTGAATTGCCAGATTTAATTGCCCAGGCAAAATCTGTCACCGATCCAGTAATTGTCGTGGCTGATGGGATCACTGATCCCCACAACTTAGGCGCTATTATTCGCACCGCAGAAGCAATAGGCGCTCAAGGATTAGTTATCCCTCAACGCCGGGCATCTGGAATCACTTCTACCGTGGTAAAAGTGGCAGCAGGAGCTTTAGAAAACTTTCCCGTTGCGCGAGTCGTCAATCTCAGCCGCTCTTTGGAAGAACTTAAAGAGGCTGGCTTTTGGATTTATGGAACCGCAGCCACCGGTAGCGAACCCTTACATACGGTGAGTTTCAGTGGCCCGATTGTTTTAGTGATTGGCTCTGAAGGCGAAGGACTAAGTATGTTAACACAACGCTCTTGCGATGTCTTGGTGTCAATACCCCTACAAGGCAAGACCCCTAGCCTCAATGCCTCGGTAGCAGCGGGTATGGCACTTTATGAAATTTATCGTCAGCGGGCATTAAACACACGTTTTCTCGATAAATTACAAAAACCTCTTTGAAAAATAAGAGCGAAAGAGTATAAAGAAATGTAAAGCAAAAAAAACAGCAAAATACCGTTTAATAACCAGTACCTCATTCATAAATCGGCAACTACCATGAAAACCATTTGGGATACTCTCAAGGAAACGTTGATTAGTACAATCAACAACTTCGGCTTGGCTTGGTGGGTAGAGATTGTGACACATAGCCCCCGTTGTACATACTACTTTGGCCCATTTCTGAATTCTTCAGATGCCAAAGTGGCCCTCAAAGGCTATGTGGAAGATTTGGAGATGGAAGGCGCACAGGGCATTGTCGTAAATATAAAGCGTTGTAAACCAGATTCTTTGACCATTGCCGAAGACTTGGGGGAAAGGATTGACCGCAAAGTAAAGCCTGCCTTTAGCGGTCAAATGTAATCAAATTCTCAAGGCAATCATGGTTCTTCAGCTTAGTCAGGGAACGATGGCAAAATTTGGAACTTCAAAATCTGACCACTTGCGGATGCTCGTCGAGCCAGCAGTCAATGTCGCTCAGTACCTGTTGGGTAATTTCCCACGGAAAAAGATGAGCGGCATTAGAGTAACATCGCCACTGAGAATTTTTGAGGTGTCGAGCAGTTTCTAAGCTGGAATCAGCTGTGATATGACGGTCTTGTTCACCAGCAAGTACCAGGCTTGGGCATTCAATTTGCCACAAATCTGTAAGTCTGTTGTAACCAGATCGAATTGCAGTATATAGGGCACGAGTAGCCGCACGGGACGTTTGCCAATAGGCTGGTACAGCGTCCTGAGCGATATAACTGTATGCCATAGGTGTATGTTGTTGAATTAGGTAGCGAAAGAGCGATCGCTTACCAAAAGCCTCAATATTCCACTGCCAACTTGGTTTGATACAGTTTAATAGCGCCGCAACACCAGTGTAAAGGTTATCCTGCCAAGAAATTGGGGGATGATTTCCACGAGGTCTTGCTGCTGTGGCCACCAAAATTAGCCCAGTGACGCGCTGTGGCAGGCGTAATGCCAATTCCATCCCTAGAATGCCACCTAGTGACCAACCTAAAACTAGGCATTTCTCAATCTGAAAGCGGTCTAACAGGGCTTCTAGGTCATTTAGATGGTCTTGCATATCAAAATTGCTGTTAACGCGACTTTTGCCATATCCCCGCAAATCAGGGGCAAAAGTTTGATACCGTCGTGATAAGTGATTTGTAAAAACAGAAAGACTCCGACCAGAACCAGGATGACCGTGTAAAGCTAAAATAGGGAATCCTTGACCTTGGACGTAGACGTTCAGAGTTGCAGCACCAGCAGTGGGATAACTATGGCTGCCCATAACTTACTGTTCTCCTGTCTACTGAAAAATTGTTCTTTCAATTGTGTCATATAGCTAGAAGCGAAGAATTATAACGACTTCTCTTGATATCCTCCAGCATAGGTAATCACACACATCTGCCTATAGGTAGCGTGAATACCAAAAGCAACACCTGTAACTTTAAAAGCAGAGTTAAAGATATTTTCTCGATGACCGCGTGACGGCACACCATCATCAATAATTAACTGCATAATGATATCTTGAGGTGTATAAAAACCATAGCTGATGTTTTCGGCTGCGGTGATTTGCCAACTTCCATATCGGTCGATGCGAGTAAAAGGATCACTATCATCGCTACCATAGTGACCTGTCGTACCTTTAGGGCCTTGGTCTTGAACATGATCCCTAGCGCCCAAAGATATTCCTTGAGATACATTTAACACTTTCACAGGATGGACTGATTTGAGGAATGCGATCGCCTCATTAACTGCTTTTACTCCTTCTTGAGTTTGTAAATAAACCTGCTCATAAATTCTGACTTGGTTACCTTGAAAGCGCTGTTTCCAGGTTTCTAAAATTTGCAGATATGCAGTTGGATTTGTCCGCACTTTGTTCATTTCCACTATCACTTGTTTTTCCAAAGGTGATAGTGATAAGGTATTTCTCTGTTCTAATCCATAAGCATTTATTTGCAGCATTTCTGGAACGTCCCCAATCGCGTCCTATCGAGCAATTACCTCACAATTTAGGAGGAACTAGCCATAAAATTTTGGATTTTAGAGTACCTAAAATCTTCAAAACAGTAAAATTTTGCATTATACATATAGCTTCAAGAAACCAGCACAATTTTTCGGAATAAATCGGAAATTTTTGATTAAATTTATTTTTCTCGATATCCTCCGGCATAATTAATTACGCATATTGTTCTGTATAATTTGTGAGTTCCATAAGCAACACCCGCAACTTTGAAAGCGCTGTTAAAGATATTTTTTCTATGACCGCGATCGCGTACTCCATCATCAATAATTAACTGCATGACGATCTCTTGGGGGGTGCTAGGGCCATAACTAATGTTTTCCCCTGCGGTGGTTAGCCATTTACCATAGCGATTGATCCGAATAGCAGGGTTGCTACCATCGCTACCTTGGTGACCTATTGCACCTTTGGGGC
This sequence comes from Mojavia pulchra JT2-VF2, assembly GCA_019359325.1. Classification (GTDB taxonomy): domain Bacteria; phylum Cyanobacteriota; class Cyanobacteriia; order Cyanobacteriales; family Nostocaceae; genus Mojavia; species Mojavia pulchra. The sequence goes on along the minus strand of JAHHHN010000021.1, from coordinate 52,806 downwards.
CCTGATCCTTGACATGATCTCTAGCACCCAAAGACATACCTTGAGATGCACCCAACACTCCTATAGGACGAGCTGACTTGAGAAAAGCGATCGCTTCATCAACTGCTTTTACCCCTTCTTGAGTCAGCAAATAAGTATTATTAGAGATTTTGACTCGGTTACCTTGGAAGCGCTTTCTATAGTTTTCCAAAATAGGCAAATATGACTTAGGATTTGACCTTACTTTGTTAGTTTCATCAATTACCTGTTGTTCTAATAGTGAGAGGTAACTTGCCTTGGTTAACAAAGTCGGACTGGCTGTTTGAACTAAAGGTGGAGTAGGTTTGGCTGCCAAAAGTTTAGATGAAAGCATTTGGTCAGAGTAATTCGTTATCAGGGCAAAGGGCAAAAATACGCAAAATCTAATCAGGCAACGCATTCATTACCTCACATTTTTTCTGTAATGTTGACTTTTATTTAGTTAAATACAATGCAGGCTAGTAAATTTTATTAATTGGAAGCACAAAATTTAATGTGTAAAAACGCAGATTAACACAACAGGTTAACAAATAAATCTTTGCTCTTCAGTGTTAAAACTCTGAATTTTACAATTTTCATTCAATAATCTGCTGTAGCTTTTTCTACAATAAAATGTAAAGAGCAATGTTTGGTTCAGCCGTACTATTCAAAAGCCAGTGTGAATGATGCTGATCTAACGTGAAAAAGTGCTTTAGCTATTTATACTCAAGGCTTACCTTGAAATGGCGAGTTGCTAGCTGTATCATCATAACGATGAAACTTACCAAATTAACAATTGTCAATAGCTCCGGTATCTCTCCACTAAAAATGCCAAGAGAAAGGACTGGTTGGCTAGTTAGCACTATTTGTCTAACAGTTTTGAGTTTACTTCACTGTAGTTTACCTGTGCTGGGACAAGTACATAACTCAAACCAGCCAACACCAGGTCAACCCAACCCAAGGGATAACAGTAAAAACCAGAATGGAGATGTGAAAGTCAATATTCCTGACCGGGGTCTACCAGGACGTCGGGAAGTTGGGGGTACACGTGGGCCAAATACTTGTATTTCTAGTTCTAGCGAGATACCAACTTTAACTTTACTACTACCGCCAACTAATTTGGGATTGACAACTGCTGCCTATCCCCGTTTTTTCTGGTATACACCCACAAATAAGGCTCACCGGGTAAAGTTTTCTCTATATCAGGTAAATGAGCAAACGCAACAGGATACTCTGGTATATGATACAACTTTCATTCCTAACAGGGCAGCTGGGATCTCAAGCCTCACCCTACCTAGTAATTCAAATGTTCCGCCTTTAGCAATCAATCAACTTTACCAATGGTCTGTATCGATCATCTGTAATCCCCAGGATACTTCGCCTCGGTCTATGATGACTGTAGATGGTTGGGTTCAACGAGTTGCAATTAATCCAAATGTGGCTAATAAATTACAGCAAATAAGTCAGCGCGATCGCATTTTGGTCTATGCCGAACAAGGTTTGTGGTTTGATTTGCTTTCAACTGTAGCTGATTTACGTACTGCTCAACCTTCTGATACTACTCTATTAAATACTTGGGTAAGCTTACTCACACAAGTAAATTTAGAGACTATTGCCCAACAGCCACTGCTGCAAAACTATCTTCAGCTAAAATCAGTTCCTATCTCACCATCGAGATAGATGAAATACACAAAAATAAATTATATTTTTGGCGCGAGGTGTGAATAGCAATCATATTTAACTGTTAAAACTTGACACATAACAGTCGAGTGTGAATCACGGTCTTTACATACTATTTATGATTGCTATAAAAATTTCTAATTGAAATAAATAAAAAGTCTCTATAGCGTAACTTTTTATCGTTAAAAGTTACTGGAAAATAATTAATTTTTAGGAAAAATGCTATAATTTATCTAATTTTTTTAATAGCAAGTTTGCAATACTTAACTACTTTTTAATGAACAAAAGTTAATATAGATTAAAAATAATAACTAATATCATAATTCATTAAGTTTATCAGGCTAAATTGAGAGTATGCTTAATCATCGAAGCCTAGTTGAAAACTTAAGTAACTAAATGCAAGTAAACATCACAACTTCAAGGGAAAGTTTATATTTCAATGTCATAAATAAATATGATGTTGATTATTAACTGTTGATTTTACTTGTGCAAATAACTTACTAGGTTGTTCAGCAAGGTGGTACAAATCCTGGCTGAACTAATCACTAAGAGCAAAAACCAAAGCAACCTTAACAACAAGACGTAAGATGATAGAGAAAATTCTGCTGGCTGTCTCTGGATTGGGACATGCGGAAGAAATGCTCAAAACGTTGAAAGAAATGCCATCAATTCAAAGTGCAAAAGTTACCGTTTTGCACGTGGTTCCTGGGCAATCTACAGCTGCTGCTATGACAGCTAAGTGGGAAGAAGGTGGCAAGATACTAGCTAATGCTATTCAGTCTTTGAATTTAGATCCGAGCCAGGTGTCTTCGATTCTGCGGCAAGGAGATCCTAAAGATGTTGTTTGTCAGGTAGCTGACGAAATTGATGCTGACTTAATTATCATGGGTTCACGCGGACTCAAGCGACTGCAATCAATTTTATCGAACTCAGTTAGTCAGTATGTTTTCCAATTGTCTTCTCGCCCCATGTTGTTGGTAAAAGATGACATTTATGTCAAAAGAATTAACCGCGTTATGGTAGCGATGGATAACTCTGATGCCGCAAAACATTGCTTGAACTTGGCTTTGTTCTTGCTGCAAGGTATTCCAGGTGGTCAGTTACTTCTGGCAAATATTACTACAGATTTGCGTGGCAAATCATCTGAAGTTAACGAAGTTATCCCTGACAAAAATTCAGTTTTAGCAAAAGCAGTTGCAGAAGCTGAAAAATTAGGGGTGCGAGCTCGTTGTTTTACCAGCAGTGGCAAACCAGGCGAAGAAATTTGTCGCTTGGCAGAGGAGTTGAACGCAGATTTATTATTGCTGGGATCTCCAGATCGACGTCCATCGGTAGCTAAGAGTTTTGTAGATATAGATCGGCTAGTCGGCGCTTCTTTATCCGACTACGTTCGAGTCAATGCTAGTTGTCCTGTGTTGTTGGCACGAACTGTTGCTTAAAGTCACAATAGATTTAGCGGTTGATAAATAAAAACCCCTGCACCACAGGTGTAGGGGTTCTTTATTTTATAGACAACGTATTAACTATCTTTTTTACCTTCGCGGCTGGCAGTTTGGATGTACAGAATTATCAAAAATACAGAGGGAACTAGTACGAACAGAATGCTCGCTACGAACCCCAGCTCATTAACTTGCATGGCAAGAAAGCCTCTCTTAAATTTCCAGTCAACAACATTAGAATAGCATCATCGATGACAGAGTTTGCCCAAATTTTTTGCTGCAAATGTTGACCACGCGAGGAATTGTCTAAAAAGCTAAGGCTTAGTGATGACGCTTACTGGCCCATTTACTAAAGCTTGACAGGCAAGACGGTAATTTTCGGGCTTTTTCTTCAATTTCTGGTTTTCTACATCTGTGCGGGGAGATAGATTCTCTATGCCTTCAACTATCTCGACTATGCAAGTACCACACTGACCATAGCCGCCGCAATTAGTCATTTTGCCGAACAATGTATAGATATCAATGCCATTTTGCATTGCTTTCAGCCGGAGATTCGCACCATCTGCTGCTACTATTTCTTTTTTTTCTTTAACGAAGTTGATATTACCCATAGCTGATACCTTTAGTAATTTTAAGCGTAGTTTTTGGCTCTTTGCTAACCGAGCTTGATATACTAACTTAGCTTATATTAATTTATTGCAAAACATTAAGAAATATCAAAAATTAGAAAGAAGATATGCAAAAAAATAGGACAGGTAAAATACCTGTCCCAGAAAAGTAAAGATTAAAAAATTAGATGAATAATACCTTCGCTAAAAGCCCACAACCTAGAAAAGGATGGGGCTACACAAAAAAAGCTTGTTTAGACAGACTATAAGCCTGTGGAGCATTTCATGAGATGGCAAAGGTCTTTATTAACTTACCTAAATCCAACTGCCGCTTGCCAAACGAAAGCAAGTAACAAGAAGAAAACGGGTATTACTGGGAGAACATCTACCAAAGGGTCAAAAATTTGGTAAGCTTCAGGCAATTTAGCTAACAACAGTGCTGCTTCCATATTCCTTTAAATCCACCTATCCAACACAGCTTTTATAATTGAGATGTATCGTGAAGTACCCACAACCAACGCTTTGCGTATGGTAGGAGCTTCCTGTCTCATTCGCCGTTGCTCTGTTAGGTACACTACAAGAGTGTTCGTCACTTAAGACGATCCCGATCTGAGTCTTACACAGCGTCTCTGGTCTTTAGACCTTGATCTAGTCAGACTAGAACCCAGGCAGCCGCCCTGCTTCCCAAGGCAGAAATATTGAGTTTGACGCTTGGTTTTGGCGTTCGGGACTGTAATTACAGCCGATAATTTATTTTACAAGAAAATGGTGACTGCTTAAACACTCCTCTATCTCATCTCCCTCAGTCTTCATCTTTCAGTTGAGCCAGTGAGCAAATTCTGTGGCAAAGCGATCGCTCAAGATTGCTTCTCGGATACGTTGGGTAAAGCGGATTAGTTCTGTAATGTTGTGAATGCTCAACAATGTGTAAGCTAAAATTTCTTGCGATCGCACTAGATGAGATATGTAGGCGCGGCTGAAGTTTTGACAAGCGTAGCAAGGGCAAGTTTCATCTAACGGCGCAAAATCTTCACGGAATTTAGCATTTTTTAAATTCCAGCGTTCGCCTTGCACCATTGCTGTACCGTGTCTAGCCCAACGGGTGGGAATCACACAATCAAATAAATCTACACCAGAGGCGATCGCAATTGCCATCTCTCGATAAGTACCTACGCCCATCAAGTAACGAGGCTTATGGTGTGGTAACAGTGGTGCGGTTGTTTGCACAATCTCAGCCATTAATTCCACTGGTTCTCCCACACTCACACCACCAATAGCATACCCAGGCAGATCGAACTCAGCTAGAGCTAAAGCGGCTTGGCAGCGCAAATCTAAATGCACGCCTCCTTGCACAATGCCAAACAGTGCCTGATCGTTGCGTTTATGCGCTACAATGCAGCGCTCTAACCAACGGTAAGTACGTGCAGTTGCAGCTTCCACTTCTTGGCGTGTAGCTGGGTAAGGCGGGCACTCATCGAAAGCCATAATCACATCTGCCCCCAGAGTATTCTGAATTTCTATGGAGCGTTCTGGCGTTAATTTAATAATTTGTCCATCATGGGGTGAGCGGAAAGTTACGCCTTCTTCTGTAATCTTTCGCATCTCGCTCAAACTGAAGACCTGAAACCCACCAGAATCGGTAAGCATTGGCCCATCCCAACCCATAAATTTATGCAGCCCACCACCTCCAGCCACAATTGCTTCTCCTGGTTGGAGGTGGAGATGGTAAGTATTAGATAGTACCATCTGCGCCCCAGTATCCCTGAGTTGGGCTGGCGTTACAGTTTTGACATTTGCCAGCGTTCCTACTGGCATAAATCTTGGGGTTTCCACAGGGCCATGAGGGGTGAAAAAGACCCCCGCCCTAGCTTTTGTCTGGCTACAGCGAGCAAGACATTGAAAAGAAAAATTGGCACTCAAGGCAAACGTAGTGTTATTTAGCTAAATTTTAGACTCACATCAAGAATGGTAACGGGTATTGGTAATTGGTGTGTCATGCCATCACCAATTACTCATTACCTATTACCAATTTCCTCAAAATTATTTGATTTAGTTGCTAATTAGAACGAATCAGAAGTGTCGTCATCAATTTCTGCATCCCATTTAGCTGAAAGTACTTGCTCCATCATCGCTTCTATTGCACTGACATTCAAATTCCGCTCTCTGCGCTCTTGCAAGGGAGTTGAGAGGGGAATTAACCGCAAACACATCCCTTCTTGCATCAAATCAAAGTAGGTTTCTTGTTGCAGAGACTGTTTCAGTTCCAGGTAATCAAAACTATGGACATTGAGATAAAGCGCATGATTAGCAACTAAAGTAGACCGTTGCGGATTGGCAAACACTTCCATCACATCCCCATCACCCTCGCTCTGTAGCTGACCTTCGTGGGTGTAGATGTAGTGGACTCGACCTAAATCAGCCAGCAATCGCCGCATATCGAGCTTATTCACAATTATCCCCGTGTTAATAATGCACGGAGCTGGTATCCTGGTGTCGGGTAGATGATGACTCATAAGGAAATAGGGAATGAGCGAGGGTGATGTGCAACAGAGCTAAACAGTTAAGTTAACCAGCCATGAACTCCCTACATTTAATAAAAAATATCAACTTTGTAGGGCGATCGTCCAATAACCTAAATTAAGTTATTAGTTCAAGAATACAAAACAAAACTGTCTTTGATAACATTTTGTCTTTTTTAAATTAATTAAACGTTTGTATAAAATAATTATAAAATTTACAAATTTTACTGAAGGTACCATAACAAATTTTTTTGGATGAATCTCGACACTGAATAAATCTTATCTAAAGCTTTAATATTTGCTTCTGCATTTTGTGTAAGAAAAGTAAACTTCATTGTACAAATGGTTTTTGAAAAAATAAATAATATGACGCATCAGCATCAGTCTCAGCGTTGGAAAAAACTGCTGCTCAACTTTGCGGCATCTGTAGTATTTTATACTAGCATTCCTTTGCCTGATGTGAAAGGGTTGGAATTTTCGGGGGTGGCTCGTCTTGCCCCGCTGGTAGGGTTAATGATTGGAGGAATCTTAGGACTATTTGATATAGGTATCCATGATCTGGGTATACCAATATTAACTCGTAGTGCATTATTAGTAAGCCTTTGGATTGGCATTACTGGAGGACTGCATTTAGACGGAACAATGGATACTGCTGATGGTTTGGCAGTAGGTGATCCAGAGCGACGTCTGGAGGTGATGGCAGATAGTGCAACAGGCGCATTTGGCGCTATGGCAGCGATCGCCTTATTGCTTCTAAAAACAACTGCCTTAACCGATATCGAAGAAAACCGTTGGCTGATATTGATGGCTGCTTGCGGATGGGGACGTTGGGGACAGCAGTTGGCGATCGCTTGCTATCCTTACCTCAAACCTACTGGCAAAGGTGCGCTTCACAAACAAGCCATAAGTTCTTACAAAGATTTATTACCGGGATTGCTGTTGTTGATTTGTTTAAGTGGATTATTTTTGGTGCTAGATAGCAAACGTCTACTTTTAGCACTAGGAATGGTAATCGCTGGAAGTGCGATCGCTACTGTAACTGGTGCGTGGTTCAATTATAAATTAGGGGGACACACAGGTGACACTTACGGCGCAGTCGTTGAGTGGACTGAAGCCCTATTTCTCTGTGTGCTGACCGTTCTTTAGAAGAGAGGAGATCAGGGAAGAAGACCAATGATTAATGATTACTTTATTTCATTGGTTGCAGCTTTGTCACCTTGAGTTTGAAATTCCCAACACCAGTTTCTCCAAAAGATCGGACGCGAATAATATAGATGCCTGTCTCTGCTATGCGGGTAAACAATAAGGAATTGCTAGTGCCATCAGGGCCATCATCATTTTCTGCTAATGTCGCGCCATTAGGCCCCAGCAGTGTGATAATGCTGTCAAAATTGTCAGATGCCAAATCAACTGCTAAATTATCGCCCTTATTCAACTTCACCGTATAATCACGGGCAAATCCGCCCTGACCTGTGGGGATGTCTTTCTCTGAGAGCGTATCGGAAAATTCAGCACTACTAGTAGTTAAAGGAATTGGACTGTACAGCTTATTTTGAGCAAAAGCTGCGCTTGTGCTGATGCCAATTGCTATTAAGGTCGCAGGAATGATCATTAATTGTTTCAAACCCGCCGCAAAAGCTTTACTGATCATTTCAAGCAATGTTCCCACAAAATCAGGGTGATCTGGTCAATTATAAAGTTCTCTGGGATAGCTGACCCATGAATTGTTTGGCTATGTGTTTTTGATAGTAGTAGCGAGTGCTACTAATCCTAAGACTGTAATTCCACACTGACGAAGTGTTTGTGCCGCTGCTGCGGCAGTAGCACCAGTAGTGTAAATATCGTCTACTAACAATACAGAGGCATCTTGATGCTGATGACGAAATCCTTGCCCAACAGTAAAAGCTGCTGCCAAGTTTTTTTCTCGCTCAGATGCTGATAAACCAAACTGTGCCTTAGTCTCTCTTACTCTTTCTATACCATTTAATTTAACTTTTAAGCCAGTAGTGTTGCAAAAGCTTCTTGCTATGAGTGCAGCTTGGTTGTAGCCACGTTGTTTTTGCTTGCTGGCATGAAGTGGAATCGGAACAACTACAAGCCGTTTTGTATCTACAGGCCTAGGCGAATTTAATAACCAAGCTTCTCCTAACCATTGACCTAAAGGGCGGGCAATTTGAGGTTTGTTTTCATATTTCATCACTGCGATCGCGCGTTTAAGAGAACCGCCATAAATCCCCCAGCTAAACACTGGTAGAGGTTCTTGCCATTGCGAACTAGGATCTGAAATGTGACATTTTCGTAACTGTCGCTCACAGTTTTGGCAAAGTTCACTCGGTGTACTTCGTTGGCACAAAGGGCAATGAGATTGGAGAAAAATATTCAGTAATTCTGTGAGATTTTTAGTCCAAATTGGCATTCCGGGCTATTTGAGGAATTTAACATAGACGCGATCGCATCGTGTTGTTTCTATCCCTGTTGCTGGTTTGTATCCTTTGCTTTCATACAGTTTGACTGCTTCCACTAAGATACTGGCGGTTTCAATCCAAATTTCCTGAAAACCACGGGAGGCGATCGCTGCTTCTAGCTGTTGTAACAAATATTTCCCCAGTCCTAAACCCCTAATACTCGGCAACAAATACATTTTGCGGATTTCTACAGCTTTTTGCCCACGATTTACAGGGTAGTATGCCCCTGTACCTACTATTTGGCTTTGGTGTTCAATTACCCAAAATTCGCCTCCAGATGCTAAGTAAAATTCTTCGACTTGCAATACATCTCGGTCAGCGCCGTTTGGTTCCCAACTCAAACCGTACTCTGATAATACATAACTTATTATTTGGGCAACGCTTGTGCGATCGCTCTTCTCCCAGTTACGAATCAAAAAATCTTGGTAATATTCTCTCATCGTAGTAAAATTTTGAATAATTTTTAATCAGAGTGAAAGTCAAGTTTGCACAGAAAATTTTTGTGCATCTTTATCCCAATTTATCCACCGAATAGCAACTCTTGCAGAGTTGATCTGTGGCGGTACTCTCAAGACGTGAATTTTGCCAGTGCTAGGGCAAGTCATTTTTAATAAATGAATCGGTTCGACATCGACCTCAGTATCAATGCATAGTAGGGTGTATTCTTGCCAGGGGTCGAGGACTTGTGCTTGTAACTCCTTACAGATGCGATCGTAGCCTATTCCTTCAATTAAAACACGCCGCAATTCGGCGTTTTCTTCTTCTAGATAAGCACGACTACACAGTTCGGTATAACTTGCAAGTACCCGCTCTGCTTCATAGCAATCAGAAGTGCCAGCTTTCTCCAACAGCACTTCAACTGTATGCCTTGCTTCAGGCGTAAGATTATCTTTGTGCAAACACCAGTCAGCAAAGCGGTTAAAGGTCAGGGTCTGGTTTGGCTGTGGTTCAGACATCGGGTATTTGCTGGCGGTAAAATTTTAATTGAGGATACCTAGATTGGTGTAGATTTCGATTAGATTACCATCGGGATCGCGGAAATGGGCTGTGCGGATTCCCCAGTTTGGACGGTCTGAAGGTGGAGCCACAAGCAAGACATTGTGGCCTTTGAGCCGCTGATATACTTCATCTACATTATCGACTGCAAAAATCAAGGGCGTTTTGTCTTGGCTAGCAGAAGATGAGAGCTGATTGGTGCTTGGGATTATATCAGCCATGAACTCCTTCTTTAACACAGCCAGTTGAATAGAGCCAGTATTAAACTCAGCATAACCAGTATTTTCATCACCCCAATCCACATCCAATCCCAGTATATCCCGGTAGAACAAAAAAGCATCTTTATAGTTGGAAACAAGCAGTCTTAGGTGTGTTAACTGAAGCTTCATATTCTATGTGTATTAATCTACTAACTATGAATTCTAGGCTCTGAGTGCAAAGTTGCTAGCAACTGACTTTCAATAATTGCCAATTCATCAAGCCGATTTATGACAGTTTCACGGTCAAAATAAGTATCAGCTAAAACCCAATAAGTACCGAAATGTCGTGCTTCTGATGCCATCAAACCATGATAAAATCTAGCTAATTCTGGCTCAGGACAGTGTGTAGCTAATAATCCTAGACGTTCGTGACTACGAGCTTCAATTAGACCTGTAACGAGTAAAGAATCTAAAAATCTTTCAGGTTCTTGGGGGCGAACTTGGGCTTTTAAACCTGCACCATAAGGAGGCGGGGGTAGAGGCGCAAGGGGGATATTGCGGCGTTCTAGCCACTGATTGACTAGTTCAAAATGCTCTAGTTCTTCGCGGGCGATCGCAGTTAACTCCCTGACCATTTTGGTATTGGAAGGGTAACGAAACATAAAATTTAACGCCACGCCAGCTGCTTTGCGTTCGCAATGTGAATGGTCGAGTAAAATAATATCTAAGTTGGCGATCGCCTGTTCCACCCAAGCAGAACTAGTTGGCTGTTTGAGGGTGTTGATGGTTGTTAACGCAGAAGTAACCACAGGGTAAAAAAACTCCAAATATTTTAACTTAGCTGAGTATCCCAGCAAATTGATTTTAATAGCGGATGGGGCGATCGAGCATTCACTATAGAAATGAAATTTCTTAATAATTAAAAATGTATAAAAAAAAGGGGCGACAGGATGAAAATGTCTTTCATCTTTACCCCTAAACACCTACGCTCATTTTCAAATCAATCACGGGTATCGCGCCCCCAAGGAGGGTATAAAAATCTTTCCTCTTCTGCTGCCCTCTGCCTTATTTTCAAGATAGGTTTAATTAACACTCAAGCAAGCAGTAACTAAATTAATTACTTGAGCGCGTACTCTAAGTTATATTCAACCAACTCAATTTCGTTGCCATCTGGATCATTGACATAAATTCTATGCTTCGTTTCAGGTGCTGCCATTGTGTAATATTCAATGCCTTTGGCATCAAGCAGTTCTTTCATAGCTTCTCCGTCTTTAATCACAAAGCCAACGTGATTAATACCGATACTTTCATAGGCTTGATGTACTCTTTCTTGTTCAGAATCATCATTCAGAGCGAGATAAAATTGGTTATCGCCAAAATGCATCCAGCGGCTACCATTGAATACACCTTCAGCGCGCACATACCAATCAGGAAAAAGAATTTGGTAAAAGTGTTTAGTTGCGTCAATATCTTTACAAGAAACGTTAATATGTTCAAAGCGTATAAAGTTCATACTTTTCTCCTTTGAGTTAAAAAACTAAATTTATTGTTATTTTTAGGGCTGCGAATACTAAGACTTATTCGGTAAGTTTTATTTTGTAATTCGTAATTATAAAGCTCAGATTTAATTTGGTTGTTTAAATTTAAATTTGTGAGCAAATTTGAGAGAATTGGTATAAGGCTATGCATCAATCGGTTCATCGGGCAAAAAAACTTATAAATCAGGGCTTATCCTAAAGCAATATCTAAAAACATCATGATGACAAAGCCAATCATCACACCGATGGTTCCTTCTTGTTCTAAGCCTTTGCGATGAGATTCAGGAATAATTTCATCACTAATCACAAACAACATTGCTCCTGCTGCAAATGCCATTGCCCAAGGCAAAATAAAATTAGCTATACTCACCACACCTAAACCAATCAAACCGCCAATTGGTTCGACTAAACCTGTAAGCAGCGAAATCCACAAAGCATAACCTGCTGAATATTTTTCAGATACTAAAGATAAGGCAACTACTAAGCCTTCTGGGATATTTTGTAAACCAATTCCTAAAGCAACGGGTATCCCGTCAGCGATGTTGTCATTGCCAAAATTAACTCCTACAGCTAATCCTTCAGGAAAGTTATGAATAGTAATTGCAGCAATAAATAACCAAATTCGCTTGAGGTTATTGTAGCGAACATTTTCTTGTCCTTTAAAGAAGTGTTCATGGGGCAAAAGCTGATGTGCTAGTTGCAGAAATAGTCCGCCTAGCAATATTCCCACAACAATAATTAAAGCTGCATTTGCTTTGGATTGACCTTGAGCTATTGCTGCCTCTGTTGCAGGCATAATTAATGAGAAGGATGTCGCTGCTAACATTACTCCTCCTCCAAACCCCAACATAATTCCTTGTACGCGCTGCGTCAGATTTATTGGGAGTAAAACTGGTAAAGCTCCGATGACTGTGGCAAGTCCTGCTCCTAAACTAGCAATCGCACCGATGACAAGGCTTTCCATAGCTGGGGTTATTGATTTGATTTGTCTTATTAAATCATAGTCGAAATGATTATGACTTGCAACTTAACGAAGTAAAAATCGCAGACGTTTTTTGCCTGCGACCTAAAAGTTATGCCTTATGAAAGATGAATAATCTACTTGCTTTGCGTGGCTATTTTTCACACACGGCGTATAATCTTAATTTGATAATCATCCTTGAGCTTCTTCAGGGGAAACTGCACAAACTTTGGCTCGTCTGTTGCCTCCCAGTCAAACGCCTGTAGCACATGAGATGCGAATACTTTTGTAACCACCATCGCCATCTGCGCTCCTAGACAAGCGTGTACGCCGCCGCCAAAGGGGATAAATTCGTACATTTTACCCTCTCCTCGTTCTGGGAGAAAACGTTCTGGAGCAAATACTTCTGGCTGCTGAAAGTGTTCTTGTATGATGTGTGCAAGCCGTGGTTCTGCGATGAGGACACAACCTTTTTTGTAAAGTACACCATCCAAAACTACAGATTTGGTCAGCTGGCGACTGGCTGTAGAACTAGGAGGTAGGATACGTAGCGTCTCCTTGATTGTCGCCTCTAAAAATACCATTTGCTTTAAATTTTCAGGTGAGAACATATTCACATTACTGTTTTCACCTAGCACAGTTGCTTGCTCCTCCCGCAGTTGCTGTATCACCTGTGGATATTGGGCAAGTTGGTACATAAGTGAAGATACCAGCCCAGAAATTTCATAATGTGAAGCCCATAACTGTAGCAAGCACTGATTTTCAATTAGCTCATCGCTAAACACCCCATCAGGATTTTCTTGCTGGCTTGCTAGCATCATCGAGAGAAAATCCGCACTAGGGTTAATTTTGCCTTCTGTGCGACGGCGATGCACTACAGCACGCATAAATTCTATAAGCTTGGCGCGTGCTAAAAGTCCCCGCCCATATTTTGTAAAACGGGACTTCCATTTAGATAAACCATAGAAGCCATCGAAGTATGTCTTGTACAAAGCTTTTAGCTCTGCCTTGGAGGTAACAGGTAGCTCCTTGAAAGTGGCAGAATCAGAGTCATCTAAGTTAATTCCCAACAGTAGAGGGGTAAGTATATCAAAGCAGATTTTCTCTACTGCTGGGTACAATGACAGTCTACTTGGAGTAGCCCAATCCTGAATACCACGCACAATCACATCATTGATGTGGGGTGTATAGCCATCAAGTACACGACCAGTAAGACCAGGAGCCAGTGCATTTTTGCGCTGACGGTGCAAATCAGGGCGCTGAAACAGGCTGTACTCACCGAACATATCCATTGTGGTTGCTGGCAGTGCAATCTCTGTATATTTTAAATCCCCGTTAAATGCCATTTGAATAGCTTTAGCGGAGCCTACAAAGATGGTGGTGCGGCCAAAGACTCTTGTATTGAAAATGGGGCCATACTCTTGGAGATTTTGGCGGCAGAACTGATCGGGATTGGCAATGTACTTAAATGTGTCATTCCACTTGGGCTGGCGTGGTGGAATGGTAGTCCCGGTAGGTGGCGTTTGTCCATCTTCCAGTACAAGTACTTCTTCCGCATTGGTAGTGTTCTGCATTGCTTTACGCAGCTCAACTTCGTTGTAATGTCCTCATTTTAACTGCGCCGATTCACCAGAGTGGCACTAGCTTGATCGACAGGCATTAGCACAACTTCATTGATATTGACATGAGGCGATCGCGTGACGCAGAAAAATATAACATCAGCTACATCTTCTGGGGTAAGAGGGGTTAGCCCTTGGTAAACTTTTTTGGCACGTTCGTTATCACCATGAAAGCGGACTTCGCTAAATTCCGTTTCTACCATCCCCGGATCAACGGAAGTTACTCTTACAGGAGTTCCAAGTAAATCTTGTTTTAAGCCTTCAGAAATAGCCCTGACTGCGGCTTTTGTACCACAATAAACATTACCATTGGGATAGGTTTGATGCCCCGCAATTGAACCAATATTTACCACATGACCACGATCGCGGCTGACCATTCCCGGAACAACATAGCGGGTAAGGTAAAGTAAACCTTTAATATTGGTATCAATCATTTCTTCCCAGTTTTCAAAGTTACCTTCATGCAACTTGTCTAAACCACGACTGAGGCCAGCATTGTTAATTAGAATATCGATGTTAGACCAAAAGGGGGGTAGGGTAGAGATAGCAGATTCGACAGCAGAGCGATCGCGCACGTCTAGCTGTAATAAATGAACCTCAGTCGCAAACTCTTTATTGAGTAAATCTGCTAGCTGCTGTAAACGTTCTAAGCGTCGCGCCGCCAGAATCAGTTTTGCACCCGCACCAGCAAAGATTTTGGCACAAGCAGTACCAATACCACTACTTGCGCCAGTGATCAGAACGATTTGATTTTGCAGGGAAATCATTGTTACTTGAAGTCAAGAGTCCAGTGTTAATTGTCCAACAATTCGGAACTAATGACTAAGGTTGGGATTGGGGATTGGGGATTGGGGATTGGGGATTGGGGATTGGGGAATTAATATTTTTATGCTCTGTAGTAAATTTGATTAGTTTCTCCCTGCTTCCTGCCCCTTGTCCCCAGTCCCCAGCCTCCAGTTATTTCACTACTTGCAAGCGCTGTGTTACCATTGTCATTCCATTTCCGCGGAGGATGACAGCAGAAATCCAATGGCTACCAGGGGTAGATGGTGCACGTCCGACTTTAAAAATTCCGCCAGACGTAAGTAATTTTAAATCTACAGGTGTGGGGTTAAGATATTTGTCTGCTTGGATAGGCTCTTCGAGGGCTGTTCCTAGTATAAAATCATCACCTAGTGGCTCTTGAACGATCGCATCAAAATTATACTGCTGGCCAACTTTCACCTGCTGTGGTAACTTGACATCAACTTGGGGTGGCTTGCTACCAGAAGTTAGTAGGGTACGTTCCGATAAAATATCTTGACGGACAATTTTTCCACCTGTAACGCGCTGGCGAGATTTAATTGTGGCATTGAGAGCAAGATTATTACTGTTAGAAGAAGGTAACCCAGTTATATTAGTGACTGTTTCGGCGATAATGCCATTGCCTTCAGATTTCCAAGATTGAAGTTGTGTGGTGTATTTTAATTGAGGATGTCGCTTCCAAAGTTCAATCAAGGCTTTTTCTAGAGTCTGGCGATTTAATCCATCTCCATGTGTAAAATTAGGACTGTAAAATTCGATTACCTTTTTGACATCGCCAATGCTTGCTGCTGCATCAATTTGCGTCAACAAATTTTTCAGCTCGGGGGGTGCATTTTGGGGGGCACTTTGTTGAGCAGTTTTCCCAGTTTGGGGACGCGCAGAAGCAGGCTGCTCGAAGGGTAGCAAGTTCTGCGGTGTAATAGCTTGAGCGTATTGCAAACCACTTGTGAAGCCAACTGTCAACAGAAATAAAATTAGCCAGATTCTGTTGGGGAACCTGCGTTGGTTTCTCAGTAATAAAGTGATAATGTTAGCCATTGGTAAGAGTTTACTGATTTCAGTAGAGAAGGTGAGGAAATTGTTTTATCTTAGTGAAGCTAGGCGCTAAACGGTAGAGGTTTGATGGTAACAGCACCGATCAGATTACTAATTGCTGCCAGTGGGACTGGTGGACACTTGTTTCCAGCGATCGCACTGGCACAGAAATTGCCAGAATATGAAATTGAATGGTTGGGTGTCCCCAATCGGTTAGAAACTCAGCTTGTCCCCAAACAATATCACTTGAATACTATTGCAGTCGAAGGGTTTCAGCAAGGTTTTAGCATATCGTCTCTACGTATCTTGGGAAAACTCATCGGTTCCATTTTTGAAGTGAGGCGACTGCTAAAACAGAGGAAATTTCAAGGAGTTTTAACCACTGGGGGTTATATTGCTGGCCCAGCAGTGATTGCGGCGCGTTCTTTAGGTATACCTGTAGTTTTTCACGAATCCAACGCTTTACCAGGTAAAGTCACTCGCTTTTTTGGGCCTTGGTGTAGTGCGGTGGCGTTAGGATTTGAAGTAGCTGCTAAGTATTTGCCTCGTGCTAAAAATGTCTATGTGGGTACTCCGGTGCGATCGCAATTTTTAGATGAAGGAATTGATGCATCGCTGGATTTACCTATTCCCAATGGAGTTCCCTTAATTATTGTATTTGGTGGTAGTCAAGGGGCGGTTGGTATTAATAAATTAGTCCGCCAGTCTGCTCAAGCTTGGTTTGATACTGGTGCTTATGTAGTGCATTTGACTGGGGATAAAGATCCAGAAGCAGATAGTGTGAAGCATCCGCAATACATAGTCTTGCCGTTTTACGACAATATGGCAGCATTGTTGCGACGAGCAAATTTAGCGATTAGTCGTTCGGGTGCTGGTAGCTTAACCGAACTTGCTGTGTGTGGCACACCAGCAATTTTAATTCCTTACCCCTTTGCCGCTGAAGACCATCAAACTTACAATGCAGAAGTTTTTACGAAAGCTGGTGCAGCGTTAGCATTTAAACAATCAGAGTTAACAGCAGAAATTTTGCAAAATCAAGTTTTAAATTTGTTGCGCTCACCCGAAGATTTAGCAAAAATGGGAGAGAAAGCAAAAGCGATCGCTATTCCTGATAGTGCTGATAAATTGGCGCAATTAGTGCGTGAGTTAATGGAGAACTAGGAACAAACTAGAAGAGCAGGAAAGACAAGAGGACAAGGGAAAAACAACTGCTCAGTTAGAATTAAGTATCAATCAAAGACATTGATCATGCACTATGATTAGCGCAGAAAAATGTCTAAATTGCCGTTTTTACGGGAACAAATATAGGGGCTGCTGTGTCTTCTTTAAAGAAGGACTAATGGCTAGAGCAGGAGATTGTAATACTAATTTTCTAACTTATAGCTATAATAATTGTTCTTTTATCCTGAAAATGCTGGACTTTACAAAAAGTAGACAAAATGCTTACGAGTAGCTTCATGAAACGATTGGTCTATAGTTCTCTAATTGCTTCATTTTTTATAGTGCTAGCAGGACATAGAACTATTGCTCAGAGTCCTACAAATCGTTTTCAGACGGGGCTAAATTCTGCAAAAATATTTACTGTATTGGGCGAAACTACTACTATAAAAGTTTCTCAGGCTACAAGCAAGCTGGATGAAGAAGCAGCTTTCAACTTAGTCTGGAAATTGCCCATAGTGCAACGTAAAGCGCGAGAAATTGCCCGACTTTCTAAAGGAACTATACGTGTTGCAGCGACTGTTGATAGTTCACCTACTCCCGAAGAACCTTACTACACAGTTCGAGTATTTGAAAATCATGTAGACCACATTGATACAATTTATTGGTTTCGTGTTTTAAGTCCTAGCGGTGAAATACAGGTTTTAGATTTGGTGCTTAACGAATACATATCCTTAAAAGAATGGAAGCCCAATTAATACCAAACAATACTAAACAAAATTTATCATTTTCCTACGGTGCTGCTTTTAAGCTTACACTTGTTAAAGGATAATTGATAAATTTGCTCGTTAAAACCAATGTCAGAACAAAAACCTATAAATCCTTGGAAGTACAAACCTTGGTGGTGTCAACCTTGGTCTATACTACTCACGGGTGTTACGGTAATTGGTGGTAGCTGGTTACTATTTAAAATTATCTGGCTAACAATTATTGTTTCTATACCTATATTGATGTGGATGGGGTTTTTCTTGTTAATGTGGCCGCAACTAATTATCCGCAGCGGAATTTTGGAGTCGTATCATCAAAACTTAGAAAATTGACGATTCTACTTTGAAGCCAATACTTTATTGTAACTTTGGTTACGATAAAATACGAAACCCTTAGTTTTCAAAGCTTTGACTCATTCTTAAGCCTATGAAATTGAGGGTTACTTTTATTTTTTCAAGCTAATATAGTACTTTTACAGGTTCTACCCATTAGTATCCATGTTTCCTGAACCTATGTGATTATTAAAATCAATCAAAAGATAGATTTTTAAAATCTAAGATTTAAGATTATTCATTACTTTAGTTAGAAGCTTATTAAATTATTAATAATTAATCTGTTTAATGTACAGTCAATTTGAAATTTAATTCTAGTAATAACAGAATTATTCTTTGATTGTGCTGTATACCAGGTACGAAGAAATTCCTGGTTTATTCAGAAAATATAAGCGTTCAGCTTAAATTATTAACTTGTTCTACAAGGTACTCTATGCAGAAAACAAACGACCAAAAAGGCTATTTTCTAAGGTATCTTTCTCTAGCGCCAGTTCTTGCCGTTGTTGCGGTATCAGTTGCTTTCTCTACCTGGGCTATATTTAACAGATTTTTCCCCGACTTACTTTTCCATCCCATGCCATAGAGGGATAGAAGTATAACTAATAAGAGGCGATCGCTCGGACAAAGCTGCTAACAAAAGGCTGAAGTCAAGGGCGATCGCTTCTGCATATCCTGTATATTTAAGTAAATAGCGATCGCCAATATTTAGCTATTACTATTTAATTTCCTGCATACTTTTCACAATCTTAGTTACCAAATTTCTAGGTGTAAATCTGACAACTTCAGCAAGTATTTTATTTTTCAATCCAGGAATAACAACAGTTTTACCTTCTATTAAGGCATGATAGCCAATTTTGGCTACTGTTTCCGCATCCATCATTTTATTATCCTTCACTTGTTTAGCACCTGCCACACCTGTTCTTTCATGAAAAGCAGATTCTGTTGGCCCTGGACAAAGTACAGTTACTGTAACGCCTGTACCTTCTAATTCACTAGCAAGTGCTTGTGAAAAGGATAAAATATAGGCTTTAGTAGCAAAATAAACTGCCATTAAAGGGCCTGGTTGAAAAGCAGCAGCTGAGGAAACATTTAATATTTTTCCCTCACCTTGCTTAACCATGTCCTTAAGGAATAACTTTGTTAAATGGGTAAGACATACTAAATTTACTTGTAACATTTCCAATTCAGCATTCAGGCTGGTTTCGTTAAATAATCCATAGATACCAAATCCTGCATTATTTACTAAGACATCAACCTTGAGATTTTCTTGTTGCAACTCTGTAAAAATTTCTTCAGGTGATGTTTTTATAGATAAATCTTTGACAATAGTTTTGACTAAAATGCCACATTCCTGCTGTATTTTATCGGCAGCATTAGTGAGTTTTTGTGCCATTTTGTCTACTAGTACCAAATTATAATTATTAAGAGCGAAAATATATGCTAACTGATAGCCGATTCCGCTAGCAGCTCCGGTAATCAGAGCAGTTTGTTTGTACTGAACTTGAAGTGTTGTGTTCATATGAGAAAATTTGTGAAATCTACTTGATGGATCTGTCCTACATTTATGGCGGTTCTCTATTGCCTAAAATCCAACTAACCCTCTAATAAAGGTGGATTTGGGAGAATCTCTAACGCTAACTGAACTGTATCGGACTAAAATCCAGTAAGTATAATCTCTGAACCAACCATAAATGTTCTGAATAGTTACCCTTTTAAACCCTAGTTAAATGATTTAGCCAAGAGTTTAATAAGTCTCTACACAAATATTTTGATACGTACATCGTACATATTGTAAAAAGTCGACTTTACTGAACAGAGGCATAAAGTTTAACTAAATCGCAATCTTGTTGTTCAATCGGGTTCAGTTAAGCCTGGATACTCTTCATCTTCTTGAAAAAGTTGGCAAATATATTCTTATTTCCTAGTAGGCTAGGGAATCTTCAACGTATCAACATCACTAACTGAACTAATTGGCTTTTAGTTAAAGTATTATATTGTTAATGACAAAAGCCAGTAGTTAAGCCAGCCTATTTCGACTATAGTTTGCTGAAGTATGAGGTTGTTGTATCTATCAAAACAAACTGGAATTTTGATAAAGTTATGGCCTGTTAACAAAAGCCTATTTTAATGCCAATATTTTTCACTAAAAACAAGTAAGGTGAAGAGAAGATTCAAATTATTTTAGATTAAATATGAATATAATATATTAAATACTATATTTTTAAAATATTTGCGGTTTTTAGTTAAACTATAACATTTACAAAATCTATCAATCTAATAATTAAAGTTTAATACTATGCATAAAATGGGTAATTTATATGTTGAATTCTTAAAGTATAAAATTTATTATTGTCAGATAAGCTTTTCCCTGCCCCCTTTAAACAAGTGACAATTTTTATTTATTTATCGCCTTGAATAAAAGGGGAGAGATTTAATTATGAATTTGCTAATTTACTACTTGGTTACCATGACTGCGGGGGTCATCTTGACTAGTTGTTGGGGTAACTGGTGCTGAAAATTTAGAAATTTGTCCGTTAGCTTGGGCATAGGGAAGAGATGAACCAGTAACCAAAGCTTCTAAGTTGCTAGCCATCACTGTACGGGGTTGATCGCCAATTGCTTGCGCTATAGTCTCCCCATCCTTACCTAAAAAAACAAAATGGGGGATTCCATCTACTCGATATTTCAGCATTTCTGGCAGCCATTTGGTGTTATCCACATTCAGCATGACAAAATTCAGCTTTTCAGCATATTGCTGTTCTAGCTGGGCGATATCTGGAGCCATTTTCTGGCAGACAGTACACCAATCAGCGTAAAATTCCACTAGCGAAGGCTTACCGTTGCTAATAGCTACTTCTAGGGGTATGGAAGCCTCATCCAATTTGGTAAGGGAAGCCGAAGTTGTTTCGCTACGCAGTCCCAAAAACAGGGCAACGCTGAGGGCAATTGCTACTATTGCAATTAAGAAATTTCTCACACGCGCCCCAAGTTTGGATTCAGGTTTAACAGGTGAATCAACAGGTGAATCCGTAGCCATAACAGAATTATTAAAACTTATTAAGCATTATCATCTTTAGTCTAACTGACGCTAACCCTAACCTACCTTTAGGGTTCTGTTTTGCAAGATAGCGAACATTTAGCGACGTTGCTATGCAGGGTATTAAAACTCCCAGTACCCTAGAAAGTAGAACCACCTCTGCGAAATCAGTGAAAAAACGAGTTACCCTCACCTTTCCCAAACGTGCTATACAAATGCCAGTTACCTACCGACTGGCAAAAGAGTTCAATGTAGCCGCCAATATTATCCGTGCCCAGGTGGCCCCGAACCAAATTGGCAAGCTGGTAGTAGAACTAGCGGGGGATATTGATCAGTTGAATGCAGCAATTGAGTGGATGCGATCGCAGAATATTAATGTTTCTCATAGCTTAGGTGAAATCGTCATTGATGAAGATGTCTGTGTTGACTGTGGTTTGTGTACTGGGGTTTGTCCCACCGAAGCCCTTACCCTTAATCCTGACACATACAAATTGACATTCACGCGATCGCGCTGCATTGTCTGTGAACAGTGTATACCCACGTGTCCTGTGCAGGCTATTTCCACTAATCTTTAAACTCACATTCCGCAGGTTAGTTAAGAAAGAAGATAATATTTTCGACAAGGAGCACCAAAAAACTGGAGAATCGATTGCCTTTCATGGGTTAAATTAGCAATTTGCTTTATTTGGGCGACAGTAACCAAATGAATTGACATAAAACATTGGAACGCCCAACGTAAGGTTGGAGTAGAAGTTGGTTTACCCAACTGATTATCAATAGTTTTTTTGGCTCGTTCTAAGGCTTGACGTAAAGCTCTTTGACCCAGACTATAAACAAGCAGACACAAACCCATAACCATTGCTAGTGTAGCAACTCGCTCAGTAGAATTGAGGAATACACTGGAAGTAAAAAATAAAGGATCTCAGCATCCTTTCTTGCTTGGCTTTCAACGACGAACCAGCGCTGTTGTACACCTGCGTACTCACTACAACTTAGCGCAATCCGATACCCAGACCTTACACTTTGATTAAATGCTTCTTGAGGCATGTTATCTAACAGCATTTTTGCCGCAGTCAGGGTAACTGGTACTCTCGATACCCAGCGCAAATGTTTCATTTGTTGCAAATTTTCTTCAGTCTAAAGTGCGGCATCTGCAACAAATAAAGCATCTATTTGCCATTATCATAAAGGGCAATTAACACTTATTTATTAAGATGTTGATTCCTCCTTAAAAATTTCTGGCACTTCTTCAACAGCAATAGCATTTTTGGAATAACCGGATATTGAAACAAACCCATCTGCTATATCTTTGATAAAAGCAGCTAAAGGTACAGCAATTAACAACCCTAATACGCCGCCAATATAGGTTCCTACTAACAAAGAAATTATAACCCATATAGGCCTAATTCCTGTAAAACGACCCAACAGACGAGGTGCGATCGCCTGGTCAATTAACTGATCAATAACAAAAGCTACAGCAAAAATCTTCACTGCTAACCAAAAGTCATGTGACGCTATTATTAAAGTAATTAAAACTAGGCTAACAACATCTCCAAAGGGAATTAAGCTTAAAGTTCCAACTCCCAACCCAAAGAGTAAAGCAAACTGAATTTGGAAACCTAAAAACATTAACGTTTCAGAAACGCCCATCAAAAAAGCTAGGCTCACTTGACCAATTAGGTAATTTTGAAAATTCTGTTGAAGAGACTGTCTGATTTTCTGACTAAAGCTCCAAGGTAATTTTTGAAATATTGAATCCCAAATTCTTGGCCCATCCAATAGCAAATAAAAAGTCAATACCACTGTTACTATTGCCTCGGAGACGCTATCAATTGTGTCTCTAATAATACTTAAAATTCTGTCTGCAAGGTATTCTAATTCGTTAGGCAAATGCTCAGTTATTTGAGCTAACATTTGACTAAAATTAATTTTTACATTTTGGCTTAACACAAAATCATTGATATTTTTAATTTTCTCTTCACTAGAGTCAATCCATTGGGGAAGAAGTTTAACTATCTCATGAAATTGCTCTAAAACAATAGGTAGCAATGTAATACCCACAGCAATTAAAATTACCAAAGTTAATGTAAAAACTATTCCTACTGCGTAGCTACGTTTAAGCCCTCTTTCTTGGAGAACCGAAACAGGGTAGTTTAAAATGAAAGCTAGCAAAGTCGATAAAACAAAAATTGTCACTATTGGTTGAAAGTATTCAAAAAATCTAAATGCCAGCCAGCCATTGAGAAAAACTAAAGGAAATAACAGCGCCAATATTAACCATTTAATTAGTTGATTGAGTGTAAAATCCATAATCAATATAAAATTTTTTCCTAAGCAACCTTTTAAATTTTTGCATAGTTACGTCTATCCACGCTTACCTCTTATAGCGACAACTGTGCCCTAGAAATAAAATTGTTCTGATTAGTCAACACAGCTGACACAAAAACTAAATACTTATAGCAGTTAATACTAAGATAGGGTATAGAAATTTTCACATAAGCAAAAAGAATTTATCCTTGACTTGATGCTTTCCCTTTCCTCCAACTCCTAAGTTGTATTGCACTCCCCAATTTACACACAAACTTTGT
The DNA here is from genome assembly GCA_019359325.1 of Mojavia pulchra JT2-VF2. Taxonomy (GTDB): domain Bacteria; phylum Cyanobacteriota; class Cyanobacteriia; order Cyanobacteriales; family Nostocaceae; genus Mojavia; species Mojavia pulchra. The sequence continues at coordinate 29,062 of JAHHHN010000021.1, read as the reverse complement.
CTGCCACAACTGGGTGTAAGGGCTTAAGGATTTTGCTCCCCTACAACCCAAACCCTTGATTTTTAGTTTTCATCCGTAAGTTTTATAGACAAGCGATCGCTCTAACTTTTCAGCAGTAAAATATATAGCCAAAATCGCATGATCAGGCAAAGTAGGGCAATTAAGTTACTCAGTTACACCCAAAAACTAGGAAAAGAACACTAAATTGTATGAATGGATACTATTTGCAGGCAAAAGTCAAGGTAAGTTTATACGGTGCAATGGAGTGTCAAGGGTGCATTTACTAAACATTTGGCTTGTTATAACCGTTATAGAGCCACTGTGCCAATTTGGGAAAGTTTTCAGCTGTTGCCTTCATTCTTCAACGTTAATTCAATGTGCGAACGCTCAAGTTGTTTGAGTTAAAACGCAACTTCGTCGTTCTATCCCCACAGACAAACTTTGTGATGGAGTAGTAGTGAGGAGTAAGTCGGGGTCGATTAAACCTGATATCCTCCAGTAAGTATGTAAACGCACTGCTGATTGATCTACGCTAGCAAAGCTTTCAAAGAGCTTGCTCTACCCTCTAGCACTGCTGACTTATCTATGGATTCCAATATGGCCAAATCTAGGCATGGTAGCTCTGCTCATGGGCGGGTTAGAGGAGTCATCCTATCGCCTCAAGGGTGACAGCGATTTCAAGCAGCAAAACAGCGAGCAGAATCTGAGGAAACCTGGGGTAAAAACTTTAGGGATCACTCAATACCCTTGCCCGCATTAGTAAGCGCGAACTGGGGGTTAATCGCCAACCGTTAGAATATCTCTTCCGGGCGTTTGGGCTGGAATTAATTAAGGCAGATTTTGTATCCCCCGTTTTGTCAGGTGAAGAGCAAGCAAGCTGACGAGCAAATCCTCAACAGGATTAGGACAATGCTGTAGATACATCAGCGTTCTACGGTCGCAAGACAGCACTGGCGCAACTGTGACAGTAGATCGTTTCTGAGCGATGTCGCGTTGTCGAGTTACTGGGAACCGCGGACATTGGCTAAAGATTTAGTTTTATTTAGCTTACAAAACTTTATCCATTTGATTGGGAACCATTAATGGGTCAATCAAAACATTTTTGCAATTTCAGCAGTTCCATTTACCTTAATTATCGTTCTACACAATAAAAATGATGCTAGCGCTTCCTGGCTATGTTCCTACTGAAACCTTGTATGAAGGCATTTATAGCGTTATATATCGCGCTATTAAACAGATAGATGCAACTTCAGTCATCGTTAAAGTTCTTAAAGCCGAATATCCTACCTTAGAAGAGTTAACTCAACTCAGACATGAATATAAGGTACTTAAAAGCTTGATAGAGGTTGAAGGAGTTATCAAAGCTTTAGGGTTAGAAAATCATCAAAATGGGTTAGCCCTTATTTTAGAAGATTTAAATGCTACATCTTTGAAAAATTTTATTGATAAAAATAAATTATCATTAAAAAGTTTTCTTGAAATTGCTATACAACTAGCCTTTTCTTTAGCAAATATTCACGGCAAACAAGTTATTCATAAAGATATTAAGCCAGACAATATTGTTATTAACACAAACAATTTAACTGTTAAAATTATAGATTTTAGCATTTCATCACATTTATTTAGGGAAAACCAAACTATTAGCAGTCCCGAATTACTAGAAGGCACTCTCGCCTATATGTCTCCTGAGCAAACTGGCAGAATGAATCGGTCACTTGATTATCGCACCGACTTTTACTCTCTAGGAGTTACATTTTATCAAATGTTGACTGGTTTGCTACCTTTTGATGCTAGTGATCCTCTAGAAATAATTCACTCCCACATTGCCAAAATTCCATCTTTGCCTCACAAAGTTAATTCAGAAGTTCCGTTGGTAGTTTCTAAAATTGTTATGAAACTATTAGCTAAATCCGCTGAAGATAGATATCAAAATGCGCTGGGTCTAAAAGCAGATTTAGAACAGTGCCTCCAGCAACTAAAAAACAATGGTGAAATTGCTAATTTTCCAATTGGTCAATTAGATTTATCCGGCCAATTTATCATTCCCCAAAAACTTTATGGTCGAGAGCAAGAAGTAACTACATTACTAAATGCATTTGAGCAAATCAGTAATGGTAAAACTGAAATTATGCTGGTTTCAGGTTACTCTGGAATTGGCAAATCTTCTTTGATAAATGAAATTCATAAACCAATTTTGCGCCAGAGGGGGTATTTTATCTCTGGTAAATTCGATCAATTTAAACGCAATATTCCTTATGCTTCTTTAATTCAAGCTTTTCAAGAATTAATGCGGCAACTGTTAACAGAAAATGCAGAATCTTTATCAGAGTGGAAATTTGAGCTTTTAGCAGCCCTTGGTACTAATGGTCAAGTAATTATAGATGTAATTCCCGAAATTGAACAAATTATCGGTTCTCAACCTATGGTTCCGCAATTAGGCGCATCGGAATCTCAAAATCGGTTTAATCGGGTATTTCATCAGTTTATTCACGTATTTACTAAACCTGAACATCCTCTAGTTATATTTCTGGATGACTTACAGTGGGCAGACTCAGCTTCTTTGAAACTGATCGAGTTAATTATGACCGAGCCAGACAGCAAATATTTATTGTTAATTGGAGCTTATCGAGATAATGAAGTCAGTGCTACTCATCCTTTACTCAATACTTTAGAGAAGATTCAACGGGCTGGAACTATTATCAATAATATTGTTCTGCAACCTCTGGATATTAACTGTGTTGATCAATTAGTTGCTGATACTCTACGCAGCATTCCTTCAAAAATTAAACCATTAGCTGAATTAGTTTTCGGTAGAACTCAAGGAAATCCATTTTTCCTAACTCAATTGCTCAAATTTATATATCAAGAGAATTTATTAGTATTTAATTTTGTTGAAGGTATTTGGCAATGGAATATTGAGTGCTTACAAGGTATTAATATAACTGCCAATGTTGTTGAATTAATGGTCAGTCAGGTTCAAAGGCTATCACCAATAACAATCAATATTTTAAAATTAGCTGCCTGTATTGGAGACAAATTTACTTTAGAATTTTTAGCAATTGTTAACGAGAAATCTCAAACAGAAACTGCCAACGAATTATGGGAAGCTCTGCAAGCAGGATTAGTTTTACCCTTAAGCAATTCCTATAAAATTCCTCTTGCATTTGATGCTGAAGTCGCCTCCCAGCAGCCAACCGAACAATTAAAAGTTGCCTATAGGTTTTTGCACGATCGCGTGCAGCAGGCATCTTATTCTCTAATCCCAGATGGTCAAAAACAACAAACTCACTTAAAAATCGGTGAACTACTGCTGAAAAATACTTCAGAAACTAAGTTAGAGGAAAATATTTTTGAGATTGTTAACCAATTAAATATTGGATCTGAATTGATTACTCAGCAAACCCAAAAATATGAGCTAGCAAAACTTAATCTAATCGCGGCTAAAAAAGCCAAGGCAGCAACAGCTTATGAAACTGCCGTTAAGTATTTAACAGCAGGAATAGCACTTCTTGTAGAAGAGAGTTGGAAAAGTCACTATGACCTAGCACTAGCTCTTTATGTTGAAGCAGTATCAGCAGAATATTTAAACACTAACTTTGAGCGAGCAGCTATCTTGGCTGAAATCGTTCTCCAACGAGCTGCAACACTGCTGGACAGAGTGCAAGTATACGAACTACAAATCCAGTTTTGTCTTGCTCAAAATCAATTGCTGAAAGCCATCGATATAGCGCTACAAGTTTTGCAAATGCTAGGCGTCTCACTTGCAAGTTTACCAAACGATCAGAAATTGACACCGCAATTGCCTGAGTTGGAAGACCTAGAAGATATGCCTGCTATGACTGATGTTTCGCAATTGGCAGCTCTACGTATTTTGATGGTTATTGTTCCACCAGCGTTTATTGCTGCTCCTAACATTTATGTGCAGGTTATCCTGACGATGGTCAACCTCTGTATTGAACATGGTCATTCAGAAATTGCTGCTTTTGTATATTGTCAGTATGGTTTAGTTTTATCGGGAGTTTTAGGAGAAATAGATGCTGGATATCAATCTGGAAAACTAGCTTTAAAATTGTTAAATAAATTTAGAGCTACCGAACTAAAATGCAAAATTAATTTAGTATTTAACACTTTTATCAGACCTTGGAAAGAACATATTAATAGTACTCTATCTCCGATGTTAGAAGGATTTGAAAGTGGTATGGAAACTGGGGATTTAGGATGGGCTGGCTACAATTCTGCATATTATTGCGACCACCTATTTTTTACTGGTGAATCATTGGAATTAGTTACTAATCAACAAAATAAATACTTAAATTATATGGTTCAGCTAAAGCAAATTTTACCTATTTCTTGTATTAACCCATTTAGAAGATTAGCCTTAAAACTTATTAATATTGCTGAAGAAGAATATATTTTCAATGGTCAAACAGTTACTGATAAAAAGTTATTGCAAGACTTAATTGAATCTAAAAATTATATGTGTGCTTTTTCAGTATATGTTTCTCAAGTATTTTATAATTATTTATTTAAAAATTATGTTGATGCGATCGCTAATGCATCTCTAGCTTTAGAATATGCCGAAAGTGCCCTTAATCAGGTCGTTACAGCTATCCATAATTTCTATTATTCTCTTTCTTTGCTTGCTATAGCACCTAGCTTTTCAGAACAAGAACGAGAAGAAGCCCTAAATAAAGTTGGAATCAATCAAGAAATTATGCAAAAATGGGCGTTTTATGCCCCCTGTAATTTCCAACATAAACATGATTTAGTAGAAGCAGAGAAAGCACGTATATTAGGAAATATTGTAGAAGCAATAGAATATTATGACAAAGCTATTCAAGGAGCTAAAGAACAGGGATATATCCAAGAAGAAGCTCTAGCAAATGAACTAGCAGCAGAGTTTTATTTGTCGTGTGGCAAAAATAAAATTGCTCAAGTCTATCTCACTGATGCTCATTATGGATATGTTCGCTGGGGAGCAAAAGCTAAAGTCCAAGACTTAGAATCGAGATATCCACAAATTTTTTCTCGATTGCATAAGCTACCTATCAATAAAGAACATACCCTGACAAAAACTAGTCTTACAGAAGATAGTTCCCAAGCTTTAGATTTATCTACAGTAATGAAAGCATCTCAAGCTCTTTCTGGTGAAATTGTTTTGAGTAAGTTACTGGCTAAATTAATGCAAATTGTTCTAGAGAACGCAGGCGCTCAAAAAGGATATTTAATTTTAGAAGTAGACGGTGCTTTGCTAATAGAAGCACAAACTCAAATCGAGCAAGAAGATTTAATTTTGCTGCAATCAAAGCCAGTAAATACTAGTAATGAGTTACCCATATCTGTGATTAATTATGTAGCCAGAACGCAGCAAAATGTTTTACTTAGCGATACAGATCATGAAATGATTTTTGCGACAGATCCCTATATTGTTATCCACAAGCCTAAATCAGTATTATGTACGCCACTTCTGCATCAAGGAAAACTGAGCGGCATTCTCTACTTAGAAAACAATCTTACTACTGAAGCATTTACTCCAGGTAGATTAGAAATATTAAAACTTTTGTCTTCGCAAGCAGCAATTTCTATTGAAAATGCTCGGCTCTATAGTGATTTGGCAGCGGCTAACGCCACTTTAGAAGCAAAAGTCCAAGAGCGAACGCAGGAATTGCAAGAAAAAAATATGCATTTACAAAAAGCAGAAGCAGTGGCTCAATCTGCTAATCGTGCTAAGAGTGAATTTTTAGCAAATATGAGCCACGAGCTCCGCACACCATTGAATGGCATTTTAGGTTATGCCCAAATTCTGCAACGAGATAAAGATGTAACCAATTCCCAAAAAGAAAGTCTAAATATCATTTATCAGTGTGGCGATCACCTTTTAAATTTGATCAACGAAGTTTTGGATATTGCCAAGATTGAATCACGAAAAATGGAACTATATGCTACCGAGTTTCATTTACCGCAATTTTTAGAAAGTATTGCGGATATTTGCCAAATACGCGCTCAACAAAAAGGTGTTTCTTTAATTTATCAGCCATTCACTAACTTGCCTCAAGGCGTGAAAGCAGATGAGAAACGTCTACGACAAATTTTAATTAACTTATCGGGCAATGCGGTGAAGTTTACAGAAGTAGGTGAAGTCCGATTAAAAGTGGGCTATCACAACAGTAACAAAATTAGGTTTCAGGTGGAAGATACAGGAGTAGGGATGGCTCCAGAACAATTAGAAGAAATATTTTTGCCCTTCCAGCAAGTAGGTGAAAACAACCATAAAATTGAAGGCACAGGGTTAGGGCTAGCTATTAGTCGAAAATTAGTGCAGATGATGGGAGGAGAAATTCAGGTTAAAAGTACTTTAGGCGAAGGCAGTATTTTCTTTTTTGATTTAGAATTGCCAGAAGTTGATAAATCTCCAGACTTAGTAAAAGAAGAAAAACAAAATATCATAGGTTTTAGAGGTAATAAACGCATAATTATTATTGCTGATGATAGATTAGAGAACCGATCAATTTTAGTGAAAATGTTAGCTCCACTGGGATTTGAGGTTATAGAAGCAGTGGATGGGCAAGATTGTTTAAATAAAGCAGAACAATTACAGCCAGATTGCATATTGATGGATTTGATGATGCCGACAATGAGCGGTTTTGAAGCAACCCGCAGGCTCAGGCGATCGCCAAATATCAACAATATTTTAGTTATTGGTACATCCGCTAGTGTTTTTGATTTTGATCAACAAAAAAGTAAAGAAGTAGGTTGCAATGATTTTATACCTAAGCCAATTCGTTTACCAGAATTATTAGCCAATTTACAAAAATATTTAGGATTAGAATGGATCTATCAAGATAGAGTAGAAAAAGTTTTCAATTCTCAGTCTTACTCTGAGGAACAAAATATGGTATTTCCTCCATTTGAGGAAATAACGGCTCTGCTAAATTTAGCGATGAAAGGTGACCTCAAAGGAATTATTGAGCAAGCATCTCACTTGCAAGCGTCAAATGTTCAATACCTTCCCTTCACCCAAGAACTACATCAGTTAGCGAAAGGCTTTCAAGTAAAAAAAATTCGTGAATTTCTTAAAAGTGTAGGGAATTAATCATGAACCAGGAAAACTCTGAAAACAACGTTATCTTAATTGTTGATGATACTCCTACTAATTTAGGAGTCCTATTCGATTTTCTAGCAGATCTAGGGTTCCAAGTTTTAGTTGCTCAAGATGGTGAAGATGCGATTGAACAGGTGGAGTATGCTTTACCTGATTTAATCTTGTTAGATGTGATTATGCCTGGAATGGATGGCTTTGAAACTTGCCGTCATTTAAAAGCTAAGGAAAGTACAAAAGATATTCCCGTAATTTTCATGACTGCACTGTCGGAAACAGTAGATAAGGTAAAAGGATTGAATCTTGGGGCGGTAGACTACATTACTAAACCATTGCAGCATGAAGAAGTTTTAGCTCGTGTCAATATTCATCTACACCTGCGAAACTTGACAAAAACACTACAACAGCATTCTCTGCGTTTAGAACAAGAGATTCAAGAGCGCCGGAACGCAGAGCAAGCACTTTTACAATTAACTGCTGAATTAGAAAAACGAGTGGATGCAAGAACTGCTGAACTTCAACAAGCAAATCAACAGCTGAAACAGGAAGTCCAAGAGCGGATTGTAACAGAACAAGCCTTACAGCTATCAGAAACTCGTTATCGAGAACAAGCCAATCATCTAGAAATTGCTTTTCGCCAACTGCAAGACACTCAAAGCCAGTTAGTACAAAGTGAGAAAATGTCTAGTCTTGGACAACTAGTGGCAGGGGTTGCCCATGAAATTAATAATCCAGTTAACTTTATCTATGGAAATTTAAATCACGCAAGTCAATATACTCAAGATTTGCTTTACCTCTTGCATTTGTATGGCAAAAATACTCCTTCTCCATCGCTAGAAATTGAGGAGCAGGCAGAGGCAATGGATTTAAAATTTGTGATTAAAGACTTGCCGAAGCTGTTATCTTCAATGAAGATTGGCGCTGATCGCATCCGCGAAATTATTCGGTCATTGCGGAACTTTTCTCGTATAGATGAAGCGGAAATGAAGCCAGTTGATATACACGAAGGCTTAGATAGTACACTTTTAATTTTGCATAATCGACTGAGAGCTACTACAAATCATACAAGTATTGAACTAGTAAAAGAATATGGAAATTTGCCGTTAGTAGAGTGTTATGCCGGACAACTCAATCAAGTATTTATGAATTTGATTGCTAATGCAATTGATGCTTTAGAAGAGTATGAAAAAGAGCCGCTGATTAAAAATGCTCAGTCTTGTCGTAGCCAGATTCGGATTCGCACTACAATCGTTGACAATGATTTTGTTTCTATTCAAATTGCAGATAATGGGCCGGGAATGACTAAAGATGTTTTGCAACATCTTTTTGATCCCTTTTTTACTACAAAGCCTGTTGGCAAAGGTACAGGTTTGGGATTAAGCATTAGTTATCAAATTGTCTCTAAACATAGAGGGCAGATGCAATGTATTTCAGCACCTGGACAGGGAGCAGAGTTTACTATTACCATTCCTGTGCAACAACGATCGCCAGAACTTGCCGCTTCAAAATTAACTAATCTAGATAGGACTCATTGTGGATAACCGTTAGATGATGGCGCACTTTAACACTGTCAGACTGGCTTGTTAACGTACCAAAGGCGATCGCATCAGTTATGTGTAGAGTTATCTGCAAGACGCGATCGCCAGTAACCATCAGTACTTTATTGGGTCGTTGTTTGTGGACTGAGATCAAGGTTGCTTCAGCGATCGTAATCGGCGTTAGCGAAGAATTTCCGCAATCATAATCATTGTAACGATACCTAGTAAGTAGTTATTGAAGCTGCATCAGTCTCTAGGTGTGAATCCTATCTCTATCAAATGCAGGGTTAACTTACCGAATGTATTTATTAACTTATTTGAAGGAGAGGAGATTCCTCCCTTCATCCAACGCAATTTAGAGTTAGGAAAATTTTATGACCTACGCAACCGATAACACCACCACAGAAGCTGTAAATGAGTTTCGTCGCTTCGATGCCGACACCCAGCTTGGTCTGCTTTGGTACGGCTATCTGGATCTCAAAGAGCAACTCAATCCCGACCCTGGTTTCTCTGTAACTCAGCCTGCAACTACCCTATATGACCAGATTGCTGCCTTGCCTCAAGAGCAACAACTGCAAGCACAACGAGATATTGTCAGTGGTAACGAATCCTCCTTTACCCAAACCTACAACGCTCTTGCATCCAGCGCCAGGCTGGAAGTGTGGCTACTGCTAGCACAGGGTATGGAACAGGGCAATGTCATCCAAGTTTCCTCCGACTACAAACTGCCTGAATCCACCAATGACTTTGTAAACCGCATCAAGCAGCTGGAATTTGAGCAACGGATTAACTTTATGCGTAGTGCTGTGGTTGATATGGGTACAGCCAAGCAAGAAGGCAAGAGAGTTTAAGCCTTTGCTGTAACGCACCGTTTGCTCTAGCTGTTAGCGCTAGATTTGTGTAAGAAAATTATTTGGCACTACTAAAAAGCTTCACAGAACTTTTTAGTAGTGCCACTATTTTGCTTTATAAGAGTCTAACTAACCTTATCGATGCGCGATTGCGCGTTCGCGTAGCGTGTCCCTTCGGGACTCAGCGCAGCGCCTGCCGTAGGATGCCCGAAGGGCTGTAGGGCGATCACCTCTGTATTATTCATTAACCACTACGACATGATTGCGATCGCACCTAGCCAACGTAGTAATAACCCCGCAATCAGTATACGGTATAGTATATAGCTGTACAAAGTCGCCAATTAACTAAATAGTTACTGGCATTCTCTGCAATTACAGCTTTGAATTGCACCACCAATGAATCTAGGCACTCTGCTCTTGTTTTTTATCCTCGCTGCCATTAGTGGAATTCTTATCCTTTACCTGATTCTTCTAGGTATGGCACCTGGGGTAAAACCGTTGGATTGGACTGGATTTTTTCTTTATGGCCCTGGCCCTGGTTTCTTTCTTCTCTTCGGATGGTTGCTTCTAGCTTCAATCTTGCAAATTTGGGCTTGGGTTGTTAGGAAAAGTCAGCATGGTAGAGCTAGAAAACTTTGCAATCTGATTTCTTGGATTGTGCTAGGGTTACTCCTAATACTTGAAGTAGTCATGATTGCCGATTTCCATTCCTAATTATATCATGTCCGTTTAAATAACCGTCATTGCGACCGAAGGGAAGCAATCCCAAAAACTTTGCGATTGCGTCGTTTGACTTCGTTCCACTCGCAATGACATATTCAGGGTGATTTGCCGGACATCATATTACATCTATAAACTATAAATCTGCACTGGGTCTACCCAGCGCAGATTTAAGGATTTAAGCAAGCACTCAGAAATTCATGTGCGATTGCAGATTGCAACTATCGCTAGTACTAGTACTCAATGCCAGTGTCGTACTTCTTATCTGGAGATATTGTCGGCTGCTTTTGCTGCACCTTCTTTTACGTCACCAGCAGTTTTATTAGCACCCTCTGCGTAGCCTGAGCCAAATTCTTTGAAAGCTTCTGCTGATTCTTTGCCAATCTTCTGAAGCCGTTCACCAGGAGAGTCTTCAGTTTCACGAGCTTCTCTATTCCATTGCCCTGTTGTTTTTGGTCTTTGAGCATCATTCTGTTCTACTCGTTCGCGGACAGTTTCACGCAAGGCTTTGTCATCGCGTCCAGAATTAATATTTGTCGTCAGCACGAGAAAACCAACTAGGACAACAGCCAAGAAGCGCTTTGCTTGCAGTCCATTAAACAGGGAACTGATATGAGCGATCGCTTGAGAAAACAAATTTTTCATTCCAATACTCCAATGGTTCATTCTTGATTTTTTTCACAGTTACAGGATTCATTAGCTGTCGCCAAATTCGGCTACTTTCATTAGAAACCGAAATTAGGTTCTAGCTGTAAATAACCTGACAAATGGAGTAATAGGTTAGTGGTGAAAACTGGTAAAATCTAACCTATTTTCCAGCCAATTGACTATTTTGAGTACAAATCAAGATTAACTGGAAAAAAGTAATTATCCCTCTAGCAGAAGTCATAGCTTGCTTATGAAAAAGCTAGGTTTCTTTAATTCCTTGTGCATAGCAAGTAACAATGAATACTTTAATGGCGATCAGGTGCGTAGAGGCAAAACAGCTTGTGGATAGGCATAGCTTTCTTTAACTCATCGCACAGCTACGAAAACATGACTATGCTCGTTTTTGTAGCCGTAGGATGTCAATTGCCAAATTATTTATCCACTTGACAAATGAATGCCCTTAAAACCGTTATTACGTATTGACAATAAAAGCAATACGTGCATAAAAATGCGAAAAACAAGCGATTGCGCGGAGCGCAGTGTTGTAGGCGATCGCTAGTTACTAGAGGCGTGAAAAACAGATAACTTACCTGTCTGTATTTAGGGTTCGGGCGATTAGAGCGATTACTAAGACATCAACAGTGCGGAGGTGACTTGGATACTTATACGTTGTTTCTACTGGCAAAATCAAAATATCCAGGCTGCACACGTTTGGCAGAAATTATGGAAGATTTATCTCATGATAGCGTCAATAGATTTTTTGCTGCATGAACGATACGAACCCAAAGATTTATTTGAATAAATCAAGCCGTACATCAATTTAGTAGGCGGTTAGGCGAAACGATAGGGTAATTGATAAACCTCACAGTCACCTAAAATTAATTGCTAAATAATTCTATTGAAGGATATATTTTTTATCTACATATTGTTATGAATATTAGAAGCTTCTTTCATAAACATTGAGGCTAAGTCCTAGAAATTTATAAAAGCTAACTATTTATTGAGTACGATTACTCTAGACAAGTTCAATTCAGAAGATTTGTAATTAAAACTACAATTTAATTGTTTCAAAACGTAATTAAATTAATAAAAAGCTGTACGGTTACATTTAAGTTTTTTGAAGCTGCTAAGTTTGATACATTTCAAAAAACCCTTTTTTGATAAAAAAACTACTCCTATTTTTTTTGATTTCGGCTCTTTTGACAACTACTAAAAAAATCCTTAAGCTAAAAGATAGGTCAAACCAATCAAAGGAAAAACGGCGATTTTCTTTGGTAAACATTAAGAGTCGCTATCTCAGAACATCAGCATGAAGCAATGAATTAAAACTAAAATCCTTCGCTAAAGATTGAACCCAATTCACGCAGCTTTTCTACCATAGCCCTGATATTTAAACAACCGGATATCGCCCCAAGTATATGTATTTATATGTTCCGGTAATTGGTAGATAGTTTGTAGTGAGAGTTTTTGGTTATCAATTATCGAAGTTTTTTTGAGGTACAGCAGATATGCTTAGGAGAATACCGTGTTTGAGTATCTTACAAATCTAAACGACCACAATTTACCGTATCCCGATACGATTCATCCCATCGTTGTCCACTTCGTAATTGCGATGGTGTTGTTCGCCTTCTGCTGTGATGTAATTGGCTATTTTACCCGCAACTCCCGGTTATTTGAGGTGAGTTGGTGGAATATGTTCATTGCTACAATTTCTATATTTGTAGCCATCATTTTTGGGCAGTTTGAAGCAGGTTTAGCACAACCTTACGAAATAGCTAAATCAGTGCTAAACGTGCATACGTTCATAGGTTGGTCGTTGTCAGGAATCATCGCAGCAATTACAGCTTGGCGTTATGTAATTCGTGCCCGCGACCCACAGAGAATATCGATTTATTATCTGGGAGCAGGGCTAATTTTAACAGCAATAGTTGGCTTGCAAGTATACCTTGGTGATGAACTGGTTTGGGTATATGGACTCCACACAGTACCAGTGGTTGAAGCGCTCAAAGAAGGTATTTTGCCATGAATTCAGAACTAATTAACCAATTGAGCGGACAACTAGGCCCAAACGGTTTGCCTTACAGCATTCCGATTCATCCTAACTTAGTCCATCTCACTCTAGGCCTGTTCATTATTGGCATTACTTTTGATATCGTTGGGGCACTATTCCCTTTCCAAAAATGGGTGTTCAAGTTTTTGGCGATTTCTGTTGAACGTACCAACTTCTTTGATGTTGGCTGGTACAACATGGTAGCTTCATCCGTTATTACCTTTTTCACAGTAGGGGCTGGCTTTTACGAAATGATGCTGGCACAGCCACCAACTGACGTGAAAAGCGCTTGGGGATTGCAAGCAATGGATACCATGCTTTGGCATGGTGTCGGTGGTGTTTTGTTATTAGCGATAATTATCGGCATGACTGCCTGGAGAGGATTTCAGCGCTTCGTTGTGTGCAGAGATGCAGATAGGCAAGTGCAATGGGGTTACCTACTTACAGGTCTAGCAGTCATGTTTATTATGTACGTCCACGGAACCTTGGGGGCGCAATTGGCTACCGAGTTTGGTGTACACAATACAGCAGATAGTTTGCTGCGAATGGGCAAAGACCTCAACACAATGCTTAAGTAACAAGAGGGCATGGGGCATTGGGCATTGGGGGAGACAACTATACTTAGCACTTCATTACTGGCTAATAACCATGAAACTCCAGAAGATTTTAAATATTTTGACACTGATAACAGGCGCGATCGCCGTGACTGTTACTAGTATATGGATAGGTAAGCAGGCTTATTTCTGGCTTCCTCCACAAGCGGCGGCTGAATCCCAGCTAATTGATGATTTGATCAGCTTCTTAGTGACGCTGGGCGCGTTCATTTTCCTGGGAGTAACTAGCACTCTCATGTATTCTGTAATCTTCCATCGGGCAATCAAAGATGATTTCAGCGATGGCCCGGCAATTGAAGGTAATGTAGCAGTAGAAGTTATCTGGACAGCAATCCCCATCCTGCTAGTATTTTGGATTGCAGGTTATAGCTACCAAGTCTACGAAAAAATGGGCATTCAAGGCCCGATGGAACTTGTTCACCTGCATAATCCAATGGGTATGGAATCGGCCTATGCAGCACCTATCCAAGACGCGGGGATATCTCCGGCTGAAAACATCGACGTAGTTGCTAAACAGTGGGCATGGGTATTCCATTATCCAGAAAGAGATGTTACCAGTACCGAACTGCACCTACCAAGCGATCGCCGCGTGCGCTTGGCACTGCAATCTGAGGACGTTCTCCACGGCTTTTACATTCCTGCTTTCCGGCTCAAACAAGATATTATTCCCAACCACAAGATTGACTTTGAGTTCACTCCGATTCGCACTGGCAAATACCAACTGACCGATTCTCAATTTAGCGGCACATACTTTGCAACGATGCACGCAGATGTGGTGGTCGAATCTCCCGAAGATTACCACCAGTGGCTTGCCCAAGCAGCGACCCAAAAGCCATCTCCAGCTAATAATCAAGCAGCTTATGAGTATGCCCAAGCATCCAATCAGTCAGTCAAAACTGGTTGGACTACAGTAGCGCCTGGGTCAGCACCTCTAGTCAATTCTCCTGGTTGAAAGGAAACTAACCGATGACAAATATCCCTATTGAAGGCATCAGCCTCCCTAGTGGGAAGCCCCACCACGAATCCCCAGGTGACTGGAAGCGATACTTTAGCTTTAGCACTGACCACAAGGTTATTGGTATTCAATACCTTGTAACCTCATTCCTCTTCTTTCTGGTCGGCGGTATCTTTGCAATGGTACTGCGAGGAGAACTGATTACGCCCGAATCAGACCTCATAGACCGCACCGTCTACAACGGTATGTTCACCATGCACGGCACAGTGATGCTGTTTTTGTGGACATTTCCCTCACTCGTTGGTTTTGCCAACTATCTAGTGCCATTGATGATTGGCGCACGAGATATGGCATTTCCCCGCCTCAACGCCGTCGCCTTCTGGATGGTTCCAGTAGTCGGGATTCTTTTAATGGCCAGCTTTTTTGTTCCAGGTGGCCCAGCCCAAGCAGGTTGGTGGGCTTACCCACCTGTCAGTCTGCAAAACCCCACAGGTAATTTGATTAATGGTCAAGTTCTCTGGTTACTAGCAGTCGCAGTATCTGGCGTCTCCTCGATTATGGGGGCAGTCAACTTTGTCACCACAATCGTTAAAATGCGGGCACCAGGCATGACCTTCTTCCGTATGCCCCTGTTTGTTTGGGCAGTATTTAGTGCCCAAATTATCCAACTCTTCGGACTACCTGCCTTGACCGCTGGCGCAGTAATGCTGCTACTTGACCTCACTGCTGGCACTGCCTTTTTTGACCCCAGCAAAGGCGGGAATCCAGTCATGTTTCAGCACTACTTCTGGTTCTACTCCCACCCTGCCGTTTATGTGATTATTCTGCCTATCTTTGGCATATTCTCAGAAATCTTCCCAGTTTATAGCCGCAAACCTTTATTTGGTTACAAAGTAGTTGCTATTTCATCAATCTTAATTGCGGTAGTTAGCGGTATCGTTTGGGTACACCATATGTATGTCAGCGGTACACCTGGCTGGATGCGGATGATTTTCATGCTGACCACAATGTGTGTGTCTGTACCCACTGGCATTAAGGTATTTGCTTGGGTGGCGACAATTTGGGGCGGTAAACTGCGGCTGACTACACCAATGCTATTTGCTCTGGGTGGACTAATCATGTTTGTCTTCGCAGGCATCACAGGCATCATGCTTTCTTCTGTGCCTGTTGATGTTCACGTTAACAATACATATTTTGTGGTTGGTCACTTCCACTATGTACTCTACGGTACCGTGACGATGGGCTTGTATGCAGCCTTCTACCACTGGTTCCCCAAAATGACCGGGCGGATGTACTACGAAGGTTGGGGCAAGTTGCACTTCTGGTTGGCCTTTATTGGTACTAACATCAACTTTTTACCAATGCACCCATTAGGATTGCAGGGAATGTTACGTCGCGTCTCTTCCTACGCCCCAGAGTACGAATTCTGGAATATCATCGCTAGTCTCGGCTCGTTCTTCTTAGGAATGTCTACCTTGCCTTTCATTTTCAACATGATAGTTTCCTGGATGCATGGTGAGAAAGCACCTGATAATCCTTGGCGGGCAATTGGGTTGGAATGGTTGGTTTCTTCACCACCTCCAGTAGAGAACTTTGAAGAAATTCCTATCGTTATCAGCGAACCCTACGGCTACGGCAAGTCTGAACCGTTAATTGCTGATGCTATTCCTGAGAGGAAATGAGGAAAGTAAATTTTTAAACGCAGAGGTACGCAGAGTTTAGCTGAGGGAACCTCAACCGGCACTTGCTTCAAGTCGGCGAAGCCGCCCAACGCAGTGTCCTCCGCAACGCACTGGCTCCTCTGCGGTTCGTTGATTCTTTTCCCTCCTCCTTCATCTCAATTACCTATCACTCAAGCTTCTTCTGCAAGATCAAGGAGAATTTAAGCAATGGATAGTTATCTCACTTCTGGGGAGTTACATCACACAGGTGGTGAGCATACTCATGACGAAGAAGGCAATAAAATGTTTGGCTTTATTGTCTTCCTACTGTCAGAAAGCGTCATTTTCCTGAGTTTTTTTGCTGGATATATTGTCTATAAAACAACGACTCCTAACTGGCTACCCGCTGGAGTTTCTGGGCTAGAAGTTAAGGAACCTGCAATTAATACAGTGATTCTTGTTGCTAGTAGCTTTGTTATTTATCTGGCAGAACGCGCTCTTCAGCGTCACGATTTAATGAAATTTCGTTTGTTTCTCTTAGCAACAATGGCTATGGGAAGCTACTTTTTAGTAGGGCAAGCGATTGAATGGAAAGGTCTCGCCTTTGGTTTCACGTCAGGAACATTCGGTGGGATGTTCTACCTGCTAACAGGCTTTCACGGCTTGCACGTATTAAGTGGCATCCTGTTGCAGTTGATTATTTTTGTCCGCTCTTTCATCCCCGGTAACTACGACTCAGGCCACTTCGGTGTGAATGCAACTTCGTTGTTCTGGCACTTCGTTGATGTCATCTGGATTGTTCTGTTTATTCTTATCTATATCTGGCAGTGAATACTCAGGTAATTGAGAGGAAAATCCAGATGACTCATATGATGTCCGGCAAATCACCCTGAATATGTCATTGCGAGTGGAACGAAGTGAAACGACGCAATCGCAAAGTTTTTGGGATTGCTTTCCTTCGGTCGCAATGACGGTTATTTAAACGGACATGATATCAGTTAGGCATAGAAAAAAACTGACCTCTTCTGTTTTAAAGGATAATCGCCCCTTCGCACAAAGGAAGGGGCGATACTTTCATAACAATGCAAGAAAATAAAAATACTTTGAAATTACTCCACATAAGCTCCCCAAAATGCACCAAAGTGAAGACTTAATATAATTTTTTATACTATTACAGCATCTATTTTCTGCTAGAAAATACTGTGGCCGAATGTGCTTGGAATGTAACTGTTGGCAAAAGTTAACTTGTATTTCAACATCTGCATAATTACAGGCATTATCTTTAAATACATACAGGTAAGTGCTTTATCTTGTCCAGCCTGTCTGGAATACAAATCGTTATTAAGCTTAGATAATCATGGAAAAATCTGCTAATTCTCAGTATCCAATTGATCCTTTGCTGCAACAACGCTGGAGTCCTCTGGCATTTTCAGAAAAACGCATTGAGCCAGAAACCCTTAGCAGTTTGTTTGAAGCAGCTCGTTGGGCGGCTTCTTCCTATAATGAGCAGCCTTGGCATTTTATTTTTGCCACTCAGGACAATGCAGAAGAATTCAATCGTCTGCTTAGTTGTCTAGCAGAAGGAAATCAAGTATGGGCAAAAAACGCTCCCGTTCTGATGATTTCGGTAGCAAAATTACATTTTGAGAAAAATGGCAAAGAAAATCGTCATGCTTTTCACGATGTAGGGGCCGCAGTTTGCAGTCTAACAATTCAAGCAACTGCCTTAGGTTTGTTCGTTCACCAGATGGCAGGATTTGATGTGTCTAAGGCAAGGGAGTTGTATAGTATTCCAGAGGGGTATGAACCAGTAGCTGCGATCGCAGTTGGATATCCAGGCGATCTTCAAACTTTACCTGAACAATACCAACAACGTGAGTTGGCTCCCCGTCAACGAAAACCCCAACAAACGTTTGTGTTCACCGGAACTTGGGGAAAAAATTAAAATCTAGACGTTCCTGTCTTTACATGAGTGACATTACACTTTCTGTAAGTCCAATTTTTTCTATGTTTGCATAAAATTCCTAACCCTTCCTTCAAAGGAAGAAGGTTGGGGGTTTAGAGGTATTAAATTTACAATGCTTTCACGGGTTCTATTTGCGATCGCACGCTTGTTGAAGTTACTTAATAAATAAGCTTCTAAACCGGGTTGGTTAGCCTGAAGATATCGCTATTGCCCAATATTTAAAGATAGGGTAAAAATGCCCTACAACAGGATTGTAGGTATTTCAGCTATTTTTAAAGATATTTGGCGTTCTAAAATTTTGCGACTATAACTGAATAGTAAATTCCACGGCTGTCCACAAAGCTGCATTTACGCATTAGGACGGATCATCTACCGAGATCTACGGGTTGCTTAAACTCTTCACCCGTAAGGATGCTAAATTCAACACAGTTTTGTCACAGGGTATTCCAGCATGTGATTATTTGTATGCATATCTACCGGGTAATCACTATTGGTAGTAGTACAGGGTAATTTGGACAGCAAAGAATATTAAATAACCTCATTTTTCTCAGCATGAAGGTTCGTGATCGTTATGTCTAATCTTGATATTGCCGCATTAGAAGCTGTTTAGGCTTTTATATCTCTAGGAAATAAATTAAAAATTTTATTTTTCCTGTATTTATCAATACTTTAATTTGGGATGCATATTCCAAATATGATGTTATATTTTTTTCAACGTGTGAGGAAAATGCCGTGATGAGAGAAAAAAGTTTAAGTATATTAGTACCCAATTGGGTGCGGTATATTTTCTTGGGTTTAGGAAGAACTGCCGTAGCAAGCCTTCTGCTGACTATGGCTATGTCAGCGAATCCCGCTGCTGCTGAGGATAAGTTGGTAGCTGGCAATCCCAGCAGTGAATTCAGTTCTTCGCAAACCCCATTTGAGGATTATGCTAGTTCTGAAATTTTGGCAGGACAAGATTTGGGCTGGGGACAAGTGACTGTGGAAAATCACAATCCCAGCGTTGAATTTAGTTCTTTCCCAGCGCCACAAAAATCTTCTGCTACTTTTGCGAGGGTGGCAAAACCAGCAGCAGCTTTAGAGCAAAAATTGTTTAAACGGACAGATGTAAACTTCCTATCCCGACAGACAGCAAAACCAGATGCAGACTTAGCCCAAAAATTGGTTACAACCAAAAAGGCTGAAACCATAATCGAGCAAAAGCAACCCCAGCTAATTGCTCAAACAGATTCTTCTGGTGTTGTAGGTGACACCTTAGGAGAAACCAATAGATTACGCCAAGAACTTTTGATTGAACCCATTGTTACGCTACAGGAACCTCTAACAATAGCGCCTGGTTCTAGTGCTGGTACTCCTACTGGATATGGTGCAAGTTGGCGTCAAGCCTTTATTGGTGGAGGAGTATATTTCCCGCTAGATAAAGGTAAAGTTGACGGTTCCCTAATTTTTGGCTTTGGTGTAGGAGATGCAGTTAAATCTGTAGGGCTAGAATTCGATTTCAACGTTATTAGTGTAGGCGGACAAAGCTTCGGTGGAGACTTTGGCGAGAGTGGCGCTATTGGGCTAAAACTACATAAATACTTTACTGATGGTACAGCCGTAGCACTTGGTTGGTACAACCCAATTAAATGGGGAGATGCTGGCAACGATAAAGAAACTTTTTACGGAGTAGTTACTAAAGCATTTGACTTACAACCAAATAATGAAGGTAACAAATTACCTCTAACTTTATCGGTGGGTATTGGCACTGGCGATTTTAGCTCTTTAGGTGCGCTCAGAAGGGGTGATAATTCTGTAAATGTTTTCGGTAGCGCAGGTTTACGGGTTGCATCTCAAGTATCTCTAGTAAGTAGCTGGACTGGGAATGCTCTGAACATGGGTGCATCCTTTACTCCTTTTAGAAAGACACCTCTAGTTGTCAACACTATTTTTACAGATGTGACTAGCAATTTTGAGAACGGTCTTGGCTTTGCTGTAAATGTGGGATATATTTTCGAGTTTTAAGTTCTGCATTTTCTCACTGATTAAATTGGAGATAAAAGCCATGAAAAAGTCAAAATCTTCCTTAAGTCTTGGCCTCGTATTTATGTTATTAACTTCTCTGATAGTTGTACCTACCAGAGCGAACGCTGGCCGATTGGTTAATCAAGGAAGTAGTGTAGATTCATCAAGTTCATCTGGTGGTAGTTTCCGCCCTCGATTTAATAGATCACCCAATGATCCAATTAACCAACTTATTGCCCCGCAAGAAGTTCAGGAACATCTTAATAACATAGCTAGAAAGCTGACTAGCAACGGCCCATCCCCCGATAACCCAGATGGTCTTCTTGCCGTCCTCTTACTTAGGGGGACAAATTCCTGTGCAGCAGCATCTCAGTTACAGACTGCTTTTGAAAATTTAGGTACTTCCCAAGCATCTGTGAAAGCGCTCATCAATGCACTATCTATTCTATATGTCTCTCCCTTATCAACAACACCATGTCTGTCTGTTGGTAGTTCAAACCTAATGCAGTTACTAGCAAGTACTAAAAATTTAGCAGGAGGTACTGCTATTGCCCAAAACAGTGAAATCCCAAAAGGGCAAAATAGCGAAACACCATATGTGAGTATCGTTCAGCTAAATGCTGCTATCAATGCTTACAACAAAATTGTGCTAGAAAGCAGTCCCGAAACTCTCCAGAAACTTACAAAAGATCCACAATTTATGGAGATGAGTAAGTTTCTTAAGGAACTAAGGGCTGCAATCAAAGCTTGGGATGAATCTAAACGCTAATAGCTAAAGTTAGTTTCAACAGACTCAATGCTGATGCTGCTATCAATGCTTACAACAAAATTGTGCTAGAAAGCAGGCCAAAAGCTCCATAATTTTTTGAATTGGCCAAGTTACTCAAGCGATTAAGAGATGCGCTTAAATAAGACTAAATCTTATTAAACATCTACTAAAATAAGTAAATACTCTTAAAGTTTGCCATGTCTCTATATAGAAGACATGGTTCTTTTTTATCTACAAAATTCGACTTTAATATGAGTTCGACAGATTCTAAAGAAACCCTCTCCAAAGCAGAGAGAGGCTTATACCAATTCAAATAATGTTTGCGACATATAAATTATTCGTAAGGGCACAACATTTTGTCGCATTCTTTTTTCAAAATTTTCTTTTTGACATACACGTTGTAGGGTAGGCATTGCCCACCCTACACTAATTAAAATTTTTTCTAAATGATTTAGGATTTTTATATTAAGAATCAAAGTGGCGTCTGAAACGAGAGTCAATGTGGTCTTTTTTTTGCTGATTGCAAGTATAGCAAAGAGTCTGTAGGTTACTGATATCATTTTGACCGCCACGGGCAAGAGGAATAATATGGTCGATGGTAAGGTCAGTTTCTAAAGTTGTCTTACCACAGCTTTGGCATTGATATTTGTCGCGTTGAAAGACATATGTTTTTACTTGCGGTGGGATGCGAATGCGGGGGGTTTATTCATGAATATTTAAAGAACTATTGATAATTTAGTCATGTAAATATTTGCCTAATTTAAAGCTTGATTGCACAAACAAATAAATTAGCAAACTTAATTAAGTTATCTGCGATCGCAGTACTTTGTCTATCACCTGAATTAAGTTTATTGGTTAATCATGCGTTTCAGGTCATCAAGTGGTGATTCAAACTCAGAAATTCCTGAATCATTATTATTTACTATTTCTAGGTTTTCGTCTTCTTCAACGAAAAATTCAACGTTGATGTTAATTTTAATTTTTCCTTTCTTCCAGCTTTGAGAACCCAAAGTAAGAAGTTCATAATTTATCCCTTCATTAAACCAACCCTCAAAAGTTCCAGCAGCGCCATTTGGATGCAATTTACTAGCATCTATATTTACCTTTTGAGCAATTAATTCATTAGTAAATTGAGATCCGGCTGTTTTACCGAATGCTTTACGAACTTTTTCTTTAAAACTACCTACTTTTGATGTCACATCACCAGGAAATGAAAAAACATCATTATCATTGCACTCTAATAGTTTGAATCTATCTTCCATATCATCCTATATGTATGTAAAAATTATTTAGTTTGTAAGGTGGGCTGTACCACCCTACAATTATGGACAATTAAGCTAGTTAAGTTAAATACAATTTAAATCCTCTATCAGAGCATTTGATAAACCATTTGAAGGTATATACTTATTATCTACCATATTATTAACAAAATATTCCGAGTCATATTCAGCAATCACAGGTAATAAATAATCTGATGAATGCATTATATGTAGACAATCATTGATACTATTGACCGATGCATTGTATTTTGTTATTTTTTGCTCAACTGCATTTAGCAAACGTTGATTATTAATGATTTTTTCTTCAGCTTCTTGTTCTAAAGTTTTCTCTAAATAAGTCCGCGCATTGGGATACTGTTGTACTATTTCATCTGCTTGATGTTCAGCCATTGCTAATAACTGATTTTTGAGGATTTGATTGATAGTTTGGCGGAAAGATTTGCGAATGGTTTGGGAAACTTTCGGCTCAAAATCTAGCTTTAATAACTGTCTAATTGCTGGTTCTGCTTCTACCATGCTTTCGCAGTCGTAACCTTGAGAAGTTTGCTGTAAAGTCTGGCGAAACTGATATATAGAAAAAGTACCTTCTTCATAAAATCTGGGGCTTTCTCTGACAAAGCGATCGCACTCTACACTTGCTGCACTCACCAGCGCTTGAGAAACTAGCTTTTCTACTTCTTTGATCTGTTGTTCAATACCGCTATCATTACCTAACAAGCGATACAAGTGACGATAATATTCTGACTTGCGGATTTTGTCTATTAAATGTTGAAATAGATTAGCAATTATTTGCTGGCAAGACTCGATTAAAACATCTTCTAACTGATTAGCTAAATAATAAAATGCTTCCACTAAAATAGCAAGTAGAGGTGCAGTCGCATTGCGAGGATGGCTAAGGGTTGCACGCCGATAAGCATCAGCGACAGAAAATGTATCTAGCAACTCATCTAAACGACGAATCATCCGTGATTGCAAATGGCGAAAATCTGCCTCAAAAATATCGCAAGCATTATTAATTATTTGGTTAACTTCTTCAGTAATGTGCTGGCTAAAGTCTTTGCCTATTTGCTGTAATTGCTGATTGAGGCGTTGTAATTCCTGGGACTTCATAGTTTCAATTTCTCGCGGTTGACTATATAAATCCCGTTGTACTGACTGATAATGTTTTTTCAAGTTAATACAAACATTTTCCAAATCATCAGCTAGAATTTGAAAAAGCTGTGGGCGTTTTTCTTCGGTAAGGTAGCGAGTAATAGCAGTTCTAAATTCTTCAATACCACTATCTTGAATTAGTTGGTTAATCAAAGGTGTTCCATGTTCAGATAAAATCCGCACATAGTTTTGATTGGGAGTTTCAAAATTATTAACAGATATTCGGAAACTACTGGCTAATAATTTACTAGAGTTGACACAGTAGCGATTAAATTCACTAACGAATTGAGGCGTTTCCTCTCTACCATCTAAACCTTTAACACTTGCAGCAAAAATTGAATCTAAACCAAAGCGATCGCTTGTTGTTGTTTGTTTAATTTGACTGCCATAAAAACCTAGTAATCCACTGGTTTTATAAACTCTGTTACTATCTCGAAACTGTCCATTAATTAATTCATCTAGCCTTTGCCTTAACTGGGCATTGTACCAAGTTTCATCAATGCGGTTGAAAATATAGAAAACGCGATCGCGTATTCCGCTATTCCCTCGCATAGTTTGCAAAAGTTCTGTTTCTTCCTTCGTCATATCACCCGCAGCAGCAGGTTTTAAGACACACACCACTGCTGAAGTATCAGGATGTTGAATTTTGTCATAAGTTAGTTGTGCATCCTTCTCTACTGGCGCATCAATTCCTGGGGTGTCGATAATTACGTTACCGTCTTGCAATAGAGGATGGTTGCAATAATATTCAATCCGCTTCAAAACAGCGCTATTGCTACCACGGCGCGCATATCCAGCAGCTTCTTTGAGATTAGAAAAGTTAAATTGCTCCATTGAATATGTGGCATTATTAACTGTATGGATATGTTGACGATTTACCACATATCCTTCAAGCAACAACTGTAACGCCTTGGCTTGTTTTGCACGTTCCGATTTACTCTCTCCACCCTCTTGCTGGAGGATAGCTTGGCAACCTTGGCTAAGTAAATCAATTACATCAGTTTGATTAATATTTGCTACTGTTTTAAATCCTAATTCTTGACATAAAGCAACAGCTTGTTCTCGAATTTCTGCCTCACTCAGAAATGTTAAAACAACACGTTCTTGAGCAGCTGGTGCATACTCAATCTTGCATTCTGTACCAGTAGCGTGTCCTTCTGCACTGTATAACAATTCCCGTTCTAGTAGCGCGTTAATCAGCATAGATTTACCTGCACTAAACGCACCTGCAAACACAATTTCAAATCTTGGAGAAATTGCTTTATCAAGCGAAGTTTGCACAGGTGTAATGTCATAAGAACGCAGTGTGGGTTCTTGCTGTAAAAGCTGTAATATATATTCAACTTGTTGTTTTAAATCTTGACACTGTGGTGGCAACTCTGACATATTTATACCCTGATAATATATTTGTATATATTATTCAAAGCAGTATGAAAAAACCACAGTAGAAATACGGCTCAAGTATCCTTGTATTAATGTAGAATAACTAACTAATGAAACTCTTTGCTATTAGACTCAAACCAAATGAAGATTTAAGGCAAAGCCTAAAGCAATTTGCCATCCAGCAAGATATTAAAGCAGGGTTTATCTTGAGTGCAATTGGCAGTTTAAAACAGGCAAAAATTCGCTTTGCCAATCAAGACAATAGTACAGTTTTCAACGATAAATTTGAAATACTCACTCTTAATGGAACAATAGCAACCACAGGCGTACATTTACACATTGCGATCGCTGACAAACAAGGTAAAACTATTGGTGGACATCTTGATAATGGATGCCTAATCTATACAACTGCTGAAATAGTGATTGGCGCTAGTGAAGAGTTTACCTTTAAAAGGAGTTTTGATGAGCAGACAGGCTATCTAGAATTAGAAATTGAAATGCAGAGTTTCAATTAGCCGCAGCCAAGAGTACTGGACATTACTCGCCCTACATAAAGCTAGAACTTACACATTCGCGCAGATTACACAAGCCTTTTCGGAATTTTTAATGATTTGTTGACGGCTGCTGCGATCGCCTAGACTGAAATTTATATTGAATTAACTAACGATGCTTGATTGCTTACTCAAAATGCCATTTGACTTACTCAAAAGCAGCTTTTACTTTCTCATTTTGGTGTTTTCCGCAAGCAAAAGAAGCTTTTACTTACTCAAAAGCAGCTTTTACTTTCTCAAAAGCAGCTTTTACTTTCTCATTTTAGTGTTTTCCGCAAGCAAAAGAAGCTTTTACTTTCTCAAAAGCAGCTTTTGCTTTCTCATTTTAGTGTTTTCCGCAAGCAAAAGCAGCTTTTACTTTCTCAAAAGCAGCTTTTGCTTTCTCATTTTGGTGTTTTCCGCAAGCAAAAGAAGCTTTTACTTTCTCAAACTCCAGTTTGCTTTTTCATTTGAGTAATTCACGCATTCATTTTGGTATATCATTGAGCCGAAAGCTTGCGATCGCCTAACATAAGTTGAGTATAAAAAAGAAAGGGTGCCAACACTGGAAAAGTGGACACCCCTAAATTTAATATAAGAGAAGCATTAAGTACCTCTCTCGCTTCAGAATTGTCCCGTTCAAGTTTCCTCCTAGCGCCTTAATCTAAATAAAATTGCCAGTGCGTAATTCGCACTCTAAAGAGCCGCACCCGTTAACAAGAGTGAGGCAGTAAGCATACTGATTGGAGAGTAAGGCAGTATGCACAACGCTTGGTAGGTGAATGGCTCACACAGACTATGAGCAGCCACCGCAGGCTAAACTCGTTAGATGCAATGCTCCCAAAGGGCGATCGCGCCAAAGCTGAACTAGAATTCGCCTGCTTTTCTGCACGAATAGTTGCAAAGTCCACCCTACGTGTATTTCAAAAATCAGATATGAATCCTATATGAACTATAGCTATAATCACTGCGATCGCATATCATAAACATGATAACTTTTGTGAGACACCCCAAAAATGATGGCAAAAGTGCCTTGTGGGGTACTCTCCACTGCCTCTAGATGGCTGTTGCGGGTATTCCCGACTCTATTGTCGAATACAATAAATCAAACCACTCCCCCCTGAGTTCTTCAGTGTAGGCAGCAGAGGCCTGCATCTGAAGTGTTCTACACAGTTTCAAGAATTAATCATCTTCAAGTAGAGACTTATCTCTATTTTCTTGATGCAGGCTTGGTGTTGGCAATTCATTCAAACAAAACTTAGCTGCTCAAATGCAGATGCATATTCAGCATATTAATAAATCGACTGCATTAGCAGATTTTTCAAGGCTACCATCGGTTGGTTGTCAGTACTACGGGTTGCTGCTTCACGTTGGTATTTGCTCAGTTAATCAACTGGCTCAGGTATCTCTGCATGACCTCCAAAAGCGGATTTTACGCTTCCAGGTAATAACAACACAAACAATACAGCAACAACCTAATCAGCTGTATCGTAACTCTGGGCTGATGGCGCAATGAATTCAAGAAGCACGACAGCTGATGTAGGTGAGTCAATTGGCTTGATCTACAACTACTTAACCTTTTGTGCCACAATTTAACCTAACCCTAACTCTAAGATGGCTAAAATACCTTTGTTTTTAAGAAATACTTGGTACTATGCGTTACCTAGTAAACAGCTAAAACCTGGACAATTACTTGCAAAAACCCTCTTGAACGAGCTAATCGTTTTTAGTCGCGATCGCTCAGGCGCAATCTTTGCCAAAGGAAGTGAAACGAAAAGCTATCCAATACAAGAGGCGCAAGGAAATATTTGGATTTATATGTCAAATGATGAGAATTCTTTAGAGCTAGGAGAAATCCCTCTCATCCCTGAATTTGCCAACCAAGCTCCCCAAGCCGTTGAGTCCATCCGCCTTCCCTGTGATGTCGATCACGCCGTGGTGGGATTGATCGATCCCGCTCATATTGCTTTCGTTCACCAGGCGTGGTGGTGGCGTTCCCCTCAAACACTAAAGGAGGTAGACAAAACCTTTGAACCATCTTTGTACGGCTTTACCATGCGAAAGCATCCAATAGAACAACAAACCTTTTTCTATCGCTTGATTGGGCGCAATCCACAGATCGAAATCTCATTCCGTTTACCGGGAATTCGTATTGAGCGGGTGTCCACCGATAAACATATAGTCTGTAACTTGACAGCAATTACTCCCATTTCCGAAACTGAAACAGAGGAAACAACTCTGTTCTACACAACCTTACCGTGGTTTCCCATTTTCAAACCATTGTTGCTATGGTTTACACGCAGTTTTCTCAATCAAGATCGAGAAATTTTGCTTAAACAACAAATCGGCTTGAAATATAATCCACCCTTAACTTTAGTTGGAGATGCCGATGCACAAGCCCGTTGGTATTATAGATTGAAAGCAGAATTTGCTCGGTCTCAAACCCAGGGACGTTCTTTCGTTAACCCAATTAAAGAAAAAACACTTCGATGGCGTAGTTAGATCTGGTGAGGATCGGCAGCGCATGGGTTTGATGCAACTAGCATTTCTGTGGAGTGGAATTAATTATGACTGCTTTAACTTTACAATTACCTCCTAATCTCAAATTTACGGATGAGGAATTTGAACTTCTTGTTGCCGTAAATCAAGAACTGCGGCTGGAATTAACTGCTGAAGGAGAATTAGTAATTATGTCACCCACTGGGGGAGAAACAGGAAACCGGAATTTTGATTTGTTAGGTCAACTATGGCTTTGGAACAGTCAAAATAATTTCGGAAAAGCTTTTGATTCTTCCACTGGTTTTAAACTTCCCAATGGTGCAACTCGTTCTCCTGATGCTTCTTGGGTAAAGATGGAACGGTGGGATGCTCTTACACCACAACAAAGAAAAAAATATCTCCCCTTGTGTCCTGACTTTGCAGTGGAATTGGTTTCAGAAACTGATGATGTGGAAGACACTCAAGCCAAGATGCAGGAATACTTAGCTAATGGCTTACAACTTGGTTGGTTAATTAATCCCAAAGATAAACAAGTAATAATTTATCGTCCTAATCAAGCACCATTAGTTTTACAATCTCCTACAAGTTTATCCGGTGAAGATGTTCTCCCCGGTTTTATTTTAAATTTACAGCAGATTTTCCCATAGATTTTGAATATGCAAAAACTTAAATATCAGTCTAATTGCACACCTGGGCAACTCACAGTTGTAACAATACGCAGGTCATTCTGCCAGCGTTCATATTGATATAAGGTAACTACAATTACAAATAAACTTTATATCAAATTAAACTTTTGGGATAACTACTCATCAAGCTAAGGTAATTCCCAAGCATGATGTAGTTATTAATGAATCTTTGGAAACTTACAGCAGAAAAACTACAAGGATTCAGAAAATCTTATGAAAGCCAAAGAACAGCAACAAACAAAAACTGAAAATATTATTTCGTTGACAGAGAACACGGGTGGTTACAAGAATCACAAAAAAACAAGGAAAGTTGAGCCTATAAGTCAGGTGCAACGAGATAATGTAATCACGGATAAAGACGAACTACCCTCTATATTCCGCAACGCTTTTATCTTAGTTATTTTGGCAATTTTATTGGTTGCCGCAATTTACTACCGAATCATCAATCCTTAAGTGCTGAACCGGAGCCATAAAGACGGCTTAATGGCTCTATTTTAGCATATTTACACCTTTTTCCTCATTTACCGCATCCAGGGCAAACGCATCTAAATTTAGTACAGGTATACTAAGGAACAAAGAAAGGTAGCGATTGCGCTAAAGCGCAGTGCCGGAGGCAATCGCACTCTGGGATGGAGGTTGAGCAATGAGGCTTTGATG
>JAHHHN010000022.1 GCA_019359325.1 Mojavia pulchra JT2-VF2 | reverse complement strand
GTAGAGATTAGCCAAGTTGTTGAGGCTAGTGGCAACGTGGGGATGTTCTTCTCCCAGCAGGCGTTTATACAGTGCCAAAGCTTGGAGATACAAGGGTTCGGCTTCGCTGTACCTTCCTTGGGATTTGTAGAGATTAGCCAAGTTGTTGAGGCTAGTGGCAACGTGGGGATGTTCTTCTCCCAGCAGGCGTTTATACAGTGCCAAAGCTTGGAGATACAAGGGTTCGGCTTCGCTGTACCTTCCTTGGGAATCGTAGAGATATGCCAAGTCGTTGAGGCTACCGGCAACGTCGGGATGTTCTTCTCCCAGCAGGCGTTTTCTCAGTGCCAAAGCTTGGAGATACAAGGGTTCGGCTTCGCTGTACCTTCCTTGGGAATCGTAGAGATATGCCAAGTCGTTGAGGCTACCGGCAACGTCGGGATGTTCTTCTCCCAGCAGGCGTTTTCTCAGTGCCAAAGCTTGGAGATACAAGGGTTCGGCTTCGCTGTACCTTCCTTGGGATTTGTAGAGATTAGCCAAGTTGTTGAGGCTAGTGGCAACGTGGGGATGTTCTTCTCCCAGCAGGCGTTTATACAGTGCCAAAGCTTGGAGATGCAAAGGTTCGGCTTCGGTGTACTTTCCTTGGGAATGGTAGAGATATGCCAAGTGGCTGAGGTTACCGGCAACGTCGGGATGTTCATCTCCCAGTAGGCGTTTAGTCATTTCCAAAGCTTGCAGAAACAAAGGTTCGGCTTCCGCGTACCTTCCTTGGGAATTGTAGAGATATGCCAAGTTGTTGAGGCTAGTGGCAACGTCGGGATGTTCTTCTCCCAGCAGGCGTTTATACAGTGCCAAAGCTTGGAGATGCAAAGCTTCGGCTTCGGTGTACTTTCCTTGGGAATGGTAGAGATATGCCAAGTGGCTGAGGCTAGTGGCAACGTGGGGATGTTCATCTCCCAGTAGGCGTTTAGTCATTTCCAAAGCTTGCAGATACAAAGGTTCGGCTTCGGTGTACTTTCCTTGGGAATTGTAGAGATATGCCAAGTTGTTGAGGCTAGTGGCAACGTGGGGATGTTCTTCTCCCAGTAGGCGTTTAGTCATTTCCAAAGCTTGCAGATACAAAGGTTCGGCTGAGGCGTACTTTCCTTGGGAATTGTAGAGTAATGCCAAGTCGTTGAGGCTAGTGGCAACGTGGGGATGTTCTTCTCCCAAACGGGTTTTTACTACTGATAAACACTGCATACGCCAAGGTTCTGCTAACGCATACAAACCTTGTCCTTCATAAAATCTACCCAAACCAATAAACACCCAAGCTAAATCTTCATCCCTTAGCGCATCAATCAAATTTTCGGCAACTTCTTGGAGATGGGGAATAGTATCTTGCACTGAGGCGATAAATTCTAAAGTGATAGCTTGAGGAATTTCTTTCGCCTTTGCTACCATCGCCGCTGCAAAAGCTTGTTTGAAATCTAACCTTAACTCCTCTCTGCCTGTGCAATGGTAAATCTGTGCTAATTTTCCTTTAAGAAACTCCCGAATTAACGGATGAATTTGATAACAAGCGTTTTTATCTTCTAATCTTTGAATAAGATGTCGCTTGTAAAGTTGCTTTCTGGCTTCGGTAACATCTGCCTTTGCCCAATTTAACAATTCACTGATAGACTCTACCAATTGCCAAGGTATGACACCAGGGGCAAACAAACTCAACAACGCACCTACAAGCTGGGTTTTTTCTTCCAATTCTCGCCAGCTTAATTCAAAGGCGGCTTTGACTCCTAACTGTGCTGCACTCAAGGTTGGCTGTCTCCGTTCCAATGCTTCATCTTCTAGATGCTGCACCTTCAGCCGTTCTAACATTTCTGCTAAAGATAAATCTGGATCTTCAGCTAAATACTGTCCTACTAATTCCAACCCTAAAGGCAAATATCCCAGCCATTCACACAATTCTTTAGCCGTTGTTTCTTCTCGTTGTATCCGCCTTTCACCCACAAAAGCTGTTAGCAGTTCCAACGCTTTATTTTCCGGGAGTACATCTAAGGAAATTTCCTGCACAAAATTAGGACTGAGGTTGCGTAACCGGGTGGTGATAAGTACCCGGAAGCGGTTCCCAGGCGGCTGTACTTCTTGCAGATTCTCTAAATTAGTGACATCATCTAATACTACCAACACTAAACCCTCAGATGGTTGCCAATGCTGCCAACACCACTGCGCTTGTTCTTGGGGGTTCAGCAGTTTTCCGCCTAATTTGTCTGGTATTTCTTGACCAATGTACAAAAGATAAAATTGCACAATGCTGGCTGCTAAGTCTGATTCTCTCCCATTCAGCCAACAGATACCCCCAGGATAATCAACTTCATGTCTTAGTGCGTACTGGGTTGCGAGTTCTGTTTTACCGACACCACCCATTCCAGCCACCGCCGAAATCGCCACTTTCCCCGACTGCTGCAATTTCTGATGGATGTCGGTAAGTTCATTGTCTCGCCCAACAAACTTGACTGCGCCTTTGCGACTTAGATTATTGGGGATATTTGGTGGAGAATTTCGCTGTGACGACCCAATATTAATTGTTGGGTTGTGAATGTTAGTCTCTCCACCCTTAATGTTTATCCCTTGCCAGTTCTCTGCGGTCATTTACTGCCAAAGTTTAAAGTGGGATTACTGATAGTATTCTCGCCACCCTTAATATTTATACCTTGCCAATTCTCTACCGTTGTAGGACTTTGCGCTTTAATAGCTGCGGTTAACTCTGCTATAGCCTTTGCCAGTTCTGGGTTATCTTGTGCAGCAGTGTTTACTTGATTTCCTAAAGCTTCTACAGCTTCCTTAATTTCCGGGTCTGCCTCTGCTGCTTTTTTTACATCTTCTACTAATACAGCTTCACCAATATCTTCTCGTTCTCCTGGCGGTAAAGCTGCTTGTTCGGCTGCGGTTTCTAAAGCGGCTGCTGTTGCGGGTGATTTATCTTGAATAACTTGCTTGGCTTTGTCATAAATTGCATCCAAAGCCTTTTCCGTTGACCAATCAACGAATTTATTACCTAGAAAAGCTAAAAGAGCGATCGCACCGACGGTAATTGGTTCCATATAATTAGGTACGATATTATACGATTAAGTACGATTATAGTTAATTTTCTCAATACCATTGGGCAAGAAAAGGTAAAAGCTCAGTACCACAACAATTTTCTGCCCTCAACCACGATATTTCTTGTTCTTAGCCGCAAATATAAGTAGTTATACAAAATTAATTACACAATGTCATTGCGAATGTAGCGAAGCGGAATGAAGCAATCGCAAGGGGCGGATTGCTTCGCTCTGCTCGCAATGACTGTAAATATTTTTGTTTAGGTACTTATTATGCGGTTGAGGCTTTTAGCTCCGTTAATGAGTCTTTAATACTCGTGAATGAGGCTTTTAGCTCCGTTAATGAGTCTTTAATACTCGTGAATGAGGCTTTTAGCTCCGTTAATGAGTCTTTGATACTCATGAATGAGGCTTTTTGCTCCGTTAATGAGTCTTTGATACTCGTGAATGAGGCTTTTTGCTCCGTTAATGAGTCTTTGATACTCGTCAATGAAGCTTTTATCTCCGTTAATGAGTCTTTGATACTCGTGAATGAGGCTTTTTGCTCCGTGAATGAGTCTTTAATACTCGTGAATGAGTCTTCAATCTCTATTTACAAGTATTTCTAATGATATGGTGTCCGACCAATCACGCTGAATTATGTCATTGCGAGTGGAACGAAGTGAAACGACGCAATCCCAAAAATTTTGCTATTGCTTCACTTCGGTCGCAATGACGGTTATTTAAATGGACATGATATGAATGAGTATAAATATTAGTTTTTTGTAGGATAGACATTGCTGCTCAACAACTAAATATCCATCACATACACTTTTTGCTGCATAAGTTTCCTACTAGCGTGACAAAGCTAGTTGTCCAAGACGCTTCAACACACTCAAAACTGTATACAACTCATTCCCAGGATTGAAGATATAGAACAAGCGAGAAAACGCATACTTTAGCATTTCTTGCTGAATCAATTTAACGAAGATAAAACTACCGCCATTAGTAATTAATCCATATATTGGTTTATCGGAGTTAGAGAGTGCCAGCATATATGCTAAAAGTTGTGGTTTGCCTACCTCCACAGAAAAGGCTGCTTGTTTAGACTCTATGACTACCACCACTAGCTGTTCAAACAAAACTAAGACATCAATTTGTCCTTTGACTGTTACACCTTCATCTTCAACAGAAACTTCAACAGACTTTTCAGATTTGACGTGAAATGGAGAGAGATAAAAGTCTGCTAAATCCAATAAGGGAGACAACACCACCATTTTGACGGTGTTTTCAAGTAAAGGAGGATATTTGAGCAGATTGGCGTAACTCGCCTTAACTCGGTCAAGTTGCTGTTTCTCGGAATCTGTAATTTCTGGTAAATTGTCTTGCCATTCTCTAAAAAATTGCTCATCCTCAACTAATTGAATTCCAAATCTGGACTCTAATTCAAGCAAGGTGATGTCTTTAGCCTGGATTATTTGAACCATAATTTAGAAAATCTTCTCTTCTGCTCTGCTTTAACTATAAGTTTCTTTTATTGAAACTGCGATATTCCCAAGGGTTGGTAAAGTTCGCATCGCCCCAAACCCCACGCTTTTGCTGTTGCGCCTCTGCTTCGGCTTGTTGCACTAATTCTTTACTGGGACACTTATTTAAATAAGGGCGATAAACTTTTGCTAATCCCTCACGTAGTAAGACTTGCTGCACAAATGTGCCATTGTTTAAGCGAACTTCCGCAACTTTTCTACCGTAGCGATCGCTATCAGTAATATTCAAAGTGACGCGATCGCCTCCTTGTCTCACCAACTCCTGTAACCGTTCTT
Source organism: Mojavia pulchra JT2-VF2 (assembly GCA_019359325.1). Taxonomy (GTDB): domain Bacteria; phylum Cyanobacteriota; class Cyanobacteriia; order Cyanobacteriales; family Nostocaceae; genus Mojavia; species Mojavia pulchra. The sequence goes on along the minus strand of JAHHHN010000022.1, from coordinate 102,129 downwards.
GAGCTTTAGCACCCCAAGTAAATTGATTGCGATCGCTGGCGCGTTTACTTTGCTTTTCCTTATTGGTATGTGGTATTTCTGGCGCATCCATGCAAGCAAAGCGCACACTAAATTTGTTTCCTTGGGCGTCTTTCACAGTTAAAGTATCACCATCACTGACTCGCTCAACTACATCACCCTTAGCACCAAAAAAGCGATCGCATCCCATCAACCCGAAAATAATAATAGCTGCACACAGCCAAATGAATACTTGTTTATTCAACTTCCGCATTTTCATTTTGAATTTTGAATTGAAATTACCTCTGGAGGATGATACTAGCAAAACAATGTCCAGTTGCGGGCAATCATCGATTGGGGAAGACTAGGATAAAAAAAGTAAACTCCCAATCATCAGCGGGAATCTCCCATGAATTTCTTCACTTACCTCATGCACCTAGCCGGTTCGGGTGCGATCGCTTATTACTCTGCAGCTCAAATCCGCGATAATAAAACTCGCCCTGATGTCCTCGCAAGGTTTCAGTTAGCAGAATCTGGCTCCGTTCCATTTTTGACAGCACTAAGCGATCGCGCCGCAGCTGAAGGTGATACATGGCTAGCAGAAAAACTAACAAAACACGCAGCAGACGAAACTCGCCACGGTCAAATTTTTGCCCACGCCTTAAAACAGTTAAATAAACAAGTTATAGATTTTAAAAGCCAACCCCAACCAAAATCTCAAAATAAATCACAACAGCGCAGTCCCTTTTTTGCCATATATTATGAAGGCTATGCTCAAGAACAGCTAAAACCTGCTGTGATTGACTGGGATGTATTTATGGCTAGCACCTACATTCTGGAATTAGATGCTAGCAAAGACTTTGCACGGATGGCGAATGTCCTACCCGATGATGATTCCACAGCACGTAACCTCAAAATTGGAATGTTAAGCATCGCCCAAGATGAAACCGGTCACGCTGCTTATCTTTACGAAGCGATGACACGGCGGATGTCTGCTAACCAAGTGCAAAATCTAATAGATGAATGGCGTACCCGCAAAGTCAACGCTTTATTAGCAATGGTGGGCGGTATCCTCCAGCGCAACGGCGACACCCGTTCCCTCGTTCAAGATGGCGCACCATCAGAAGCCGATTCTGAGTTAGTAGTTGCTTAAGAAGTTCTAAAAAATGATTGTAAAAGGTTGTTTGAAAAGTGCTTGGCTGTGATTTTAGGCACTTATTGATCCCCCCTAGCCCCCCTTTAAAAGGGGGGAACTAGAATCAAAGTCCCCCTTTAAAAGGGGGATTTAGGGGGATCTTATTATTCACGCATCATTTAAGACTGCTATAGGACTCATATTTGATTTTTGAACAAAATTCAGTACACCTTTATTCCTTCTTCCCAGTCCCCAGTCCCCAATCCCCAGTCCCTTACCTCTACGAGTGATTCAGAAATCAAATCGGATTGCTATATATATCAAAGTATGAATATTACCGAGTTTTCAACGTGGAATTAAGGCGGCTATTGCTACACTAAAAGCTTTAAATGCGATGAATTACAGCAGTTTTTAGGCGTTTGAACCACAATCATTAGTATGGATACACGGATGTGGGTTCTTACAGCGTAGTCTACTCATCTGAAAATCGCTGTAAATGAAGCTGTATGAGAAAAAATCCTATGATTTACCAATTTCCCGAAGGTTTTTATTGGGGTACTGCTACTGCTGCTTATCAAATTGAAGGAGCAGCCAATGAGAGAGGACGTAAAAAAAGCGTCTGGGATACTTTCAGCGCTACACCAGGACGGATTAAGGATGGTAATACAGGTGATGTTGCTTGCGACCACTATCACCGTTACCAAGAAGATATAAAGTTAATGGCACAATTAGGTCTTAAGCATTATCGCTTCAGTATTGCATGGTCTCGCATCATTCCCGATGGGCGTGGTAGCGTCAATGAGGAAGGCGTGGATTTTTATAAGCGTCTTGTCGATTGTTTGCTAGAGCATGGTATCACTCCTCACGCGACCTTATACCACTGGGACACACCGCAAGCACTCGATGATTTATACGGTTCCTGGCAAAACCGACAAATAGCGTCTGATTATGCTGATTATGTGACTGCGGTTGTCAGTCGATTGGGTTCGCGGATTAACCACTGGATGACTCTCAACGAAACTATTTGCTTTACTCACATGAGTTATGACGTCAACCAGGAACCACCACACGCCCCAGGTAAGCGTCTCAACAGCCAAAAGGAAGTATGGCAAACTTCTCACCATGCTTTACTTGCTCACGGTATGGGGTGTCAAGCGATTCGTGCTGCTTCGCCAGTTCCTTGTAAAGTTGCATTGGTGGATAACTTCACAGTTACAGTTCCCATCAATGAATCTCCTGTTAATGTTGAAGCAGCTAAAAAAGCATTCCACACTTATGGACAAAATGGTGGCGTAATCTTTCCGGCTCTGACTGGTGCTTACAGTCCTGCAATACTAGAGCTATTAGGCGAAAATGCACCAGATATTCAGCCTGGTGATTTAGAAATAATTTACCAACCTCTCGATGCGATCGGCTTGAATATCTACAGCGGTGTTTATGTACGCGCTGCGGATAACAAATTAGGTTACGAATTCCTCGACTTTCCCAAAACTTATCCAAAAATGTATATGCCTTGGCTGTACATTCTACCGGAAAGTATCTATTGGGCAATTCGTCATGTCAGCGAAACATTAGGGCGTAACGATTTACCAGTTTTTATCACCGAAAATGGTTGTGCTGCTGAAGATGAAGTCAATTCTAATGGTGAAGTAATTGACACTGATCGAATTGTCTACCTGCGAGCCTACCTCAAATCAGTTCATCGTGCGATCGCTGAAGGTTATCCTTTGCGAGGTTACTTTTTATGGACTCTAATGGACAATTTCGAGTGGTCTTGGGGATATTCCCGCCGCTTCGGAATTGTATATACAGACTACGAAACGCAAAAACGTATCCCGAAAGCTAGTGCTGAATGGTATGCAGAGTGTATTCGCCAAAATCGCGTAGTTTAAAGTGTCTAAGCAAAACCGTGGATGATAAGTACATCAACATTGAAAAACTTAAAATAGAGTCTTTGCGATTACTTCGCTTCACTGCGTTCGGCTCGTAATGACATTTCAGGTTTAATTGAGTTGAGCTACTTAACAATTAAAGAAAATAAACTTAGACGCCACTTTTTCTATTTCTTATCCCATTTCACGAAAACCCTAATACATATAGATTTCTCGTAGGGGCACAGCATTGCTGTGCCCTTCCCCACGTATTAGGATAATTATTAACCTGAAATAATATTAATTTTCATACAATTTCACTTTAATGATGATATAAATGCGTGACTAAGGGTTTAGCAATGCTAAACCCCTACAAAAAATCTATATGTATCGAGATTTTCGTGAATTGGTATTAGTTTCCCCCTCATCTTTTGTAAAGCTGCACCAAATTCTCTCTATATTTTCTTTCTTCGTGTTCTTTGCGTCCTTTGTGGTTCGTTTTTATTCCTTGCGCGTCAACATATCTTTGCAGTGAATTGACATTAGAACTTGGAACTCCGAGCTTTGAACACGAAAGACCAAGCTTTTTTCTCGAAACTTCGAGATTAGAACACGAAAGACCAAGCTTTTTTCTCGGAACTTCGACTTCAGAACACAAATGACCGAGCTTTTTACTCGGAACTTCGACTTCAGAACACAAAAAACCAAGCTTTTTTCTCAAAAGTTCGAGCTTGGAACACGAAAGACAGAGCTTTTCACTTGAAATTTCGTGCTTGGAACTCGGAACGCCAAAAATAAAAGCGATCACACCAACTTAAAGATGCGATCGCTTACACTAATATTAAAAAGTAGGGTGGGCATTGCCCACCATATCCAGGTTTTGATGGGCTACATTACTTATTAAGCAGCAACAGGTTCTAACAACTTGATGTTAGAGAAGATAAATTCCTGAGTTGATACTTTCCCTTCTGTCTCGGTGCGAATTTCCCGGCGATTGAGAATGAAATACTTACCAACTTTTTCGTATTCATCGGTAAACTCGCTTCTACCACCCTTTTGTTCGCCGGTTTTCGGGTCATTATATACAGAATCGTAGGTATGAGACAGATAACCTTCTCCAGTCTGGTGACTGCTAAAGGTGTCGATTGTCACAAAAGTACCGTGAATTAGGCGGTGAACGTGGCAGACTTCATTATTGCGGACTTTGTATTTATCGCCGTCAGCTTTACCACCAACTAAAATTTCAACAGCACCATTTTCGTCAGTAGCGCCATAGCTAAAGGTGTTTGCGCTGTGAGTATCTTCAAAGGAACGACGGATACGGTGAATTGCGATTTCCCAAGCTTGTCCGTGAATCGCCTTGCTTGCTTGTTCGTCCTCTACATCCAACACTTCCGCCTTGAGATTGGCGCTGATGATTACTTTACCTGTAATAACTTGATCGTCATACTTAAAGGTGATATCGGCGGTGTACCCAGGAAAATTCTTGTCCCAAGTGTAACGATTTTCATAAGCAGCCCGGAAAAGTTCCTGAGCAGAAATCTGTGTAACTGTCATGTATTCACCTATAGCGACTAGTGATATTAGCTTTTTATCTTTGCTGGTATTAGCATAGAAGTAATTGTGAAGCCCCGCATAGTCCCCAACTGGGTACACTTATGGCTAATTCTCTTCATGCTGCATTTAGTGCGATCGCCAATGTCCGCAATGAGCAAGAACTTAAACAAGCTCTCATGGACACGCTTGGCGAGCATTTTGGCGTGCAACATTGGGGTCTCTATCTTAGAGATGACCAGTCAAAAACTGAGATTGATGTTCCAGGTATTCCAGCCGTATGCTTACAAGGTAATCCGGTAGGGCGCTATGTGGCTGAACGTCACGCTCCCGCTCATGAGCAATTAATATTATCTCCAGAAGATTGGAAGGATATTTGCCCCCGCCACGACCACGAACACGTGATGACTGGCCCGATTATCTGTGATGGTCGTCTTGTAGGAACACTGAACTTGGCTCGTGCGAAGGGACATCCAGCCTTTGATGGTAACGATTTAGCCGATTTGAGTGCTTTATGCATTCACATCTCAGCCAAACTTGCCACCCTCCGCGCGAAACCCACAACTTTAAATTCACCTTTAGTAAGTCGCCTGACACCGCGTGAATTAGAAATTGCCGAGTTGGTAGCACAGGGTTTAACCAACGCAGAAATTGGGGCAAAACTCTGGATTACCCAAAATTCTGTTAAACAAGCTCTGAAAAGAATGTTCCGCAAGTTAGAAGTTTCAGCACGGGCAGAAATGGTGGCGAAGTTGCAAGATGTTTTGGCTTCATAAAAGGTGATTTTATGAACCGCCCACGCATTCTGCAACCAGGTACAAGCTATACATTTAGCAAATATTTTGAATTGCCCTATACGCCAGCTGACATCCTTGCAGAATTTAATTGTACTTATGAACGCAAGCGGCTTGATTTACCAAAATATGCAGGTGAGCTTAAATGTTTAGATTTTTTGAGCCACTATTTGCAAAGAAATTTAGCCTACGTTAACCCGATCAGCGAAATGGCAAGACGGGAGATATTAATTGCTCCTACCTTATTAGAAGTTTGTGCAGAAACTCAAACCCAATTAAATATTGAATATCCTATTAATGTGAATGAACAGCTAAAGGGTAGCTTTGACTACTACATCAACAGTAATGTGGGAATGTTAGTAGTTGAAGCTAAACAATCTGATTTAGGTCGGGGATTTACCCAACTTGCAGTAGAATTGATTGCACTTGACCAATGGACACAATCAGAAACACCTCTTCTTTATGGTGCTGTTACTACAGGAGAAGATTGGCGGTTTGGCATATTTCACCGTCAAGAAAAACTCATTTCTCAAGACTTAAAACTCTATCGCGTTCCTGAAGAATTAGAAGAATTACTACGAGTTCTTGTTGGAATTGTTGTTGCGCCTAATTTTGACGAACAATCCGCTTAAAATAACGCTTAAAACTAGTATTCCAAATAATAAATTTCATTCTTCGAGACAGGGTGTAGGGTGTGGTGAGAGTTTCCCTACACCCAACTTAAACAGAGTAGCAGTAGATATTAGCTACTTTGCGATACACTAACGCCTTCTACTTTAGCTGGGATGATAATGCCATAGTAAAAAGCTGCGATCGCAGCTAGAGCATTAAACCAAACATTGTTACCAAACAATGGCATGAAACCGAAAAATGTTTTGGCCAATGGTATCAATCCCATGATTGCCAGCACAACATAAGCTATGGCAAAACTGCGATTGAATATGCGGGCGCTGCTAGCACTGTTGAAAGAAGCAATCCCCCACAAGCCTACGCCGCAGCGTACTATGTTATGCAAGAAATTGGTGGGAAATGCCCCAAATATAAAGCCAAATCCCGCAGCGTAAGCGCTATGAGATTCACTAAGTGGAATATAAGATTCGCTGCTTCCCGGTAAAGAGACTAAAGCTGGTATAAATCCAGCGAAACCTACCAGAAAGAAGATAATTCCAATGCTCAAAGCGCAAAAACGCTCTGTCATTTTTGCCGCGTCGGTGTTTGCCATATTCTTTTTTTCCTTCGATGATTGCAGGTCTTCACAGAATTCAATCTGTTAAGTGAATAATACTGCCGCCAACTTGTTGAGAAAATAAATAGATGGTTTCTCAATTCAGTTGATTGGCAAGATATAACACTTTCTATTCAACTTAGATTCTGTGAGTTTATCTCTATCGTAAGGAGGGATTCAAACTAGAAAACAGAGTATTTAGCTATTCTTTAGTAGCTATATAAAATTAACCTGTAACTTAGACTACTATGATTTTTAATGAACTATAAATCTCATAAAAATATTAGCGATCGCGCTCTTCCCTACGAGAGTTATTTATGTGAATTCTTAGTTTTTTCAGGCAGGTTACGCAGTGGTATTTCTCTGCCAACATAGAATTTTTTCTCTAGGTTATTCAACCATAACCAGGCTGCTCCTAAGGCAAGGGGCGTTACTGTCAAGAATATCTTGGCTAGCAATGATGTGTCGCCAACGAAAAACGCCAACAGTGGTGAAATTGTCCAGGCGATCGCAGTTATAATTGCACACCAAAATTTAAGTTGCTGAATCCTGGTTAATGCTTTGCTACAGCTAGCACACTTCTTGGTATGGGAATGATAACGATCCAGCAGTTTCTCTTTGGATAATCTTGGTGGCAAAGTTTCTCCAGGAAATGGGTCTGCCTTGAACTGGTTTACCCACTGGCGTAACTCAAAGATGAAGCTGTCTGCTTTGGTTGGGAGGTAGAAAGCCTTAACAAAGTTAGTGCTGCCACCTTTAGCTTCTAAGTAACGCTCTTGATAGTGTAAGAAAATTTGGTCATCTTCCAAAACTCCATTTTGCCCAATGTGGGAGTACCAACGCGGTGTCAACTTCATGAACAAACCAGGGAGTTTGGAAGAAAATTTGAAGGGAAAGCGGGCAAAAATGCGGCACTCACCCTTGCGAATAGGTGTAGCGTATACGACTGTCAAAGTTCTGCCAAATTGCTTAGAAGTCAAGTCGTGCCACATCAAACCTGGGGCAATAAATGTTGTGTCTTGCCGTCCCAGCTTACCGCGGCGAGGCCCTTCTTCCCAGACGCCTGCGAAGCCTTGTTTACCAGAGGCAATCACCTCTAACTCTACAGCACTGGCGTTGACTCTGTTACCTACCGAGCGGTGATGTGTAAAAGGTAAATGGCTGGAATCAAGTACATTTTCTAGCAGCGTCAGCGCATCGTAGGGTAAATCTCTAAATGTATTGAGGCAGATCCATTCTGACGGTGATTCTTCTAATGGCTCGACAATGGGAACCTTGGTTTTGTCTGCGTTCTCTGATTGTCCAGGATAGACAAACAATAATCCCTGCCGTTCAGTTGTCGGTAACGATGCTACACAAGCACGTCGGGAAGTCTCTGCTGTTCCCCCTGCAACCTGCTGTGGGATGCGATCGCAGCTGCCAGATCCAGAAAAAGCCCAGCCGTGATAAGGACATTCTAACAGTCCATCCTCACTAATCCTACCTTCTGAGAGTGGCGCTAGACGGTGGGGACATTGATCGGCAAATGCTCTCCATTGATCGGTTTGCTTGTCCCACCAAATCACAATATCTCTGCCAAGTAGTGTAAAAGGCATCGGCTGCGACTTATTCAGATCATCGACATAATAGACGGGATACCATACCTCTTTGCAGTCGAAATAATCTGGGTCACTGCCACCTGCTGGTATCTTTTCCGCAGGGCGATCGCTTATGGTAACCACACTCTCCAACATTCTCTTAGTTCACAGCTTTATTTACAACTAACTGCATTGTACTAGTACAAACAGTACATATGCCGAGACTACCCACTATTCCTCAAATTTGTACCTTTCGGCCTAATTCTCAAGTGCTGAGTTCTGAGTTCTGAGTTAATAGTTACTTAGTTACTCTCCTTGTCCCCTTGTCCCCAGTCCCCAGTCCCCAGTCCCCAGTCCCCTTGTCCCCTTGTCCCCAGTCCCCAGTCCCCATCCCCTTGTCCCCTTGTCCCTAATCCCCAGTCCCCAATCCCCAATCCTTATGCATAATGGGTAAAAGGTGGGAACTACCTGTGTTTTCAAACCTGTCTCTTTGATTTGTACTTCCTATGATAGAGATAATGTGAAAACTACAGATGCTTAAAGAAAATCAATTTGAGAGAGGAAACAAAAACCCTCTTGCCAAGTGAGTTTTTTGTTTAAGGTAGTGGAGCTAAATTAGTAAGTTCTGCTGCTATCTTTCAGAAACTACTGTAAAACCAAGTTTAAACAGATACTAGGTGATTAGACAATCAGCATGAAATTCCAACTGTTATTAGGCTCTCTATTTTCCCAGATTAAAGGACGTCATTGGTGGCTAAGTATTCTTCTGTGGATTGCTTTAGTTGCACCAGCTCAAGCATCTGTAATTCTGCGTGTAGCAATTGAGAGGGGTGTCAATCAAGTCAGAGTTGGTAGTTCTACAACTGCAACGGTCAAGGATAGTGTCGGTCGGACTCTTGGTCAATTACCAGCGATGAATGCGTTTTATGCCCAAGCCGTTCCTGGTGGAGTCGCTTTGGATAAGTGGCAGTCTGGTTTATTTTGGATTGAGCCGGCAGGTAAGGGATTTGTTTATATTGGCGATCGCTGGTATCGGGGTAGAACTCTCGTCGTTCCCACAGAAAAAGGCTTAACCGCTGTTAACTGGGTTGACTTGGAAGAATATCTTTACAGCGTCATCGGTGGCGAAATGGACGCCAAGTGGCCTCAAGAAGCCTTGAAAGCCCAAGCGATCGCCGCCCGCACCTATGCCCTTTACGAGCGAGAAAAGCAGCGCAATAGCAATCCCATTTACGATTTAGGCGCTAGCCCAGATCGTTGGCAAATTTATAAAGGTGTCAGCAGCGAATCTCCTGGTACTTATACCGCAGTCGATGCTACAGCAGGGCAGGTACTAACCTACAAAAATAAGATTATTCTTTCGGTATTCCACGCTTGTTCTGGGGGACACACAGAAAACGTCGAAGATGTTTGGGGAAATGCCCTCCCCTACCTGCGTGCTGTTCAAGACTACGATCAAAATATCCGCGAGTGCAATTGGGTGAAAACCTTCTCTCCTGCGGAAATTAGTTCCAGAATTTCTGGTGTAGGCAATGTCAAAGATATGATTCCAGAAGCTTTCTCGCCTTTCCGTAGTGTTAAAGCCTTAAAAATACTCGGCGACAAAGGTACGAAAATGCTACAGGGTGAGGATGTACGTACTGCACTCAGGCTCAAAAGTACCCGTTTCAACGTTAGCAAGGGGGCAGATGGTAGCTTTATTCTTCAAGGGCTTGGCTACGGTCATGGTTTAGGTATGAGCCAATGGGGAGCTTATAATCTCGCCCAGCGAGGAGCAAACCACCTGCAAATTTTAGGACATTATTATCGGGGCGTATCTCTAACGCCAATTCAAGCGAAGTAGTTGGACTGGGAACTGGGGACTGGGGACTGGGGACTGGGGACTGGCGACTGGGGGCTGGGGACTGGGGACTGGGGACAAGGAAATTTCGGTAATATCCCAACCTAATACCCGATCCCCGATACCCCATACCCGATACCCGATCCCCGATACCCGATACCTATTCCCCACTACCGCGCTGGAGGCGTCGTTGCCATTCAGCGTCCATTTGTTCAGAACGCTCAACTTCCTGTTCGAGTAAGTCGGTTTCGCTAGAGTACACTAAATCTTCTTTGCCAATAACTTTTTCAGCAGCAAACTGACTAGCATAGTCAATTTTTTGCTGTAAAGTTGCATCTGAGCTTGTTAACAGCCTAGCCCGTGAAAGGCGATCGCGGTTACGTGCGGCAATTTTACTATTGCACCATTGAATCCAGAAATAACGCAGTAGCGGTATACCCAAGAAGCCTATTCCATAAGCTAACAGCAGCCAATAAATACCTTGTACAAAAGCGACTAGTCCACCTAATTGGGCAGCGACTATACCATCTCTTAATAAACTTCCGAGTACTAAAGCACCCACCAAATTAAGTGCGCCCAACCCAGCACTCAGCATAACTTGCCCTGAACTGGCTGCACTAAAACGCCATAGTGATTCCTCTAGGTAAACTGGTATTGACTGACGGCGCTTTTTGCTGGCTTGCACCTGCAATTCTGGAAAGTAATATACAATTTGTCCTTCTGGACTTACCTCAGGTTGCCCATTGAATCGTGTCAGCACAGGCAACATATAGTCTTCGTTCTCTTTTGTATATCCCTCACCAATGTTATCCAAATAGGGAGCAATTTGTTCTGCGACAACTGCACCACGATTATTACGAATCACAGCAGCAATTTCTTGCCAGCGACGTTCCTCTAAGTTGGCATTAGGATTACCATCACCAAATAAAAATGAAAAGACAGCCTCAAAAAAATTCAAATTGCTTGCTTGAGGTCTTTCGCGCTGCCGTTCCTGGTATCGAGTATTGTAATTCGGGCTGAAATACCAAAATAAATCTGGGAAGAAGAAAAAGCCACCACCAAAATTACTGTCCCTACTGTCACTGTCACGATCTGAATTCATGGCAGTAATGATGATGATGATGCTAATAGTAATCAAGGCGATAGAAGCAATTAAGAAAATTCCAAATGAGATGCGAATTAGGTAAAAAATAGCGCCCCAAATCTTCTGCCACCATTCCTGAATCCGTAACTGCAAATACTTATTACGTAAAATTGCTCGGAAATTTTGTGGGAATAGGTAAACAATATCGCCTGTTTCAGCTACCTGCAAATGTCCGCCAGCATCAGATGCCAAGGCTAATAATCCTTGTCCTGCTTCCCCGACATTCAATCCTGCCTGAGTTGCCACATCACCAACGGTGACACGATAACCCAATTGTTCCACAGCTCGCATAATGCTGGGATTGGGAGCCATTGCTCTCCCCTCCTGTTGAAGTTCACTTTCTCTTTCTCAAGTATAAAGTTTTATTTTGGGTGACTCGGCAGGATAGTAAGCTGTTACACAGTTAAGTTGCACATTTAGACAGCAGGGGAATGGGGAGTGGGGGCTGGGGACTGGGGACTAGGGACTGGGGACTGGGGACAAGGGGACAAGGGGACAAGGGGATGGGGAGAGTTTGAGATGAAAATGAGTCTTTGATACTCGTGAATGAGTCTTTGAACTCCGTGAATGAGTCTTTGAACTCCGTTAATGAGTCTTTAATACTCGTGAATGAGTCTTTGAACTCCGTTAATGAGTCTTTGATACTCGTGAACGAGTCTTTGAACTCCGTGAATGAGTCTTTGATACTCGTGAACGAGTCTTTGATACTCGTGAATGAGTCTTTGAACTCCGTGAATGAGTCTTTGAACTCCGTGAATGAGTCTTTGAACTCCGTGAATGAGTATCTGAACTCCGTTTTGTAACGTCAACGTATCGCGTCGGCTGTTATCCCGCCCAGAATTTAAGTTCATACTATGTTGCGATCAGACAGATTCGGATTTCCTCGCCTCTGCTCCTCTGCTCCCCGAAGTTTGCTTGGAGGGAAACCCTCCTGGCAACTTCTCTTCCTGCTCCCCTGCTGCCCTAATTTACTATCTTTGGATGCAACTCGGTATCAGAAGCTCATAGCCCAAGCCCACTCAAGTAGACTGAAATTTTAGCTACCACTCTATAGATGTTAAAATAGTAATGCTTGGCTTGTTTCACCAGGAAATTTTTTGTCCGAAATATGGTTCAGTATACTCTCGCTCAAAGCCCAGAAATTATCCTCACTGTTTCTGGCAAAGATTCAGCCAAAGCCCGTGAGAAAGCAATGGATCAGCTGATGGAGTTGATGGATTCAGGTAAGTTACCCACAGAACTAGAAGAAGGATTTGGCCCTCAGCAATTAATTGAAGTCAAGGAACCAGCGATTGAGAATAGTAGTGGTGAGGATGCCATTACACAAGCTGTTCAGGTTCTCAGCAACCTCGCTACCCTCAAGCTGAAAGTTCAGGAATCACGCTCTGAAGCGTTAGAAATTCGCAAAGGAGTTGATGTTCTGTTCTCGGATCAGTCAGTGAGTGAGGAGGAAATTACTCGCCTCAAAGAAGGTTTTAAGGTTCTCAAGAATTTTGCCCAAGCTAATCTGCGTTACCAAGAAGCGCGAACGAAAGCAGAACAAGCACGACAAATTCTAGATCAGGCTTTAAAATCACCTGATAAGTAATGGCTGGCGATTGCGCGCAGCGCCGGAGGTAATCGCATAAAATCAGCGCGTCATGGAAAGTGCAATTGCCGATCATCTTATACCTAATTCAAAAACCCGGCTTCTTGGGAATAAGTACTGGATTTACAATTTAGATAGTCGAGTCGGAAACAAAATTTGTGCAGCAACCGTTGAATATTGAGCAAAGTGTATTGCAGAAGATGCGATCGCTTCCTGTGGAAAAGCAACAAGAAGTATTAGACTTTGTTGAATTTTTAGCACAAAAAAATCAGGTGAAGCGCCCCAATCCCCAATTCTCAATCCCTAATCCCTAGTCTTCACTCCCCAGTCCCTTATTTTCAAGACGAAGAGCTATTAAGCGATCGCGTCCCTGCTGTTTGGCTGTATAAAGTGCTTTGTCAGCTGCATTAATCAGGTCTGACGGTGAAAATTCTGAGTTTGGCAAAATGCTGACAATGCCTAGACTCACGGTGACATAGTTAGACACACAAGAGCGAGCATGGGGAATTGCCAAGTTACGTACTGCTTGTCGAATTGTTTGAGCGACATGGATTGCTCCTTGCATCTCTGTAAGAGGCAGAATTACAGTAAATTCTTCCCCACCATAACGAGCTACTAAATCGGCTGGACGTTGGACAACTCTTTTGAGCGTATTTGCCACTTGCCGCAAACAATCATCTCCTGCTAAATGACCGTAGGTATCATTGTAGTGTTTAAAAAAATCGACATCGAACAAAATCAAAGACAACGGTAATTGCGCGCGTTTTAGCCGATTCCACTCAGCTTCGAGATACTCGTCAAATCGGCGACGATTGGCTATTTGAGTCAAGCCATCTAAGGTAGCTAATCTGTGTAGTTCTTCATTGGCAGCTTGTGCTTGTTGGTAGAGTACTGATTGATGAATGGCGATCGCTACCTGATTTGCTAACTGCTGCAACAAATTAACTTCAAATGTCTGCCAGTGACGAGTTTTAGCACACTGGTGAACAATCAGTAAGCCCCACAGATGCTCTCCATTCAAAATTGGTACTACAATAGCTGCCTTGACCTGATAGCGTTGTAAAAACTCAATAATTTCAGCTGAAAAATCAGACTGCTGGATATCATGCAAGACTATAGGCAATCCCTGGAGATAATGGCTGAAATATTCTTTACCCAAAAATGGGTGCGCTGTCTGCTGTAATAGGGGGAGATAGCCATTACTCACTGATTCCGCCACAAAACAGCCTCTTCCATTAGCTTCTAACTGGTAAATAGCTACGGAGTCTGAAAGCAAGCATTGCCGAATACTGTTTACCGTCGTATTGAGAACCTCGGACAAGTTCAGTGATTGGCGAATCTTTTGAGTTATTTCAGTAATTAACCGTTCTCGCTCTGCTTGTTGTTTCAGTACTGCTTCGGCAGCTTTGCGAGTGCTAATGTCCTCTACTGAGCCAAGAATCTGCGTTGGAATACCGTTAGCATCTCTGGCAAATACCACTTCTCGTGTATTTAGCCAACGCCATTCGCCATTTTTGTGTCGGAATTGATATTCAGTAGAAAGAACTTCATTGTCAGCAAGGTTAATGAAGCGATTTGGTAAGTCATGCAACAGGTGTTGGTCGTCTGGATGAAAGCAATTCATCAACCACTGCGGATCAGCTCCACAAATTTCTTCTACTGAATAGCCTAAAACTGTAACACTTCGCTGGTTAAGATAAATGCTTGTTCCTTGTGAGAGGTCAAACAAATACAAAATCTGCGGTACAGTATTAGCAACTTTTTGCAAAAAATCTTGGCTTGAGCTTAATGCTTCTTCAGCTTTCTTGCGAGCAGTGATATCACGTCCCTCTAAGATGAGTAGTGTTACTTGTCCTGTTTCATCAAGAATCGGACGGAGTGAAAAATCAATAGTGATGACTTGATGATCTCGACCCCAAACGTCAACTTCATAACGAATAAATTCACCATTAGCAGCTTGAGCGATCGCGGCTTTTAATTGCGCTTGTGTGTTTAGAGAAATTGTCCACCACTTTGTTTCCCAAATTGGCTTACCAACCACTTCTTGTCGGGTAATCCCAACAAACTCTAGTGCTGTTTGGTTGATTTCTAATATCATTCCATCCGGCTGAAGCAATCCCATAAACTGAAAGGTTTGATTGAAAATTGCACGGAATTTTTTCTCACTTTCACTCAGCGCTTTTTCTACCAGTTTAAGATTGCTAATGTCTCGTCCAACCGATTGAAGTTCTATAATATTGCCCTGGGCATCAAATATCCCTCTGTTAATCCACTGTGTCCAACGCACTTTTCCAGGAGCTATGACTCGATTTTCAATAGTAACAACGGGATTTTGTGAATTGATAGAATTCATCAGACTAACCACACGTTTGCGGTCTTCCTCAAACACAACAGGTTCGTAATGCTGCCCGATAATTTCTTCCCGCTTCAGTCCAAAAAATCGACAGAAAGCTTCATTAACAAAGCTAATACTCCCATCTGGCAAAATTCGGGTAATCAGTTCCGTTTGATCTTCAACAATGGCACGATAACGTGCTTCGCTCTCTTGCAATGCTGCTTCTGCTTGTTTGTAATCGCTGATATCAAATACTAAACCTTGAATAACCTGAGTTTGTCCATCAACATAAAGGGCGAGATTCGCTTGGTCTCGTACCCAAATTGTTCTACCATCGTGAGTAATCATGCGATATTCGATGTTCAAAGGCTCTCCAGTGGAGATTGTAGTTTTGACAGCTTGACAAACGCGATCGCGATCATCTGGATGAATATAATTCGACCAACTATTGAATAAACCAGGCTGCCAATCTTCAAGAGAAATGCCCAACAATTGTTGTATTTGCGGGCTGATATAAGCTTCTTCAGCATTAGTATTAATTGGCGAAATATAAACAACACCTGGAATTTGTTCTACTAAAGTGCGATACTTTTGCCCTGCCTGAGAAAGTCTTTCTTTCACCTGCTTGCGACCTATTATCTTTTGAATTTGTGCAATAAGCAATAAAGTACAGCGGTTGCTATTGCGAATTCTGTATGAAACTCATGTTTAGTAATGATGAACTACCAATATTTCGTCAGCCAACTATTGTTAGCTTCTATCACTTTTTAATGTGTCTAAAACTTGCTTTGTGCTTTTATAATATTAAGCTTAACTCTAATAAAAGTTAATTTAAACTTAATTATTAAAAAATAGTGAGGACAGAAATATCCCAGGTTCTGTGGCAAAAAATAGTTCATAACAGAATATCTGCTTGATAATTTGTTTATACAGCGATCGGCAATCATTAAGGGTTTGGACAAAAGTATAGGAGTATGGGGGTATGAGCAAATGAGGAAGAATTACTCTTCATACCCTTAAACTCAGTCTCAACACACAACCTTTATGCATAAGCCCTGACATAAATAGTGATAAAAAAACCCCCAGGTGGGGGTTGGGAAGTTATTCGCGTGGAGTGAACAACTAATTATTAATACTTAAAGTAGATACAACAATCCGAAAAGTATAATCCAAATTACGTCCACAAAATGCCAGTAAATTTCCGCCGCTTCGATACCAAAACGTTTTTCACTAGTGTAGTGGCCCTGACGGCGCGATCGCCACAACACAGCCACAATCGCCAAAACGCCAAGGGTAACGTGCAAACCGTGAAAGCCAGTCAAAACATAAAATGCGCTGGCAAATAAGTTGGTAGTCAAGCCAAATTCCAGATGCGTGTATTCATACACCTGACCTACCAAGAAAATAGCACCCATCGCGGCAGTAATTGCCAACCAAATTTGCATACCCCGCGTATCATTCTTTTTGATAGCAGTATCAGCATTATGCATGACGAAACTGCTTGCAATCAGATTGACGGTGTTGACTCCAGGTAGCAATAGTTCTAATTCTGGTGTTCCTTCTGGTGGCCACGCAGGGAGAATAGAGCGGAAAGCCAGATACGCTCCGAACAAACCCATAAAAATCATCCCCTCAGCGACGAGGAAGACAATTAGCCCAAACAGGCGATGATCTGGATGTGCTTCGTGACCACCATGTGCTGCTTCCGCAGCATGGTGATGATTCAGTTCAGCTTTTGCTGGGTCAATAGTTTGACTTTGCATGAATATTAAATGTTTAAAGGACAGGTTGGGGTTGGGACTGGGGGCTGGGGACTGGGGGCTGGGGACTAGGGGCTGGGGACTGGGGACTGGGGGCTGGGGACAAGGAAATTTCGGTAATATCCCAACCTAATACCCGATACCCGATACCCGATCCCCGATACCCGATACCCAATACCCGATCCCCAATACCCGATACCTAAATATAATTAACGCTTTTCTAAATCAGACTCAATTGTTGGGTATGGTTCGTCTGGGGCGGCGCGTAATACCGAATTAGGCCCAGCGGACAAGACTGGATCAGGATCAGATAAGGGTACACCTTCCTTAGCGTTTTCCAAGCCGTAATCGTAGGGGCCTGTAGCCAGTACAGGAAGTTCATCAAAATTTTCGATCGCGGGCGGAGAGGTAGTCATCCACTCTAAGGTTAGTGCCCTCCAAGGATTATTACCAGCTTTTTCTCCGTACATCCAACTCCAAATCGCATTAAATATGAAGGGGAATGTGGAAACTGCCAGTATATAAGCACCGTAAGTGCAGATTTCGTTCAAAAATGTGAATTTGGGGTCATATTGGGCAACACGACGGTTCATGCCCATCATCCCTAGCTTGTGCATCGGCAAGAATGCCATATTTAGACCAACAATGGTCAAGGCAAAGTGAACCTTACCCCAAAATTCGTTCAGCATCCGCCCCGTCATTTTCGGGAACCAGTGGTAAATAGCCGCATAAATGCCGAGAACGCTACCACCAAATAGAACGTAATGCAGGTGTGCTACTACAAAATAGGTGTCGTGAACGTGAATATCAAAGGGTACAGCCGCCAACATCACGCCACTAATACCACCAATCACAAAGGTGCCAACAAAGCCCATTGCGAACAGCATGGCAGTATTTAGCTGGATTTTACCGCCCCACATTGTCGCCAACCAGCTAAAAATTTTAATTCCTGTGGGTACGGCAATAATCATGGTGGTAATCATGAAGAACATCCGCAACCAACCAGGAATACCGCTGGTGAACATATGGTGCGCCCAAACGATTAGCCCTAAAAAGCTGATGGCTAAACTAGAGTAGGCGATCGCTTTATAACCAAAAATCGGCTTGCGAGAATGAACCGGAATCACCTCAGAAATTGCCCCAAAGAAAGGCAAAATCATGATGTAAACCGCTGGGTGAGAGTAAAACCAGAACATATGCTGGTATACTATTGGGTCGCCGCCTCCAGTCGGGTTAAAAAATGTCGTTCCTGCCAATAAATCAAAAGCCAGCAGAATCAGACCTGCTGCTAGTACTGGCGTAGATACCAAAGTTAGTGCCGAGGTAGCAAACATCGCCCAACAAAACAAAGGCATTTGATGGAAACCCATACCTGGGGTACGCATCCTCAGCATCGTGACTAGGAAGTTAATTGCCCCCAGAATTGATGATGTACCTAGTACCAGGACGCTCATTATCCAAATTCCCTCACCCACTTGGCCTGTGACCAAGCTGAGGGGGGGGTAGGAAGTCCAACCTGCATCTGGTGCATCCCCTACCACCAAACTGGAAATCAGTAACAAACCGGCAGGCGGGATCATCCAAAAGGCAACAGCATTCAGACGCGGGAATGCCATATCTTTAGCCCCAATCATCAAGGGGATCAGGAAGTTAGCAAACCCTGCACCTGCTGGCACAATCCACAAGAAAATCATGATTGTGGCGTGCAGCGTAAACAAACTATTGTAGACTTCTGGCGTAACAAAATCTACTTCTGGGGTTCTTAGTTCTGTACGAACCAAGTCAGCCAAAACGCCGCCCATACAGTAAAAAATGAACGTTGTAACCAGGTATTGAATTCCAATTACCTTATGGTCGGTGTTGAAAGTAAAGTAGTCTTGCCATTTTCTCACCCCTGGTTCTTCAATAAGGGCAGGGATATTGGCAGTTTCTTGTACCTGAGCTTGTGTCATAAGAGTGCTGAGTTCTGAGGAGCCAGTTGCTGAGCCCAAAGTTGTTACTTTTGACGTGGACTCTTGATTATTTGTGAATTTGATGTAGCATCTCTGGCTGAATTCCCATGTCCTTGGTGTAAGGAGCGAGGAATTCATTTGGGGATAAATCTGCTGGGTTAAGAGCAACAGCTTGATTGAGCGTTTCGCGGCTGGCTACTTGCTGCTCTTGCAGCCATTTGTCGAATGCTTCTTGTTTCTCAACAACTATTGGCGCTCTCATTGCACCGTGGTAAGGGCCACAAAGTTCGGCACAAATGAGAGCATAATCACCTTCTTTGTTAGGTGTGAAGCGAATCTCACTCTGTCTACCAGGGATAGCATCTTGCTTCAGGCGAAACTCTGGAACCCAAAAAGCGTGAATCACATCGTTGGCTGTCATATTGATTTGCACTTCCCGCCCGATGGGAACGTGCATTTCACCAGTAGTTATACCTGTTTCTGGATAAGTGAAAATCCAGGCGTACTGGAGACCAGTGACGTTGATCGCCAATGCTGGGGATTGGCCTGCTTTTTCAGGACTTCGCCCAATAGTAGGAGAAACAACCCCGACCCCAGGCGCATTCTGCTTTTGAGGAATTTGGTCAGCGTTGCGGACTGCGGCGGTGGCTGGGTCTTGCATCGCCTCATCAGACTTTTGTTGATTCAGGTTGGGTTCTGTGCTAGGAGGCGTATCATTCAAAGTTGCTGCGATCGCTGCCCCAGGCATGTTCATTGACATATTCTGAGTAATCGGGGCTTCATGAATAGCATGGGGATCAAAGCCGCCGATGTCGTTGTATACCTCAAAACTATAAACAGAAATACCGATAACGATAATTGCTGGGATCGCCGTCCAGAGGATTTCTAGAGGCACATTTCCTTCAACTGGTGGCCCGTCTTTATCGTCACCTGGACGCCGACGATATTTAATTGCAGCGTAAATCAAAACGCCTTCGACAATTAGAAATATACCAGTGGAGATGATCATCATCGCGTTGAACAGACCATCAACCAAGACGGCTTCATCAGAGGCTGCTGTTGGCAACAGACCGTGATTTTGACCGTACCAAAGGCTGACTAGCGTTAGCACGATGCCAATGAGTAATGTCCAGATCGAACTTGGAATTTTCACGGCTCACTTAAATGAATTTACTACGTTATCTCAAAGCTGCCCACTTACTAAGGTAGTGCAGGCCATAAGACATGGGCTATGAAGGTCTGAAATTTTTATTAATTTTTTTGGCTACATAACTAATCTTGAGTACAAGAGTTTTATCAGATATTGCCGAGGGTAGATGTGAATCAAGGTAAAAATTTAAGAAAAAATTTAGATAGTAAAATTAATCGCCATTATGCGACTATTGACAACTTGAAAAATACCTAAAGCTTGAGGCTAAAAGTGGCTAGAGTGATTCAAAGTATAAGTGAAAGCTAATCTATAAAACTTGGTCGTGTACGCTAGGGTGGAGATGGGTCGTGACTGACAAACTGTTAATTTTAAGTAGCTCTAATCAAGAGCGGGCATAAGGTGTCGTTCATGAGCGAATTTGTCCTACAACAAAAAAATGAAGCGGCAGATCCGCAGCCAAAGCCGAAGGAAATGATTCGTCGTTTGGTGTGGAAGATCTGCATAGCCACCTTGATTTTGATGGCCATAGGCAGTGCTACTCGCGTGATGAACGCTGGACTTGCTTGCCCAGACTGGCCCTTGTGCTATGGGGAATTAGTGCCAGCCAAGCAAATGAATCTCCAAGTATTTTTGGAATGGTTTCACAGATTGGATGCAGCTTTGATTGGTATCAGCGCGATCGCCCTTGTCGGTCTATCCTGGTGGCATCGTCAGGCCTTACCTAAATGGTTACCTTGGGCATCTGCATTTACCTTGTTTCTAATTGTCTTTCAAGGCATCTTAGGGGGTCTTACCGTCACCGAACTGTTGCGGTTTGATATCGTTACCGCCCACTTGGGAACGGCGTTGTTATTTTTCACCACCCTACTGATCATTGGTACGGCCCTGACTCCCTATCAGGGAACTGGAAATGTTGGCAAGCTACCTTGGTTGGGTTTAACTGCCGCCGTTTTGGTTTACCTGCAAAGCCTATTGGGAGCCTTGGTAGGGTCTCGCTGGGCACTACATCAATGCTTGGGCACATCCCAGCTTTGTACTGTGATGTACAGCCATATTTTCGGCTTAGTACCACCAACAGTAGCAACCTTAGCAGTGGTATTAATATCCTGGCGTACCCCAGCACTGCATCCAGCTTTGCGACGTCTAGCAAAAATGGCTGGTGGTTTATTGATTTTACAAATCTTATTGGGAGTTGCTACTTTCAGGCTACATCTCCAAGTCGAGCCTCTCACTGTTTCTCACCAAGCTATAGGCGCAGCTTTACTGGGTACTTTGGTAGCTTTCACAGTCCTTGCATTACGCGACTTAGTTGCTAGCCGTGAAATCAATGCTTACCCTGTTGCTGTAACTCTAACTGCTACAAACACACAAGTGGATGGATAGCAATAACTCAAAGAAGTATGGGCATAGGGCATGGGGCATTGGGCATTGGATAAAGAAGACAAGGAGCAAGAATTAATCATGGTTCTTTCCCCTTGTCCTCTTGTCTCCTTGTCCCCTTGTCCCCTTGTCCCCCTTCGGGTTCGCAGTCGCCTGCGGAGGGAAACCCTCCCGCAGCGCTGTCTCACCTTGTCCCCTTGTCTCCCCTGCTTTTCCCAATCCCCGCTGCACCCCAAGAGACATTAAGACGCAACTAATGGCGTTTCTACAAAGGCTCTACAAATTCAAGCCGTGAGTAGCACTTTTTCATGAAAGCCGCAACAGCGCGTATTTGCGACCCACGCAGGTGCAGGAAGTCTGGGTTACCGTTCAACTTAACAAGCCAGACTGAGCAGGGGCTGCACATAACTTGTTGAAAAATAAGGAACTAGAGCCAAAATGATTGAGACTAATGTCTCTCGCCACCACGAAACATTTCTACAGGTAATTCAAAGTTACTATCAGCTAACTAAGCCTCGAATTATCCCCTTGCTGTTAATTACCACTGCTGGCAGTATGTGGATTGCCGCTAAGGGAGAAGTAGACCCCTGGTTGCTACTGGTAACTCTTACTGGCGGCACTTTTGCTGCTGCTAGCGCCCAGACAATTAACTGTATTTATGATCGGGATATTGATTATGAAATGGAGCGGACGCGCCATCGTCCCATGCCATCTGGTAAAGTACAGCCACGGGAAGCTTTAATTTTTGCGATCGCTCTGGCTGCAATTTCTTTTACTTTACTGGCGGTTTTTGCTAATTTACTAGCCGCCTTGCTAGCCTTCTCTGGCATAGTCTTTTATATTTTGGTCTACACCCACTGGTTGAAACGCCATAGCACCCAGAATATCGTCATAGGTGGCGCAGCAGGGGCAATTCCGGCACTAGTAGGTTGGGCGGCTGTTACAGGCAGTTTAAGCTGGGCAGCATGGTTAATTTTTGCAATCGTCTTTGTTTGGACGCCTCCCCATTTCTGGGCGTTAGCGTTGATGATTCGGGATGACTACGCCAAAGTGGGAATACCAATGCTACCAGTTGTTGTAGGTGATACCGCAACAGTCAAGCAAATTTGGTATTACACCTTGGTAACAGTAGCTGCAACACTGTTATTAGTTTTTCCCTTACACGCAAGTGGGATTGTTTATGCTGCGATCGCCTTAAGTTTAGGAGCAATATTTATCCGTAAGTCTTGGCGCTTATTGCACAATCCAGAGGATCGAACTGTAGCTAGAGAGTTATTTCTCTATTCCATTTCCTACATGATGCTGTTGTGCCTTGGCATGGTAATAGATAGCCTCCCCATCACTCATAATTTGATTAATGCGGCAGTTGATCAGTTGCATTTAATTGGCTAGGGGTAGGAAATTATTGCGATCGCGTTGTTAAGTGTTGCAAGCGCGATCGCTTAAATATTAAGCCTGAATATTACGACCTTAAGCCTTAATGTTGTACCTGTTTGCCTTAACGTTACAACCTTAAGCCTTAATGTTGTAACGTTTTGCCTTAATGTTAGAACTTTAACCCTTAATGTTGTAACTGTTTGCCTTAATGTTAGAACTTTAACCCTTAATGTTGTAACTGTTTGCCTTAATGTTAGAACTTTAACCCTTAATGTTGTAACTGTTTGCCTTAATGTTAGAACTTTAACCCTTAATATTGTAACTGTTTGCCTTAATGTTGCAGCATATTGCGACTTTTGCATGAATGTTGCAACTTTTTGCCTATAGTTTTGTCAGGTGGGTATTGCCAGCCCTACCAAGTGCGATCGCTCATTAAATAGTAATGTCACGTGCGATGGCACCCTGAGCTAATCTCAAACATTCTTACAATGTAGTGGCGTGTCTAAGCTAAAATGTTGCAATAAAAAAGGTTCGTAGTTGCGCTTTAGCGCCTTTTAAAATCTGACAAATAGAAATGTTGACACATTACATCAATACAGCAATGCACAAAGCAACTTATGAGTTGCTGGAAGATGGAACTTTTTATAGTGAAATTCCTGAGTGTCCAGGTGTGTGGACAAATGCTGCTACACTAGAAGCTTGCCGAGATGATTTGCAAGAAACTCTGGAAGGGTGGATCATTTTAGGATTGCGTTTGGGTCATACTCTACCGATACTTGGCGGGATTAACCTGAATGTCCAGAAAGAGGTTGCCTAATGCCAGCTTTTGGAGCAATTAATGGGCTATAGATGTCATCATTTATTGCGATCGCGTTGCCAATTATCGCATTAAAAAATTTAAAATTAAACGAAGTTAAAATAATCTAAAAATGTAGATGTAGGGGCTGGGAACCCCCGCCATTTGCGAAGTTGATTCTTGTTGCAGATATATTAACTTTAAATCTCACGCAAAGACGCAAAGGCGCAAAGGAAGAAAGCACCATAACACACCCTATTTCTAATATATTTGACAATCCGTAAGCTTTGATATGAGGGTAGAGAGTCTTTTTCTTCTGCCAACCAATCTCATACTCCATATTGCTCTAGGTAGCTGTCCAGATGGTGATGTGTTCAGTTTTCCCATTTCTGTCTGCTGGGTTGAAATAATTTTCTATTTGTTGAGCAGATTTACCTCTAACGGCTTCCATAGCCGGAGTTTACTTTTGCTAGCGTAGTGATATGAGGTTTATTACTTCCCAGCAAATAGCTAGGCGGAAAGAGGTTTAACATGGCTCATTTAAAACTTCGTCGCCCCGAAAATGTTAATGGCGATTTTTATGTAGATACTACTTGTATAGATTGTGATACCTGTCGCTGGATGACTCCTGAAGTTTTTCATAGTGTTGATGAACAATCGGCAGTTTATCACCAACCTACAAATGAGAAAGAAAGATTAGCAGCATTACAAGCACTTTTAGCTTGTCCTACTAGTTCTATTGGCACAGTTGAAAAGCCAGAAGATATCAAAATAGCTCAAGAAAGTTTTCCGATTTTAGTGGAGGAAAATGTTTACCATTGTGGCTATCATTCGGAAAAATCTTATGGTGCTAGTAGCTATTTTATTCAACATCCAGAAGGTAATATTTTAGTAGATTCTCCAAGATTTACACCGCCCTTAGCCAAGCGTTTTGAGGAGATGGGCGGAATTCGTTATATGTACCTGACTCACAGAGATGATATAGCAGATCATCAAAAGTTTGCTGAATATTTTCAGTGTCAGCGCATCCTTCATGCTGATGATATTACTGCGGGTACTCGCAATGTAGAAATAAAGCTCACTGGTTTTGAACCATTTTCTTTGACTGCGGATGTTTTAATTATTCCAGTTCCCGGTCATTCCAAAGGACACACAGTTTTACTTTATAAAAACAAGTTTCTTTTCACTGGCGACCATCTTGCTTGGTCAGAAGATTTACACCAGTTGATTGCGTTCCGCGATTTTTGTTGGTATTCCTGGACAGAACAAGTTAAATCAATGCATAAACTGGCTAATTACTCATTTGAGTGGGTGCTGCCAGGTCATGGGCGGAGATTTCACGCTGATGTTAATATCATGCATCAGCAGATGCACAAGTGTATTGAGTGGATGGAGTCAATGTAGACTTATTTTGCGTTAAGAAGTAAAGATCATTCCCGTGCTGGTCGAATGCTTAAATAACGGTCTTTACGAATGGTATTGATGACGGTGCGGATATGACTTTCTGCTGCACCCAAGGTTTTTAGTAGATGGTTTCCCAACTCTAACGCTGCTTCAAATTCAGGTTGCACGACTTCTATTGCACCCATTTGAGTTAAAATATCAATTTCTTTGTCAGTGTGCGATCGCGCAATCACATCTAAATTTGGTGCAATAGCAAGGGCACGTTTTAGAAGTAAGCGTGTACTGGCGGGGTCGGGAAGGGCAATTGTCAAGGCTTTGGCAGTTTCTAAATGTGCTTTCTCTAATACTAATTCAGAATCGGCGTCGCCAAAAATGTAAGGAATCTGGTGCATCCGCAGCCTTTGCACAGACGCTTCGCTATTCTCGATTACTAAAACTGGATATCCTTGGCTTTGTAAAATATTGACAATTACTTGCCCAACTCTACCGTAACCCGCTACCACTACATGACCACTCATTGTTTCTGGCATGGATATGGTTTTTGGTGTCGCAAAGCGTCGCAAATACTGTGCAAATAAGGGTACTTGAGTTAGTTTATCTGCCAGTTGCGGCCCGACGTTTATCCATGCAGGAGTTAGCACCAGTGTAATTGCCGTTGTTCCCAACAATAAGAGATAGGTTTGTTGGGAAATCAATCCTAACTCTAGACCTACCAAAGCTAATACAAAAGAAAATTCTCCAATTTGATTGATGCCAAAACTGACTATAGTGGCAGTTTTTAAAGAATAGCCAAACCTGAGAACGATGGGTAAAACAATCGCTGCTTTACCCAACATTACCATAGTTACTAGTTCTAAAATTAGTACAAAATTTTGGATGAGAATACCCGGATCTATGAGCATCCCAATCGAGGCGAAAAATAGACTAGCAAAGGTATCTCGTAGAGGTAAAACTTTTGCTAGTGCCTGATCAGCATAATCAATTTCGGAAATCATTAAACCGGCAACAAATGCGCCCATTGCAATTGAAAGCCCCAAAGCGGCTGTTGTTAAAGCAACTCCCAAACACAAGGCAATTACCGCTAACAGAAATAATTCATTACTCTCTGTAGCTGCAAAACTTCTGATGACAGGGGGGACAATCCATCGACTCAAGATGATTGCTACTGTTACAAATACCAAAATTTTGAGTGTAGCAATGCCTAGAGCCATAGTAATATTTTCGGAATGTCTCAAAGCCGGAAAAATTGCTAACATCACACCTAAGGCCAAATCTTGAGCAATTAAAATTGCCAGCATAATTTGCCCATGATGTGTATTAATTTCACCTCTTTCTGTGAGTGTTTTTAATACCACCGCAGTCGAAGATAGAGAAAGAACTGCTCCCAGAAAAATTCCTTCGGTAATTCCAGAAGCCCAGCCTGCAATCACTGAAATTAAGGCTACCAATGCGGTAGTCAAACCAATTTGCAATAAACTTCCTTGTAGGGCAATTTCCTTAACTCGTTTCAGTTCTGCTAAAGAGAATTCCACACCCAAAGCGAACAGTAGGAAAGCAACACCAATTTCTGCCAAAGACTTAATGTCGGCAATATTACTTAATAGCTTAAAACCAAAAGGGCCAACAAAAATTCCACTAACTAAATAACCAAGCAGAACAGGTTGACGCAGCCGATTTGCCAGAAATCCTCCCAGCGCCGTAGCCCCCAAAACGATGGTCAAATCCAGAATTAAACTATACTCGGATGCCATGATATTGCTGTTTGTTAAAGTTTTAGTTGCTCACTTTTTCAGCCTAGCTTGTCATGGGGTAAGTAAATATACATTTTTGGAGCTAACCTGACTGATGTTTTGTCGCTTAGTGATTAATAATTGTTCTACAACTTGCTTGAGATTTTTGAAATACAAGTGAGTGGGCATTGCCCACGCTACACTAATGCCCTGTTAATTACGAATTACGAACTACGAATTTTTAATTGCGATCGCCTTCTACAATTTCTCTAAAATCTGACGACATATCAATCTTTGCGTCATCATCTGTTGCTTCCTTTTTGAGAATTGGTATTACGCGTGCGTTTCACATACTCGTTCATCACGCCACAACTGATATAACCGATTTGCAGGCATTGTTAAATATAAAATATCCCCAGGACTGAGTTCGGTTTCTAGCAAATTCCAGCCATGAAAGGTTTCGCCACTAGTTTCTAAATATAAGGGTACAAAGTCAGCGGACATTGCTACATCTTTCACCAGTTGACCGGAAAAAGGGTGTGAGTGCGTAATCATTGTGGCAAAGGCTACCCAAAGACTGTCTGCGGTAATGCCATTGCCGAGGATGCGTCCGCCTAATGCAGCTGCGGCAAAAGCTGGGGCTGCTAGTTCCGCAGGGCTTAATACTGCCTCGAAATCAAATACTTGTTGTGCCATGCCTGCAAAATCAGGGTCGGCATAATGGACAATTACTGGAATAGTGGGTGATAATCCTTTGGCTTTTAAGGCAATTTCTAAGTTAATTGCATCGTTGCTGGTAACAGCAAGTACTGCGGCAGCAGAGTCTATATTGCTAGATTTCAGGATTGTTCGGAAGCTGGCATCACCTTGAATAACTGGAATACCTAAACCTCGCGTAGTGTTGACAAATCTGTTGTTGGAGTCAGTTTCAATTACTACCACCTCATGCCCACTAGCATGAAGTTCCTGAACAATTCTGACTCCTATACCACTCAAACCGCAAACGATGTAGTGATGGCGCACAGGTATACGGGCTGCGTCCCAAAATTGCTTAAAGCGGTTGCCAAGAACAAAATCGGTAAGCATTGCATACCAAATACCAATTACCGCTGCACCAACCAGCATCATGACAACGGTAAATAATTTAATACTATTGGGAGCAGATTCTACTACTTTGTCATTACCACCGGCTCCGGTAATCATGCCGACAGCAAAATATAAGGCATCAACAAAAGAGATATTTAAATTAGCAGAAACATAAGTGAGTGAGGCAAGTAAGATAATCACTAGTAGCACAACTGCCATCGCTACAACCGAATGAGCGTGTTTTTGAAACTGCCTTAAACTAGTACAAACTTTGAGTATTTTTCTTACCCATGATTTGCGGATAGGACGGATGCGGGGTTGGATACCAACAATGATGCGATCGCCTAATTTTAATTCTTGTCCAGATAGTACCGCAGATACTAAATTCATCTCGCCTTGTACGGGCAAGTAATAAATTAGCATCCGCGAACAATCTTCCCACAACTCACTCAATTTACGCCCTAGCCAAGGATGATATTCATCAATATATTCTTCTTGAATCGGCCAAGTTTGTTGAAATAACTTGATTTGACCAATCGCTTTATTACCCTGTGCGGCAAAAGTAAACACTGGTGCTGCCAAACCCACAACGCTCATACTTAAATGGTCTGACAAAGTATGATCGAGGCGTTCAGCCAAACTTGTATTATAAAAGCGGTTGATAATCCGAATATTCGGATTCAGCACCCGCGCTTGCATCATAATTGCTAAATTACGCGCATCATCCGAGCCAGCAATTACTAAAGTGTGTGCCTGCTCAATTCCCGCTGCTGTAAGAGTAGCCGCAGTATGTACATCACCAACAATTACATCTCCAGCGGCTTCGCCAGGAATGGGTTTGTGATGAATGCCAATAACAAACGCTCCCTGCTGTCTCAGCAACCGAAAGACTTTATATCCAGTACGTCCTAAGCCACAAACAATAATTCGGGGTTTCATGAAATAGCAGCATTATTTGAGAAGGGCTGCATTCTCAGTTATTGATTAACATTGTTGCCCACTTTCCTTGAGGAGAACTGTAACTGACAACACGGTAAGCAATTCAAAATTCAAAATTTGCCTTTGCGATCGCGGGGAAGCGATCGCAAAGGCTTGTCAGGACTTACGCAAAATTATGAAAAAACGAACCGCAAAGGACGCAAAGGACACAAAGTTATAAGAGTTTCCGAAAGTTCTTGCGTAAGTTCTACTTGTTTTTTGCGAATCTGTCAGCCCTATTAAAATAAGATGGCACTTTCACAAGATGCTGAGAGTCAATGTTATTTAGATGGCTTGAATGTGAAAGACTTCAGTGTATGAATAACTTAGTAAAAGTAACAACTCTTAGTGGAATTGTATCTTCCTTAACGGTAGCAGGAATAATTTCGGCTACGGCACAAGCACAACCACAGTCAGCGCCAGGGCCGATTTCTGCACCCAATGTGACGCTAAAGGTACAACGTAGCGCTGGTACTTGTCCCCAAACAATTGGGCTGTGGTGGTTTGTATTACCTTACGAAGGTGGTGCTGAACATACAGTAGTTGCAGATACTAGAGCATTTTCTGACTCGGCTAAGTTAGTTTCATCTAATAAGCAGGTTGTGGAATTTGTATCACCTCTACGCGATAATTATGCTTCTTGTGTCGGTCAAATACAAAATAAAGAATACACATTCTACAATGTGCAATTTAAGAATAAGCAAGCTTATTTCCGTGTAGATTTGCGAAAAATTAATGCACCTGCTAAGGAAATCAGCTATAAAACTGTCGCGGCTTCTCGCCCTTATGTAAGGTGGGCAGTTGCTGACTAAGCATTGAAGAAAAGACGTGGGAACATGGGCTGTAAGTCTTGTGATTACCTACATTTTTTAAATCTCTCGTTTCGTTGCAAACCCGCCTTGGAATCAATTCCAAAGCTAATAGCTAAAGTCTACTTCAGTAGACTCAACTGCATAGCCCAAGTCTACTCAAGTGGACTTGGGCTATTAACCTTTGAATTTTAGTTCTAGCGGAATAACAGTCGGCGCGGTACGTTGAATTTTACAAAACGGAGTTCTGATACTCGTTCATCCACCTCAAATACTGATTAACGGAGTTCAAAGACTCGTTCATCCACCTCAGATACTGATTAACGGAGTTCAAAGACTCGTTCATCCACCTCAGATACTGATTAACGAAGTTCAAAGACTCGTTCATCCACCTCAGATACTGATTAACGGAGTTCAAAGACTCGTTCATCCACCTCAAATACTGATTAACGGAGTTCTGATACTCGTTCATCCACCTCAAATACTGATTAACGGAGTTCTGATACTCGTTCATCCACCTCAGATACTGATTAACGGAGTTCTGATACTCGTTCATCCATTTGATTTTTGAAAGGCGTGTAGAAATACTTAGGGTGAGCAGTGCCCAACGCCAGATGCTTCAAGCCAGGGAACCCTTTCGGCAGTCGCTCATGGGGGAAACCCCCTGCGTACCCGTCGCTGCCTCACCAACGCAGTGGCTCCCCTACCTTTGATAAGCATTTACGTAAGAATATTTAAATGTTTGAGTATCACAGAGCAAACATCGGTTGCGGGAATTAACTCTTGATCAACTAGGTGAGTCTGTTGACTAATCAACATTGGGCCTTCGGCTGGGGAGGTAGTAATACACCCATGAGAACCACGCACTACCGAAGCATCAAGAGGAATTACATCAAGCAGGTAGCGAAAACCTAATTTTTTCTGTAATAACTTAAGAGCAATTTTGAGTTTAGGAAGTTTCAGTTTTGGATCTAGAAAAAGTTCTACAGGATCGTAACCAGGTTTGCGGTGAATATCCACAGTTCTAGCAAAATCCGGTGCTTTGGCGTCATCTAGCCAGTAATAATAAGTAAACCAAGCATCAGATTGAGCGATCGCCACTAGTTCTCCCGATCTAGGATGATTAAGATGATAGGCTTTTTTGCCCTCTTCATCTAATACCTGAGCTACGCCTTCAGTTGCTTCTAGCAAAGAACGCACTTTCGGAATATAAGCCGGATCATTTACATATACATGAGCAATTTGATGATCGGCAACGGCAAAAGCAATACTAGCACCAGGATCGAGTAATTCTCGCCCTAATTCTTCTCGTACAGCAATTAGATTATTCGCTCTCAGTACACGGTTTAAATCTACTGCTTTGGACACCGGAGTAATGCCATACTCAGAAAGAATAATTACTTGAGCATTACGTGCTTGATAATAATTAATTAATTCGCCACAAACAGCATCAATTTCTTTTAAATCTTTTTGTATCTGCTTTTCGTCGTGACCAAATTTTTGTAAGCAGTAATCTAAATGAGGTAAGTAAACTAATGTCAGAGTTGGGCTATAGCGTTCTTCTACCCATTTGGCCGAATTAGCAATCCATTGACTAGAAAGAATTGAAGTATTTGGCCCCCAAAAATTAAACAGAGGAAACGGCCCTAATTCTGATTGAATTTTTCCTCGAATATCAGCAGGATATGTATAAATATCAGGTAATTTTCTACCATCTGCGGGGTACATTGGGCGCGGTGTAATAGAATAATCCACCGAAGAGTACATATTGTACCACCAAAAAAGGTTAGCACAAGTGAAATTGGGGTCAATAGATTTAGCAATTTCCCAAACTTTGGGAGCCTGCACCAATTTATTAGACTGTCGCCAGAACTTCACTTCACACTCATCACGGAAGTACCAACCATTAGCAACAATGCCATGCTCATCAGGCAATTTTCCTGTTAAATAAGTAGCCTGAACAGAACAAGTTACAGCAGGTAATACTTTGGCAATTGGCGCTACTCGCCCTTTAGCCGCCCACGAAGATAAAAACGGCGTGTTTTCTCCTAATAAATTGGGCGATAATCCCACAACATTCAAAACAACCGTTTTTTGCATAAACTTAATCTCCTGTTAATTGGCAGCAATTTCTGTTAATACCCACTCGTACTCTCGCTGAATAGAAGTCAGCAAATCTATCTTCATTTCTGATGGCAATACATCCCAGGTGTAAGTTTCAATTTCTAGATGATGGCAAGCATTATTTTCTTGCAGTAAATGCAAAACAGTAACAATGTCATCTTGCGTAGACTGCAAAACTTGATAATCGTGAATGAAAATTGGCACATGAAAGTGAGTGCGCCATTCTTTAGCTAGAGATTGTTCTAAATGTGGTAATGCAGTGATTAAGTCTGGATAGTGATATAAAGTACCATCACTGCGACGTTCTATTACTTGGTGAAGATAGGTAGATTCTGCAAAGGGGCGTAAGCGTTCAGCTATTAAGCTACGCTTCTCAGTATCAGATGGTATTTTGACTTGAATTGCCGCACTGATTTGAATTTTACCAATTTTAATACCTGCTGATTGCAAACGTGCAAACACAGACTTTGGATCTTCATATTCAACTGAGAGATGGCAGGTGTCATAGCAAATACGAACATGCTCTAGTAATTTAGTTTCTGCTAAACTCTGCTCTATCTTTAATTTTTGAACTAAATAGCTTCCACCAATTGGCAATAACCAATTTTGAAAAAACTCAATTACTTCTGATGTATTCTCAATTAATCCATCCGGTTCAGGTTCTAAATCAAGATGAAGCAACTTTCCTGTTGCTTCTCGGATGCGAATCATTTCTGCTACAACTAATGCTAGGTGAAAACAGCTATTTTTTAGAACTATTTCCCAAGTTGCTTGGTCTTCTCCCCACCAAGGTTTATAAGACAAAGGTAATGTAGAAATTCCACCGTCAATTTCTTCTGGTAATAGAGTAGCTAAAATTTTTGTCAAGCTTAATGTGTAATTTAGCCGTTCCTGAGTTGACCAATCCGGTACATAAACTTGGTCTTTAACAACCTGATTATGAAATCCTCCGTAAGGAAATCCATTTAAGGTAAAAACGTATAAATCTTGTTGAGTTAGCCACTCTTTAAACTGAGCCAAGTTATTACTTGCTAAAAGTTGCTTTGCAGCTGTGTCTGCTAATCTCAAGCCAATCCCAAATGGTGCTTGCGGTGATAACCGTGATTTGAGTT
Organism: Mojavia pulchra JT2-VF2; assembly: GCA_019359325.1. GTDB lineage: Bacteria > Cyanobacteriota > Cyanobacteriia > Cyanobacteriales > Nostocaceae > Mojavia > Mojavia pulchra. The sequence continues at coordinate 69,411 of JAHHHN010000022.1, read as the reverse complement.
GGGGAATATACTTTTCTAAATTAGCAAAAACCTCTGGCCAACTTTCACCTGGATGAATATTTGTGCAATAAGTGAGATGAAAGTTACTGTCTGTGGAAATCTTCATTTTAGATATTAACGCTTTATTGGTGCTGAGTTTTGAGTTCTGAGTGCTGAGTAATAATTTCTCTACTTCCAATCCCCAATGTCCTTGTTTGCTTTAAGTAACAGCAAATATTTTGGCAAATGACATTGAGATTGGTAGCAAAATTAATACTAATAAACCGTAATATAAACCAGCGAAACCAGCGGCAACTGTTGCATCTAAGATAATTAAAGATAACACACCAACTTTTACAGCATTTCGGATTGTTTCGGGTGCTGGTTCACGGGCAGCTTTGACAAAATCCGGCAATACTCGCACAGCTAATAAAGTAGCAAATGGTAATGCTGCGATCGCTGTATATTCTCCCAAAAATCCTAAAGCTAAAACTGCCGTTAGAACTATTGCAATTAGGAGTACGGCGATTACTCCCGTGATTTTCTTACCTCCATGAACTTCTCCCTGACTAATTGCTGTGATTGCAGCAATGTAAAGGATAGGAATTAGGGCTAAATACCAACGTTCCCAAACGATCGCTGGTACAGCACTTACACCCAATAATAAGTTACTGCCACGACACAAACCCATATTTAGCGGCCCAAAAAAGGGATGATGTTTGGCAAGGGAGTCATACAATAAACAAGCAAAAGTAATGAAGATAGCGATCGCAGCACTTAAATAAGAGACTTGCGAAGCTGCTAAAATGCCGATTGCAAACAATATACTTCCCAATACAGTTGCATTCTGGCGAGACACACGCCCGCTAGGAATTGGTCTGGTTGGTCGCTCTTTTTTATCTAATTCGGCATCAAAAACATCATTAAAAACTATACCACCACCGTATAAACCAGTTGTTGCTAATAACAACCAGCCGAGTGTAGTTAAACTAGCCAAACTTGTTTGTCCATTAATTAATTGAGCTAAAATAATCCCGGAGCCAGAAGCAGCAAAACCAACCAAAATATCAGCCCAAGCAGTTACGATGTTGGCTGGGCGCATCAACTCTAGATACCCCCGCCATTTGGGAAAATTCAAGCTTGCAACATTCACTCTTCTACCTCTCTAACTTGTATTTTTTACAAATAAGTGCTACATGAATTTGATAGTTATTTTTTCTTGGCCTTAGTAACTTACGACCAAAATAAATTTTTGGCATCAGCCAAATTGAAGAAAATATAACCACAGGTAAACACAGATAAACACCGATGAATTATCTGTATTTATCGGTGTTTATCTACGCTTCAAAAAATTCTTAAACCATAATATTTTCATGGCTTAAATATGATGATATCTGTGGCTTTTTACTCAATCAGCACGTAATCTGCTGTTGATTTAATCCCTGGTTCTTGTCCCCGCAATACGGAATTGCCGTTAAACATCTGACGCTGATCGGCAGATGGGGCATTAAGCCAATCTGATGCTTTCATTTGTCCAGTTTGACTGTAAGCAGCTAGGGCATTTTCATAACAAACTGCTCGTACATAAGCTTCTGGGATGCCTTTTTCTAACATCAACCGAGCCGTTTTCGGCACTGCTAATGGATCGCTCACGCCCCAATCAGCGCTACTATCTACGATCACGCGATCGCATCCATACTGACGCACAATCTCTACCATTCTGGCGTTACCCATCTTTGTTTGTGGGTAAATTGTGAAAGCCGCCCAAAATCCCCGTTTTAAAACTTCTTCAACGGTTTCTTCGTTATTGTGATCAATAACTACTTGTGCGGGATCTAGTCCATATTCAATACAACGATCCATACTGCGGCTAGCACCCTCCTTTTTATTACGGTGGGGTGTATGAATCAGTACCAGCATATCTAGTTCTTTGGCTAGTGCTAACTGTTGACAAAAGTATTTATCTTCTGCTTCTGTCATGTCGTCATAGCCAATTTCGCCAATAGCCACAACTCCCTCTTTACACGCATAAAGCGGTAGCAGTTCCATAACTTCTGCTGCTAAGGCTTCGTTATTAGCTTCTTTGGGGTTGAGGCCGATTGTACAGTAGTGTTGGATACCGAACTGGCTAGCACGAAACCTTTCCCAACCCACAAGGCTGCTGAAGTAGTCTTTGAATGAGCCAGCGCTAGTGCGGGGTTGTCCTAACCAGAAGGATGGTTCAATGACGGCGACAATACCATACTCCCGCATGATTAGATAATCATACGTAGTCCGCGAACACATATGAATGTGAGGATCGATAAACATAATGCTACGGCTTAATGACGGCTAAATGTTATTTGCAGATCGCTAGGCGATCGCGGTCAAAATTACTCCAAGTCAGATCACCTTGTTGAATAGATGATTGCAAATGGGGGTAACCAGAGAGTAATGCTTGTGCTTCTGGTAAAGGAGATTGGGAGCAAGCTAATGCGGCTGCTTGTTGTTCAGCCATATCCCCATCAGCTAACACTTTTGCCAAATCCGCGATGATTGCAGTATCAGCAAACCGTCCCACTGGTCGCCAAAGTTCTGGTGATACGGGGCGTTTTGCTGCCCAACGTTCATGGGCGTAGTTTACCAACATCCTTGCCAATTCTGGGTTAGCACGGCGATCTAAACCCCAGATCAGATGCAACGGGCTACCGACAAATAAAGCTTTCAGCACCATCTGATTCCAAGCAATATTGTCTAAATAATTTGCCGGATAAGGATTGCGTAGTGCTATAGCTTGGAAAACTGTACTCATGTTGCTGCGAATACCTTCAGCAGCTCGTTGACGATGTAACTCTGGATGTGGTATTAGGGGTAAACTTTGATACAGTGCAATCAATTCCCCCATATCAGCCGTACTGAAGACTTTATCAAGTGTTTGCACGTACTCCTCTGGGCGATCGCAGGGTAAAGCTAAAAGCAAGAGTGTGCGGCCTGCTTGATCTACACTCCAATCGCCAGGAAACCAACCGGGAATCAAATCTTGGGCTGCTTCCAAGTCTTGGAATGTTACCTGCAAATTATCTTTACCTAAATAACGTGGCACAGCACTAAAAGCCGTGAAAAATACTCGTTCAGCAGCACCGCTAGAAATCTGTGCCTGCTTCTGTTCCAGCCAAGCAAGCGCTGTATCTGAAACAGACTGTGCTAGCCAGTGATAAAGTAACTTGTTTACGCTACTCATGATTGATTCAGGAGAAGTTTTCCTAGTTTTTTATGTGGCAAACTCGGTTAAAATTTGCTACTAAAATACATTCTTTATGATTAAGTCAGCTAGATAATATCTTAACTAAATTCAGATAATGTACTGAGTTTATCAAAATTCTATTGCCAGAACTTCACTGAATCTATAAAAAACAATCTATTTTAAAGAAGATAATGTAAAGATAGAGTTTTTGGACGTTAAATCATAATACTAAGTTAATAAAATACTTTTACAACTCAACTCAGTAATGATAACTACTACGCTAATTAAATTTCAAGCTATTGCATCAAGCAAGTTTGAGAATTAATGTTATTGTCATCTTTATTTGCCCAAAAAAACAGTAGTTAATATCTGTGTTTGATGAATTTAAATAACTTTCCCAGCATTTCAGAGTTCAAATACTGGAATAGATTCATAGTTATAAATTTGCTGTCAATCTTCATGGTAGCAATATAACTACTCATAGTTATTTAGTAAAAAGCTAACTTAAAAAATACTGATAAGATGTTTACTAAAGAAAAGACTCCTTTAATTCTGCAACCAATTGAACAATCTGTGCGCGTTAACTTTAAATATGATATTCACTTCACTAATGGTTTGTTTGAGTTAGACAATCCTTTACTAGCACAAGTGATTGCCACAGATCGGGAGACAAGCCGGAAAAAAGTGTTAGCAGTTATAGATAAAGGATTGCTCTATTACCACAATGATTTAGTAAATAAATTATTACTTTATGCTCAACGTTACGAAGATATTATAACTTTAAGCGGCGAGCCAATCATAGTTCCAGGTGGAGAAATAGTTAAGAACGAACCAATATTTTTAGAGCAAATTCATCAGCGTATTCATGCTGTTGGATTATGCCGCCACTCCTACGTGTTAGCAATTGGGGGTGGAGCCTTATTAGATATGGTAGGATATGCAGCAACAACTGCTCACCGAGGAATTCGGCTGCTGCGAGTGCCGACTACAGTGTTAGCACAAAACGATTCTGGTGTAGGCGTAAAAAATGGAATTAATGCATTTGGCAAGAAAAACTTTTTAGGCACATTCATGCCACCTTATGCTGTATTAAATGATTTTGAATTTCTAACTACACTTGACGATCGTGATTGGCGATCTGGGATTGCAGAGGCTGTGAAGGTGGCGCTGATCAAAGATGCAGAATTCTTTGATTTTATTATGGCAAATGCCGATAAATTAGCTGCACGAGACATGGGCATCATGGAAAAGCTTATTTATCGATGCGCCCAGTTGCACTTAGAGCATATTGCCAATAGCGGCGACCCCTTTGAAAAGGGTTCATCACGTCCCTTAGATTTTGGTCATTGGTCAGCCCACAAATTAGAGCAAATCACTGACTACAAACTACGTCATGGTGAAGCGGTAGCGATTGGTATTGCTTTAGACAGCACTTATTCTTATTTAACAGGGCAACTTTTGCAATCAGAGTGGCAAAGAATTTTAGGCACACTCAAAAAATTAGGGTTCACCTTGTACGTATCAGCACTGACAGAGCAATTAGATCAACCCGCTCATCCCCAGTGCTTATTTCAGGGGCTGACTGAGTTCCGCGAACACTTAGGTGGACAATTGACAATTACCCTTTTACAAGGAATCGGACAGGGAATAGAAACTCACCAAGTAGATTTGGCTTTATACAGAGAAGCTATTTCAATGCTGCAAACTTGGGAAGTTTCACATTCATAAATCCCTAATCTGCAATCCCCCGTCCTCGGTTCAATGCTGCTAGCAGTTCTAGAACAACAGCATTAGTCCAGCCAAAACCGATTTCGTTAGAGCTGTATCCAAAGCAGATTTCGTCAGAAACATTGGCAGAACAGCGCTCGACATCGTATTTCTCAACTAAAATACCGCGGCGCTCAAATTCCTTAATCACCATCGCCAGGAACTTGTGGGCAATACGATCGCCTTCTTTGTAATAACCATAGCGGTGCATTCCCTCAACAGCAATCAATGTCAATGGAGCCCAACCAAAAGGAGCATCCCACTGATTACCTGTAACGCGGGTACTAGTAAAGATTCCGCCTGGTGCTTCAAACAAAGAAAGATTTTCGACAACGCGTTTGGCTTGCGCTTCTGATGCGAGTCCTGTCCAGAGGGGATAAAAAGTGGTAGCAAATTCGTAGTTGCGGCGTTTTTCAGTTTGGAAATGATAGTCCAGATATAGCCCTTGTTCCTCATCCCAGAGACACTGATCAATGCGATCGCGGCGGACTTTTGCCCGATCGCGCCATTGCTTGGCTAGTTCTTGGTTCCCAAAAATATCGTTAATTTGTGCTAAATCTTGCTCCATTTGATAGAGCAAACTGTTGAGGCACACGGGCGCGTAGTGAATAATATCAATACTGAAAGGGCCAAAGCGGTTAGTGATATCAAAGCCGGACTCGCGCATCGTGCGATCGCCTTTGTAAAACAGATTAGTCAATTCATCCCGATCGCGGTTGTAGTAAAGGCTGACATCATAATCTTCAATTTCAAACCTTTGATAGTATTGCTTGACGCGATCGTAGTGGCTTCTTCCCTCCTCATCCCGTTCAGAAAATACTACTTCCGGTGCTGGCCCTTCTCCTAAAGCATAGTATCGGGATAAGCCTGTGGCTGGGTTAAGGTGGGGCGGTACTACCCAGTAATAATAAAACTGCTCTAACAAAGGTACAGTTGACCGTAGCCACTCTTCATCCTGGGTATGCTGGAACAGTGCCAAAACCATCAGGCTGAGGACTGGGGGTTGCGATCGCGACAGCATATAAGTTCGGTTGGCATTGAGGATCGTGCCGTAATGCTGCACTTGATAAAGCAACTGATCAACTTGACTTTGTGCCAGATCCAATTCCCCATCTCGCAACAACCCCAGCAAGATAAAATAACTGTCCCAACCGTACAATTCATTAAAACGTCCACCGGGCACAACGTAAGACCCAGGCAGGTACAGCAAACCATGCTCTCGAATCGCTTCGGCTTCGGGCGGCAAAGTGCGAATTGCTATCCTACTTACATCCTCCGCAGATAGCGATCGCTCCAACACCGACTGAATATTGGGGCAGTCTTCTCTAGGCGAAATGTAGATAATCCAGGGAGTTTCTACTTGATGGTCTAGCTTGGCATCCTGTGCGGACTCCAATAAATGTTCGTGCGATCGCGTTAGTGTTTTCCACGTTTTTTTGATATAGTCCCGCACGGCGTCAATCTGTGTTTTAGTAAATGCCGATTGGGTAGAAAATTCAGTAGTCATAATTAGCAATTTATTATCGTTATCAAAAGAGTGCTGATTTTATTTCTTTCTCAGCACTAGGGATTGGGTATAGGGCATTGGGGACTGGGGACTGGGGATTGGGGATTGGGGACTGGGGACTGGAACTGGGGATTAATATTTTTACTGAGTACTCAGCACTCAGCACTGATCAATCATCACTCGCTTACTAACAAAGCAACTGGAAAATGAGCTAGGGCTGCACCAATAGGTAACGTTCCTGTCGCTTCTACGGTTTGCTGAGTCAGAAGATTTTTCCAGCTTGAGGAAGTTCCTTGAGGTAATTGTAGGTGCGTATCTTGCCACACGGACTCGCCTAAAGGATATTCTCCTGGCTGGATGAGACGAGTTAACAAACGAGGGGCGATCGCGATCGCTGTTTGATTTCCCTGCTGTCTGGCAAAGGCGATGATGTGATCGGCGTGGGTTCCCTGAATTTCTAATGGCAGATAATCACCATCTTGGAATAGAGAGAGATAATCTGTTCTGGCTTTGAGTGCTTGGGTTGTCAAAAACAGTTTGATTCTGCCATCGATTTTGTGATTAAGTAACTTTTGAATCAAGCCCAGAATGTCAGTTTTGCTTTGTTCTTTGATCGTACTTAAGTAAGCACGTCGCTGCTCAAAATCTACAGGGCGGCGGTTGTCTGGATCGACTAGGCTGAGTTCCCAAAGTTCAGTTCCTTGATAAAAGTCGGGTACACCAGGTGCAGCAATTTTTAGTAAAGTTTGGGACAGGGAATTAAATATGCCATAGTCCGCAATTCGCTCCTGAAAAACGCGAAAAGCTTCAATAAATTGCCTGGAAATGGACGGGTTTAATACTTTTTCCACAAACGAAGTACAAGCGTCTTCATACTCACTATCAGGGCGCAACCATGCTGTATGAACTTTCGCTTCTCGAATTGATTTAATGATGTATTCCTTCACCCGTTCCACAAAGGATGCGTGTTCGTGTTCGGCAAAAGGAAACGCCCCGACTAACGTTTGATAGAGAAAATATTCATCGTTGCGATCGGGCATCGCTAATCCATTGCGCTCGGTTTTGTGCCCTTGATTCAAGCTACTCCAAGTGTTTACCTGTTGATCCCATTCTTCTGGAATCTCCGATAACACATTTAACCGGGCGCGCACATCTTCACCGCGCTTGGTATCGTGAGTCGCGGTGGTATTCATTGTATGGGGCCAATGGATTTGGTGCTTATGGTTAAAAGCGTGGAAGTCGGCTAAAGAGATGCCAAAATGACTAGGATTTCCGCCTACTTCATTGAGCGACAGCAACCGATTGTAAGCATATAACGTAGTATCTTCTACGCCTTTTGCCATCAGCGGGCCAGTGTATTGCTGCATCCGCAGGACAAAATATAGCCACTGTTCCCGTTCTGTCTGAGTGAGAGAGTCATCAAACTCTAACAGCATGAGCTTTTCAATAAAGTCCATTTCATGCTGCAACAGAGGTACTTGTTCCTTAGCTTGGCGAATTACTTCTTGAATGTAAACGCGATCGCTATCGTGAATGCCATCGGGGGTAATGTAGGTACGATAAATCGGAAACAGAGTTAAAATTTCCGCGATCGCCCGTTTGAGTCCATTAACTGTAAAGTCATTGCCATAGCGGTATTTGCTGGAAATATTCTTTAATAAGATAGCCAGATTATCAATGTCACCCGCTAAGTTCTTTTCGAGGATGAGGTGCTTATTGGCATTGACAAGGGACGCATAATTTACTTTCGAGTTTACAAAATTATGGTAAATTTTATCGAACCGCGACTCATTTTCCGATTGGCAGAATACACCATTTATATAGTTTAAAAAGTCATATCCCGACGTACCTGCAATTTCCCAATTTTCCGGTAAATCTTCGGTGAGTTCTAAGATTTTTTCAACTGTGATGTAAACATCTCCCAACTTTTCATGGAGGCGTTCCAGATACTGTGTTGGGTTGTACAGCCCATCAATATGGTCAATTCTTAAACCAGTAAATTTGCCTTCTTCTACCAGTTTTTGAATTAAGCTATGAGTGTTATTAAATACTCGCAGTTCTTCAACTTTTACAGAAATAAGTTCGTTAACAGTGAAAAAACGGCGGTAATTCATTTCTTCCGCCCCAACTTTCCAAAAGGCGAGACGGTAAAATTGATCGTTCAGTATGTCATCTAGCAAATTAAAGCTATCAGGATTACCTACTTCTCCATTGAAAGTTTTGAGGTTCTCGTCAATAAACTCACGAATAGTATCGTTTGTGGTGTAAAGTTCCCATACCAAACCTTTAATAAAGGCGATTTGGTCTTGTCGCTGTTTGCCAGCAACCTCTGAGGGCACACTTTTGAGAATGTAGAGAATACCCAATAGCTTAATGAAATCGGGATGGTTGCGTCCCAGTGTGCGGGTGAGTTTGCCCAAATTGTGAGTTAGAAATTTGGTGTAAGACTCTAATCTCAGGGGTAATTTTAGGCTGTAATAGTTGACGGTTAAACCGTTTTGTTCATATTGCAGCTGGATGTCTCCTTTTTCTAGGGATACACCGTAGAAGTCTCCCAGTAAGGGAGCTAAAATTCGTTCTTGGCGATCGCCAAAGGGAGCATTCCAACACAAATCGAAGTAGTCGGTATAACTAGAATCTGGGCCATGTTCTAACACATCCATTAAGTAAGGGTTTTCGCTACTATAAGCCATGTGATTGGGCACAATATCTTGCAACCAGCCCATACCAAGGCTTTGTAGTTCGCTCACTAATGCCTCAAAGGACTCAGCACTTCCCAATTCTGGATTTAGTTGAGCAGCATCTACTACATCGTAGCCATGCGTACTCCCAGATCGTGCTTTAAAAATGGGAGAAGCATACAGATCAGAAATGCCCAGATCTGCCAAATAAGCTGCGATCGCTTTAGCGTTTTCAAAGCCAAACTGAGATGTAAATTGAATTCGATAAGTTGCCTTGGGAACTCGCATGGGATTGAAGATTGGGGATTGGGTACTGGGGATTGGGGATTGGGTATTGGGGATTGGGTATTGGGGATTGGGGACTGGGGGTTTTCCTTAGTCCCTAATCCTTTTATTGTTAAAGCCTTTTGCCTTCTAGCTTGTGCCTTCTGCCTCTAGTTCATACAGCACGAGACTTGTGGGTTGCAGTTGCAGTTCTTGTTTTACAGACAAATGCTCAGGTGCTTGGGAACCAGGCCCGGCCCATGATGTATCTGCGGAGTCTAATAGTTTGTGAGCATTGCTCTCTATTGGCAGAGTTACTGTCACTGGAGATTTATTAAAATTCATCGCAAATATCAATTCGCTCGACTCGCACCAACGGCGCACAATGACTAATTGTTTATCTTCATCGCTAGTTGCTTGGATGAAGTTGCGGTCTAGTTTTAAAAGTGCAGGATGAGTCTGGCGCAAGTTAATTAATTGGCGATACCAATCTAGTAAAACTTTGTGTTGGCCTTCGTTACGTAATTGCCAATTAAGTTTACAACGTAAAAAAGTTTCTGCTGATTCTGGATCTGGTGGATTATCTGCATAGTGAAATGCTTCAAATTCTTGTTTGCGTCCGGCGCGAACAGCTTGAATTAAATCTGCATCGGAGTGGCTGACAAAATACATGAACGGTGCAGTTTCGCCGTATTCTTCACCCATGAACAACAGTGGTAAGTTAGGCGACAACAGCACAGCACCAGCGGCTAATTTCAAACCCTCAAAGGAAAGACGCTCAGTCAGGCGTTCTCCTTTCATTTGATTGCCGATTTGATCGTGATTTTGGATACATACCAAAAACTGCGATGGCGAGCGATCGCGGCAAGACATGCCATGAAATCTCTGGCGGTGAGGAGCGTACTTCCAATCGTAGACAAAAGTATCTTCGTAAGCTTTCGCTAGCTGGGCACATTGTCCAAAGTCTTGATAATATCCTTGGCGATCGCCTGTCAAAAGTGCGTGCAACGAATGGTGAAAGTCATCACTCCACTGAGCATCAAGCCCATAACCACCTAATTCTGGGGGACGAATTATTTGCGGATTATTCAGGTCACTTTCGGCAATTAAGTGGCGTTTCCATCCGTTTTCCTGCCCAAGGGAAAAGCTATGAACAGCTTCTGCCAAATCCCACAAAAAGTGCTTGGCTCCCAGATCGTAAATCGCCTGAATAGCATCGAGTCGCAATGCATCAATGTGGAAATTTCGTAACCAATACAGTGCATTTTGGATGAAATAGTTACGCACACCTTGACTGTGGGCATCATCGAAATTCATCGCGTTGCCCCACGGTGTCTTATAGGTTTTAGTAAAGTAGGGCGCGAACTGGCTCATATAGTTGCCTTCTGGGCCAAAGTGGTTATAGACCACATCCAGCACAACAGCAATACCATGTTGATGACAAGCATTCACTAGTTGCTTGAGATCGGCGGGAGTACCATAAGAATTTTGCACAGCAAATGGGTAAACGCCGTCATAGCCCCAGTTACGGTATGCCAAACTAGCTTCAATATGAGTGTCTCCGGGAAACTGAGCGATCGGCATAATCTCAATTGCGTTAATTCCCACTTCTCTCAGTTCCGCTAGACGGGGAATGATGGCGGTGAAGGTTCCTTCCGGCGTGAATGTACCAACATGAAGTTCATAAAAAATCATCGACTCCAAGGGAATGCCATTCCACCCGTTATCTGTCCACTCGAACTGGTGATCGATAACTTGAGACGGCCCATGAACTCCTTCGGGTTGATACTGCGATGCTGGATCGGCAAAGGCATTTTCTCCATCCAAGACGTAGCGATAAAGCGTGCCTGGATAGACATCATTCACTTTTGTTTGCCAGTATTCCTCTCCTTGAGGTTTGAGCGGAATTACTTGCTGTTGTGGGGTCAAAATTTCTACTGCAACGCTATTTAAGGTCGGAGACCAAACTATAAATTCGCACTCTCCGTTACCCAAGTAGTGAGCACCAGTTTTCACGCAGTATCCTCCCGTTAGATAATGTGTGTGCCGAAGTGTGACATGAGCGTAATGATCGCGCCAGCTAGCATCATGGTTGGTCTCTCAGACAATTTTCTAGCACCCGCAGACGGATTTTTTTCACGGCAAAAGTCTGTCTATTCACCCTTGTAGGGAAGATTGAACTAAAAAACTCTATCGAATTATGTAATTTTGTTGCGAGAGGTTATAGATAGTTTAAGTAAGAAGCTAAAAAATGTTGTTACACCAATTTTCTATAATTTTGCAACAGATCAATCTCCGCGTCTTCCTACCTAGTCTTCTCCTGCCGGAGACGCTACGCGTAGTTTACTTCCCCATAGGGGTACGAGAACGCCTGACAGCGAACCGATTCTGTTTTAGCAGTATGGGTACTCTACTTTCGCGGCTGGATTACACATTTTAGCTCTTTTGTGTAGTAGATCACGCATAGAAAGCTATTTTTTCTCATATTAATTTGTGATGACGTTGCTGATGATGCACTGCTATTAGAAGCAATACTATTAGCAGATAATTGTAAAATTCAAATAGTTAATTCTGGTAGAGAAGTGCTTAAATTTCTTGAAACAAACTCTAATCTACCAGACTTAGTAATAATAGATGTTATGATGCCTCTAATGGATGGGTTTGAAGTTGTTCAGCACATCCGAACGTCAAATAAATTAAAATCTCTCCCTATATTATTAGTAACAGGTATGGATATAGATGCTACTAATCTCGATATAAAAGTTGATGGATTTATTCACAAACCTATTAATATTGATACTGTAATTTCTCAGGTTAGAGCAATTTTAGATTAACCCTGTTAGTCTACAGCCTCAAAAATCTCTTGAATCCTTTCAACCAGGTCATCAGGATCTACAGGTTTTTGAATAATTCCATTAACGCTTATATCACTTAATTCCATTGCAAATACTTCTTGATGTGCTGTAATTAGCAAAATAGGTAGAGTTTGTAAATGTTTATCTTTTTGAACACGTCTAACTACTTCATACCCATTGATTTCAGGCATCATGATATCTAGTAGCAACAAGTCTGGCTTTTGAGATTTAATTTTATTGAGAGCTTCGATTCCAGACGTTACAAACTCAACTGTATAACCTTCCATTTCTAAAATTGTTTGAAAGAAAATACAATTATCTTCAACATCGTCACAAATCAAAATATAGTTATTAACACTGTTCGGTCTTACGCCTTGATTAAGCATTCCATAATTAAGCTATAACATTTTATCTATTACCATGTTTAAAGTTGCGAGCTTTTGCTTCAACCTTTAGAGTGATACTTATTACATATTTATGTAAATATTAGATGTGTATCAATCCATCTTTTAATAGATGCATATCCTGAAAGCTAGATGTGTGATATCGTGTCCGGTGAAAGACTTATCATTAAGACCGCAGGGAGGAGGGAGCAAAGAGCAGGGAGAAAGAGCATTTCGCGGTTTTTACACAGATGCGAGAATAATAACTAATTAAGCGGACATGATATGAACCAGCAAAAAGAATGATCCGCTGTTGCAGTGTGGCTACCCCTGGCGAGGCTCGACCGCGTACCTTTCTTGCTCAGTCGGGGCTAAAGGGTATTATCATTAGAACAAATTAAAACCTTCCGGTTCGTCCTGTTAGACTGGCAATCACAGCCGCTAACTCCGCTGCATCTACGGGTTTTGTAAGATGTATCTGAAAGCCTGCTAACAAAGCTTTTCTGCGATCGTCGCTTCTTGCATACGCGGTTAGTGCAACAGCTGGCATCCGATCGCCACGCTGTGCTTCAAGTTGTCGCAGTTTCCGAATCAGTGAGTAACCATCCTCATTCGGCATCCCAATATCGCTGACTAAAACATCTAAGCTTTGACCTGTCGCGTTTTCGATGATTTCCAATGCCTGACTGACAGAGGCAGCGCAAATGACTTTAGCGCCATACTCTTGCAAAATTGTACTTAGCAATTCCAACGAATCTGCCTCGTCCTCCACAACTAATATTTGTAAGCCTTCCAAGGTAGGCGGAGCATCAATCCTGCCATCAACTTCAGCGATCAAGTCTAATGCCTCTGGCTCACTCGATGGTTTATGGATAATCATGATGGGCAGCTTGACAATAAAGGTTGCCCCCTGTCCTATTCCTGGACTTGCCACAGTTACTGTCCCGCCATGTAATTCAACTAGTTGACGAACAATTGCTAACCCCAAACCGAGTCCACCATAACTTCGGGTGGTAGTACTGTCGTGTTGGCGGAAGCGATCAAAGACATAGGGTAGAAAATCTGGGCTGATGCCTTGCCCATTATCGCTAACGGTAATTTCGACATGGGAATTGACCCTCTCCAAGCGGATCTGTAATCGCCCTCCTTTGGGCGTGAATTTGATGGCGTTTGAAAGCAGGTTCCAAACGACTTGCTGTAAACGGTCGGCATCACCAGAGATGGGATTTTCTGAGGAATCAAGAATGCTTTGAATGCGAATTGACTTTGCCTCAGCCGCCAGTCGCACAGACTCAATGGCTGCCTCAATTACTGTAATTAAATTGACTGGACGGACTTGCAGACGTAGCTTGCCTGTGATAATGCGAGAGATATCGAGGATGTCTTCGATGATCTTTGTTTGAGATCTGGCGTTCCGCTCGATCGTCTCTAAGGCATGCATTACTCTATCCTCGCTCAGATGTTGTTTCCGTAACATCTGCGACCATCCTAAGATGGCATTGAGCGGTGTTCTCAATTCATGAGAGAGAATCGAGAGAAACTCGTCTTTAGCGCGATTAGCTGCCTCAGCCTCAGATCGGATGACTTGTTCGCGGATTAACAATTCTTCTTTGACGCGATTGGATGCTTCCAGTTCTGCTGTGCGTTTCTGTACCCGTTGCTCCAGTTCCGCATTGATCGATTGGATGCGCCTTCGGCTATCTTCCAGTTCCTGGTTCGTGATGGCTAGCTGAGCTGGACTTGGTGCATCGATCGCGATTGGAATTAAGGGAATCAATAAAAAGGTGAACGCATAGGATGACCATAGGGCATTGAAAGCTTTCAACAGTCCTGAAAACCAATAAATGGGATACCAGAGCGTAACTACTCCCATTAGATGAGTGGTGCCACACAGGGCAAAGACAAAAAAGTACCCAACCAGGAGTGTCACAGTCTTGGCTGGGAGATCTTTGCGCTCATTTGTAAAGTAAACAATTGCTATGGCGACTGAGTAATAAGCGATCGCGGTCAATGCATCTGAAATTAAATGTAGCCAGACTAAACCCGGCCTCCAAAGGTAACAATGCCCGTGGGGAATGAAGGCAGTTGAAAGGAAGTTGCTGAGTAAGTCAGGCATATTCATAATTAATTGTTATTTTCGGCAGAGGGATGATGGCACTTGTGTTCTGGCTGTTGCGGCTGCATCAATTCTTGTTGTGCTGCTTCAATATTTATCTTAATAGCATTGATTTAAATCTATACATTCACCAGAACACCCAATTTATTGCCGACTGACCATTAATGCTCATTTGGGTTCAGTTAGGTCAAGCAGAAAATAAGGGACTTCCAACTAAAAAAATATCCCATCGCATTGAGAGCAGGGAGCAGGAAGTATGGGGAAGGAACAGTCGTGTTGAACCAGAAATTGGAATAATTTATTTTTTGGAGTTCCCTAATACTCCCCTTGGTCGAATGGCACTAAGTTTAGTTATTTGTTGAGGCAAGCTGGGGAAGCTGGAAAGGCTGGGGGAGAAAGATGTTCTAAAATATACTGTAATAATGATTATCTATACTTTTTTCACTTGCTTGCCCCAGGGTAGGAAATGCCTTTGAAATTCAGCGATATTTTTGTGATGGGTAGCTCCAGCCCTTATTGAAGCACTAAAGCGCCCACTACGAACTTCCTTAATCTGTCATCACCTGTGTGACTGAGTACTAGCTATCTACCTTGCAATTACCATCCACACAGTATGACGATTGATAAGTGCTGGAACGCTTGCCAAAGATAGTGTAACGGTTGTCGCGGATTTGTTCGTAAAAGCGATCGCCTACCCACTTCACTCCAGGTAATGCTCGATAAGCATCTACAAATATGCTTCCTACGGGCAATAACCGCCCAATCTCTTCAGCAGCGTCACTACCTTGCCAACGTCTTGCAGGGACATTGCCATCAATTAAAATCATCCCCTGTTCGCAATCTTGGGCTGTAATTCCCCATTGGGTAAGTGTCTGTTCATCTTGCATGGGGCTGTAGCGAAACAGCTTTCCTTGGTCTAGATTTTCTAGTAATTGCACTAGGGTAACGCAGAGATTGCAATTGCCGTCATAAATTACATAGTAATTCATTAGTTTTAGTTATGCTCCTTAGAATCCCTGATTTGATTTCAAATTATGAGATTATATTTCTATCTATAAATAAAATTTTACTACTCGTAAAAAGATTATCTAGGCTATTTTAAAAAGTAAGTATAGTGTTACACCTGAACCCAAATGCTTGCTGGGGTGCGAACAATGCTAGATGAGAAAATCTTGACTGTTGATTTTGCTCAAAGAGATGCTTGTTCAGAAATTCTACCGCGATCGCCCCTATTCTCGAGTTACGATGCCAACTGGGATGGCATTCGCCTAGATCATCATCAACAGCCTGGCTATGAAACTCCTGAACACTATTTCCATCAGCATATTATCACTATTAGCCTAGAGCAAAGTGTAACCAAGGCAGAACGGGTTATTAACGGACGGCTTCAGGGTGAGTACATAGTATATGGAGATGTGGCGGTGATTCCGGCAAACACCAATCACTTATCACGGTGGGAATCAGAAGCAGAATTTTTAGTTATCAGCCTGGAACCAACTTTATTTACTCGTGTTGCTTTCGAGTCAGTTGATTTACAGAGTGCTGATATTATACCGCGCTTTGCTGCACCTGATCCCCTAATTCAACAGATTGGGCTGGCACTTCACTCAGAACTTAAATCAGATGGCATGGGTAGTCGTATTTACATCGAATCTTTAACAACTACACTCTGCATTCATCTGCTCAAGCACTATTCTGCATCTACTGACATTACCGAATCTTCTCAAAACAGAGGACTTTCGCGGCTGAAGTTGCGCCAAGCAATTTCATATATTCAAGATAATTTAGAGAAAGATTTGACCTTGACTGAGATTTCGGAAACAGTGGGAATGAGTATGTATCATTTTTCGCGTCTATTCAAACAGTCAATGGGTTATACTCCTCATCAATATGTAATGAATTGCAGAATTGAGAAAGCCAAAAAGCTATTAACTCGCACTGAACAAACTATAGACCAAATATGTCAGCAGGTGGGTTTTCAAAGTCAAAGTCATTTCACAAATGTCTTCCGCAAATTGATAGGTACAACGCCCAAAGTTTATAGAGAAAAGGTGAAGATTTAGCAGTTCACCTCATCGATTTAAAATTTATCAATCAAAGAAAGAAAAATATGTGTGTAAAGTCTCTATTGACAATAATATGCTAAAACTAGCATATACTAAGATTAGTAACATTATTACTAAGCAGCAAATAACACAGGCTGAGGCAGCAGAGCTTTTAGGAGTTGACCAGCCAAAAGTTTCAGCATTAATCAATGGAAAATTATCGGGCTTTTCAACTGTACGAATGTTTCGCTTCTTAGAGGTTGTTTTAAAAGTGGTTTGCTGTGACTTTAGGCACTTATCGATCCCCCCTAACCCCCCTTGGAAAGGGGGGAACCTTCTTCAAGTCCCCCTTTCTAAGGGGGATTTAGGGGGATCTCAAAGTATTTGATACATCACCAAGGACTTTTAAAACATCCTCTTAAACGCTTTGGGTCGAGATGTGGAAATTGTAGTGACCAAACCGAAATCTCAATCAAAAGCTCGAACACGGGTTGTTGCTCCGTGATTTTGGATCGGCAGATAACCTCGAACTAAGCACTAACATTGTTTTCATAATATTTACTACCACTCTTGCAGAGTGAAAGCTTGCGGATATGGCAGCAAGAATTTCATATTATTAGCAAAAACTGACAAAAATAAAAGTGCAGCACACAGCTAAACTTAATTTCAGTCATTGAGAAAGTTGTGATGAAATACAAACTTTTGGGTAAAAGCGGGTTAAGAGTCTCTGAACTCTGCTTGGGAACAATGACCTTTGGTGAAGATTGGGGCTGGGGTGCTTCTAAAGATGAAAGCCAAAAAGTTTTTGATACTTTTGTGGAAGCAGGCGGTAATTTCATTGATACTGCCAACGGTTACACAGATGGCACTAGCGAGAAAATTGTTGGTGAGTTAATTGCAAAAGAACGGGAACGGTTTGTAGTTGCTACTAAATACTCGTTTCCTTTGCGAATGAATGACAAAAAGAACGATCCTAACGCCAGTGGTAACCATCGCAAGAATCTGATTCAGTCTTTAGAAGGCAGTTTGAAACGGCTGAACACTGACTACATTGATTTATTTTGGTTGCACGCTTGGGACTTCACAACACCTGTAGAAGAAGTCATGCGATCGCTTGATGATGTCATTCGCCAAGGTAAGGTACTCTACATTGGCATTTCGGACGCACCTGCTTGGATCGTTGCTCAAGCAAACACAATTGCCCAATATCAAGGATGGACAACTTTTGTCGCGTTGCAAGTTGAATACAGTTTGATTCAGCGGACACCAGAACGGGATTTGCTACCAATGGCAAAAGCCTTCGACTTGGCAGTAACGCCGTGGTCGCCTTTAGGTGGTGGTGTGCTAACAGGTAAGTACAATAAGCCTCCTCAAGAAAGCGGCGAACAAGGACGATTAGCAAATCCAGCATTAGGAAGTATTTCGGAACGGAATTTAGCGATCGCTAATGTTGTGAGTCAAGTAGCCGCAGAAATTGGACATACACCCTCACAGGTAGCACTAGCTTGGTTACGCGCTCAAACTGGTGTGATTATCCCGATTATTGGCGCACGTAAGCTAACTCAGTTTCAAGATAACTTAGCTTCTTTGGATGTCGATTTATCACCGGAACATCTGCAACGTCTGAATGAAGTCAGTCACATTGAGCTTGGTTTCCCCCATGACTTTTTGCAGAATGATACCATCCGCGATCGGCTTTTTGGAGGTACATTTAATAACATTGAGAACCATCGACTCTGAGTAAGCTAGTAGCCAATTTCTGGATAATGAGAAAGATATTAATTGATTAATCCCTTAATTCCATCTGCCCGCAGGGAGTTTCGCAACATCAGCCATAATTTGTAGACTTGTCGTGACAATCCACCAAGCAGATACAACACATGAGCGACAATAAACTTTCATCACGGCTTTATCCCACCCGCATTGATATTCCAGCCGAAGCGCGTAAGCAAATCGTAGTCATCCTCAATCAAACCTTGCCAGCTACCTTGGATCTCAAAACCCAAGTAAAACAGGCGCACTGGAACGTTAAAGGCACAGACTTCTATCAGCTGCATGAATTATTTGATGAATTGGCTGGCGAATTAGAAGAGTACGTCGATATGATTGCTGAACGCGTCACAGCTTTAGGAGGCTACGCTGTAGGAACAGCCCGCGCCGCAGCAACTAATTCGATTTTGCCAGAATATCCCTTTGACATTTTGGATGGTAAAGACCATGTGACAGCTTTGGCAGATCGCTTTGCACTTTATGCTAAACACCTCAGAGGAGCGATCGATAAAACTAATAATTTAGGTGACGCTGACACCGCTGACCTTTACACTGAAATTTCTCGCACCATTGACAAACGTCTCTGGTTCTTAGAAGCTCATCTGCAAGTTGCAGAAATCAAAGGAGAGAATGGTACATCTGCTGTTAAGGCAACTCAACAGCCAGCTGGTGTCAGATAAGTACTTTTGAGCGAAGTAAAATTTCTTAAACTTAGCAGTCACCTTTTGGTAAGTACGTCACTTTTAAGTGCGTACTTTTCATTTTATATTTCTATACATTAATATTTAAATAGTTCAAAACAGGGCTAAACATAAGTGAAACTAAATCTGACAATGCTGTTTTGCTGATAAAACCCAATTGTACTAGTATTCTTCACCAAATAAATCGAATGACGACCAGCATATTTGCCTTAGCAATAGTATTGCCAGGTTTGGAGTTTCAAATATCCAAATCTGCAACAGCGGTGAGTAATTTAGCCAGATTTGATATTTAATTGCACCTGTTAGGCATTGTACACCAGAGTTAATCAATAACTAGTGCAGCGTGGCGTAAATAACTATCCAGTTGAAAAAGGTTAAAAAGCTGGTGAAATAAACAATATGCCTTCTGCCTTCTTGGACTAGCAGTAAAAATGCGAGATTCCGTGAATTTAAAAATCTACTAAAAATTAGGTAACTTTATGTCTCCAAATACGACAACTCACGTAATTCATCCTAGTAACTCACGCGGTCATACTAAAATTAGTTGGCTCGATAGTTACCATACATTTTCCTTCGGTGGTTTTTACGATCCGAATCACATGGGGTTTCGCTCTCTACGGGTGATTAATGATGATACAGTTACCCCTGGTGCTGGGTTTGGTACCCACGGACATCGAGATATGGAAATCTTGACTTATGTTTTGGCAGGTGCGCTAGAACATAAAGATAGTCTAGGTACAGGTTCGGTGATTCGTCCTGGGGATGCACAAATTATGAGTGCTGGTACTGGTATTACCCACAGCGAATATAATCACTCACAAACTGAACCAGTTCACTTTTTGCAAATATGGGTTCTACCTAACAAGCAAGGAATGAAACCAAGGTACGAACAGAAAAATTTTTCTTTAGAAGAAAAGCGTGGAAAACTACGCTTAATTGCTGCTAAAGATGGGCGTGATGGTGCTGTAACAATTCACCAAGATGTCGATTTATATGCATCTGTTTTGGAAACCGGTGATGTTGTTAATTATCACGTCAAACCTAATCGTTATGCCTGGTTACATATAGCTCAAGGCGTAGCAACTCTCAATGGCGAGGAACTTCAAGCAGGGGATGGCGTACAAATCACCGCAGAAGAAAAACTCGAAATCAGTACTAATGACAGTGCAGAAATTCTGCTGTTCGATTTAGGGTGAGATTAACTTGGTATCCTAAAAGGCTCTTTGAAAGAGCTGTTTAGCAACTTTGCACGTAAAGACGTACCATCATGGAATTGCGCTCTGCAAGTAAATTACAGAGCGCAGTTTTTCTGGAAGCATAAACTTGTTTTTAGGTTTAACCAATGCTTCTGGAGTAATCACCTTCTGATTAATTTTCCTTGCATTATCAACCTTTTCTTAATGACATAGCTTTGATGAGGCATTCAAACTATTAATATTTTCTAAAATCTTATGGAAATCTTAATTTAATTATTTAATCTATCTGGAGTTAGAAGTTTTTAGTTTTTAAATTGCAAAAATAGTAAAGTAAGGAAAAAATATATTTTTTAACATAAAAATGTCTAATAATGAAGATAAACAGGAATTATTACATACAGAATTAGTCAAATACGGCGTTAATTACCAAAAAGCTGCTAAAGCTGCCCAAATTCTGGCAGATAAAAAAGCGGACGAGCTTTTGACTGAAGAAGAGATCACACTTACTAAAGAAGTTTGTGAAGCCTGGTTAAAGCAGCGTCAGCGATTGTCTTTAATTGAAAGAGAGCTTGGGTGAGTTTATCCTCAGTTGCGGCCAAAGAGATAATTTAGTGATGATTAGGACGCAAATATGCGTTGAGACAGCGCTGCGTCAGGGTCTCCCTATTTGTATAATCACCTGCATTAAATGCTCTCATCGCCAGGAGATTCCTTTCCAAAAAACAGTAAGATGACAGCAAATCTACTTGCAGATGATTTGCACTGTGTGCGATTGTCGCATTTTTGATGTATCTCTAATTGGGTTATGTATTTATAATATTTAATTTATATTAATGCAGATATCTAAATAAAACAAGTTGAAAACTAAATCAATTAGCCAAAATTATAAAGTTTTTTTCGTTAGTGTTTACGCTAGGTGTTCTCTGCTTTTGGCTGTGATGCTATTTAATCTCAGTGAACTTGATGTGATTTTAGTTTTCAACAGTGGCGAAATGACAAAAGCTGCTGTGGAAAGCGGTGCAGGTGTCACGGGGATATCTGAAGTTAATGGTAACAAAAAGAACTATAGCTAGATACTCTGCGCGCAATGCGAGTTATCGATAACAGAAGTATATACTGCTAGTGCAGAAATAATTTGACCCTTTTTCCAGCTCATATCATGTCCGTTTAAATAACCGTCATTGCGACCGAAGAGTAGCAATCCCAAAAACTTTGCGATTGAGTCGTTTCACTTCGTTCCACTCGTAATGACATATTCAGGGTGATTTGCCGGACATCATATCAAACATCGGTAGCGTTTTCAAACCGCTCTCTCAAAAGCCTTTGAACAAAAGTTGTTATCTTCTGTGTTGAATTATTCAGAGCAAAATTCATTAAAATCAGTCATTGACAAATTAATTGGGTAACTGTAAAGAAGACAGTTAAAGAACTCAACTGTATTAATTTCAACACCAATTCTGCTCCTCTCTAAAATACAGATACAAATTATTCTCCCTTACTCCTTGCTCGTCGTCTGTAGCAACCTTAAATAAAATTGGTATTACCTGTATTCCTTTTTTTTGTTAAAGTTATTGGTTATACCGTAGCCAACAACATTTTAGATAATCCTTTTTGCTCTCAGGCAGTCTGTAGAAAGGTTTTGTATTTTATTTCTAGAATAATTAAGTGTAAAAAAATCATGAGAACAGAATAATAAATTACATTTACTGGCGCTGAGACCAAAGAGGTAAGCATACCGCAGCAAGATTAGAACATTTTGTGCAATAATTGCAAATTCAACATAATTACCATATTTGTAAACTGAATTTTATCATTCACCTTTGGGTAGATTAGGCCCAATTAGAAAAGGAGTATATTGTAGATGAGCTAACACATAATTTGCCATGAGGCTTCATGCTAAATTAATAAATTCAATATCAAGAGGTTAAATTCTGATTCAGTTTTAGTTAAATTTTTTA
Source organism: Mojavia pulchra JT2-VF2 (assembly GCA_019359325.1). GTDB lineage: Bacteria > Cyanobacteriota > Cyanobacteriia > Cyanobacteriales > Nostocaceae > Mojavia > Mojavia pulchra. Next base: position 46,966 of record JAHHHN010000022.1, on the reverse strand, counting down.
GGTTTTCTGTATACCATGACATCCCCTGAACCACAAACTGATTTTGAAGAAAGTATTCCGCAGACATCATTTGAGCCACCTCCAAAACAACGGCGGTGGCTTCGGTTATTGTTAGCTGCACTACTATTGATTGGTGGTGGAGCAGCTATAGTTTGGCGTTTGCTAACTCCTGAAAATCCACCGACTTCACCTGCTAATGCTCAACCTCAAGGAGTGCGAGTCAGGATAGCCGCAGTTCAAACAGGTGTGCTTGAGCAAAGTTCAGATTTTATTGCTAACTTAGAATCTCGGCGCTCAGTGCGGCTGCAACCGAGAATTCAGGGACAAGTCACTCAAATATTTGTACGACCTGGAGATTCAGTTGCTCAAGGAGCAGCAATTATCCAAGTAGACCCTAGACAGCAACAAGCAGCGGTCAGTGGGATAAATGCTGGGGCCGAAGCAGCTAAAGCGCAACTCCAAAATGCGATCGCTACACTCAAATCCCTACAAGCCGATCGCCTATCTAATGTAGCTAATGTGCAATTGAACCAGCAAGAATTTGACAGGTATGCTAGCTTGGCTGAACAAGGAGCCGTAGCTCGACAAACTAGGGATCAGTATGCCAATCGGCTCGCCACAGCCAAAGCTCAACTCGCTGCAATAGGCTCCAGAATTCAAGCACAAGAAGCTACCGTATCACAGTATGAAAAAGCTTTGCAGCAAGCTCAGGCCAATACTAAAGAAGAAGTAGTCCAGCTTCAATACTACAAAATTACTGCCCCCTTTGCGGGCACGGTTGGTGATATTCCGGTAAAAGTAGGCGATTTTGTGAATAATTCCACACAATTAGCTATTATCACTCAAAACCGACCTTTAGAAGTAAATATCTCCGTGCCGCTTGAGCGGGGTTCTCAATTGCGTAAAGGGTTGCCAGTAGAGATCATGGATGAGCAAGGGCGACCTTTAGGCAGAAGCCAAGTATTTTTCATTTCTCCAAATATCGGTAGTAATACCCAATCAATATTGATTAAAGCACTCTTGAACAACTCTCAAGGTAGGCTGCGGGCAGATCAATTAGTGCGGGCTAGAGTTATTTGGAGCCAACAGCCAGGGGTTTTAATCCCAACAACAGCAGTCGCGCGTGTAGCTGGGGAAACTTTTGTCTATTTAGCGCGAAAACAACAATCTCCACAAGGAGATTTGCAACTAGTAGCTCGACAAAAGCGGGTGAAGTTAGGTGAGATTAGAGGTAATAATTACCAAGTTCTTGATGGATTGAAACCAGATGAGAAAATCATTGTCTCAGGCTTGCTGAATCTTAGAGATGGTGTTCCTATCGTTCCAGAGTCTTAGAAATGGGGGCTGGGGACTGGGGACTGGGGACTAGTGGCTGGGAACTAGTGACGGCAATTAAGCTAATACCCAATACCCAATACCCAATATCCAATACCCAATACCCAATCCCCAATACCCAATCCCCAACCCCCAATCCCCAACCCCCAATCCCCAATCCCCGATCCCCAATCCCCAATCCCCATGTTTGTTGACTTCTTTATCAGGCGACCTGTATTTACTAGTGTTTGCTCCATAGTTATTCTCCTGGTAGGAGCAATCAGCATTCCCACACTACCCACTGCACAGTATCCAGAAATCAGCCCAACTCAAATTACTGTGAATGCAAACTATGTTGGTGCTAGTGCTGAAGTTGTAGAAAACACAGTAACAACTGTTTTAGAGCGCCAGATTAACGGTGTCGAGGGCTTGAAGTATATGACTTCGAGCAGTAGTAACAATGGCACTAGTACAATTACAGTCACATTCGACCCATCACGAGACAAAGATATTGCAGCGGTCGATGTGCAAAATCGCGTGTCTCTTGCCGAACCGCAGTTACCACAAGCTGTGCAGCAAACTGGAGTTACTGTCAGAAAACAGTCTAATAATATTCTTTTAGCGATCGGGTTGTATTCAGATAACCAAGAGTACGACAACGTATTTTTAAGTAATTATGCCGACCTCTATATAATAGATGCCCTTAAAAGAATTAATGGTGTAGGTGAAGCGCAGGTTTTTGGTGAACGCCGCTATGCAATGCGCCTGTGGCTTGACCCTAACCGTCTTGCTAGTCGCAACATCACAGCCCAAGATGTGATTGATGCACTTAATGAACAAAACTTACAGGTAGGTGCTGGGCAAATTGGGCAGCAGCCAACACTACCAGAGCAAATGTATCAAATAGATTTGCAAGCCATCGGCAGGCTCACGGAAGCAACAGAATTTGCCGACATGGTAATCAAGACAGGTACAGATGGCACACTGATCAAACTCAAAGATGTAGGTAGGGCGGAATTAGGAGCAGAAAATTACAACACATTTCTGCGATTCAGAGCTAACGAAGGTGTGGGTATAGGGATATTTGCCAGCCCAGGAAGTAATGCCTTGGATGTCGCTAAGGCGGTGAAAGCAGAAATGGTGCGACTGGCACAAAGCTTTCCCCCAGGAATGGAATATCAAGTAGCCTTTGATACAACGCTATTTGTAGAAGCATCCCTAGCAGAAGTTGTAAAGACGCTAATAGAAGCGATCGCTCTGGTTGTCTTAGTTATCTTTCTGTTCTTGCAAGACTGGCGTACCACGCTGATTCCTGTGATTGTGATTCCTTTAACCTTGGTGGGTACATTTGCCTTTATCAAGGTTTTTGGATTTTCGATCAACACCTTGACCATGTTTGGTTTAACCTTGGCAACAGGATTGGTGGTTGATGATGCGATCATTGTGGTCGAAAATATCTCTCGCTTAATCGAAGATGAGGAAATGACACCTCGTCAAGCTGCTTTCCAGTCAATGAGGGAGTTGTTCGGGGCAGTTATTGCAACTTCTCTAGTGCTAATGGCTGTGTTTGTCCCTGTGGCATTCTTTCCAGGATCTACAGGACAGATATATAAACAATTCGCACTAACGATCGCCTTTTCGATGGTGATTTCTACCTTTTTGGCCTTGACTCTGACTCCTTCGCTTTCAGCTTTGCTGTTGCGCCGGGGGCAAAGACAGCGCGGTTGGTTGGGCTGGATTTTTGCTCAGATTAACAGATTTATTGATTGGACGCGCCGCAAGTATGAGCGATCGCTCATCCGGCTCAATCGCATCAGAGCGATCGTTGTACTACTATTTATCATTTCCTTAGGATTGACGGCCTGGCTTTACATGCGTGTGCCTACAGCATTTATCCCTGATGACGACCAAGGTTATTTCATTACCATCATCCAAGGGCCAGAGGGAGTTTCGCTCAACTACACGAGCAAAGTTATGGCTAAGGTAGAAAAAGAAATCCTGAAATTACCAGAAGTCACAGGAACTTTCGCTATTGGTGGTTTTGGTTTTAGTGGCAACTCTGCTAATAGTGGTGCAATTTTTACTACCCTCAAACCTTGGGATGAGCGTCACGAACCGGGACAGTCAGCACAAGCGATCATTGGCAAATTAGCAGGAGTGCTGTCAACAATACCAGAAGCAAGAATTTTCCCGGTTAATCCCCCATCAATTCAAGGTTTAGGCAGTTTTGGTGGTTTCCAATTTCAGTTACAAGACAGAACAGGTAACAGTGGCTTAAACGGATTACTGCAAGCTATGGGGCAGTTACTCGAACGCGGTAATCAAACACCAGGCTTACAAGCTGTATTCAGCACATTTAGCGCTAGTACGCCGCAAATGTTAATTGAAGTAGACCGCAACAAAGCCAAAGCCTTGCAAATTCAAGTAAGCGATATCTTTAATACCCTACAGAGTTACTTGGGTTCGCGGTATGTCAACGACTTTAATTTGCTACAACGAACTTATCGGGTATATGTGCAAGCAGATGCTCAGTTTCGCTCCAATCCTGAGGATATTGGTAAATTGTACGTTCGCTCGCAGAACAATCAAATGATTGCTTTGAGCAGTCTGATAAAAGTTACTCCTAGTATCGGCGCACAAACAATTAATCATTACAACTTGTTTCGCTCGATTGAAATTAACGGCGCAGCCGCACCTGGTTATAGTTCTGGACAAGCAACCGCAGCTATGGAGCAACTAGCAAAGCAGGTTTTACCGGCGAGTATGGGCTACGAATGGTCTGGGATCGCCGCCGAGGAACAACAGTCTGGCGGTCAAGCACCGATAATTTTCATCTTGGGATTGGTCTTTGTTTTCTTAGTACTGGCTGCTCAGTATGAAAACTATGTTGACCCAATAATTATCATGCTCTCAGTTCCCCTGGCTATCTTGGGCGCACTGTTAGCACAGTCAATGCGGGGTCTAGCCAACGATGTGTTTTGCCAGGTAGGACTAGTGATGTTGATTGGTCTGGCAAGTAAAAACGCCATTTTGATTGTGGAATTTGCCAACCAACTGCGCGAACAGGGTTTTTCGCTAACTAGAGCAGCTATACAAGCCTCTCAAGAGCGCTTACGACCTATTCTGATGACTTCCTTATCTTTTATTTTGGGTATTTGGCCATTAGTCAATCCCGAAGGAGCAGGCGCAGCCAGTAGAAGATCCCTTGGTACAGCTGTGGCTGGTGGAATGATTGTTTCTACTTTCTTGAGTTTGTTTGTTGTGCCAATTCTATATATAGTGATTGGGCAAATCCGCGATCGCTATCTACCCCAGCGTCAGCCGCAACTATCAGAAACAGACGAAGAAGCCACAGTTCCTCATACAACTCATCTTTAAGCTCATAATCAACAACACGAACTGAGGTTAATCTATGGCTCCCCTAACAGAAAAAGTTGCAATTGTTACTGGTGCATCGCGGGGGATTGGACGAGCGATCGCCCTAAAATTAGCGGGTAACGGTGCGTTTGTTGTCGTTAACTATGTAGGTAATACAGCTAAAGCTCAAGAAGTTGTTGCCGAAATTACCCAGCAGAAAGGACAGGCGATCGCTGTACAAGGGGACATCAGCCAAATAGGTGACATCAAAAGACTTTTTGATCAAACTATTGAACACTTTGGCAAAGTCGATATTTTAGTCAACAATGCCGGAATCGCTTTTTATCAACCCATAACTCAAGTTACAGACCAAGAGTTCGACAAGATTTTAGCAATTAATGTCAAAGGTACTTATTTTGCTTGCCAACAAGCCGCCCAACAGATGGCTGAGGGAGGACGCATTATCAACTTCTCTTCCTCAACCACAGCAATGATGCTCCCAACTTATAGCGCCTATGTAGCAACGAAAGGTGCTGTGGAACAAATAACCAGAGTACTAGCTAAAGAACTCGGTACAAAGAGAATAACAATCAATGCTGTTTCTCCTGGCCCTACAGATACAGAACTTTTTCGAGAAGGTAAAACAGAAGAACAAATTAACCGTTTAGCTCAAATGGCTGCTTTGGGAAGGCTGGGAGACGTGGAAGAGATTGCCAGTGTGGTGGCATTTCTAGCCAGCGATGAAGCAAGATGGATCACTGGGCAAAATATCCGCGTCAATGGCGGAATTGCTTAATCCCAAATTGAATAATAAATATAGGACTCATATTTGATTTTTGAACAAAATTCAGTACACCTTTATTCCTTCTTCCCAGTCCCCAGCCCCCAATCCCCAGTCCCTTACCTCTACGAGTTATTCAGAAATCAAATCGGATTGCTATAGTACCCAAAATGATAACTAGTAAATCTGACTCGATAGGAATCTAGGGATGAAAATTTAGTACAACAAGGCACAAATAAACCGAGCATCCAAAATTTTGATGCCACGTGATACACTGGCTAGCTATACTTCAATACGGTTCAGTTAGTGGTATTTGGTTTCGGAAGATCCCCCCAACACCCTTAAAAAGGGAGCTTAATTCCCTCCTTTTTAAGGAGGGTTAGGGAGGATCAACTCTTATCTGAACCGTATTGAGCTATACTTATAACTTTTGAGCCATGTAATAAATCACACATAGGCCATCTCATAAATCAAAGATATAATTTGTCATCTGCAAAATTTTTCAGTTTTATAATATCCTGAGACAGCCAACAAAATGGGTAAATGAATATGAGTTACAAAACGTTGTATAAAACGTTTCTAAAACTCATATATTTAGTTTATTTACTTCGTTTTGGCTTTTGTTTTACCTATGAGATATGATTTCCCAACATCCCAAAACTATGGATTTGTCAAACTTTACTACTCTTCAAAATTTAGAAGCTGCCTTCGGTGGTGAATCGATGGCGAATCGAAAGTATCTGTTTTTTGCTGAGGTAGCAAATAGACTAGGTTATAAAGACTTAGCAAAACTATTTAAAGAAACAGCAGAACAAGAAACTGCACACGCTTTTGCACATTTTGTTTTGCTACACCCAGAACTTCTAGTAAAAGATCCAGATGCTTTAACTGAAGAACAAAAGCGGGCAATTGTATCTCGTTGCTTATCTTTGGCAATTGAAGGTGAAACTTATGAATACACCACAATGTATCCAGAGTTTGCCACTGCTGCCCAGCGCGATCGCGACAATCCTGCTGCGGAAGAATTTCTTAAACAAGCTCAAGAATCTAACGAACACGCTAACACTTTCCGGCAAGCAGCCCACCGTTTTGGCTTGTTAAAATTTATCGAAAATTACCACGCCGATCGCTACGCAGAAGCTTTAGAAGTCTTAAATGGTGGACAAACTGTAACTAGGATTGCTGGAGAAGATCCTAAAACTCGTAAATGGGTTTGTAGACAGTGCAGCATGATTTACGATCCTGTTGCTGGCGATCCTGATTCTGGAATTGCTCCTGGTACACCATTTGAAGAAATTCCTGAAGATTGGAAGTGCCCAATTTGTGGTGCTACCAAAAAGACCTTTAAACCACTGGAAGAAAAACTTGCTGCTTAAGCTACCAATATAGCGGTTCTTATATCCTCAACGGATGAACACGCGGTAGGGGCACAACAATGTTGTGCCCTTACTGGTTAAATAGTAATTATTAGGGTGATTGTCATGAATTCCGAAGAAGAAATCAGTCAATTAGAGCCTCGCAAACCAGTTTATCTAGATTTGAATTTTCAAATTGTTTGTGCTATTTCTCTGATTGCTGTGTTGGGAGTTTCTAGTGTCACTCCGGCTTTTCCGAACTTAGCCAAAGAGTTAAATGTTAATCCAAGAAATTTAGGTTTATTGGTTACAGCATTTACATTACCATCTCTGATACTTGGCCCTGTTATTGGTGTGCTTGCTGATAGATTTGGTAGAAAAAAGATTATTGTTCCTTCTTTATTGTTATTTGGGATTGCAGGTACAGCTTGTGGCTTTGCTCGTGATTTTAATCTGTTGCTATGGTTACGTTTTCTGCAAGGAATTGGTGCAGCTTGTTTACTGTCTTTAAGTGTTACCTTAATTGGCGATTTATATAAAGGAGATAGACGTACTACAGCAATGGGCTACAATGCCAGCGTTAGCAGCGTAGGTACAGCAAGCTATCCAACAATAGGCGGCGCATTGGCAACACTGGGCTGGTATTATCCGTTTATGCTGCCGATCATAGCGATTCCTATTGGATTACTTGTATTGTTCGCACTCAAAAATCCTGAACCAAAAGGCGATCGCAATCTTAAACAGTATTTACGTAATGCAGCCAAAGTTCTCAAAAATCGGCAATTATTTGGGTTATTTATTGCTAGTGCTGCTAACTTTGTTCTCCTTTATGGAGCCTATGTAACTTATTTTCCTCAGCTAATTAACGATACATTTAAAGCCCCACCATCCTTAATTGGCATACTACTTTCTAGCGTTTCTGTAGCAATTATTATCTCATCTTCCCAGTTAGGCAAATTAGCTAGAAGATTTAAAGCTACAAATTTAATTCAAGCATCCTTTATTTTTTATGCTTTAGCTCTTTTGATTGTTCCCTTCATGCCAAGTATTTGGTTTTTATTAATTCCTACCACAATCTTTGGTATTGGTTTAGGGCTTGGTTTTCCTAGCATTCAGTCACTTTTGGCAGATTTATCACCCAGAGAATATTTGGCGACGATTTTATCAGTTAATGGGACATTCTTTGGCTTAGGGCAAACCTTGGGGCCCGTGTTGATGGGTATAGCCTTTGGTTTTGGCGGCATTAATAGTGTGTTTTATGCAGGGGTGGGGTTTTCAATTTTGATATTTTTTGTGTTTAGGTATTTTACTTGTACTAAGGCTTGAGTTTAAGGCGATCGCGCGGAGCGCAGTGCCAAAGGCAATCGCACTGATATTTTATAAACAACGTATTCAGTAGCAGAGGCAAGAAGCGAGGAAATTCCTGGCGTTCAAGAGTTGAATTGTCTGTTAGCACTGTGTTAGCTGTAGCACCACAAAAAGAGTTTTTCTAGCCACCCTAATAGGGAAGTTTAGGCAACTTAACAATAAAGCTTGTCCCCTTCCCCTCCACACTTTCAACTTCAATCGTCCCCTGATGCGCCTCAATAATACTTTTTGCTAAAAATAATCCTAATCCCCATCCTGTTCGATCCCTGGCAGAGATGGTTCGACGAAATTGTTGAAATAAGATTGATTGAGCGTCTAGAGAGATCGGATTACCCTCATTGTGAATAGTGAGGCTGATTTGCGTTTCAATTTCCTGAAGCGTGAGTGTAATTGGCGTATCAGGAGCACCATACTTCACGGCGTTAATAGCTAAGTTTTCAATTACCCGTTGTATCTCTTTACGGCTGCAATTGCTTTTGATAGCAGCATCAGAGACTAAAACAAACCGATCTCCATAAGCAAAGCTCAAATCCTCCACTACGTCCCGAACGAGGCTGTCTAAGCTGCATTCTTCAAATTCAAACTTTAAGCTCTGCCCTGTCCGCAGCCGACTAGCATCGAGCAGATTTTGAATCATCGAATTCAAACGCTCGACCGCTTTTAGCATTTTCGCCGCGATATTCACATGGGTGTCTCCTTGTTCAAGCCGACGCAAACTCAGGTGAATACCCATTTTTATGACATTGAGTGGGCCTCTGAGATCGTGAGTCAGTGTCACCATAAATAACTCTTGAATATCTCGCAACGTCTGGGAAAATTGAGTCGCCGCATCGTTAACGGCTTGCTCAATAGAGTCGATCACCAACTTCATCACGCGCCCGCTCTTCCCACCTCTGCATAATTCTTTCAGCATTTTGCTTAAGACGGTTAGACACTTGGTTAGACATAGATTGTAAAAACACTAAAATTAGCAAATAGTTAGCTTGAAACTGCTTGATATTGTACGCAATATTTTAATTCAATTTCATCAAGACTTAAGCAGTATTAAAGCTTGTTGCATCAGCATGGTAGAGACAGTAACCAGCCGGATATCATTTCCAAATATAAATCTCGGAAATTTTCAAAACTCCTGACTTCTGGAAATAGGTTTCAGTAGATTGCACAATATTCGTCCACAAATTTTATTCTTGGTTTGGGGCTTCTTGGCTGTGTCATTGTCCCCTCCTGGCTTTCAGTCTTCTTTTGTGATTTTACTCTTCCCAGAGTGACAAAAGAAAGATAGCTTCTTACTTATTGGCAGGGACTTGGATTTAGGAAACTTACGATCGCGTTTATCTCAAAATCGTGATGTTGGTTATGACAAGCGCGATATTGATTTTTGTGCAACTACTTATCAGCCCTTGTCTCTTCTTTCTAGCAATGCCACAATTGCCTTGATTAACTCTTTGGGTTGAACAGGTTTGGCTAGATGTCGTTGAAACCCGGCAGAGAGTGCTTTTTGCTGGTCAACCTCTCCTGCGTAGGCAGTGAGGGCAATCGCGGGAATCTGTCCACCTTGTTGTGGCGATCGCCGCCTCACCTCACGCATCAGCATATAGCCATCTATTATTGGCATCCCGATGTCGCTAATCAACACATTTGGATTAAATTGCTCGAAAATTGTCAATGCCTCCATCGCGGATGCCGCCACTTTAACTTCTGCCTTGCATTGCTGTAGAACGAACGCGGCGAGTTCTCGCATATCGGCTTCATCGTCTACTACCAAAACTCGCAATCCACTTAGATCAATAGCACTAATATCTGAGTTTGTATCCTGAGACGATTCTGAAGGGTTCATCATCAGAGGAATTCTAACTGTAAAGGTGGCTCCAAGTCCCTCGCCTGGACTTTCTGCATGAATAGTACCACCGTGAAGTTCAATTAGGTAACGGCCGATCGCTAGCCCTATTCCTAATCCACCAAACTGACGAGTTGTCGCAGCATCTTCTTGACGAAAATACTCAAACACATGGGGTAGAAACGCTGGGTTGATTCCTTTGCCTGTATCCTTGACTTGAATTTGAGCATAATTGCCAACTCGCTCCAAGCGAATTTCTACTTGTCCTCCTTCGGAACTGAACTTGATGGCATTTGAGAGTAAGTTCCAAACGACCTGCTGGAGACGCACAGAGTCACCAGACACCCGCTCTAGATCATTAGCGAACACTGTGTGAATTTCAACCCGCTTTGCCTCAGCTGCTAATCGCACCGTTTCGATCGCCTCTTGAATCACCGTGACTAAATTGACTGGACTGGGGTTTAAAACTAATTTGCCACGCAAGATGCGGGAGACATCCAGCAAGTCTTCAATCATTTGGGTTTGTAACTTGGCATTACGCTCGATCGTTTCTAAACCACGCTGAGTTGTTTGCTCATCCAATTTACGTCCCTGAAGCAGTTGTGCCCAACCCAAAATTGGATTGAGGGGCGATCGCAATTCATGAGATAGTACTGCCAAAAACTCATCCTTAATGCGATTAACTCTTTCGGCTTCAGCTCTTGCTGCTTGCTCACGAGCCAGTAATTGTTCGCGTTCAGCTTCTGAGAACTTGCGCTCGCTGATGTCAATTAGCAAACCATCCCAAACCTTTTCACAAGTAGTTCCTTCGGGACGGGAATTTCCCTGAATCCACTTCAGCTTACCGGATGGAGTAATAACGCGTCCTTCCCATTTCCAAGGCAGTGAGTGCTGCACTGCCGTTGATACTGAATCTGTTAAAGATTGTAAGTCGTCAGGATGAATTAATTCCCAGAACGAGTTTGGATTTTCCAAGAGCGTTTCCGGTTCTAATTCCAACAGGTCGCGGCAACCAGAACTGACATAGGTAAAGCAATGATCGCCTGGGTTGTACCGATATACCATTCCTGGCATATTTCTAACTAGCGTTTGAAATCGAGACTCACTCTGACTGAAGGCTTCCTCGACTTGTTTGCGATCGGTGATATCGAGAGCGATTCCCAAGAACCCAACTGGCCGACGGATTTCTCCCTCTCCTTGGAATTGTACCTGTCCGTTGACAGACACCCAGCGTTCAGTGCCGTCGACCCACACGATTCGGTAATCAATTTCGTAAGTACCCGACGACCTGGGATCGAGCGCAGTGTCGATCGCATTGGCTACTTGTGCCCGGTCATCAGGGTGTATACGTTCCATCACTATCGGCAGGGGCATCGTTACCACATTATCCGGCTCACCCCAAATCTGGCGCATCCGCGCGTCTAGCTCAACAAGGTTCGTGTTGGGATCGTAGCGCCAGGTTCCAATCTGACCGACATTTATGGCAAGCTGTGCCCGTTCTCCTAAAACGCGCTCTGTAGTTTCTGTGACAAAGCAGAATATACCACCAATACCACCACTTTCATCACGGATAGGGCTATAAGAAAAGGTAAAATATTCCTCCTGTAAGTGTCCCTGGCGCTCAATCTGTAACAGGCGATCGCTCTGCCAAGTAGCAGATTCTTCATCCAGCACACTTTGCAACATGGGTTCAAGAATCTGGCTAACTTCTGCCCAGACTTCCAGTCCAGGTTGCCCCAGAGCTTGGGGATGTTTGGTTCCTAGAAATGGTCGGTAAGCATCGTTGTAGAGCAGCACATACTCACGCCCCCACAAGAGAGACATGGGAGCGGGAGAATTCAAAATAATACTGATTGAAGTGAGCAAACTTTGAGACCAACCTGTGACTGGACCTAACGCTGTTGCTGACCAATCCTGCGTTCGCATCAACTCACCCATCTCGCCGCCACCCGCAAAGATGTCTTTGGAGCTAGTCATTTTTCTTTCAAAACCACAACATCTGTTTCTGAGAGTAAAAGGGGATGGGCATTGGGCATTAGGTAAATTTTCCTTGTCCCCCAGTCCCCAGCCCCCATTACCCCCAGTCCCCAGCCCCCATTACCCATTACCCAGTACCCAGTACCTAGCCATACACCTCTAATGTAATACTTTGGAGAATTAACTACTACGACTAAAAAACACCGCAGCAATGATAATTAATCCTAAAAGTACTAAGGGAACCCAGAGATTAGGTAAATCAGATAAACTCATCATGCAGCTGTTTTAACATTCTTTATCAGCGATAATTCCTCTTATACAACAGCCTGCACGGAGAAACTATGATCACATCTCCAGATACAGTGATTTGGCTACAAGAACGCACAGCTTTAGGAATTCTTTCGCCTGCGGTGTTAGAGGCGATCGCTCAAGTTATTGAACCACAAGTTGTGCCAGAAGGCAGCACCCTAGTGAGCGAAGGTACTCAGCCAGAAGCACTTTACATTATTCAAGATGGACACTTAGAAAGCGAAACTAGTAATCAAACTAACTCAGCTTTAGCTCGTGGTTTCCTTCCTGGTGCAGTAATTCACCTGAAGGAATTGCTATTGGATGAGTTAACGCCATTTACAATTACTACTCTCAACGAATGTCATTTGTGGGTTGTACCTGCTGACAAATTTCGCGGTTTGGCTACTCAATATCCCGAAATTAATCAGGCTTTCTCTCGGTTATTGGCTCAAGAATTGGCTGAGGTAACATCTGCGTTAACCTACGAACAAGAACGTGCTACAGCCTTACGTCCCTATTTAGTTACCAAGGCGCAACGGGGAATTGTCGGTACTAGCCGCTATGCGGTGCGTTTGCGCGAGCAAATTCGAGAAGCTGCTGGCGATCGCAAGTCAGTAGAAATTTTTGGCGAACCAGGTTTAGAAAAAGATAATATCGCTGCTCTAATTCACTTTGGTTCTCCGAGGCGGCGAGAACCAATTATTAAAGTAAATTGTGGCATTCTCCAAACGAGTGGTGCAGATTTATTTGGTCGCGCTGGTGGTAAACCAGGGCTTTTGGAATGGTTGGGGGAAGGCACTTTAGTTCTCAACAATATTCAAGAATTGCCACCAGAGTTATTACCCCCGGTAGCGCAGTTACTTCAAACAGATACATATACTCCTGTGACTCGTCCTGGAGAACCAAAAGCTGAACCTCGTACCAGTAGAGCCAAGATTCTCATTGTTTCAGAAAAAGCTCAGTCGATGATCGAACGGTGTGTAGGTCATGTAATTAAAGTGCCACCGCTCCGGGTACGGAAAGCTGATATTAAAGCTCAGGTAGAATATTACACCAGTCTTTACAGCCGCGCTAGAGGTCTAGCTAAACCGCATATTACCCCAGAAGCTTTACGCCGCTTGCAAGCTTACGATTTCCCTGGCAATCTCAAAGAATTAAAGAATTTGGTAGAACGAGCGATCGTCCAGGCCGGAGAAGGGCAAGAACTCACAGAAGAAATCTTTTGGTCAGCCGAACCGAAAAAAAAGCAATTTCGCGTCAATTTGTTAAATGTGTATCCTAGTTTGCGGCGGTTTTTGCGTAGTGACTGGTGGCCTGATCGCATTAATTATGGTTTTACAGTAGTGGCTTTTGCCTTCGTTATCGGCGTATTATTTATTGCTCCTCAAACACGCGATCGCAATTTTGCTTTAACTTTATTTTGGGCTTGGTGGTGGCCTTTCTTCCTCTTTATCTTTCCTTTTTTAGGTCGTGTGTGGTGTTCTGTTTGCCCATTCATGATTTATGGTGAAATTACGCAAAAACTATCGCTATGGTTGTTTCCTCGGCAACTCAAGCGCTGGCCGAGAGAGAAAGCTGAAAAATGGGGCGGATGGTTTATGTTTGGGTTATTTACCCTGATTTTTTTATGGGAAGAACTCTGGAATTTAGAAAATACTGCTTACCTCTCCGCTTGTTTACTACTATTAATCACCGCTGGGGCGATGATTTTCTCTGCCATTTTTGAACGGCGGTTTTGGTGTCGCTATCTCTGTCCCATTGGTGGGATGAATGGTCTATTTGCCAAACTTTCAATGACCGAACTTAGGGCACAGCAAGGTATTTGTTCTGCAACTTGCACCACGTATCAATGCTATAAAGGTGGGCCGCAAAAAGGCGAGGGGATGGAAACTAATGGCTGTCCATTGTACTCGCACCCTGCCCAGTTAGAAGATAACAGAGATTGTGTTTTGTGCATGACTTGCCTGAAAGCTTGTCCTCATCGTTCCGTCGAATTTAACTTGCGTCCCCCTGGAATTGAACTGTGGACAACTCATGTACCCCGCAGTTATGAAGTAGCATTATTATTTTTGCTCTTGGGTGGTGTATATCTGCATCGCTTACCAGAATTGCAATCTTGGCTAGGTCTAAATCTGGATTTAAATGATTTTTGGCAGCACTTAGGATTATCGCTGCTAGCTTTGCTTGTTCCAGTAGCCATTCCCTTTGCAGCCTATGGCTTAATGCAACTATTGAATTTTGGCCGTAAACCCAAAGCATTTATTGAACTTGCCTATGGTTACTTACCATTAGTTTTGGGTGCTAACTTAGCTCATTATCTGCGTTTGGGCTTGGGCGAAGGTGGGCGCATTTTACCCATAACTTTTGCCACCTTTGGTTTGCATAGTGAGCAATTACCTGTGTTAGTGGCACACCCGGCAGTAATTGACTTTTTACAAGGTACAACCCTGATTTTTTCAGTGCTGTTAACGATAGTATTAACTCAAAAAATTGCGCGACAACCATTTAGAACTATGTTTTGGCAACATTTAGCAGCTATTGGATTGGCAGCCAGTATGTGGGCAATTATTATTTCGCAGTAGAAATCACCACAAACAATGTATAATCACAAGCGAAATCATGAAATTTTTGTTGATTTCCCAAAACATGGGAGTTGTTGAACGGGTTTTTGCGAAATAGATAACTCATCGAGGAGCAAGCTAATGAACCTGGCTCAAGAATTAGCTAATGTAAGTGTGCAAGCTCAGAATCACATCCCTGCAGAAAAGTTGGCAATCATTGAGCAAGCCACTGAGCAACTTAGACAATCAGGAATACTCGACCATAGTTTAAAGATTGGGAATTACGTCCCAGATTTTGCTTTACCTAACGCTACTGGCAAGATGATTCAGCTAAAGCAGTTGCTAGCAACTGGGCCAGTTGTTATTAGCTTCTTCCGAGGAACATGGTGCAGATTCTGCAATTTAGAGTTGAAAGCGTTGCAGGAAGTTTGGCCAGAAATTCAAGCTAGTGGTGCTTCTTTGGTAGCGATTTCGCCGCAAACACCAGATTATTCTTTATCAACAGTAGAGGATAACACCTTATCTTTTGAAATTTTAAGCGATGTTGGTAATCAGGTAGCACGTAATTTCGGTATTGTTTACCAAATACCTAAATCTATGCGTTCAGTAATGCAAGACTTTGATGTTGACCTACCTGTGTATAACAAAGATGAGACTTATGAATTGCCAATACCCGCTACTTATATAATTGCTCCCGATAGTACAGTTGCTTATGCTTTTGTTGAGCCAGACTTTACTAAACGTTTAGAGCCTGCAAATATTGTTGATACACAGCGTATTCTACAGAATGCCAAGCAAGCACTGACTACATCTAAAAATTGATAGCATGGCATAAATCAGCCTTGGAAATGTCTGAAACCGTTACGAATTAGCAATTACGAATTCTGTGAAGCGGTAATACTATGACCAATTTTCTCCAACCACCAAGGTTACGCATTGGCGAAGACATTGAAGAAGAAAGACACGCCACTTGGCTAGAACTTTTTTATGATTTAGTGTTTGTAGTTGCAGTCTCGCAACTTGCTCATAGTTTTAAAGAACACATTTCGCTTTCAGGAGTGATTGGGTTTGTAGTTTTATTTATACCCATTTGGTGGTCATGGATTGGTACAACATTATATGCCAACCGCTTTGATAGTGATGATGTGGTACATCGGTTACTAGTTGGTTTGCAAATGTTAACAACAACCGCAATGGCCATCAACATTCACCACGGCTTAGGTGAAAGTTCCTCTGGTTTCGCCCTTGCCTATGGGCTTGGTCGAGTTGTGCTAGTAGTGGAGTACATTCGTGCCGGTAGACACATCCCCTCAGCACGTCTTTTGACAAATAGATATGCTACAGGGTTTGCGATCGCAGCTTCACTTTGGTTAATATCAGCATTCATACCTCTACCTTGGCGGTTTGTCCTTTGGGGATTAGGGATAATCATTGACTTTGCTACACCACTAACAGCACGCAAGTTTCAAATCGGGCTACTTCCCCACGCCTCTCACTTACCAGAACGTTTCGGGTTATTTACCTTAATTGTTTTAGGTGAGGCAATTATCGCAGTAGTTAACGGTGTTTCACAACAGAAGTGGGATAGGTTCAGCGTCATTTGTGCCGTCTTTGGTTTGAGTCTCGCCTTAAGTTTGTGGTGGATTTATTTTGATAACTTGGGAGGCTCACCAATTCAAAAGGCGCGACAAGAGGGAAAAGTAGCCATTGCCAATCTCTGGCTTTATACCCATCTCCCCTTAGTAATTGGCATTGCTGCTGCTGGTGTTGGGGTAGAACTAGTCTTGTTGAGCCAGCAAGGGCTAGCATTACCAGATCCTCAGCGCTGGTTAATTTGTGGTTCAGTTGCATTATGCTTGCTAGCTATCGGTATTCTCCACCGATTTGGAGTTATCCGCTACTGCAAAATTCGTTCTCAATACCGATTTGGTGGTGCAGTTGTGCTGCTATTTGTGGCGATTTTTGGTAAAGGTTTATTACCAGTTTTAGTTATTGCTGTTGTAGCTTTAGTTGCTGTTGTGCAAGTTGCACAAGATTTATATCAAAACCGCCCCACTACCCGCTTGGTAGATCCACAAATTTAAAGCCTGATTAAGTTGCTGTATAGCTACTTGCTGAAGTTTCTGGATCTAAATAGGTATAGGTGAAAAACATCAATGAAAGTAAAATCGTATTAATATTAGCTTTGCCTTTTCCGGTGATACTTCTTTTGCTACTCTAATGTATTGAACCAGGCTTCTAAATCTGCGATCGCCTGAAAATCTAACAATGCTTCACCGAGATTTTCTAATTGTTCCAAGGGTAGAGATTCAATGCGCTCTTTCATCTGTTGGGGTAATTCTCCCACACGTCGAGTGAGCAGTCTGAGAATGAGCAATTGCCCTTCTGCTTTTCGTCCTTTTTCCCGTCCTCTCTGTTCTTTGCGTTGTTCTCCTTCAGCGAGAATTTCCTGATAAATCACTGATTCGCGCATCATACCCTCCCGAAATAATTGTCTAATCAGTCCTGATTAAGATTTGGGTATAAGCGGAGATTTCTGGTCGTTGTCCTTGTAGTTGTAAAAATGTCACATAATCAGCACAAATCGGTTCAATGCTCAATTCGGTTTTGAGGGCTGTGACGTTGGTTTGCTGTGTACCCAAAACCCAACCGGCAAAACGTTCTGGATATTTTTCTGACAGGAGTTTGCACAGATTATCAAAGGACATTGACGATCGCCGACAATTCAAGGAGGCATTGTTATTATCTCGTGCAGTGGTTTGAGTGGGCATGATCATTCAGGGAGCTTGTTATCATACTCTCAGCGTATATTTTTAAATTCCTCACTTTAAGGTTGATACATTTAGGCAAGCTAGGAGGGCAGGGAAAGCTGAGGAAGCTGGGGAAGTGAATTGTATCAGGTATTTAGTGGAATTGTATAACGCACCAATTATGTATGTGTAAGGTTTACAGCTAATGCAAGTTCTCAAAAGATCCATCAAACCAGCAACCTATATATCGTTCCTCCACATTTACCAAACTACTTGGGGAACTGCTGGTGATATTTGTTTAATCCGTGAATCTGTAGCTAAGGAAAGTACAGCGAAGTTTATCGGGCGCAAAATCGAACTAGCACTGCCAAAAGGACTAGAGCGCGATCGCTTGGCAAACTGTCCCATAATTAAAGTTGCAGGTAATGTCGGCGACGGACATCCTAAAGAACACCCGTTGGAATGGGAGGCTTATGAAGGTGTAGATAAAGAACTAGCTATAGCAGCTCTCAAACCTTGGGGCTTCAAGTTAATTGAGAGCTAATGTGATGATTCTAAATTACGAATTATAAAAGCATCTGCGCCAAATGAAAAAGCGATCGTCGCAAAGCTAGAAACACTATCATTATAATTTTCAGGTAAATAGACCATGCTGTAAGGGCACAACGCCCGTTGTGACCTTACGACAGATGTGGTTAAAATAAATGAAAACTGCTGTAACCCTTTTCTGTCACTCTCCGAAAACAAAAATCGAAGGCAACTTTTAAAACTCTGACTGGGGTTAGGTTTGTGGCTTTATATTCTAATATGATGGATATCATTATTGCTTTAGGCTGAAACTCTTGTCTGGTAATGGTTACATCTTTTTATCTAGGAAAAGTGACAGAAGAGGGGTTAAGATGCTAACAATTCTGGCTGAGATATCAGGCTCACAAGAGTGTGGCGCATTTGACTGATAGTCTGGAGTTGATAATCACCAGTTTCTTGAACTTGAGCCAAAGCATCAACCATTCCTTGCAACTTCTGCCGTAACCCATCCAAAGAATCCTGAATTGGTTGTAGTGCTTCTTGATAGAGATTAACCTGGCCCCAACATTCAGCGGTTGCTGTTCGCAGAGTCTGCAAGTTTTCTTCCATAGTTTTCAGCTCTTGGCGTTTCTCTTGCAAGTCATGACTTTGATTGTCAATCATGCTTTGGGCTAACTCAATACCAGTACGCATCTGCTCAATTTCACGTTCTAACCTTTGCAGTTCCTGTGACTGTTGTTGTCGCTGGGTTTCACTTTGCAAAAGAAGAGGGCCAAAATCTATTTTATTATCCTCTTCTATATTGGCAACACTATGCCCTTGTCGTCGTAGTAGTATACATTGGTGTTGCTTGAGTAACTTTTGCCGCTCTAGCAAATTGCGGCGTTGTCCCACCAAAGTTTGGTTCAGCATTTGGTAGAGGTCTTGTTCTTCTGTCAGTTCTATTTCCAAATTGATTACATCTTGGTCAGATGCTTGGTGAATCTTCTGTTGCAGTTCATCTATGGCTTGTTGCTTATATTTGAGTTCTTGTTCTTGGTCGTGGACAAAGCTAGAATCTATATCAAACTTTTCCTGCAAATCTTGCACCAATTTTTGCAGTTCTTCTATAGACAGATTCTCCAAAGCTTTTAAATCCAGTGGCTGGCTCAGAACTACATTACCTGATGTTATGGCCAAAGATTGAATCTGCTTATATAAATCTTCTTGATTTCGTAATTGTTCTTTCAATAACTGAGCATACTCTTGCTTGCTGGCAAGAACAGCAATATTCACCTTCAAATCTGCTGTTTGATGCTCCAGTGAGCTTTGTGCTTGTTGCCATACATCTTGGCGATCGCATAAAGTTTGCGAGAGGCTATCAACTTCTTGTTGTTTTTGAGTAGCTACAGTTCTTTGCTGCTCCATCTGTTGCCAGTGTTGGTTCAGAGTAGCTTGCTGTCTTTCAACCAATTCAATAGCCAAATGAAGGTTTTCCCGCACTACTTCCGTAGGAGCCACGCGACTAGACAAGCGATCGAGCAACTCACTCAAAACTCGACTTTGCTCTTCATCCAAAACCTTTCCCTGTTGGGAATCTGCTTGATACTCCTCCAAACGACGCTGCTCACCCCGCAAATGCTCCCAAGCACCTTCTAGTTCTTGGCGATTACGCTCAATTTCTTGTCGCAACCTTTCCATCTCTTCACGGGATGTTTCAACTTCCTGTTTTTGTGCTTCCAGGCGTTGAAAATCATCCTCCATTTGTTGCAACTGTTCTAAGCGTGCTTCCATATCCATTTCACGACGATTCATTTCTTGCGCCTGAAATGTCAGTGACTGCTTCCACTGGTCAATCTCATCTTCCTTGAGCTTAAATTTTTCCAACTGTCGGGAAAAATTCTGCAAAATGTTAACTAGCGGACGCCCTGCTTCTTGAATCCGCTGCACTTGGCGATTCGGATTCAGTTCTACCAGTACAAGTGCGCCATCATTTAATTTACTCGCTTCCTCAGCCACAACCACTTCTTCCGACACAGTACTCCAATTCTGGTCGGTTCGCTGACAAGCCAGCAGTTTTAGTTCGGTTTTGGAACTGCTACTGAGTAAACTGGTAGTGAGTAAGCCGCCTTTCTGCTTTTGTACTTCTGCTAAATACAGCACACCGTTAGTCCTTTTGTGTACTTGATGTCCGTGATTTTGGTTATACCTTAGATAATTCTGTTACTTTGCCTCATTTAACCGCAGGCAGAAAAAACAAGACAGACAAAACTATTTATAGACATGACATATCATGCCTTGATACATATATAAATGCGCTGGTTCGCGCCTTTATATTTTGTGCTGATGACAGTAATCATGACTACCGTGTGATCACTAGCTTTGTCAAAGCGGATGACGAAAATTTAAGGAATATTGCTGAATGTATAGCCTGGCAAGAGATGTTTGCATAGGTAGTAATTTTCCTTGTATCAACTAGATAATTTGTCTACTTGTAACATAGAAGAATTACTGGGCAAAATGAATAAAGAATGTAAACGAAATAACAAGGAATACCTTTTAGCTAAATGCAGGGAAATTTAAATGAAATTGATATTCGTAGTATCCTGCAATTGATTGAGTGGGGGCAGCGTACTGGTCAACTGTTAGTGGAAGCCCATAGCTTTGGCAATAGCGCTAAATTTGGTAGAGAGGTAAACAGACATTACCATTCCTTTAGCGGCAAACAACAGTCTTGGTTGCTCTTTTTCCTCAACGGTCAAATTATCTATTGCCAACAAGGTGATAGTAATTTGTCTCGGATTGACGATTACTTACGGCATTACCAAGGCGAGATGCAACTCGACCACATCCAACGTACATCTCTAGAATCAGCATATAACGCAGAGTATAGCTATCTTTGGGCGCTCTTGGAACACAATATTATTAATCCAAAAGTAGCTCGTAATATTATGCACGCAATAGTGCATGAGACGCTTTTTGACCTGCTGAGTTTGTACGAAGGTAGCTTTATTTTCCATCAGAATCTGGCACTCACTCCACAATTAAGCGCCTTGGAGATTGCGCCTTCGGTTACCAAAATTGCCAAGCAATTGCAAGAGTGGAAGCAGCTATATCCGCACATTCAGTCTCCTGAGCAATTGCCAATACTTGCTGATGTAGTTCAGCTACACTCCTCATTACCAGCAGAAACAGTGAATAAGTTAAAGCATTGGGCAGATGGTAAAACATCCTTGCGTCAACTAGCTCGCTACCTCAACCGAGACATTTTGACAGTTGCCAAGGCAATGTATCCATACGTGCAGCAAGGTTGGTTAAAACTAGTATATTCAATTACTAATAATTATGATACACCTACACAAGAGTGCGAGGGAGAAAGTAGAGACAAAGCGCGGATAGTATGTATTGACGATGCAATGTCCATCGGTGAAACTATAGAGTCTATTTTGCAGCCACGAGGCTATGAAGTGTTAACTTTGACTAATCCTTTAGAAGCCTTGAGTTTCATTTTTCAATTCAAGCCAGATATGATTTTATGCGACATTACTATGCCGGAATTGGATGGGTACGAGATTTGTTCCATGCTGCGACATTCAAGAGCATTTCGGCTGATACCGATTATCATGCTGAGTGATCAAGATCAATTTATTGATCGAGTCAAAGCTAGGATGGCCGGGACGACAGATTATTTAACAAAGCCGTTTGCAGATGCTGAGTTAATCACGCTGGTAGAAAAATATATCAACATAGAGCCTTTCATGTGTACCCAAAAAAGATACAAGACTTGTTGATCCGATAACAGATGGGGTAAAAAATGTTATCACAGAGTCAACCAACCCCAGTACGACTAGTACAAAGTTATTATCTAGTAAATTAGTGAAGGAATAAATTCAATTTATACAGTAAATACTTACGGGGAGATCAGGGAATGTTCCAAAACGGAACGTCTACATCAGGAGGTAGATAGGCATTTATGAGTACAGTTCTGATTGTGGAAGACAGTATCGCGCAAAGGGAGATGATTACAGACCTTCTAAAAGCAAGTGGCTTAACAGTCACCCATGCCAGTGACGGAGTTGAAGCTTTGGAGGCAATTCAAAGCGCACCTCCTGATTTGGTGGTCTTAGATATTGTCATGCCCCGGATGAACGGCTACGAAGTTTGCCGTCGGTTAAAATCCGATCCAAAAACCCAAAATGTCCCCGTAGTGATGTGTTCTTCTAAAGGTGAAGAATTTGATCGCTACTGGGGCATGAAGCAGGGTGCAGACGCCTACATAGCCAAACCATTTCAACCTACTGAGTTGGTGGGAACAGTCAAACAACTTCTGCGAGGATAAGGATGAAAATAACATGGTCAGCAAACCGGACTTTTTAAGTGGTAGTGGGCAAGACCACTTCCGTCCTGAATTACAAGTAGAAAGTCCTGAAGGTGAATTACATTTGCGGTTTTACATTCCCTCGCATCAGGAGTTTGCACTACCAGCAACTGGCATTCGGGAGGTAATGGAATTGAGTCCTGATAGAATCACTCCGATTCCTAATGCTTCTCCTTTACTTTTGGGTACTCTAAATTTACGAGGTCGAGTAATTTGGGTAGCTGATTTAGGTCAATTTTTGGGGGAAGCAACGGCGTTAAATACAGACCGAGCAGAAATTCCGGTAATTGCTATCGAAGAGCAAGACACAATAGTCGGCTTGGCGGTAGACAACATCGGCGGCATGGACTGGCTTGATGTGCAGCATCTAATGCTACCAACTCATGTGCCAGATACTATGGCTCCGTTTTTACGCGGTGAATGGTTATTAGATGCTAAAAACAATCAGTGTCTACGACTGCTGGATCAAATGGCAATTTTGCGGAGTGCAAGGTGGGCAGGATGAAACTGGGAGGGTGTAAATGGCAGCAAGTATAGATGATTACTTAGATATATATAAGCAGGCTTGTACAGCCTACGCGCAACAGAACTATGAAGTTGCCGCGACTTTAGTTGACCAAGTGGTGCAAAATTTACCAGACGACCCTAACTCCCATTTGTTAAGGGGTCACATCTATTACGTTTTGCAACAATACGATATTGCGAAAGTTGAATATCAAAAAGTGTTGCAGTTGACTGATGCTCAAGAAATAATTGGTTTTGCTAATCATGGCCTTGAGAGCATTAATCAATATCAACAAACGCTGCCCAATCAAGTCGCTGCCATAGACGATGATGAGCGAATATCTTCCCAAGAAATATCTTCCCAAGAAATATCTGATGTGCTAGCTGATGAACCAGAAATACAAGATTTGGGAATCACTGGAGATTTGGCTAGCAATAGCTTTGATTTAAACTCCTTTGGTGAGTATCAACAAGCTATAGATCAGATAGAAGAGCTATCCTTGGACAATCCATTTGATATCTCAGCAGACAGTAGTATTGCATTTAATTCAATACCAGATTCCTCACCACCTTTGAGCGATGATCCGTTTATTGTAAATCACCAGCCAAGGGAGCAAGAGTCAGATGCCAACAGTTGGGAGGAGCAAGTAGAATTAGATTTGCCTGCTTTTTGGCAGGAAGATATTTCAGAAGAAAGTATTGATGAGCCAGAAGTGAATAATCATTTCCTAGATGCTGTTGCAAATTCAGCTAGCGAAAGCAATTCTCCTTTTGCAGAAGTGAATTTATCAACAAGCAATAGCTGGGAAATACCAACTGAGTTGTTGATGGAGGAAAAATATCAAGAACCAAGCGATGCAGTTTTAGAGTTGAAAAGCAATAGCCTGGAAAATGAGACTTTAATATTAAATAACCAAACAGTTCTCCAAGAGAGTACCGCAAAAACGAACGATTTGAGATACAACCTTCAGGATAATTTGTCTCAAGCTACACCAGATAATTGGTTAGGGCCTATAGAAGCTGAAGAAACATTAAAAGAGGTATCCACATCTTCTAGCAGAAACTTTACTTTGGAGGAAAAGGAAAAGAGACCAGATGTGAAACTAACAAACAATAAATTGGATATTGAAGATAATTTTGATTTTGAGGCCTTTGAATCTGCTTTTGGGACGGAGAGCTTCAGCTCTGATGAAGACACAAATAATATACATGGAGAAAATTCTAAAAGTAATATAGAGTTTTTAGATGACTTTGATGAATTTGACGATCTAGGAAACATTCCAGGGTTTGATCTGACAGACGGAGAATCCGGCTTCAATGAGGCGGCAATGGCATCTGGTTCACTCGAAGCCAGCGGTAACTACCGTAATCAACTTGTGGAGTCTTCCCCAATAGATGAAAATAGCGATCGCGAAGATGAACTGTTCTCGATTACAGGCTCACAAGAAGCAGTCCCAGTCTTTACTCAAGTAGATGTCTCGAAGTTAGAACCCAACGTTAGCGTCGAGCAAGGCTGGTTAGCACCCCTAGAGAATGCCACCCTAGAAAGGAAACAATGGCTGGTTGCAGGCGCTGTAGGTATAGTTTCATCGCTAGTTGTAGCTACAGTTGGCTTTGGGGCTACCACATTCTCTCCACCTCAACAACGGGAGTCAGTACGCAATACAGGCTGGGCAATGTCACTCGCAGCTGGAATTGCCGGTTTTGCTACCGCAGGATTTATGGGGAGTCTCACACTCAAGCAAATTCGGCGCACAACCCAAGATCTGCAAAATCAGTTTGATGCTGTACGTCAAGGTAATCTCCATGTTCAAGCTACGGTGTATTCCGAAGATGAATTAGGGCTATTAGCAACTGGCTTTAATGAAATGGCGCGGGTAATTTTCACGACCACGAATGAAGCCCAACGCAAAGCTGACGAACAAGAGGAAGCCAAAGAAAACTTGCAACGCCAAGTTATTCGGTTGTTAGACGATGTGGAAGGCGCTGCTAGAGGCGACTTAACAGTACAAGCTGAAGTTACAGCGGACGTACTGGGAGCCGTTGCTGATGCTTTTAACCTGACAATTCAAAACCTGCGAGATATTGTGCAACAGGTAAAAGTGGCAGCCAAAGAAGTAACAAAAGGTGCAACCAACTCAGAAACCTTTGCTAGAGCCTTATCTAGTGATGCTCTGCGGCAAGCAGAAGAGTTGGCAGTAACACTAAATTCTGTGCAGGTGATGACCGACTCGATTCAGCGGGTAGCAGAAGCGGCGCGGGAAGCGGAGACTGTCGCCCGTGATGCTAGCACCATCGCCCTTAAAGGTGGGGAAGCAGTGGAAAACACCGTGGCAGGTATTTTAGAAATTCGAGAAACTGTTGCTGAAACTACCAGAAAAGTTAAGCGGCTAGCGGAATCTTCCCAAGAAATTTCTAAAATTGTGGCGTTGATTTCTCAAATTGCCTCTAGAACGAACTTGTTGGCACTCAATGCTAGTATTGAGGCGGCAAGGGCGGGAGAAGCCGGACGAGGATTTGCCATCGTAGCAGATGAAGTGCGCCAGCTTGCTGATAAATCTGCTAAATCCTTGAAGGAAATTGAACAAATTGTGATGCAAATCCAGAGTGAAACAGGCTCTGTAATGACCGCAATGGAGGAAGGTACCCAACAGGTAATTAAAGGTACTAAATTGGCAGAAGAAGCCAAGCGATCGCTAGAAAATATTATTCAAGTAGCGAATCGGATTGATATTCTTGTGCGTTCAATTACCTCCGATACTGTAGAGCAAACAGAAACTTCCCGTGCTGTAGCTCATGTAATGCAATCCGTGGAACTCACCGCGCAAGAAACCTCCCAGGAAGCACAGCGAGTTTCCGGTGCCCTCCAAAACTTGGTGGGTGTTTCCCGCGACTTGATTTCCTCTGTGGAACGCTTCCGCGTGGAAACCCTCGAATCAAGGTAAAGGATGAAGTATCAAGTATACAAGTGTGAACTATTATTCATGCTTCAGCCTTTAACCTTTATCTTTCAGCTTTTATCCTAGCCTACGGCCAGCCGCCCTCTAGGTATCTACATCCTTTATCCTTCATCCTGTCCTATGCTGCCGGAACAACAACAGCGCATTTTGGGTTACTTCATTGAAGAAGCAAGAGATCATCTGAATACGATTGAGCAGGGGTTGTTGAATCTCCAGAGTACCCTGAACGACCCAGAAATGGTTAACGAAGTCTTCCGGGCGGCTCACTCCATTAAAGGAGGAGCAGCGATGCTTGGTCTGAGTAGCATCCAGCATACATCTCACCGTTTGGAGGATTGTTTCAAAGTTCTCAAAGAGAATCCAATTCAGGTTGACCAAAAATTAGAGTCTTTGTTTCTTGGTGTATCTGATACTCTAAAAGCCCTATTAGAAAATTTGAGCGGGCCGTTTGGTTTGTCAGAAGAGGCAGCTAATACTCTGATGTCAGAAACTGAACCAGTTTTTCAGTGGCTAAATGAGCATCTGGAACTACTTGTACAGCAAGGAAACAGTGGTGTAGAAAATGGCATTGCAGCAACAGAAATACATTTAGCTTCTGTAGACAACGCCAACACACTTACAGAGATTTTCTTTCAGCGGGATTTCTCCAGTCTGGAAGAAGAAAAGCACATAGCTGCTAGTGAACCGTCCTCGCCTACAGTAGCCAAACAGACGCATTCGCCTATTCCTGCTCAAGAAAATAAGAATTGGGGTGAGTTTCAAACCCAGGTGTTACAAACACTGCGGGAAATGCTGCAACTTTTTAAGCAAAATACAACAACCGAAACTCGGCAAAATCTCCAGCAATGTTGTCACCAGTTAGTTAAACTTGGTGAGGCATTTAATGTGCCTAATTGGTGTAATTTATGTCAAGCAGCAGCAAATGCGATCGCTAATCCTGAAAATTCCTATTTAACTCTAGCCAAAATTGTTATTACAGAAATCAAACAAGCTCAGGAATTAGTTCTACAAAGTAGAGAAGCTGAGATTACAATTAGTCAGCAACTAGAAGTACTCTTGAGCTTGCCAGAAGTTGAGGTATTAGAAATAACCTCTAATTTAGTTGACGAGCTTGCAGCAGAACCAAGTTTATTTGCCAGTACCGATACAATAGGCGCTAATCACGTAGAGTCTACAACAACGAAGGATTCTGTTGATTTTGTTAGTGAAAGTAAAAACAGCATAACTAATTCATCTGAGCTATCCCAGCAACTTAATCAAGACGAGGGTATACCAGCAACAACAGAAAATATTAATATTGATATCTCTGAGTTGTTCCAATCCTTGTCTAGCCATGAAGATGACGCACCTGTTA
Source organism: Mojavia pulchra JT2-VF2 (assembly GCA_019359325.1). Lineage (GTDB taxonomy): Bacteria > Cyanobacteriota > Cyanobacteriia > Cyanobacteriales > Nostocaceae > Mojavia > Mojavia pulchra. Next base: position 19,672 of record JAHHHN010000022.1, on the reverse strand, counting down.
TCAGTAACAATATTGACTCTAAAGGCCCAGAAGTTGGAATAGCTGAGTTAAATACGCTTGCTGATTTGTTTGAAGGTGAAACTCCAGAACTCGATGAAACTTGGCAACAAGAAGAAATCTTAGATATCACCGCCGCTAATAAATTGGGAGTTGATTTTAGCAGTAGTGAAACTGAAGATGTAGATAGCGATTTAGCTGATTTGTTGTCGTTTGATGAAGACCCAAGCAGTGGCGAGCATCAAACAACTATAGCTACAACTGAAGATTTAAGCTTATTATTTGGTGAGAACTTCCTAGAAAAAGAAAACTCAAAATTGCAACATCCACAAACACCTACTACGTTACTTGGGTTGAGCAATATTTCAGAACTTGATAGTTTAGGTGATTCTAATGAGGAAATTCTTAAGGAATTGACGTCAGTTTCTCATGAATCACAGCAGTCTGCTGTAGGGAGCGCCCCACAGGATGTTGTTAAAGATTTATTAGAGTTAGCAATAGATGAAAATGAACTACTTTCTATAGGCGAAGTCACCCAATCAAAAACCAATATTCTTACTAGCATAGAAGCATCTACTAACCAGGAAAGCAGTTTTGATGACTTATTCTTAGAAACTGCAAATGCCAACTTGGTAGAAGAAATTGTTCCAAGTAACTATATAGAAGAATCAAAGCTTACTCTTCTCCAGCCAGAAAATTTATCTTTCGATAATCTGTTTACTGAACTGGAAGAAAATGCACCACTGGCTAAAACCAAGCCAGATATTGGAGATTTATTTGATACATCTTCGACAACAGCAACAGAATTTTCTCAGTCAACAGACGATCTGAGCAACTTCTGGAATGAGGAAGCCGAAGCAGAACAACAGCCTGACTTTGATCCTGTACTTGAGCAGGATGTGGCTAAAGCATTAGAGGAAAGTTTGTTTACAGCTGCTAATGACTTTTTTGGCGATACTCAGCCACCTACAACCTCCCCAACAAGTTTTGGACTGGAAGATTTTGATATTACTTTCTCGCAGCAAGAGCAACAGCTAGATCTGATATTGACATCAGATGCTGGAGATGATTTGTTTGCACAGTTGACACTAACTAACACCACAATTTCTGCTAACATTGTTCAAAGCGAAGTGCCTTTGATAGATATTGGCAACATTTCGCCAGAGCAAGATGGTGATACGCCACTCTCCTCAACAGCATTGCCTCCAGAAGCTCTAGATTTTATCCCCGAATTTACTCACCAGTCCACAGAAACAACGCTTAATAGTTCTCCCAAACCTTTTGGAGAACTGGAGATGGATTTGTTCGATGCCATAGACGAAAACAGCAACGAAAATCCACAATTTTTATTTGAGGATATAGCCACTGCTAACTTAAGCGATATTCAGCTTACCACTACAGATCGGCCTGTCGATGATTTGTTAGCCATCGCCCCAATAGATCCAGATGTAACCGAACCTGTTAGCTTACAACAGTCCCCAACCAACCCAGAAGTTTTAGATATCAAGGTAGAAAATACCTTGGAAACTGAGGTCGATGCTACTGCTGAGATTACAGAACTCGATTTAGTCGATGATTTGTTGGCGATCGCCCCAATAGATCCAGATGTAACCGAACCTGTTAGCTTACAACAGTCCCCAACCAACCCAGAAGTTTTGGATATCAAGGTAGACAATACCTTGGAAGTTGAGGTCGATGCTACTGCTGAAATTACAGAACTCGATTTCGCCGATGATTTGTTGGCGATCGCCCCAATAGATCCAGATGTAACCGAACCTGTTAGCTTACAACAGTCCCCAACCAACCCAGAAGTTTTAGATATCAAGGTAGACAATACCTTGGAAGTTGAGGTCGATGCTACTGCTGAAATTACAGAACTCGATTTCGCCGATGATTTGTTGGCGATCGCCCCAATAGATCCAGATGTAACCGAACCTGTTAGCTTACAACAGTCCCCAACCAACCCAGAAGTTTTAGATATCAAGGTAGAAAATACCTTGGAAACTGAGGTCGATGCTACTGCTGAAATTACAGAACTCGATTTCGCCGATGATTTGTTGGCGATCGCAACTGACTTACCAGTAGAAAGCCCAACAAATAGTGATTTTACTAACTTTGCTATTGAAGAAAATTTAGTTGGACTAGATGTATTAGATACAACACAAAGTTGGTTAGGGCCTACATTGGAAATAGCCCAAACAGTTGAATCTGCAACAATAGAGCAAGAAAATGCTGCTGAAAACAATACTGAATTGAATATAGCATCAGCTACTACGCTAGAAAATGAAGTAGCTCTAGAAGATAACTCCGATGTTGAAGATGAATTTGCAGGCTTAGAAGCATTACTAGAAGAGGAATTAACTTCCTCCATCCCAGATGAAGATTTTGCTGCTTTGGAAGCATTACTGGGTGAAAACGAGGATCAGCAGGTGTCAACCGCACCACCCGCCTATCCAGAACAAATTACACCAGCTGCAATTCAAGATAGGAACACCCCAGCAACATCACTGGCAGTCAATGATGAATTCGGCGACTTAGAAAAATTACTAGCACAAGCCGATCAAACAATATCACACTCACCATCAATCAAACCAAGCACAGGCAAAATGCCACGTTCCTCTACTCGTCGTGCTGCCAGGTTTGAAGAAACGATGAAAGTTCCAGTCAAGCAACTGGACGATATGAGCAATTTGGTTGGGGAGTTGGTAGTAAATCGCAATACCTTAGAGCAGGATCAAGAACGTCTGCGGCAATCACTAGATAACTTGCTGATTCAAGTGCAACATCTTTCAGATGTAGGAGCGAGGATGCAAGAATTATACGAGCGATCGCTACTAGAAGCTTCTCTTTTAGCCAGCCGCAAAAGCAGAGGCTCTGATTTACCAGTCCAGGATTTCAATGAGGACAGGGGCTTTAGTGAACTAGAAATGGATCGCTTTACGCCTTTCCATACATTGTCCCAAGAAATGATTGAAATGATTGTAAGGGTGCGTGAGTCAGCGAGTGACATTGACTTTGTAACTGAAGAAACCGAGCGAGTAGCACGGCAGTTCCGGCAAGTAACCACTCAGCTACAAGAGGGATTGACACGGGCACGGATGGTTCCTTTTTCTCAAACTATTGATCGCTTGCGGCGAGGAGTGCGAGATAATGCCATCAAATACGGCAAACAAGTAGAGTTAGTCATTGAGGGTGGAGACACTTTGATTGACAAGATGATTCTCGATCATCTGACTGACCCGTTAACTCATATGCTCAATAATGCGATCGCTCACGGTATTGAAACGCCAGAGGTGCGACAAGCCGCAGCTAAAAATCCCGTGGGAGTGATTAAGATTCGTGCTTTCCACCAAGGCAACCAAACCGTAATTTCTGTGGGCGATGACGGTGCAGGTATCGATACAGAACGGATCAAAGCCAAGGCGTTGAAGCTTGGGATGCTCACAGCACAAGAGGCAAAAACCATAACGCGCTTAGAAATTTACGACCTACTGTTCCAGTCTGGTTTTAGCATTAAAGACCAAGCGGATGAAATTTCTGGTCGTGGCGTGGGCATGGATGTAGTTCGCTCTGAGATTAGCGAAATTCGAGGCACAGTTAACACTGATTCTACCCTTGGTAAGGGAACGACCTTTACAATTCGTCTGCCACTTACCCTGAGTATTTGTAAAGCTCTGTGTTGTGTCTCCGATAAAGCTAGAATCGCCTTCCCAATGGACGGTATAGAAGACACCCTAGATATTCCTGTCAAAAATATCCAGCATAATGCCGATGGGCAAACATTTATTCCCTGGCGAGATACAGTATTGCCATTCCGTCCGCTGAAGGAGCTTTTAGCTTTCAATCGTCAACTCAGCCGCGGTAGTGTCTATGGCGGAACACGAGATGATGACATGGTTTCTGTGATTGTAGTGCGATCGGCAAATAACCTCATTGCTCTACAGATTGACTTGGTGCTGAGTGAGCAAGAAATTGTAATTAAGCAATTTGAAGGGCCAGCGCCTAAACCCCTTGGTGTCGCTGGTGCTACAGTCCTGGGTGATGGTCGCATTATGCCGATTGCTGACGTCCTAGAAATCATGGACATTTTCCAAGGACGGATATCTAAACAAAATGGTGGTAGCCTTTGGCAGCAAAAAGCTACTTCTACTATGCCAGAAATCACTACTGTTAAAATTGACCCAACGGTGCTGATTGTCGATGACTCGATTACAGTTAGGGAGTTGCTCTCCTTGACCTTTAACAAGGCGGGTTATCGCGTCGAACAGGCCCGTGATGGACAAGAAGCTTGGGATAAGCTTCGCTCTGGTTTGCCTTGCGATATCGTATTTTGTGACATCGAAATGCCCCGATGTGATGGACTGGAGTTGCTCTCTCGTATCCAGAAAGACTCTAACCTTAACCATTTACCGATCGCTATGCTCACCTCACGGGGTGCAGACAAGCACAGACAAATGGCAATTCAACTCGGTGCTAGCGGCTACTTTACCAAGCCTTACCTTGAAGAAGCTCTACTTGAAGCAGCAGTGCGGATGCTCAAAGGAGAGAAACTTATTCACAGTACTACTGCTTAAACAATCTACAATACATAATTCACAATGCTAAAAGCCTTATGGATTCGGCTTTTAGCAACCTTCTTGGCAACAGTGATTATTTGCCGATGGTTGCTACCTGTTGCTGTCGCTAATGCTACAATTTCCACAAAGTTCCCTTCACAAGTAGTAGCACAGAAAATTACAGATGCAGAAGATGGGAAGTGGAAGGAATTGGCCAGCTATTATCCCCGAAGTTCTGAGCAGAGGGAACCGAACCTGGGGATGTTTTCTATCGCCCTATCTTCCGAGTACTATGCACGGAAACGAGTTCCATCAAAGATTATGCTGACTTATCCACCCAGCCGCAAGAGCGATCAGGTTGATAACTATCACGGTACTTTAGTCGCAGATCCTTACCGTTGGTTAGAAAATCCTGACTCACCAGAAACAAGAACCTGGATTGAAGCACAAAATAAAGTTACTTTTGCCTACCTCAATGAGATTCCCGCCAAGGAAAAAATTAGACAGCGCCTCACTAAACTGTGGAATTACGAAAGATATAGTATTCCATTTAAAGAAGGCGAATCTCTAGAAGATAGCTCTACCGAACGCTACTTTTATTTCAAAAATGATGGACTGCAAAACCAAAGCGTCCTCTACACCCTTAAAACTCTTGACGCCCAACCAAAAGTTTTACTTGACCCTAACAAATTTTCAGAAGATGGTACAGTTGCGCTTTCAGGATTATCTATTAGTAAAAATGGTCAACTTTTAGCTTATGGCTTATCAACCTCCGGTTCTGATTGGCAAGAGTGGAAAGTACGCGATATTGAAACTGGTGAAGATTTGCCAGATCAGCTGAAGTGGATTAAATTTTCTGGCGTATCATGGGCAAATGATCATCAAGGTTTTTTCTATAGTCGCTATAATGAACCGAATGAAAAAACTAAATTAGAAGATGTCAATTATTATCAAAAACTTTATTACCATAAATTAGGAACTTCACAATCGCAAGATATATTAATTTATCATCGTCCTGATCAGAAAGAATGGGGCTTTAGTGGTGGAGTTACTGAAGATGGCAAATATTTAATAATTTCAGTTTGGCTGGGAACTGAATCAAAAAATTTAGTTTTTTATAAAGATTTAACTAATCCCAATACTGAAGTTGTAGAACTTATTAACCAGTTTGAGGCAGATTACAGTTTTATTGATCACGATGATAGTGTCTTCTATTTCCGCACAGATTTAAAAGCACCGCGCGGCAGAGTTATAGCCATTGATACTAAAAAACCAGCGCCAGAAAATTGGCGAGAAATCATCCCTCAGTCAGCAGAAACTTTAGAAGGTGTAAGTATACTTAATAATCAGTTTGTCGCTGATTATCTTAAAGATGCTCGCAGCCAAATCAAAATTTTTAACCTCAATGGTGCATTTGTGCGCGAGGTAGAATTACCTGGACTCGGTTCAGTAAATGGTTTTGATGGCAAGCGCCATGATAACGAAACTTTTTATAGTTTTACTAGCTTCACGACTCCAGGCACTATCTATCGCTATGATATGGTGACGGGAAAAAGCGAAGTTTTTCGTCAGCCAAAGGTAGATTTTAATCCGTCAGATTACGAGACAAAACAAGTTTTTTATGAGAGTAAAGATGGTACACAAGTGCCAATGTTTATTACCCACAAAAAGGGGATTAAATTAGATAGCAATAACCCTACTTATCTATATGGTTATGGTGGTTTTAATGCCTCAATGACACCTAGTTTTTCTGTAAGTACTTTGGTATGGATGGAGATGGGTGGTGTCTATGCTATGCCAACTATCCGTGGTGGTGGAGAGTACGGTGAGGAGTGGCATCAGGCGGGAATGAAGTCGAAAAAGCAAAATGTCTTTGATGACTTTATTGCTGCTGCTGAGTGGTTAATTGCTAATAAATATACCAAATCTGCAAAACTGGCGATCGCAGGTGGTAGTAACGGTGGTTTATTAGTAGGCGCTTGTATGACTCAGCGTCCAGATTTGTTTGGTGCTGCTTTACCAGCAGTCGGCGTGATGGATATGTTGCGGTTCCATAGATTTACCATTGGTTGGGCTTGGACTTCGGAATATGGTTCACCAGATAATGCAGAAGAATTTAAAGCGTTATATGCTTATTCGCCATTGCACAATTTAAAATCAGGTACAGCTTACCCAGCAACGCTAATTACTACCGCCGATCATGACGATCGCGTTGTCCCTGCTCATAGTTTCAAATTTGCGGCTGCTTTGCAAGCTGCTCAAGCAGGTAACGCGCCAGTGTTAATTAGAATTGAAACTAAGGCGGGGCATGGCGCAGGTAAGCCTACAACTAAGATTATTGAGGAAGTTACCGACAAGTGGGCGTTTTTGGTGCGTACCTTGGATATGAAAGTTTAATCTCATGCAAAGGTGCAAATACCTGATCACCGCAAGACTAAACTATCGTCTTGTCAATCTCTAACTTGGCGTGCCCACATTCCATCCTTTTCTTCAGCAGCAGCAGTTACACTTTCCACCACATGAGTTACACGATGACCATATTTATAATGGTTTTGGCATAAAAGAATGCGATCGCCCTGAACAGCTTTATTTGCATCTTTTCTTTACGTGCCAATATTTTCTTAATTTCCCTTCGTTCATTGCCCAATATAAATCGAAGGGAATATAATCAATCTCACAATGTTCTTTGTAAGACCAGTCTGTTCTTTTTTTGGCAGTGTAATTGACTAGCTTTAGCTATTTAATATTTAGAGTATGAGGATCTGGAAGCATAATTTGTAAGGGTAAAAGTTAAAGCTACAGTTATAGATTTCCCTAATTTTTCACCCAAATTGAGGCACAAAACTCTAGCCACGCCGCCCCTCGTTCTCTCTGAAACTGCGAATCAACTCCGTAGATGCTGGTTGTATCCCTGTTTTAGTTTTGATAGTTTCGCTGCGAGCAAGAATCCGTTGATGAGCCGCCCATCCTCTGCGACGGCGTACCTCCCGTTCTAAAGCTTCAACTACTAAATCATTAAATGATTCGCTGCTTTCTTTGAGTTTCCTGGCTTTGGCAAGCAGGTCAGGCGGAAAGCGGATTGTCAGGGCTTCGCGTTCCATATTGTAACCAGGTATTGATACCACTTATTGTAACTAGTACTTTACACGTAATTCGTCGGCCAGGAGAAAACCCTCAGGAAGAAGACCGAAAACATGATTGCTTATTAAACTGATAACAAGCAAGGTAAACCTGTTTTGTGATGCGACCGCAACAGAATTTCTGCAATTGACCAGAGCGATCGCCTATTTCTGTTTGCATAAAATCGGCGTTTGGAGATGATTGCTATCATTTGTTTTGACGCTGAATTAAATTGAGAATTTTGCATTTTGAATTGTTTATGAAGCTACGCTCATACATGCTTATAGGATTATTCCTCAGCTTCCTTCTAAGTGTTGTGCCGTTTTCAGGCAGCCTCACCTATGCTGCAACACCAACAGCAGCCGCACCTGTAGCCAGCCTCTCTCTCTCTCAGGGAGTGCAAAAAACGGTATTAGATAACGGTTTAACTGTACTTACCAAGGAAGTGCATACCGCTCCTGTAGTAAGTGTGCAGGTATGGTATAAAGTAGGCTCGCGCAACGAAGGCAAAGGTGAGAATGGCATCTCTCACCAATTAGAGCATTTGCTGTTCAAGGGCACTAAAGAGCGTCCGGTGCAGTTTGGGCGGCTATTTAGCGCTTTAGGCAGTCAGTTCAATGCTTTTACTAGCTATGATGAAACTGCTTATTTTGGCACAGTGCGACGAGACAAACTAGAAGCACTGCTGACCTTGGAAGCTGATCGCATGGTAAATTCCTTAATTGGGCCTGAGCAATTAGCGAGTGAAAAAAAGGTAGTGATATCTGAGTTGCAGGGATATGAAAATTCCCCCAGCTATCGGCTGAATCGGGCAGTGATGCGAGCTGCTTTCCCAAATAGAGCTTACGGCTTACCTGTGGGTGGAACAAAAGCTGATGTGGAACAATTCACAGTCGAGCAGGTGCGAAATTATTACCAAAGATATTACAGTCCAGAAAATGCCACTTTGGTAATTACAGGGGATTTTGCTACAGAACCTACACTCAAAGCTGTTAGAGAAACTTTTGGCAAAGTACCACAACGAGCGATACAGGACGTGGGGACACAAAGACGTAGAGACGTCGGGAATTCTCCTGCTGCTACTCCAGTTGCTCAAAAAGCGCCAATTGTTTTGAAGCAACCAGGAAGTACAGCACTGCTGCAAGCAGTGTATCCTCTACCAGACATTAAGCATCCTGATGTCCCAGCGATTGATCTCATGGATATGATTTTGACTGGGGGACGTAGTTCTAGACTTTACCAAGCTTTAGTGGAATCTGGACTTGCTAGTTCAGTGAATGGTAGTGCTACAGAACTCATCGAACCGGGTTGGTATGAAATTAACGCCACAGCCGCCCCACGGCAAGAGTTAGCAAAAATTGCTCAGGTACTCCAGCAATCTTTTTCAAGATTACAACAGCAGCCAGTCACTCCAGAAGAATTGAACCGGGCAAAAACACAACTAAAAGCTTCTTTTATTCTGGGTAATCAGGACATCACTAGTCAAGCAAGCCAACTGGGATATAACCAAACTATTACTGGTGATTATCGTTTTGTGGAAAAATATTTGGCAGCGATCGCCAAAGTGACCCCAGCGGATGTGCAACGTGTGGCAAAAACCTACCTCAATCCTGCTAAACAAACTATTGGTTTCTTTGAGCCAACCCAAGCAGATGGTCAACAAGAGGCTGATAGTGGTGGTTCTGGTCGCACTGTCGAGAATTTTAGCCCTGGTAAACCTGTAGATCCAGCAGAACTTGCGAAATACCTTCCTCCCGCTACCTCTGCTACCAGTTCGAGCAAACAAGCGCTACCAGAGCAGTTTACTCTAGCAAATGGGTTGCGGGTTTTGCTGTTACCTGACCACAGTGTCCCTACCATTAACCTCAGTGGACATATTGAGGCTGGTAGTGTATTTGATGGCAATCAAAAAGCTGGACTAGCAAATCTCACTGCTAGTAACTTAATGAATGGCACACAAACTCAAAATGCTTTGACTATAGCGAAAACCTTAGAAGACCGGGGAGCGGGTTTAGACTTTACTGCCAGCCGTGAGGGAGTTAGCATTAGCGGTCAGGCACTATCAGCGGATCTGCCGATAATCATACAAACTTTGGCGGATGTAGCACAAAATGCCACTTTCCCAGCCGACCAGCTGGAACTGACTCGTCAACGCGCATTGACAAGTCTGAAAGTGCTACTTGATGACCCCCAAGGACTGGGAAGACGGGTATTTCAGCAGGTAATTTACCCAGAAAATCATCCGTTCCACAGCTTTCCTACAGCTGAAAGTTTAAAGAGCATCACTCGTGAAGATGTACTTCGCTTCTACCAAGAACACTACCGACCGGATACTACAACGATCGCCTTAGTCGGTGATTTTAACCCAGCTAAGGTCAAAGCTTTGCTTAATGGGACTTTCGGAAAATGGCAAGCTAAGGGTAAGCCGCCAATGCTCAACTTGCCCAACGTAGAGTTACCCCAAACTCTAACACGCGTAAACAAAGTAATTCCTGGCAAAGCAGAGGCTGTTACTTACATTGGTTACAATAGTATCTCGCGCAAAGACCCGCGTTATTATGCAGCTATGGTATTGAATCAGATTTTGGGTGGTGATACTTTGTCTAGCCGCTTGGGTACAGAAGTGCGCGATCGCCAAGGTTTAACCTACGGTATTTACAGCGCCTTCGCTGCCGGAATCAATCCTGGCCCCTTCTTAATCCAAATGCAGACAGATCCTAAAGATGCGGGAAAAGCGATCGCCAGCACCCTCGCTTTACTCAAACAGCTGCGTGAACAAGGAGTAACTGAGGCAGAATTGAACACGGCAAAACGCTCAATTTCCAACAGCTACCCTGTGGATTTAGCCAATCCCAATGTTGTCGCAAATATAATTTTGAGTAATGCCGTCTACGGACTTTCACAGAAAGAAATCCGTGAGTTTCCTCAGCGCATTGAGGCAGTAAGTATGGCACAAGTTCAGCAAGCCATTCAGGAGTTAATTAAACCAGAGAATGTAGTAATTATTACTGCTGGGCCTGAAAACATTGTGCCTCAAGGCAGTTAATTGTTTTGAATTATCTGCAATAAGCTGTAAATAGGGTGGAGAATGACCACCCTATTACATTACTAGGCAGTAAAATCAAGGTATTTTGATTTATACCAATTCTTCGTAATGAAGTTAAAAATACAAATCTGACTTTTTTAATTAGGAATTACGAATTATGAATTATGAATTGATAATACTTGTTTTTTTGCCATACATCATTCAAAAGTAAGAATAGTAAATTTACATTTCACTAAACAATAGGTGAAACAAGTATTTAATCATTTTTTAGTGGTAGTAGCTGCTATTACTACTTTCACAGCGATCAATATCCCTGTTGTGCTTGGTAAGGAGGATTTGAAATGCGTCAGCCAAATCACTAATAAACCAGGTAATCTATTCTCCAAAGACTGCATTCCCAATAGACTTTGGATTAACCCAGATTATGGCTTAGAGTATGGTCGGTTAATGCGTATAGCGATTAAAGCTGCCGCTAATAGAGATGATTACGATACGGCGATTATTAATTTCTCTAGGGCACAAGCGATATCAGGAGTTAGAGATTTAGAAGTTCGTCGTGGGCTATTGGGAGCAATCTTGGCAAAAGCACTCCAGAAAAATCCTGTGCAAGGCTACTCTCCTTCAAGAATGTGGCTACTAGTTACAGGGGAATTTAGTCAAGGAGGCTAGTACCACTGCACGGAATTCAAAATCCAAAAAGCTTATGATGTAAGATTTTCGTCTACTTTGAATGGTAGCTTAATTTCATCTGTGATGTACTATAGCTGTTACAGTTCAGTCAAAAGGATTGTAGTGGTTTAAACTCGCAAAATTGCTTCGATCAACAAGTAGTTTAATGCGTTATGTTTTAGCGATCGCTATCTTGGAAGGCTGTGAATATAACCCAAGGCTTATATAAAGTAGCCAAGAATCCGGCGCAATATACACTTAATCAACTAACCACTGTTGTAATAAGTAGATCATAAACATAATCCAAAAAACACTAAATAATATTACCCATGCAAACACCATATTTATAAAACGTAGCAACCAATCATTGTTATTAGATACCCATCTTTGCCAGAGAATAAGTGTGAGATTGGTAGATAATAAAAATGCCAAAATATTAGCACCTAGTAACCAATGTTCTTCTGTCACACCTTGTAGCCAAGGTACTAATGAACCTGCATTTGCACTATCGGGTTGAAACGTTGGATCTCTTAATGGCGAAACTAGGTACGCAAAAATTCCACTAGCAAATAATAGGAGTAGCAAAAATCCAAGGCTAAAAATATAGAAGGAACGGACACGTTGAAAAAACACCACAGAATCTCCTGAAGTTTGTTCTCTTCAAATATGCAACTGCTATACTTGCAAATTCAAAAATCCTATCATTAGGACTAAGCTTGAATTAGGTATGTTCCTCACTTCGCCAATTTTGAGGTTTTTAAAGGTCTATTGAGGCAATGCTAATGCCACTGACTAACCAGTCTTTGGCTAAAGATAAGTATTTATAAGGTATCCATAAAGCGATCGCACAATTTTTATACTAATTTTATGTAATTGCCACATCTACTTGCTACACTGAATTAAAGCAAACATTAAGTTTGTTCCTCACACCATAATGCTACCCTCTTGTTCGTCAATGGCGAGAGGGCTTTTCTATGTTCAGGTACAAGTTACACTCCATGTTTGTAGTTTGTCAGGGATTGCAATATATACATTGCCCTGGATCAGCAAACTCTATGCCATTAGGAAACAATTTTTCTTGTGTGAAACCACATTTTTTGCACTGATAAATTACAGAATAAACCAAATTAGTAGGCATAGCGCAAAACCCACAAGGTAATCCTCTGATGCTTTTGGTAATTTCAAAACCAGGTATAGAACATTGTGGACAAAGGCTTTTAATCTTGGCTATCAAGTTATAGGTCGCTTTTTCGATATTTTTCATTCGCGTGGGATTATAAAGCGCTCGCATATCGGTTTCAAGATATGCTTTGTCATCCGGGGAATTATGTAATGCCCAATTAACTGCTTCTAAAAGTGTTTTTTCTGTAGTAATACCTTTAATAATCTCACTGCTATCATTGGCTGTTTGCTGACAACTCACAACCAGTCCATGTTCAGGAAAACCAACTTTTTTTGCAAAATCATACGCTTCTTGAATATTCGCCACGACCTGATGGTTAAAATTAGTTTCTAGAGACAACTCTTCACCAATGATTTCGAGGTTGTTTTCTTTATCTAATAAAATGATTATTTCTCTATTAGAGTAAATATAAGGTACAGACGGATGAGGTGCAAAGCTACCTTCACTGGCGATCGCTAAAGTTGCACCTGTAAAATCTAGTGCTTTTTGTGCTTTTAATTTAGCTGTTGCAATCTGAGTTCCTGGACGTTTAACTTCTCTAGTAAATGTGCCGAAAACGTCAGTATTAAAATCTTGCGTTACTCTAACTTTAATATCTAACTCCTGCTCTAAAGGAGGAGCAATTACTCTCTCCTTTTGGTGCATTGTCGCCAGTATTGCCACACGATTACTAAATAATTGCTGATTGTTCATCGTGGTATAACCTCCTATGATACTTCGACAAGTTTAGTATTTCAAAAAAAAACTCGTAGTTATGACTTTCTAAAGCTAGAGTTTGAAAAAAGAAGTAAATTCTCAATTTCCCATATCTAAACTTAGCTTCTTTGCTCATCAATTACGAATTACGAAACAACCGCCTAAACTTGCCGAAATTCAAAATAACTAACTTTGTTCTTGTGGAACCTGTCCGATCTGTGCTGTCAGTTTTTCTTGATCGCGCTTGCGTTTTTTAGCATAAAGCTGAATAGTAACAGCCATTAAAATAATTGCTGCAAAAACAACCCAAACGGTAATATCTGTAGGTAAATTGTTCTTGAATACGGCAAGCAACACAATCACCAATAACATGACTGTAGGAGCTTCATTTAAAGCTCGTAACTGCTGACTATTCCAACGGCATTCATCTGCTGCTAATTTCTTCATGAGTCGAGAGCAGTAATGATGATAGCCAATTAATAAGGCAACAAACACCAGTTTGATATGTAACCAACCCTCTTTTAAAACATCTGGTTCAGTAGTTAAAAGACCAATTGCCATTGCTACCGTCACCAACATTCCTGGGGTAGTGATGATACTGTAGAGGCGTTTTTCCATAATTTGATACTGATTTTTCAGTATCGTGCGTGCTGGTTCTGGTTCTTGGTTCGCTTCAACGTGATAGATAAAAAGACGTACTAGGTAGAATAAACCAGCAAACCAGACTACAAAGCCGATAATATGAAACGCTTTAAACCAGGAATAAGCCATGAATTGTAACCTGCCTGTCTCAACTTGTTGTAGAGTAGCTATTGCCTAAATAGTCGCAAGTACCCTCATTATCAGGTTACGGTAAAACCTCATGCGGCAACTGATTAATAACTCGCAGATAGATTAAGAAGTGTGAACTGATGAGAGACAATCAACACACCTTACCACCTCTGTGGATTGGGGTGGCGCTCTCCTTGTATGCCTTTATTGCCATTGGCATCGCCGAAGCTGGATTAGGGATTCTTCTCCCCTCGATTGTGTCTACCTATAACCTGACTCCAGCAACCGTCACCTTACTGTTTGTTAGCCAAATTAGCGGCTACATTCTGGCCGCATTCACCAGCAGTCTGGTGAGTAGCCGTCTAGGTTTAGCGCGAATGTTATTGATTGCTGCGGTTGCGCTGACAATGGCGCTGATAATCTACGCCACCTCACCTTACTGGTTGCTTATGGTTGCTGCCGGAAGCCTGCTGGGATTGGGCATTGGGCTGATTGATGCAGGGATTAACACCTACATTGTGCAAGATTCGCGCAGTGCCAATCTGATAGGTTTGCTTCATGCTTTCTATGGTATTGGTGCATTCTGTGGCCCGGCGATCGCTACTACTTTGTTAGCAGTTGGCATGAACTGGCGGCAAGTTTATTGGGTGTTAGCCTGCATCGTCAGCCTATTGATTGTAAGTGTGCTGGGCGTAATCATCTACCGCTACACACCAATGACAGTAAAGGTATCGGCATCGAATACAACTGCGTTAGAGAATCTGGGGCGATCGCTCCAAACGCCGATAGTCCTGCTAACTGGGCTACTCCTGCTAGTTTATGTTGGCATAGAAGCCTGCATCGGCAACTGGGCATACACTGTACAATCCGTCGCTCGCCACACTCCCGAACTCGTTGCGGGTTACAGCGTTAGTGCTTACTGGCTAGGGTTAACATTCGGACGTTTCATCTTAGGTTATTTCTTGCAATCGCTTGGGGCAGTCCGCACAATCACTATGTCGCTCAGTCTTCTGATGATTGGATTACTCGCCTGGTGGCAACTGCCAGATCAATCGATTAGCTTACCGTTGATTGGCTTTGCATTAGCAGCAATCTTTCCCGCCACTATCTGGTTAATTCCTCAACGATTACCAGATGCCCTCGTTCCTGCGGCTGTTAGCTTCGCCACCAGCGTCGCCAGTTTTGGAGCAGCGATCATACCCACTGGAGCAGGCTGGATTGCAAGTTGGGCAAGTTTAGAAATTATCCCAATGTTGATGCTGCCATTGGCGCTCTTAATAGTGGGCTTACATTACTGGCTGGTGCAACATTCGGTAAGAGGCAAGTGATATCGTGTCCAGTTAAAGATTTATCATTTAGACCGCAGGTGAGCAGGGGGCAGGGAGCAGGGGGAAAGAGGCTTTTTGGCGTTGCTGAACTAGGATAGGACTTACGCACTGAAGCCTAAAACCCTGATCCCCCCTAGCCCCCCTTAAAAAGGGGGAAAGTCTAAAGCCACGCCACTGAGGGAGTCGGGGAACCCGCAAGGGCGCAGGGCTGCCCTTTTCTAAGGGGGTTGGGGGATCTGAGTGCGTAAGTTCTGTAGGATATGAAATTCAGAAATTGCGCCTCTGCGTGAGACAAATTCATATTTTCAATCAACAACGCTACAGCATCAACTAGATTTAGCACGACGCACAAAAGGTAAAAGGTCTTGCAGAATTACCTCGTGATAGTGTTCTTGAGGGTAATGACCAACGTTATTCAGTTTTACTAATTCAGCGTTTGGAACAGAATTGGCAAAATTTTCTGCGATCTCTACAGGTAACCAAGGGTCAATCATGCCCCATTGAATCAAAATTGGTTCTTGCCATTGTTTAAAGCCAGATGTAATTTCTGTCATGGCTGAGTCGAGTTGTAAATTCCGAATAGTTGCTAGAAGGCTCCGCCCAGGTGCAGAACTTTTCAAAAATGGTTTGCGATAAACATCTAAATCTTTATCTTCGATGCGGTAACGGCTACCACCTTCTAAAGTTCTATCAACTAAAAGTGGGTCTTGGGTCATCATTTCTCCTGCTAAAGGTAAACCCATTTGTTTAATTTTCCAGGGTAATTTAGCAGTAGTTGAAATTGGTGTATTTAAAATAGCTAAATTGGCAATTTGTTCGGGGTGACGTAGAGCGTATTGTAATCCTACTGAACCTAAAAAACCTTGCACAACTAAAGAAAATCGTTCAAGTTCTAGAGCTTTAATAAATCCTTCTAAAGCTGTAATAAAAGCATCAGAAGTGTAAGCAAAATCTCGTTTTTCGGGTGTGGCAGAGAAGCCATAACCAATCCAATCTGGGGCGATCGCTCTTGTACCTTGGTTCGCCAAAGCAGGCATAATATTACGCCAACTGTAACTTTGTGAGACTATGCCGTGCAGCAATACTACAGGTAATAAGTCACTTCTACCAATTGGTAAAGCTTCACGATAGAACCAATCTAAAGAATCTACTGTTATTTTATGTTCTGTTAATGACACGCTATTTTCCTATCAACTAGAAGGCAGAGGACTGCCTTTCTTGAAAAAGTTATGTTTTTATTAAGAATCGATAGGAATAATCATCTCACGAATTGCATAAGCTGTTGCGGGTGCTAGTAAAACGCCGTTGCGATAGTGTCCGGTAGCTAAGAGGACATTATCAAACCCTGGCAGTTTACCAATAACTGGTGCTGGGCGACCTTCGGGGCGGGGACGTAAACCTGACCAAGTGCGGATAATCTTTGCTGTAGCTAAATCTGGGCAAAAAGCGATCGCCTGTTGTCTTACAGAATCCAGTAATTCTTGGTTGGGTGGAATCTCATTCCCATCATTAGGAAATTCCACCGTTGCACCTAGCCAGTAGTCTCCATCTCCCACAGGGACAATGTGGACATCGTTACCAGTGATTGCTGGCTGGAAGTCAGGATTTCCTAGTGAATGGCCTAAGTGTACTTGTAATGCTTGCCCTAGCACAGGGCGAATATCAATCATCTGCTTGAATTGTGCTGTTAATGGAGTTGAACCTAACCCGGCGGCGACTACAAACCAATCAGCCGAGATTTTTCCTGCTGTTGTTTCCAGTTGGGAGCAAAATGGCGGTGAAGTTTGGGCATCTAGCACAGCCACGCCAAATTTAAAGGTAACGCCGTTGTGTTGGGCAGCCTCAACTAAAGCTAAAGTCAGGGCTGTGGGGTCAAGTTGGCGATCTTGAGGAGAATAGACAGCGCCTGTAATTTTTTCGTTGTCTATTTGAGGACAGATATTTTGAAGTTTAGCTTTATCCCAAATTTCTAACTGCCAGCCTTGAGAGTGGCGGATTTCCCGCAGCTTTTCCCAATCTGCTATATTTTCTTCTTCTAGGCAAAGGCTGAGAATTCCCTGGCGGTTGAAAGGAATTTTGCGATTTGTTATGGCTTCTAGTTCGGGAATCAAGGTTTCATAGCGTTGGATACTAGTTTGTCGCATCTGCCAAGCCTTACCCTTGATTTTTTGGCTAATTACGCCCATCAAAACACCGAGTGCAGCACCTGTGGAAGCTTGGGCTGGTGGTTGTCGATCAACAACGGTGATTTTTAGACCTTTAACTTGACTCAGTTCATAGGCGATCGCTGCCCCAACCACACCACAACCGATAATAACTACATGACTCATAACTTTATCCATAAGTTAGGAGTTAGAAATTTTTGATTCCTAACTCCTAACTCATAACTTATTCAGCACTGATGACTCAACTTAACTGGCTGTTTTAGGAAGTAATTGGAGGAATTTGTCAATGTCTGCAAAAGCAGCTTGGGAGTTACTCAAGGCAAGTTGAGTATTGCGCTGAGTAGCGGCTTTATCGATTTTAACTAAATGATTGAAAAAATCTCGCGTGATTTCACGAGCTTTGGGTTGGTCTTGGGGTAAAAGGTTAGGAGCGATATAAGTCATGTTCAGTCTGGCTTCTGCAACCGGGCCATGGATAAAATTACCCACATCTATCCAATCTTTTCGTTCGATTAACTTTCTCAGTTCTTCTGAGCGATCGCGCACAGCCTGAATCTCAGGAACATATCCCTGGATTTTTGTCAGTTGAGCTGTTGTGTAAGTGGGAGGTGCTACCGCGACACTAGGATTGCTGCAACTGATGAGGAAAGTTGCTAACAATACTAGAATCAATGAAAAAATAGAGCGTTGACGCGCCATATACTGAAATATTTTGCTTTTTGTTTGCCGTTTAACAGTGTAATTTTAGATCGCTACCGTAATATATACTTCTTACCAGCAAAGGATTTTCGGCAAAATTTTTGATACTTGCTTCGTATTTTCTCAAAATAGCCAATTGACCGCTTACATTTTAAAAATTTTAAGTATAATTACTCAATATGTATTGCTTGTCCAAAAACTTCAATAAAGTTTTTGGCAGCTTTTGTTAATAATGATTGTTAGGAAAACATAATTTCAAAGTTGCTAAACACAAAAGACCTTGATAAGCTGAAACACTAATAAGATAAGCCTTCTGGCGGTTTTCTATTGTCACATTTTTCATACGCCGATGCAATATAGGAGTGTTTATTCGTGAACGCATCTGAACAGGCTACTAACCTTGAACTCGCCAGCAAGATTGCTACGGTAGTTAATTTGTTTAAATATGAGTTTCCTGATGCCAAATCGGATCTTAAACCCTGGAAGAACGATCCGGAAACGAGGGAGTTAGTTGATCCAGATTCGATAGATATCGGCTTTCACTTTCCTGGTATCAGTAAATCCTGGCGTAGTCGTAGCGTTTTGATTCAAATTCGATTTTATCAAGACCCGATAAGTAAATTACGACGTGCGATCGGTGTGGAAGTTGCTGCATTTGACCACCGTGGTGAGGCGTGGCGGCTTTCTACGGTGCATAACTGGAGTATTGTCGGCGCGTCTATACCTTCTACTCAAGTCGAGGACAAGCTAAAACAAATTTGCCGACAAATTCTAGAACTATTTAATAAACCCAGTGAGTGAACTACCCCTCATTACACCAATTCTTTAAAATTCCGCAACAGATTCAAACCTAGAAACCTAGATTTAGTCTGGCTTTGTGAATTACGAATTAGTATTAGGCTATACTTTACGCTTGGGCTTCTGTACTCGACAACGAATGCCCAACTTTAGAGTGATTTTGGCTGTTGCTGCGGAAGTTTTGACTATTTTAAATCCAAAGACTTGTGGGCGGACACGATGCCCACCCTTTCCTTAGTATCAAATATTCGCTCACGGAGTTCTGATACTCGTTCATCCACCTCAGATACTGATTAACGGAGTTCTGATACTCGTTCATCCACCTCAGATACTGATTAACGGAGTTCTAATACTCGTTCATCCACCTCAGATACTGATTAACGGAGTTCTAATACTCGTTCATCCACCTCAGATACTGATTAACGGAGTTCTGATACTCGTTCATCCACCTCAGATACTGATTAACGGAGTTCTGATACTCGTTCATCCACCTCAGATACTGATTAACGGAGTTCTAATACTCGTTCATCCACCTCAGATACTGATTAACGGAGTTCTAATACTCGTTCATCCACCTCAGATACTGATTAACGGAGTTCTAATACTCGTTCATCCACCTCAGATACTGATTAACGGAGTTCTGA
>JAHHHN010000085.1 GCA_019359325.1 Mojavia pulchra JT2-VF2 | reverse complement strand
AGATACTGATTAACGGAGTTCTAATACTCGTTCATCCACCTCAGATACTGATTAACGGAGTTCTAATACTCGTTCATCCACCTCAGATACTGATTAACGGAGTTCTGATACTCGTTCATCCACCTCAAATACTGATTAACGGAGTTCTAATACTCGTTCATCCACCTCAAATACTGATTAACGGAGTTCTAATACTCGTTCATCCACCTCAGATACTGATTAACGGAGTTCTAATACTCGTTCATCCACCTCAAATACTGATTAACGGAGTTCTAATACTCGTTCATCCACCTCAGATACTGATTTAGGACTTACGCACTGAAGCCTGAAACCCTGATCCCCTCTAATCCCCCCTTTTGAAGGCTACGGTGTACACACATCTGTGTACTAAACCGAAATCATTGTAGATCCGTCATTATCCTCCTTTTTAAGGAGGACTTTGAGGGATTTTAGCCCCCCTTTTTAAGGGGGTTGGGGGATCTGAGTGCGTAAGTTCTGTGATTAACGGAGTTCTGATACTCATTCATCCACCTTATACCAAGTTGCGTTCCGTTGTAGTAATCTTTCGTTAGGGGAGATTGCTTCGCTCCACTTTGTTTCGCTCGCAATGACAGTTGCTACTTTTGATTGCAACTTGGTATTAGATACTCATTAATTACAATTGTTTAAGGCAAATCCAATTGTCTTGAACTTGGGCGATCGCACCTCCAGGAAATGGATCTGTTTGCGAACGGTTTGGTGCTGTAATTAAAGCTGTTAATTTTTCGATGTGTTCAAAAGTGGGCGAGTCAGGAAGTATTTGTTGTAAAACTTGACGCATGACACGACGTTGTAACGCCAGTGGTGCTGTTTGCAATACCCGACGATTGAGGCGTAGTGGTAAAGAATCAGAAGATAAGGAAACAGAGAAACCAGGATTTTCCTTATTATCCCCTCTGATCGCTTCTTCCCTCAAGTTCTGGGTTGCTTGCTCTAAATATTCCACTTCTGCTTGCAGTAGTTCCGCAGTTTGCGCTAAAGTTGACTCTACTTTTGGGTTGAAATTCGTTTGCAGATATGGCAATAACTCTTGGCGAATGCGGTTGCGGGCGTATTTTAAATCTTGATTAGTGGAATCTTCCCAAACTGGCAGATGAAAATCATGACAAAATTGTTCTGTTTGTGTACGAGTGATTTCTAAAAGTGGACGCACTAGCATAATGTCTGCAATCAGTGGCCGTTGCCAAGTAAGAGCCTGCAAACCATCAGCCCCAGTACCACGAATTAAGTTATAAAGGAGAGTTTCTGCGCGATCGCTTGCCGTATGCCCTGTAACAACATAGTGATAATTATTTGCTTGGGCGATCGTACTCAATGCTTGATACCGCCACTTACGTGCAGCAGCTTCATTAGATAAGGGCTGCGTAGCAGTTTCTAAATAAAATAATATATTCCAAGTTTTGGCTAACTTTTCTATATGGTTGGCATTAGCTTGAGAGTCAGGACGCCAGCAATGATCGCAGTGAGCAATACCTAAATGCCAGCCCCATTTTAGTTGTAAATCTAACAGTAATTTTATTAAGCACAGAGAATCTTGACCGCCAGAAACTGCCACTAATAACCGTTGGTTACGCTCAAATAAGTGGCGTTCTCGGATAGTGCGATGTACTTTTGCATGTAGAGGAGTCCATATCATTTTAAATTTTGAACCACAGACCGATGCAGATAATTTTCTATTCTATCGGTCTGCTCTGGATACATAAGCAGGCGATCGCAATTTTGAATTGTAAATTTCGCCAACCCCAAAGAAACTCATGCAATAAATTAGCCTTCATGAATTGCGGTCTAGACACATCGTAATGGAACTTAACACAGATTTGGCTTTATCGATTTCATTTTTTTTGGTTATAGTTCAAGTCAAAAATTTTTCAACTAAAGGTAAACGTCTGCTTTCTTTAATCAATAAAAACTCTAGATATCCTAAACAAATATAATTCAAGAGATATTTTCCACAATACGGTCAAATAAATCTAATTTTTATTTAAAGTTTACTTAATTTTAAATAACAAAAAGCACCTTGACTAAGGCGCTATTAAAATAAATTAAATTGGATGGAATTTTCAAAGATTTTTCAAGAATTGTAAGTGTTAGCTCTAGGACTACGAGCGCCAGCAACAGCTCCTATCAAGGAAGCGGCTAAACCTAACAAGGAACCTAATACAAACCACCACAAGCCTCTAGAGGTCGCAGCAGCAATTTCACGAGCTTGTTGGGCACTTACGTTGGGTATGTTTTGCGGTACATTTGCACCTGGTTGTTGTACTTGGTTGATTACTTCCCCTGCGTTTGAAGCAGCAACACCGAACGCACCAGACACTCCACTTGCTAATAGCCAAGAACTAAGAGCTAAAGTAGTTGCCCAAAGAATTGCACCATTAAGTAACGCTGTATTGCGGTTCATCGGGCCGCAAGCACGGGCTGTCATCCAACCACCAGTGAATAGCGAAATCAATAATCCTATAGTTGACCAAATACCTACATTACTTGCAACGTTCGGTGCAATTGTTCTAGGAGCTCCTGACCCTGCAACATTACCTGCGCCGATCGCACCAAACAATGCGCTTAATATCAATTGAGTAACTAAAGCAACTAATACACCTGATATAATTGGGCCCCAACGAACACGGTCATGATATTCAGCAGCTCGCCCTACTACCGCTTGGTCAGGAGGAATAACTTGGTCGCCTACTCGATTTGCA
This sequence comes from Mojavia pulchra JT2-VF2, assembly GCA_019359325.1. Taxonomy (GTDB): domain Bacteria; phylum Cyanobacteriota; class Cyanobacteriia; order Cyanobacteriales; family Nostocaceae; genus Mojavia; species Mojavia pulchra. The sequence continues at coordinate 7,341 of JAHHHN010000085.1, read as the reverse complement.
TATGACATAGCTTATTTTCTCCCTTACTATTTACGTAAAGTTTCTTTTTTGGTAATTTTACGCTTACGTTTAAAATTAAATTGCTAAATAGGATTTTTTCTATCTATCACTAGAAAGAGTTATACACTCTATCTTTAGTAGTAATAGATTAGGACTTATTACAATAAAAAACTTTATTTATTTATTATTTACATTTTAATTTCTAAAAATAAATATATATTTTTTAATTAATAATACTAATTTTAAATTTAGCTGCGATCGCCAGAAAATCACTAAAATATTTTTTTAAGTTTAAATTCAAAGTGTTATAGAAAAAATTTTGGTAATATTTAATGGATAATAGTTAATTTGAAAACATCTATTACTATTATCCATAGGCTGGCAATGTAGTTGTGTTAATGAAACTACTAAAAACTAACGCATTTTCACAGCAGTACCTGTGGCAGTAATCAGTAAAAGAACTCCTGACTGGTCTACATTGATTGTGCCAGTATCAATTTCAATTCCAATTACAGCATCTGCTCCTAAACGTTGTGCTCTTTGTTCTAATTCTTCTAATGCCTTTCGTTGACCCTGTTCAAATAAACGTTCATAGCTGCCGGTGCGTCCACCGACAATATCACGAATGCCAGCTAAAAAATCCCGCAGAAAATTACTACCATAGACGACTTCCGCCGTTACAATGCCTAAATATGACTGAATTACTGCTCCTTGAATTACATCAGTTGTAGTTAAAATCATAATTTAGCCTCACAAATAGTACATCAGTTGGTCAGCTATATTCCCTGAAAATATTTTAGTTTTAACTTATCCGGTAATGAACAGATGAGGATGAATATTAAAAACGCAAGCTCGTACAATTTAGAACAAACAGCAGTAAGCTACTTTGCATTTATAATAGGGATATATCACAATATTAATGCTTTTTGAACTTATAGATTCATCTAAGGGCTATAATTTTAACTTTGCTATTTAATTTGGTTTCTCCAACAAAGTCTTCTATATTCCTGCTTACATACTTATTTGCGGAATATACTTTATATTTTATACTTACCATTCAACATTTCAGTAAAAACTCGTAAATTTATCACTGACACTTAGGTTCAGCTTCAAATATTATTAATATTTTATAAAAGTGAAAAAATACAGTTTGCAAAAATCAATATTTCTGTTTTAATGTACAAGAAAAAAGTTCCCTATGTTTTCAGGAATTACACTGTGTACAAACGGACATCATTTGTAGTTAGTGTTTTGTTATTAGGATGTTTTGCCACTACTATACCCTCAGTAGCTCAAGCTCAAGTCTTGCTCACACAAGCTAGAAATCCAGAGTTAAAGCAAATGCTTGAGGACGGACGGAGGTTGGTAGATGCTGGCGATTATGCTGGGGCGATCTCCGTTTATAAACAAGCGGCAAGTCTCGAACCCAAGAATGCTAAGATTCATTCTGGCATCGGCTACTTATATGCTCAACAAGGAAATTTTCAGGCAGCGTTAGCAGCCTATCGTCGCGCTCTTGCTATCAATCCCAACAATGGTGATTTTTACTATGCTGTAGGTTATATCAAAGGTAATTTAGGAGATATGCCTGGGGCGAAGGAAGCTTACCGCCGTGCCATCCAGATCAACCGTAACAATGTCAATGCCTATTTGGGATTGGCTGTGACGCAATCTCGTCTGGGAGACTACCAAGCAGCTAGCTGGGCATATGAGCAAGCAATCAACCTTGATCGCAACAATGCCCAGACTTATGAATTGATGGGTTCAATGTATAAGCAAAGACGGCAAACTAAACAAGCAAGCAACTTACTGGTAAAAGCCCGTGATTTGTATCAACGGCGAAATGATTTGGATGGCGTAGCAAGGGTAGAAGCAATGCTGCGAGATTTAGGAGGATGAAGTTAATCTAACTGGCGTCCCGTTAGTTCTACAAAAATATCTTCTAAGTTAGAGGGACGCACCATCATCCCGGTTTTATTCGGCTGTTGTTCTAGGTAGATGTTGGCTTGTTCTAAGGTGGGGAAAAATAAATATTCCCAACGGCGTGCGCCATCACCCTCCGCTTCGTTAACGCCTAGTTGTTTCATCACTAAACCTTCACCGTGAGCAGAACGCAATTGTTGCAGAGTTCCCAAAGAAATCAGCTTACCGCTATCCATAATACCGATGCGCCCTGGCTTGTCTGAGCCAAAGGCATCACACAAATACTCCACTTCATCCATATAATGGGTTGTCAGTAATATTGTCATCCCTTGCTTATTCAAATCCCGAATTATCTCCCAAAGACGACGCCTGGTTTGGGGGTCTAGTCCTACTGTTGGTTCGTCCAAAAACAGAATCTGTGGCTGATGCAACAAAGCTCTCGCTATTTGTAAACGTCGCTTCATACCCCCAGACAGGGTTTTTACCAAATCGTTACGTCTATCTGCTAGTTCGACGTACTCAAGCCATTGATTAATTTTTAACTGTCGCTGCGGGTTGGCAATGTGATGCAACCTTCCATGCAGTTCCATATTTTCCCAAACTGTTAAATCGCGATCTACGCTGATTTGCTGCAAGACTACACCAATACACTGTTTGGCTAGCATGGATTGGCTGACTATATCGTATCCACCTACCTTAATTCGTCCTTGAGACGGTTTTGTTAATGTAGTCAGCATCCGAATTGTGGTTGATTTACCTGCACCGTTGGGGCCAAGAAGCGCAAATATCTCCCCTGTCTCAATTGTGAATGACACGTCATTGACAACAGGAACTTGATTGTAAAACTTGTAGATATTTTCTAGTAAGACGGCAGCAGTCATGGATCAATGGCTAATAGTACTTCATCTAGGTTGAATATGCGATCGCGCGTATGAAGACACGCCTGTTTTGGTAGAACAGGGTTGGGCAACAGGGGGCACGGAAGCGATCGCCTCATCCTTAACAGGGATAAGATTGTTTAGCGCAAGTTTGCGTTTAAACCAGCTTACCCTTAATAAGCGATCGCTTTCACTTCTGTATATGGTGAGCATTGTAATGCGAAGAATAATTTACAGGAAAACTTTTGCCCACCTTTTCCAAATGTACTGAGTAACCATCATGAAATGTCTATACCAGGATGAAATTTTTTCTGCCCTGCTCCCCTGCTTTTTCAAGTCCAAGCCAGGGGTAGGCAGAAATTGTTCAATTAATTAGTATAGTTATGCCACAGCAAAATTGAGATGCAACACCTTATCCTGGGACAGTTTTTAATAAATCATCCCCAGGAATGATTGTGGTGTAAAATACATAGTCTTTATTAGCTAGATAGCGGCGGTCTTGTTTGATAATTGCCATGAATTCTCGATGTCCATCTCGCCTACGTCCAACTAAACAACCTGCACTAGCATTTTTAATATCATTTGTCGGAGCATCGTAGCCCCAGTGTTGATTAACTAGGAAAAGGCCTGTGTCGAGTTTGTCGCCAGTGCGTTGAAAATCTTTGTTGAAATCTCGATGAACAGTAATGGGCGCAACTTGTATCAATGCTTCGTGGCGGTCTGCATTGCCGTGGTATCCAACTGCCCAAGCTTTATATTGCCCAAATTTAATTCTGGCAGCTCCTTTAGAATTCATGGCATTGTAAGTATAGTATCTGCCTGGTTCAGTGGTAGCTTGCCAGTGATTGACAATTTTAGGCACACCCTCTACGATTTCGATGACAATTCTACGGTCATTAAATTGATTGGGTGTATCACTGTTAAGACTCCAATCTTCATTCATTCCTTCCACATAAACAATGTTGTATTGTCTGGCTCCGGTAAATACTTGATATTCTTGTTTAATCAAGTATTTCACAATTCTACTGGCGATGCTATTGCTTAGTTTTAAAGGTGGTTCAGGCAAATCTTCTGGTTTAGTTTCAATCAAGGACTTGGCTGTAACTGCTCCTAAAAAATCAGTTTCTCCAGCCTTAGTTAACTCTTGAAATTTTTTGAGTGCAGCCGCAGAAACAGGGCCAAACTTTCCATCTGCTGGAGGATCTAAAAGACCCAAGCCAATTAACAGAACCTGAATCTGACGAGTTAATTCTGCATCTTGTCCAATCGCCTCAAAGTTCCATTTCTCTTGTTTGCCTAAAAAATCTTGTAGTTTCATATATTACTTGCCTCCATTTATTTACTAGGTAGGTACAAATATGCTTTTGTAGATTGATTCTGTTTGAGAACATACCCTTAGATAGAAGTTCCCGTCAAAATTATTACTTAACTCTATACATTTTGGGTATAGATAAGTGTATAAGTCTTGCAAACTTATTACGTACTTAGTATATTTTTTAGTAAAACTACAAATAAATACGTATTAATTTTACTTATGACTGCAAAGCTAAGTTATCTCATGTTCGTTGGAACACTTTTATGGTTTATTGAGGTAGGTAATGGGTAATTCGTAATATTTTCTTCTTCAATTACCAACTACTTACTTGAACCAGTATATAAAGTGATTAACCGGACTTGATATTACAAGCTCAAAGCTAGTACTGTCAAGAAATTAAGTTTTTGTATAGATAAATTTACAATTCTTCGATATTTGTTTGATATTAGTTGAATACAGAACTAAACTAATTGCTGATAAAAAACTTAACTTTTTGTATAAATAGATTTAAAACTTAAAAAAATAAGTTAGTTTCATGGAACTAAAAAAGCAGTGCCATGACTGAAAGCGCCTATAGAAATGACAACAGAAATATTACTTCGTCTTCGTGATCTAAAACCGGAATATCAGAAGCTTTGGAATAGCTGCGAAATCAAACCGGAGAGTTTGAGCCTTACTCAAGAGATAGTTGCAAAAATACTCTCCAATCGGCCTCGTTACGAAATAGTGCAGCAAAAAATTAATGTACCTTGGTACTTCATTGCAGTCATCCATAATATGGAATCATCTTTGAAGTTCACTAGACATCTGCACAACGGCGATTCACTGAAAAATCGTACAATCAATGTACCATCTGGCAGACCAATCAGCGCCCCAATCAAAGGCTGGGCGGTAGGATATACCTGGGAAGAAAGTGCAATTGATGCTTTAATTCTTAAAGAATTTGACAAAGTAAAAGATTGGAGTCTAGCGGCACAACTTTGGCAGATAGAAAGATACAACGGTTTTGGCTATAGGCAGTTTCATCCAGAAGTTCTCACTCCTTACTTATGGTCAGGTACTAATCACTACACCAAAGGCAAGTATATAAGTGATACTCAATGGGATGCTAATGCAGTTTCTTCCCAAATTGGGGTAGCAGCTTTGCTCAAAATAATGATCAAAGCTGAAAATCTGCAAATTTCGATAGCTTAGAGGAAACTAGGGATTAAAGATTAGGGAAGAAAGATTTTCATGATGAGGGTTGCGAATACGCGATCGCGCGCAACAAAAAAAAGAGCTTTGCAATTGCTTTCCTACGATGCCTTTGGCAACCCCTCTGGGGAAAGCAATGACGAAATGACGTTATTGTTGCGTAAGTCCTGTAAGGATTGGATTGAAGCTGATATGAGGTTTGCGACAACTGAAGCCGCCTTTTCCATTGGAAAATAAGTACATAATGGAAGACAAGGAGCAATCATGACGGCTGATGTGACTAAGGCTACGCCTGATTTTTTAAACGCACTATCTCAAGCTGCGGCTACGTATCGAGGAGAGGGAGGCAAACTTCCCACGGCTTCTTTAGTGGTGGATGCGTTACTAGCAGCGGAAAAAGCTACCAAGCAACAACGGTTAACTTATAACTTTGAGTCTCTATTAGGTAAATGGCGGCTTTGTTTTGCTACTGGTACTCGTAAGGTTAGAAAGCGTGGGGGAATTGTCTTAGGTAAGGGTATTTATATGCCCAAGTTTGCAGCAGCGCATATTTGTTTTAGTGCTAGTTCAGAACAGGATTTAGGCAAAGGCGAAATTGGGAATCAGGTGCAATTCGGCCCAGTGTTGTTGAAGCTGACAGGGCCAGCGAAATATTTAAACAAGAAAAATCTATTAGCGTTTGACTTTACCCAAATGCAAATCAGTCTGTTTCATCGTGTTGTTTACAACGGGCAGATTCGCTCTGGTAAGGTTCAGAATCAAGATTTTCACACTCAACCTATAGCTAAACTACCTTTCTTTGCTTTCTTTGTGGTTACGGAAGATTTTATCGCAGCGCGGGGTCGTGGTGGAGGGCTGGCGCTTTGGATTCGGGAAACCGGAGATAAAGCCACAAAGTAATTGGGCAAACCTAACTGTCATAATACGTAAAAACCTTTAAATTAGACCAGCGTTCTTGTAGCACTCCAGACAATGAACGTAAACCCCAGACTTCGCTGCGACGATGCCCAACTGCGATCGCTCCTATTTTAGTTTCTCGCATCGCTTCTTGAGCTGGCTGTCGAAATTGTCCTGTGATGTAAACATCAGCGCCACGGTCTGATGCTTCACGTACTAACGCATCTGTCATTGCACCAACAACAGCAATACGTATCACATTAGTATTAACTGCTGCACATACTTGGTCTTGTCCGCCAAAAATTTGCGTGATACAACTGCACAAACTCGCAAAGTTTTGAGTAGGAATTTCTCCTAACATTCCAATTGCCCTGTTTTCTTTTTCTCCCAATATTTCTAAACCAGACATCCTCAAAACTTGCGCCAAGCGAAGATTGAAACCTATTGTTAAGCACTCATCAAATGGTAAATGATAGGAAATTACTCCAAGTTCAGGCGAAATTTTCTCTGCGTCTAGTTTCCAGGGTCGATGTAAAAACAGTGCGTCTAAACGCTGGGCACTTACCCACTCTGGTAACTGCGCCCAAGGTTCAAGTGCTAATCCTATACGTTTTACAGGATTGGATGTTGCCAAATATACGCCTCCTCTTTCGCTTGTGGGGAAGCGCTCAACAGCAAAGAAGCAGTTAAGGAACTCTATTATCTCTTCTATAAAAATTAAATTGCATTCAGACTTCATTCATCTGTGAGGCTAATAGTTTTTAGTAGGGTGGGCAATACCCACCTTACGTGTAGTACTTTTAGGCAAGCCGGAAATATCGGTATTAGGGACTTACAACTAAAAAAATATCCCATCGCTGTGTAGGCAGGGGGCAGGGTGCGGGGGGCAGGGGGAGAAAGAAAAATATTATTATCTGAGTCAATTGGATAATTTATTTTCTGTCAGTCCCTTATACGAAATACAATTAGGACTTATACTTTCCTACGACCGTAATGACGAAGCTACGTTAAGCTAATCGGCATTTAAGCTGCAATATACTTTACATTGCCTTTATTTTTAATTTTCCGATGCCACTTAATCACTAACTCGCCTTGATTTAACAACCTGTCTAGTAATGTTTTTAATTCATCTAC
>JAHHHN010000020.1 GCA_019359325.1 Mojavia pulchra JT2-VF2 | reverse complement strand
TAGAGGCGTTTAGAACCGCTATGTCTTTCCGATTTTTCGATTGGTTGACCCTAAATCATGACCTGTTTGCCTTTTATAAAGCTAGTTTGGGCTACATTTGGGCTTAATTTTTGTTTAAGTCCCGTTATAAATTAACTGTTGAGCCTGGTCAATTACAATTATTTCCATCTTGACTTGCTTTTCAAATCGTCTTCCCAGCTTTTTTCGCAGCTTTTAGAGTTTAGTGAAAGCTCTGAAAATGCATAGCGTCTTCTTGGACAAGCTGATTTCTGAAACTGTAAACTTTGCTGTTGTATTACTACTTAAGTATTTAAAAGCTTAAGTTAATACGATAGCAAAGAGCCAAAAACTATGAAGAGCAAGTTAAAGTTTTATCCAGTTTCCTCAAAGACGGAATGCCCAATTAGAGTTTTATGTAAATAAATTTCTTCAAGCTTTAAGCAAAGAAAAAAGAAACTAAGCCAGTAGCTTGTGAGGGCTGCTTTCTAATATTAAGTAGGCTCTTTTGCAGGTAAGGCTTCTGGAAGAACTACGATCGCTTGTCTGCGTCCGTTGCGATTGACGGTAATTGGTAAGCGATCGCCAATCTTAGAGGCTTCTACTTGTTGTTGTACTTGTCTAGTATCTTTAATTGCTACATTGTTAACAGTTTCAATGATGTCACCTGGGCGTAAACCTGCACGAGCCGCAGGAGAGTTACGGGCAATACCGAGAACAACTACACCCGTATCTTGGTTAATGATAAAACCAGCATCACTCTGATTAATTTTTGCTCGTAATTCTGGATTCAATTGAGCCATTTGAATACCGATATAGAGATGATCCACTCGTCCTTGAGCTACTAATTGCGCCGTAATCCTTTGTGCAGTATTGATGGGAATAGCAAAACCTAAACCCTGCGCTCCTTGGATGATGGCTGTATTCATACCGATCACTTCGCCTTCAGCATTCAACAAAGGCCCGCCAGAATTACCTGGATTAATAGCAGCATCAGTTTGAATGAAGTCAACTCGCTCCGTCGGTACTCCGAGATCTGCAATTGAACGCTGAGTAGCGCTAATAATTCCCTGGGTGACGCTGTTGTCAAGTCCTAAAGGATTGCCAATGGCGATCGCCGATTGCCCTGGCAAAAGATTATCTGAGTTCCCTAACTTGACTGTCGGCAATCCCGTGGCTGGAATTTTGACTACTGCCACATCAGTAACACGGTCTGCACCTAGCACCTTGCCTTCAAAACTGCGACCATCCTTCAAAATAACCGTGACACTTTCTGCATCTGCCACTACATGAGCATTGGTAAATATTAGCCCATCGCTATTAGTAATAAACCCTGAACCAATCCCCCGTTGTACTTGTTCTCTATTGGGTAATCTTCCACCAAAAAAGCGTTCCGAAAAAGGGTCTTCGGGCGATGCTGCTACGCGAGTAGAATTAATTCGTACCACTGCGGGCCCTACACGTTCGACAACTTGAGTTATATAAGTAACATCATTATTTGAAATTGTTTGAGGCAGTTGGTTGACTACAACTGGTTTTTCAGCTTCCTTAGCCTCTCTAGGGGAAATGCATCCAGTGACTAGCAAAGCTAAATAAAATGCAGGATGCTGGAAAAGTCGTTTCATGGCGTTTTGATTTAAACGGTTTAATCTTGATTTTCCAGAACTTCCTGAAGCATGGGCGCAAGTTCTCTATTTAACCTACCAGACCGGACAAATTCCGCATAAGTATCTGCTTCAATTGCTAAAAGTTCCCCGCGAAACTGTTCAGTTATAAAGTTTTTAAGATTGGGATACTCAGTTTGTAATTTGTCGATTTGTGTTTGTAAATCTTCAATTTCCCCTTTAACCAGTGTTTCTTGATAACGACGGAATTCTGGATCTACACCTGGGCGTTGATCGGTCTGGAGGTGTTGCAGAACTCGTTCTAAAGCTACATTACGGGCAACGAGTTCCATGTATCGCTCGCGTAGGGGCGCATCACCTAAAAGCTTGAGCTTTTGCAACAAAGGTTTAATTGTCAATCCCTGTACTAGTAGAGTAAATAAAACTACTCCAAACACTGTGGCAATAATTTTTTCTCTTTCTGGCAGGATAGTAGGTACACTCAAAGCTAGAGCAATAGAAACCGAACCCCGCAACCCACCCCACCAAAGTATAGTTTGGTCAGGTAAGGTAACGACTGACTGAGTGAGGCTAGAACTCAAACTGCTGAGAATGTAAATTGCCACCCCCCGCATCAAAATCATTGCTGCCACTGTTACGGCAATGATTCCTAGATTTTCTCCTAAACTGGCAAAGCGAATTTGGTCACCAATAAGCAGAAAGACTATTGAATTGACAAAAAAAGCTAAAAAGTCCCAAAACTCCGAGACAATAATTCGGGTACGCGGATTCATCCCCACACGAGAGCCAAAGTTACCTAAAATCAACCCTGTAGTAACAACCCCAATTACCCCAGAACCACCAAGGTCTTCTGTAATTAGGTAAGTGCCGTAAGCAGAAACCAAAGTTAAAGACTGTTCTACCATTGGTAAGTCGAACCTTTGGGTGAGGTAGGAGATACCAAACCCGATTAAAGCTCCCACAGCCACACCAATACCGACAACTGCAAAAAACTGCACTAAAAGCGCCTGGAGTCCCAATTGTGCAGTTCCCAAAGGCAATGCCACCAAAAAACCAAAAGCAACTACCGCCATGCCATCATTGAACAAGCTTTCGCCTTCCATTAGGGTGACAAGACGCTTACCTACACCTAATTCACGAAATAAAGCAGTGACAGAAACTGGATCGGTGGCAGACAAACTTGCTCCAATGAGGAGCGCTGTAGTCAATGATATTCCAGCCAGTTGGTTGAGACCTATTGCTATCCCCACAATAGAAATCACTACTCCCAACACTGCGTATAGGCAAATTGGCAGCAAGTCCCGCTTCAAGTCCGACCATTTTAAATTCCATGCTGCTTCAAACAACAATGGGGGTAAAAAAATCAACAAAATTAATTGAGGAGAAAGGTTTACTAAGCGGATATCAACAAATGCCAACCCTAATCCTACAATCACTAGTAGTAAAGTGTAGGGTATCTGGCGAAACCAGCTAAATATTTGTGGTAAGGTCGCTACACTTAAAGATACCGACAATACCAAAAGAAACTGCTTAATATTAGCCTCAATAACTTCTTCACTAATTGCTGATTCAATCATCATCAAGAGATTCCTAGTGAAATTTTGCGCTGATCTTCATCAAACTATTTTCAGATAACACAAGCTAAATATGGGATTTGATTTAGCAAATAACAACAAATTAACAGTTATCTATATTAAGGAGGATGGTCTTGGGTAATAACATTCGAGACCGCTTTGAAAATTTCCGCCGCAGAAGATCTCAACCAAGGCATCTCCAACAACTACAAATGGATTTGCTGGCAGAATCAACCCTAGACCCATCCTACATAACTTTAATTGTTGGCTCCTGTATAATCGCTACTTTCGGTTTATTGTCAAACAGTACTGCCGTAATTATTGGGGCCATGATTATTGCACCTTTAATGTTACCAATTCGAGGGTTAGCCTTTGGCGCTTTAGAAGGTAACTTCACTCTCTTCCGCAAAGGAGTGATTGCTGTAGTCGTGGGAACATTGCTCGCAGTGGCGATCGCTTACATTCTAGGTATGTTTGTGCGGTTACCTAGCTATGGCAGCGAAATCCTGGCCCGTTCGGAACCAACATTACTAGATTTGGGTATTGCAGTAGCGGCTGGTGGTATTAGTGGTTACGCCAAAGCCCAGCCAAAAATATCTGGCAGTTTGGCGGGGACAGCGATCGCAGTTGCACTGATGCCCCCCATTTGTGTAATTGGCTTAGGCTTGTCGCAAGGAAATTGGTCACTCAGTTTGGGGGCAACCCTACTCTACCTGACTAACTTGCTCGGCATTACCTTATCTTGTATGCTGACATTTTTAATTGCAGGTTACACATCTTTGTCACGGGCACATAAACCCTTAATGTGGACTTTGGCTTTGACAGCAGTTTTGCTGCTTCCTTTGGGTGTCAGCTTTGCCCGACTTGTGCGACAAGGGCAACTAGAAATTAGCTTACGAAGGGCATTGTTGAACCGAACCGTCACCTTTCAACGATTGCAGTTGCTCAACAGTAACACCAACTGGTTGACAAAGCCCCCGGAAGTTCGCTTGAGTGTGCGGGCTAAGAAAGCTGTCACACCCCGGCAAGTACAGTTATTAGAAGAATTTATCGAGAGAGAAATGGGGCAACCCTTCACCCTGATTTTTGAAGTCGGTCAGGTGGAAGAAATTCGGTCTGCTGACCCCACACCTTAAAATGAGGATTGATCAGCAAAGCCAAAAGAAATCCTCAGAATCTCAGTGAGTGTTACTCAATTAGTTACTATTTCAATTATTCTTCTACTCGTTGCCACTGGTGTAGCTCTGCTATCCCGTCGGTTGCGAGTTCCTTATGTCACGGGTTTAGTGCTAGCAGGTTTACCAATCACTGAGTTGCTGTCTCGTCGCATTGGTTTAGATCCTTCTTTAGTTTTGAATCTTTTCTTGCCAATTCTCATATTTGAAGCTGGCATCAATACAGATGTCAGCCGTTTACGCAGCACGTTTAAACCAATTGCTCTTCTGGCTGGCCCTGGGGCTGTGCTTTCTAGCGCTATTATTGCCGTCCTATTAAAATTTGGGCTGGGATTGAGTTGGATACCTGCCTTATTTGTAGGAGTGATTTTGGCAAATACTGACACGGTTTCAATGATTGCCGTCTTTAAGGAAATACCAGTACCCTCCCGGCTTTCCACCATCGTTGAAGGAGAAACTTTATTTAACGATGCTGCGGCCCTTGTTTCGTTCAACTTGATTTTGCAAGTATATTCAACAGGCTCACTGACATTGCTAGAGGGAATCCAACAACTGCTATTTATCTCTTTAGGAGGCTGCCTTATCGGGTTAGTCTTGGGCTACTTGAGCATACCTATATTCGCCCGTTTAGATGATCCCCTGAGCAGTCTCTTACTGACAGTCGCAGTTGCATTAGGAACTTTTCAGGTTGGGCAGTTTCTAGGCGTATCAGGTGCTGTGGCTGTAGTTGTAGCTGGATTAATTTTCGGTAATTTTGGGCTTTCCCGCAATACTTCTGCTTCTAGTCGCATAACCTTGTTAAGTTTCTGGGAATATGCAAGTTTTACTGTGAATACCTTTATTTTCTTGCTGATTGGTGTAGAAATAAACCTCGTTATATTATGGAGGACTTTACCTGCTATTCTACTTGCTGTTTTGGCTTATCAAGTTGGGCGAGTTCTTACAGTCTATCCACTGCTAGCAGGGGTTCGTTGGTTTGACCGCCCAATTCCGCTGCGTTGGCAACATTTACTCTTTTTTGGCAACATCAAAGGTTCACTCTCGATGGCTCTGGCGTTAAGCTTACCCACCACGCTACCAGGACGAGAAGTCCTCATCGCTTTAGTTTTCGGCAGTGTACTGGTTTCATTAGTGGGGCAGGGGTTAAGTTTGCCTTGGGTGGTAAAACGCTTAAAATTATCTAACTTTTCAGAGACTCAACAGCAGGTTGAAGAAATGCAAGCCCAACTCATGACGGGTAAAGCAGCACAGGATGAATTAGATAGTCTGTTGAAATCAGGGGTATTGCCAAAATCTGTCTATGAAGAGATGCGTTCAGTTTATCAAGTGCGAATCGCTGGAGCAGAAAAGGCATTACGGGAATTTTATAATCGCCGCCCAGAAGAGTTGAAAGCCAAAAATAGCGAACTCAGTAAACTTGATGCTATCCGCCGCCGCTTACTCCTAGCTGAAAAAGGAGCGCTCAATGAGGCAATGCGTAAACGAATTCTCTCAGAAGAAATTGTACGCGGGCGGATACAAACTATTGATGAACAATTGCTGACCCTAGAAGATGATTGATAGATTTTATGATTTCTGCTTTGAAGATGAGCGTTTGTAGTTGTTTTGATTTTTGATGACTTTACCAGGACTCGTAAAAGAAATTCCTTGCTGGTAGTCAGTACCAATCATGACTGCTTCCACTATCGGCTCAGATATTTCTGTTTGGGCTACCCACTCTACAATAAAGTTTGCTCCTAAACCTCCACTAGTATCATTTCTATTTACAAAAAAATCTGTAGAAGCTAGTGCATCAAGTTGAATAGGACGATCTAAATACTGTTTAACTAATTTACCATTCGAGTCATAGTAACGCACCGAAGTAATAATCATAGGATTGTTCAAATCTGTATTCCGAATACTGAGCGTAATTGCTAACTCGAAAATCTCCTGCCGATTGTGATGATAAATATGGGAATAGACAGGAACATAGATAGTTTGACCCATTACTATCTTGAACTTTTTATCCAGAGTCACTATCTTGTGAGATTGAGTTACCCCAGTTGTATCGGGTTGTAACTTTGGTGGAACCTTCGTTGATTGACAAGACGCAAGAATAATAAAACCAATTGCTAAATAAAAATGTTGATATAGCTTCATTAAAACTATTTACACCAATTGTTTAAAATAAGGCTACAGATATAATCCTGGAAACCTAGATTAATCTGAAAAATTACAAATTAGTATTACAGCCTTCAATAAAATCAATAACTTGATGTAAGGATCCTGGCTTCGTCACAATCAGCACAGTTGACTCAGGTTCTAATACTGTACTGCCGTTAGGAATCATCAAATCTTCGTGGGGATGAGGTTGATAGCCAATAATTAGCGAACCAGTGGGAAAACGGGAATCCTGAGCGATTTCAGCAACGCTACGGCCGACAACATAACAATTATTGGGGATAGAAAGCTTTAGCACCTCAATCTGTCCCTGCTCAAAATGCATCATTGATTCTACTTGAGGATACTCAATGGCATTGACCATCGTTGAAACTGCTAACTCAACGGTACTGATGATGTGGTTAGCTCCAGCTAGACGCAATGGTTCGGCGAAATCGGGGTGACGCATCCGACTTAGAATGTGGGGAACACCGTAGTGTTTAGCAAGAGTCACCATTGCCAAGTTTAAAGCATCACTTCTGAGGACAGCCGCCAAAGAGCCGGCTTTGCGAATCCCTGCTTCTAACAATACTTCTGTACTTACGGCGCTGCCTTCAAAAGCCATTGCTCCCACTTGTTCACGGGCATAGCGGCAAGCGGTAGGGTCAATGTCAATGACAGCAACAGTATGCCCCAGCTCTACTAGTCTTTGAGCCAAACTCAGTCCCACCAAGCCAGCTCCACCAATTAGTACGTACATGGCTACCCTAATACTCTTATACTTCCTATTTCACTTTACAGGCTAGCAAGAGACTGAAGGTGTAGCTGTGAGCCATAGCTTGGTACTGATACCAAGTTGCGTTCTGTTGTAGTAATCTTTCGTTAGGGAAGGTTGCTTCGCTCCACTTTGTTTCGCTCGCAATGACAGTTGCTACTTTTGATTGCAACTTGGTATGAGATTTACAATAGTTCAACTTCTGGGAACGTCAAAAACACGCCACTCTTGAATACCCCAACGCTTAAGAACAAGTTCGGCATGATGGATTTCGTTTTCTGTACTTTCTACCGTCACTAAATAATTTCCTTGCTCTACTCGGTCGTTATAAAGTTGAGCAGCTTCGTCGGGAAGAAACCAGCCTCGCAATGCGCCGATAAGACCGCCAGCAGCTGCACTAGCTCCACTTCCTAAAAGGGTGGCTAAAACAGACTCTGCTGCTAATGCTGGCCCAAAGCCAGGAACCAGCAAAACACCTAGACCTGCGACTAAGGTTAATAAGCCACCCGCCCCAGCACCTGCTAAACCACCTACCCTAGCACCTTCAGATGGAGCGAGAGTACTTTCACTGGTCTCGGCACCATCAAGTGGCTCGTCGGATTTGGGTTTTTTGATGATTACCGAAATCTTACTCATTGGAAAGCCATTACTTCCCAACTCATCAAGCGCCTGTAGCGCAATTTTGCGGCTGTGAAATATCCCAATAGCGTGTTGAAGTTGACCAGAAGCCATGTTGCCTCTCAAATAGTGCTGATGAATCTACAAAGCTGTTGTTTATGAGTCGATTTGCCTTCAGCATCAACAACAAATGTGATCAGAAAGTGATAGCACGTGAGAGAGTTTCTAGGTGGTTTCTAACTGATTAATATATATACCCTAGTTAAGATAGGTCTTCTAGTAAACAAAATAGTAACTATAGTTTTTGGAGTTGATATTTTGCCATTAACTCCTTAACTTGAGCCACCACCAGAGGATGTTGATCTTTTTGCAGTTGTGGTAAAAGTTCTAGGAGGATGCGGCGTGAAACAACACTTAGGTAGGCGATCGCAGCTTCCCGTACAAAACCAGTCGGATGGCGTAAAGAAATCATAATTTCGGGAATTGTCAGTCGGATGTGGCTAACTTGAGCAAAATGGAAACAGCAAGCTAAACACCAGTCAGAAAGGAAATTAGCTAGCATCAATAACCTGCGGAGGCGATCGCTTACTGAAAGTGGTTGATATTCGATTAACTTTGCTTCGGTGAGCAGATACAGTTTTTCTTCGTGCGATCGCCTATCCAAGATATTCAACAACAAAGATTTGCAACGCAGCTTCACGGTATGGTCTAAAATCTCTAAACCTCGCGCTAAGTTGACTCCTGACTCAGACCGGAGATTAAAAGCCACGGCTTGCATTTTTTCTGGAGAGTAAAGCAACTTAAGTAACAGTAACAATCTTTCTTTAACATCTATTTCTAACTCTAAGAGGGCGCGTTGCAGTAACTCGCAAACACCTAGAATTTCTTCTTGTGATTGCTGATTTTCTCTAGTCTGCGGTGTTGCAAAGTCTATATAAGCGGCGTAAATCTCGCCTAGAAACTGTAATTCCTGGTCAATTAAAGTTTCTACTCTACTTTCGTAAAATTGATCCTCTAAACTAGTAATTTCTGGTTGTTTGTGTATTTTTAATAAGCTGCGGAGAATATAGTATCTGGTAGTGCCCCAAGATTGTTCTAAGTTCTGCCATAAATAATCTACCGCCTCTTGAGTGCCGATTTGACCAATAGTACGCCAAGCGTACATCCGCACTACTTCTGGTTTATAAATATTAGTAGCCAGCTTGAGCAACATTTCTAAAGCTTCATTTTCTAATTGCACTAATGCCCGCATTGCTGTGCTGCGAGTGGATTTATAATAAAGTGCGGCAAGTAGCGCTGAATAATACTCTTCCAAACGGGTTGCTGCAATCATTTCTAATACTGCACAGCGCACCCCTAATGAATCATCTTGCAATAAATTCGGGATGTGAATCCGCAAAGCCTGCAAATAAACTGCTTCTCTGAGAGCTTTAACGCCATTCACCCGTTCCCGTTCTAGTTTATGAGTCAGCATCCGACGCATGGCTTTGGTAGCTGCTACCTTTTGTATTGGCGTTCCCTGACGCAACAGTAAAGCGGCGGCGGTAGCTCGAATCAGTGAGTGTTGGCGTGGGTTTAAGTACTCTTCTAGTAAGCTTAAATTCGGATGTGGTTCAGCCAGCCAAACATAGCGTAAAGCAAGGGCAAACACTTCAGGAGTAACAGTTCCTTGGGGTTGTTCTAATAAAGGGCGAACATCAGGTAAATAATTGGCATTGATATCACCAACAAGCATTACTTCCAGACTCTGGCATTGGAGGTCGGACGGTAACTTTATGAGTAAGGGTGCTAAAACTTCTACCGCACCTTTAGGATCTATTTGAGCTAAAAGTTCAATGCAGGAGCGTTTATCTGCGGAATTGCCTTTTTCTGCTAAAGCTTTGACTACTCCTTGTTTGAACACTCTTAGACCGACATTTGCCGCACTTAGCTCACCCCGGTCGGCACTTAAAACTAACAGGTCAACATAGCGCGATCGCAGGAGCAAAACTACTTTTAAACATATACCAGCTACTACAACTGTTTCAGCTATAAATACCCACTTTTGTAGCGGTTCAGGGATAAATTGTCCAGTAAAAAATAAAGTCGCAAGAATTACTAATCCTGCTGTACCTGTTGCGATCGCTTCTGCTGTCCCTCCTGATAATGTTTGCGTTCTACTGCGAATTCGCTCTGGAATTGGTTGGTACAGTACTGGCCCGCTACTCATGATAAAGGTGTAGCGCAAAAGTTCATCGCAGAATTTGAGAATTATCAACCCCCAAAAAAAGCCAGACATTTGCATTGCCGGAAATATGTTGAGCAATGCGATCGCCCCAGGTACAATAAAGCCTACTGTAATCGGTAAAAGCGCGGCAGCAAAAAACACGCCAATCCGTTCTATCAGGCGACTGGAGATAAACCACTGCGTTAATAATTCACACAGACCCACAATGCCACCAAATAGTCCCAAGAAGCTAGCAAGTTCTCGGTCACCAAAATTAGATTTCAGTTCGCGCAGATATTGAAAATCTATTAATAATCCAATCACTTGCAAAAGCCCAATAAAGGCAAACAGTTGCAAGGTATAGCGCTTGAGTGGTGCTTGCAGGCGACGGTGCTGGTTAGCTTGTTCTGGGGAAACTAGTCGTTGCGGTGCATCAGGAAAAGATTCTCGATATTGATGAGTTAAATAACTGAGAATTCCCGCCCCGAAGATAATCACTGCACAAGCGATGATAATCACCTTATTGAGCTTGGCGAATTCTAGCAGCCAAGGCAAGCTAAAACCGCTAATAACGTCGGCTACCAAAAGACCACTGCTGACTAGTGGATAGGTGCGTTTAATTTCCCGAATGTTAAATAGTTGGTTAGCAACGATAGAAGTATTCAGGTCATTGACTACATAAAGCGCGTCTACCCATAACCTCAACAGAAACACGATCACTACTGTCAGGTAAGAAACGTGTAGACCAGAACGCAATAAAACTAATAAAACTAATGGCACGACCATGCAAGGTGCGATCGCCACTATTACCCAACGCAAGGGGAAAATTTTTTGTAGCCAAGAATATAAAACAACCAGCCCCACACCCATCACCGCACTGGCTATATACATCCATGGCAATGGATTAGCCCCATATTCGTCCAAAAACAGTGCTACTGTACTGTCCTCTGCCCACCGCAATCCCACAGATATAGTTGTATAAAAGGCAAACATCATCCACGTCCGTTCGCTCTCCTCCGGCCGGAGATTTACCCACTGTAGCAGCCGTGCCAGAGTGCCTCTATTTGGAGCTAACCAGTTATTTTTCAGTTCCATTCAGTTTTACTTTCTGGTAGTGTGACCGCGCAAAGGCCAAGTAATTTCCATAGCCAAACTCAATAAGATTAAGTATATTTTGCAAAACACAAGATGCTTATTTTACATTTAATTTTAAACATAGCCCACAGTAACAAAGCGGGAGCAGAATCGACTCCATATTTTGTCTACCCTGAAAAACCAGGGTTTATGAGGATTTCCAGGAAGTTGCAACTTTTGTTTCTAGAAATGGCAAAAGTCCCAAGCGACTGAGTATTATTTTTCCCACTCAGCGCTCAGGACTATCATTGTTTCGATAAATTTAACCGACTTCAGTGCCAGTTAAATATTTTTAGTTTTAGTTTGTATTTCTTTAAAAGATTTGGAAGATTATTTTTTGGGTGAGATCAGCATCATCATATTTCGCCCTTCTTTTTTGGGTGCTTGCTGCACCTCACCAAACGGCTCTAAATCAGTTGCCATCCGCTTGAGTAAATCTTCTGCTAAATCACTGTGTTGAATTTCTCGACCCCGGAACATCACAGTCGCTTTGACTTTATCGCCGTCTTTTAGGAAGCGCTCTGCTTGCTTGACACGCACGTTGTAGTCGTGTTCTTCTATCTTGTAGCGCATTTTTACTTCCTTGACATCAGCGGTGTGCTGCTTTTTCCGAGCTTCCCGCGCCTTCTTCTCTTGTTCAAACTTGTATTTCCCATAGTCCATAATCCGACAAACCGGCGGGTCAGCCTTATCACTAAGTAGCACTAGATCCAACTCTTTTTCTTCGGCTTGTTGGAGTGCTTCCTGTGGGGACATAATTCCCAGCTGGGCGCCATCAGTATCAATGACCCGAATTTTCGGGAACCGGATGCGTTCGTTAATTTGGGGCAGATCGCGAGTTCTTTTTTTCTCAATCACAGGCATTATGATTCGTGGGAGCTCTTATTTAAGAATTTGGCTTGGTCTTGATTGGCTTAGTTTTTGATTGGTACGCCTCAGACGTAAAATATTGAAATCACTGAGGACTAAAAAAATGAGCCTTTACAGTTCTAGGGTAACTAATCCATAAACTGGTTGTGTCATTGTTGTATTTGTCATTCTACTCACTATGAGAGAAATTCTCTCAAATTGTTAAGCTAAATTACACAACCTGGAGAAGCATTAAGTATTGTAACTATTGATTGGCAATTGTTTTACATTTTAGATGGAAAGTATATTTCCAGAATAGCAAGATTACATATAAAATCCTTTGTTACCAATAAATTGTAATATTTTATACGAATGTTTACAATTTTGCAGCTAAGAGAAATAAATTTCCCCAGCTTTGGCACTTAACAGTTGCGATTGCGCGGAGCGCACTGCCGTAAAGCCCTGCGGACATGGCTGCGCTTACCGCGTAGCGTCTCCGACAGGAGAAGGCGATCGCATTACTTAATATTGGAATTAAGAGTATTACAATTTCAATAAATGGGAGGGAAGTGTGACCACTACGGTACACTGGCAAGAGCGAGTTGGTAATCAAAGAGATTGGATTTGGCGAGGCTGGCAAACTCGCTATACTTATATCCGCTCTGCCCAACATCATCAACAAAAAACACCACTAATTTTGCTACATGGCTTTGGTGCTTCGATTGGTCATTGGCGGCATAATTTAGAGGTGTTAGCAGAACACCACACAGTCTATGCCTTAGATATGCTGGGTTTTGGCGCTTCTGAAAAGGCCCCAGTTAATTACAGTATAGAAATGTGGGTAGAGCAGGTTTATGAGTTCTGGAAAGCATTTATCCGCGAACCTGTAGTATTAGTGGGTAATTCCAATGGTTCGCTGATTTCTTTAGCCGCCGCCGCCGCTCATCCTGAAATGGTACGGGGTATAGTGATGATGAGTTTACCTGACCCATCATTGGAACAAGAAGCGATCCCGGCTTTGCTACGACCATTCGTAATGCCTATCATCACGACTATTAAAAAGATAGTCGCTTCTCCACTGATATTAAAACCCGTGTTTCATCTGGTGCGTCAACCAGGTATGCTACGTCGCTGGGCTAGTCTTGCCTACGCTAACCCAGAGGCGATTACCGATGAACTTATAGACATTTTAGCTGGGCCTCCCCAAGACCGAGGTTCCGCCCGTGCATTTGCTGCGCTGTTCAAAGCTGCAATGGGCGTTAGCTTTAGCCCTAGCGTCAAGACAGTATTGCCAACCTTAACAATTCCTATGCTTTTAATTTGGGGGCAAAAAGACCGATTTGTTCCCCCAGCACTTGCTAGCCAATTCGCTCAGTACAATGACAAATTGCAGCTGCTCAACCTAGAAGATGTGGGGCATTGTCCACACGATGAATGTCCAGAGCAAGTGAACAGAGCTATTTTAGATTGGATTGCTCAGTGCCTTGAAGCCACCCAGCCGTCTGTTGCTTCCCAGATTTAAAAAAGCGATCGCAGATTGCTAAAGCCTAGTACATAGTGGCAGAAATGGAGAATCTGCCAAAAAACCTTTACTAGCCTCAAATGTTGCTTGCAAAAGGATATTTTATTTTTTGACTTCTGTACAGTCGTACTACTGCTTAACCAATCGTCACTTGAGTAGTTTCAACACCTGTAGCGCCATTTACTGAACGTGCTACAGAAACCATTTTGTTAAGAATTTCCTGACTAGGAACTTTGCCTTTTAGGACTACAGTACTGCCTGTCTGAGCAACCCAGAGGGTATCAACATCATCAAGTTGTGGGTCTTGATCGAATGCTAATGCTACTCGCTTTGCCAACCCACTTTGATCGTATTCTCCGTTCAAGCCTAAACGCTCTGGCGGAATTGATTGAGTTGCGGTAGAACTGGGGCTAGCAGTAGTAGCAGCTTGTGGTACTGGCTGGGGGGTAGGATTTACTTGCGCGTTTTGAGGTTTTTCTAAACCAAACAATCTTTTTAACCAACCCATAAATCACTTTTCTCCTATTAGAGGTTCATAACATCTAAAAGGTAATAGTTTTCCAGATTATCTACATCTGCCAGTGAAAAGATTTGTACTCAGGGGGTTTCTGCTTGTAGGATGATTTCTCTACGACTTTTCTTTCAAAAGTGTAATGAGTGCAGTATTGAGTTTAAAATGAAAGATTAGACTTACAATTTAGCAATTTAGTGGGCAGTACGTGTAGGGCAGCCATTAGCTAGTTTTTATTTTAGTAATATGCTGCCTGAGTCGGTGTTGGCAAAAATGAAACATACCCTTTCAGTTCTGGTAGAAGATGAGGCGGGAGTTCTGTCCCGCATTTCTAGTTTATTTGCCCGTCGCGGTTTTAATATAGAAAGCCTGGCTGTTGGCCCAGCTGAGCAGGGAGGAGTTTCCCGGATCACGATGGTTGTGCCAGGTGACGATCGTGTGATTGAACAACTGACCAAACAACTGTACAAGCTAGTCAACGTCCTCAAGGTGCAGGATATTACCGAAACTCCTTGTGTAGAAAGAGAATTGATGCTTCTTAAGGTGAATGCAACTAGCAGCAACCGCTCAGAAGTTATCGACTTAGCTCAGATATTCCGAGCGCGAGTGGTAGATGTAGCAGAAGATTCCCTAACGCTGGAAGTTGTAGGTGACCCAGGTAAAATGGTGGCGATCGTCCAAGTGCTGCAAAAATTTGGGCTGAGGGAAGTAGCCCGCACTGGTAAAATTTCTTTAACGCGTGAGTCAGGTGTAAATACCGAGTTACTCAAGTCTTTAGAAGCAAAGGTTTAGTTGGAAAATGCGATATTTGGCTGGTTTTTTACCCACAGCTAAACAGGATGCAATTCCAGATATATAGTGATAAATTCAAAAAGCAAAATTAAGCAGCAAACCTAGTAACAATTTTTTACTAGGTCTGCTGCTTTTTTGTTTGCAATATTTTTTCACACTAATTCTTATTTGTACAGTCAAAAATTACTCGTCCTGTGTGCGATCGCCAATTATTTAAAGTTGAGAAAAAGGCTAACAGAATTAGTGGACATTGCTCAATATCTATAAACCCATTGAATATAAAATTACACGGTCATACAATTTGTCAGGCAAAAGATACTTGAGTACTGCTGCCATTTTCGCATCTTGACCGACGAGATAGCGTGTCTTTGGTTTTTTTGCCGTGAGTGCATGGATAACAGCCTGAGCTACAATATCTGCTGAAATGCTCTTAGATGCCAGAATTCCTACTTGTTTACGTACAGCAGTCATGGCATGACCGTAGAGATTTTGGGCAGATTGGGATAAATTTTGCTTTGCTGTGTCGGCTTGAGTGAAAGACTTTTCCCAAATAGGAGTAGCGATCGCACCTGGTTCAATAATTGAAACTGAAATTCCCCAAGGTCGTAACTCCATACGCATCACATCGGTGAGTGCTTCAAGCGCAAATTTTGATGCATTATAAGCGCCAAGAAACGGAGCAGCACTTCTACCGCTGATGGAACCCATATTCACAATTCGTCCTCGACCTTGACGCAATAAACCAAGAAATGCTTGTGTGACTGCTAGTTGTCCAGTCACATTAATTTGCAATTGTTGTTGAAATTCTGCAATTGGTAATAATTCTAACGGGCCTGGAACGGCAATTCCAGCATTATTTACTAAACCGACAATTTCATCGCCAACTGTATTTTTTACTGTCTCAACTGCAAATGCAATCGAATCGGCATCAGTAACATCTAAAAAAATAGGGATAAGTCTTTGAGAGGCTTTCTGTTGAAGTTTTTGAGCATCAACATCTTTACGCACGCCAGCAAAGACACAAAATCCTAATTTGTCTAAAAGCAAAGCGCAAGCTTCACCAATTCCTGTTGATGCTCCTGTAATCACGACCGTACCCTGATTTTTTGCAAGCATTTATGTTCTCCATTCTCTGAGATTAACTATAAAATTACTTGCTTGGAACAAATGACAGATTTGCTACTTATATGCCATTTTTATTAGTTTAATTATTCCATTTTATTACGTTATATAATCCTTGCAAAACATTAGTTTGAGCATTAAAACTAAATAAAATTAGCATTTAACATAAACGATCATATTTTCGTCATAATTTTGTAATAACGACTTAAAAACTATGATATGGAATTCGGTATCTGGTTAGAAAATGCTTAATTCGAGTTAAAGGTAATAAATATTACCTCCAACTGGTTTATTTATTATCTAATTAACGTATAGGACTCATATTTGATTTTTGAACAAAATTCAGTACACCTTTATTCCTTCTTCCCAGTCCCCAGTCCCCAATCCCCAGTCCCTTACCTCTACGAGTGATTCAGAAATCAAATCGGATTGCTATATTTTGAAGCTATTAGCAATTTGTTGATGATATTAGCTAGCGTTTATGCACAACTCAGCACACATTCACTTGAGATAAATCAGCAAATTCAATCCGGGAATTGTACGAGAAAGAGTCCACAAAACTAAGGTAATGTAAAGTAAACCCAGGCTCCATTCATACCAAGCAAGTGTAGCAATAATGCTCGGTAAGTGTTCATCTCGCATCCGAATGTCGTTAAATCCTAATCTAACTAAGTTATTGAGGCTAAAGTCGTAATAGTTAAGCCAGTTCCAGCGACGGTTCCATAATAGAGGCATATATCGTTCGCGGAATACTTGAAATCGGGGGATGACTGGTAAACGTCCAATGAGTAATCGTAGCTGCCGCATTGTGCCGTCTTCTGCGAAGTAGGAAACTTCCATCAAGTCGTGATAACGACCTTGTTGGTAAAGTCGCAATAATAAAACTGCTGATAGGGGAAAGATAATAATTAAAAGACACCCTAATGTCAGCCAAGGTTGTTCAGCATTGCGAAAGATAGCTAATAAACTCAAGCTTGCCAAGCAGCTAAAACTAGCCAGCATGGAAATGGTTTCGTAGTATGTGGGAATAATCGGTACAGGACGCAGGCGGCGATAGCGATCAACTAGCCAAAATAATAAGCCGAAAAACGCGATCGCAACTCCCCCGACACCAAACACTAGCCAAAAATTTGTACCATACCCACTCAATAACAGCAGCATACTCAGTATCAACCAACTCCAAGCTTGCAGTAACCACCCACCAAATGAAAGGGGTTCGCTAACAATTAAGCGATCGCGCAATTGGTTATAGGTTTCTAAATCAATGTCTGGTAAAGTCAGTAACTCGCTAGTGTTGCGAAATATTTTAACTTGACGGCGATGAGCGATCGCTTTCGCCTGTGTTGGGGAAAAGCCTAGTTGATTTAAACTTGCTATGGAAGCACTATTAATATTTGTGGTTAACAAACGACGGCTTAACTCTATTAATCGCAATCGCTGTTTTGTGTACTCCAGTTGATTAGCATCGGCAATTTGCTGCTGCTGACGGAAATTCTGTCCTAAATTACGCAAGACATTTTGATTACCTTGTAACGTAGGTACGCAAAACATCTTACCAATCTGCCCAGGATTTCCTAAAATTTTCGCTTGATTAGAGTTAAAATTTAGACTTGGTACATTTAAAAAAGCTTCTTTAGCAAACTTCGTATCGCTGAAATCTGCTAAGTTGAAAATGCCAGCACCCCGCAAATTTACAGGTTGATCAAATTGTGCTTCTCGAAAATTTACAGCTTGGTCAAAAGTCGTTTCTGTCAAAAAAAGAAATTGGTCGAAGTTTGCTTTAGTAAATTGTGCTTGATTGGCAAAATGTACATCGGAAAAATCAGCATTTCCTTGCCACTGCACATTACTAAATTTAGCTAACTGTTTAAAACTTGCTTGATTGAAGTTGGCAGTATCTGTAAATATACTATTTTGCAATTCAGCAGTTTCCTGAAATTGGGTCTGCTTAAAGTTAGCTTTATTAAAAAAAATACTTCCCTGGAAATTGCTCACTTGACGGAAAGTAGCCCCAGTGAAACTGACAGCACGACTGAAGCGAGATTCAGTCCAGTTAGTAGGTTGAATAAAGGTTGCGCCTTGGGCATCTACAGACTGAAGAAAAAATGTATTAGGAAACGATACTTCTCCATTAAAGCGAGTTTGTACCAGCGTCAAAGAACCACGAAACACAGCGATTTCGCTAGATACATTTGACTGAGTTCCTAGAAGCGATCGGCAATCTTTGGAGTTGGGTAAAGCTATTACAAGAGACTGCAAACAAACGAGGCGTAAACGTTCTAGTTGTTCTTGTTCGGTTGGGGTAAAAATGGGGGCGATCGCTTGGGCGTAGAGAGGAGTTCTTAAACCCAATTCACTACCTACAAAATCTCCTTGAATTAAAGAATAGCTAAGGTCTAAACCCAAAGGTTTTGCACCAGTTTTTTGTAGTTCTTTGCGTAGCAATTGGTAAAAAGTATCGCGGAAGCTAGCATTCTCTTGACGTAAATCGATCACCATCTGCCGCAAATCAATTGTCAAATTGCCTTCACGTAACGTCGGTGTACGTAGTCGTTCTTGCAAAAGTTCCAGAGTTAAAGGTGTGCGTTCTGTTTGCGTTTGTACTGCCAAAGCTGGTAGAGGAAACAAAAACAGCAACAACGCTAATAACGCACACAAACTCATTAACAGTCTAGCTGTTTTGAGCCAGCCCGCGTCGGCGGACTTTGTTTGGATAGCTGCGAATTCTACTGGCCAGGCCAAAAACAATTTATGCAAACTGCTTTTCTATTATTCATTGCTAATGAGCAGAACAATTTTACCTGTGATAGACCCACTTTCAAGTAACTGATGTGCTTTTGCAGCTTCTTGTAAAGGAAACTTGTGGCTGACGTGGATTTTTAACTGTCCTTGATCAATCAAAATAGCAGACTGTTCAAGAATTTCTGCGTGGTGCTGAAGTCCCTCCACTAATTCCTGTAACATCGGTGTCAACATCAATTCCAAACCGATGCGGAGATTGCGGTTCCTCGCAACTTTCCAAACAGTATTGGCATTGGGTTCGAGAATCGTCACAATATCGCCATATACCCGCACTGCTGGGAATGTTTTATGAAAAGTCTCTCCGCCTACAGTGTCAAACGCCAAGTCTACACCTTCACCACCAGTCCAATCTAAAGCTGCTTGTACAAAGTCAGTTTGCTTGTAAAAAATTACCTCATCAGCACCCAGTTGTTTAACGAATTTTGCCTTATCTTCAGAACTAACGGTGGTGGCGACATTAGCACCTTTGAGTTTTGCTAGTTGAATTGCTACATGACCAACACCACCTGCACCTGCATGAATCAAAACTTTTTCCCCTGGTTGCAGTCGTCCTCGTTCATATAAAGCTTCCCAAGCGGTGATTAGTACTAAGGGCGCTGCTGCGGCTTCAACAAAGGATATGGAAGTAGGTTTACGTGCTACAAATCGTTCGTCAACAACAGTATATTCAGCATAATTTCCTTGGTGTGCGCCCAAGCCGCCATAACAAAAATACACTGCATCACCTGGGCGAAAGCGCTGCACGCCAGCACCTACCGCTTCAACTATACCTGCACCATCACATCCTAAAATGGCAGGCATGTGTTCGGGGTAGAAAGTACCCCGTTGGCGAAGTTTTGTGTCTATCGGGTTAAGACCAGCTGCTACTAAGCGTACTAAAAGTTCAGTATTTCCTACAGGAACAACAGGGTTTGTAATTTCCTGTACTTGCAACACTTCAGGGTTCCCTGCTGCTGTCATTAAGACTGCTTTCATAACTCTTTCTCCTAACTCAAGCTAGATGCACGCTCATTTGCAACTTTAGCGCATTGACAACCGCAAAAAAGCCAGGAGTAAAGGAATAGGGAAACAAGCTATAGCTTGCTCATTCAACTGGAAAATATCGCCAACTCTAGATTACTACCGACCCATGATTGATTGAATTTGCTGTCTACTCTGTAATGGTGCTTCTGGACTTCGGCTGAGTGCAGCGACTGTTACACCTAAAGCCGAAAGCGCGACTATACAAATCCCTGTTAGCCATTTGACTTGGTGACGCAAATACTTAATCTCCTGGCTCATATTTTCTACTTGTAACGAGGAATAGGCTTGTATTTCTGAAGTTTCAATAGCTATTTTTTTAGGTATATCTGTCGGATCTTCAAACGCAACCTGGACTTGTAGCCAGTTAGCAATTAATTGAGGACAGTTTTTTTGAAACCAATACCATGCAATAATTCTAAATACAGGCTTAGACATCTGAGCAATTAATTTCATCGTTCGGTTTAAAGGCCGGAAACGAAGTTTTTTGTTGATTAGATTGACCGAGCCAATATCATAGAGACAATCAATAATAAGCTTAATAGTTGCTTCTTCACTATTAGCTAAATTTAGTAGTAAAAGCTTAACATCTTTCATTCGCTCTGCCATGAGGCGCTGTTGAGCCAATTTTTCTGATGCTACTACTGGTTTAGGCAGAGAATTTCGTGTAACTATTGCCATACTTATGTGTTAAAAATTACGATATTTTAAATACGGAAGTTTTGATAGATATTTTATCTTGATTGTCCATCTGCCTTAAGGTGTAATTAGTTAAATCTCCAAGAATAAATTAAGATTTTTTAAACGACTAACTAAATTGGCTTTTGTAAACTGCAAATACATAAATTAATTTGATACTGCTATTAAGACTTTGATTTCAAGCTATTTAGCAAGAATAGCAATTATCCATAAATAATTACTTCATAAATGGACTACGAGCGATAAGTACACTAATATGCAAACTGTACTGCTATTACTCAGAACTATTCAAGATGCTAAAGGTAAGGTTATGTTAATCAGAACAATAATTAAGTATCGATAGCAGACTAATACTTTTGATAGAAGTGTTTTTAATCCTATGATAGACGCTTAGGAAAACAACAGAAGTTATTCTTAATCAAAGTTACCCCGACTGATGTAATCCGTCGTGGGGGTTTTTACGAGGTTATCGACATAGCAACTCTCTGATGCTGTAGCTATAAGTAAGTCACCAGGCTCATACGAAAACCAAAGCTTTTCTTTAAAAGATTAAGATACTTATGAATCTAGCGAGAATTCACTTGTTATTTAAGTTTCGCTGAAAACAGCCCAGGCTTTCTCTTAATCTCATCTATATCCGATTTTTTCAGAGCTTCCATCATTAGTTGATAGAGCCTTCAATCTGTCTTGTTTAAGGAGGCTGAATTTAGTAGCAGATTGAATCCGGCAAAAGCTTTATCGGCAATCAACGACAGAAATCTAGACCACATAAGGAACCATAACCATGAGGCCTTTGAATTTATCCAAATCTGTTTTGGCTGGTGTATTTGCCCTCAGTTTTGCTGCTGTACCCTTAGCTATGTCTGTTTCTGCCCAAACCGGTTCCTCTGGTAGTGGCACTGGCACTACAGGTACTGGTACAGGTACAAGCACTGGCACTACAGGTACGACAGGTACGACAGGTACGACAGGTACAACAGGTACGACAGGTACAACAGGTACAACAGGTACGACAGGTACAACAGGTACAAGCACTGGCAGTTTTGGTACAGGTACCACAGGTACAGGTACTGGTACGACAGGTACAGGTACAGGTACAGGGACTGGCACTACAGGTACAACAGGTACTGGTACGACAGGTACAGGGACTGGTACCACAGGTACAACAGGGACTGGCACTACAGGTACAGGCAGCTTTGGTACTGGTACGACAGGTACAGGTACTGGCACCACAGGTACGACAGGTACCACAGGTACAACAGGCACAGGTACCACAGGTACAACAGGCACAGGTACCACAGGTACAACAGGCACAGGTACTGGCACCACAGGTACAACAGGCACAGGTACTGGCACCACAGGTACAACAGGCACAGGTACTGGCACCACAGGTACAACAGGTACAGGTACTGGCACCACAGGTACTGACAGCTTTGGTACTGGTACTACTGGTACTACCGGCACGGGCACTACAGGCACAGGTACCACAGGTACAACAGGTACTGATACTACAGGTACAGGCACCACAGGTACAACTACAGGTGGCACTACATTGCGAGGAACTAACGATGTGAGGGGCGATCGCGGTTCCAGTTGGGGTTGGCTAGGTTTGCTGGGTCTAGCTGGTTTAGCTGGTCTAGTTCCTAATCGTGAACAACCAAAAGCTTATCGTGACCCTAATCAAACAACAGGTTCTGGGTCTAGATATTAAATCGCTGAAGTTTTTTGATTAGCCTCTAGAAATGAGGCGATATTGGCTTGTTACTCCCATCTGCAAAGCCCTCACTGTACAAGTACAAGTGAGGGCTTTACTTATTGAATTATTATTAGTAGGTGCGATCGCCTGTGAAGTTTTAAAATGTACTAAGCCGCCGAAATTTTAATTAAGCATAAGAAGTAACTTTACCTTCGTATTCTTTTTGGGCAGTTTCTGGTAAAGACGGACGCAGGCACAGATAAATTAATGGGCCAAACAAAGGGATAAGCGCTACTGCCCAAAAAATGCGGCTGTCCTTGAGACCTCGACGTGCCATATCATCATCAAATAATGAAGTCACTGGAAATATCAGGCACATTAAACAGAAGTCCAGGCTGATGAGGTGAACAAAAGGCCTAGAAAAAAATTGCTGAACGTAGTCTTCCCAGTTTCCGGCAATTCCTGCATAAGCCAGTAGGCAAATTGTAGCAAATAAAAGGTTAATTCCTGTGCTTCGCTGCTCCAGAATGGAAAGCCACTTATCTTTTTTTCCATAAAATTCTTGATTGGATTTACGGAAAATTAAATAGGGCAAAAGGCAAATTACCCCCGTGAAATTTGACCCAATAAAATAGGGCCAAGCACGAAAGTTTTGCATTCTGCCATCAACAAACATCAGACAAGCATAGATCATAGGCCAGATACCCATCAGCCAGAAAATGGCCAGGATGATGGCATTGATTCTTCCCCATTGGAACGTTAACAGATCTCGTCCCAACGACCATGTATCAGGTTGATCCAATGGAGCTACCGATATGGTGTAGGCGACAAATCCTAACCAAATTAGCCACAGAATGAGTTTTCTGACCATGACCGCAAATTGCATATGCTGTTTAAAACTTTAGTAATAGTTAATGTCTTGCTGTCATCTTTTGAGCCATCTGTAAGTGATCGGCTACAATTGGTTGATTCTGACTTGCAAACGCTCTCAACTGTTGGTCTCTTCCCTGTTGTAAATACCTTTGGTACTCAGCCAGAGTTCTGGCATGAGCTTGAATTTGTCCTTGCATATATGCTTGGTCAAAATTACTACCATATAGTCCAGTCAGTTGCGTTAACAGAGCTTTGTTTTCTGGGCCAATATCTTTCGGTAGAGCGAAATTTTTAGCTTTCGCTATCGGTGCCAATCTTTTGGTGGAATTTGTATGCTCTTCAATCATCCGCCGCGCAAAGTTACGAACAGATTGGTTTCTAGACCGTCGAAGTGCCAACTGACTTGTTTGGATTTCTGTCAGGTCACTTTGCGCTGCCTTAGTCATGAATTCTGTATCCAGCTGTCTCGGTGAAACATTAGGATTTGCGGAGTCTGGAGTAGAAGTCGGATTTGCGGAGCCTGGAGTAGAGGTTGGATTTGCGGAGCCTGGAGTAGAGGTTGGATTTGCGGAGCCTGGAGTAGAAGTTGGATTTGCGGAGCCTGGAGTAGAGGTTGGATTTGCAGCAGGACTAGATGTATTCTGAGCAACAATTAACCGACTGGAACTGTTGGCAAAACCAGAGTTCAAGTTGGCTTGTGCTAGTCCTGGGAAACTGATGAAAGCACTTGCGCTAGCAACGCCGAGAAAGCTGCCGACTAACTTTTTAATTGCCTTTGTCTGATAGAGCATATTTGTTAATACTTGTCTGTTTGAAACTTTAAAGGATGGTTCTGGTGACAAAACAAGCTTGCCTTTAGCGGATATCCTCAACTAAGTATTTTTGTTGAATCGATGACTCGTACTTGACATTGGATATTGAAGGCAGAGTTGATCTGTAATTGCTTCTAATCAAAAAGTTAACTACTATAGTTGGTGTAAAACTTCTGTCGCAGGAATAGCCTCTCCTTCCATCTGCGGAGAGACTTTAAGGCTATAGATAATATCTCTTCAAAACTTGACTGGCTTGCTGAAGGCAGAAATCACAAACTATTTTTTGCTGATATCTGGCAATCTGTCGCTCCGCGTCTATGCTCTTGCATCAGCCTAAAAAAAAAGCCCGTGAAACATAGAGTTCCACGGCTTTTTGTGTGGTGTGAGGAGTTAACTACATATCATCATAAAGTAACTAACGAGTAGCAATGAGCTTGTAACAGTTTTGGTAACAGAATATTTACTGATGACACCACTATAAATTTTTCTAGCAGCCCTCGGAACTTAATCTGTATGCACCAACTTCTGGGGTACCAAAACCAATAACGATGGTATATATCCTCTAAGGTACGCTTATATTTATTTAACAATGTATTAAAAATTAGCCAGGACACTTGCTCTTGTTAGCTTCAAGCCCAAGTTAAATTTTTGATTTTGAATTGCTGTTTTGATATTTAATTTTTGATTACAAAAAAAAACCGTGGAAACTTAGAGGAATCCACGGCTTTTTTGTGTGGTGTGAGGAGACTTAACTAATGTCATCATAAACCTATCTGACAATGAGTGAGACAGGGATAAAAGGTTTTGTAACAAAATTGTTCTTTGATGACATAGAGGCGATCGCGTAGTGCGCGAGCGATCGCACGTCTATTCAAAATTAAAAATTAATAAACTTTACAATAAAGCACCTCCACAGCTAGAACCGCACCCAGCCGTACAACCATAACAATAGGCAGCAGTTTGTACCTCACTAATCAAGTCTAAATTACCGACTTCTAGTAACTTGGCAATTGTCAGGGTTTCACCGTTACGAGTTTTTGCAGGTAGATTCATCATTTGATTAAAGTCGCAATCATAGACATTACCGAGATAGTCGATAGATAACTCATCGCGGCACATTAAATGCTCAACTGTACTAGCATTAAAATGCGATTCTAAAAACTGCAAATAGCTTGTATACAGTTTTTTTCGTTCTAAATGCATTTTAGTTCTGCCAACTGGTAGATTCGTAATAGTGAATAGGTTGTTAAAAACAATGCCAAAATGTTCTTGCAAGAACATTTTGTAATCTCGTTCTAGATTTGTCTGTTCAGGAGCTAAAGAAAATTTTTCAGATTGGGGCAACTGGGGATTATATATCAAGTCCAAAATCAAATCTGGTTGTTGCCCATAGCCAAGCCGATTTAACCATTGCAAAGCTTTGATTGAAGCATCAAAAACACCCGTGCCGCGCATTTTATCTACATTATCTACTAGGTAGCACGGCAGAGAAGCAACTATTCTAAGTTTATGTTTAGCAAAGTATTCAGGTAAATCATCAAATCCTTCTTCAAAATAAATAGTCAAATTTGACCGGACTATCACTTGTTTACCTGTTGCCCTTGCTGCTTCTACAAGTGGTTTAAATCCATAATTCATTTCTGGTGCGCCACCAGTTAAATCCACAATCTTAATTTCAGGAAATCTATGAATTAGCGCAATCAACTGTCCGCAAATTTCTGAAGAAAGTTCTTCTGTACGTTTAGGGCCTGCTTCGACATGGCAGTGTGTACAGGCAAGGTTACAGCGTTTACCTAAATTGATTTGTAAAACATTGATTTCCTTCTTTGTCAAAGAGTAACTTAGTTTATCTTTGAATGGTGTTACTTTTGAATTGGCTGTATTTATGGGTTTAGTCTGCATTGCTTCTTCCTAAAGAAATCCAAATAAATATAAAAATTAGCTTTATGATTATAATCTGAAAAAATATTTAAGTTTTTATAAAAAATCATATGTGGTACAACTAATTTAAATAAACAGTTAATTCGTTCATGCTCAACTGTAGGGTGGGCAATGCCCACCTACGTGATTTCAAAACATAAACTATCAAGAAAACTTGTAATTTAGCTTAACAGCAACCACCACCGTTATAATGCCAAGTCGAATCAGTGATAATTATTTGGGCTGGTTTTAAAACTGCTAGCTTTGCAGCAGTTTTATCACACACGGCTGCGGGTATACCACGCTGCAAAAGATGACCTGCTGAATCATCAAAAAATGGTTCTTTACCAGCATAAATTGCTGTTTTTCCAGTGAATATACAGGCTCCATCTTCAGGTATAGCAACCTTGAAAGAAACCGAATCAAGGCTTTCAAGAAGCAAATTTTCCTCTAAATTATATGTCAATGAATCTAGCAGACGATAAGGGCGGCGAGCACGAATTTCAACTTGGCCAAAGCCAGCATTTACGATCAGTTGAGTATATTCTTTATAGGTGAGTGCGCCTGATAAACACATAGCTCTTAGCCGCTCATCTTGTTGTAGATGTGTAGGAATTGGACGAGTGGCAATGGGATCGCTCATTTGCAATCTTCCGCCTGGTTTTAAGACGCGAAATGCTTCTTTTAAAGCACGATTTAAATCTTCTGGTTCAAATATATTGAAAAGGCAATTTTGTGCCACCACATCTACAGAAGCATCAGCAATCGGTAAGTTAAAGGCGTCGCCTTCTCGAATTTCTACAAAGCTGGTGTCAAACCAGGAATTTTCTTGAGCAGCAATTTCCAGGTTACGTGTAGCGGCTTCTCGCATCGCTTCAACCGGTTCAACGGCAATTACAGCACCTGCACGGCGAGAAAAATAAGCGAATTGTAAAGCTTCTAAGCCACCGCCAACGCCGACATACAGCACGGTAGGTTGGTTTGCCAGTTCGGTGGGATGAACAGTGGTACCACAACCATAGTTCATTTCCTGCATTGGCAAAGGTATTGTTAGTCCAGGTAGTTGCAGGGGTGTACTTTGGACACAACAAAGTCCAACTTGCGGTGTTTGTGCAACTTCGCGGTAGAATTGCGCCGCTGTTTCTAAATAGGTCATTACAATCCTAATGTTGTGTGTTCTTCAGTCTAGCCAACTTTGTGGATCGTAATATAACTAACTCTCCATTGCATGAGTTTTTGTTGAGAACACAAGAACCCCCAAACCCCAGTAAGAAAGGGGAGTTTAGGAGTTTAACGTTAGCTGTAATTTAATCACGCAAGACGTAGCCGACACCGCGGACGGTTTGAAGAAGGGGTTTTTCGTTATTAGCTTCGAGCTTTAAGCGCAAATAGCGAATATAGGCTTCAATGCTATTGGAATCGCCCATGAAGTCATAACCTAAGACTTCTTTTACAATACGATCGCTTGTCACTACCTGCCGCGAATTGATGAGTAAATATTCCAGCAAATCAAATTCTTTGGCAGTTAAATCAATGAGCCTTTGACCCCGATGTACTTCTCGCGTGCGACGATTTAAACTCAGGTCTTCAAATTCTAAGATATCTGCGGCTTGTGTTGCTTTGTTTCTTCGCACCTGGGTATGAGCTTTGGCTAATAATTCTTCGATACTGAAGGGTTTAACTACATAGTCATCAGCATCGGCTTCTAAGCCTGCAACGCGATCGCCTTCGGCAGTGAGCTTCACGCAATCGCTCACTTCATCTTTGATAGTTAATAAAATTATCGGTACTCTATCACCAGTACTTCGTAAGCGGCGGCAAATTTCTATCCCCGATAAATCTGGTAATGTCCAATCTAAGATTACTAAATCTAGATGTAAATTCTGTGCTGCGATGATTGCAGTTAATCCATCGTAGGCAACGCTGACTTGATAGCCTTCATAATTCAGTTCTAATTCTATAAATCGTGCTAATTTGACTTCATCTTCAACCAGTAAGATGTGCGTCATAGATAATGTTGATGATTTCAGCAGAGTATGGTAGGCAGAAACACAGATTAAGAAAATTCTAGATAGGTAATAGCTACTATATAGCTAAACATCTAATGATTTCTACGTTAGCTTAGTATACTTACAATTAAGTAACAATAGTAAATCTGCGGTCACCCATTGCTGCTGCATCACAATATCATGACAATTTAGCAATAGGCTGTGACATCTTCGCCGCATTCATCAGCAAGATAGCATAAAGCTTTAAACCGCAAACTAACAACTTGTTCGTAAAGAGGATTCAATTTACACATTGGAGGAATGTGTAATAGTTTCCGACCAAATATAGTGATATCTCGCTCAAATGGACATTGAGCTGGAATAGCCTTGCACAAGAAATGAGCTAAATGACAGTTATGAATTTCGATTTTGTCCAACCATTCGCGGACTGGGTAGAGTAGATCGTAGTGTAAAAGTATTTGAGTAAAGCAGGCCATACTTTTTCTCCTTGAGCTAAGTTATTTGAGTATTAATTCCTATACATATGTACATTTGGTTATTTAGTTTTATGCAATGATTACAATGTTTGGTTGATTCCAATATCAATGCTGCATTTGGGAAAAGTAAACGAGCTAAATTTAGATTTATTTCTCGTTTCTAGACACATTTAACTACACATTCAAATATTTGCATTCCAGATAATTTGCTTATGCGATCGCCCTTGAGCGCACTGCACTCCGCGCAATCGCCCGTATCGCTATCCTATTTCTTCGCTGCACACTCGGCTGTTTATTAGACGTTTCCTAATGTCGCAATGTTTCTTAACTTACGAGCCTTTATACAGGAGTGTTAGCTTTAGGGTAGATATGAGCAAAGTAAAACGAAATTGCCTGATTAATCAATTGTTGGAGGCGCAGCTTCAATTTTGCTAACTGAGGCGGAAAGTTTAGGATAGCTGCGAAAATTTATGACACGAGACTTTATAAGTAACAAAAAACAAGTTTTTGACCGTTGGGCACCGAGTTATGACTGGCTACTTCCTTCCGTATTTTACCAAACCGTCCACAAACGGCTGTTGGAACACGTCGATTTACCACCTCAACCAAAGGTACTTGACTTAGGCTGTGGTACTGGTCGCCTGCTTGATCGGCTTGCAGCTAAGTTTGCTGATTTGCGTGGTACTGGGTTAGATTTATCTCCTGAGATGTTGCGGGTAGCAAGACAAAAAAACCGCCATCATCCACGTTTAATTTATATTGAGGGTAAAGCTGAGTCTCTTCCCTTTGCCGATGGTCAATTTAATGCTGTTTTCAACAGTATAAGTTTTTTGCACTACTTGGAACCTAAACAGGTTATGAGTGAGGTAGCACGGGTGCTTTCTCCCGGCGGACGCTTCTATTTGGTTGATACAAGTTTGAAAAGTAAGGCAGAATCGCAACTGACGCTGGCTGGTCTTGGCAAAATTAGATTTTATAGTCCTCAAGAACGTGAGAGTTTAGGAGCTTCTGCTGGGTTGGTGTGTGCAGGACACTATTATTTATTAGGCCCTGTCTTGCTGACGATTTTTACTAAACCACCCTTAAGTTGACGCCTGTTGAACTTACATTTCTAGGGCTTACGCAGTGATAACGGAAAAACGAACCGCATAGACGCGGAGCGGTGAGACAGTGCGTTGGTGAGGCAGCGACGGGTACGCAGGGGGTTTCCACGCCACTTGCTACAACGCGGGAAACCCGCGCAACGCAGTGGCTCCCCATGAGCGACTACCGAAAGGGTTAAGCGACTTGTAGACACCCAAAGGGCTTCCCGCACGCAGGGTAGGACACAAAGAACACGAAGTAAAGAGAGTTTCAGAGAAATCCTGCGTAAGTCCTGGTTTTATCTGGATTCTGCTGTCAGAAAAATTTTTTTCGCTTATCTTTCTTGATATTGCATAAACACTACAGGAACTCGAATCAGCTTTTTAGCTAATTCAGACAAGCCAAACTTATTTTTGAGCGATCGCGGTAACTCCTCAAAGGAAATGGGCACAAACCCGAATTGGCTATAAAAGTGTGCCAGTCGCTGTCCCAGACATTCTAGATATAGTGGCTGAGTTGCTGTATGAATTAGATACTGTGTCAAAAAACTAGCCAACCCCCGACCTCGCCAAGCTGGTGTAACCACCAAACTACCGAGTTCTTGTGCTTCTGAAAAGTTACGCAGTTGTCCGCAAGCAACTAAATTTTTATCGCATTCAATCACCCAAAATTGTTCCCAACGTAACTGAGTCGGGTCAAGTTTAGCTGAGAATACCAATAACTTAATTTGCCAGCTATCCGCAGATTTTGCTCTACGCAAAACACATCCAGATGGTAAAAATAAATTGTTTGTTTTCACTATTTTTATTTATATATTTGATACTTTATAAATTTTAAATAATACACGATTTACAAGAACCATTGCACGCTATAGCAGGCTATAGCCAATTGTTTGAACAAGAATATCAAAACCGTTTAGACAAGGCTGCCCAGGAATACTTAGCTTATATTGTGGATGGGGCCGTGCGGATGCGGCAGTTAATTCAAGATTTATTAGCTTATTCCCGTGTTGGTACTCGTGGTCAAGTGTTGTCTTCTATTGACTCTAATGTTGCGCTCAATCAAGCATTAAGTAATTTACAAGTAGCGATCGCCCAAAGCAATGCCATCATTACTCATGACCACTTACCCACTTTACTCGCAGACAAAACCCAACTGGTATAGTTATTTCAAAATTTGATTGGTAACGCCATATTACTATTCAACGTTTAGTTCGTACCATTCGTTCGGAGTAAGTTGGAGATGGCGGCGAAATGGCGCATAAGCAAGCTTTCCTAGAAGTTAAGCAAACTTCTCTTTTATTAACTCTGGGAATAATTTATTAAGTTTGTATCAAAGGCATCAAATCTAGCTTTATGTTTTCGTTAGAAATCCGAATGATAAATTAAACTTCTGAATTTAAGATAAATGCTATTATCAGAAATCAAGTTGCTTAATCAACAAACTATCTAATCAAAACTGCCTACCTTCTTAAAGAAAGTTCCGAATTCCATTTGACAAAATCTTCGATATTCGACATAGTTAAAAAATCAATGGTTTTGAACTGTTTATCAATAGCTGGAAGGCTACATATTTTCGCTCCGATATTTAAGTATGCTTGCAAAATATTAGGAATATTAACATTACAAGCATCGGGACATTGTTGCGCAAGTTCTATAGAGTATTGTGCATTTGGATACACTAAAATGCTAGGATGCATCAAATTATTCTGGCGAAAATAATGATAAGCACAACTACCTAGCCAATAATTCTGCGTTAGTAGTGATGCACAACCAAAAAAATATTTGCTTCCAGTCCAGATAAGATAATTTGCTAGCCCCTCCCATAGTAAAAAAAGTGCTTGGCTGTTGCGATATTTCTTAGCTATACATGCACGTCCAATTTCCACAGACTTCTGAAGTACAGAACCAGGAATCTGATTGAGATTAAAGATGTCAGCTGCATCAAAACCTAAGCCTTGTGAAGCCATGATATAGGTTTGCATCCGATAGGTTCCAATCGCTTTACCAGTCAGTTTGGAAATAAGCATCAAATGATGGCAAATCGCATCAAATCTATCTTGATCCATTTGAGTAAGGCTAGAAGTCGAGAAACCCAGACCAAGTTCAAGATTAAAAACTTCAAAGCGCAAACGGAAGATAGATTCTAATTCTTCTTCAGTCGAGGCAAGGCGTAAGATATAATTTTTGCTTTGAAGAACTGGAAAATCTGTAAATAGTGAAGCAGGACTAAGTAAGTAATCGGTTTGGCGGCAAGAAATTTCCATCTATCTTCCTACTTGGAATGGAGAAAATATCCTAATAGGATTTATGCACGATGCAAATCCAATGAACTCTGTATTAACGTATTAAAGCGCTATTGGCTGGTTTCTATAAAAATCCTTTTACAGACAGTATTGTTTTAATAAATCCTCCTTTAATCTCATGTGAGATTGATGAATTAGGATGAGTCCAAAATCCATCTTTAACTATCTATCCTCTAATGTTCAAATAAAGTTTAAATAATTAGAGAAGTTAGAGATGGTATGCTTTTATTATGAACATGACTTCCGAAAAAAATCTGGTAATAAGATACAAAATTTTGCTCTTATACCAATTTTCCCAAATAGGGTTACAGATACGAAGAAAGGACACACAGATTTAATCTGACTTTCCTGATTACGAATTGGTATTATGCTCTTTTATGGCTAAACCAGTCACAATAGAGGCAGAAAGCCCACGGATTATCCGTGGGCTTGCATAATTTTGCGTTCTAAAATGCAGAAAGTGTAACTTTGGTACTTGGTAAATGGATGATTTTTCAATTATCAGTAACTCTCGGTCAGTAGATTTCAACACCTGACAACTGACAATTAATTTCGATGATTATTACTGTAGCGAACCCTAGTACCTGCCCAAAGTAACTTCTCTCGCAGCGTCTGATAATATGAATTGTTTTCGCGCAAAATAATAAATTTAGCCCGACACTCAGCCATTCGCACATCAACGCGGTGTCCTGGCCAAATCGAAGTAGCTAAAACCCCATCTGTCCACAGCTTGGTACTCAAATCGTAATCCCCCAAAGGCCAAATACTAACCACAGAACCAGGAGGTAAAACGAGCGGACGGCTAGAAAGGCTCATGGCACAAATGGGAGTGATGGTAATTGCTTCCATACCATCGTGCATAATTGGGCCATTGGCAGAGACAGTGTAACCTGTAGAACCTGTGGGAGTCGAAATAATTAATCCATCCCCAACATATTGATCGACTACCTCACCGTCAATTTCCATTTCCAAAATTGAGGTAATCATGCGATCGGCAGAAGCGGGTTTGACACAGAATTCATTCAAAGCAAGGTAGCGTTCAGTCACTGGTTCTAAATTTGAGCCATGACCCTCAAACACTGCCGCTTGCAACATCATCCGCCGCTGAATAGCATAACGATCCTCAAACAGTCGATCCCAAACTTTTTCCGTATCTTGAAACTCTTCCACCGACTCAGTTAAAAACCCCAGATGACCTCCCACATTCACTCCCAGAATGGGGATGCCAGCTGGAGCTAAATGTCTGGCACCAGTTAAAACAGTACCGTCACCGCCAAGTACCAAAGCTAGATCGATTGGTTGACCTACCGAAGCCAAAAAAACCGGGTAAGGGTTATCTTTTGGGCCGCTAGGGCCTATCAAAACCTGGCACTGGCGATTTTCTAGTTGTTTAGCACAGATTTCTGCCCAGCGTTTACTCTGGGCATCTCGTGCTTTATAAGCAATGATTACCTGCTTGAGTTGCACACACAATTACCACTTCAGGAGATTAAACTGCTCCATATCGACGGTATCGCGGTTGCGATAGATGGCTAGCACGATCGCTAAACCCACCGCCGCTTCGGCTGCGGCCACGGTAATCACAAACACGGTGAAAACCTGACCTTTAATTAATGTTGAGTCTAAGAAGTTGGAAAATGCCATTAAATTTAAGTTAACAGCATTGAGCAGCAACTCAATTGACATCAGCACCCGCACGGCGTTGCGGCTGGTAATTAAACCATAAATGCCGATACAGAACAAGGCTGCTGCAAGTAGTAAAAAGTACTGGAGTTGCATGAATCTCTGTATTCCTTCTGAAAAAATTTGGCTTTTTACCTGCAAATGCAGTAGTAATTACTCTTCTGTTTCGCTGCCTGCCGATACTAGTTCTCTGGGGCGTTCTGGCAAAGTCAACACAGTCTGCGGCAGGCCGGAAGGCGTCACTTGGTCTGGTAAATACTCACGACGCGCCAAAATAATTGCTCCCACCATCGCCATTAGCAACAAAATGGAAGCCAGTTCAAAAGGTAGTAGAAAGTCACTAAAGAAATGTTCGCCAATCAAAATTATGGAAGGTTCTATAACCACAGGAGTAGCTGAGTACGCCCAAGGAGTTGCCAAGATCATTGTACTCAAAAGGCCAAATAATCCTATGCTGACTACACCTGTCAATACTTTCCGCAGCCAAGCGCTGGGAAAAGGCGTAAAATCCTGCCGCTTGTTGACCAGCATAATTGCAAACAAGATCAGCACGTTTACTGCCCCAACATAAATCAGCACTTGTGCTGCTGCTACGAAGTCACCATTCAACAACAGGTACATCCCAGCTATGCTGATGAATACACCTCCAAGCAAAAAGGCAGAATAGACGATGCTGGAGGACAGCACTACACCTAGCGCTGCCCCAATCATCATTACAGCCAGTATGCCAAAGGAAACAACCTGTACTCCTTCTGCTAGATTCACTGTTTTTTATCCTCAGTCTGTTGTGAGTCAGTACGGTGAGGCAGTACGGTCTTGGGGTTTCCCCAAGTAGAGTAACTGCCGAACCCATAAGGGTCTTGGGGGTTTCACCCATGAGTAACTGACGTTCCCCGTAGGGGTTCTCGCAGAGTACCCGAAGGGTCAGTCGTCAGTTGTCAGTTGTCAGTTGTCAGTGCTATCTATTATTTTTTGCTACTGATTATTGACCGCTGACCATTTGCTACTATGATTTATTTTTCTGCTGGTTCCACCAGGTCTTCTGGACGTGCACCAGGACGAGG
This sequence comes from Mojavia pulchra JT2-VF2, assembly GCA_019359325.1. GTDB lineage: Bacteria > Cyanobacteriota > Cyanobacteriia > Cyanobacteriales > Nostocaceae > Mojavia > Mojavia pulchra. Next base: position 85,377 of record JAHHHN010000020.1, on the reverse strand, counting down.
TGCATCGGCACGCAAATCATGGGGTTCCATGACACCCTTGGGCAGGTAAACTAGTTCGCGTAGTGGTGTAACCATTGGGTCATTTGTTACCTTGTAAGGCAGACGTCCCAACGCTACGTTGTCAAAATTCAATTCATGGCGATCGTAAGTGCATAGTTCGTAATCTTCTGTCATCGATAGACAGTTAGTCGGGCAATATTCCACACAGTTACCGCAGAAGATACAAACTCCAAAGTCAATACTATAATGATTGAGCTTTTTCTTCTTGCTGGCTTTGTCGAATTCCCAATCCACTACAGGTAGATTAATTGGGCAAACGCGAACACAAACTTCGCAGGAAATACACTTATCAAACTCAAAGTGAATTCTTCCACGAAATCGTTCACCAGGAATCAGTTTTTCGTAAGGATACTGTACAGTAATCGGACGTCGCCGCATATGGTCAAAAGTGACAGATAATCCTTGACCAATGTAACGGCCGGCTTGCACTGCTTCTTTGGCGTAATCACCAACTTGCTTGAGGAACTTTAGCATTTTGTGTGTCTCTCTCTTTTGTCAGTTGCCAGTTGTGAGTCAGTGCGGTCTTGGGGAGCCACTGCGTTGGACGGGTTTTTTGGCTTCCTCAGTGGCGTGGTTCCCCCCAGGAGCAACTGACGTTACCCGTAGTTTTCATTGGTCATTTGTCAGATTACTAATGACAAATGACAAATGATTAATGACTAACCACCGAAGGCGACGGGAAAGGCTAATTTCAGGGCCGCAGTTAATAGGAGATTAACTAAACCCACCGGTAGCAAAAACTTCCATCCTAAATCTAGCAATTGGTCAATCCGAACCCGTGGTACTGTCCAGCGCAACAGGATGGCAACAAATACTAGTAAGTAGGCTTTGAGTACGGTCATGATAATACCCAAAGAAGCAGTGACTATCTGCAATACAGGATTTGCTTCACTGATTCCCAGCCAACTAGCGATCATATTGATGGGAATGGGAAAATCCCAACCGCCTAGATACAAAATTGCCACCAGCAGGCTAGAAAGTATCAAGTTAACGTAGGAACCCAGGTAGAACAGGCCAAATTTCATCCCCGCATATTCGGTTTGATAACCTGCCACTAATTCTTCTTCCGCTTCAGGTAGGTCAAAGGGCAAGCGTTCACATTCAGCAAGGGCTGCTATCCAAAAGATGAGAAAACCGGCTGGTTGCCGCCAAATGTTCCAGCCCAGGATACCGTAGCCAGATTGCTGATTGACAATATCAACAGTGCTGAGACTGTTAGACATCATAGCGATCGCTAACACGCTCAACGCCAAAGGAATTTCGTAACTGATAGACTGTGCTGCTGCCCGCAAGCCCCCTAAGAGGGAGTATTTATTATTAGAAGCGTAACCAGCCATCAACAACCCAATTGGCTGAATACTAGATAAGGCAATCCATAAGAAGACCCCCATCCCTACATTCGTGATGACGATATTCTGCCCAAACGGGACAATCAAAAATGACAAAAACACCGGAATCACAACAATGATTGGGCCGAGAGTAAATAGCCAGGGGTCAGATTGTGCTGGCACTACATCTTCTTTAAATACAAGCTTCAGACCATCCGCGACCGGCACTAGCAACCCAAAAGGGCCCATGTATTCTGGGCCAATCCGTTGCTGTGCTGCTGCGGAAATTTTCCGCTCAAGCCAAGTGGCAACTAGTACCCCCACGGTTGCCCCAATGAGCATCAGTATCATTGGTAGAGGCATCCAAATAGCTTTGGCTGCATCTGGTGGTAGTCCTAAATCCGTAAGGGATTTAATAAAAGTTCCTTGGAGGTCTATTCCTGAGTTCATGTTTCCGCTCTTTAAGTCAACTGAAGTGTGAAGAATGAAGAATGAAGTGTAAAACTTCAGCCTTCATCCTTTAGCCTTCATCCTTTATCCTTTAATGATGACGCCTGATTGAAGATTTTTTGCGAATTCCCATGCCTAGTATATCGTTGGATGGTTTTGACCCTCCTTAAACAGAACACAAGTTCTACTTATGGAAAGTATCGAGATCCACGATTTAAAACCCCCAGTTACCTGGTGGAAACAAAACTTAGCAAATAAACGTCTCACATCGGAAATGGAAAAGCCATGAGCTTCTGAAGTCTGGAGGCAACATCCATAGATTGTGAACTTGGCAACACAAAACTTTCGCCTTCGTTGTGGCAACGCTTCCATTGTTTACAAGTTTGATGATTTTCCAGGGCTAGGGGCTGGTATCACTAACAACCTAACTGTTAGTTAGCGTTCTTCAATGGGGACATAAGTAATGTCGTGGCGACCGTTGTAAATTTGAGTAGGACGGAAAATCCGGTTTTCTTCCAGTTGTTCTTTCCAGTGGGCTAACCAACCAGCAACACGGGCGATCGCAAATACTGGTGTAAACAAGTCTGTGGGAATACCCATCTTCCTATACACCAAACCGGAATAGAAGTCAACATTAGGATAAATTCCTTTGTGACCAAGTTTTTCCGCTACTACCCGTTCCATCTCTTGGGCAATTTCGTAGTATTTGTCGTCCCCAAATTTGGAAAACAACTGTTCCGCCAAGTTCTGCAAAATGGTGGCTCTGGGGTCTTTTACCTTATAGACACGATGCCCAAAGCCCATAATTTTAGCTTTGCGTTGCAGAAGATCCTCGACATAGGGACGCACATTGTCTACAGAGCCAATGTCTTCTAGCATTTGAATTACTTCTTCATTGGCTCCACCATGTAGTGGCCCCCCTAAGGTTCCCACCGCACTAGCAACGACAGCATAAGGATCTGTTAAGGTAGAAGCCGTCACCCTGGCACTAAAGGTGGAAGCATTCATCGTATGCTCGACATGAAGTATCAAGCAGACATCAAAAATTCGTGCCGCCAAAGCGTCCGGTTCTTTCTCATCGAGCATGTACAGAAAGTTGCCGGAGTAGTCTAAGTCATCGCGTGGGCGTATAGGGTCATTGCCTTTACGCATTAACTGAAACGCCGCCACCATCGTTGGAATGGTTGCTATCAAGCGAACCACTGCATCTCGAATGTAGGCAGGATTATGTAAATCTCGACGCGAGTAAAACAAGCCTAATGCAGCAGCAGAGGCTTGTAGAGCATCCATTGGGTGACCGCTTTCTGGAAAGCATTTCATCATGTCCCGGATGCGATATTTTATTCGCCTGTGGTGGCGAACTTCATCCTCAAATGCTTCCAGTTCTTCTTTGCTTGGCAGTTCACCCCAGATCAACAGATAAGCAGTTTCCAAAAATGTACTTTTTTCTGCTAATTCCTCAATCCGGATGCCGCGATATTCTAGTATTCCTTTTTGCCCGTCAACATAGCTGATACTGGATTGGGCAGCAGGAATACCTTCCAAACCGGGCTTGTATTCGCACACCGACATGGCAACACCATCTGCTTTGTAAAAGATTTGCTCAGGCTAACTTACCAGAAATCGTTATCGCAATAACAGTAACAGTTATAACCTAAGTTCTTTCATAACTGTGAAAAAACCGTTAGAGCAGGTACTTGGGTGGTGTCAACCAAAACATCTGACTACGACCCAGAGGAGAGCCTATTTCTGGTAGTTTTATTCCGATCATACCTGCTTTTTTCAAGACTAAGCTTGCTTTGGCTTCCCCCCAAAGAAGAATTTCTGCCCACTCACTCAAACAAGGCTCATGTCCCACAAGGGCAATTTGGGTATTTTGGGCATAATTTCTTGGCTCTAGCCAGTCTTTCAACCAACTATGAATATTACCATCAGGTGCAAGGTGATTAGATTCCTCCATCTGAGAGCTTAGTCCAGTTTCTCTGAGGATTTCTGCTGTTTGGCGCGCCCGTACTAGGGGACTTGTGACAATCAAATCAAAGTGCAAATCCAGCTGAACGAGTCGTTGGGCAACTTTGTCTGTCTTTTGCCGCCCCTCTTTAGTGAGAACTCGCTCCTCATCTTTGATGCCAGCAGCTCTCTCTTGGGCTATACCATGACGAATTAGATACAGTTCCATCGCACGTGTTAGGCTTACTCATTTTCTCGAACACTACGTACCCAAGCAGTACTATCAGCTAAATCTTGGCAATGTCTACGACGGGCTACGCCTACGCCCCACATCCCAATAAAACTATCATTTATTAAATCAAAATCCGGTAACTCAGAGGCAGGTTCAATTACTGCATATCTTTTCTTTGTGGCAAAAAAGCAATAAACTCCATTACTTGACACTGTGCTTCAGCAGAAGGGATAAAAACTCATTCAATAACTCTTGCTGTGTCATTCTTATGCCTATTAAAAAATGAAAGGGTTTGCGATTGATTTTTAAATATCTTTACACCATTTACACTGCTCGAACCGCTGTTTCAAAAACTGTTGGTTGGGACGGCACATTCCATCTTTTGGAACTCGTAGCTTTATCCCGTCAATTACTCGATATTCAGTTGTTTGGAGAGTAGGCGAAATATATACCGTCATTGTTTCTGGATGGATGGCAATAAGGTTTAAGTCAAATAAAGTATGCAAATCTGCACGTAATAATAAACCATTTGATGGATGATTATTTTCGGTTTCAATGTATAAAATTATGTGAGCAGCTTCGAGCGCGGCCTCAGCATCAAAATTGGTAATTGCACACTTACAAGAATATGCATCCAGCAAAGACTGACGAAACTTTGATTGCCCCTGCCTCCTAGCTATTGATACTGTAATTTTTTGTCGTGCCTCGGCATCGCTCTCAGCACTGAAGAAGTTTTCTTTATCAAGTTTTTCTCTAGCTAGTAATAGTTCATTCGCCTCTGGCGATAGTTAAAGATGCTGCGGCTCTACCGCTGATTTTGGATACTGATATATATCCCTTTTTCTATTTATAATTGATTCCCAATTTTGAATTCTATTAATTGCCTTTCCGTATTTTAAATCAACTTCTAAAGCTAATTTATAAGCATCTATTGCAGCTTGATATTCATTCTTTTGCTTAAAATATTCTCCCTGCTCAAAGAAGATATCAACAAGACTACGTCCTCTTCCTTGCCTTTGTTGTATTAGGGAATGCTTCTCCCATTCTGAATCTAACGAGGAAGCAGCTTTACTATTGAATCTACAACCGCTTCCTCCGAAATTGAAATTTATTCCTTGAAATGGAGGCAAGTTTTTTAAATATTTTTGTTCCAAAGTAAAATCAAAGTCTACAACTGAATCTATCTGTAGGTTAACAGCAAAATATCCATCATAATCGAATATGTATGCTTCACTTAAATTTGTATATTTGCTGCCAAAAAGCCTTGATTGTTTATCTTCTGGTGCAGCTATAACATAACCAGCAGCAATAAAGCCACTAGGTTGATTGCCATTATTGCCACTCCTCTGAAGATAGGCTCTATCTCCAACTTGTATCAATTTGGAATTGCCACAACTCCAGGATGTTCTATAGTAATCACCTGATGAAATTACTGATTTTATTAAGCTAGGCAGCTCTCTATTTTTAATAATTCCTTTTTTACTGTAGTATTCTGCTTCACCATTGCAAAGAAAAACTATAGTTTCCATCAGATACAACATTGAGTAATCATGATCCTCATGATATTAGCTATTTAGTATATAAAAAGTTTGCGTATATTTAACTAATTTGCGAATCACAAAGATTCACCTGGAGTTTCAGAACAATTTGCTGTGTTTCAGGATCTAGATGAAAACCAAGAGCATTTATTCTGGTGCTACCTTGAGAGCCAATATAGTTTCTTCTGGAATAGTCAATGTGAGTTGGTACATAATAATCCATACATTGCTTAATAGTTCAGAGACCAAAAGTAGATAAAACGCCAAGAAATAAATTTCTTGGCTCAAAGCTAAATTCAGTTAAAGCTGAATTATTAACATTTTCTAGTCGTGTTTAATGAACTTTCCCTATCGATGGTCTGAATTTTAATCCAAGGTTTATTCTGACTGAATTGGGTTGTCTTTGGGATTAACCAACCTAAGCAATTTTTGCTTGATTTGGGTATCAAATACTTCCCATTTCATTTTTGCATAAGCCGAATTTTCGTTACCACCAGATAAGAAACCCATTGGAATCTCAAAGCCGCCCGCACTTGTGCGCCCACCGCCAAAAAAGCGCCCTGTACTATCTTGCCCAAAGGCTTCTTTAATGAATTCATCAGGGTCAAGGGTAAGTTTGGTGGTTCTTAGGGAGCCAATAACTACTTCTAGTTCATCATCTTCGTCGTGAACAATACCGTAAACCACGGCAGTGTGAACGTTTTCTTCTGTAACTAAAAAATCTGCCGCTTGGGGGATGGCATCGCGGTCATCGTAACGTAAGTAACCAACACCAGCTATAGAAAAGTTATTTTGCACGATGCGGTTTTTGAGCGCTCGCTCAATCACATCCATCACCCGCTTGGAACGATTCGCTTCTAGAACCGCGTTCAGCAGTTGGGCGTCATAAAATCGACTTAGATAAGCAGCGGCCATAAAATCTTCCTCTTGGGCTTGCATCAGTCGATTTGTATCCGATCGCAAGCCATGCATCAAGGCCGTGGCACATTTAACATGTTGATTGATGCTGCTATCTAGTGTCAGTAATCCCGCCTGTAGGTACTGGGTAAAAATCGTTGCTGTTGCTCGTACATGAGGACGGACATCAACAAACTCTGATTTCAGATCTGCCTGTAAACTGTGATGGTCGATAACTGCTACTAAGGGCATTCCTGCTTGCTGCAATGCTGACAGTAGCTGACTTGTAGTTCCTTGGTTATCAATTAATACAAAACCTTGATAAAATGACAGGTCTTTACCCTTGAGGGTTTGTAGTGTCCAGCGCTGGGCAGGTAAATTAGTGAGCTTAACTAAGGCAATATTCTCTTGGTGGCTTAGAGTACCAGCATAAATAATTTCACATTTAATATCATATTGCTGTGCAATTAACTGGTAAGTCCAAGCACAAGACAGGGCATCAGGGTCAGGAAAATCTTGCAGAATTATCAACTGACGCTCGTGCCGGTGTGCCAGAAGTGTCTTTTGCAGTTCTTCTGACTTTTGAGACGCCAGAGAATTACCACGCTGAAGTATGTAAACACCTCCATCATTTGTTGATGGCGGTATGGAGGTTTTGCTAAGAGGCACTTCAACTGGCATTGTGTCTATTTCAGCATCCTCTTGGTTCGACTCTGTAGTCAATGAAAAACTCTCAAACTGCGTCAAGGAAGGGTTCAATTGCATAGGAAATATTTTTGTAAGCGTGAAGCTCTATTGATTTGTTAAGAAATCTTACAATCAGCAGTTCACTGATTTAGCCACGCATTATAATTTTCGCAAAAATATAGAAACGTGGCACTCTATATCTCGGCCTATTTTTTTCGAGTAAACTAATCAACCATCTGCCGAATTCTACTAAATTACATAATAGAAGGTGGTAATTCTTACACTTGAAATTGTGTAATACATAGCTAATAAATGCAGCTTTTTACTTTCTTTTTCTCTTCAATAGCGAAACAATAGAAAATTCAGTTTAATCTAGTACCTTATAGCTAGCCTAGAAAGGCTCTAAGGTTTTGCGTGTAAAATTTGCAGTTACACGGCTTTCCTATGCCAACTGTGCTGCTAATAATAGATTTTTGGTTCTTTCTTTTTCATTTTTTAAATTTCTACTTGTGTGGTAAAATTTTTATTTCATATTTAACTGTTAATTGTTAAGTTAGACAGCTTTTTAGCTCATAGTCTCATCCTAATAAGTAATGAGCAATTAACAATTATTTTTATTGTTAAGTAAAACTGTTCTTTTATTATCTACTTTAACAATTCTGAAAATTTAACATATGCAATTCAGGTTTTACTCTGCCATGAGATATAATCAAAGATTGGCAATTAATTGATATAGATTTTTTAATGCAGTTCTCCTGGCTTATGCTCTGATAAGCCAGGAGGAAGCATGAGCAAATACACAGCAAGTCATAACTCTGTGTTGAGGCGTGTTAAATCAAGCTGAAGCTTCTGTTGAGACGCAATAAAATACTGTCTTGTTCAGCATCAACTAAGAGCAATTAGAGGTGATAATCTATTGTGTTTTACAGGCTAGAATTTGTAATTTTAAAGTCCTATAACATATTTTTGCCACTCTTGGTGGAGTCCGCTCTTGAGATGCTTGCTAACCTCAAAATAAAGACTGCTGTAAGGTTGACGGGGGGGATGACGCAAAAGCATGTGGGCTTCGTGGGGCGTGCGGTTACCTTTTTTAACATTGCAACGCACACAGGCTGTAACAATATTCTCCCAGGTATCACCCCCGCCGCGCGATCGCGGTATCACATGATCTAACGTTAACTCATCACCGATATAACCGCAGTATTGACAAGTGTGTCCGTCACGGTGCAGGATATTTCGGCGAGTCAGAGGAATTTCTTTGTAGGGAACGCGCACATAATGACGCAACCGAATCACGGTTGGTAATGGAAAATCCGCATAAAGGAATTTACCGTTGTGTTCAACGCGTTCTGCCTTGCCTTTAATTAACAAAACCGCAGCGCGACGCCAGCTCGTTATGTTAAGCGGTTCGTAAGAGGCGTTAAGGACTAAAACCTTACCCATTGATAAGCGCTCAAGGTATTAGTTTTACATATATTAACACAAATATACTCTGATTTGAAGATGAGAATAAATTATACTTTAGCCATATTTACCAATTAAATTATTTAGTGCTGGTTTATCAGCTCTCACAATGTCTACAGGGTAAAAGTCACTTCAATTGACCACTTCTGGTGAGCAGAAGAGGGCAAGAAGACTAGGGGACAAGGGGAAAGAACTATGAATAATTTTTGCCCCTTCCAATTGCTCTATGTCCTCCATCCTGTTCTTGTCAGGGCGGTAACACCCAAGAGTTTCAAGCCCCCTAGATTCATCTGTGGGATCTTCAATTTTGAATGAGTGAATTTTGAATTCCCCGTACCCCTTCGCTTAAGGAAGCTACGCGTAGTCTTGCAGAGAAGGGACTGACCTACAACCTTTGCCAAATCATTAATTCTTCTTTTTCATAGGTAAGACCTATGGGAGATCAATTATCAACAACAATGCTGTAAATTTAGCAAAAATTTGCTATGTAGCGATCTTGTGTCAATTCGAGAGGAAGGGTAGACTTGCAGATTAATCTGATTCAGCTTCTAAGAGGAGAATAAACAGATAATCTGGCAGCCTAGTGGTGTGATAGGAGTGAGTGAAAATGTTAAGCAGCAAACAAATTTCTGGTGTAGCTTCTAATCAAGAGTGTGATACCTATGCCTGGTTTTCTCAACGTGCTTGGGTAGAAATTGATTTAGCCGCGTTGTCGCACAATGTACAGCAGTTGGTAGGATTTTTATCGCCGCGCACTCAGTTGATGGCGGTGGTGAAAGCTGATGCTTATGGACATGGCGCAGTTACAGTCGCTCAAACAGTATTACAATCAGGAGCGAGTTGGCTGGGAGTTGCCACAGTTCCGGAGGGTATTCAATTACGAGAAGCAGGAATTAAAGCTCCAATTTTGATTTTAGGAGCAACTCATACACCAGAACAAATTCACGCGATCGCTCACTGGAAATTACAACCAACACTGTGCAGCCCTAAACAAGCTTTGGTATTTTCCAACACCCTCGAAGCAATTAAGTATACTTCTCCCGTACCTGTACATATTAAATTAGACACAGGAATGTCTCGATTAGGAACGAACTGGCAGCAAACAGGTGAGTTCGTACAGTTAGTGCAGCGTTTGCCACATCTTGCCATTGCCAGCATTTACTCGCATTTGGCAACAGCAGATAGTCCTGACCCCACGGTAATGAAAGAACAGCATAGACGATTTGAGGAGGCGATCGCTCAACTCAAAGCTATGGGAATCAATTCACCATGCTTACACTTGTCAAACTCGGCTGCAACTCTCACTGATTCAGCATTGCACTATGACATGGTACGCGTGGGTTTAGCCGTTTACGGACTCTATCCATCTGCACATTTAGAAAATACGATTAATCTCCACCCAGTTTTACAACTCAAGGCGCGAGTCACTCAAGTAAAAACAATTGCTCCAAATACTGGGGTTAGCTACGGTCATCAATTTATTGCCCCCCACGAACTACGTATAGCCGTCGTGGGTATTGGTTATGCCGATGGTGTCCCCCGTAATCTTTCTAATAAAATGCAAGTATTAATTCGCGGTCAGCGCGTGCCGCAGATCGGAGCAATTACAATGGATCAATTAATGGTGGATGTCAGTGCTATACCCGATATCCAAGAAGGAGAAGTAGTCACCTTGCTAGGGCAACAAGGCAAAGAACAAATCTCCGCTAACGATTGGGCAGAACAATTAAATACTATTTCTTGGGAAATCCTCTGCGGATTCAAGCATCGTTTGCCGCGTGTTGCTATCATGTAGCCGCAATCAAATACAAGCATTTGCAACAGGTGTAGGTAGAGGTAAAACTCTTACACCCTTACACCCAGCCTCAAAGGACAAACTCGGTACGTAAGTCCTAACAAGATGAGAAGAAAAAGGTAAAAAACTGATTTTTTACTTTTTTCTTCATATCCCAAAATTTTGATCCTTCTAGCTATTTCCATAGACAATTTGTTATGCTACGATAGTAGACTGATGCGGATGTGGCGGAATTGGCAGACGCGCTAGATTTAGGTTCTAGTTCCGAAAGGAGTGAAGGTTCAAGTCCTTTCATCCGCACTTTTAAGTGATTGCTGTCTCCACAATTGAGAGCATTTAAAAATATACAGTGACAGATTGTTGTCATTGAGTTAGATTAATTGGTCAAAATGACCAATTAAGCGTCGTTTGATTAACGACGACAAATTCTTGTCACTAAAATAATAAATTTTGTGCTGATGTTTCGTTAAGCAAAGCTCTGGTGCAAGCCACTTGGCAGAAAGCGTGTTTGCATAAATCATTTGCTGGGATGCAACTCAGTATTAACCACATTAAAAATTACACTAATTTATATTTCTTAACAGTAAGTTGACAATTTACTTACTGCTGAAATTGGAAACAGATTTTTCTTGAATTTTTTAAGTATTATTACTTAAATCTAATTTGTTAAATATTGTTAGCTAAACAGTATTTTTACTCTAGGAATATTATAAAGGCTACTTAAAGGCAAACAATAACTTTGAGACTTTATATTTTATTGACTGATTCTTTAATGATGGCCCATAATCCGAGTATTAAGTAGACTAATTCACAACAGCTTACAAATTGACAGAGAGTTTTTCATCTGAAAGCAAGGCTGCACTTAGGTTTCATCATAAATTTAAACAAATAAATTTGTATGCTATGCTACAAGGCACCAACAGCTTATAGCTTGATTGGTATGGTATAAGAGCTTCTGTACAAATTAAGCTTACACGTATTGAATTTAGCTGAAGTAAACGCAAAATGAGCACAACTCCTATAGGTAGCTACAGGTTGTTCCAAAAACTACATCCCATATCACTGTTGGCGCAACTAACCAGCCGACGCGCTACAGGGTGCTTAAGGGTATATACAGGGACGGTTTCTTGGTCGATCTATCTAGAGGACGGTAAACTTACTTATGCCTCTCATTCAGATAAGATTTTTGAACTGCTTGACAGCCATCTGCGGCGTTTAAGTCAGCAAATCCCTACTCTTAACAGCGCTACTCGCGTGCAAATGCGGTTGATGTTTGAAACTAAGAATGATACTCAGTCAATATCAAATGCTGATTACCAAGCTATTTGCTGGTTAGTAGATCAGGATTATATGACCTCACAGCAAGCAGCGATCCTGATAGAGGAATTAGCTAAAGAAGTGCTGGAGTCATTCCTAGCCTTAAAAGAAGGAAGCTATGAATTTAATTCGGAAACTTCTTTAGATGAGTTAACAAAGTTTTGTTGTTTGGATCTGCGCTTGATAGTCGAACATTGTCAAAGGCAATTACGAAGTCGGCAAACTATTCCCCCATCAGTTACGGCTGGTGCAGGTTCCCAAGTTGTCTCTACAACGAAACCAACCCAAACTCAGCCACAGCCTTCAATGAAGGTTGGGCAACAATTACCGAAAACTAATTTTAATCTTCTTGAAGATAGGAATCGCGCCTTTTCTTCGACTCCTGTGAGTAAAAGCATCTATACAATTGCTTGTATTGATGATAGCCAAACCGTATTGAATTCCATCAAGCTTTTTTTGGAAGAAAGCACGTTTTCTGTAGTACTGATTAACGATCCAGTAAAAGCTTTAATGCAAATACTCCGGAGCAAGCCAGACTTAATTTTACTCGATGTTGAAATGCCAAATTTAGACGGTTATGAGCTATGTTCCTTATTGCGGAGGCATTCACAGTTCAAGAATACGCCCATAATTATGGTAACTGGAAGGACAGGATTCATTGATAGAGCTAAAGCCAAAGTAGTTAGAGCATCAGGCTACTTAACGAAGCCTTTTACACAATCAGAATTGCTAAAAATGGTGTTTAAACATATTGGTTAATTTTTACATAGATAAGGTAGTAAACCTCATAAAAATTTTTAGGAGATTTAGTAGTGAGCCTCACTTTGCTTGGCACAATTCTGATTGTTGAAGATTCCCCCAGCGAATTGGAACTAATGAGTTATTATCTCAAAGAAAGTGGCTACAACGTAATTCAAGCAACTGGCGCAAAAGAAGCTCTAGAAAAAGCTTTATTACAACAGCCAGATGTCATCATTACCGATGTAGTTATGCCGGGAATGAGCGGTTTTGAGTTATGTCGCTCATTAAAAAAGAATCCGGTTACACAAAAAGTTCCGATTTTGGTTTGCAGTTCTAAAAATCAAGATATTGACCGTTTATGGGCAATGAGGCAAGGTGCTGCTGCCTATCTAACTAAACCATACACCCGCGATCAGCTCTTGCGTGCTATTAAATCATTGGCAATTTGAATGTAATGAATAATTCAGAAAGTACAGTCTTGTCTAAATCTAATCAAAATAACTTGGGAGATGGTTATCTCAAGTTTCAGTTAAATCAAAATACGGCTGCTGTTTTATCAATGAGGTATACACAAGAGGCGATTATTGTGCCTGTGGAGTCTGTAACCTCAATACCAAATATGCCAGCTTGTATACTCGGATTAACAAACTGGCGGAGTCGGATTATTTGGGTAATTGATTTGCCAGTGATGCTGAATTTAGAATCTTTAGATAATAGACTCCGCCAGTATAATGTCATTGTTGTTCGGGTGGAATCATTGCTTTTGGGGTTAGTTGTGCAAGAAATAAAAGGTACAACTAAGATTATGCCTGATGATATTCATTCTCCTATCGGACAAGTGGCATCTAGTTTAGTACCTTATTTAGCTGGATGTGTTGTACAACAACAAGAAATATTCCTAGTATTAGATGCACAGGCTATTGTGAATTCTTCTATTCTTTCCAGCAATTAGGGTGTAATACTAAAAAGACAAATTTTTAGGTTTTTATTCGCCTATACAGGGGAATTACTTTATGTTAAATAAGATTGATACAGCTATGAATAGTGACGCTAAAAGTAGTGATGCCCAAGAGCAGGCATCTTTGATTTCATCTCATAAAGGTACTGAAAATATAGGACAGCCAACGAGTATACCTATTAATAAAACTGTTGATAATTCGGGGAATGCTTTGTTTACCTATTTAAAGCGGCTGCGCTTGGGTACGAAAGCAACAGTCTTATCTATCATTATTGGTACAATACCAGTGTTGGGAGTTGGCGCGATCGCCTATAGTTCCGCTAGCCAATCTCTAACTAAGCAAATTACCAAATCCCAAGAAACAGAAGCAATTAGCTTAACTGATAAAATCAACCGTTTCATGTTGGAACGGTATGGAGATATTCAAATAATCTCGAATCTGCCATTTCTGGTAAATCCCAGAATCAGAAGGTCGATGTCTTCTGACGAAAAACAAGCAGAACTAAAGCGCATTGTAGAAACTTACAAAGTCTACGATAGTATTTTAGTACTAGACCTAGATGGCGACCTTTTGGTTAGCACTACACCAGAAACTGTTGCTAATTACAAAGACAGCGAATATTTTCAAGCCGTCCTCAAAAAAGATACTGCGATCATTACTCAACCACACGCATCAGGATTTACGAATTCACTTAATATTTACACGGCTGCGCCTGTCAAAGATAGCGTCACAGGTCAAACGATTGCAGTGGTAGCAGCGCGGATACCTACAAAATCTTTAGAAGAGGTGATTAAAAACTATGCAACCAATGGACATCAATACAATTTAATTGATGAATCTGGGAAATTATTTTTAGCGACGCAAAAGAATCAAGTTGGTAGAGATGCCAAAAAAGATTTTCCGGGTTTAGATAAACGAATAGCAGCAAAAAAAATAGATAGTTTCATTACTGTTAACCAAATCGGTAAAAAAGCTCAATTGTTAAGCTACGTACCTTCAAGACGAGTAGAAGGTTTACCAGATTTGAAATGGGGCATCGTTTATGCCACTAATACAGATATTATATTTGCACCGCAAAGACACTTACTGTGGACGATCGCAATTGGAAGTGCAGTCATCGCATTGATTGTAGCGGCGATCGCAGCTTGGTTAGCGAAACATGCCACAAAGCCAATTTTGCACGCCACTGAAGCAGTAAGCAAACTTGGTGAAGGTCAACTCAAGACTCGTCTAGAGGTACAAAGAGAAGACGAATTAGGCATACTAAGTGTAAATATTAACCAGATGGCCGAGCAATTGCAGGTTTTGCTGCAAGAAAAAGAACTCGAAACGCAAAGAGCGAAATTACTTGCAGATATAACGTTGCGGATGCGGAAGATCCTCAAAATTGAAGAGATTTACAAAACAGTAGTTAAAGAAGTTCAGCAAACTTTAAAAACAGACCGGGTAATCGTTTATCAACTCAATCCAGAAACTAAAGATGGGATAGTTGTTGCCGAATCTGTGGCTGGTAGCTGGGCGAAAATGATCAAAGTGAAGATTGACGATCCTTGTTTTGGGAAATCCTGTCAAGAATTTTATCAACAAAGGCAAGTCCGAGCGATCGCTAACATTGACGAAGAAGCAAGTCTTTCTAATGCAGCTTCTGACATTAAAATGTTGGAGCAATTTGGAGTCAAAGCAACTTTAATCGCTCCAATTTTCATTCAAGAGCAACTTGTCGGCTTATTAATCGCTCATCATTGTGATAGTCCGCGGACTTGGCAACAGCCAGAAATTGAGTTTTTGAAACAGATTACAACTCAAGTCGGTTATGCCGTAGAGCAAGCAAAGCTGATCGAAGAAATAGAGAAAGCCAAAAATAGCGCGCAACAAGACACACAAGAAGAACGACGACAAAAAGAAACACTGCAAACGCAACTATTAGAATTACTCAGCGATGTCGAAGGAGCAGCTAGAGGTGATTTAACAGTACGCGCTGATGTCACAGCTGGAGAAATTGGTACTGTTGCTGACTTTTTTAACTCCATTGTTGAAAGCTTACGAGATATCGTTACCCAAGTCAAACAGGCTGCTACTCAAGTAAATACTGCGATCGGTTCTAACGAAGGAGCGATCCGCGAGCTAGCAGAAGAAGCGCTAATGCAAGCTGCCGAAATCAACCGGACTTTGGATGCGGTTGACGAAATGACACATTCAATTCAAGCTGTAGCCGAAAGCGCCCAACAAGCTGCAATAATTGCCAACCATGCTGCCCACACTGCCACCAAGAGTGGACAAGCGATGGATTTGACAGTGCAAAACATTCTTTGTTTGCGGGAAACCGTTGGCGAAACTGCTAAGAAAGTGAAGCGTTTAGGAGAATCTTCGCAACAAATTTCTCGTGTAGTATCTTTAATTAACCAAATCGCCGTGCAAACCAACTTGCTAGCCATCAACGCTGGCATTGAAGCGGCGCGTGCGGGTGAAGAAGGTCAAGGATTTGCCGTAGTTGCCGAAGAAGTCGGCGAATTAGCAGTTCGCAGTGCAGCAGCAACTCAAGAAATTGAACAACTTGTTGAAAACATTCAACGAGAAACGAGCGAAGTGGTGCAGGCAATGGAAGTGGGAACTACCCAGGTAGTGGAAGGCACCCGAATTGTAGAAGATGCTAAACAAAGCCTGAGTCAGATTTTGGACGTTTCGCGCCAAATAGACGAACTAGTGCAATCAATTTCCATTGCGACTACATCTCAGGTACAAACATCCCAAACTGTCAGCAACTTGATGAAAGAAATTGTTGCCGTGTCCCAGCGCACCAGCGATTCTTCCCACCGAGTTTCTGAATCTCTACAACAAACTGTCGAGATTTCCCAAGAATTGCAGGAGACTGTCGGCACATTCAAGGTCAGTTAATTCTTGAGTCAATAGACACGTAGAGTAGGACAAACGACAAATTAACGTCTACAACATAAAAATGCTGTATTCGCTCAATAATTTCATAACTCACCAAAACCATGTCACAGGACAAAGAATTGGAAATCCAGATGCAATTTCTGGAAGAAGCCACTGATTATCTAAATACTCTAGAAGGGGTATTGTTGGAAATCGACACAAGTGACCGCATCGATTTAGACAAAATCAATGGGGCACTCCGAGCCGCCCACTCGATTAAAGGTGGTGCGGGGATGATGGGCTTTCGGACACTTAGTGATTTAGCGCACCGTCTGGAAGATTCTTTTAAAGTTTTAAAAACCCGAAAAAACTCGCTAGAGATTGACACTCAGTTGCAAAGTTTACTGCTATCTGGTGTTGACTGGCTGCGTCAGATAGTGCAGCTGCACTCAGAAGGAAATATTATTGAACAGCAATGGTTAGTAACTTTTTGTTACCCAGTTTTTGATGAGTTGCATGAACGTTTAGGCGACCCCTCCCCGGAAGACGTAACAACCATGCTCTCGCCAGAAGATGGGCAAGATATTATACCTTTGCTGTTTGAAACAGAAGTAGAAGGATGTTTGCAGCGCCTAGAATCTTTGTTGGCAGATAGCGAACAGCCTTGTTTGCATGAAGAAGTTACGGTCATGGCAGCGGAATTGGCTGGTTTGGGTGAAATGCTTCAGTTAACAGCTTTTACCCAGCTTTGTGAGTCAATAACGCACCACTTAGGAACTGCTACTCCCAATGAAGTTGTCGTAATTTCCCAGTTGGCACTACAAACATGGCGGCGATCGCAAGCTTTAGTGTTGACAAATCAAATCGATAACTTGCCTACAGAAATTAAATTGGGTGATGTTGCAAACACCACAGCAGCGATTGCGCGGAGCGCAGCGCCAGAGGCGATCGCAGAACTCGCTACAGATGAGGGTGCAATGCACCTGAGAGAAATAGATATAACCTCCAGGGAAGCTTGGGTATCAGCAGAAAATGACGAACCTTGGCCAGAAGATGAAAATGATCAACCGTGGCCCGAAGATGAAATCGTTTCACCTCATTTAGAATCTTTAAATGTAGAGTTTGGCGATCATCTCGCTGCTCAAGTGAATTTCTCTGAGCCAAACATAATAGCTGCGCGAGAAATTTCTGCCTCAGATTATAGATTTGTTGAACGCAAAGCCGAGTCAAATGGTAACGGCAAAGACCGAGAAATTCCTGAAAATACAGTTCGAGTTCCCAGTAAGCAACTTGAGCAAATTAATGATTTATTTGGGGAACTGATTATTCAGCGAAATGGGCTGAATTTACAACTAGAAAGATTACGCAAACTCGCTCGCAATCTTAGCAAACGTGTACAAAGTCTTGAACGAGAAAATCAGGAACTACGTACAGCATACGACAAAATTACTACTCAAAATGTCGTGTCATCTGGGTTGACATTACTAAGCGATGATAGCCATCACACACAAGGTATAGAAACTCAGTTTGATGCCTTAGAAATGGATCGCTATAGCGTATTAAACCTGCTGTCGCAGGAAGTTATGGAAACCATTGTGCAAGTGCAAGAAGTTGCAACTGATGTTCAACTCAGCGTTGATGATACCGATCAAATTGCTCGCAAGCTCAACAAAACATCGAAGCAGTTGCAGACCAAGCTGACGCAAATCAGGATGCGTCCTCTATCCGATTTAGTCGAGCGTTTTCCGCGAGCCTTGCGCGACTTGAATGTAGAATATGGCAAAAATGTCCAGTTAAAAGTTGAAGGTGGCAACACCTTGATTGAACGCAGCATCTTGGAGGCATTGAACGATCCTTTAATGCACTTGTTAAGGAATGCCTTCGATCATGGTATCGAAAATCCAGCTACTAGGCGTTCTCTGGGTAAACCAGAACAAGGACTGATTGAAATTAAAGCTACTCACAAAGGCAATCGCACAATCATTAGTATTAGTGATGATGGTCGGGGTATTTCTCTGAAGAAAATTCGCGATCGCGCCTTAGCTATGGGGTTAGATGCTTCTCTGATCACTACTGCAAGTGATGAAGAACTGTTATCACTCATTTTTGAACCAGGGTTTAGCACTTCCGAGCAAGTAACGGCATTATCCGGTCGCGGTGTCGGTATGGATATAGTCCGTAATAACCTCAAACTGGTGCGGGGAGATATTAAAGTTGATACCGAACTAGGAGTTGGCACTACTTTTACTTTGTCAGTACCGTTTACACTTTCAGTAGCACGAGTGCTGTTAGTAGAAAGCAACAGAATGCTATTAGCATTCCCCACAGATGTAGTTTCCGAAATCTTTTTACTGCATAACGAACAAGTGTTTGCGATCGCAGGTAGCGAAGTAATCAATTGGCAAGGCACGATGTTGCCATTGATTCGCCTTGGCAGCTACTTAGAGTTTAACGGGCCGCGCTACGATACCCCAGAGTTAGAAACTCCACCAGCAATTAATGCCAGCAGTGTGTTAGTAGTCAAAAGCGGTAATCAGCCGGTGGCGGTGCAAATAGACCGTTGTTGGGGTGAGCAAGAAGTTGCTATTCGCCAAATCGAAGGTAATATACCGCTACCGCATGGCTTTAATAATTGCACGATTCTCGGTGATGGTCGCGTAGTCGCACTAGTTAATACCAATGAATTATTGTACTGGATTGCCACTAATCAGCGCACTCCTAAAAATCATCAATTACCATCGACTCGGTTAAAAACAGCGTTTTTGAACTCCCATGATAGCAAACCGTCAGTGGCGGCTCCTTCTACCCAGAAAAACACGATTTTAATTATTGATGATTCAATTAATGTTCGGCGCTTCTTAGCTTTAACTCTGGAAAAAGGAGGTTATCAAGTAGAACAAGCTAAGGACGGTCAAGACGCCTTAGAAAAACTTGAGAGTGGCTTGAAAGTTCAAGCGGTAATTTGCGATATTGAAATGCCTCGTCTAGATGGTTACGGCTTCTTAGGGCGTGTAAAAACTCACGATGATATGAAGAATATACCAGTTGCTATGCTAACCTCTCGTAGTAGCGATAAACATCGACAACTAGCAATTCAATTGGGTGCAAGAGCCTACTTCTCTAAACCTTATAACGAGCAAGAATTACTCCGAACTCTGGAGGATATAATTTTTTCTGCAACTGGGAAAGTCGCATCTAATAATTAAATTCGTAAAAGAATTACTGAATCACAAATAAACACAAATAAATCTGTAATTCATCCCAATAAAAACCGCTCATGTATAGGACTAGTATTTGATTTTTGGAAGACCAGTATGGTGGGCATTGCCCACCCCTACACTGACAGCAGTTTTCATGTATTTGAACTACATCTGTCGTCAGGACATAGCATTGCCGTGTGCCTACAGCTTGGTCTATTTATTACCTGAAAATGGGTGTAAGCTTCAAGGCTACGGAATTTTTTCAAAAATCAAACCGGATTTTTATAGAAAAGCATATTTTATTGGTTTCTGTGTCAGAAATAACCATAAAATAATTATCGTTATACCCACTATTCCAATGGTGACACATAGATGATATGAGTGTTAAATCTCGCTTGGCTGCTGTGATTGCAAGTATTAAATAATTCTAAGCCTATCCTTGCATCTACACCATTTTCATCTACCAAATCTTTATATGATGTATACCACAAATGTGTATTATGACTCTGCCTTTAAAGAACAGATAGCATATCGTTTATTTAGTAGGCGCGAAATGATACCACCACGTAATGACATAGTGTGGCGAATCGAACGCGGTGCGGTTCGCACTTTAACCTCTGGTGATGATGGGACATTTATTACTCTCGGTTACTGGGGTACTGGAGATTTAATTGGTTCTCCCTTGTCAAAAATCAAGCCTTATCAAATTGAATGTCTGACTAATGTAGAAGTGAGTATTGTGCCACCTCATCTTTGGTATCAAGATGTCAACGCTTTACTGTCGCACATTCAACAAGCTGAGAAACTTTTAAGTATAGTACATTGTAAACCGGTGTCTTCGCGTTTGTGGCAATTTTTGGTGTGGTTAAGCGAGAAATTCGGCCGTGATGTAGAAGAGGGTAAACTAATAGACCTAAATGCCACTCATCAGGAATTGGCAGAAGTATTAAATACAACAAGAGTAACTATAACTCGCCTTCTACAGCAGTTTGAAGAAGAAGGAAAACTGTTACGTCAAAAACGCCAAATAATTTTGCGATCGCCCGTATACTGCCAAGCCTATTCTAAAAGAACAGGCTTCCTTAAAGCAGAGCTTTGAGGCAACCGCACGGAGTGCAGTTGGGCGGTAGGGCGCGCTACGCGATCGCCAAATAGATGAATCAAAAAATTTTTTATCAATTTTTGAGGTGGTTGATATAATTCAACCGCCTCAAAAATTAGTAAGAATAACTTTGTTAAATCTGAGCCATTACCCTAAACATTAAACTATTTCAGGGATTATGCTTAGATTAACTCTTATTAAGCCTCAACTTTTACACCTCGCCAAAAGGCAATATAGCCTTCTATATTCTTAGCTTTCTCCTTGGCGCTGGGATAGTACCAAGCAGCATCTTGATTAACTTGTCCATTAACTTCGAGACTGTAGTAACTGGCAACACCTTTCCAAGGACAAGTGGTGTGAGTATTACTTTCCTTAAAATACTCTTTGTTAATGGCATCAGCCGGAAAATAGTGGTTGCCTTCCACAACTACGGTGTTATCGCTTTCGGCTAAAACAGCTCCATTCCAAATTGCTTTCGGCATAAGTGATTTTGTGAATAAACTTTACACATAATATTTTGACACTTCCAAAGCTTACAGCACATTTGACAGTTCAAAATGAACTCTACTGTCAGGGCATAGTAAACACACCCTGACGTTGAAAAGTCAGCAGAAGGCTGCAAGACTCAGACGCCCAGCTACAGAACAAGGTTTTGAAATTAACGTTTATGTTCCCTTACGGTTGGTGGAACGCAAACAGCAGCAGCGCCGACAGCTAGATGAATATCGAGACAGAGAAAATGTCTATGAGTTAACCCAAGAAGTTATTGTCAAAAGCTATGAACATAACGCATTTCTCAAAGAAGTAATTGCACAACAGCCAGCCGGAAACAATAAGCATATTGCTATCTCGGCGTTGCGTATCTCTTCTTGATATTCAGCAGGAATTTCGATTGTGCCGTTGTTGACTTTGGCGTTAAAGTGTTTGTTTGTAGCCATTGGTTACAACCAAATTTTATGGGTTGGCGGTAGTTATGCCTGCACATATTTTAATTCACGCCCAGACCCAGTGAAGATTTTGTGCTTTTATAATCTTGGTATCAACTACCTACGCAGAAAGCAGCCAAAAAAGCGATCGCCATGCTTCAGTATCCCAATCTCGAACAAGCGCTAAAATATCACTTCGGTTACGACCGATTCCGCCCTGGACAACGGCAAATTATTGAAGATGCGCTGCAAAATCGAGATTTAATGGTTGTGATGCCTACAGGTGGCGGTAAATCTTTGTGTTTTCAGTTACCTGCACTGTTGAAAAAAGGTTTAACTGTGGTGGTGTCGCCACTGATCGCTTTGATGCAAGACCAAGTGGAAGCACTGCGAAATAATAATATTAGCGCCACATTTCTTAATAGCAGTCTCAACTCTTACAAAGTGCGATCGCGGGAAGAAGCGATCCTCAACGGTAGAGTCAAATTACTTTACGTCGCCCCAGAACGTCTTTTAAGTGAGAGATTTCTGCCGTTTCTCGATTTAGTCAATCACCAAGTCGGCATTTCTACTTTTGCCATTGACGAAGCGCACTGTGTTTCTGAGTGGGGACACGACTTTCGCCCAGAATACCGTCAACTAAAGTCAGTACGCAAACGCTATCCTCAAGTACCTACTGTTGCCCTCACCGCTACAGCAACCGATCGCGTCCGTAGTGATATCATTCAACAACTAGGGTTAAAGCAACCAAGTATCCACATTGCCAGCTTTAACCGCCAAAACCTTTATTATGAAATCCGTTCTAAGTCGAAGTATGCTTACGCTGAATTGTTGGAACTAATCCGAGAAACGGAAGGTTCAGCAATTATTTATTGCTTGACTCGTAAAAAAGTTGATGAACTAACTTTTAAATTGCAAAACGATAAAATTGCTGTTTTGCCTTATCATGCTGGATTAAGTGATGAAGAACGCAGCAAAAATCAAACTCGATTTATTCGTGATGATGTGCGTGTCATCGTAGCAACTATTGCCTTTGGTATGGGAATTAATAAGCCAGATGTGCGCTTAGTGGTTCACTTTGATTTACCACGTAACATCGAGAGTTATTATCAAGAATCAGGCAGGGCGGGTAGAGATGGAGAACCATCGCGTTGTACACTTTTTTTCAATTTCAGTGATATTAAAACCATTGAATGGAGTATTAACCAAAAAACTGATCCGCAAGAACAGTTAATTGCTAAACAACAACTGCGGCAGATGATAGATTATGCTGAAGGTACAGACTGTCGGCGCACGATTCAGCTTGGTTATTTTGGAGAACGTTTTCCGGGTAATTGCGGTAACTGTGACAATTGCCGTTATCCCAAACCGATGCAAGATTGGACAATAGAAGCCATGAAGTTTTTATCTTGTGTGGCGCGTTGTAAAGAAAGATTTGGGATGCTGCATATTATTGATGTGTTGCGGGGGGCAAAAAATCAGAAAATTACTCAAAACGAACACGACAAGCTTTCTACCTACGGCATTGGTAAAGATAAAACCGTAGATGAATGGCGAATGCTGGGGCGATCGCTTTTACATCAAGGATTGCTAGAACAAACCAGCGATGGATATTCTGTGTTGAAACTTAACGCCTTAAGTTGGGAAGTGATGCGGCGACAGCGTACCGTTTCTTTGGCTGTTCCTGCGGTACAAAAGATTAGTTGGGAAGAGGGAAGTGAAAAAGCTGCTGAGGTAGAAATACTATTGCAGAGGTTGCGATCGCTCCGCAAACAATTAGCAGATGAACAGTCTGTACCACCTTACGTTGTCTTTCAGGATTCTACCCTAAAATTAATGGCCCAGGTTCAACCTAAATCTCTCACTGAATTTGGTAAACTTTCTGGCGTCGGTAGTCACAAACTCTCGCAGTATGGCGAAAAGTTTCTTGCCGAAATTCGCGCCTATCGTCAAGAACAAGGTCTGATAGATCCACAAGATAATTCTAAACCTGTTATTGGTCTTGGCTTACCTTCTGACACTGAGCTATTAACATTTCAGTTACATAAACAAGGTTTAAGTATTCCTGAAATTGCCCAAAAACGTAATATTCGCCCTACTACAATTATTCGTCACCTTACAGATTTAATTGAAAAAAATCAGCCCGTAGATTTAAATCAGTTGGTTCCTTTAGAACGTCAGAAAAAAATCTGGCAAGTTTTGGAAGTTTTGGGTGATATATCTCTTACCCCAATCCGCGAACAGTTGGGAGAGAGTTACACCTATGATGAAATTCGCTTAGTTAGGGGAAAGTGGCGGCGCGAGAATCGTAAGTAGAAAGCACAGAGAGGGCAAAAGGGGAAATATTCTTTTTAAACTTCTAAATTAAAAAACTTGCTGTACAAAAATTTTATATTTCAGTCGAGGGAGGAAGGTAAAGATTATAGTTGCATTTTTTGCTGTTGTGACTCTCCCTCAAAAGCGATCGCCTTCCCAAAGCAGACTGTATTGCATTTAAATTAAGATGATGCTTGAGTATGAGTGCAAGCTGGCAATAAAAATGCAGTTAGAAATAACGCAAAGGATGAATTTTGAAGCTTTATTTCTTTCTGCTGTCTTGCGCTAGCCGCAACTCTCCTACACACAACCAGATTCTACTAAAGTCTATTAGGGATAACTGGGGATTTCGGAACTAGACTCTTGCGCTTGAACGGGAAGCGGGGAGGGTTCAGTGTTTTTGGTTTTTGCTGCCCAAATCATAGATAACAACTTAGGAAACGCAAGGCAGGCAACAGTATTTAGCAGGGTTAATAATATACCATCTATGAGTCTCATAGATTATCGCCTCCTTAAATGGATAATTTTTAGTTCTATTTCTTATTTTCAAGCAAAATGCGTATTTTCCACTACTTTTTAAAGTTTGGATTTCTTCTAGTTAATATAAGCTATATCAATATATTTAATTTAGCTGCTCAAAATAGGAAAACACGTAGGTTGAAGCTTTAACCAGCAACAGGCAATTATAAATTTTTATTAACACTAGTGGATTATGCTTACTTTCTATGTATTAGCGATCTAATTTCCACAATTTACTGTTATTAAAGGAAGTACGTAGACCTAGATTGCTCTAAATTCCTTCAATATCCAAAATACCAATTTAAGAAACTCAAATTGGTATTGGTATGCCCAAATAGCCGTCAACTCGGAGAACATTTACCACAAAAATCAGGGCTGAATTTACAAAATTCACTACCTGTCAAACTATAAACTGTGCAATAAGGAAAGCTGGTTATTTTTACTGTGGCTGTTTTTGCAGTTGAATTATTCGACGATGATTTAGTAACTTTGCCTTTAGCAGTCAGAACAATAGATAGAAGCTTAGGGAAAGCTAGGCAAGCAGCAGTGTTGATAAAAGTCAGTAATGCAGCGTCATGTAAAGCCATAGGTAATCACCGCCTGGAAAAATAGGTGGTCACTATTGTTAGCTACAAGCACAGTTTATGCCATTGCATTAATTACAATACAATTCATTACTTTTAGCTTATAGAAATTAATCTTATCATAAATTTTTGTAAATAATAAATTTTAGTTTTCTGAAAATGTTATACGCAAAAGGCATTGTGTATATTGAAGACATTTATTATCAGTTGAAAAAACACCTCATTTACTATTCAGGTAATGTGTTATGTCAAAAACTCAACTTCGTTCTACTTATTTATCTAACATTAGTGAGCGAGAACGCTTGGCATTAAAGCGTTTGGCAGATTATACACAAATTGATGCATTGCCAGAAATTTGGCCATTAGCAGCAAAGCAATTCGGTAATACTGTTGCTTTATATAACCCTCATGCTCAACCAGAAGTAGTCATTACTTATACGCAGCTATTAGAGCAAATTCAAAAATTTGCGGCTGGGTTACAGGCTTTAGGGATTAAAGCTGGCGATCGCATCTCCTTGATTTCCGATAATAGTCCCCGATGGTTTATTGCAGATCAAGGTATTATGACTGCTGGAGCAGTTGACGCGGTGCGTAGCTCCCAAGCAGAAAGAGAAGAATTGCTGTTTATTGTGGCGAATAGTGGCAGTACAGCGCTGGTAGTTGAGGATTTAAAAACTTTCAATAAACTACAAGATCGTCTCAACGATCTACCAGTTGAATTGATAATTTTACTTTCAGATGAAGCACCACCACAAGACACACCTCTAAAGGTGCTGAACTTTTCACAATTGATAGAAGTTGGCGCAAACAATACTCTTGTACCAGTTAAACAAAATTACGAAACTCTAGCAACGCTGATTTATACTTCTGGTACTACGGGTAAACCCAAGGGTGTAATGCTCACTCATGGAAATTTAATGCACCAATTGCTCACTATGGGGACAGTAGTGCAGCCAAAAGTGGGTGATGTTGCCCTTAGTATCCTCCCAAGTTGGCATAGCTATGAAAGGACAGTAGAGTATTTCTTGCTTTCTCAAGGTTGCGGGCAAGTTTACACTAACTTGCGCTCTGTCAAACGGGATTTAAAAGAAATTAAACCCCATTACATGGTAGCTGTACCCCGCTTGTGGGAATCAATTTATGAAGGAGCGCAAAAGCAATTTCGTGAACAACCAGCAAACAAACTACGCCTGATTAAGTTTTTACTAGACACTAGTGAGAGATATATTAAAGCACGGCGAATTGCCGAAGGGCTGAGTTTAGATAATCTTGATGCTTCCGCTACTGAGCGATTAGCAGCTAGGATACAAGCATCCGCCTTGTTACCCCTGCACATCTTAGGAGAAAAACTTGTTTATGCCAAAGTCCGAGAAGCCACCGGAGGACAAATTAAGTATGTAATTAGCGGTGGCGGTGCGCTTCCCAAGCACATAGATATGTTTTTTGAAATTATTGGTGTAGAGATTTTGCAAGGTTACGGTTTAAC
Organism: Mojavia pulchra JT2-VF2; assembly: GCA_019359325.1. GTDB lineage: Bacteria > Cyanobacteriota > Cyanobacteriia > Cyanobacteriales > Nostocaceae > Mojavia > Mojavia pulchra. Next base: position 58,952 of record JAHHHN010000020.1, on the reverse strand, counting down.
AGAAACCTCTCCTGTTACTAACGTGCGGCGTCCTTGGCACAATGTCCGAGGTTCATCTGGCCCAACACTACCTGCCACAGAAGTTAAAATTGTAAATCCAGAGACTCGCCAACCTTTGCCAGTGGGAGAGCGAGGCTTGGTATTATTGAGGGGGCCACAAGTTATGCAAGGCTATTACCAAAATCCAGAAGCGACGGCGAAAGCCATTGATGCTGAAGGCTGGTTTGATAGTGGCGATTTAGGTTGGTTAACACCTCAAAATGACTTGGTGCTCACTGGCAGAGCTAAGGATACGATTGTATTAACCAATGGGGAAAATATCGAGCCGCAGCCGATAGAAGACGCATGTTTGCGATCGCCCTACATCGATCAAATCATGCTTGTCGGACAAGATCAGCGTAGTATCGGTGCATTAATTGTCCCCAATATCGAAGCCTTAGAAAAATGGGCTGAGACTCAGAACGTCGACTTGAGTAGACCAAATGAGATTGTTTCCGCTTCACCCAGTCCAAAAATTGACCTGGAGAGTAAAATGATCCAGGATTTATTTCGCAAAGAGTTGAATCGGGAAGTGCAAAATCGTCCAGGCTATCGACTGGATGACCGTATTGGCCCATTCAAACTCATTTTAGAGCCGTTTTCTATTGAAAATGGTCTAATGACACAAACGCTAAAAATCCGGCGTCATGTCGTTGCCGAACGCTACCGCGATATTATTGACGGCATGTTTGTTTAATAATTCCACCTGCAAACGATAGAGTGAACGTGAATTTATGGATGTCTCCAAACCTCAAATGCTTTTGAAACGCATTGTTAATGTCAGAGTCATTGTTACTCCTCTGTGGAAAGAGGAAATACAACAGCAGTTGCAAGCGCAGATTAATCAAACCGATCAGCAATTGCAACAGCTGGACGTTGAAGGACAAAGAGCGATTGCTGCAATTCAAAAGCAGAGTCTACAACCACCAGGACCTCAGACTCTCCAACAAATCGACAATATTCAACTTCAAGTCAATCAAAAGAAAAGCGAACTACTAGAACAGAAAAATCAATTTCTGCAAAACCTTCAGCAAGTACAGTTTCTAGAGTTGGATCAAGAAGTAAACCAATTCCAAATGGAAGGTTTTTTTAAGATTGAAATAGGTGATAACCTGATCAGCAAAACTCAAGTTGAAATCGTTCTGCGCGATGGTGTTGTAGAAGAAATTCGTGGCGATGTCTAACTACATCTAACTAAGGTGAATGGTTTACAGTTATCAGTCATCCGTTGGGCTGTGGCTAATAACTCAGGTATCTACTGACCATTCTTAGCATTATTGTTTCAAGCCCCTAGATTTATGGGGATTCTTAATTTTGAGTTTTGAATTCCCCCATCAGGGGTTGGCATCTTTGAGTTGATTTTTTTTCAGGGCGGTTCCCAGTCCAACATTGCACTTGGGAACCAGCCCAAACGATTTGCCAGACTGGAGGTGAACTAACTAAAAGCGATCGCCCAAAGGTTGTCATTTCAACTCGATATTTAACTGCACCAACTAAATCATCAGTTCGCTTGATTTGTGTAATCGTTACCAAAGCTTGATTGCGTTGTGGATAAACTACCTCGACTTTGCGTGTTCCTTCCACTGATGCTTGCTCATCAAAGGCATTTAGGGCAAGGGTAGCAGGATCGCTACCTTGGAGAGTAGAGTTAATATCTTCAAGAGGTATGGTTTTATAATAGGAACGCTCTGGATAAGTCTCTATATTTTGAGACATCTGAGTTGCTGCTATCTGCTGTGATTGCCCATTTGTATTTTCAACAATTGGTGCAGATGTTTGATGTTGAGCCATATAAACTCCAGCACCAGCAGTAGTAAAGATACTTAGTATCAAAATCAAAAATAATTTCCACTTCACTGACATAAAATTGCTAACAAGTGAATTATTAATTGTGAATTTTAAATTGGATTTAAACCACTAAGCTTTTATCCTTTGATTGTGAGTACCGTCCGTATCTTTGTGAGCGGTAATAAGCAAGATAAATTTATATAACAATCTCCTTGACTGGTCAAAATTGGTTGTGGCTGTTGACTAACAGTACTCAACGCCCGCTATTTAATATTGACGAACCATTAAAGATTGCTATATATGTAGACATTTACCTCGTGATTAGGTTCCTGGGGCGATCGCGCCATCAATTAGTAAAAGGGCCTGGGGGCTGGAAAAAAGCAGGAGAGACAAGGGGACAAGGGGACAAGGGGAAAGAACCATGATTAACTCTTGCTCCTTGTCCCCCCATCCCCCATGCTCCTTGTCTTCTTTATCCAATGCCCAGTCCCAATCAAAAATATCGGCTCTAAAATTCTCCTGCCAAGATACAATTCGATCTGGTGAAAGCTGTTAAAGTCCATAAATTCATTGATTCTGAAACCACCCTATGAGCATTTACGAAGTATTTATGCCGGCGCTGAGTTCCACCATGACCGAAGGCAAAATTGTTTCTTGGGTGAAATCGCCAGGCGATAAAGTAGAAAAAGGCGAAACAGTGGTGGTTGTCGAGTCAGACAAGGCAGATATGGATGTGGAATCCTTTTATGAAGGATATCTTGCCCACATCTTAGTGCAAGCTGGTGACAGTGCGAATGTGGGAGCCGCGATCGCCTTCATCGCAGAAACAGAAGCCGAAATCGAAACCGCCAAGTCTGCTGCTAATTCAGGTAGCGCTGCTACCCCTGCTACCACCTCTCCCGAACCAATTGCTGCCACCGTCTCAGCCGAAACACCAGCCTTAGCGTCTCAAAATGGAAATAACCATCGAGAAGGACGCCTCGTCGTTTCACCCCGCGCCCGCAAGTTAGCCAAAGAGCTAAAAGTTGATTTAAATACCCTCAAAGGCAGTGGCCCCTATGGTCGCATTGTCGCCGAAGATGTAGAAGCGGCTGCCAATCAAGGTAAGCAACCCGCTACCACACCAACTGCACCGCCACCATCTGCGCCCACATTCACCCCATCTGCACCGTCACCATCTCGCACACCTGCACCCGCACCCGCACCCATCCCTGTGGCTAGCAGTGCTGCTCCTGGACAGGTAGTAGCTTTAACTACTTTCCAAAATGCAGTTGTACGGAATATGGTAGCTAGCCTAGTTGTACCAGTTTTCCGTGTAAGTTACACAATTACCACTGATGGGTTAGATAAGCTTTATAAGCAGATTAAGTCCAAAGGAGTGACAATGACAGCGCTACTGGCAAAAGCCGTGGCGGTGACATTGCAAAAACACCCATTAATAAATGCCAGCTACTCAGACCAAGGAATCGTATATCCTTCTGGCATTAACATTGCCGTAGCTGTGGCGATGGATGATGGCGGCTTGATTACACCTGTATTGCAGAATGCAGACATGGTAGATATTTATTCTCTATCACGCACTTGGAAGTCTTTAGTAGACCGCGCGAGGACAAAACAACTGCAACCTGAAGAATACAACAGTGGCACTTTTACCCTGTCAAATTTGGGGATGTTTGGCGTAGATACATTTGACGCGATTTTACCACCTGGACAAGGTTCAATTCTGGCGATCGGTGCATCCCGCCCACAAGTCGTAGCAACAACTGACGGATTGTTTGGTGTACGTCAACAAATGCAAGTGACTATTACCTCAGATCATCGCATTATTTACGGTGCTAATGCTGCTGCATTCTTGCAAGATTTGGCAAAACTGATTGAGACTAATCCTCAATCTTTGACACTGTAAATTAAAAGTACTTAATAAAAGAAAGTTAAGTTTGGGACTTGGAGTCGGCTAAACTCCAAGTCTTTGTGTTTTGTGAAGCTATATTTAAGTAGAAACACTGTGTGAGCAATATTAAATTAAACTATAATATCCTATCAAAGCATCCTACAAGAACTTGTATTAGTTAATAGTTTAGATAGTAGAACATAATAGTATTCCAGAGAATTCTGCCAAGAAGTATATGCCTTACAAATATAAAGTTTTATCAATCGATGGCGGCGGTATTAGAGGAATTATTCCGGCAATAATTCTCGACGAAATTGAAAAGCGTACAAAAAAGCCAACTTGCCAACTATTTGACTTAATTGCTGGTACTTCCACAGGAGGTATTTTAGCAGCCGCACTCACTAAACCAGATTCCCAAAATATTAATCAACCTCAGTTTCAAGCTAAAGATATCATCGATTTATATCGAAAAAATGGAGAACGCATCTTTTTTGAGCCATCTGCAATGCGCTTACTAAAAATTGACGACATTGTAAGGGCAAAATATTCTTCAAAGGGTAGAAACGAAGTTTTAACAGAATTTTTGGGAGACACTCTGTTACAGGATGCGCTAACTGAACTTTTCATCACCAGCTATGATATTGAGCTACGCACGCCTATATTTTTTACTAATAATGTGAAAAATCAAAAATTAGGCGATAACTTCCGTAAGCTATGCGAAGGCTACACCCTAAAACAAGCAGCAATGGCAACATCTGCGGCTCCGACTTATTTTCAGCCTTATAAAATTGAAACAATCGATCCAACTAATGCGGGTTATTATGCGTTAATTGATGGTAGTGTCTTTGCTAACAACCCCACCTCCCTGGCTATTATGGAAGCTATCATCTCTTCTAAAAAACCAGATCCACAAATACCTAATAAACAACCGCTAACCTTAGACGATATATTGGTAGTTTCCTTGGGTACAGGTTCTCTCACTCGTAAATACCATTACGAGAAAGCAGAAAATTGGGGACTCATTCAATGGGTTGAGCCATTAGTAAATATTACTTTTGACGCTAATAGTGAATCAGTAGCTTGTCAGCTAGAACAATTGTTGCCAAAAGCTGAGAGTATTCCCAAACAATATTATCGCTTTCAGGGACAACTGAATGAAGCTAACGATGATATGGATGACACCAACCCTAAAAATATTGAGAGACTAGAAAAACTAGCACAAAACATTATTCAACAGAGTAATTCGGAATTAAATCAATTGTGCGAGCAGCTTACACAACAGGATAAATAAGAGTAGAAAAAAGCAGTCATAAGCTCAGTGATATTTTATAAAAGATATTAATTGTATCTTTTAATGTAACATAAGAGTTAGGAAAATAACAATTAGCTTTTATTCCATGCTTAATGCAGATAAATATAAATTAATTTTTTCATTTGGAATTATATTGAATTGAATTCAAATAAATTTTCTGAATATTTTTATCTTTGAATCATATTCATCGCAGACTAATCTTAATGTATACTGCCTAACAAATAAACGCAGAAAATTCGGAGGAATATGGTTTTTCGGATTTTAAGCTTGGATGGTGGGGGTATCCGGGGGGTTGTCGCGGCAAGCATTCTAGCGGCTATTGAGCAGCAAATTGATCAACCTTTGAACGAGTACTTTGACTTAATTGCAGGAACTTCTACTGGGTCAATATTAGCCAGTGCTATTGCCATAGGACGTAGTAGTCAAGAAATTTTGGATTTATATAAGCAAAAAAGCTCAATTATATTTCCTTATAGAAGTCGTTTTTCGCTAAAACGCTTACCTTTACTTCTGAGGTATGGTTTGTCTGCTCCCAAGTTTTCTGATACTGGTTTAATCCAAGTACTCAAAGAAGCTTTTGGTGATACCGGACTATTTGATATTACTGGGCCAAGATTATTAGTTCCCTCGTATGATACCATTAGCCGCGAACCAATTATATTTAAAAGCTGGCGGCAAGATAAAAACTATGGCAATGTTCCTTTATGGGAGGTGTGTGTTTGTTCTGCTTCGGCCCCAACTTATTTTCCAGCACATAAACTCGATAAAATAATCGATGGCATAACTCAAACAGCAACTACAAATAGTATCACTTTAGATGAGGATGCATCCTCACTTGATAATATATATCAAGATCTAAAAATTATGATCACTAGGGGTATAGGCACGGGTCAAACCCGCACCATCAAAAAGTATGTAGGGTTCAATCGAATAGCTCTATTAGATACACCTTGGGAAACAATACCTGAACAAGGTTCTACATACTTCATTAAATCTATATACTCTGCAATTGATGGCGGTGTTGCTGCTAACAACCCCTCTAGCTGTGCTGTTGCCGAAGCTCTAAGATTAGGCTATCCAGTTGATGAGATTACTGTATTATCAATTGGAACTGGCCAACAGACGCGGATCATACCATTTAAAAAAGCTCAAGGATGGGGACTAATAGAATGGGCACAGCCGTTCATTGGTATATTACTTGATGGCTCATCAAGCATTTATGAGTATATCACTAAGGAGATAATTCATAATCGTGTTTTACGGTTGCAATTTAGACTCGATAGAAGCTTGACTGGCAAACCTTTGAGTGATGATCTTGATAATGTCAGCCAAGAGAATATTAGTAATTTGATAGAAGCAGCAGAGACTTATATTCAACAGCCGGCAGTGCAAGCGGATTTGCAGAAATTTTTACGGATTAATCAATAGCTATTAGTTAAACCGATATGCCTGCTACTAAGTAGCTTAATTAAAAGACACCGTAACGAGCTTTTCCTTGACGTTTAGCGCGGTACATGGCAATATCAGCATCCCGCAACAAGTTTTGTGGCTCTTCATAACCACGGCCACTCAAAGCGATTCCAATGCTGGCTGAAGGAAATATCTGATTTCCATTGACGTTAAGTGGTAATCCTAGTGTCTCTTGAATACGTTTGGCGACATTTGTAGCATCCGTAACGTCTTTGATGTCTTCTAACAGTACAGCAAACTCATCGCCGCCAAATCTAGCTACAGTATCACCACTGCGTAAACATGACTCTAAGCGTCTAGCGATCGCTACTAAAAAATCATCCCCGATTCCATGCCCAAAGCGATCGTTAATTGCTTTAAAGCCATCTAAATCTAAAAATAAAACTGCAAAATTATAATCGTTTCTACGTCTGCTACGTTCAATTGTTTGTTTTAAGCGATCTAAAAACAAAACTCGATTGGGCAATGCTGTTAGTGAATCATGACAGGCATTACGCAGCAACTCTGCTTCTGTCTGTTTACGTTCAGTAATATCTTGCAGAACTAAAACGGCACCACTGATATTACCATCAACATCTCGAATCGGTGCAACACTATCTCCAATGGGAATTCTTTTACCATCTTTGGCCAGCAGGGTACAGTTATCGGGTAAATTCACAACCTCACCTGCTTGCATTGCTTGTGTAGCTAAATTTTCAATTGCTTCATCCATATCTTTGCCAATTAAGCTTACAACTTCTGCTAAATCTTTACCATAAGCTTCATCTTGTTGCCAACCTGTCAGTGCTTCTGCTAATGGATTCATCATCTGGATACGGCCATTGGCATGTGTCACAACTACTGCACAGCCCATACTGTTAATAATTGCTGTTAGCCTTTGTTTTTCTTCTTGCCATTTCTGGCTCATTCGGTGCTTGTAAAGAGCCATTTCTACGGCAAAATGTAAGTCTTTTTCGGCACATGGTTTAGCAATATAACTAAAAGGCTCACTTAGTTGCTTTTTATGTATTTTTATATCTTCTGAATACTCCGTTAAGTATAAAACAGGTATGTGGAAATGGTTCTGAATAATATCTACGACCTGTTCACCATTAATTTCCCCTGCCAAGCAAATATCAATTAATACTAAATGGGGATTCGTTTCTGCTAGTTTTTTTATTGCATCTTCACCAGATGCAGTAATTTCGGCAACAGAATATCCTAACTTTTGTAAACTATTTTTTATATCTAAAGCTAGGACTTTTTCATCCTCAACAACTAGGATTTTTGGGGCGAACATATTAGACTAACCTGTTTGCTAAGGTTCAGATTTTGTTTTCAGTCTCAACTCATTCTGAAAATCAATAATCCTATAATAATCAATCTTTAATTTAATATACTAGTGTAATTGCTTGACTAAAATACTAACTAAGTTATTAATCACCATGTTTTTTATACACTGATACAGTTAATATACGGTTATTTAGACAATGTTTGGTCTTTAGATGTACATTGCCATACAATTGCAAGCAACTAAAGATTTTTTCTAAAAAGCAACTTAACTTTATTATGAAAAACATAAGTATCGGTAAGTCTTGTATAAACTAAAAAATCATTTATACCAACTTGAAAAAAGAATCTGACAAATACAAGCCTGGAAACCCAGATAAAATCAGGCTTTCGTAATTTTGAATTGCTATTACTTATTAATAAAGTTACAACAACGATAGTATTTTAGAGACCATACCAGAAAAATTCAAGTTTTTACAAGCGTTCCGCGAATTGAATTTTAATTTTAAGTAAGCGGGTGCAATTAAATATTAAATGCGCCAGCGAAGTAAAGCAATTGTAAAGGTTGGCGATTCTTTACTCTACTTATTTACGCTTGTAATGACAAACTATCTTATATTCATTTAGACAGATATACTTAGCGTATTGTTAATACATTTATTTTATATAGCGGTTCTCACTTGAGTTAGCTACAGGTAAAAGTAATTAACCACAGATAAACACAGATAGATTTGTACCTCAGACGACTGGTCAACCCTATAAGTAGTTTTATATTACTAATATAAATTGTATTTATATTAGCCCGGAAATTTACATAAAAAAGTATAAACATATACTTAATTAGGAATTTATATTGGGAATAAAATTAATTAAATGTTTCTAATAAATATTAAATTTTGAAATTTTGTTATAACAAATAATTACTTTTTTTTACAAACTTTGGAAGGGATAGTGAGATAACTTTGCTATAGGAGAGATAAAAAGATAGGGAGAATGATTCTTAAATACTTACTCCCCCTAGCTCCTATTGCTTATATATATTTTTTGGTTGAAAAATCAGGTTAGTGCTTTAGATGTTGGGCTTAGTTCTTGACAATTCAATGCTAATTTTGCCGCCAAAATCTGGAATGGGTGCGGCGGGTTTGCTGAGAATGACTTGGATTTTTGTAGCACGATCGCACTGTTGGAGAATAGAGTCTGCGATCGCGCCAGCTAATCGTTCCACCAAAGCAAACTTCGATGTCTTTACCAGATTTTTTACCAAGCTAATGACACTGCGATAATCTATAGTGTCTGCGATCGCATCAGTTCTTGCAGCAGTAGAAAGATCCAGCCATAACATTACATCCACCTCAAACCATTGCCCTAGCACCTGTTCTTCAGGTAGATACCCCGTGTAACCATAGCAGCGAATTCCCGTTAAATGAATGCAGTCCATAACACTGGGCCAGCGAATTTTGCATTTTGGATTTTAACGTTAGTGCTGAGTTATTGGGCATGGAGCATTGGGCATTGGGAATTGAGGACAAGGAGAAGCTTATTGCCTATTGCTTATTGCCTGTTACTCAGCACTTATGACTCAGAACTCTAAAAATATGTAAAAATGCTATTCGGCGTTGGAAACCAGCGCTGCTAACTTATAGCTCTGTTTGCTGGAATGCCGATCGCCTGTAGCAATGTTAATCAACTTTGGGGTTATATTTTAACCGAGACACTAAAGCGCCTGGGACTGACTTGTGCTGTGATTTGTCCCGGTTCACGCTCTACACCCCTAGCAATCGCCTTTGTCCAACAACAACCAGATATTGAAGCGATTTCTATTCTTGATGAACGCTCTGCCGCTTTTTTTGCTTTGGGACAAGCAAAGGCTAGCGGTCGTCCTGTAGTACTTGTTTGTACCTCTGGTACAGCAGGGGCGAACTTTTACCCAGCGGTCATCGAAGCTAGAGAAAGTCGCGTACCCCTGTTGGTGTTAACTGCTGATAGACCGCCAGAATTGCGAGATTGCCACTCTGGGCAAACTATAGATCAGTTGAAATTATATGGTACTTACCCAAACTGGCAAACAGAGTTAGCTTTACCCTCCCCAGATATGGGAATGCTAACTTATCTGCGGCAAACAATAATTCACGCTTGGGAGAAATCGCAAACTCCTACAGCAGGGCCAGTACATCTAAATATTCCCTTCCGTGACCCCTTAGCACCGATTTCTGATGGAACTGATTTCAGCTATTTGGACTCACAGTTTCACCCAGAAGACTTTTTTGCAGGAGTCACAAACTCCATACTATTCCCCAATCTCTATTCCCCCTTCGGGTTCGCAGTCGCTCATGGGGGAAACCCCCAAGACCGCGCTGTCTCACCAATCCCCATTCCCCTAGAATGGCAGCAATGCGATCGCGGAATTATCATCGCAGGTGTTGCCCAACCACAGCAACCGCAAAATTATTGTCAGGCGATCGCGCAACTTTCCCAGACCCTCAAATGGCCAGTGTTAGCAGAGGGACTCTCCCCAGTTAGAAATTATGGCGACCTCAACCCTCATTTAATTTCTACCTACGACCAGATTTTGCGAAATCCGCAACTAGCAAAACAGCTAGCACCCGAAATGGTGATTCAAGTAGGAGAAATGCCTACAAGTAAAGAACTGCGTACTTGGATAAATAACACACAACCACGACGTTGGGTAATTGACCCTAGTGATCAAAACTTCGACCCACTGCATGGGAGGACGATTCATTTGCGTGTTTCGGTGGAACAGCTTGCAACGGTGCAGGGGACAGAACTTATTACCAATTCATCAGCTTCTGATTATCTCCAACTGTGGTGTACTGCTGAAGCTAAAGTCAGGAAAGCTGTTGACCAAACTCTGGCGACAATGGAAGAGTTATTTGAAGGTAAAGCCGCCTGGTTGCTTTCCCAAACTTTACCGCCGGGAACACCACTATTTATCGCTAACAGTATGCCTGTGCGGGATGTGGAATTTTTTTGGAAACCGAATAATTTAGGAGTGCGATCGCATTTTAACCGGGGTGCAAATGGCATTGACGGTACATTATCCACAGCTTTAGGAATTGCCCACCGCCATCAAAGTAGCGTGATGTTAACAGGAGATTTAGCTCTGTTGCATGACACAAATGGTTTTTTAATCAGAAATAAGTTTGTTGGACATCTGACAATTTTGTTAATCAACAACAATGGCGGTGGTATTTTTGAAATGTTACCCATTGCCAAATTTGACCCACCATTTGAAGAGTTTTTTGGCACTCCCCAAAATATTGATTTCGCCCAACTGTGCGCCACTTATAGTGTAGAGCATGAATTAATTACTTCTTGGCAGCAGTTGCAACAAAGATTAAACCCACTTCCAGACAAGGGAATTAGGGTTTTAGAGTTGCGGACACATCGTAAACATGATGCCAAATGGCGACAGGAGAATTTGCGAAACTTTACCGTAAATATTGTAATTTAACTCTCCCGTTAGGTGTTGCTGGATAGCAAAATGAAATATAGCGATTAGGTAAAGCGCTGTGGTATTTGGCTTAAAGAGCATTTAACACTCTTAAATCAACAGATAATATATAGCATCCGACGCGAACGGAATATCGTTTTCGCAGTTAATTACTATTGATATATCGCTTTCCACACTCATTGTGAAACATTATCAACTACAAGCCAACGCTTTCCCCAGCGATTATCTAAATAACTTATGGGGGGAAATCCATGCTTGCTCTTACTTTGCGATCAACAACCTCAACCGCGATTTTGTCGGTACTAAAGGATTTTCTGTAGTATTCCAGCGATCGCACATAGCAAAGGTAGAACAGCAATTCCCCTACTTCAAATCTTATATGGATTTGGCTCTCCAGCCTAACTGTAACGCTTTTTACCTCAATCCTTTATTGCTCGAAGAAGGCTCCCGTGTCGATCCGCACATTGATCGCTCTCTGCGTTCGTACTGCAAAACCGTTGAACCGCCTGCGGTTGTGAGTGTTCTTTATGTCCGAGTACCTCAAGACATGGAGGGGGGAGAACTGGTACTCAAGTCGCACAAACGCCAACTTGGGCAAATTAAGCCGCAAATGAACACCTTACTTTACTTCCAGGGTGATTTAACTCATTCCGTCAACGCCGTGAAAACACCAGGGAATCGATTGAGCTTAGTATGCGAACAGTATACTTTGAGTGAAGCTGAACTCCAAGAAATTCCACCATTTACAGTGGAGTCAAGAGTTGCTCAATCTACAACAAAAAAACGCAAATAAAAATACGTATTTAGTGCTGCCAATTGGTAATAAATAAACGATAGTAGAATTGATAACTACTGATTATCAAAAAATCAAAGCAGTAATCCTAAACTAAGTATTACTACTGAGACATAATCTAGGGTAAGCTTGATAAATGAACTACGACACAGCTCGCAAAATCCTTATAGACCAGACATTAACAACCGAGAACAATCCAGATGCCCTGTTAATACGTATGAAGCAGGGAAAACCACCTGTTCCTGGTCAGATCACCTCGATTTTGTTGGCGTTGAAAGTGGCGTTTGAAGCCTTAAAAGAAGCCCAAACTCTAGATAGAGAACTAGCATTTGCCCTTTTTCAGTTAAGCATCAAGGCTCAACAACTATATGCAGCGGGGCGCAAAGCTGGCATTGAATGGCCACCGCTGCTGAAGGAAGATTTACTACGAATTTCTTTAGCATCTGAAAGTATCTTTTCCGGTGCATGGCAAACTCCACCATCTGGAGGATTAGGAAGTCTTTAGGAAAGCTGGAGTGTCGAGTTCTTCAAAGTGCTGAGTTGGGAGTGCTGAGTGCTGAGTAGGAAGTGGGGGGTGCTGAGTGCTGAGTATAATTTTCTCCAATGCTCAATGCCCACTGCCCAATGCCCTATGCCCAGTCCCCAGTCCCCTTGTTCCTTTTTCATGTGCAGTGAGTCGGCGCTGTCTCACCACTTCAGCTGGTTTGAAACTTAACGATTTCGCAGTTCTGCTTCTAACTTGTCTAAATCACTTTTGAGCAAAATCGTCATTTGACCAGTGAAAGCTTTACCAGTCTTGGGTTGGGCGACTTCTACCCAGTAAGCATAGCGATCGCCTACACGCAATTCTCCTTGTAAAGCTTCTCTAATCGGAGTTTTAGCAAAACGGGCTGAGTTGATTGCACTCTGGTTAGGATACTTATAAAGCAGCTGTGCATTATTAAAGTCTTGATAGATATCTAAGCCATAAATTACGCGTAAGGCTTCCTGGAAGCGCTGAAATGTCATCCCGTTAACAGCATCATACATAGTAATGCGCTCACTACGGATTTTGCTGCGGTCTTTAGCAAATGCCACCTTACCAGGAGGCAATACTGATGCTAGAAAAGTGAATCGCTGGGCAGCAGTATCACTTTTTTGCACAAACAATTTCTCTCCATTATTGGGGCGTAGTGTAGAATGTGCTTTGATCCAAGTCTCTACTTCTTCTGTTTTTTGCCCAGGTAAAGCATTCGCTGTAGAATCAAAAACCATACCCATCGAAAACCAGGGCAATAGAGAAAAAGGCAGAATCAAAAAACTAAGCAAAGGTTTTTTTAGCATTTTCTATTCAGGACTTATATGGAAATTTCCCCGTTAGCTGATAACAATAGGGATGTATCCATAGTTTTCCCGTTTTTCATGAAGATTATTTCATTTCATTACGGCGGGGCTATAGCGAGTGTTGTACAGCAGTTTTTATGTATTTAGGCCATGCTCTTGTATTTCTCTGTGCGCGACGCCAGTTGCTACAACGCGGGGAACCCGCGCAACGCACTGGCTCCTCTGCGCCTCTGCGTGAAATAAAAAAAGATGTGGTTTATTTACCTGAAAATAGCTGTAATTTTTAAGCTGTCAGCGCTACCTTAATTACCTTTCGTGCCTTCATGTCATAAAATACTTGTTCTAAATCTTTTAGGGGGCGATGTTCGCTGATCAGTAACTCTAAAGGAAGTTTACGGCTAGCTATAAATGATAGGGCGGCTCGCACATACTGCGGAGTGTTGTGAAACACACCCTTGAGAGTTACTTCGCTGTAGTGTAACTGTTCTGTATTAACGGTAATAGTTGTATCTCGTGGACAGCCACCAAATAAATTGACAGTTGCACCGGGACGGGCACAAGCGATCGCACTTTCCCAAACACTAGGTATCCCGGTTGCTTCAATCACCACATCTGCACCCCATCCTTGTGTCAGTTCTTTCACGACACCAGGAATATCGGGGTTTTGATGATAATTAAAAGTTTTAGCTGCACCTAATTTTTTGCCAATTTCTAGCCTGTGGTCATTACCTCCCCACAGCCACACCTCAGCTTTAGCATCAACAGCCAAAGCCGCTACAAACATTAATCCAATCGCCCCATCACCCAAAACAACTACCCGGTCTTGGGCTTTGATATTAGAACGCCCTACCCCATGCAACACACAAGCTAAAGGTTCAGTCATCGCTGCCAATGCAAAAGGCAACTCATCGGGAATTCGCAACAAGTTATGTTGTACTATCGGCGCGGGAATTTTTAAGTATTCTGCAAATGTGCCATTGTTCCATGTCAAATTGGGGCACAATGAATACTCTTGCCGTTGACAAAAAAAACAGTTCATGCACGGAGCAGAATTATTCGCTACGACGCGATCGCCTACTTGCCAGTCTGTAACACCTGCGCCCACTGCCACAATTTGCCCTGCTGCTTCGTGTCCAAACAATGTCGGCGGTGTTAGCATTCTGGCGTGACCGCCACGACGCCAAACTTTCAAATCTGTACCACAAGTTGTAGCAGCCCCCACTTGGATCACTACTTCCCCAGTACCTGGAGTTGGGTCAGAGACTTTTTCTAAACGTAAATCTTCTTGACCGTAAAGTAAGGCTGCTAACACAGCTTTTGACCTAGAATTAATTACTCCACCTGATTTTATCAGGTGAAGTAATGAAAACGTCAGCAGTCAACCTTTCCAGAAAACAAAATCCCCTACGGCAAGCCGCCCAGAGGAATTCTACAAAAACCTTCTATATTTATTTTGAAGTGTTTTTAAACGGTAGTTGATTTCTACCGTGCTGCATTAAGAATTGACTGTTGGTTGGGGAAGCACTCCCGTGTTCCGGGTTTCCATATTAGGCAGACGATTGAGAGTTATTAGCGGAACTTCTTGCCGACAAGATAGACAAAACCAATAAACTTCGCTATGTCGAACATGACGCAGGAGGGAACCGCCGCAACATGGACAGGTGTTGGTTCGCATACTCATACCGATGTCCTCCTTTAAAAAAGTAGTTATTTAAAACGGGCAAAAAAGAAAAAAGGGACGAAAAACTCGTTAATTAAAATTCTGATTTCTGCCGCATGAATGTGCCCATTCAAGTCTATGCGATCTTTAATAATTTGTTTGTAGATCGTTTCGTGACCATTAACCATTTGGGTAACGCTAAACTTACTAACACCCACTAACACCCAAAAGTCCAATATCGGTTAACCGTACTCTCAAAATACCGCAAACAAATTTCAGAGCATCGCATTAGTAATTGCCACCGGGCAGCTACAATGCTTAAGGTTATAATTTACTACTGGCTCCTTTCATCTATCTTGGGGATCATAAGTAATTCGTCTATTTTGTAACTTAACCTACTAATCAACAAATTTTGTAGCTGAGAATACTAAATTTTGATGTGGGATCAATTAATTCTAAAACCGATTTCATGAAAAGCCCTAAACGTCTAGATATTCAATAAATATTAAATAAAAATAAAATCTTCTTGATTAAGTTGATTAAGTATTAATTAATTTAACTAAATATTGACTAATGAAAATCGCAACTTGGAACGTTAATTCGATTCGCACTCGCCTAGAGCAAGTTATTGATTGGTTAAATCAGAATCCAGTTGATGTGCTGTGCTTGCAAGAAACGAAAGTTATGGATAGCGACTTTCCGCGATCGCCCTTTGAAGAATTAGGATATCACCTTTATTTATCAGGACAAAAGGCCTACAACGGCGTAGCCTTAATTAGCCGTCAACCGCTATTAGATGTCAGTACTGGTTTTACCTCGATTGTCCCCACTATCCCACCAGAATGGGATGAGCAAAAGCGGGTGATTACGGGTGTTATTGATAGTATTCGGATTGTTAATCTTTATGTCCCCAATGGTGCAGCCGTAGGAACCGAGAAATACGTTTACAAACTCCGTTGGTTGACAGTGCTAAAAGAGTATTTGCGATCGCTCCTACAATTACAACCTGCAATCTGTGTATGTGGAGACTTCAACATTGCTTTAGAAGCTAAAGATATTCACGAGCAAGTTAGTCTTAACAATCACATTATGGCCTCTGAAGCAGAGCGCCAAGCCCTAAGAGATATACTAGCACTGGGATTTGCCGATGCCTTTCGTAAATTCACCCAAGAAGGCGGAAATTACAGTTGGTGGGATTATCGCGCCGCAGCCTTTCGGCGTAACTTAGGTTGGCGAATTGACCACCATTATCTAACACCAGTTTTGTACGAGCGCGCTAAAAGCTGCATCATTGATGTCGCCCCCAGAAAATTGCCCCAACCCAGCGACCATACACCAGTAGTTGTGGAATTGGAGTAAAGGCACAACAATGTTCCTTACCCGTGTACTAATCAGCCTTAGAGGTTGTTTGAAAAGTAGTTGGCTGTGATTTTAAACACTTATTGATCCCCCCTACCCCCCTTAAAAAGGGAGGAAAACTTCTTAAAGTCCACGGCAGTTGCTACAACGGGGGGAACCCCCGCAACGCACTGCCTCCTCTTTTTAAGGGGGATTTAGGGGGATCTAAAACGTTTTGCTACCAACAAGAGAACTTTTAAAACATCGTCTTACATAATTTCGGCAAATCTCCGATGGCTTTTGTTAGCCAAGAATAGTTTTTATGAGTGAGTTAGCAAACAGGAGAATTGAGAAAGCATTTAAGCCAAATGAATAAGCATTTAGGCATTTTGCTTGCGGAAAACACCAAAATGAGTGCGCGATCTACCAAAATGAGAAAGTATTTAGGCATTTTGATAAAGCAATATGCCTTTTTGCTTGCGGAAAACACCAAAATGAGAAAGCATTTAGACAAAATGATAAAGCAAAATGCCTTTTTGCTTATTAAATCGAGTTTATTATGTTTTTGTGATGAAGTTACAAGTAATTCTCTTTGATGTTGAGCGCTATTCGCCCTCATCCTAGAAGGGTTTTGCTCACAAACAAAGCCCGTGAAGGCAGGGTAATTAAGCCCATTGTTATAGAGACATGGTATAAGATGAAAAAGTATCGAATTCTTAAAAGATAGCAACACTGTCGATGAGCAAATCTGTATCTTTTCAGCTCATGATGAGGTTTATTGAGAAATTAAGGGAAGGCGATCGCTAGAAAAAATTAAATGTGATGCCATCCTGGGGAGAACATTAGAAGAGTGCGCTGCAAGATATCGGGGATTTTGCAAAAAATACCGCCCACAGGCAAAGCCACACAAAAGAAACCATATTCCCTGCATCTATTAAGTAGGGCTAGGATTGCCCAACTACGTGTATTTCAAAACTCAAATGGAATTTCTATAGCTTTTCAACTATTAAGATAGATAAAGCGTGGCTTATTCGGATAGTTAGCCTAAGGATATGTTGAATATGGTTATTAAGTATACAAGTATGCTCATAGTGAAATAGCTGATTTCAGGTTCAAGCATTAATCAACGAGTTTTGAGCATATACCTAGCTCTTCGAGAACGCTAAAGACTGAAAGTATTCATATTAGGTCATTATATGATTTTAGTCACTGGAGCAACGGGAGGAATTGGTCGCAGAGTTGTGCGACTTTTACGCCAACAGGAGAAACTAGTGCGGGCATTTGTCCGCCTTAACTCACATTACGGCGAATTAGAACACAGAGGATCGGAAATCTTCATCGGTGATTTACGACAGCAAGAAGATATCCAAAAAGCTTGTCGGGGCGTTCAATATATTATTAGCGCTCACGGTTCTGATGGCGATGCTTTATCCCTCGACTACCGCGCCAATGTTGAACTCATTGACCAAGCAAAAGCTAATGGAGTACAACATTTTGTATTCATTTCTGTACTAGGTGCTGACCGGGGGTATGAAGATGCTCCTGTATTCAAAGCCAAACGGGCCGTTGAGCGATATCTAGAAGCTAGTGGCTTGAATTACACTATTTTACGCCCAGCTGGATTAGCATCGAACTTGCTACCATTGGCAGAACGGTTTCGTGAAACAGGGTTGTATCTGCTCATCGGCGATCCCAAAAACCGTACTTCAATTGTGAGTACAGATGATTTGGCAAGAATAGTGGTGGATTCCTTGACAACTGAAGGCGCTCGCAACCAGACTTTACCAGTAGGGGGGCCAAAGATTTTATCGCGTGGAGAAATTCCCAAAATTTTTGGTCGCATCTTCAACAAAGAGCCTTTAGTGATTAACCCGCCACTGTTTGCCGTCGATGGTTTTCGGGGTGCATTGGGTTTAATTAATCCCCAAACACAACAAGCGTTGGGAACCTTTCGTACTTTGCTCGCCAATGAATTTTTCTGCACAAAAGATGAAGTAGCCAATTTAGAGAGGATTTTTAACTTTCAATTGGAAACATTAGAAACTTTTGTGCGGCGCTATTTAGCAGTTTGATGTAGAGATTAGGGACTGGGGACTGGGGACTGGGGACAAGGGGAGGGGGAGACAAGGGGACAAGGGCAAAGAACTATGAATAACTCTCCTTGTCCCCCCATCCCCCATGCTCCTTGTCCTCTTCACCCAATGCCCAATCCCCGATGCCCAATGCCCAATAAACTAAAATTCTATGAAATTTTCTCTCGTTGCGGATGCTATTCAAGCGCGTCAGACAAAACAGCGATTCGCTAAACCAGACGAACAATTGTCCTATGAATTGGGTAAGGCGGTACAGGAATTGCCACCGCTTTATACCAGATTGTTAGCGGGAACGATCAGCTTAATAGTATTTGGAGCGATCGCCTGGGCGCATTTTTCAGAAATAGATGAAGTAGCAACAGCACCAGGAGAATTAATTGCTTCTTCACAAGTACGACCAGTAACATCCCTTGGTGGTGGAAAAATTCTTACAATCAAGGTCAAAGAAGGCGATCGCGTCACTAAAGATCAAGTATTGATTCAACGAGATCCCGACTTGCAACAAACTGATGTTAATCGTCTTGCCAAAACTACTAAGTTGATTCAAGAAGACTTGCAACGTTTAGATGCCGAACGCACCGGAGTTAAAACTACTGGTACTAAACTACAAGATGAACTTTTAAACTCGCGTCTTGCGGACTACCAAGCACGTCAAGCAGTTGCAGAAGCAGAAGCCAACCGCCAACAGGCACTTATAGCTCAAGCGAAAGTGCGTCAAACTCGGTTGCAAGAAAACTTAGCTAGCGCTAAAACTAGCCTTGGCAATGCCAAAACTAACCTTGCCAACGCAGAAAGTATTAGCCTGAAAGTGCAAGAAAATTTGGCGATCGCTAAAAAAAGGGAACAAAGCCTACGTACCTTAATTACTCCTGGTGCTATCCCTAGAGTCGATTACCTGGAAGCGCAAGAAAGATTAAATCGTGCCAATACAGAAATTACTAGGGCTAAAGATGAGGCGACTAACGCCCGTAATAGAATCACAGAGGTTCAAGATAGAGTAACATCCCTAGAAAAAGATATTGCCGCCCAAACCCAAGAAATTCGCCAAGCTGAACAAGCATATCAAGCCGCTCGTAATCAAGCACAGCGTTTAGCATCAGAACGTCAAAGTGAAATTTTGACTCAAATGAACAAGCGCAAAGAAGAATTAGCTAACGTTTCTGGTCAGTTAGAGCAGGCTAGAAAGCAAGAAGAAGGAGAAACTATTAAAGCTCCCGTTGCAGGCACAATCTACAAAATCAAAGCCACTAAGGGGCCAGTACAAGCGGGTGAAGAACTACTGTCAATTTTGCCGGAGGGGGAACAGATGCTTTTAGAAGTAAAAGTTCTCAACCGCGATATTGGTTTTATTCGTGAGGGAATGAGAGCAAAAGTAAAAATGGCGACTTTCCCTTTTCAAGAATTTGGGATCATAGATGGTACAGTTGTGCAAGTTAGCCCAAATGCAATTGCTGATAAAGAATTAGGCTTAGTTTTTCCCACCAGAATTAAACTAAATAAACATACCGTAAATGTCCGGGGTCAAGAAGTTGCATTTACTCCTGGTATGACAGCAAACGGCGAAATTGTTACTCGTAAAAAGTCAATTTTGACCTTCATTATGGAACCGGTGACCCGGCGGTTTAGCGAAGCGTTTTCTGTAAGGTAAGTTTAGGGGAGCGATCGCTTTTTTACATGAAAGGCGATCGCTTATTTATCGCAACTTTCAAAGCAGCAAGTATTAAAGCTTATTCTATTAATAATGAACCAAAATAAAAAACTTTTGTAGTAAAAAATTTAGTCCTCAATATAAAGACTAAAGCAATTACTACAAACTTTTTAATTATGTCCATGCAACCGGACATGATACCGAGTTGCATTCAAAGATAGTAAATTAGGGCAGCAGAGGAGCAGGGGAGCAGAGGTGAGGAAATCCAAATTTGTCTGATCGCAACATAGTATGAGATTAGATGTTAACAAACCATCTGCGAAGGTCATCCATTTGCTTCTGGAATTGAGTCAGCATCTTTCCCAAATCAGCAAACTGGTCATTGCTAAGGCTGTTGTAAGTATTATTGTCTAGATTGCTTTCGTAGTAACGGAATTGTGAGGAAATATTTAAATTCCCAAATTGGCCACTAGTTTCCGGTTTCGAGATAGCGTCTAAGCTCAAATTTATACTATTACTCTCGGTTATAGGGCTAGTGCTGAAGCTAGAGGTGGTAACTTTTGCACTATTTTCTGCCATATCTGCAACGATTTGACCTACTAGCGAGTCTACACGGAAGCTACTATTTGCACTTGGTGTACTATTTCCTGCTGTCTGTGTAATTATCTGACGCACTTGGGAATCAGTCAGATTACGGTTAGCACTAAGCATTAGAGCTACTACCCCAGCAACGTGGGGAGCTGCCATAGATGTGCCGCTATAATTACCATACTGATCACCTGGTAGTGTTGATTCAATATCAACTCCTGGCGCTGTTACGTAGGCGAGTTGACTGATTCCTGGTTGGTTAGAGAAGTCAGCCATGTTATTATTTCGATCCACTGCGCCAACAGCGATTCCCCACTTATCTGCATAGCTAGCTGGATAGGATAATATTGGCAAACCATTATTACCGGCTGCCATCACGACAACTACACCTTTCTTACTGGCATATTCAATAGCTGATGCTAAAGAACTGTTAGGAAAATCGCTACCTAGACTGAGATTAATTACATTAGCTCCTTGATTCACGGCATAGTAAATGCCATTAGTAATAGAAGTAATGGAACCTGCACCAGAATCACTAAGAACTTTGAGGGGCATAATTTTGGCACCATAAGCAATGCCAGTAACACCTAAGCCATTATTTTCCCCAGCAATAGTGCCAGAAACATGAGTACCATGACCATTTTTATCTAAAACTTCGTTGGTTGTATCAATAAAATTCCAACCGCGGGCATCATCAATGTAACCATTACCATCATCATCTACACCATTACCAACAATCTCTTTGGTATTAGTCCAGATATTGTTCCTCAAATCTGTATGGTTATAGTCCACCCCAGTATCTAAAACAGCGACAACAACATCCTGACCTGTATATCCTTTTGCCCAGGCTTCTGGAGCTTTAACAAGGTCAGCTGCCCAATTATTTCCACCCAAATCAGCAACATCAGCAAAAGTATTCTGACCAATAGCTTTAGCAACTCCTGCTGCTGCATTCACTAAGCCATAGCCAGAGGTGGATTTATATTCAAGTGCGCTAACACTAGAATTAGTAGCATCACCGAGAATTTTTGAGCCACTAGTATTGAATTGTTGCACATGACCATCATCTACCTTGGGTTCATTTAGGGTAGCTTTAAAGCTACTACGACCGCTAAGATTGAAGCTGTAATCATCCTTGGTAGAAAAGTTATCTAATGAGGAAGTATGAGCAACATTTAGCCCGTTATCAGCAATCGATTTTCTATTAGTATAATCCATGACTTTAGGTAATTTCTCCTCAAAGATATCAATCTTTTGTTGACAGCCTAAACTGTTAAAACCTCTAGATCTAAAAGGCTTTAATCACAAACAATTTCCCTTTGCCAATAATTACTATAAAAATTAATTGTAAAATGACAACTTAATCACAAACAGCATTAGCAAAATTGTGAATGTAGTTAAAAATTATTTTGGCTATTAGACATCTTGCATAAGTCTGTGTTGTGGATAACGAACTAGAGATGCACATAGATAAACACCAATATTAATCTGTGTGCAGTTGCGTTTATACGTAGTTTATTTTATTTTTATTTTTATTTTTGTAATAGTTTTATTAGCTTGATAAAGTAACGAATAATCAAAGAAGCATCTGTAGCCTTCAGCGCAAGATTTGACTTGGCTAATATCAGGTTATATCATCTACAAATTCATTAAAAATTATTAATTTAACAAAGATATGCTAATTTTGAGTTATGAATGCAATTTGAAATTAATCACTTAAAAATAAAATCCAAACGTTGCTGAGTTACTTTAAATGATTCGGCTGCTGAGCTTTCACCTAACAATACAGATTCAATTGTCCGCCCTAAATTGCCATAAGTCGGAGTGTAGCCAGTAAAAAGAGGACGCGATCGCTACAACTTTGCTACATTGCTCAAGCGTTGCCCAATTATCTTAAGTTAGGATTTTCAGCAGCACAGGTTGATAATTAAATAATTGTGCCTTTGCATCTAAGCAAAAGCTAGGTATATCCTAATCTTTGAACAGAGCGTTAATTATTTCAGGTTATGGCAGGTCATAGTAAATGGGCAAATATTAAGCGTCAGAAGGCGGTAGTGGATGCAAAAAGGGGAAAAACCTTTACCCAACTGTCGCGGGCGATTATTGTTGCTGCTAGAAGCGGTATCCCAGATCCAGCAGGAAATTTTCAACTGCGTACAGCAATTGATAAGGCTAAGGCGGCGGGGATTCCCAATGATAATATTGAACGGGCGATCGCTAAAGGTGCAGGCACATTTGGCTCGGATAACTCTAGCCTAGAAGCTATTCGTTACGAAGGATATGGCCCTGGTGGTGTAGCGATTTTAATTGAAGCCCTCACAGATAACCGCAATCGCACTGCTGCGGACTTACGTGCAGCCTTTAGTAAAAATGGTGGTAATCTCGGTGAAACAGGTTGCGTTAGCTGGATGTTTGACCAAAAAGGCGTTTGTGTGGTGCAAGGAGTGGTTGATGAAGACCAGCTTTTAGAAGCATCCCTAGAAGGCGGTGCTGAGTCTTATGAAATGGCCGAGGATGAGATGGCTGAAGTGTTTAGCGAGGTAGAAAATTTAGAAACCCTCAATAAAACGCTAAAGGAAAAAGGCTTTAAGGTAACTGATGCCGAATTACGCTGGATTCCTAGTAATAATATTGAAGTTACCGATCCAGATCAGGCGCGATCGCTGTTTAAATTAATTGACACATTAGAAGGATTAGATGACGTTCAAAATGTTACATCTAACTTTGAAATGGCAGAACATCTTATGGCTCTAAGTATAGTTTAATAGAGTATTTTTCGTTTGCTTTGGATACCATGCTAATTAAAACAAACCCGAAAATTTCATAGAAATTACAAACCCATGAACTATTGGGAGTTGAGATGATGTTGTTGGAATTAAAGCGCATCCATGTTCCACCAGGACAAAGAGTGCTGCTAAAAGATGTAACCTGGCAAGAATTGGAAACAATTCTGGAAGAATTAGGCGATCGCCGTGCAGCAAGGATTGCTTATGATAAGGGAATACTGGAGATTATGGCTCCACTACCAGAACACGAATATGACAAAGAAATTATTGGCGATTTAGTTAAGGCTTTGCTGGAAGAGCTAGATATTGAGTTCCTCAGCCTTGGTTCTACGACTTTCAAAAATCAATTGATGGCTCAAGGAATAGAACCCGACCAGTGTTTCTATATAAAAAACGAAGCCAGGATTCGTGGTAAGAAGCGACTAGATTTAACTGTAGATCCTCCTCCATATTTAGCTTTAGAAGTTGATATCACTTCTCGCACTCATCCTAATATTTATGAAGCGCTAAAAGTTCCAGAACTTTGGCGATTTGAAAGAGGAAAGTTGCAAATTAATGTCCTGCAAGATGGTCATTATTTAGATTTACAAGAAAGCTTAAATTTTCCTAAGTTACCGCTAGTCGGCGTGATTCCCCAATATCTTGAGCAAAGTAGAACAGCAGGTAGGAATACTACACTCAAAGCCTTTCGCCTTTGGGTGCAACAGCAGATACAGCAGCAATAACCAATTCCCCTCCTCGCTTACACAAGGAGGGGAGGCGGGATGCTACGCGCTAAAGTATTTTGCTAATGGGTGATAGGCAATAATCGCCGTTGTAGATTGTTCTGGATAAAGCTGTTCACTTTCATCCATATACAGATTAATTCTGTCAGTTCCCAACAACGCTAGTTGCTTGTATTGATCCTGAATATTTGGACAAGCCGGATAGCCAAAACTATACCGCGAACCACGGTAACGCTGTGCCAATATATCCCGGATATTATCTGGTTCCTCAGCGGTAAAACCTAATTCCCGGCGAATCCTAGCGTGTGTCCACTCTGCCAGTGCTTCTGCTACTTGCACTGCTAAACCGTGAAAATACAGGTAATCAGTGTATTGATTATCTGCAAATAACTTTTGAGCAAACTCCGTTGCGATATCTCCTACAGTCACCGCCTGCATCGGGAAGACATCAATTATCCCCGATTCCTTGGGTGCAAAGAAATCTGCAATACACAGCCTCCTCAAAGACTTCTGTCTGGGAAACTCAAACTTCGCAACTTCCTTCGCGTCTAAGCGATTTGTTTCATAAATATGCAAAGTATTCCCCTCAGCCTGACAAGGGAAATATCCATAAATCACCTGGGGATGCAACAGATTCTCCCCAATAATCCGCTGTTTCCAACTTTCCAGAATCGGATAAACCTTATCAGCCAAGAAAGCCTGATATTCTTCCTTAGATTGCTCCTTTGGCTTGCGGAATTGCCATTGTCCAGCAATTAAGGCTTGTAAATCCAAATGCCAGAATAGTTCCTCTAAAGAAATATCACCAGGCTGTAACAACTGCGTTCCCCAGAAAGGCGGCGTCGGACGTTCAATATCTACCGCTACAGCTTCGGAACGTCTGGTATCTACTTTAGTGCTGAGTTCTGAGTGCTGAGTCTTGAGTGCAGATTCTTCAGTAATAACTTCTGATTTTTTGTCAGCGATTTCTGGTTCATCAGTTTCTACTTCATTCAAAAATCCTTGCAAATCATCCCAGTTACCAGTAACCTTCGCTGGCATTAGTTTATCCATGAAATGCAAGTCAGAAAAGGCATCTTTGCCATAAACAACTTTACCTTTGTAGCTATTTTGGCAATCTTGATAGACAAATTTGGGAGTCAGAGCCGCACCACCTAAAATCACAGGGACGGTAATTCCCTTTTCGTTGAAAATCTCCAAATTCTCTTTCATGAAAGCGGTGGATTTTACCAGCAAACCACTCATAGCAATACAATCAGGTTTGTACTGTTCGTAAGCCTGAATAATATTTTCTACTGATTGTTTAATTCCTAAGTTGATCACTTTGTAGCCGTTGTTGGACAAAATGATATCAACTAAGTTTTTACCAATGTCGTGAACATCACCTTTGACAGTGGCAATAATCACGGTTCCTTTGCCATTATTGCCTGATTCTGACTTTTCCATGAACGGTTCGAGGTAGGCTACTGCGGCTTTCATAGTCTCCGCAGATTGCAATACAAAAGGAAGTTGCATTTGTCCCGAACCAAATAACTCACCCACAACTTTCATGCCATCCAGCAGAAAGGTGTTAATAATTTCCAAGGGAGGATATATTTCTAAGGCTTTTGTTAGCTGTGTTTCTAGACCAATGCGTTCGCCGTCGATAATATGACGTTTGAGGCGTTCTTCGATGGGGAGGCTTTCATCAACACCTTTGTTACGTTTTGTCGTTACCTCTGCAAAAACTGTGGTTAGTTCTCCTAACGGGTCGTACACGCAGGCATTACCTTCAAACTTCCGTTGATCATAAATCAACTGACGACAAATTTCTTGATGGCGCGCTTCAATTTTGGAAAGTGGTAAAATCTTGCTGGCACTGACAATGGCTGCATCCATTCCCGCCGTCATCGCCTCGTGTAAAAACGTCGAGTTAAGCACGATTCGTGAAGCTGGATTCAAACCAAAAGAAATATTGGAAACACCCAAAATTACATGACATCCTGGTAATTCTTGGCGAATCCGTCGAATTGCTTCAATGGTAGCTTTGCCGTTTTCTCTATCTTCTTCAATCCCTGTAGAAATTGGTAAAGCTAAGGTATCAAAAAATATCTCTGTGGGGGGGATACCATATTCTACAGCTTGACGATAGGCACGTTGGGCGATCGCAAATTTTCTCTCGGCAGTTCGTGCCATTCCCTCTTCGTCTATTGTGCCAATTACTACGCCTGCACCGTATTTCTTCGCTAACTCTAACACCTTCAAGAAACGCGGTTCACCGTCTTCGTAGTTGGTTGAATTAAGTAAGCATTTTCCACCAGCGACTTTTAAACCCGCCTCCATTTTTTCCCATTCGGTGGAGTCGAGCATCAAAGGCAATGTAACATTATTGACTATGCGCGAAACGAGTTCGT
The DNA here is from genome assembly GCA_019359325.1 of Mojavia pulchra JT2-VF2. Classification (GTDB taxonomy): domain Bacteria; phylum Cyanobacteriota; class Cyanobacteriia; order Cyanobacteriales; family Nostocaceae; genus Mojavia; species Mojavia pulchra. The sequence goes on along the minus strand of JAHHHN010000020.1, from coordinate 32,364 downwards.
GCATATCCCGTACACCATCACGCCCTACGTAATCGACGTTAACATCAAGAACATGAGCGCCTTCTTTCACCTGGGATCTCGCCATTGAAACAAGTCCATCCCAATCTTCTGCATTCAGCAATTCGCGGCACTTCTTGGAACCACTGGCGTTGAGGCGTTCCCCCACAATCAGAAAAGAATTATCTTGAACATAAGGCTGAGTGCTGTAAATTGATGCTGCTGCTGGTTCTAAACTAGGTTGTCTAACTTTGGGCTTCAGGTCTTTGGCAATTTCTGCTAATTGTTGAATGTGTTCTGGACGTGTCCCACAGCAACCCCCAATCACTTGGACACCTAAATCTTCAACAAAGTGCATCAGCGCCATCCGTAATTCCGTCGGTGTTAAACGGTAGTGTGCTTGACCGCCGACGTTTTCAGGTAAACCTGCATTAGGAATACAGGAAACTGTGAAAGGTGAATGTTCTGCCAGATATTTAATATGTGGCTTCATCAAGTCTGGGCCTGTAGCACAGTTGAGACCGAGAATATCAATTGAGAAAGGTTCCAAAATTGTTAATACGGCACTAATTTCGGTTCCTACCAGCATCGTGCCCATACTTTCCATTGTCACCGATACCATCAACGGACGGCGATCGCCTTTTTTGGCAAAGACTTCTTCAATTCCATTCAGCGCCGCTTTAATTTGCAGCACATCTTGACAAGTCTCGACTATGAAAATATCAACGCCACCATCCCATAGTGCTTCTGCTTGTTCTGCAAAAGCAATTTTCATGGTATCAAAGTCAATATGCCCCAAGGTAGGGAGTTTAGTTGTAGGGCCAATGGAACCCGCTACAAACCGGGGTTTTTCTGGCGTGGAGAATTCCGCAGCCACACGCTTTGCTAATTCGGCTGCTGTTTTGTTGAGGTAGTATGTTTTGTCTGCCAAGTCATATTCTGCCAACACAATCGAAGTAGCGCCAAAGGTATCCGTTTCAATCACATCTGCACCAGCTGCGAGAAAGTCACGGTGAACCTTGGCGACAGCTTCCGGGTTAGTGTGGATTAGGTATTCGTTACAACCTTCATATTGCGGGCCTCCAAAATCATCAGCAGTGAGGTTTTGCGTTTGCAAGTTGGTTCCCATTGCACCGTCAAAGACGATAACCGGGCGTTCCGGGCTATGTAAGCGTTCAAGGAAAGAATGAGTCATATTTTCCGCAAGGAAATTATTTAGTCGTGTGATATTAGACTTAAACTATTATTTTCTAAAATTTGCAAATTTTTGGCAGACTGAATTTAATGTTGCGATCGCTGCCATATCCAATCTTGTAAAATCGGATTGACTAATTCAGGTGCTTCATCTTGGGGGCAATGTCCCACCCCTTCCAAGGGAATAAACTTTTGTACTTGAGGGTAATTAGCTAATTCTCTACCTAAATCTACTGGTTCCCAAGGATCAGCTGTTCCCCATATAATAATTGCTGGACAAGGTAGCAAAGGTAAAAGGTCTTCAGGTAAAGGCCCTGTGGAATAAGCAGTAAAGGCAAGAAACACAGCTACCGCACCAGGGTCACTAGCTGGTGCAGTCAGAATGTCTACTAACTCGTCTGTCACAGCCGCAGAATTAGCATAGGCTTGCAGCAGAATCTTCCGTACTGTTTTTGGTTTAGCAACTTGATTAAAAAAGAAGTTGCCAATTGATTTAATAGATAATAAACGCTGAAGTAGAGGCGCTCCAAAGCGACGAGACCAAGGTAAAGTTGCCCGTTTGCGATCGTGTAGTAGTCTTAAAGAACAGTTGAGTAATGCTACTCCTAGAGCAATCTCTGGGTTACTCACTGCCGCTTGCATGACCACAATACAGCCAATAGAATTACCCACTAAAAAGGCGGGTTCACCTACCACTTCACGACAAAAATCTGCTACCTGCTGTCCCCAAGTCTCAAGTGTATAAGCAATTTTTTCACCCGGTTTAGGTTTAGCTGAACTGCCAAAGCCAATCAAATCAATCGCATAAACACGGCAATTTTCTGCTAGCACAGGGATATTTTGCCGCCAATGCCACCACGATGCCCCAAAGCCATGCACCAGAACAACTGCTGGCCCAGAGGTTCCTTGGGTTTGATAGCAGATGGGGAAACCTTGCCAAATCCAAGTTTTTGTTGAGATTGATGCAGTTTTAAAACTCATTATAGGCAGTTTTATGAAAGATGAATTTATGAAACAAGGTTACAAATACAAGCCTTAGACATGATTTTTTTTGTTTTAAGAGCTTTATCTGAGGTAAATATTACCTATCATCCGAGCCTTGATAAATATCCACATTACATTCAATGGTTATTTTGTTCGTTAGCATATTACGATGAAAAATTTAACCACAATATTACTAAAATTTTAAAAGCATATATTAGATAAAACCTTGACAAATGAATTTGTTAATAGTAAAAATTGACACTAATGTCATTTATACATAAAAAATGTGTATAATAAATCACTATAATTAGCTCAAGCAGCAGATTGTAGAAATGGGTTGACCTAAAGTACAAATTAATATTTGTAAACTTTGTAAAGAATAAATTAACTTAGTTGAAAAAACGACTCATTGAAAATGCCTGGAAAGGTTAACTTATAAACATTTTGAGTTTTGACTTCTACGTTCAGCGTAGGGATGAGCGTAGAGTAGCGGTAGTAATAGCTTAACAAGCCCAAGAAATTGCTCAAGAGCTAGGTTTTAGATGAAGAACAATCAACTCTTATTCATACTGAAAACACATTTTTGAGTTTGAATTTGGATTGCGTTGTTCTTGCCTTATGTCTTGATATTCACATCCTAGAGGGGGTTTGAACTGGTCTAGCTCCCTAAATTTTTAAAGTAGGTGCGTGAAATTTACTATACCGCAAGCAATATGATGGATTTAATACACTTAACAGTTTCGGTAGTTTCACAATTCACGGCAGCAAAATTGGTTTATAAAATTGTGGGATATCAAGGGTCTGCCAAGGAAGGGGTAATTTGCAACTAGAAAGTAACGCTAAATTTGATGAGATTTTTTTGTTGCTAGTTCCTTCGAGCCGAATAAGATGACTACACTAGAAAGAATTGATACTCCCGTAGGCAGCTATGCACCGGACTTTGAACTGCCAGGAGTTGACAACCAAGTACACCATCTCAGCCGTTATTTAAATAAGTTCCGTGCAGTTGGTGTTATTTTCATGTCCAACTACTGTCCTTACGTAGAGCTATATTTAGACAGACTGAAAAATATTCAAGCGGAATTTACACAAGTAGATTGTACACTGATTGGTATAAATGGTAGTGAAGCTATTGGGCACCCGACAGAACGCTTTGAAAAAATGAAAGCGTTTGCCCAGGTTCATCAGCTAAACTTTCCTTATCTATGGGATTCCACTCAAGATGTTACCCGTAGTTTTGGTGCAAGTAAAACACCAATGGCTTTCTTAATAGATAATGATGGTATAGTCCGCTACAAAGGTAAAATTGATGATCATCCTCAAAACCCATCAGCAGTAAGAGAAAATTATCTGATCAAGGCGATCGCTTCTCTATTAAAAGGACAAAAAATATACCCGTTTGAAACTGAAGCAGTAGGCACTTCATTTATCTGGCGTATCTAGACACAGATAGTCACTGTACTGCTATCTTAAATTGGAGGCAATTGCAACTTTTTCGATAAAGCGTAACTTCATGGGAACGAATTACCGACGGGTTTTACTTAAACTGAGCGGTGAAGCCTTAATGGGCAACATGGGCTATGGTATTGATCCAGAAGTGGTTAAAGAAATAGCACAAGAAGTAGGAGAAGTGGTAGCCACTGGCGTTCAGATCGCGATCGTGGTTGGCGGCGGTAATATTTTTCGTGGCGTCAAAGCGGCCTCGGCGGGGATGGACCGGGCGACCGCTGACTATATCGGGATGATTGCCACGGTAATGAATGCCATGACGCTGCAAGATTCGCTAGAACGGATAGGAGTACAGACGCGAGTGCAAACTGCGATCGCTATGCAAGAATTAGCGGAACCTTACATTCGTCGTCGTGCCATCCGTCATCTTGAGAAAGGGCGGGTAGTAATTTTTGGTGCTGGTTCGGGAAATCCCTTCTTTACTACCGACACTACTGCGGCATTAAGAGCCGCAGAAATTGATGCCGAAGTGATTTTTAAAGCCACCAAGGTAGACGGAGTATACGATGCTGACCCTCATGTCTATCCTGATGCCAAACGCTACACCAGTCTCACTTACGCACACGTTTTGGCTCAAGATTTGCGAGTAATGGATAGTACTGCGATAGCCTTGTGTAAAGAAAATAATATCCCAATTCTTGTTTTTGACTTAACGGGACGAGGTAATATCCACCGAGCAGTCATGGGAGAATCCATCGGTACCCTTGTGGGAGGTTCTTGTGAAATTAGATGAAGCTAAAACTACAATGCAAAAGACTGTTGAGGCAACTCAACGAGCTTTTAACACGATTCGCACTGGTCGCGCCAATGCGAGTCTACTAGATAAGGTATTGGTGGACTACTACGGTTCACCTACCGGACTGAAATCGCTGGCAAACATTACTACACCAGATGCTTCGACGATCCTCATTCAGCCTTATGATCGTAGTAGCTTGAATATAGTCGAAAAGGCAATTTCCCTGTCAGATGTGGGTTTAACCCCCAGCAACGATGGTTCTGTAATTCGGTTAAATATCCCGCCTTTGACGAGCGATCGCCGCAAAGAACTAGTCAAAATTGCTGCTAAGTATGCCGAAGAAGGTCGTGTTGGTATTCGCAATATTCGCCGCGATGCCCTAGACTCAATTCGCAAGCAGGAAAAAAATGCTGAGATTTCTGAAGACGAAGCACGGGATCAGCAAGACAAACTACAAAAATTAACAAACACATACACTGCCAGAATAGATGAATTATTGGCAGAAAAAGAAAAAGACATTTCAACTGTCTAAAATTTGTAGTTGCTATCCACGCTTGCTACCCTGACCAAATGTAAGTAAGGGTTCTAGTAAGCGGCAATTACCTTAATTCATAGCAGAACCTGTAGTTTCAGGTAAAATAACAGCTAAAGGCTAAGAGTTGATGAATTTTTCAGCATTCACACTTTTAGCCTTTAAATTTTACAAAAATTTAGTTGAATGTACGATTGCATCATCGTCGGTGCCGGGCCATCTGGTGGAACAGCCGCATATCATTTAGCCAAGCAAGGCCGCTCAGTATTGATTTTAGAAAAAGAATCCCTACCAAGATACAAACCTTGTGGTGGTGGTGTATCGCCTGCGATCGCCCAATGGTTCGACTTTGATTTTAGCCCAGCGATTTCTGTAAAGGTAGACTCTCTTCGCTTCACTTGGAATTTGGAAGATCCTGTAGAAGCAAAAATTGGGCTGAAAGAACCGATTTGGATGGTGCGGCGAGATGTTTTTGACCATTTCTTAGTTCAGCAAGCTCAGAAACAAGGGGCTGAACTGCAAGATAATACAGAAGTAACTGGCATTGAGTTTAAAGGGGACTTTTGGCAAGTCAACACAGCCAACGGCCCAGTTACAGGTCGCTACTTAATCGCAGCTGATGGAGCCAAAGGATCGATGGCAAAATGGCTTGGCTTCAAAGACCGCAAACGCCGTTTAGCAGGAGCCTTAGAGGTAGAAGTTCCCGCTAATGTGAAGAACAAATCTACAATTCATTTCGAGTTTGGCTTAGTTAAAAACGGCTATATTTGGAATTTTCCCAAGGCTGAAGGTTATTCCATTGGCGTTGGTACGTTTATTGGTGGCGAACCCCAGGACTTTAAGAAAATTCTAGATGAGTACGCCCAATCCTTTAATGTTGATATCAAAACTAGCAAACAATATGGTTATCCTCTTTGCTTGTGGGATGGTCATCAAAAGCTACACACCCAAAATGCTGTTTTGGTTGGGGAAGCAGCTTGTGTAGTCGATCCAATGACAGCAGAAGGTATTCGCCCCTCAATTTTTAGTGGTTTGGTAGCAGCAGGAGCCATTAATGAGGCTCTTTCTGGTGACATCAACGCTTTAGAACAATATACCAATGCCATCAATGAACAATGGGGTACGGATATGGCTTGGGCAAAAAAATTAGCTGGAGCTTACTATCGCTTTCCGAAAATTGGTTACAAAGTTGGTGTCAAGCGCCCCTCTAGTGCCCAAATTATGGGTAAAATCCTATGTGGCGAATTGCGCTATGGTGATGTTGTTGATCGCGCCCTCAAGCGTTTAATTCCTGGTTTTGGAGGCTAGTGGTTCAGCGTTATGAGTTTAATAATTAACCGATACTCCAAAATATTTAGAAAACAACCAAAGAATTAACCCAGCCAATATTACACATATAATCCCTGCTAACCCAGCTAGGGGTTTTTTGTTCTTACCCGTATACCACTCAGATACTTTACCTGTGTAAGTAATTAGTTCTGCTGTGTCTAAAGTAGCGATCGCCCATACCCACCCAGCGTGAAGTCCCCAAGCTATACCCAAACTACCACCATCAGCAAACCTTGCCACTACCAGTACCATTCCCATGAGCCATAGGCCGGGAAGTTGTGGTATGGTTTCTCGTTGCTCCCAAACTAAATGTAAAACGGCAAAAATCAAACTAGAAATTATCGCTGCTACCCAAACAGGGTAATTCCGCTCTAATTCGGTAAATAGAAAACCTCGAAAAATTAACTCTTCTATGCCCCCGACTAACAACGCTATCAATAAAATAGGTGGCAATGTGGGTAATAATAACTTGAAGTTTGACTTTTGAAGAGAACACCAACCCAGCCCAAATTGCCCACTAAAAACAATAGCTAGACTCAGCACTCCTAAGCTGAAGCCCAAACTTAACGAACCTAGAATTGAAACACTCCCTACCAAGCCATAATCTGAGAAAGATTTATTAGTTAGTCGAAGAAATACCCAGAGAATTAGGGGCGCTAGTAAGTAGAGAGACATCAGTAAAGGAATTTTCTGCTCTGGCTGCAAAGTTTTGCCGGGTTGCCATTTGATGGCGATCGCAGTTACAACTGCCACTGGTAACCAGCATCCTATCCAGGCAATGAAAAAAGCCATCACTACAACTATTACTGGTGCATCTTGTAGAAATGCCAGTATATTGTTGGTTAATGGCTCAAACAATGTTATCAAAATAGGCATAAAAAACACGACTAAATTCTTGCAACAATAGATTTCTTGCTTCTTGATCAAGACTCTACTAAAATTAGCTTCTTATGCAAGAGGCCTAATCGTATTTTTTGAGGTAATACAATTATTAAACTATATTTGCCAGTAGGTTGTAACGATAGAGATAAGTTATTAAGCATTCGCCTTCAACTTATCCCTATCATTAAAAAATCCTACTCTTCCTCTTCTAAATCTTCTTCATCCACGTCATCAGAATCCAAATCTATCTGGGATAATTTTTTGTCACTTTCACCGAGTTGAATCAGGTGAATATGCTTGTACCCCAGTCTAATTTCAAATTCATCACCAGGCTTTAAGCCCATTGCTTTGGTGTATGTAGCACCAATCACAATTTGACCGTTTTGATGCACACTAACCCGATATGTCGGTTCACGACCACGACCATCTTTGGGTGCTTCTGGACTTAGAGGAATTCCCCTAGCAGATAGCAAAGCGTCATAAAAATCGGTGAGATTAACACGAACTTGGTTATTCTTGGTAACAGTGTAATAGCCGCACTGCTTGGCTCTTTCTCGGCGTGGTAAATTGGAAAGCTCTTTTACTTTAGCAAGCAATGCTTTTCCGGTTAATGGTGCGGTTGCGGTTTCAGTCATTATGCTCAAAATTTCCTTACTTTCTCCAAACTAATAAACGATATAGCTTTGTGCCAGTATTTAGCTTTTTAGCATCTGCACAGAGCTACTTTGATCCCTAAACTCAAGGTAATTTCCTGCTTATAGGGGAACCACAAGGGTCTCTATTATGTTTGTTCGCAACATATTAGAGATCATGGTGATCACAGGTATGAATTTTGGTGGTTTTACGCCACTTTTAACCATGATTCGCCAACGAAAATAAAATTATTTTTTCTTTTGGCGTTATTGCAGCGGTGTATCTTTAAGCCACCTTTACAAGGTATATGGGTGCTAGTACAAATTAGTCGTAGACCCAAGAAATTGCAGGTTATTCATTTTCAGTGCTTACCTTTCTAGTCTTTGAGTTGTAGGGGTTACCCTACTATTCCTCTTAAGCTATGGATAGCATAGTATTTGAATAGGGTCATACAGGTATATACCCTTTCCTCCTGCTAGTAGAGACGTGAATTTTCGTGTCTCTACATTACGAATAAACAAAGCAGTAGTAGCCGCGCTTATACGGCTATTGATCCTGATTTTGTTACTGCGTAATTTTATATTAAATACTAGCATGGACTAATAATAGCAAAATTGTTGTTTTATTTTGAATTAAAATTGCTGGTAAATTTTTATCGAAATTTCTGGGCTTGGCGAAGTAAAAAGCAATAAGGATTTTCGTAGCGCGTTATTGAGGTTGTGAGTATTGCAGCAGTGCTTTTATAAAAATTTATCTAATTTAGACGGGTAGTTTTGACAAGCGGCTTAAATCCAAGATTTGCTTGATTCACAGCAGACAAATTGCTGTGAGGATTTTGCTCTCTTGTTTATACCCATAGCGTAAAAAGTGGTCAGAGGATTGTGTACGTCTATCTTTGGTAAGAAGAAATTTATCTACATCTGCCTAGTGCTTTATTCTCAGTACTAAATGTTCATTATTGGTTTAACACTTCTACACAACTAAAAATTTTTCACATCGTAAGCCTTTAAGCTATGCTTCTAGGCAGTATTGACTGCTGTTGACATAAATATGTAGTGCTAACCTAAGGAGGATTTATTTTACTTACTTTTGTTATGCAGGGGAAAAGCACAAGTCCTTCTGATGGTTAACTCTTTCTCACCTAATACTGCCAAACAGAGCAATTAAATGTAAAGTAGTAAATACTTTTTTGGTGTAGGGTCTATAGTTAAGAGACAAATTTAGCCTATTCTCCACAACTAAAATTTTAATGGCTATCCTGAAACTAGAATCCCTAGCTGTTTAATTATCAATCTATATAACAGCTAGCCTAGAATAAAGGGAAACAAGAGTATAGCTCATTTTTCAGAGTAACCTGCCGTTAGTCAAGATTTTTCAGGCGAATATAGTAATTTTAAAATTTTGGTTGGTAGCAATGGAAGTTATTTTTAAGGTCATTCGACAGCAACAAAATTCCTCCCCTGTTGTGCAAGCTTACCGTTTGGACGTAGAACCTGGTAATACAATCTTGGATTGTCTTAATCGGATTAAGTGGGAACAAGATGGAACTTTGGCGTTTCGCAAAAATTGTCGTAATACTATTTGTGGTAGCTGCGCTATGCGAATCAATGGGCGATCGGCTTTAGCTTGTAAGGAAAACGTTGGCAGTGAAATTGCCAGATTACAAAAGATCCCATCATCAAAAACTGAAGCAAATGTCATTTCAGAAATCACGATCGCCCCATTGGGTAATATGCCCGTGATTAAGGATTTAGTGGTGGATATGAACAGTTTTTGGAATAATTTAGAGGCGGTTAGTCCTTATGTGAGTACGGCAGCACGACAAGTTCCAGAAAGAGAATTTCTGCAAACACCAGAAGAGCGATCGCGCCTCGATCAAACTGGTAACTGTATTATGTGTGGAGCTTGCTATTCTGAGTGCAATGCTCGTGAAGTTAATCCAGATTTTGTTGGCCCCCATGCCCTTGCCAAAGCTTATCGCATGGTAGCAGATTCCCGTGATCGCCAAACTGAAACTCGCTTAGAAAACTACAACGAAGGTACTAAAGGAGTTTGGGGTTGCACTCGTTGTCTTTACTGTGATTCAGTTTGTCCCATGGAGGTAGCACCACTAGAGCAAATCACCAAAATTAAACAAGAAATTCTCTCGCACAAACAAGCTAGCGACAGTCGTTCAATTCGTCACCGTAAAGTATTAATAGAACTTGTCAAACAAGGCGGTTGGATTGATGAACGTCAATTTGGGTTACAAGTCGTTGGTAATTATTTTCGAGACCTAAAAGGATTGCTTAGTCTCGCACCTCTTGGTTTGCGGATGATATCCAAAGGTAAATTTCCACTTTCCTTTGAATCTTCCGAAGGAACTCAACAAGTGCGATCGCTTATTGAATCTGTACAAGAAGTAATTGGGGATAAGGATTAGGAACTGGGGATTAGGGACTGGGGAGAAGAGAACATTTTCAACTAAACATTCATGTAATAAATTACACGACGAGGACATGAAAATATTTCTTTCTCTGTCCCTCTCTCTGCCCCTCTGCTCCCCAGCCCCCAGCCCCCATCCACCCCTTACCTGGGGTCTTGAGGTATATTCAATGGTCTTCCAGAACGGTTATAGACTAAAATATCCCACTGCCCATTATTAGTAGATTCAAAGGCAATTCTACTGCCATCAGCGCTAATAATGGGGTTGCGAACTTCTGCTTGCAGGTTAGTAGTTAAATCGCGCGATTGGCGTGTTTCCCGGTCGTACAGAAAAATAGCCGATCGCCCTAAACGACTAGCTGCAAAAACTACATAACGACCATCATCAGAAACGCTAGGATGTGAAGCGATCGTATCCAAGGCATTTAAACCAGGTAAATCCACTAAATTACTAGTGACCCGATCAAACAGATAAACATCTTGGCTGCCTCGTCTATCAGTAGTAAAAACAATATATCTTCCAGAAATTTGCGGATTTGATTCTGAACCTAGACTGTTGAGACTCCGACCCCCAGGATCAAAGGGATAACTTACAATACGCGGATAGCCAAAACAGCTACTTAACAAACTTGAGCAAGCAAATACAGATATAAAAATAGAGCGTTTCATATATTTAGTTTTAGTTATTAGTTAATCGTAAATATTCCAATAACTAATAATTTATAATTTTTTTATATCTCCACCTACGGCCCGCTAGGGGGTGAAGCCACAGTTGCACCATTAGGAATATCTAACTCAATATTTGGCCCCCGGTCTAGTACTTCAACATCCCACTGACCACGACTGGCTGTTTCAAATACAACATAACGTCCGTCTGGACTGATACCAGGGTTTCTCACCCAACCACGATAAACGGGGGTGATGACTTGTGACTGTTGCGTAGCGCGATCGTAAAGCGCCACAACTGGTCTACCTTGATCGCTGGTCAGATAAGCAATATAACGTCCTGTATAGCTCAGGCTAGGACTTTCGGCAATTGTTTCAGGTCGGTTTAAGCCAGGTGTGCGAATAAAACCTTGCGTCTCTAAGTCGTACACTAACAACTGGTGACTACCATTACGATTAGAGACAAATGCTAAAAAGCGCCCATTTCCACTTAAAGTAGGTTGCTCCTCAGTGTAACGACTGTTGAGGGACGTAGGGCCAATAGGAATATCGCTGGAACTACAAGCTACAAGCGCACTGGCCAAGCTAAAAATCAGGCTCCAATGAAGCGGTCTTTGGAGCCAAAATCTAGGCGTAAATTTTTTCACCTCACCTGTTTTCCGTCACCCCTAACTGTTTTAAATGTCATCAAAATTGGTCGAATTATCAGAATTGTCATCTGGCCGTTCGAGCGGTTTGTATTCTACATAATCAGTTGGTATCGCTTCATCATCGTCAAGCTGTCTGCGAGGCACTGAGTCACTGGGTGAGCGGCGTCTCCTTGGTCTAGGGGTGACCTCTTCATCACGGCTTTCTGGACGTTGCGGCCCGTTATTACTACGGCGAGAAGATTTTCTGGCTTCTTCTCCCGAACTGTCCCAATCATTGACTTCTCTGGGAGTGGAACCCCAATCTTCTTCAACCCTTTCAGAAGAGCGGCTCACTGTACGCCCAGAATTACGCCGCCGTCCTTTATCTCCTGGTTCCTGCCTTTCTCCCCCATTGCGGCGTTCTGAACGACGGGGAGGTTGATCCTCGTAGTAATCATCACGAGAAGAGCGCTCATCCCTGCTAGCCCGAATCCGAGGACGCACGGGGCGTTCCTCCTCTTCATAAGGCAATGGATCTAATTCTGCACCCACCTCAGCTTGATATTCCCGCCGCCTATCATAAGAATAATTTTTGCTGACTGGGCGATCCTCGTCGACAATCGGAGTATTGCGCTTGGCTTGCTGAGTAGCGATACTACGCAGGCGAATACTTTCAACTGCAAAAAACACAGTTGTACCAACCAAAAGTAGCTGACCAAATTGCAAAATCGGGTCTAGTCGCCAACCTTGAAAGATCAGAATAAAGCCACAAAGTAAGCCTACCGCCGCAAAAAAGATATCTTGATCTCGTGACAGCTCTGGACGCACAGTCCGCAGAAAATACAGTGCTGCCCCAGCCACAGCCAGGAAAATTCCTAGAATACTGGCTGAGTTCGTCCCAAAATTTACCTGAGCCAGAATACTGGCTGAGTCCAGCCCAAAATTTATCATTGCTGTTTTCCCAATATCAAATCTATGTTAGCGAGTCAAAATTAAAATCACTACTGTAATTAGGCACAATATATAGAAGCTTCAAAGCATTTGGCAAAGAAGCTCTGAAGCTGTTTACCACAAGCTAAAAAAAGCGTATGTCTGTCAGCTAAGTATACCTTGTTCACCTTGGAAGGAATTGCTGCTTTTGAAGCAACTAGGTAAATAGCTGACAGACAATCGTTTATGAGAGTCAAGCTGACTCCCACAAGCACTATGAACGCTGGATTTTATCTTTTTGGCTAATGAAAATCAAACCAACTGTCGCAGGAATAACGACAATCACAGCACCCCAAAAAAGGCTCCAAAGGAAATTTGCTAAAGCAGGCGTCATAGTTCTCAACCTTTTTTTACACACTTCATCATAATTCTAATAGTGTATTACTTTCTTGAGAAGCCTCTAATTATGAGCTACGTAACGCCAACTGACCTCACAAATTATTGAGTTAATTGCGATCGCCTATTTGCTTTTGCATCCACAAGAGGAAATGACAACATTTAGTTAAAATTATAGAGAGTGCTTTACAAAGCTTAAAATCTTGGACTTTCGCCTAAATTTTTCTGTGTTCACAGATACTACTTCAAACCGATGACTGGTGTTAACCTAACTACTTGGATTCTCAATCCCGTACTGGGATTGATGATATTTCTATTCATTTTCCGCATTATTCTCACTTGGTATCCTCAAGTGGATCTCAATCGTTTGCCAATGAATTTAATAGCTTGGCCCACTGAACCATTTTTAGTACTGTTGCGAAAGTTAGTACCACCCATAGGAGGAGTAGATATTACTCCCATTATTTGGGTTGGTATCTTCAGTTTGCTACGAGAGATTCTGCTAGGTCAGCAAGGATTACTGACTATGTTGTCTCGTGTAAATTAGGAATTTGAGATTGGGTATTAGGTACTGGGTATTAGGCGTTGGGTGTTGGAAGAATCTAACCCCTAGTACCCAGTTCCAAGCCTCTTAACTGTTCAACTCCTGCACAAAATTGGTGTAAACATTCCCCTCTAAAAACTGCGGAGTTTCCATAATTCTTTGATGAAATCCTATAGTCGTAGGTAGTCCAGTGATGGCACACTCCCGCAATGCCCGTTTCATGCGGTTAATGGCAGTAGGACGATCTGGCCCCCAAACAATTAACTTGCCGATCAGAGAGTCGTAGTAGGGAGGAATTTGGTAATCAGTGTAGACATGAGAATCAATTCGGACACCAGGGCCACCTGGAGGAAGATAGCCACTGATACGTCCTGGAGAAGGGCGGAAGTCGTGGTCGGGATCTTCGGCGTTGATGCGGCATTCGATCGCATGACCTTGTAAAACTACTTGGTCTTGAGTCAGCTTGAGCTTTTCCCCTTGGGCAATTCGGATTTGTTCGACAACCAAGTCTACCCCAGTAATCATCTCTGTCACAGGATGCTCAACTTGAATCCGGGTATTCATTTCCATAAAGTAGAATTTACCGGATCTATCTAGGAGAAATTCGATTGTACCCGCCCCAGTGTAGTTAATAAATTGAGCAGCTTTTACCGCAGCTTGCCCCATTTTATCTCGCAACTCTGAGTCGAGCGCAGGGCTAGGGGCTTCTTCTAAAAGTTTTTGATTTCGGCGCTGAATCGAACAATCCCTTTCGCCCAAATGGATAACGTTGCCGTAATTATCCGCCAAAATTTGAAATTCAATGTGGCGTGGACGCTCAATAAATTTTTCTATGTAAACGCCAGAATTGCCAAAGGCAGCACCCGCTTCTCCTTGAGCAGCTAGAAAAAGTTTGATGAATTCGCTTTCAGAACGCACCAAACGCATACCCCTTCCACCGCCACCCGCTGTGGCTTTAATCATGACTGGATAGCCAATATCCTTGGCAAGTGCTAATCCTTCTTGATCGGACTCTACCAACCCCTCACTACCTGGTACTGTAGGTACTCCAGCCTTTTGCATGGTTTCTTTGGCTGTAGATTTATCCCCCATCAAACGTATAGCTTCAGGAGTTGGGCCAATAAAGGCAATGTGATGGTCGGCACAGATTTCTGCAAATCGGGCATTTTCTGCTAAAAAACCATAACCAGGATGAATAGCGCTGGCATTACGTGTCAAGGCGGCAGCAATAATATTTGGAATATTCAAATAACTTTTACTGCTAGCAGGTTCGCCAATGCAAACCGCTTCATCAGCAAGTTGGACATGTAAAGCATTACGGTCAACAGTAGAGTGAACCGCAACTGTCGCAATTCCCATTTCTTCACAGGCGCGGAGAATGCGAAGGGCGATTTCTCCCCGATTAGCAATTAATATTTTGTCAAACTTCATTTTCGAGCTTCGATATCAGTACCAGTAGATTGACATTCTCTCCCATTCAACTTGCAACAATGCTTTCGCCTTATTTCAAATTATGACAGGAGATTTCCAAGCCTCGTCCTGAGAAGAGTGTAGAAACCCTTGGGCGGCTTCCCAAAGGATAGGATTTGGCTGAAAGTGCCTACGGGTTTTAACTAGACTAACAATATTGCTGCTGTTAATCTCTTTGTTTTACCCAAATAGGCTTTTGCAAAGGCAAAGTGTGCCCTATTTTGGCTATATCCTTTTTAATATCTCCCGTGAAGTGACTATATTTCTGTCAGTCTGGTATCCACTTGCAGAAAATTTATGCTATATTTTATGTTTAGTTGAATAAACGTGCGGATGTGGCGGAATTGGTATACGCGCACGCTTGAGGTGCGTGTGGCTTTGCCTTGCGAGTTCGAGTCTCGCCATCCGCATTTTTTAGTGTTCATGACCCACATGGCTGGTAAGTCGATTTACTTCACGCCCTGAATAATTCTAAATTGGGGGTAATGGTAAAGCATGGGTGTGTCGCAGTCAGAAATTCTTTATATTTCCTCTCATTTTACTGTTGGGAAGCCTATTTTTTATGCTTTTATAGAAATAGGTGAAGTTTTGTAAAGAACATTGACTGTAACTTTTACGCCGACAAACAACTTATCATTGCCAGCAGCGTGGCATCGCCTGACTCCAATTTGGCAAGGTGGGGAGGACGTAATCAAACAAAGTTTACCTCACTCTCATCTGGCACCAACTTGGCAAATGCTTCTTTTGGGCGATGGTTCACCAACACGGCACTTAGAATTGCTCACAGGCGAGCCTACAGAAGTAGATGTCATTGATATGTCATTAATTGGCATGGACTTAGATGCTGCTCCTGATTTAATTCAAGCTGTTCCAGGCCCGCGGTTGCGGCGGCAAGTTTGGCTGCGTACTGCTTCTGGTCAGCGATTGGCATATGCTACTTCTTGGTGGGAGGCCAGTCATGTAGATGAGTATTTGCAAAATCGTTCATTACCGATTTGGGCAAGTTTGGCTCGTCTGCGTACAGAGTTATATCGTGATGTCCAAGGAATTTACTATGGCTACTCATCTGCTTTAGAGTCAGGCTTTGACGTGTCTGGGCCTTTTTGGGGTCGCCACTATTTGTTTTGGCATCATGGACAGCCTTTGACATTAATATATGAAGTTTTCTCGCCTTACTTAACTAAATATTTAGGGCCTACGCAGTTAGGCATTATCACTCAGTAAAAAGCTCAATTAATCGTCCTTAATTATGGCCTTTTTTCTGTAGATGCAAATTTAGTGTGGCCAAAATTTGGTTGTTAATTTAGCTAATTTTCCTAAAAATAAATTAATAAAATTTACAATTTTTTATATAAGTTGAAGAAAGTAGTCACTTGATTCAGCACGTATCTGGGCAAATGAAGGCTTATTTAAGCCAAAATTTCTGCTTTCATAATAATTATTGAGATTTTTGACTGCTTGAAGAAAAATAGAAATTTTTACGTAAATGTTAACAACTATTTTCATTAAGATGATGCAATTTGAGAAAGTTGTTAACTCTCAACAAAATGAAAATTTCCGTTTTCCACTTAATGCTAAAGCTTGGAAGTTAATTGAGCAGGGTCATAGTCAAAGCGACAGATAGAATTTATGCGAACTGAGTGTCTTGTGTTCTACTGATGACTTGCAGCTTTGACAAGTTAGTTATATTCTCAGATCGCTTAGAATCAAAGCTTTACTTTTGGAGACTTCTCGACTGCGGAAAATATTTCTAGGGATTGTCCTGCGAAATCAATCCGAATGTGTTAACAAAGATGATTAACCACCAAAACAAAGCTTTTGAAAGGTAGGGAAAGTTTATTACCGAAGGGTAATCAACTTCTGGGGTGGATTAATTGATGTAATTAGCTGTCCTAGAGAATGGAAACCTTTTGGTTTACTTGACTAATAAAGTAATGAGTTCGCAAGTATGAGGTATAGGCTTCAATGACACTGCCTGTTGCGTCTATTCCGATGAAGAAAATAAAGAAACCGTCTCTGGTGCTGACGCTTTCGTCTGCTGCGTTATTGATTGGTGGGGGAAGTGCCGCATATTGGTTATTAACCCAAGGGCAACTATTTTCCAAAGATTTACCAGTAGGTGCAACTATTATTCCTAGAGATGCCCTGTTCGCGGTTTCCCTAACGACAGATCCTAAACAATGGCAGAAATTGCGGGAGTTTGGGACAAAAGAAAGCCAAGCAGAACTGGATAAAAATTTAGTAAAGTTGCGCGATCGCTTTTTAACTAATAATGGTTACGACTTCCAGAAAGATATTCAACCTTGGGTTGGCAACGAAATTACAATCGCAATTCTAGCACCCCAAGTAAATCAATCCATATCTAAACCAGTAGCCACCTATGGGGATATTGCTAGCATTCAGCAGTCGATGGTAATGGTTTTACCGGTAAAGAATCCAGAACAAGCTAAAAGTATTTTGGCACAACCCAAAACGCTTAAACAAAGCAAATGGATTGACCGCACATATCAAGGTTTTGCCATCAAACAAACTGATGGAGTATCTGGAAATAACCTCTCAGCAACATTACTGGATGGGCGTTTTCTAGTCATCACCGATAATCCCAAAGCTACAGAACGAGCAATCGATGCCTACAAAAATAAAGCATCATTAGCAACAGCTGGAGGTTTTGCGAATAATTTTCCTAAAATCTCCAATTATCAACCTTTTGCTCAGTTTTATGTGAATGTACCAACAGCTGCTAAGATAGCCGCTACTGCTCCAAACCGTCATTTACCCGCCCAAGTTTTGGCTCAACTTCAAAATAATCAAGGATTAGCGGGAACAATTACTTTAGAACCAGAAGGAATACATTTAAAGGGTGTTTCTTGGCTCAACCCTAATAGCCAACGCGTTTTAGGGGTGGAAAATAAAGCTGGGAAAATGCAAAGTCGCGTCCCAGCAGAAACTTTGATGATGCTTTCCGGCGGCAACTTAAAGCGGTCGTGGGGAGAGTATGTTTTGACATCCCAAGGAAATCCCCTTTCGCCAATCACACCAGAACAACTGCGAGGTGGTGTGAAATCCTTGACAAATCTGGATTTAGATCGGGATTTGCTCAGTTGGATGAAAGGCGAGTTTTCTGTGTCAGTGATTCCGAATAGCCCGAAACAAGGTTCAACAGAGAATTTTCGTGCTGGGTTACTGTTTATGGTAAAGGCAAGCGATCGCCCATCAGCTGAAGCATCATTAAAACAGCTCGATGATGTGATGAAAAATCAATATCAATTCCAAATTCAACCGGGGACAGTGGCAGGTAAATCGGTCATTAACTGGATTGCGCCTTTTGGCACCTTAACCGCTACCCACGGCTGGTTAGATGGAGATGTCGCTTTTTTAGCAGTGGGCGCTCCAATTACAGATAAAATTGTTCCCAGACCCAATAATACATTAGCTAGTACACTCGCCTTCCAACAAACAGTTCCCACAGAACCCAATCCGACAAACGGTCAATTTTTCTTGGATGTCGAACGAACTGCCAAAAATTTTCCTCTACCACCTCTGTTCCCCAATCAACAAACTATCCTCGCCGCAACGCGTTCAATTGGAGTCACAACTGCTGTCAGCGACAGTCGCAGTACCCGCTATGACATTTTTGTAGCGCTGAAAAAAGCTGAATCCTCAGCCTCCTTGCCCAGTCCTGTGCCTACTATGGGAACTGCGTCTCCATAAGGCTATTAAAGATAAGACGTATCTCACGTTTAAGCAATAGTAAAAAACCTATGACCCAATAACCTCTAAGCAGATAGGATCAAAACAGTCAGAATCGATATTTTAACGAATCTACTGGGGAGAAAACTTTATGAATCTGGTTGTACTCCAGAACTGGCTGGACAATGCCTCCTTTGCCGTTTTGTTTTTCACCATGCTGGTGTATTGGGCAGGGGCGGCTTTTCCGAATCTGCCGACAATTGCCGCTTTGGGGACAGCTGGAATGGCGATCGCAAATTTGTGCATAGCTACTTTGTTAGGGGCACGATGGATAGAAGCTGGCTATTTCCCACTGAGCAATTTGTATGAATCCTTGTTTTTCTTGGCTTGGGGAATTACCAGTATTCATCTGATTGCTGAGAATAGTAGCCGCAGCCGCTTAGTAGGAGTGGTAACTGCACCTGTGGCCATGGGGATTACTGCTTTTGCTGCCCTGACGTTACCATCAACAATGCAAGCGTCAGAACCGTTAGTACCTGCGCTGAAGTCGAATTGGCTGATGATGCACGTCAGTGTGATGATGTTGAGTTATGCTGCTTTGATGGTGGGTTCTCTGCTTGCGATCGCTTTTCTGATTGTCACTCGCGGCAATAACATCCAACTACAAGGCAGTTCTGTAGGTACTGGTGGCTATCGCAGTAATGGCTATCGCTTGCACAAAGCTGGTGAATTGGTTTCTCAACCACAAATACCTACTGCGGACAACAATGGTTTTGCTCGTAGTGAGCGCAATAATAACGGCAACGGTAACACTGCTGTTTTGGGAGCAGTAATAACAGCCCCAATCGTAAATTCTGAACCCCTTTCACCCCAGCGCCTTAGCCTGGCAGAAACCTTAGATAACATCAGCTATCGCATCATTGGGCTGGGATTTCCTCTACTGACAATTGGTATTATTGCGGGTGCTGTTTGGGCTAACGAAGCTTGGGGTTCCTATTGGAGTTGGGATCCTAAAGAAACCTGGGCGTTAATTACTTGGTTAGTTTTCGCCGCCTACCTTCATGCCAGAATTACTCGCGGTTGGCAAGGGCGTCGTCCGGCAATTTTAGCTGCCAGTGGCTTTGTGGTTGTTTGGGTTTGCTATCTTGGTGTAAATCTTTTAGGTAAAGGTTTGCATTCTTACGGTTGGTTTTTCTGAGAAACATATCCCTTTCTCCCCTGGCGGAGGAGGGGAAAATCAATCGTTATTTTGAAAGTTTTCACTTTTTACCTTAATAAGAAAATATTGTGGTTGCCAGTCAAATCCGAAAACTATAATTGATTTGTTGCAAAAATCCGAATAAAAGTAAAAGGAAACACAGGTAAATATCTGTGTTCATCTGTGTTTATCTGTGGTTTTATATAAGAAATATAGATTTATATAAGTAGCTAGGCGGAATTAAATATAAAACGCTCTAGGACATATCCACCTTTAATACTTCGGGCTTCCATACCGTCAATAATTGCCATAGCCAAATCATAGTTGTTATCAAACATCTGTCCAGCAAGTTCATGAGCTTTGAGTTGATGCCATTGCTCCTCAATTCGGTTCATTTGAGAACAATAGGCGGGCAGGAAGAAGATAAACAATCCCTGGGATTGCCACTTATCCCATTGATGACGTGAAAGCCGACTGGTATGCAATGAACTGTTATCGTGAACAACCACAGTTATGCGGTCAGTTTCAGCCAAGGTTTGAGCCGCCTTGGTAGCAGCCCAATTCATCACCTCTATGTAACGTTCAGTTTTGAAACCACCTTGAACTAAGGCGTACTCGAAACTCAACTCAGGCTGCCATAGTCCCAAGATACTGATGCGACCAGTACGACTGCCCACTTGTGCCATCTGCTTTTGGCTGCCAATTCGACTGTAACTATAACTGACTGGACTCCAACGACAACATCCAGATTCGTCTAGATATTTTAATTCCAGGTAGCCATCTACTGCTGCTTGCTTGAGGGTATCAAGGTCTGCTTGCTTGACTATTCGTTTTAATGGGTCTTGTTTTCCTTGATGAGTATGGCGTGTGCGCTTCCATCGCCACCCCTTTTTTTGAGCAATCGTCTCAAACGGTCTGGACTAAGTTGCACTTGACGAACTTGCGATAATTTTTCCGATAACTGCATACTGTTATAAGTACGATTTTCCGTCTCTAAGCACTGCTCTAAGTACATCAAGTCTGCCTCTTGCCATTTGCGCTTTGCAAAACGCCCTGGCATCTCCCACAGTCCCCCTAACCCTTGATTTTCCCACCGTCGCAGTGTTGATCTGACTGTATGTTCATGACACGAAAAAATTTTGGCTATTTCTGGTACATTCCACCCTTGGGCATTCAGCCTGATCATGTGTGCGCGATCACGTGTCCTTTGAGCCACCGTTGTTGCTTGACGCAATTGTGCTAACGTCAAGTCTTCCGCTTCTGTTAAGACTACTCTTAATCGGGCAGGCATTCAGTTACACCCTGAATCTGACAATCCTATTGCTATCTTATAATTAATTGCAACCAGCTACTTAATAGGTCTAAATCTGTATTAACCCAAAGCTTCACCACTTCAAATATGAAGCTTCAATTCCCTGCTCTAGCCTAATTTTGCTATCTTTTTCAAACCAGGAAATTACTTGTGGTGTTGTTAAATCTTCAATAGCAACATCGTATTCTTGGGCAATGTGCTTCAACAGCTTAAGTGATGAAATTGTTAACCGCGTTAAAAATTTCTCTGAGGAAGATAGTAAAGCAGCGTCTACCTTTGCTGACTCTTCTAAACTTAGAAATTGTGCTGACGGTTGCTGTGGTGGTAAATCCATAAATTCTTTCTAAAATTGATTGATTCGTAGTTAATAACTAATTGGTAAACTCCATTACCACTTAAGCTCTTACCCTTATCCTAAAATGTATTTCAAAAGTAATTTATTCTTGAAGCTGTTGTTTTCGAGCTTGTACCAAATAGCCGCAACGATGTTCGCCATCGATAATCCAGTGGGTGCGCTCCACTGTACAATCTGGTAGAACGGCGGCAAACATTTCTAATTCATGACCACAGATACTGGGAAAAGACTCGGCAACATTAGAAATAGCGCAATGATGTTCCATTAAGATAAAGCGATCGCCGTCTGAAGAGTCATGGGAATCTACAGGATGACACTCCGCCATGAAACCTTCAGCTTTTCTTAATTCGACTAAATTGGCTACACGTTCTTGCAGCGAACCCTTACCTAAGCGATCGCGGTATTCTTGTGCTTTGCGCTCCCACTGTTTTTGTAAAATGGATTTAACTTGGTCATGCCCTACCGTTTCTGCTAAAGTATCCAGCAGCGAAACGGCAAAATCCCCGTAACCATCGCCAAAACGTTCACTCGCTGTCCGATGCAGGCGATGGCGTCCTAGAGAACTCAATTGATAAACGTGCTGTGGTCGCCCCATTCCCGCTTGCATCGCCGTTGAATATAAAATTAGCTCTTCCGCCTCCAAATCCTTAAGATGGCGACGAATTGCTTGGGGACTAATATCTAAGATTTCAGCTAGCTCAAAAGCCGTTGCTTGTGAGTGTTTCAGGAGATATTCCAGAATATCTTGCTTCGTTGAGGACTGGTGGGTAGTCGCCATCTTCTCTGCCAGACGTTCCGCGAACGTCCCAAAAATTTCTTTGAAAATTTGACTTTAACAACATTGTTGTTGTTAATCTAGCGTAAAATGAAGATAAGTTAAACAACATAGTAGTTGTTTTAGTCTCGATCCTTATTTTAACAGGCGTGTAACCACTCTGTAACGAGATATGGAAATCGGCTAAAACCAAGCCCGTCTCCCATCCTCAAGAGAGATTTCAACGAACACGAGAGATTATTACCGATGAGCGCCACTGTCAAAACCTTAGTCAACCAACCCTACAAGTACGGCTTTATCACCGATATTGAGGCCGACACTATTCCGCGTGGACTAAACGAGGACGTTATCCGCTTGATCTCCGCGAAGAAGAACGAGCCGGAATTCATGCTGGAGTTTCGCCTCAGAGCGTATCGCCAGTGGCAGAAAATGACAGAACCAACTTGGCCAAATGTCAAATATCCGCCAATAAATTATCAGGATATCATCTACTATTCAGCGCCGAAACAAAAAAAACAAAAGCTGGAAAGTTTAGATGAAGTAGATCCCACCTTGCTCGAAACCTTCGAGAAATTAGGTATATCCCTGTCGGAACAAAAGCGACTGGCAAATGTCGCCGTTGATGCAATTTTCGATAGCGTTTCTGTCGCCACTACTTTTAAAGAAAAGCTAGCTAAAGACGGCGTAATCTTCTGCTCAATTTCTGAAGCCTTGCAAGAACACCCAGAATTAGTGAAAAAATATCTGGGTAGCGTCGTTCCCGTAGCAGATAATTATTTTGCCGCTCTGAATGCTGCTGTATTTAGTGATGGTTCCTTCGTCTACATTCCTAAAGGTGTGAAATGTCCAATGGAACTGTCTACTTATTTCCGCATCAACTCTGGCGATACCGGACAGTTTGAGCGAACTTTAATTGTTGCTGAAGAAGGCAGTTACGTTTCCTATTTAGAAGGTTGTACCGCGCCGATGTACGATAGCAACCAGCTACACGCTGCTGTCGTAGAACTTGTTGCCTTTGACAACGCTGAGATTAAATACTCCACCGTGCAAAACTGGTATGCTGGAGATGCCAACGGCAAAGGTGGTATTTACAACTTCGTTACCAAGCGCGGTTTGTGCCAGGGCGTAAATTCCAAGATTTCCTGGACTCAAGTAGAAACAGGTTCAGCAATTACTTGGAAATATCCTAGCTGCGTATTGGTGGGCGATAACTCTGTGGGTGAATTTTACTCAGTCGCGCTGACAAATAATATGCAGCAAGCCGACACCGGCACTAAAATGATTCATATTGGTAAAAATACCCGCAGTACAATTATTTCTAAAGGAATCTCCGCAGGTAATTCGAGCAACAGCTATCGGGGTTTAGTGAAAGTTAACCCGAAAGCCCAAGGTGCAAGAAATTATTCTCAGTGCGACTCCATGCTGATTGGGGATAATGCTCATGCGAACACTTTCCCCTATATCCAGGTACAAAATAACAGTGCCAAGGTAGAACATGAAGCTTCCACTTCCAAAATTGGGGAAGATCAGTTGTTTTACTTCGCCCAACGGGGCATTTCCGCAGAAGATGCAATTTCAATGATGATTAGCGGCTTCTGCAAGGATGTGTTCAATCAGCTGCCGATGGAATTTGCAGTCGAAGCTGATAAACTTTTGAGCCTGAAGTTGGAAGGTAGTGTTGGGTAACGCTTGTAGTTAGCACTTTAGTAGTGGAAAAGGCGATAAATCGCCTACTACAAACTAAAAGAGAAGGGAGAGAGAACATGATTATTCAAAATAGTGAAGTTGTGCTGTCAGTCAAGGATCTGACGGCTACAGTTAATGGAACACCGATTCTCAAGGGTGTGAATCTGGAAGTCCGTTCTGGTGAAATTCATGCGATTATGGGGCCGAATGGTTCTGGTAAGAGTACCTTTTCTAAGGTGTTAGCAGGACATCCAGCATACGAGGTGACTGGTGGCGAGGTAATTTTCCAAGGACAAAATCTGCTGGAGTTGGAACCAGAGGAACGAGCAAGAGCAGGTGTATTTTTAGCATTTCAGTATCCTCTAGAAATTCCCGGTGTCAGCAATTTAGATTTCTTGCGGGTGGCATACAATTCTCGCCGCAAAGCACAGGGTTTAGAAGAAATAGATACTTTTGATTTTGATGATCTGATCGAAGAAAAGCTGGAAGTTGTGAAGATGAATCCTGCTTTTCTCAGTCGGAGTTTGAACGAAGGGTTTTCTGGTGGTGAGAAAAAGCGCAATGAAATTCTGCAAATGGCGCTGCTAGAACCGAAGTTAGCAATTCTGGATGAAACAGATTCTGGGTTAGATATTGATGCGCTGAAAATTGTAGCGAACGGGGTTAACCAACTGGCAAATCCAGAAAATGCCACGATTATGATTACCCACTACCAGCGGTTACTCAACTATATTGAGCCAGACTATGTGCATGTGATGGCGCACGGGCGAATTCTCACCAGTGGTGGTAAGGAACTAGCACTAAAATTGGAGTCTCGCGGTTATGAATGGGTACTGGAAGAGGCAGCAGTTGAGGTGGGTGTGTAATGACTATTCAAGTTTCTCCCAGTCCAATTCCTAACTCAGATGCCGTCAATTTGACATCTACTCTGCTTGATAGAGATGCTTATCTAACTGAGCTATTAAATCAGATCACTGCATCAACAGCAGAGGGATGGCTACAGGAATTACGCCAAAGTGCTGTTAATTGGGTACGTCACTCTACTATCCCCACAACTCGTGAGGAAGAATGGCGCTTTACAGATTTGTCGGCATTGCGAAAAGTGCAATTTCAGGTAGAAAGGCAATTAATCTCTACTGAGATCTCTTCGCTGACTCTGCCAGAAGCTGCTAAAAGTCGTTTGGTGTTTGTTAACGGTGTATATGCGCCGGATTTATCCTCAATTGCAGATTTGCCACCTGGTGTTGTGGTAAGCAATTTGACAGGGTTATCTATATCTGAGCAAGAGCAGATACAGCAGTATTTAGCCCAAGCTGAGGGAGCGCAGGAAGTTTTTACCGCTCTCAATACTGCTGGAATATCTGATGTAGCAGTGGTATGGATAGCAAAAAATGTAGTGGTTGAAACACCAATTCATCTGCTATTTGTTGCGGTTGCTGGTGAGACATCAATTATTTCGCAGCCTCGTTGTTTGGTGGTAGCGGAAAGTGGTTCGCAAGTAACTTTGGTAGAGGAGTATACGAACCGCAGAGAGAAGTTGCGTGCGGGGGTTCCCTCTGTTGAGCAAACTTCGGTGGGCGCAGAGAACACAGAGAAAGAGGCGGTTTACTTTACTAATGCAGTTACGGAAATCTGGGTTGGTGAAAATGCCCAGGTGAATCACACTAGAATTGAGCGGGAAGGTTTAGAGGCTTTTCATATTGGGAAAACTGCGATCGCTCAAGCTCGTGATAGTCGATATACCTGTAATGCGGTTACCTTTGGCGGAAAGCTGTCACGGCATAATTTAGAGATTTTGCAAACTGGTGAGCAAACCGAAACGATACTCAATGGTTTGACAATAATTTATGGCAACCAGTTAGCTGATACTCACAGTGCGATCGCATTGAATCATCCATATAGTAAAAGTGAGCAATTGCATAAGTGTATCGTAGGCGATCGCGCCCATGCAGTGTTTAATGGCAAAGTTTTTGTTCCTAAACCTGCACAGCTAACAGATGCAGCCCAATTAAATCGGAATTTGCTTTTATCATCCAAAGCGAGAGTTGATACCAAACCCCAATTGGAAATTACCGCAGATAACGTTAAGTGCGCTCACGGTGCTACTGTTAGCCAGTTGGAGGATGATGAAATATTTTATCTGCAAAGTCGGGGAATTGATGAAAACGCCGCTCGTAATTTGTTGATTAATGCTTTTGCTGCTGAAATCATCAATAAAATACCAGTTGCTTCCCTGCGAGAAATCCTTTTAAACACAGTCAATAGTCTCAAGACGACTAATGACTAATGACTAATAAATAATTACCAATGACTTTTACTTCTACCAAAACCCTTGCCGATCAAGTCCGCTCTGATTTCCCGATTTTACGTCAGGAAGTCAACGGTAAACCCTTAGTTTACCTCGATAATGCTGCTACTTCCCAAAAACCTCTGCTGGTGCTTAATGCCTTGCGAGATTATTACGAGCAGTATAATGCCAACGTGCATCGGGGCGCTCATATTCTCAGTGCTAGAGCTACCGATGCTTATGAAGGCGCGCGAGATAAAGTAGCAAAATTCATTAATGCTGCATCACGCCAAGAAATCATCTACACCCGCAACGCGAGTGAGGCGATAAACTTGGTAGCTTATAGCTGGGGAATGAACAATTTACAGGCGGGAGATGAGATTATCCTGTCGGTAATGGAACACCACAGTAATATAGTTCCTTGGCAATTTGTGGCACAAAAGACGGGTGCAGTCCTCAAATTCGTTGAACTGACACCAGAACAAACATTTGATTTAGAACAGTTTAAAACACTAATTTCTGATAAAACTAAATTAGTGTCATTAGTTCATGTTTCTAACACTTTGGGTTGTATTAACCCAGTAGAAGAAATTGCGGCGATCGCTCACAGATACGGTGCGAAATTCTTAGTTGATGCTTGCCAAAGCGTCCCTCATATGCCTATTGATGTGCAACAAATAGACTGCGATTGGTTAGTAGCCTCCGGTCATAAAATGTGTGCCCCAACTGGGATAGGCTTTTTGTATGGCAAGTTAGGAATATTAGAATCAATGCCACCATTTTTTGGTGGTGGTGAGATGATTGCTGAGGTATTTTTAGATCATTCTACTTATGCAGAACTACCCCATAAATTTGAAGCGGGTACACCTGCAATTGGCGAGGCGATCGCTCTTGGTGCAGCAGTAGATTATCTTACAAATATTGGCATGGATAAAATCTATGCCTATGAAGCAGAATTAACAGCTTATTTGTTTCAACAATTAGAGCAAATTCCGCAAATTCAAATCTATGGCCCCAAGCCGGATGCTAAAGGTAGAGGTAGAGCTGCTTTAGCAGCATTTACAGCAGCAGATGTCCATGCCAACGACTTATCTACATTATTAGATCAAGAAGGTGTTGCCATCCGATCAGGACATCATTGCACTCATCCATTACACCGCTACTTAAATCTGCCAGCAACCGCACGGGCAAGCCTATCATTCTACAATACCAAAGAGGAAATCGATATTTTTATCAAAGCATTGAAGGATACTCTTGACTTTTTTGCTGGGATATTTGGTGAAAATTAGACAATCTTCAGAGATAAATTGTGCCAATTATTAGCATATTGTGTAGCTAATAGTTGGCACAATTTATCTGAATAATGTACAGAATTAGCTCAAATGCAATACAATGATTTTACTTTAGATAGGCTTAGTAAAAAGTTTGATTTAACTATAGCCGATAAAATTTCAGTTCCCCTTTCCATAAGTTCCCAAAATTTATTATTTATAAATTAAATAGTAATTGTCTCCATTGATTTTAACCATGCGTTTGTAGCCTCTTGTTCAGTAGTTGGCCTGTAGGAATTCTGAACCAACTCTTAACCTATTCAGCAATGTCAAATCTCAAACTCCTTAAAACGGAGAGGGGGGGATTCGAACCCCCGTTGAGTTTCCCCAAAACGCATTTCGAGTGCGTCACCATCAACCACTCGGACACCTCTCCAGCTATGCATTCACAGATTGGACTATCTATTTTGTGTCCAAATACTGTGAATTTTAGGAAATGCCATTTCATATCCCAGGCAATTATAGCATTACAAGACATAGAGCGTTCACCTTAAGGGAACTCCAAAAAATAAATTATTCAAATTTCTGGACTCAACACGACTGTTCCTCCCTCTGCGTACCCGTAGGATTCACTTGCTCCCTGCTCCTTTACCCTAAACGCGATGGGATATTTTTTTATTTGGAAGTCTCTAATAAAACTTGCAATTAACAGCAACGCCATTTATAGCACAGAAGACTTGCTTTCTGTAGCCTGGACAAAAGTTTCAAATTCTCCGTTAGGTGTCCATTGGATAGCTCCATCTCGCGCCGTAAAGAAAAGTTTCGTCTGGCTTTTGCTGAGTTCAGCTAAAACTTTTGGCTCAATCTCGGTAGAGGAAGCGATCGCCACTTGTGGTTGTAGCGCTAACACTAAAGCTTTTAAGGATTCAGGGGGACACCATAGCACTTGTGGACGAGGTAAATTCCCAGCTTTAACTAGCTGTTCTATCTCCTTAGACTTGAGATTACCTACTAATAGCCAATTCACACCTTGAATTTGTAATTGTAAAATCGGTAGTTGGTCGTTAATTAATTGAGCAACTACAGAACCAGCAGTTATGACTTGACCCAATGCCAAAGGTTGATAGATTCCTTGAGACTTTTGTATTTCCTGTTGAATTAGCTGAGTTCCAATAATATTTTCTTGCTTTGGTGGATATCCATAAAAATTTTTGATTGGTAAACGTTGGATCACTTCCAGCCAACCATTGCTGTCATTATCAGGAAACTCACTTGCGATCGCCCAATCGATTTGATTTACACCTTGTTGTTGCAAAAACGGTAATATTGTGAAGCGTCCTGTACTTTCGTCTCCACTATTAATCAAGGTAACAGTTCCTCGATCTTGAATCACCACAACAGGTTCTGCGTTTGCAGCCAATACCGTTACCCTAAATAAGCTACTAGCAGAATGCCAAACAGGGACAATTACCAAACCTATTGCAATTACACTAGCAAACCACCAGCGTTGCTGCCACCAACGCACCAGTAAAACTAATACAATTAGTGCATAAATTGCCAGCATCTGCCAAGTAGATATGCTGCCAACAGCAACAGAGTTTCCTGGTAAATGGCTAAAAAATTCTACTAGCTTAATTAGCCAATCAGTGGGGTAATGCAGAATTCCAGCTAAAAAGCTTCCCGCCTCAGGCCAAATTAATGCTGCGATCGCACTGATAATTCCACCTATACTAATTACAGAAATAAATGGAGTGCTAATAATATTAAGAATTAAGCTATAAGATGGCACAACTCCAAAGACGAACAGTTGTAGAGGTAGAGTCCAAATCGTAGCAGCCAGGGGAACAGCAATCAAAGAAGCGATCGCAGGTGGTAACCAACCCAAGCGTTGAATTACTGGTGGTACTGTCACAATTAATCCCAGCGTTGCTAAAAAACTTAGTTGAAAACCTAAGTCCCAAATCCATAGAGGATTAAACAACAATATTAAAGTCGCCGCCAGCAACAGTGAGCCTAACTGTTTTACCTTCCTTTTTAAAGCCAGTCCGACTAATGCGGCAAAACCCATAATTACGGCTCTCAGCACCGCAGGTTGAAAACCCGTTAAACTCAGGAAAACAATTAAACCTAACAAGCCAAGAATAAATTGAGTCCCCTTTTTTGCACGCCTTGTTAGCTGTAGGATCACACTTAAAATCAACGAAGTCTGAAACCCAGAAGCCGCTAAAGCATGAGCCAATCCAGCCTGCACAAACAAATCGCGGATATCGTAAGGTAAATCAACAGCTTTGCTTCCTAAAACCATTGCACTGACAAGTGGGCCTTCGGGGACACCTAACCAACGAACTTGCGATCGCACAATTCGTTCCCGAACTTGCCACCATCCCCATTTACGTTCTTCATCCAGAAGATTTACCTGTCTGCCAATCAAACCAGCAAATGTTGCCTCTTGTTTAAGAAACTTCTGAAAATCGAAAGCACCAGGATTAGAAGCCGCTTTTGGTTTGTATAAAACCCCGGTTACATCAATTTGTTGGCCTGGATATAAGCCAGTAGCCTGAAGTACAGGTACTGTCACATACAACTTACCTGTTACTCCTTTAGTGAAACCTGCTGGACCATTGTCCTTCTTGACCTCACCTAGTTGAGTCGCTTCCAACCAAAATTGTCCTCGCTGGCTGCGCGTCAAGCGGGGTTTAGTTTCCACTTCACCACGAACAATCACAAGTTGTTCTTGATTACTACTATTTACAGACGGGACAAATCTACTAATGTCTTTTGCTCCTGGTTCTGGCACTCGCAATTGAAAATAAAAAGTAGCCAGTAGTCCCACGACACCAGCAGCTAGCCATACTCTGGGATGAGGAGTAATTTGCCAAAAACTATATATTGGCTTAGTCTTCGTTTCAGCACTTTCTGGTTTTTGAGAAACTTGCCGTGGATTGGAATAACGTCTTCTAGACAAAACTGCTCCTACTATCCCCAAGGCTAAAACCCACGCACCACCCCAGGTAACTGCTGTAAATACTAATCCTAGAATGTAGCCAAGACAGATAATTACACTACTAGCCTGAATCATGAAACTTCGTATAAAAGAATTTGCTGACTATAATAATGAAGCCCGCATCTGCGGGCTTTGTTTATAGAGCCGGCCACTAGTTGGAATGGCACAGGCTTTATTAATAAAGTTAGTAACCTCCAGTCTGAAGGGGTTAAGCAACTTTTGCAATACCTGTATCAAAAAGATGTGCCCAACTTGCACCCTAGCACAGCATGGAAAAACAAAATACAAAGTGCTGTATTGCCTACATAAGCATGAACAGCACGTAATATCGCTTTGTTCCCAGCAAACCCACTTAGGGAAATTGCACCATTAATCAGTAAAAGTAACAGCACAATAGATCCTGTAAAAAAATGGGGGCTTTCTAGAACTGGTTGATGCTGCATCACTAAGGACAAAACCCCTCCTGTATAACCAGCTGCCATGAACAGAAATAGCCACGGTGCTAATTTACGATGGTCACTCCGACTTTTAATTGCAGCATCTTTATCCTCAACCAGTCTTCCCCGCCAACCAGCCCCACAAAGCTAGCCATCACAAATACAACAATCGCCATTATCAACGGATGTCCCCAATGGACAACTGGATAGGGAAGTCCAAAAGAACGAAACCAAGCAGCGATTGGTTCTAATAACTCGCTCCAATTCACTATTTCTCACACACCATCACTATTTGCCGTAGGACATAATACGTAACTCCCTTTTTTAGGGATGTTAGCGGGATCTAGTCAAGTCATATTTATCCTTAGTGCCAGTCCCTACTGTTCAACTTACGGCATTCTTGAGCAATGGGAAACCTAACTTCTCCCTTTGCTCAACATATAAATTAGCCACTTTTCTTGCCAAATGCCGGATTCTGGCAATGTAGCGAGTCCGTTCTGTAACTGAAATTACGCCTCGCGCATCCAACAAATTGAAAGTATGCGAACACTTAATTACATAGTCTAGGCTGGGTAAAACCAATCTTCGCTCTGTCAATTGTGTAGCTTCCTGCTCATACAAATTAAACAGTGTCAGCAACATTTCTGGATTTGACGCTTCAAAATTGTAAGTACACTGTTCAATTTCTGCCTGGAGGAACACATCACCATAAGTAATATCGTCTGTCCACTGGATCTTAGTAATTGCTTCCACTTGCTGGAGATACATCGCTAATCGTTCCAGCCCATAGGTAATCTCAATCGATACAGGACGACAGTCAATCCCCCCACACTGTTGAAAGTAAGTAAATTGGGTAATTTCCATCCCATCTAACCAGACTTCCCAACCAGTACCCCAAGCTCCCACCGTCGCATCTTCCCAGTTATCCTCTACGAAGCGAATATCGTGGTCTTCAGGACGAATACCTAACGCCCTCAATGAATCGAGATAAATTTCTTGGATGTTATCAGGCGAAGGTTTAATCAGAACTTGATACTGGTAATAGTATTGAAAGCGATTAGGGTTTTCGCCGTAGCGTCCGTCTGTAGGGCGGCGGCACGGTTCAACATACGCAACAGCCCAAGGTTCTGGCCCTAGTGCTCTTAAAAAAGTATGGGGGTTCTTGGTGCCTGCTCCTTTCTCAATGTCATAAGGTTGGGCAATTAGACAACCGCGTTGACCGCCAGGTCTCTGTGAAAGAGACTCGCCCCAGAACTGATGCAATATAGCTATTACCGACTGAAAATTCACGCTCTACCCTTCCTTAGTCAACACAGTGCCATACACCATTCTTGCCTACAACCCTGCACTGTGAGCAGTTTTAGCCGGCTTCAAAAAAAACTTGAAAAAATTTGGTCAAAAGAGTTGACAGTCTTAAGTAGGTTCGTTATATTGAATAAGTGCCTGAGAGCGGAGCGAAAAGAAGCGACGCGGTCAGGACACCGAACCTTGAAA
>JAHHHN010000019.1 GCA_019359325.1 Mojavia pulchra JT2-VF2 | reverse complement strand
GTAGATGAATTAAAAACATTACTAGACAGGTTGTTAAATCAAGGCGAGTTAGTGATTAAGTGGCATCGGAAAATTAAAAATAAAGGCAATGTAAAGTATATTGCAGCTTAAATGCCGATTAGCTTATCTTTAGGCTTAATAGAAATTTAATAAAGATTCTGTGAAACTTTAAGCGCACAAATTCTGTCACTAAAGATAGGTCGAACTTTAACTTTCGTGGGCTAAGTTTAGTTCTACACAATACTGTGTTTTAGTTAGCACAGTGCAAGAATTACAAAATTGAGTTTTTACAAGCCCCAACCCAGAGTTATTGTAAGCAAAGGTGTAAATTGTGACTCAAATTCCGATTATTGTACAAAAAAGTTTTGTCAACTTGACGGTTTAGTCACAAAAACTACTGTAGAACTCATATGAGTCAGCCCAAATAAATAAATAAATAAATGTGGTATGAATGAGGTGCCAACCATGACTCGAATTCGTGACGTTGTGCAAAAAGCTTTAGCAAGTGGCTATCTGACGGTGGAGGCGGAAAATCAATTACGATATCTGTTGAGCAGTCGGTATGACTTAGAAGATTTAAATGCTTTTATGACTTTGCAAGAAGCTGCTATGAATGGTAGTGTCAAGCAGGAGTCCCGCGAGCGGTGTGGTATTAAGTAGTTACGCCTCACCGACGAGATGGCTTATTTTCATCCTCACTATCTTCGTCATCAAAAAATCCCCAATCATCATCCTCACCCTCAGTTTGATTACTGGTTGGTGGTTGATAAGGGGGAATAATTACCCGATAATCAGCATCGTAAACAGATTCTGTTTTTCCTACGGCAGTATTTTTTGGTTCGCGGTAGTTATAGGAGTAAACGGAACCAGACTGAGAAGAACTTTTAGGCTGTTGGGGACGTTCGTAAGTTTTAGAGTCTTGAAAGTCTTCAACTTGCTGCCTAGAAGTAGGTGCTTCCCTTGGTCTTTCATCAAAGTTCCAGTCATCGTCTTGATTACGATCGCTATTCCAATCATCAAATGTATCGCTGGAAGCGTACTCTTCCTTACTAGCTGACGGTGGTGGGCTTGCAGGAGGAGGTGTAGATTCTTTACGATAGGTTGTTTTAGTACGCGGTGAAGCGGCTGTAGATTTGAAGCGGGTTTGGCGTGGTTGACCTGTAAAATAATTGGCTACTTTAAACAGCGTAGTGATCAATACAGATGTCAAAGCACCAGCAGCAGTACTAAACAACATCCACATCGCTAGCGGTAAGGATTGAGTCTTCATACCTAAAAAATTTAGCGATAGGACAGGCGACCAATTTTGGGTTAACAAGAACGTTAGTCCTCCCAATATAGTCACCAAAATAATTAAGCGAATTACAGTCATAGCAATGAGGAAAGGATAAAGAATAAAGGATGAAGGATAAAGCTGAAGAATGAGGTATGGGAAATTTCTACTTCATACTTCATACTTCATACTTCATACTTTAGCGACGGCCTTGCCACCTTTGAAATGGAATGCAATCAATATCCAGTTGATCTAAGACACGGGCCACGACAAAATCAACTAAGTCCTCAATGGTTTGGGGTTTGTGATACCAAGCAGGAATAGCAGGAACAACTCGGACTCCAGTTTCAGCCAAAGCGGTTAAGTTACGTAGGTGAATCAAACTAAAAGGAGTTTCACGGGGAACAATTACTAACTTTCGACCTTCTTTAAGCTGAACATCTGCTGCCCGTTCTAGCAAGTCGGAACTCAGGCCAACTGCTAGTTTGGCGACGGTACTCATACTGCATGGTATGACTATCATTCCTAAAGTCCGAAAGGAACCACTGGCGATACTGGCCCCTACATCACTCCAAGGATGGCAGTTTAGTTTACCAGAAACTGCAACTCCAGCTTGTTCGCGCCAGAATTGCTCTTGTTGAGTGGGTTCCGCTGGCATCCGGATATCTTGCTCCGATTGCCAAACCATATAACTTGATCTGGAAGCAACCAGCTCAATTCTATAGTCTGCTTCTAGCAGAAATTTGAGAGCACGAACGGCGTAAATCAGACCTGATGCACCTGATACGCCTAAAATCAAAGGATATGTATGATTTGACACGTTAGATTAGTAGGATTTACTCATCCTCCGCGTAAGGTTCTAAATCATTAGGCTCAAGAGCGTTTGCTAAGTACATATCTTCTAAATCGTCATTGCCAACGCCGATGTCCAAATTTTTACCGACACCATCGCTACCGACAGTTACCAAATCAATTTGTTGACGGTAGTAATCAACACTTTTTACTTGTACGGCTACGCGATCGCCTAATCTGTAAGAAGCACGATTTTTGCGACCAAATAATGCCTGTTGTCTAGCTCGGTATTCGTACCAATCATCTTTAAGAGAACTAACGTGTACTAGTCCCTCCACACGTAGAGGCACACCAGGATTACCGCTTACCTCAAATTCTGCGGCTGGTACTTCAATTTCCACGAAGAAACCGTAGGATTGCACACCTGTAATTACTCCTTGAAACACTTGCCCGATGCGCTGTTTCATCAGTTGGGCTTTTTGCAGCCCCGCTAAATCGGCTTCTGCTTCTTGGACTTCTTTTTCTCTGTCGTTAATTTGCACAATTACTCTTGTCAAATCGCTTTGGAGTTCTTGTTGCAATTCTGGGGGCAAGACGTTCCAATTAATTTCATCGTGGCAAGAGGAGTGGCGTAAATTTACGCGATCTCTAACACGGGTATTGCGGCGATCGCGTCCGTGTTCAATTAGTGAATAATATACTCTTTGTAAGAGTAAATCTGGATACCGCCGCAACGGGGCACTAAAGTGAAGATACTGCGGTAGTGCCAGCCCAAAGTGAGGCCCTTTGGTGGTGCTGTACACAGATGGCTTGAGTGTGTCTTGTAATAAATAGGTCAGTACTTGCTCTGATGCAGATTCTACAAAAGCCGTGGTCAATTGTTGATAATCTAGGGGTTGGATATCTACTTCGGAATCGAGTGTTAGTTCAACACCTAAATTGACCGCCAATTTCAACATTTCTTGGACATCTTCAGTATCTGGTGCGCCTTGAACTCGCCAGATAGCCGGAACGCCCAAAGCACTAAAGTGGCTTGCTATCAGTTGATTCACCAACAGTACTAACTCTGTTAATAAAGACTGCACAGGTAAATCATTGACAACCACAGCACCGAGAATTCCCTCATCGTAATAAGGGTTCTGGCTAGGTGGCAGATTTAACTGTAAGCTACCACGAGCTAAACGCACCTGTTTCACTGTTTTCCGTAATTCTTCCAAATTTTGCAATGTTTGGATGATTTGTCCAGATGCATCTGTAGGTTGACCAGTGAGAATTGCTTGGGCTTGTTGTTTACTCAGGGCGATGTCTACGTTGATCGCGCTGGGTTGAATTTCCCACTCTATTAATTCTCCTGATTTAGGGTCAATGGTAATCAAGAAAGAGAGGGTTAAGCGATCGCTTCCAGCTACTAAAGAACAGCGATCGGCTACAGTATCTGGCAACATCGGCAGTACTAATTCTCCCAGATACACTGACCTACCACGCTTGAGCGCTTCTCGATCCAGGGCTTCGTCTGGTTGGATATAGTGGGAAACATCAGTAATATGAAACCCCAAACGCCAAGCTCCATCGGCAGTTTTTTCGAGGCTAAAGGCATTTTCTACCACTTTCGGGTCGCCATTTGCCCCCGCGATCGTGAAGGTAAACAAATTACGTAAATCTAGCCGACTTTTTAGATCTGCTTTCAACAATCTTTTCGGCAACTTTGACGCAGCTTCTAGCACGTTATCTGAGAAATTACGGGCTAAATCATGTTTACAAGTTACCAAATCTATATCAGCAGCTGCTTCAGCGTCACTACCCAAGATTTGTACCACTCTACCCACTGGCGGATATTGTGCTAGGGGATAGCGCAGCACTTCTACATGGGCTAGGTGGTCGATCGCCTCTTCCAATTTCATGCCGTTTGTTTGGATTTTGAGTTCAAACAGCAGGCGATCGTCTAAGGGTACTGCCCGAAAACCGGCTTCTACTTGTTTAATTCGTGCCAGTAAAGTGTGGTTAGAGCGTTCTAAAATCAGCTTCACTTCTCCTTCGGGGGAGCGACGGCGACTACCTTCTTTAAGAACTCTCACCAAAACGCGATCGCCATTCCAAGCATTACTGAGATGGCTTTCACGAATGTAAATATCCTCAGCGCCTTCCGCATCTTGAATGGCAAAGCAAAAGCCTTTACTAGAACAACGAAGTTTTGCTTCAATCAGACCCTCTTCCGATACACGGCGATACTTACCGCGTTCTTTGACTAAAATTCCGATTTTCTCCAGTATTTCTAGAGCTATGTGAAGTTTTTCTAAACTATTCTCATCCTCGCAGCCAAGTTTCTTTTCCAAAACTTTACGAGCTACCAATTTATCATCGGTGAAATTGGCAAGGAGTGTAGCGATTGAAAATTCCATGCAGTGAACCGACCTTTGGTCAAAACATCATTTTTTGTTTAATCTGGTTCTTTCCTGTATACCCTCACGGACTACAGACACTAGCTGGAAACTATATGCCCTGAAGCAGGGCTTCCGAAGTTCCAAGGGAAGGAAGCCGACCCTTAGACTTCTCACTGCACGACAATCTCAGAGTTCACCTGCGTTTAAGTTCCTCAATCCAGTCAAACTCACAAAGCACGCCTGATTAAAATTTTGCCCCAAGAGGTAATTACGCGACGGGTTTTTGAGAGGCTTGGTTGGTAGAACTCTCCACGCTGCCCAAAAACGCTATGCAGGGGAACAGGTGTTTGATTGTCTAGACTTAAGGTACTTTTACGCCATAAAACTCTAATTTTTAACTAAGAAAAACTGCTGAGAAACCCAATTTTCCCATATGTAGAATCGGTAACAATTAGGTAAGCAGCTGAACAGGCAGTGAGGGCGAACCTTATCTTCATTATTGTAGATTCAGAGCGCACTTCCAGAAAATAGTTCTGCATATCGAATTGGGTAAATAGTATAGCACTGAAGGCGATCTTACTCAGAGTTAATCACCAATAGCCAAAAATTCGCAAAAGCGCTACTGCTACAATCGGGACACAGGAGTAAGGCGCGAATAGCACCTTCATCTCTAAGAGCATGGCAAGGTTGGTCATCTATGACTATAGTTTCCCGGTGAGCAAAGCTTTGCGGAAAACTGAAGTTAAAAGAGGATCTCACAAGAAATGAAACTCAGCTAAGACCTATTGCAAAAGTAGCTTGTGCGATAGATCAAAGAAGAGTGAAACTTAAAGGTCAAAGGAAAATTTTATTCCTTCTAACCTTAACCCTGGCTTTGCCTGACTTCTGCAAGCAGTCTCTTGTGTACCAAATTGGTATCAACCTTATTATTGAACAGACTTAGGTGGCAGTATTATGTTGGCTCAATTCCAGAGCTTGTATCCCAACGGTAGCCTGATTTCTGAGTTAGTGCAAATTTTTCAAGGAAAATATATTGTTCGTGCTAGCGTGCAAATTGAAGGTGTCACCCGTGCAACTGGTTTAGCAGCAGCAGAAACAGTAGAAGCAGCAGAAGACCAAGCTAGAAATCGAGCATTGATGGTTTTGGGAATAGCTAACGCACCACAAGGAACGGTAGCATCTTCTCCAAAACCAATATCTCAGGTACAGACTAACCCCGCTGTCAGCACTACAGGCAGATTGAATGAGCCTGCTTATTCAGCTATCAAAGAAAGGGATTTAGCTAGTAGTCAGTGGTCAGCGGTGAGCCATGAGCGACTAGCGAACCCGGAAGGGGACAGTAGTCAAGAAGTATCTGCCCCACTCTCTCATGGACAGCACATTACCTCTGATGTTGTAAAAACAGATAAGGAATTATTGCCTACTAACACAGGCAGCACCAGTATCAGCGATTCTTACAACCAGGACTTTAATCAAAACTTTTCTGCAACTAGTGACATTAAAGCCCAATTCGATTCTCCTGCGGATAACTTAGGCACAATATTTGGTAAAAACTCTGAAAATCAACCATTACCAGGAATTACCGCTAGTAATGTCACACCCTTTACGCCCCGTAGTCATAGTTCATCAGAAGATGTAACTACACCAGCAGGGGTAGGCAAGAAAAAAAAGAAGAGTGAACCTGTAGATTTGTCTGATGTGATTGCCAAAACAGATGTCGAACTACAGCGTTTAGGCTGGACACCAGAACAAGGAAGGGAGCATCTCATTAAGACTTACGGCAAGCGAGGGCGCACTTTGCTTACCGAAGAAGAATTATACGGATTTCTTCAATACCTGCAATCTCAGCCAGACCCCATAGCAGGATTTTGATGAGTGCTTAGGGGTTGGGGATTGGGGACAAGGGGAGAAATTATTACTTAACTCAGCACTCACCACTCAGCACTCATCCAAGCTAGAAGCTAAAAAAGTAACGCATCACTAAAAACGTGATGCGTTTTTTTCAGCTAACTATAAACTACTGACTACGGACTAAACAACAGCGATGGGACGGCTACCAGCAGAGTGGCGGTCAATCACTTGGTCGATTAAGCCATAATCTTTAGCTTCCTCTGGCGACATGAAAAAGTCGCGTTCGGTATCTTCCGCAATACGCTCAAGTGGCTGACCTGTATGCTCGGCTAAATAATCGTTTAGCCGCCGCTTGTGGTATAAAATTTCCCGCGCCTGAATTTCAATATCAGTCGCTTGTCCTTGAGCGCCGCCTAGAGGTTGATGAATCATAATCCGAGAATGGGGTAGACTCATCCGCTTACCCTTAGCACCTGCGCTGAGAAGGAAAGCGCCCATGCTTGCCGCTAATCCGGTACAAATGGTACAGACATCAGGGCGAATGTGCTTCATAGTGTCAAAAATGCCCATGCCGGCCGTCACCGAACCACCGGGAGAATTAATGTACAAATAAATATCTTTCTCCGAGTCTTCAGCATCCAAAAACAGTAGTTGGGCAACAATCAAGTTCGCTATGGAGTTATCAACCTGTTGTCCTAAAAAGATGATACGCTCACGTAACAGCCGTGAGTAGATATCAAAGGCGCGTTCGCCGCGACCCGATTGTTCAATGACTATAGGAATCATGCAGCCTGCTTGTAGCTATTTAAATCCATTTTATCGATGACAACGACTAATTGCTGTCTCTACCTGAAGAGTAGCTAATCTCTGATGTTATTGACAGATAAAATTAATTTCTTTGGGCACTTTTTGGCTGTGGGATGTGTCTAAGGAAGTATCCCCCAACCGCTGATGCTCACCACCCCTCTAGTTTTAGAGTTGGCTGCAATTCTTCTGTAGCAAGGTGACCAGCAGGATAAAAAACCAACCTTACTGGTGAGTTTTTGTCAATTTTTAGTAACTTTATAAACATTTCTTTAGTATTGCTATGAGTAATTAGCCGGAATTTTGCCAAAATTCGGTAATTCAATAGCACGGGGTGTAGTTAGAGTAACGAATTCTACTAGAAATGCTGTCCACCGAGAGGGAGACCTGCCATGCTGGAAAAACTCATGCAAGCCGCCATCATTACCTTCCTATTCCACCTCTTAGCAGGACTTAGCCCAAATACTACAATTCAGTCAAAGGTAGCAACACCTTTGCCGGAAAAGCCAGCTTCAATTGTCAGCTTGCTGTTTCCTTCTTTTCGGTAAATGGCAGAAGAGTAGGGTGATGTTAAAATATGCCCAGCTTTCTGTCTAGATGTTGCTTTCTTCAAATCTCCTACCTAAGAAATAATTTGCTTGTCGGGTATATTGTGTATGCCTTTTAGCTTCGTAGCTAACGCTTTTGAAGGGTAGACTGGGCAAAGAAGGCAACTACTCTCATCCAATCATGACTAATCGCCTTATTGAAGCTAAGAGTCTCTACCTCCGCAAACACGCTGAGAACCCTATTGATTGGTGGCCATGGTCTGACGAAGCTCTTGCAACTGCAAGGACACACAATAAACCAATCTTTCTCTCCATTGGCTACTCCAGTTGTCACTGGTGTACTGTCATGGAAGGTGAGGCTTTTTCTGATCCAGCTATTGCCGAGTACATGAATGCCAATTTCCTCCCCATCAAAGTAGACAGGGAAGAAAGACCCGATCTCGATAGCATCTATATGCAAGCTTTGCAGATGATGAGTGGTCAGGGAGGTTGGCCTTTGAATGTTTTTCTTTCACCAGAAGATTTAGTACCTTTTTACGCTGGTACTTATTTTCCTTTAGAACCGCGCTATGGTCGTCCTGGCTTTTTGCAGGTGTTACAGGCGATTCGACGCTACTACGATACAGAAAAAGAAGACTTGCGGCAACGCAAAGCAGTAATTATTGAATCTCTCCTGACCTCGGCGGTGTTGCAAGATGGCAAAAGTGAGGATTTTAAAGAAAATGAACTGCTCCGCCAAGGCTGGGAAACAAGCATAGGCATTATTGGCCCTAATCAGTATGGCAATAGCTTCCCGATGATTCCCTACGCGGAATTGGCATTGCGTTTAAATCGCTTTAATTTTGCCTCTCGGTATGATGGGGCGCAAGTTGTTACCCAACGGGGACTAGATCTAGCACTGGGTGGTATTTACGATCATGTAGGCGGTGGCTTTCATCGCTATACTGTTGACCCTACTTGGACAGTACCCCATTTTGAAAAGATGCTCTACGATAATGGTCAGATTGTGGAGTATCTGGCAAATCTGTGGAGTGCAGGAGTCGAAGAACCAGCATTTGAACGCGCGATCGCCAAAACTGTACAATGGCTCCAGCGCGAAATGACTGCTCCTGAAGGTTACTTCTATGCGGCTCAAGATGCTGATAGCTTCACGAACCCGACAGCAGCAGAACCAGAGGAAGGAGCTTTTTACGTTTGGAGCTATAGCGAACTGACGCAACTACTCATCCCAGATGAATTAGCTCAATTACAACAGCAATTTACAGTTACTCCTAATGGCAACTTTGAAGGACAGATTGTGTTGCAAAGGCTGCATCCAGGAGAACTAAGTGAAAAGTTGGAAAACACACTTGGTAAGTTGTTTGCGGCTAGATACGGAGCCAACGCTGAATCACTGGATACTTTCCCTCCTGCTCGCAACAATCAGGAAGCGAAAACCACTAACTGGCCAGGGCGCATTCCCTCGGTGACAGATACCAAAATGATTGTGGCTTGGAATAGCTTGATGATTTCCGGTTTAGCTAGGGCTGCTGGAGTATTTCAACAACCCTTATATCTGGAAATAGCAGCAAAGGCAGCAAATTTCATCCTGAATCATCAGTTTGTGGATGGTCGTTTTCACCGACTTAACTATGAAGGTCAAGCGACTGTTCTAGCTCAATCTGAAGATTACGCCTTTTTTATCAAAGCACTACTGGATTTACA
The DNA here is from genome assembly GCA_019359325.1 of Mojavia pulchra JT2-VF2. Taxonomy (GTDB): domain Bacteria; phylum Cyanobacteriota; class Cyanobacteriia; order Cyanobacteriales; family Nostocaceae; genus Mojavia; species Mojavia pulchra. Next base: position 114,520 of record JAHHHN010000019.1, on the reverse strand, counting down.
CCAAGTTTCTCTAGCACTATCTGAAAAACAAGGTATCCAAACTCAGCCCTCTTTGTGGTTAGAAAAAGCGACCGCTCTCCAAGATGAATTTAACGAATTCCTTTGGAGTGTAGAATTAGGTGGTTATTACAACGCATCTAGTGATGCTAGTCAAGATTTAATTGTCAGAGAGCGCAGTTATGCAGATAATGCTACACCATCAGCTAATGGAGTTGCGATCGCCAACCTTGTGCGTCTAACTCTACTCAGTGATAATCTGCATTATCTCAATTTAGCCGAGCAAGGCTTGAAAGCTTTTAAGAGCGTGATGAGTAAAGCTCCCCAAGCTTGTCCCAGTTTGTTTACGGCTTTAGATTGGTATCGTAACTCGACCTTGATTCGTACTAATACTGAGCAAATCAACTCTCTTATTCCTAAGAATTTGCCTACTGTGGTGTTTGCTGCGGGATCAAATTTGCCAGAAAACAGCGTTGGCTTAGTTTGCCAAGGTTTGAAGTGTCTGACACCAGCAGAAAGTGTAGAGCATTTGTGGCAGCAAGTGCAGCAAAGTCAGGCTAGGGGATAGGGATTAGGGACTGGGGACTGGGGGACACGGGGAATTAATAACTGTTAACCAATGAATGACTCATGACTACTGACTTCCGTAACAAATTAACCGCCATCGTTCTAGCAGGTGGTAAAAGTTCACGTATGGGTCAGGATAAAGCCCTAATTCCAATTCAAGGGATACCGTTATTACACTTTGTTTGTGGAGTTGCTAAAGCTTGTACTAATACGGTTTATGTGGTCACTCCCTGGCCGGAACGTTACCAAAACTTGGGTTTGCCGGGTTGTCAGTTTATCCGAGAAATTCCTCTGGCTTCAGTAAGCGGGAAGTTACAGAGTTTAGAAAATTCAGAAAATTCCCTAATCTCCTCTGCTTTCCCAGCTTCCCCAACTCCCCCATCCTCTCCACCGTCCTCTGCTCCCAATACCCAAGGGCCACTTGTGGGGTTTGCCCAGGGACTGGCGCAGGTACAAACGAAATGGGTGTTGCTGCTAGCCTGTGATTTGCCTAAGCTACGGGTTGAGGTGTTGCAAGAATGGATAGTTAGACTTGATAGTGTGGGAGATGAAGCGATCGCAGCTTTGGCTCATCATGCTAAAGGATGGGAACCTTTATGTGGTTTTTATCGCCGTGACTGTTTACCTCAACTTTTAGAGTTTATCAACCAAGGGGGGCGATCATTTCAGGAATGGCTAAACCAACATTCTGTACAAGTTTTAGATTTGCCAGAACCGGAAATGTTTTTTAACTGTAATACACCAGAAGATTTAGCTTTGAATGAAATGTAGCTGGCTTTTACTGTATTGCGGAATTTACCACCCACCTATGCAGTAGAATATCTCATTAACAGTAATTTCATCGGCGATCGCAAAGTAAAATCTTAAAGCTTCAGTGAACCATGATAGTCAGTAGTAAATTTTACTTAAATTTATTGAAAAATCAGCACATTTGTTACCGAATAAACAATTATATCTTCGGCTATTAATATATATTAAATAAAGCATTTCTCAATAAACCTTGTATAGATAACGGCGAGTAAGACAGCCATATATCCCTTAGGAATTGTGGCTTATGTTTGTATTCGCCTTTTTCTATATTCACTAAAATTATTTGTATAATAAAATACTGATTTTTAGATATATTATCCTGCTTGTCTGAACTATAAGCATAAAGAAACAAGAAGCGATGGAGCGCACTGTCAGAGGCGATCGCAACATTTGTGCGACAAAATTGTAACTATTATTTGCTAATTTTGAGTAGTGTGGTGCTGAGTTTGCTATTCATCTCATATACAGCCACTAAGGATTTTAATATGCATCGTCGTTGGATATTATCAGCTTTAACATTTTTGCTAAGTATGGTTTTAACTGCTTGTAGCACTGCAACTATTCAGCAACCACAAACACAAATCCCTACTACCAATGATTTAGTAAAAAAACCTGCTCAAAGAGTTGTAGCTCTCTCATCCCTTTCTGCCGATATTATTCATCAACTGGATAAAACAAAGCTTGTAGGTATTACTGGTAGCAAATTATTTAAAGATAATCCAAGTTTCAAAAATATTCCTCGTGTGAGTGAGGGGCAAAGCCCACCCAATTTAGAAAAAATTGTAGCCCTAAAACCAGATTTAGTTATTGGTGCAGAAGGCTTTTCTACCCAACCAATTCAAAAACTCAAGCAACTAGGAATTAATACTTTTCTTACCCAAGTTAATAGTTGGGAGTCTCTAGAAAAATTGACACAAAAACTTGCTGATTTAATTGATGCTGATCCTCAGCCTTTATTAAACCGCTACAAAAGTTTTTTACTAGATAAGCCAACTCAAAGTCTTTCTACTCTTGTACTGGTTAGCCGCCAACCAATTTTAGCACCAAACAAAAATAGTTGGGCTGGGGATTTACTAGAAAAATTTCAGGCAAAAAACCTAGTAGCAGAATTACAAGAAAAAAGTCCAATAGGTGGGTATGTAACACTTTCGGCTGAGAAAGTCTTAGCAGCAAATCCAGAAATTTTAATCGTTGTTAACAATACTGACCCGCAACTTTTAGATTCTTTGAAAAAAGAAACTTTTTGGCAGCAACTACAAGCAACTAAGAATAATCGAGTTTATAGTTTTGACTACTATGGACTTGTAAATCCAGGTAGTATCGATGCAATCGAAAAAGCTTGTCAGCAATTGCAGCAAGCTTTGTCTACATCAAAAGTTAATTAGTTTTTTTAAAACAGGTTTGAGCCTGTATAGATAATTGAAGAAAGATATTATATAAACCTAATAGTTTACAGAATCTATGGGTTTTTAACAGAACGCATATTCTTTGCAACTGAAGGAGAACTGCCAGTTATACTGCGGAAATAAAGACCGCCAATGCTCAATAGAAATGCCAAGTATCCCACTGCTTGTACGAGATAGAGGTTTTCCCGATAGCCAAACAAAGACTTAAGAATAACACCGGGAAACTGTTGATCAGGCAAAACTTTTGAGGTATTCCAAACCATTGGCCCCAAAATACAAGAGTGAACTTTGGTAAAACGTTCATAATAGAAACAAAGACTTTCTGTAGCGCGACTGCTGAGGGCATAGTTAGCTACAGCTTCGTCAAAATGTTTCAAAGCTGAAACTACTAAACCAGCAACTATCAGCACTAATAAAACACCCATTACCTGGAAAAATTGCCGGATATTGATTTTGACACCCCATTTAAAAAGCAGTACACCAATTGCAACCGCCGCCGCTAATCCACTAATAGCACCTACCGCAGGCATAAATCCTTGTTGAAAATTAGCAGCAATGAAAAGAACAGTTTCAAAGCCTTCGCGGATTACTGCAACTAAAATTAAAGTAAAAACACCCCAACCAGCATTTGAGTTTTGTGTCAACGCTTCTGTTACAGCTCCCTCAACAGTAGCTTTCATGAATCTGGCTTGTTTTGTCATCCAGATGAGCATCCAGCTGAGCATTATAATTGCTAGCACACTGAAAATACCCTCCAGCATTGGCTCAACCACGGAGGTGTATTGAGGATTAATTGCTCCTAGTGCTTGAATTAACACACTAAATAGCACACCTATCAATGCGCTGACGGCAATACCGACACCGACACCAGCATATACCCAAGGGTTAAGTTGAGATTGTTTGGCTTTTTTCAACAAGGCCAGCACAATTCCAACAACAAGAGCAGCTTCCACTCCTTCTCGGAGTGTAATCACAAAAGTAGGTAAGGCAGTAGTAAAATTCATTGTCCGTTGGCAGTTATCAGTGATCAGTTAACAGTAGCCAGTTAGCAGTTATCAGCTTATTTACTGATTACTTTGTACTGACTACTGATTATTAGCTACTAGCTAAAATCGCGTAACATTTTTTTCAGTTCAAGATTATGCATTTCTTCTTGACCAATCATGCCACGAGCGAATTCTTCTAGGTAGATACTGGCATTAGTGACAGTCTCCAACAGATTTTTATACAGATCCAGCGCCTTCTTTTCATGGGATAAGCTTTCAGCCAAGATATCCTTGACTGAGTGCTGGTAAGTTTCTTCCATTGGGGCGATTTTGAGCGAAGGATGTCCTTCTAAACCTGTGAGTATTTCTCCTACTTGTTGTGCATGGAGTAAAGACTCACTCGCCTGCGCTTTGAAAAAAGCCACAATTGGAATGCGGTTAGGGCCAGTCACCATCAGGGAATAATGTGTATAGCGCACTACCCCAGCTAGTTCAAACTCCATGATGGCGTTTAGTAAGTCGATGGTCTTTTTATGGTCAAGATCTTGCATCTGTTGTTAAGTTAAGCAAAGTGACGAATGGAGACTGATGAGTAATAAGTTAGAAGTGATGAGTGATACTTCCTTCAGCCTTAAAAGCCAAGACTATCTTCACTCTTGACCCCTAACTATTTCCTCGCTTCTCACTCATTTTAAACTTGTGTTTCTGCGCCTCCCATTAAGTTAACCTGCGATCGCTGTGCTTTAGTGCTAGTTGTGTTAATGACTTTTTGAGAGTTTTGCTCAATAGTTTTTACCAGCTTGTTAACATCCTCAGGGGTTTTGACTGGAGTAGCTGGGGGAACGGCAGCAGGCCAAACTTTAACGAGGTCAGCTAAACTAGCCTCAATTGCTTTGTGTGCTTCAGGGTTTGTTTGCGCTACTTGGCTAGAAATGCCTTTATATAAATCATTAGCGTAGATTACAAAGCCGCGAGAGTCTTGATATTCAATTGCAGCAGATACTTTACCGTTAGCGATCGCAGCTCCATATTCTGAGTTGGCTGCATCTAGCAATCCATTAATTACCTGTAGCACAAATCCTGGCTTCGAGCGTTGATCTGCTGGCAAAGCGGCGATCGCTCCATCAACTGCTTGCACTGAAGAGGTAAAATCAGTTTTCAGTTTGGCATTCTTGGGATTAGATTTGACTAAATCTTGCAAACTCACCAAACTAGTCTTGAATTCTTTGACTTTGCGATCGTTGAGTTGGTCTTCTACATCAACATAAATTTCCTCAACTGGATGTCCAATATGAGGTTCAGCCTGTTTTGGTTGATTTTGATCCAACAGTTCTTTCGCTACCAAAAGATGCCCTTTCATTAACCCCAGCTTGGTCATGTAATCAACATCTTTCGCCTCACCTGTAAGGACTACTTCTTGAACAGTCACCGAGTCCTTGATTTGGTCGAACTGTTCCTGAGTAATCACTTTTTTGCTAACTAAATCTTCTGGATTAGCATAAGGTCGATTTGCCTGAATTTTATTCGATAAGGCTGGGACGCCTAACTTTGCTTCAAATTTATCCAACTCGGACAAGATAGCAGTATTAATGTTGATTTTCGCTTTGCCACCGTGATTGCTGTGACTTGTAGCTTCAGTGACCTGCGCCGTGGTGTTACCAGCTGGTGTAGATGGATTTTCTGCTTGAGGCGTACCATCACAGGCACTTAAACTAACTATTGCCGCAGCCGCGACAGTTAAGCAGATATAGCGGTATTTGATCATTGTTGTTTATGACGATACTTAGAAGGTAGTAATTAAAACTTTTCAAGCTACTAACAGCAGTTAGGCTTGACACTATGTCATAGATTGTACTTTGGCATATAATGAGATTTTTTATCAACTAAATTACTTCAAATTGACCCATGCAACCGTTTTCTGCGATCGCATCCTGATGAGGATGAAACATATACTTACCTGGATAGCGAAAGGCAAATTCTAAGATGTGCCTTTCTGCTACACCCATCGTAATTACATCAGTTTTCTCGCTGGGAGTCAGAGTCATACCAGTTCGATAGACATCAAAGAAGTTGGCATGAAGGTGAAATGTCACTGCTGGATCGTATTCAATGATGTTGAGGACATACAGCCGAATCAACTGATTTTGGTAAATGCGGATCGGATTGTCCATGTAGTAGTGAGGCGGCCCATTGAAAGCGTAATATTCATTACGGCTATCATCATTCACGTCATAACCAGCCATCACTAGTACGATCTCATCAGCTGGCGGACGAGGATTAGGCGGATCGATGATAAACATCCCGTATAGCCCTTTGGCGATATGACGGGTAACTGGTTCTATATGGCAGTGATATAAGTGAACACCGTAGGGTTCAGCATCAAATTCATAAATTGTGGCACTACCATTGCTGACTGGGCGCACACCATCCATATTTGATGGATGAACCCCATGAAAATGTAAAGAGTGAGAATGTCCAGCCTTATTGAGAAATAATATCCGCACGCGATCGCCCTGTTTGGCCCGTAGCGTCGGCCCTGGTATACGACCGTTTAAATCCCAGATGTTATAGGAGACAGCACTATTAAGCTCAATTATAGAAGTACTCGCAGTCAAGCTAAATTCGCGGATGATGCGTCCATTTTCTCGCTTCAGTGTCCCATAATCAAAATCTCTTAGCACCTTCATCGGTTGAGCAACGCCTTGAGCTGCTTCTATTTCGACAGGTGGCACTTTCACAATTGATTTAATTTTTCCATTCGCCATCTGCAAAAGCGCTGCCGCTCCGATCATACCAGTACCACATACACCTAGCTTTAGCAGTTGACGGCGGCTCCAAAGTTGTTCTTTCCCCAAAGCTAAGTTGTTGGGCATGACATTAATAACGGTTAGCGCTAAACATAAAGTTGCAAAATATTTGCAATTGCTTTGTGTATATTAAAGGACTTAATAATTATTGTCAATAATTCTCAAGTAGTTTCCAACGGCTAATTCTGGGTGTAAATTTAGCAATCATATCTAAGTCGTGAAAATTGCTTTTTAACTAACCACCAAGCGCACCAAGGAAGATAAAATAGGAATATTTCTGCTAGAGATATTTTTATTTCAGTAATTTATTTAAATGTTTTTATTTACTAAATAGTTATATTTTTTACTTTAAAAATTAAATTGCTGTTTATTCTTGATAAATTTATTTCTTTAGCCAACAGATGGGCTGCTAATGACAACTTAATTTCATTCCTAAAAACAAAATAATATTCAACCTTTTATAGCCTGGAAAAATTTTTAACCAAGGTTGAAATTATATTATTCAATACTTACTAATGATGACATATCTTCAAAAAAATACTAATACAAAATAGATAAATATCAAGACAATCTACTTATAGATATAGATAAATATAAATATTTATCAACCAAAAAAAAGCTGTAAAAAGCTTAACTTCTATGCATAGTATCGTCTAAAAGTGGGTTTTGCTAAAGTTTAGTACCTAATCTAAAAAATAAAATTCACAAAAATTCATGTTAGAAAAAATAAGTATATTATTTAACGCATATTTTATTGTCAATCTGCCATAAGTAACACGATATAATCCCCCACGAGGGCATTGCAAACAGGGTACATTTTCTGTTTTTTATTAATTTGATGCCGCAATTACATTAACTAAGTTTGTGTGAATAAAAACATTACACAAGACATTACACATAGGGCACATCATGCATATTCCTGATGGATTTGTTTCTGTGCCGGTGGCAGGAGCTACCGGTTTGGCGAGTGCGGCAGCACTCTTCATTGCATTAGGGCGATCGCAAGACGCTTTTGGTATTCGTCGCGCTCCGATACTGGGCTTAACCACAGCTTTTATTTTTGCAGCCCAGATGATTAATTTTCCTGTGGCAGGAGGCACTAGTGGTCACTTGTTAGGAGGAGCCTTAGCAGCGGTTGTCTTAGGCAGCCCTTGGGCTGGGACATTATGCATTGCTACGGTATTAATAATCCAAGCTGTGCTGTTTGCTGATGGTGGCATCACAGCATTAGGTGCAAATATTTTAAACATGGCAGTAATTGGTGTTTGGGTTGGCTGGGTGTTAACTCAAACTTTGCAGCGACTGTTTGGTGGCTCTAAAGGGCGCTTACCCTTAGCGGCTGGCATTGCCGCAGGTGTGAGTGTAGTAGTAGCATCTATAGCTTGTGCCATTGAGTTAGCTCTTTCTGGAACCGCACCAGCAGGTATAGTTTTAGCAGCAATGACTGGTACTCATATTCTGATTGGCATTGGTGAGGGGTTAATTACCGGGGGCGTATTGGTTTACCTTGCTAGGGAAAGACCAGATTTACTACCAGGGGAGCAGCAAGAATTTCAAGGATGGTTAGTACCTGTTGTGAGCATTCTTCTAATTGCAGGCGTACTGTCACTTTTTGCCTCGGCTTGGCCTGATGGCTTGGAAAGAGTTGCTGAAAACTTAGGCTTCATCGACTTAGCCGAACAGGTGCGGGTTGCTGTGCCAACGCCCTTAGCTGACTACAGCATTGAAGGTTTAGGAACAATTGGCACTAGTATTGCTGGGCTTGTTGGCTCTGCGGTTTGCTTTGCTGTCGCCTTTGGCATAGCCAAGGTGGTGAAACCGAATAATGCTTAAAATGTCTTTACCGTTACGCTTGCAACTGTCCCTAGTGATTGTAGTGGGGGCAGCTTTGTTAAACTATCATGCTTGGCCTTACTTGGGTGTGTACGGAGCGATCGCACTTTTGTGGGCTTGGCTGTTGCGTGTGCGTATTCCTCAGTTGGGGAAATTACTTGGTACTGAATTGATTTTCCTATCTTTGTTGGCTTTACCTTTGGGATGGGAGCGGGCTAGTTTTTTGCTAGTTCGTTCTCTGGTCTGTCTGATTGTCATGAATAGTTTTTTGTTAACCTTACCCCCTCATAGTTTCGGCATTGCGCTGAAAGGCTTACCCGTACCATTACCGTTAAAAGAAAATTTGCTGCTGGCTGGACAATACTTAGAAATTTTGCTGGCAGAAGTCACAAGAATGCAGCGTAGCGCCCAATTACGAGGACTAAATGGTTCTGCTGGCTGGCTACGATATGCTAGTGCGGCGATGATTGGAGCCTTGTACCTCCGTAGTCTCGAACGAGCAGAGCGAGTTTACACCGCAATGGTGGCTCGTGGTTATAACGGGCAGTTACCGCTAGACTCGACATTAAGACCAAAAGAGCGTGTTGCCTTGTTAGCCGCTAGTGCGATCGCTGCTTGTTTGACCTTTAGCTCTTACCAGTTAACAGTTAACAGTTAATTGTTAGTAGGAGCGCAGTTGTGAATTTTGAGTTGTGAATCTTGGAATATTTAACTTCTCATACCCAACCTTCAACCCATAACCCCCACACTGCTGTGGTCGAGGTTCAAAACCTGGTATATGCCTATGCCAACCAGGAACCAGTATTAAAAGACATTTCTTTTAAATTGAATGCAGGCGATCGCGTCGCGTTGATGGGAGCGACTGGTTCTGGCAAAAGTACTTTGCTAGAGAATCTAATCGGCTTAAAACAACCACAAACGGGAAAAATTTGGATTAATGGCATTCCGGTAGAACAAAAAACGCTGTCCCAAGTGCGTCGTCACATTGGCTTTAGCTTCCAAGATGCTAACGACCAGTTGTTTATGCCCACTATCTTAGAAGATGTTACCTTTGGGCCCCGCAATTATGGTGTGCCACCAGCAGTAGCAATTGATCAAGCGCGCCAGTTGTTAGCTGATTTTGGTCTAGAAGCCTACACCAACCGTTCTGCTCATGAACTTTCTGGTGGGCAAAGACGCCTAGCTGCTCTAGCGTCAATTTTAGCCTTAGAGCCTGCTATTTTAATTTTAGATGAGCCAACTAACGGTCTTGATCCAGCGTGGCGTCGTCACTTGGCACAAGTGTTATTAAATTTGCCAGTACAGGTCATGTTAATTGCCTCCCATGACCTAAATTGGTTGGGTAAAGTTACTCAACGCGCTCTAGTGCTTTCTGGTGGACGCATTCCTATAGACCAAGAAATTCAGCCACTTTTGCAAGATGGCGAGACTTTGGATAGGTTAGGTTTGCCGATAGGTTGGTAATTCTGTCATGACTTACGCATAAAGTTGTCTGTTGAGACTGTGCCGCCCGTCTAGAAAGGATGCAACTGGCGAATGGTTGGTCTGGCTTCTTTATGCCGGGGAACGCGTGCACCGGACTGGTTTACCGCTTTGCGTCTACGCGCTTGCAAAATCAGCTTTTGTTATCAACGTCACCTCATTCATAGAGAACCTTAAGACATTTGTGACGAACGGGTTGAGGCTTCTTCTTAACGTGACCTCATCCATAGAGAACCTTAAGACATTTGTGACAAACGCGTTAAGGTTTCTTATTAACGTCACCTCATTTATAGAGAACCTTAAAGCATTTGTGACGAACGGGTTAAGGTTTCTTATTAACGTTACCTCATTCATCGAAAGCGACAGGAAACTCCATCTCCTTGTGGGTAGGCGAGGTTGCTCTCTCCGTCGCTTGGGGCATTGGGGAGGCAGTGCGTTGCCGAAAGGGTTCCCCGACTTGTAGCAACTGCCGTCATTGGGCATTGGTAACTTCTTCCCCATTCCCCATGCCCAAAAACTCTGATCCGTGGGTGGAGTTTTTTATAGAGCAATGCAATATGATACTACCGTCATGGCGCATAGGAAAAATTGCTCTTCCCAATATCCAATTGCCAATTTTTTCAACATCCAAATGACAATGTGATTAAAGTATCCAATTACGTTCACTACTCAACACGATTACTGATTTTTTGGATACTATTGTTTGGATTTTATTGCTGGTGGGATATTAATGTTTATTTTGCGTAAGTATATCGTTATTTTTCCTGTGAGTCTGACTATCGCTTTGTTGGTTAATAGTTGCAACGAAACTAAAGTTTCTCAGTGTCAGCGACTAATTCAGGTGGTGAATGAAGGTGATTCTCTGATAGATAAAAATAAAGGACAGCAGGTGATCACAAGCTGGCAACTGTCTAAAGATTTAGAAGCTTTTGCTAAATCAATAGAAGAACTAAACTTAAATGATCCAAAGTTAAAATCATTCCAGAGTCGTTTTGCTAAAGTATATAAGTCTCTCAGCCAAGCGATCGCCAAAGCAGCTAAGGGTTTGTCCTTAGCTAAAACAGCCGACGCCTCGCCAGCCGGCAGAGCAAAACTGCAACAAGCCAGAACAGAAATCGATACGGCGTTGACAGCAGCAGCCAAATCTGCCGGCAAGGATTCTGATACTTTAGTGAATGAACTCAATAAGTACTGTAGCCAACAAGAATAACCTTGAGATGGCAGAGGGCATGGGGCATGGGGCATAGGAGAATAATTAATAGCTAGCTTTGAGAAAATTGGTATTACAAGTACAAATCCTGTACCTTCCTTTTTTTCCCCAATCCCCAATCCCCAATGCCCGATGCCCAATCCCCAATGCCCAAAATGCTGCAAATTACTCAAGCGGGATTTAGACGTAGGTTAACCAGCGCGATCGCGCTACCGATTATCCTGCTGTTGTTATTGTCAGGAGTCTCGATCTGGCAAATTACTCGCCTGCTTTCAGCTATACAATGGGTTGACCATACCGATCAAGTGATTGCCCAGGCAAATCAGTTGCAAAAACTGCTGCTTGATCTGGAAACTGGAGTACGGGGTTATCAGATTTCAGGCGATCCAGAATTTTTAGAACCTTATCGGCAAGCTAACTCCCGCATTAACACTGCTTTTGATGAGTTGGGCAATTTAGTTTTAGATAATCCTCAACAGAGTCAACGCTTAATAAAAATCCAGACAGAGCAAACGGTTTGGCATCGTTCTATTGCTCAAGCGATCGCCCGCAAACAACGTGGCGAGGTTGAACCACTATCAGGAATTAAGTATCGCAAACAAATAATGGACGCGATACGTCAACAAATTGCTGATTTTATCGCCACCGAAAGGCAGCTAATTAGCCAACGTATTCAAACAGCCCAGCAGACAACCCAGCGAGTTATGATGACCAGCGTCATCTTATCGTTGGGAATTGGCAGCTTCCTTGCCTACTTTACCTCGTGGCAGCTTTCAACAGTGTCTAAAAGTTATGAGAATGCTCTCTCAACTGCCCAAGCGCAGACTGAAAATGCTCAACGTTCTGCCCAACGTCTCACCACCTTACATAACATTGACCTGGCAATTTTAGCAGCCGAGTCGATCAAGTCTCTTGTAGAAAATGCTTTGAGCCAATTGCGTCAGTTAGTACCTTACCAACAGGCATTTATTGCGCTGTTCGATTTTGAAGCACAAACCAGCCAGATTATAGCCGGCAACAGCACAACTGGAGAATTGCATCCTCCTGAAGGTACTCAGATGGCACTAGCAGACTTTGCACCTGAGCAAATTTTGCAGCCAGGTATTCGTTATGTAGAAGATTTGACCATAGCTAACTCTTATCCGCCTGTCTTAGTACAGCTGCGCTTAGAAGGAATTCGCTGTTGTCTTTGTATTCCCATGCTGGTTGAACAAAAGTTGCTTGGGGAACTCAACCTAGCTACTACTGAGATCGCCGCTTTTAATAACGAAGCCCAGGAAATTGTTAGTGATGTCGCCGCTCAATTAGCGATCGCTATTCAACAATCTCTACTACGCGAGCATCTTCAAAGGTACGCCCTAGAGTTAGAGCAGCGCGTTACCAAACGTACCGCTGATTTGCAAGCAGCCAATCAAGAACTAGAAGCTTTTACTTACTCCATTTCCCATGATTTACGAGCGCCATTACGCACTATGCAGGGCTTTGCTCAGGCATTGCAAGAAGACTACGGTAACTTATTAGACTCAGCTGGGCAAGAATATCTTCATTACATAACTGAGGGTGCTGTACAAATGGACACCCTGATTTCTGATTTACTAGCATACAGTCGCCTTAACCGTGTAGAAATTCAACTCCAACCAGTAGATTTAACCAATGTTGTGCAAGAAGCTTTAAAGCAACTTAAGACTCAAATTCAAGAGCAGCAAGCAGAGATAACAGTAGCAGCTTCCCTACCCCAAGTTATGGCTCACCGCGCTACACTCATCCAAGTTGTGATTAATTTAATCAGTAATGCCATAAAATTCGTGGCTCCAGGAATACAGCCAAAAGTGCAAATTTATGCAGAGGAACAACAAGATTGGATACACTTATGGGTGATAGATAACGGCATCGGTATTGCACCAGAACATCAAGAGCGGATTTTCCGTGTCTTTGAACGACTGCATGGTGTGGAAACTTACTTTGGTACGGGCATTGGATTAGCCATTGTCCGTAAAAGCATTGAACGCATGGGTGGCCGAGCCGGAGTAGAGTCACAACTTGGTAATGGCAGTCGTTTTTGGATTGCTCTACCAAAAGCTGTTTTCCATTCTCATGCTATAGATAATGACTCAAGCACTCCGCATTCTAGTAATTGATGATAATCCAGGCGATCGCGCTTTGATTATTCGACAGTTACAGCGGCAATTGGCAGACCTCCAGGCACAAGAAATTCGGGATAATTCAGAATTATTAAGCGCAGTAGCAGCCGATCAATTCGATTTGGTTATTACTGACTACCAACTGCACTGGAGTAATGGACTAGAAGTTTTACGAACCATTAAGCAACACTATCCGACTTGCCCAGTAATTATGTTTACGAATACTGGTAGTGAGGAGATTGCCGTTGAAGCCATGAAATCAGGACTAGATGACTACGTACTCAAACAACCTAATAGTTATATTCGTCTTCCTGCTACTGTCCGAGTTGTTCTAGAACGAGCAGAAATCCAACACCGAGCCGCCCTACTGGAAATCCGCCTGCAAAGTTTACTTAACCAATTGAAGGTGGGGGTTTTTCGTTCCAACTCCGGGGGAGATTTGCTGGAGTGCAACAGATCGTTTCTCGACTTATTGCGTGTAGATTCACTGACTCAAGCTCAAGCAATCCTACAGCCGTTATTGCAGGAAAGCTATTTGCAACTAATAAGTTTACCGCCACCTCAGCACCAAGAGCGTGAGATACAGGTACGCCGAGCAGATGGAACGCTCATCTGGACTTTATTGAGTACAACCTTGAGCATGATTGAGAATGAAACAGTAGTTGATGGCTTAATAGAAGATATTATTGCTCGCAAACAGGCTGAAATTGAAAGAACGCAACTTAATGAAACCTTAGAGCAGCGTGTCAGAGAGCGCACCATACAGCTAGAGCAAGCAAATAGTCAGTTAGCAGATACAAATCAAAAATTAGCCGATGCTAATCAAGATTTAGAAGAATTCGCTTACTCAATTTCCCATGATTTACGTGAACCCTTACGCGCCATCTCTGGGTTCAGTTCTATATTATTAACAAATCCAGGTGAACAGTTTGATGCCAAGCGACAAGACTATTTACGCCGAATTGTTGACAGTACCCAGCAAGCAGATAGACTAATTGAAGACTTGCTTAGTTACAGTCGTCTTAGCCGCACGGATATACCTTTACAACCTATAAATCTATCTTTATTAGTACCAGAAATTCTCAGGCAGTTAGAACCAGAATTACAGCAACGTCAGGCAAGAGTGCGAATTGAGGAGCCTTTAGCTGAAGTTATGGGCAACCGCACCATTCTGACTCAAGTTATTACCAATCTGGTAACCAACGCTATTAAATTCGTCCCCCCAGAAGTAAAACCCCAGGTGCGAGTGTGGAGTGAACAACAAGAAAAATTAATCCGTCTTTGGGTAGAAGACAACGGAATTGGCATCGCTAAAGAGTATCACGAGCAAATCTTTAAAGTATTTAATCGCCTACATAGTAATGAAGTGTACCCTGGTACAGGAATTGGTTTAGCTATTGTACGTAAAGGAGTCGAGCGCATGGGAGGGCAAGTCGGTGTAGAATCCGAGTTGGAAAAGGGAAGTCGGTTTTGGATAGAGTTACCAAAAACTACAGATTAAGAATGAGCACAGATCAAGGTACTATTCTGCTGGTAGAAGACAATTCTAAAGATGTCCTTCTGATCAAACGAGCGTTCCACAAAGCTAACATTTGCAATTCACTTCAGGTTGTGAATAATGGCGATGCCGCGGTGTCATATCTATCTGGAGGCGAACCTTATAGCGATCGCACTCTTTACCCCTTGCCTGTGCTAATGTTACTCGATCTCAAATTACCTCGTAGGTCTGGGGCTGAGGTTTTGATGTGGTTACGGCAACAACCAGAACTCAAGCGCTTGCCAGTGGTGGTTCTCACTTCCTCTAAAGAGTATGCCGACGTCAACCTTGTCTATGACTTGGGTGTAAATGCTTACATAGTCAAGCCTTTTGCCTTCAATGATTTATTAGAAATCGTTAAAACCCTGAACCTGCATTGGATTATTTTTAATGAAAAGCCATATATTGGTGCTAACTAATATTTTTCTCTCTTTAATAGAGTATTCTTATCACGTTGTATACCTTAATATAGGCAGGTAGATTGCAGTTTTATGTTACGCATTCTACTGATTGATGACAATTCAAATGACCGTCAGCTGGCGATTTATGCTTTAGAGCAAGAGTTTTCTCACCTGCAAATTCAAGAAATTGGTCAAGCACAAGATTTAGAAAAAGCATTGGAGGCTGGGAAATTTGACTTGGTAATTACCGACTACCAATTGCGCTGGAGTGATGGCTTGACTGTCCTGAAAGCGATTAAAGCTCGCTATCCTGATTGCCCCGTGATCATGTTCACTAGTAGTGGCACGCAGGAAATCGCTGTTGAGGCAATGAAATCTGGGTTGGACGATTATGTAATTAAGTCTGCCAGCCACAGTCTTCGTTTACCCGCAGCTGTTCGCCGTGCCTTGGAACAAGCTGAAGCTCAACGCAAAGTAGCCGGACTAGAGACGCGCTTTCAAACTCTGCTGAATAATTTGAATGTAGGAGTTTATCGCATTAATGCAGATGGAACTTTATTAGAAGGCAATCCAGCATTTTTGCGTTTAGTGGGTTTAAATTACCTGAAGAAAATTCCCGAAACTAAAACCCTTGAATCTTATTTCCAGCCAGAAGATTATGCCGAACTGCTGCACCAATTAAAACAGCATAGCGGAGCTGCTCCTTTGGAGGCTCGTGAAATCCAACTACGACGAGCTGATGGCACAGTGGTTTGGGTACAGCTTAGTCAGACTTTCAATACAGTTGATGGCATCACCACTATTGACGGGTTGATGGAAGACATCACTGAGCGTAAGCAATCTGAGCAAGAATTACGTGACTCGCTGACTCGTGAGCAAAAACTTCGTACTAAAGCTGAAGCACTAGAGCAACGTTCTAGCTTTTTGGCTGAGGCAAGTCGTCTGTTGGTTTCTTCCCTCGACTACCGCACAACATTGGCCCTTGTAGCACGTTTGGCTGTGCCTACTCTCGCCGATTTATGTCTTGTAGATGTCGTTGGCGACAATAACTTGATCAATTTCAGTGAACCAATTGTAGCGGCATCCGACTCAGAAATAGCATCACTGGCGATCGCACTAAGACGACGCTACCCACCGTCTACCAATGCAAATGACGGCTCCCCCAAAGTGTTACGAACTCAACAGCCAGAGTTAGTCACTGAAATTCCTAATTCTTCCGCACTCTCGATTGCCCAAGATGCCAAACATCTGGAGTTTATCGGAAAACTGAACATCACCTCTTACCTAATCGTGCCACTCATAGCACGTGAGCGAAAACTAGGCACAATGACATTTGCTTCAGTACAGACAGAACGTCGCTATGGTCAGGTAGACCTAGAAATATCTCAAGAACTGGCTCAACGAGTTGCCCTTGCTATTGATAACGTTAGACTTTACCAAGATGCACAAAAAGCAAACCAGGTCAAAGACGAGTTTTTAGCAATTGTTTCTCACGAACTTCGCACTCCTCTCAATGCAATGTTGGGATGGGCAAAAATGCTCAGGACTCGGCAATTAGATGCCGCAACTACAGCGAAAGCATTGGAGACTATTGAACGTAACGCTAAACTCCAAAGCAAGCTAATTCATGACATTTTGGACATTTCGCTAGTTACACAGAATAAACTGCATTTGGATCTGCATCCTGTTTACTTGGTTCCCATTGTCAGCGCTGTAATTGAAGATTTGCAACCAATCGCTCAAGAGAAGTCTATCTTTGTTGAGTCAATTCTTGATGCTTCAATAGGTCAAATATTCGGTGATACAGAACGTTTGCAGCAAATTGTGTGGAATTTACTGTCTAATGCCATCAAGTTCACCCCACAGGGCGGACGGGTATTAGTTGAGCTCAAACAAATTAATTCTCAAGCTCAAATCACTGTCAGTGATAACGGACAGGGTATCAGTGCCGACTTTCTCCCCTATGTTTTTGACCTCTTCCGTCAGGCAGATGGCAGCAAAACTAGAACACATAAGGGTTTAGGATTAGGGTTGGCGATCGTTCGACATTTGGTTGAAATTCACAAAGGCAATGTTTTTGCAACTAGTGAGGGGGAAGGAAAGGGAGCTAGCTTTACAGTGCAATTACCTATATATATGCCTAAAAATTTGCAGCCAACTCAGGGCGATCCAGCCAGAACTGAGGTTTTTCCATCGCTTTCTGGCCTACATATACTGGTAGTAGACGATGATGAGGACACTCGTGAAATGCTCACTTTCATCCTTGAGCAATGCGAGGTAAAAGTGATGACGGCAGCATCTGCCGCTGAAGCTTGGCAACTGCTTTCCCAATCGAAACCTGACATATTGCTGTGTGACGTGGGTATGCCAGATGAGGACGGTTACTCGCTAATTCGCAAGGTAAGAAGCTCAGAAGAAAACAGAGAAATGATACCAGCTATTGCTTTAACTGCCTTTGCTAGAAATGAGGATCAACAGGCGGCACTAGCAGCAGGATTCACTAAACATATAGCTAAACCTGTCAACCCTTTTGAGTTAGTCGCAGTTGTTGCAACCCTGGCTCAACGCATTTAAAGCACTGAACATTTATGTAACAGATTTTCCTCTAATAATTTTCTAGTTATACTAGTGGGTTAGCCAGAGTAATTAACAAATGAGACAGTAGTTATTTTGCAATCCAATATAAAATACATAATAATTCCGTAATAATCTCTCAAGAGTCTGTATCAAGTTATAAGAAACACTTAAACTCATCTGGAATCTAAGGAAATAGATTTTCTGGATGAAATGACAAAAACCAAAGTCAAATTTTGGCAGTTTTGTCAACCAATCACTGAAATTAAAATTACAGAGCGAATCCACATCAATCACAGGTATTGCGAGCAACCACCTATGAAAGCGGAATTGATTGAACTAATAGCCAGAGTAGTGCAAGTCTTACGAATCAATATGCGTTGGATGACTTGGAATCTATTTCTAGCTTTTATCCCTTTAGCTTTGAGTGTTTGGCTGTTTCGCACTGGACGCGGACGCTCTTGGGTTTGGTGGCTAGGATTCCTAGTTTTCTATGCTTTTTTACCGAATGCGCCTTATTTGTTGACTGATGTAATTCATCTGATAGATGATATCCGCACAATTCAATCAGTGTGGATAATTACCTTGGTGCTCATTCCGGTTTATCTGCTAGTAATCTTAGGCGGATTTGAAGCTTATGTAATATCTCTAATTAATTTAGGTTACTATTTACACCGAATTGGTAAGAGTCAATGGATTTTATGGGTTGAGTTAATTACCCATGCGCTCTCTGCTGTTGGTATTTACTGGGGACGGTTCTTGCGTTTCAATAGCTGGGATTTTATTACTCAACCAGATGCCTTGCTGACCAAAGGTGTAGAGGAACTTTTTGGTAAACAGCCTTTGGTAATTATTGCGATCACCTTTGTAGTGCTTGTTGTTTTGCACTTAATTATGAAACGAGTGACTTTGGGTTTTGTGCGACAACCACACCCTGATATACCCATAAATTCACAACAAGCGAATTCTAACACCCCCAATACGTAAAAGGGACTGGGGATTAGGGATTAGGGATTAAGGATTAGGTTATCAAACGAAAAATTTTGGTATGAGTTGGAAAAGTTATACCTCAATTAGTTCTTAAGTGCTAAATTTCCCTGAGTATTGCCTATCAAAAGAAAGATGAAACTTTACTCTCCTTGACGTGAAATAAATCCATATCAATGGGTTTTGGCTCCAAATGCCACGATCTGAAAAACAGACTAGATGGTCTAATTTGATGTGTCTAGTCACGTTGCTAGGAGGAATATTATATGCAATCAATTTCTAGAGAAGAAATCAAGCCACTGCTAGAACAGCCAAAGGGAACTTGTATTTCAATTTATATGCCAATACACCCAGCCGGGCCAGAAGTGCGGCAAGACCCGATTCGGTTTAAGAATTTAATTAGGGAAGCAGAAGCGCACCTGACTGATGCCGGTCTTGAACCCGAAGAAGCAACTGCATTGTTGCAAAAAGCCACTGAACTTGATACCCAAGAATTTTGGGAACAATTGGGAGATCTGGGACTGGCAATTTTTATTTCTGAAGATTTTTTTCGTTACTATAGCTTGCCACTCGAATTTCAAGAATTAGTAGTAGTTACAGACAGATTCCATGTCAAGCCACTGCTACCGATTTTAAATGGTAATGGTCGTTTCTACCTTTTAGCTTTGAGCCAACAAGATGTTAGGTTTTTTGAAGGAACACACTACACAATTAACGAGGTAGAGGTAGAAAATCTACCTAAAAGTCTAGATGAAGCTCTCAATCAAGATGCAACTGCTAAAGACGGTCAGTTCCGCATCGCTACACCCAAGGGGGGAACTGCTAATTCTTTTGTACAGCCAGGCTCGTTTCACGGACAGGGAAGTCCAGATAGAGATCAGCACCAAGAACAAATTCGACAATTCTTTTACATCATTGATAAAGCATTGCACGAAAAACTCCGGGAGGAAACAGCACCTTTGGTACTGGCTGGCGTAGAGTATCTCTTACCTTTGTACAGACAGGCAAATAGTTACCAACACTTGATGGAAGAAGGTATCACTGGTAACCACGAAATTCTTAGTAGTCAAGAGTTACATGATCAAGCTTGGCCTATTGTCGAGGCTGAATTTCAAAAGTCACAGCAAGAGTTTTTGGAACGTTTCCAACAACTTTTTGGTGGTGATACAGGCAAAGCCACCAACGATCTCAAACAAATCATCCCAGCAGCTTACTACCAACGAATAGATTCGTTGCTAGTTGCAGTAGGCCAACAGCAATGGGGTTTGTTCGATCCGAGTTCGGAAACCGTGTATTTGCACGAGGAAAAAGAAACTGGTGATGAAGATTTGTTAGATTTGGTTGCTACCCATACTTTACTAAACGGTGGTACTGTCTACGCTGTGCCTCCAGAGCAAATACCTTTTAGTACACCAGTTGCGGCAATTTTCCGATATTGAGGGTTTGGATGGTGTTGTATAAAATAAGGCAGGATATATACAACACCTATCATGACTTCTATTCGTTATTTCATTACTCGCTCTCTGATCGGTTTAGCTCTTTTGGGTACGGCAGCTGTATTAAGCCAAACTGCTACAGCAGAAACAATCACTGGTAAATTAGGCAATGTGCAAGCACAAATATCCTATGACAAACCAGAGGAATATCAGTATAAAAATGTTCGGTTGCAAATTACTCGATCAGGTCAAACTGTTTTAGATCAAAAGCTGCCCCAAGATAGTGAATATGACCGACCTGTGGGGGATTTGTTAGAAGCACCAGAAAATAAATTACCAGTCCTAGACTTGGACGGCAATAAAGAACCAGAAATAATTGCCGATTTTTATACAGGTGGAGCGCACTGCTGTACTTATTCATTAATTTACCGCTATGACAGTAAAACCAAGCAGTACAAGAAGATTCGTCATGAATGGGGTAATGGTGGTTATCGGCTGAGAGATTTAGACAAGGACGGATTGCCAGAGTTTGATAGCCGAGACGATCGCTTTGCTGCTGCTTTTACTGCCTATGCTGCTTCTGGCTACCCATTACAAATTTGGCAGTATCGTCAAGGAAAAATGATTAATGTTACCCGGCGTTATCCCAAACTAATTGCCAATAATGCCACAGAGCTATGGCAAACTTACACTCAGGCACGGCAACAAGGCGATGATGGCAAAGGGTTTTTAGCAGCGTATTTGGCAGACAAATATATGCTAGGTCAGGAACAAGATGGTTGGCAGCGAGTGCAAAAGGCTTACAAAAAAAGCGATCGCTCTCAATACTTCGCCGAATTACGCAAGTTTTTGCGCGAGGCGGGATACAGTAAATGAAGAGTGTTGGGCATTGGGCATTCGGCATTGGGCATTAGGCACTCAGTACTCAAGTTGACGCCGTGCGGCTGCTAAGATGAGGCGTTGTTCCGCACGGGCGATCGCCTGATATGTTCGCTCGAATGCTTCGGGTTCTACAGAAATGGCAGTAATGCCCCATTGTATTAGCGAATCTATGATTTCTGGATAAAGCGCTGGCGCTTGACCGCAGATTGCACAAGGAATCCCCGCCTCTTTTGCCATCTTGATCAGTTGGGAGATCGCACCCATAACTGCTGGATGAAGTTCATTAAATACACTTGCTAGCTGTTTCTGCTCTCGATCTACTCCTAATAGAAGTTGAGTGAGATCGTTTGTACCAATTGAAATGCCAGCTACACCTGCTTTCACATATTCTGGCAGCAAAAACAGCACGCTGGGAACTTCTGCCATAATCCATAGTTGAAACTGCGGCACTTGAGTTAACCCTGCTTGCTCAACTTTTTGCCGACAGAGGGTAAACTCTTCGACGCTACGGACAAAAGGTAACAATAGGTGAACATTGTTGTAACCAGCTTTTTGTACAGTCGCTAAAGCAGTCAGTTCCAACTCAAACACCGCAGGATTTACTAAATAGCTAAAAATCCCACGTTCACCTAGTATGGACTGTGCGGCAGATTGTAGATTATGGGGAAAAGATGGTAACTCATGCGATCGCCAATCCAAAGAGCGATAAAAAACTGGTCGTGGTGCAAAGCCACGAGCAAATTCCATAATCTGCTTTGACCAGCGCTCTAACAATTCTGTTTGCCGTCCACCAGCGATCCAGCTATTAGGGTGTTGCCCCTCTAATATGGTTAACGCCATCAGTTCTGAGCGCAATAAACCTACCCCATCCACAGGCAAGTTTTGCACTTGCTCTATTAAGTTGGGCTGGCTCAAGTTAAGGAGCAGCTCGGTAGCAATCATAGGTTGAGGAAGAGTTAAGGGCAAAGAGACTGTTGGCGGTTTCCAAGACTTGGGGTTAGGAGGTAATGAGGAGATCGGTAAATGCGGGGAATTAAGTTCTAAATTCTCTACTGAACCTAATCTTTGCTGAACTCCTTCTTCAGCTAAATCTGCTCTAATTCGATAAACTTCACCGCGATCGCCATCTATCAGCAGGCGATCGCCAATTTGAATTAAGGTTGTGACATCTGTAGCACTTACTACAGCTGGAATACCCAATTCTCTAGCAAGGATTGCAGCATGACTGGTTAAACCTCCCTGTTCTGTGATAATTCCACCAACTCGTTGTAGCAAAGGTAACCAATTCGGTGTGATTGCCTTTGCTACTAAAATGGCTCCTTGGGGTAGCTGTTCTGGTTGGGATTGGGAATCAGCAATTACATAAGCAGCCGCCGTGACACGACCCCCTGACGCCCCTAACCCCTTGATAATATTTACACTGGGAATTGCAGATTGAGGAGTACTAACTTGCGTTAGGTAGAGCTTGGGGTCTGGCGTTTGTTGAGAGATAGTCCACTCAATGTCAAAACTTGTACCTAGTTCACTCACAAGTTGATTCCCCAAAACAATTACTTGTTGCAGGTATTCTTCTTGTAAAGCGTACTGTTTTTGTTGAATTTCCTCAACTAGGTAGGCAACCAGACCAGCATCATCTATTGCCAGTACTGACTTAGGCATCGGTTGCAAGTAACCAGCATCTGCTGGTTCATCAAGACGATAAGCGAGGATTTTATTACCCAAGTGTCGTTCTAGTACCACCCCAGTTTCCCGCTGGATATAGTAAACATCTGGCAGTACTTCACCGTTAGCGATCGCTATTCCTAATCCCCAAGTAGCTTCGATTTCCCACTTAGAGGTGTGGGCATGAAGTAAGCCACTAGCAATGGCATTTTGAGCAGGTTGCACCAAAATTGCTAAATTAACTTGTTGTAAGTTAATTCCCATTTGCTGCCAATATAGTAGACTTCGGGCACGAAACAACTGGCTCCAAGCGCGCTTTAATCCTAGGGTGATGGCTTCCTCATTACAGCGACAAAAGACTGACTCCAGCAACCCAGATATACTTCCTACCGTTGTAACAGTCGGTACTGTTAGAGTTGGTCGCAAAATTAGATAGCCACTTTTCCATTCTCTAGCTGCTTTGAGAATTGTACTCACCCAGTGTAGTGGCACAGTGGCAGTGATAATTTCCTGACGCAATCGGCCAGCTACTTGTTGAAGTTGACGCCAATTAGCGACATCTAGATGCAACGAAGAATGAGGTAAGTCCGCAACTAATGGCTCTGAACTGTTGAGAGTTTCTAAAAACTGCCGCAAAACTTCCGTTCCAACTACAAAACCAGGTACCACCGGATAGCCACGCTGCATGATTCTGCCTAAGTAAAAGGCTTTGTCTCCTACTTTGGCGTGGTCTTGCAGTTTAATTTGGTCAAGCCAGTAGAGTTTGTCCACTCAATTTGTTGTTATCAGTTGTTATTTGGTAGAAGCATAAAATATCTTGCAATTGGCATGGACTCCTAGTAGGTAGTTGATCGCCTCTAACTGTTAACAGTAATACCCTTTTGCTTTAACGCTTTAGATAAGGAGTAGAGGAGAATGATTTGCTAGCTGGTTTTTAGAAAATTAGTATAAAAGTCTCCAGCATTTATATAAAAACCGACGCCAATCGCCTCTTCTGTTGCAAAGTTGCTACCGCGAACGGGGTTCGTCAGTTACTCATCGGGAGCCAGGGTTTCCGAGGCACTCCGTAGGGTGGCTTCGCCTGGGGTAAATAAGTGCCGCCGCGTAGGAGCTAGCATGGAACCCACGCCTGCTTGCGACTTCTCTGTGCAAGCGACTGGCTCAACTTTGCGTAAAATACCCTGCGAGAAGCAGTCTATCAATCATCTACAAAAACCTTCCATATTTAGGTTTTCGGGGTGTTTTTGAATTGTAATTTTATTTTTGCTGTACTGTGCTATTTAGTGGTTAATTACTAGTTACACTCTATCTTGCTGTAATCTCGCTTGCTTGTAAATCTATAGTTTTTCCTTTATTAATAGCATCTTTCCTACTTAAAAGTTAGTTAGCATCCAATTGTTGAATGTATGGTTAAATCTAGCAACTTGCAGTAAAATGTTAAGATTTAATCATTTTTATAATTTAGATATTCATATAATTTAAATTAAAATTTAACTTTAATATCATGATCGCGTTGGGACTATTTACTAATATTTTATTATCGAAGTCATGCTGATATCTTATTTGGAAAGCAAGCAAAGAAGAAACATTAATAACCTAGTAAAATAAAGTAGATATAAAAATTGCAATTACTTCTACTTAGTTTTAATAAATAGTTTTACTAAGTAACATAGACTATAAAATTATTTATATTAAACTAGGTATTAATAAGTACTCAATATGTTTGCCCAATGTTTCCTGATTGGTTAAATATCATCTTTAGACTTTGCATGGCCTTACTGAGCGGATCTATTATTGGTTTAGAACGGCAACTTAGGCACAAAGCAGCTGGTTTAAGAACTCATATGTTGGTGAGCCTTGGTTCAGCTCTTTTTACTCTCATACCTCTGCATATAGTTGGGCTGGAACCAAGTGCTGATGCTCTCAGCCGCGTGATCCAGGGTATTGCAGCTGGTATAGGATTTCTCGGTGCTGGAGAGATTTTGCGCGAATCTTCTCAGCAGTCACAGCGGCCTGAAATTCACGGATTGACATCAGCAGCGGCTGTTTGGGTTTCAGCCGCTTTAGGAATTGCTGCTGGGTGTGGCTTATGGCAGTTAGGATTAATTGGTGCTTTGCTAACTTTTGTAGTTCTTAATATTTTTAAAAAATTAGAAAAATGGGATTAGGCAATAGTCAAAAGCTAGTACCGCAAGGCGGAATTCAAAATTAGTTTTGAAAAGTTTGCTACGGAGGGAAACCCTCCTTACAACTTTTCGCAAAATTCAAAATAAATACAGCCTAAGCCTTTCATTAATTTGGAATAGGTGGTTTATTTACGCCGCAGTGTACTAGTGGCCATTTAACTGCTCGTTGAACTAATTGAACAATTCTAGCGCCTTGACGAAAATAGCTTCTTCCATTCTGGTTTGCAAAATCAATTTAGCTAAATTTATAAAATCCCAGTTGGTTTCAATATCGTGTTCGATAGTTTTACTAGCTGCATAAAAACAAACATCATCATAATTCAATTCATTGGTAGTACCTGTTTGCAATTTAGATTTTTGATGATCCCAAGAAACAGTTTTACCACGTAAAGTAAATTGAAACCATAATATTTCATCGTCTTTTAATTCAAAAAAAACATCAAAATAAGGTTCTTCACCTTGAAACCAAACTCTGGCTATACCTTCTTGACGAGATTGTTTGAGTATCTTTTGTTCAATACCTCGCAACGATGCGCCTAAAGATGCGATCTCATCTTGCTCTAATATGTAATTTTGTGAAAGCATATCTACAAATTACTGTAACTCAATTCATGACAAACAAAACCAAGTTAATGTAATACGGCAGTAAGTGACTTCAGTAGATTCAACCATAAAAGAAAAATATGTAATTTAATTAAATATTTTTATTAATATAATAATTTATGCTAAAAATTCAAAAAATACATCAATTTGAAAAAATAATGTGACAGATACAAGCCTAGTAACCCAGATGAAATCAGGCTTTCTTAATGAGCGAATTTTAAATTGGTATTACAGGAGTTTTTTGCCATAAATCAAACAATATTTCACAGATATATAGGGCTAACATTTAAGTTTTGAAATGTACGTAGGGACAGCCCTGCGCTCTTACAGGTTTCCCGGCTTAAAGCATCTGGCGTTGGGCATTGCCCACCCTAAACTTAAGCTTCAAGAGTAGGTCATTTTTTCAAAAATAAAACCGGATTTCTATAGCAGTTCTAAATATTTCTTAAACTCTTTATTTGTCCTTGATGCTTTTGGCGGTAACTTGCGGCAAGACAACTTTATAAAACTACATTAAAAAGTCATTTTTGCAAAACAAATAAGATTACTATATATTGATTTATTAAATAACATTTGGCGAGGATATTTCTCCTGATTTCACAAGCAGAATTTGAGAGGAATTCAACCATTGAGAATCAAAAGAACCCAAGTGAGTGGTAGTAATTAGGGTTTGAAAACGGTCTTGAATGGCATCAAGCAATTGATTTTGACGATATGGGTCTAGTTCTGCTAAAACATCATCCAGCAATAGTAATGGTGGCTCTCCTACGACTTCTTCAATTAGTTGCAATTCTGCCAGTTTGAGAGCTAATACTAGGGTTCGTTGCTGACCTTGGGAACCGTATTGACGAGCGGGTGTTTGGTTAATGATTAATTCTACTTCGTCACGATGGGGGCCAACAAGCGTAGTACCTTGACGAAGTTCAGCAATAGCTCGTTGCTGAATTTTTGTTAAAAAAGCTTGCTGCACTTCTTGGGGATAGTTTTGCTCCAAAGGGACATTAGGTGCATACTGAACCTGTAGCATTTCCGTACTGCCACTAATGTTTGAGTGCCAAGTACTAGCAATAGGTGCTAGTCGCTGTATGGCGCGATCGCGCCGTCTAATTACCCGTGTCCCTGTAGTAGCTAACTGTGCATCCCATACAGCTAATTCTTCTGAGTGTTGAGTGCTGAGTGCTGAATCTTGAGTTTGTTTTAAAAAGGCATTACGCTGCCGCAAAACCTGGTTATACTGCTGCAAAATGTGAGCATAAACAGGTTCGAGTTGAATTAAAAGTGTATCTAGCCAGTTGCGACGACCTTCGGGGCCGCCACGTACCAGTTCCAAATCCAAACTGGAAAACTCTACGGCATTCAAAACACCAAGAAAATCCATTTGACGGCGTAAAGACTCGCCATTGAGAGCAACACTGCGACGACCATTACGGCGGAGAGTTAAAGTTAGGTCACTAACACCAGTTTGTCGCTCTAGGGAGGCATTTACTTGGGCTATGGCTTCTCCTTCTTGAACTAAATCGCGATCGCGTGCCATCCGGTGCGATCGCAATGTTGCCAACAACTCCACCGCTTCCAACAAATTTGACTTTCCCTGAGCGTTATTACCTACCAAAATTGTTTTGGCAGCATTAAAGTCCACCTTCTGGTCTTTGTAATTACGAAATTGTCTCAGGTGAATCGATTTGAGGTACATAGTCAAAAGATGAGGAGATGGAGAAGAGGACAAGCAGGCAAGGAAAACGGGAAACGCGGGGAAATTACTCTCCACATATTCCCGATCTCCTTCATTTCCAGCCCTTTCACACAGTCTTTTTGCCAACCAACCGGAAGAATATCTTCTCCAATTCCACCCAAACAAACATCAAGGCACTGAAACCAATACAAACAGCCAACTCTGTACTATCTAACAGGTGAGTACCAAAGAAGTTTCGCAGAGGTGGAACGTAAATTAGCATCAACTGCAAAATTGTGGTGACAACCACAGCTCCCAACACAAAGAGATTGGAGAAAGGATTCATCTCTATAGCCAGCCGATTATTTGAGCGAATAGCTATAGCATGACCCATTTGGGCAATACAAAGAGTTGTAAATACCATAGTCTTCCAAGTCTCAGGATTACGTTGATACCCAGGTGCATGAGTATGGCTATAAGCCCACCACATTAAGGCAATTGAGATAATCGCAAAGATAATACCAATGCGAATCATATAAGAACCCAATCCCCTAGCAAAGATACTTTCACGGGGACTGAAGGGCGGACGCTTCATCACATCTGGCTCAGGAGGTTCTACAGCTAATGCTAGGGCTGGTAAACCGTCTGTTACCAAGTTCATCCAGAGAATTTGCAAAGGTGTCAGGGGAACACCGCCTAACCCGATTAAAGGTGCAGCGGCAATTGTCAGCACTTCGCCGATGTTACTACCTAAAATGTATTTAATAAAACGGCGGATATTGGTGTAAACAACTCTACCTTCCTTGGTAGCGGCGACAATAGTGGCGAAGTTATCATCTAGCAGTACCATGTCACTGGCTTCTTTACTCACATCGGTGCCTGTAATGCCCATAGCAATACCAATGTCAGCTTGTTTAAGTGCTGGGGCATCGTTGACACCATCGCCTGTCATGGCTACAAATCTGCCGCGACGTTGCAAAGCTTTAACAATTCGCAGCTTGTGTTCTGGAGAAACTCTCGCATATATGCTTACCAGGTCAACGTTTTTCTCTAATTCTTCGTCGCTCATCCGCTGCAATTCTTGACCTGTAAGGACGCGAGCGCCTTCCTCTGCTATACCTAAATCAGTTGCGATCGCCTTTGCTGTCAACTGATGGTCACCAGTAATCATCACTGGCCGGATACCAGCTTCCCGACATTCTTGGACTGCTGCTCTCACCTCTGGGCGTGGTGCGTCCAGCATACCCACCAATCCCAACCACACCAACTCTTGCTCTGATGTTTCATCTGAGCCTTCTGGCGGGACTTCCGCGAGGGGTTTGTAGGCAAAACCTAACACCCGCAACCCTTTACTCGCCATTTGGTCGTTTTCTGCAAGAATTTTTTGGCGTTGTTCTTCAGTTAAGGGTGCTGAGTGTGTTCCCAGATAAATTTGACTGCAACGTGCCAAGGTTAACTCTGGCGAACCTTTGGTAAACATTAAGTAATTTTCTGATTGCAAAAAGCCAGCGATCGCAGGGTCAAGCCCTCTCAAAGAAGATTCGCCTGTAGCGACTTCTTCAACTTGAGAAATTACGCTCATGCGCTTGCGTTCTGAAGAAAAGGGAAACTCTGACACTCTGGGTAATTTACTACCCCACTGGTCTTTTTCGATGCCAGCTTTTCCCGCCAGTGTGAGCAATGCGCCTTCGGTGGGGTCGCCTAAAATCGCCCATTCCCCGGTTTCTTTTTGCAGCACAGAATCATTACAAACGGCACAGGCGACCAGCAAAGCTGCGATTTCTGGATACTCATCTACAGAAATTTTTTGTCCATTTAATTGAAAATCGCCTGTGGGAGCATAACCTTCGCCTGTAACGCGAAAAGTAGAATTATTTGTATAAACTGATTGCACCACCATTTTATTCTGAGTCAGTGTGCCTGTTTTATCAGAACAAATGGTAGTTACAGAACCCAAGGTTTCTACCGCTGGTAATTTGCGAATCAAGGCATTGCGGCGCACCATCCGCTGTGTTCCCAGTGCCAGAGTTACGGTGATGACGGCTGGTAGACCTTCAGGTACTACGGCAACTGCCATACTTAAGGAAATTTCTAGGAGTTCTTGGATGTTGCTAAAACCTCGTGCCTGGATGATACCGCCGATGACGACGATTCCTACGAGAATTAAAGAACCGCTGACTAAGACATTGCCTAGTTGAGTCATCCGCTGTTGTAATGGCGTAGGTTCACTTTCCACCGCTTGCAACATGGCAGCAATTTTGCCTAGTTCAGTTTGCATCCCGGTGTTGGTGACTAAAACCTTGCCTCGTCCTTGGACGACTTCCGTTCCTTGAAATACAAGATTGAGGCGATCCCCTAGTGATGTTTCTTCAGGCAAATGCAAAGTTGCCTGTTTATTCACAGCTTCGGCCTCACCAGTTAGTGCCGATTCCCGGATTTGTAAATTAGATTGTTCAATTAAGCGGCCATCAGCGGCTATCTGCACCCCAGCTTCCAGCAGCATTACATCCCCTGGTACTAGTTCCTTGGCTGCTACTTCTACCAGTTTGCGATCGCGGATAACTCGCACTAAGGGAGAAGATAGTTTTTTGAGGGCGGCGAGGGCTTTTTCGGCACGGCTTTCTTGCACATAGCCCAAAATGCCATTGAGGATTACAATCGCCATGATAGCGATCGTATCTTTGAATGGTACTTCACCAGGCTTGAGGTTGCCTCCTCGCCAAGCCACTAGGTCTAAAACGCCAGAAATTATGGCTACAGCAATCAGCATCAACAACATGATGTTCTTGAACTGATCTAGCAGAATCTCCCAAGCGCTGCGGCCACCATGTTCTTCTAGTTCGTTGGGGCCGTATTTTTGCAACCGCTGTTCAACTTCTTGGGGTGTTAAGCCACTGTCTGCATTACTATCAAGCAGGTCTAGCGCTTTATCAACTTCTAAACTATGCCAAACGGCGGCACCTTCAGGCAGAGAATTAGCAGACATCGTGTACGTCACAGGAAATGGTTACAAAATTTGATCATAATTTAGTGATGGCTGGAAAACCATCAACTAAAGTTACATTAGGGCTTTTACTAAGCTGTACCAGTGTAAATGTGATTGTTAAGATTTGCCAATTTCTCCTCTATTGGCCTGGATGTCTTATTTCTTACGGAAGAGTTTTTTTGGAACATATTGCACCGATAATTGTAAGCAACACAAGTCTGAAGCTTGGTCACATGGGAAGTACCACAATTTATTCTAGGCGTGCTAAACGGTTACATGAATATGCTTAATATGAGTTTTGCACTCCCCAATATGACCGTTAGCCAGATGTTTGGGCAAAGAACAATTCGACCGCTTAGTGCTGCCGCATTGGGTGGCATTGCTTTCATTAAAGATACACTTATCGCTATTGATACTCTCAAAGGACATCTGCTAGAGATTGATCCAATATCTGATAACAGTAAAATTATCAATCCCCACCAAGTCCAGGAATTTAGCGATGTCACAGGTTTAGCAGTATGGGAAGATAACCTTTGGGTAACCCGTGGCAACAGTGTTTATCGGTGCAAGCTGAATTCTTTAGGTCTAGAGCATTTTGTGACATTGCCTTATCCGGCTGATGGTGTTGCTGTTTGGGAATCAACAGTGTACGTCAGTTGCCAAAAACTAGGCTACATTTTGATTTATGACAGTGACACGCGACGTGAAATTACCAGGTTTTATGCACCTGGGGTCGGAGTAGAAAATTTAGCAGTCAACCAAGATACTCTGTGGGTTAGCGATCGCCTAGAGCAAACAGTCTACTCTATAGACAGGGCCACTGGAGAAATTCGATTCAGTGTGCTGACACCCTTTGACTCGCCCACAGGCATAGCCATACATAAAAATGCTGAAACAGCGAAAGAAAGTCTTTTTGTCGCTTATGCCTCAGAGGAACCTTACATTCGGGATAACCCCAATGCCGATCCTAATCATGAGCTAACCTACCGCGATCGCACTTTTATTCATCCCCTTTACTATCATTACGAGCCAGAGAAACGCTACGCCCTCTCTAACGGCTATCTCATCGAAATGTCCTATGTTGAAGAAATTTCTCCCTTAGAAGAAGTTTATTTAACAGATTTAGAGTGGCGCATAGCCTTACCATCAGAAACTGAGCGCCAAAAGGTGAAACAGGTTGAACCCGTTGGTCTGCCTTTTACAGAAGAAGTAATCGATGGGCAACGGGTAGCAGTATTTAAATTTGATACCCTCACTCCAGGAGAACGCCATATATTTGGTTGGAAAGCACTTTTGGAAGTTCGAGGAATTAAATATCGCCTCACCCCCAGAGATGTAGAAAATATTCCCGAACTATCGCCAGAATTTGAAACTCGCTACTTGGTAGACGATGACGATTTAGCAATGGATACTACCATTGTTCGCCGTGCCTCCCGCGAAGCAGTTGGCTCAGAAACCAATCTGCTGCGGAAAATGTATAGTATCCGTAATTACGTCTACGATGAGTTGTCTTATGGTATCAAGCCTTACATTGATACGCCAGATATCGTTTTGGAACGAGGTGTTGGTTCCTGTGGTGAATATGTGGGTGTCTTGCTGGCTTTATGCCGTTTGAATGGCATTCCCTGTCGTACTGTAGGTAGGTATAAATGCCCTGCTCATGGTGAACTGCAAGGTGTTCCCCTGCAACCAGACTTTAACCATGTTTGGTTAGAGTTCTACATACCGAATCTTGGCTGGTTGCCAATGGAATCTAACCCTGATGATGTGGGAGATAACGGCCCTTATCCCACGCGCTTTTTTATGGGTTTATGCTGGTATCACATCGAAATTGGCAAGGGTATTTCTTTTGAAACATTGAGCAGTAAAGGTGTACGTTTCACTAAAGAAGATATCCCTCTTGGCGACCTGGCAATTAATCATATTCGGTTCACAATTCTTGAAGAATTACCACCTTTTTGATTAAGTGCCTTGAAAATGGGCATGGGGGAGGCAGTGCGTTGATGAGGCAGCGCGGTCTTGGGGGTTTCCCCCATGAGCGACTGCCGAAAGGGTTCCCCGGCTTGTAGACACCCGGAGGGTGGCTTCCCGCAGGGTAGCAACTGCCGTCATGGGGCATTGGGCATTGGTAATTTCTTCCCTAGTTAGTGTGGTTATACAATTTCACGAAATGCCTGATACAAATGATTGCTTTTTAATTCTTTCCCCCTGCTGCCTATTTGTATCAATCTTAAAGTGAAACAGTATTACCACCGCAGTTAATGTGGTTACCACACGAAAATTTAATCAAGTTATGACAAGGCAGAAGGAAGGGGAGCAGAGGAGAATAATTAGTAATCAATGTGCCCCATGCCCAATCCCCAATTACCCATTAACTTTTAAAATTGGCAATGGATGTGGTAAAGACGATTTAATCTCGGAAAAATCACAGATTGAGTTAAATGGGCAGAAGCGGCAGTGAGAACCTGGATTTGGCGGAAATATTTTGCTGAAATCACTAGTTTCTTGGTGATATTTTTGTAAATCTTGCTGATGCTTTTGGGCAACGTTAGCTAACTCGAATTCTAAGGATTCTAATTCAGTATTATTAATGCTAATTAGATCAGATTTTTTACAAAGTTCTAGGTTATAAAAGGATGCTACAGCTTCACGTCCAGGGTAAAGATAATGGGCAGCTAGCAGGTAAACTAATGCCTGTCGCTGGTCAAAAGTAGCTTTACCAGTTTTAAAATCTACAATATGCAAAATACGATGATCAGAATCAGTAAAAACGCAGTCCATTGCTGCATATAAACGGAAGCAATAATCATCTTGGTCAATTAAAATTGGTTTGGGAAAGCCCTCGTCGCCCGGAGTTAATTGAATGATGTGTTTATCTGAGAGCAACGGAGCATTATGATATTTTTG
This sequence comes from Mojavia pulchra JT2-VF2, assembly GCA_019359325.1. GTDB lineage: Bacteria > Cyanobacteriota > Cyanobacteriia > Cyanobacteriales > Nostocaceae > Mojavia > Mojavia pulchra. The sequence continues at coordinate 81,448 of JAHHHN010000019.1, read as the reverse complement.
CAAAATTTGCAACACGCGCTGTTGAACTTCATCCGATGAGTGGCTTAATTGCAGTAGCTTGGCAACTTTTTCTACACCGTCTGATTGATTTAATAGATGTGTATGATGATGAAATTCATAAACGCCTTTTTGAGCGAGTATACCAATCCGCTGGGGTGCAGTTGCCTTGGCTAATAGCGCTTTAACTTGGGGTTCATGCTGACGTGCTTTGACAAACCCCCGTCTCATCTGGCAATGCCAACGTTCTTGCCCTGTAGCTGGGGCAACTAAAGACCAAAGGTGATAACTGACAAAAGGTCGATCGGGGATTGTCATTGCTAATAGGCAGTGAGAAAAAATACGCTAAAGATACTTGCGGCTACGCACGCTTTGCGGGAAGCTTCCTATAGTAGTGAAGTTGGACGGGAGACAGTGGCAAAAATGAGCAACCGTAGCAATTCCAGCAAAATTAAATTTGGTACGGATGGATGGCGAGGTATTATCGCCGATGATTTTACTTTTCCCAACGTGAGGAAAGTCACAAGGGCGATCGCCAGCTACCTCGAAACGGCCTATAGCAAAGACAGACCAGTACTCGTTGCCTACGATACTCGATTTTTAGCTGACCAGTTTGCCCAAACAGCCGCCCAAGTCCTGGCAGACTTGGGGTGGACGGTTAAAGTTACTGATCGGGATTGCCCCACACCAGTGATTGCATACAACGCCCGTCACCTAAATTCAGCTGGGGCGTTGATGTTTACTGCTAGCCATAATCCTGCACCTTACTGTGGAATAAAATATATTCCTGACTATGCTGGCCCTGCCACTCCAGAGATTACTGATACTATTGTGGCAAATATAGAAAGTGCATCGGATGCTCCGCCCAGTAGTAGCCCATCGGGTTCTATTTCTATTTTCGATCCGAAACCTGATTATCTGCAATTCATCTACACCCTATTTGATGTAGAAAAGATAAAAAGCGCCCAGCTGAAAGTAAAATACGATGCGCTGTATTCTACTTCTCGTGGTTATTTAGATGAAGTTTTGCAACAAAGTGGCGTTCAGTTAGAAAGTTTCCACGCTTGGCGGGATGTGCTATTTGGCGGTGGAATGCCAGAACCCAAAGGTGAACAATTAGTTGAGTTAGTGGAAGCAGTACGCGCCGATCAAGCGGATCTGGGTTTGGCGACAGATGGGGATAGCGATCGCTTTGGGATTGTGGATGAACAAGGCAACGTCCTCACCCCAAACACTGTGCTGCTATTGTTAGCACGTCATTTAATCAAAAATAAAGGCAAAACTGGCGCTATTGTCCGCACAGTAGCTACAACTCACCTGTTAGATAATTTCGCGGCTAAATACGGGCTGCAAATTTATGAAACAGCTGTAGGCTTTAAATACATTGGTGAAAAAATGCGTGAAACTACCGTACTGATTGGTGGAGAAGAATCAGGCGGTTTAAGTATTATCGGGCATATTCCCGAAAAAGACGGTATTTTAGCCGATATGCTAGTAGCAGAAGCGATCGCCTATGAAGGTAAACCTTTAAGTCAGCTAGTCAAAGAAGCGATCGCGGAAGCCGACGGCCCGCTTTACAACAACCGTCTCGACTTACATCTGACCGAATCTCACAAAACCGCAGTCATCGACTCTTTTACAAAAAATCCACCCTCACAAGTTGCAGGAATTAAAGTCAAAGAAGTCGGTCGCAAAGACGGGATTAAGCTCTACTTAGAAGAAGGAAGCTGGGTATTACTCCGTCCTTCTGGTACAGAACCACTGGTACGCGTCTACCTAGAAACTAACTCACAAGAAAAACTCACCCAAATCGCTCAGGAATTAGAGACCGTGATTGCTAATTTAGAAGCAGTGGGAGTTTAAAAACACCTGATCCCCAACTCCTTTTTGCTTGCAAATAGGAAAGCCACATCCAGGGGGGAACTGCCCTCTGGGTGTTTATGCATAATAAGCTATTAAGCATCTAATTTGCAGTTTAGACCGCAGGGGGGCAGGGGAGCAGAGGCGCAGGGGAGAAGGTTTAAGTGATTTATGTACAATTTTAATAATGCAGTTTGTAAGCACAATAGCTTACTAAATATGAAAACTATTGCTAATTTATTGATATCTGTAGTTGTAGCTGTTTGGGTAATGGCGATCGCTATTATCTCAGTACAAAACGCCACACTAGTACGGTTAAAATTCTTTACATTACAATCGATTCAAATACCAGTAGGTTTAGTGCTGGCTTTTTGTGTTTGTGTTGGGTTAATAGGTATAGCAGTGCTGCAACCCCTATGGGGTCTTGCTGATTCTAGGCGGGGTAATTCTCGATTGGATGAAGATGCCGAGTTTTTTGTTGATGATGAAGATTTTTAAGAAATAAATTAACCGCCGATAAACGCTAATAAATATCGATGAATTAATTTGCATTAGTGAGTTTTGCAAAATTTGCTTTTACTTCTTCGTCACTAGCAAAATCTCCTGTTTCGGCTTCAGTAATACCCTTTTTAATTTCCTCAATCTGCCACTGGTGCATCTCCAGATAAGCTTCTATTGCCTTATTCAATATTTAACTGCGATCGCGATTTATTCCTGCGGCAATGGCATCAAGTTTTGCTTTCTGATCGCTATCTATCCGAAATGTTATATTTTCTTTGCTCATAGTCCTGTTCAATCAATTAGTATTGCAAAATATCATACTGGAATTTACTGCAATGTAACGCACGAAGAAGCCCTCAGGCTGGAAGCCTGGGGCTATAATAACGAAGCTTGCCTCCGCAGGCTTTTAGAGTTTTTGGGAAGGCGATCGCTCTACTATAAAATCAAAATGTCCACTCATGATCTGGATCATCAAGAGCAGCGCGGACAGCAGCTAAGTTGGCAAGTTCTTTGAATGGGCTTGATTTAGCAATTTCTGTGATTGTATTTAAGGTAAGAGCTAGTTGATCGTTATTACCAGATGCGATCGCACTATCAACCACAGCAAATAAAGCTCGAAAGTTTTCTGCACGTTCATCAAAAGATTTATCCAAGTAAGCCATCAGCAAATCTCGCTGGGCGTTAATTTTGGTAATTGTTTCTTTTTCCCAAGCATCAATCTCTCGCCGCTTTGTCTGTTCTTGTTCGGCAATTATTTTGTATTCAGAGTAAGCAGAAGAAACTATGTCAACACATTGTGTTTTTTCCAAAGCTGCTATCTCACGCCTTTTAGTTCGTTCTTGCTCTCCAATTTGCTTGTAACTGGAAACAATACCTGCTAAGGATTGTGTGGCTTTAACCGCAGTAGTTATTGTACCAATACTTGGTAAAACCATTGCTAAATACCTCCCAGAGTTTTGTATTGAGTTTGAATGGTTAAAGTAGCATGGTTTAATAGCCCTTCACTATCAAAAATAGGAGTTTTCATAATTTCTGCTAGTGCTTTAATTAAAAGTGCTACCTCTTGAAATTTGCTAGCATCACGGCTGCGATCAAAAGGTTGAGCTTCAAGCTCCTGAAGTGCAGCTTTAGCACGGTTGTTTAAATTACACACTAAATTAGCAAGTTCCACTATTCGCCGTTTAACCTGTAAGAGAAAATCTTGAGCTGCTTCTATATTGGCAATCTCTACGTTGACCTTTGCTTCATACTCCCGCGATTTAGTCAAAGCTTCTTCACCCTTACCCGCAAGTTGAAAACCCCCAACCATCAATGCCGGGCCGAGTGTAATACCTCCCAATACAGCACCACCAACCGCAGCACTACTACCACCCATCCAAGCTAAAGTTGCATTCCAAGCAGCAGCACCACCAAGTTTTGAGATAGCGACTTCAGTAGTCCACAATCCAAAGAACCTGGAAACAGATACTGTACCTACACTTCTTGCTAAGGTAACTGCACCAGCACCTGCTGTTGAGGCCGCAACGGCTGCTGATACACCACCCTTTACCCACTGTTCCGCTTTTATAACTTCTGTTTTGTACTCCTGAATTTGCTGAGGGGAAATGTCTAATCCAGCTACAATTTCCAGATCATTTTGAGAAGCCCTCTGACCAATTCTCTCAATAAAAGCTATGAATTGTGCAATTGTATTCTGCTTGACACGAATCTGCATTTGTCCATAGACCTTCTGCTGACTGGTTGGTAATTTCCCAGGCTGCTTTTAAGTTTTGCAAGCTACTTTCATATTTTTGTTGAGCCTGTTCACCAATTTCCTTTGCCTGCTTCATATTGCCAATACCTTCAGCACCTTTTAGCGCTCCGACGGCTCCAGTAGCCAAAGCAGCAGCACCCAAGAGAATCGGAATCATAAAATACTCCTAATGTAATTAGTAGTTGGTTACTCTTCATCTACGAGTAAGACATAGAAAAAAGCATCCTCTTATACTTATATTTCCCTCAGTAAGCATCTAATCACCATTTAGGAAGCAGAAATTGGAGAATATATTTGGATGCAAGGTAGCGATCGCCTACACATTAGTAACAAGCTAAAAACAAGCGATCGCTTCAAAGTACCCAAACCTGTGAACCATAACAAAACGGTAAAATAAATAGCAGGTCTTTCTTTACAGCAGCATCACAGCTATGACCAAGCTACTTGAGGGGGCGATCGCATGAGTAAAACTACTTTCTCTGAAATCTACAACTTGAGCACATCGGAAAATCAGGTGAAAGGTAATCAAAGTTTTATGAACAAAAACTAGGGACAGAAGGACTGATTATGTCTACTACTGCTCAAGAAATATATAGACAATTTGTAAGTAACCTGTCACCAGATGAACGGTTACGTTTAGCAAATCTGATTCTTAATGATCTAGTTCAGCAAAATTTATCTGTCATTGACTATAGTGATACTTGGACTGAGCAAGATCAGGTTGAGGTAGCATCTTTCTCGTTACAGTATGCAGCTTCGATGTTTCCTGAAAGTCAGGAGATAGCTGAGTGACATTCAATCCTGGTGATGTGGTCACAGTCGATTTCCCAGGTGTCACTGGTATTAAGCGTCGTCCTGCTGTAGTTCTGTCGTCCACTACATATAACACCATCCGTTCTGATGTGATCATCGGACTGATAACTACTCAGACAACCTTACTGGGCGTGACTGACTATGCACTTCAAGATTGGGCAGCGGCAAGCTTGCGGGTTGCGTCTGTTTTCCGAAGTTTTATCGTCACTCTACCCCCTTCTGCTAATTTAGTTTTGATTGGTCATTTGTCCGAAGGTGATTGGAAAGGTGTTCGTGCCTGTGTCAAGATAGCTCTTGCTAATTTGGATGATCTTAACCCATAGCCAATAAGGCGATCGCCTACACATCAGTAGATAAGCTAAAAAATGAGCGATCGCTTAAAAATACCCAAACCTTTGAACCATAACAGAACGGTAAAATAAGTAGCAGGTTTTTTTGACAGCAACATCACAGTATGGCCCAGCTACTTGAAGAGGCGATCGCACGAGTAAAACTACTTCCTGAGAATGAGCAAGATGCTATTGCTGCACTCATCCTGGAAGAACTTGAAGACGAAGCCCGTTGGGACAAAGCATTTGCACAATCTCATGATGTGCTGGCTAAACTTGCAGCTGCGGCTTTGGTTGAAGATCAAGCAGGCAAAACCCAAGAGTTAGATCCAGAAACCCTGTGAAATTTTCTTTATAGATATTTCCCTAAATATCAAGCCAATAAACATGAATGCAGCTTTAATTTTGGCAACGAGTCAATGTACAAATTAAAACTGGTTCTCGTTGAGATACGACATACCATAAGGAACAATGTTGTACCCTTACGCAATGTATTCCACGCAAATGTCTTCACTTTTGCGTGCAAATTAATAGATGAATTGGCAACTTCAAGCCAAATTTTCAGGATCTACACCCAACGCCTTTAGCCTTTCTGTTAAAAGTTGCGTCCGCTGTTCTGCCAACAATTGATGCTGTTCTGCTTCCACACGCCGTTGTTGCTCAAAAGTTGCCCATTCTTCTGCTTCTTTAATCCGTTCTTCTGGTGTCAGTAGCCTTTGTCCTTCTTCGTTGTACCAGTACAACCATTCCCGCGCTATACCTTGATAAATTCCCCGTTCTCGCCCAATTCCTAAACCAATCTCTGGTAGCCAAACGGGATTTCCAGACATGAGAATATATTCTCCATCTACTAAGCGATACACTTCCAGATGAGGCTTTTTACGGCGTAGGGGACTATACACAACGTAGTACAAAATTCCTAATTCTTTGGCATAAAATTCTTTCTTGGTGCTATATTCTCCCCGATATGTTGGAGAAACAACCTCTAGCACTAACATTGGCAGCTTATTTTCTTCCCATAAAACGTAACTTAAGCGCAAGTCCTCATCAACAAATCGCTTAACTCCTAAGCTGAGAAAGCCATCAGGGGCAATAGCTGGTTGGTTAGGGTCGTAATAAATACCCATACGAACGCCAAAAAACCAATCCCAATGGTCTGACCAGACCAGAGCGAGCGTGGCTTTCAATAAACTGGGAATCAAATCTTGTAGTTCATTATCCACGGGTATGTCGTCAGAGTCGAGTAGCTCTTCGGAAGATGGCAAGCAATGTAGCGGATTGTAGTTTAACATGAGGATTTTTGCTAGATTTAAATTCTAGATAGATTGTAAGAATAAATTAATACGCATAAATATCTACTAGTGAAACGGTATTATGTCAATTCTCTAAAGTTCGGCAGCAAATTCAAACTTCAATTCCCAGATGCTGTTGTAATTTCGTAATTACGAATTATGAATTACGAATTACGAATTGGTATTAGATATCGATATCAATTACAATCCATCCTACCTGCAATAAAAAAAGGGCAGGTATAAAAACTGCCCTCAAAATAGTACTAATTTAACCTATCAATCTCTACCTAATTACCAATTTCCGGCGCAATCAAGGAAACTTTTGGTGCTTCTTTTTGCTGTGCCAACGTTGGCACTGAATCACGCAACCTCGCCGTCAGTTGTACAGTTGTAGCGTCATACATCTGAGTCAGCAACTTCGGATAGAAACCAATACCAATAATTGGGACTAACAAACAGGCGATGATAAACACTTCACGGGGTTCAGCATCTATCAGTGCTTGGTGAGAAACTAATTCTTCGTTCTCTTGACCGTAGAAAATTTCCCGCAACATCGATAGCAGATAAATAGGAGTTAAAATTACTCCGACTGCCATTAAGAAAACTACGATGACTTTGAATGTCGGATTATAAGCATCGCTAGTAGCAAAGCCTACAAACACCATCAACTCTGCTACAAAACCACTCATTCCTGGCAATGCTAAAGAAGCCATCGAACAGGCGGTGAACATAGCGAAAATCTTTTTCATCCTCTTGCCGACACCACCCATTTCATCCAACATTAAGGTGTGTGTCCGGTCGTAAGTCGCGCCTACAAGGAAGAATAAACTTGCCCCTATCAGCCCGTGGGAAACCATTTGCAATACCGCCCCACTCAATCCCAAATCTGTGAAGGAGGCAATACCAATGGTGACAAAGCCCATATGAGAAATTGAGGAATAGGCAATTTTCCGCTTTAGGTTGCGCTGGGCAAAGGATGTCAGGGCAGCGTAGATAATATTAACTACCCCCAAAACCACCAAGACTGGTGCAAAATAAGCGTGGGCATCCGGGAGCATTTGGGCATTCATCCGAATTAAGGCATAACCGCCCATTTTCAGGAGAATACCTGCTAGTAACATATGTACTGGCGCTGTAGCTTCACCATGGGCATCCGGTAGCCAAGTATGCAAGGGAATAATCGGCAATTTGACGGCGTAGGCGATTAAGAACCCTGCGTATAGTAAAAGTTGGAAATTTAGGGCAAAGTCTTTGAGGGCGAGCGATCGCATATCAAAGGTCACTGTATCGCCGTAAAATCCCATTGTCAGGGCAGACAGCAAAATAAACAACGACCCACCAGCGGTGTATAAAATGAACTTAGTCGCTGCATATTGTCGCTTTTTGCCTCCCCAAATCGACAGCAGAAAGTATATTGGTACTAGTTCCAGTTCCCAGACCAGGAAAAATAACAGCATATCCTGGACGGCGAACACAGCAATCTGACCGCCATACATTGCCAAAATCAAGAAGTAAAATAACTTCGGCTTAAATGTTACCGGCCAGGCTGCTAAAATCGCCAGCGTGGTAATGAATCCAGTCAAAATAATTAAGGGCATCGATAAGCCATCTGCCCCTACTGACCAGTTCAAATCCATTTGTGGTACCCAAGGGTAACTCTCCACCAACTGCAAATCGGGATTCGAGAAATCGTACCCAGTATAAAAAGCGTAAACAATCAGTGCAAAATCTATCAGCCCTACTATGAGGGAATACCAGCGCACTGTTTTGCCGTCTTTATCTGGGATGATGGGAATCAGTAGCGACGCTGCTATCGGCAACAGGATAATCGTCGTCAGCCACGGGAAATTAGCTGTATTCATCGCAATTCATCTGCAATCAAAATCATGTTTGGCAAAAAGTCACTAGCTATTAAGTAACAGCTTTTTGGAGATTTAGTCTCCCTTGTTAGGTTGATTTAATAAAAATAAAGAAAGATGAAGGTAGGTAAATCTATGATCCCGCCTTCATCTCCATACAACATACATTTTGCCTAAACACTAACAACTGAAGCTCACACAAGCCATTATTTACCTAGACAGTGCTGAGTAAAGGTAGCGAGCGTTATAGATGCTGCTAATTCTGATTTTTTTCTTACTCACAACTCAGCACTCAGAACTCAGGACTCAAGACTAAGCACTGAACTTAGGTTATACCAAAGACAATCACTAAGCCCAAAACAGCCCCAAATATAATCAAGGCATAAAATTGGGCGCGACCGTTTTCTAGGTATTTCAAACCTTCGCCACTCACAAGGGTAAAAAAGCCTGTCAGGTTAACAGCACCATCGACAACACGGAAGTCAACTTCCATTACCTGTCTAGCTAGGCGACGCAAGCCGATGACGAAGACACGATGGTAAATGTCATCAAAGTACCACTTGTTGAGGGATAGCTCGTAAAGCGGCTTGATTTGGGCGGCGATCGCTGCTGGGTTAATTTTCCCTTGCAAATACATCAAGGAAGCCAAAGTAATCCCAATCAAAGAAATTCCTACGGAAGCCCCCGCCATAATGTAAAATTCCGTCGAGTTGAACTCGGCGGCTTTTTCTAGGACTTCAGTTAGGGTTTCGCTGGGCGGAAAGATAAACTCCTCGAAATAATTGGCGTAGGGCGTGCCTACTAAACCAATCAAAATCGAAGGGACGGCTAAAAGTGCCAAAGGTAGAGTCATTGTCCACGGAGACTCGTGGGGAGTATCGCTATGATGCCCGTGAGAGTCATGGGAATCATGGTGACTACCAGTCGCAGCCAATTCGCCTTTTTTCATTGCCCCAGGCCCAAAAGTTGGAGCTGGTTCTTCTGACTCCAATTCCAGGATGATTGTAGCTGCTTTTTTGAGCTTGTCCTTGATTTTCTCGTCAGTACCCCGGAATTTGCCTTCAAATGTCATGAAGTACATTCTAAACATATAGAAAGCAGTAATACCGGCAGTTAGCCAGCCAATCATCCACAGAAATGGATTAGCCTCAAAAGCATTCCCCAGAATTTCATCTTTTGACCAGAATCCGGCAAAGGGTGGAATACCAGAAATTGCCAAGCAACCAATCAAGAAGGTAATCCCCGTGACGGGCATATACTTCCGCAGTCCCCCCATCAAGCGCATATCCTGTGCTAATGCTGGGTCGTGACCGACGACTCCTTCCATACCGTGAATCACAGAACCAGAACCTAAGAACAGCATCGCTTTGAAATAAGCGTGAGTCATCAGGTGGAACAATCCAGCAGTGTAGGAACCGACTCCCATCGCCATCACCATATAACCAAGCTGGGAAATGGTGGAGTAAGCCAAGCCCTTTTTGATGTCGTTTTGGGTAATCGCAATGCTGGCCCCCAAAAATGCGGTGAATGCCCCAGTAAAGGCAATGACGTTCATTGCTGCTGGGACGTGTTCAAACACTGGGTACATTCTGGCAATCAGGAAAACACCCGCCGCCACCATCGTTGCTGCGTGAATTAAAGCAGAAATTGGGGTGGGGCCTTCCATTGCGTCCGGTAGCCAGACGTGCAGAGGAAATTGGGCTGATTTTGCAACTGGCCCTAAGAAAACTAAAATCGCCAACAGGACAGCAAGAGAATTGCTTACAGAACCTGATTGTACGAGTTGAGCGAGGCGATCACCCATCACACCGAAATCAAAGCTTCCTGTCGCCCAGAACAGCCCCAGAATGCCGAGTAAAAGACCGAAGTCACCCACGCGGTTGGTCACAAAGGCTTTTTGGCAGGCATCTGCTGCTGACTTGCGATCGTACCAAAAGCCGACCAGCAAGTAGGAACACATCCCCACCAGTTCCCAGAATATATAAACCTGCACTAGGTTGGGACTGACCACCAGACCCAGCATTGAGGAGCCAAACAAACTGAGATAGGCGTAAAACCTCACGTATCCAGGATCGTGAGCCATGTAGCCATCGGTGTAGATCATGACTAACAAGGCTACCGTCGTCACAATCACCAGCATGAGGGCTGTGAGGTGGTCGATTGTGTAGCCCATACTCAGGTGAAAATTACCTGCTGCTGCCCATTCCAAGGTGCGGACATAAGTTGGATGCCCTTGAATTTGGCTCCACAGCAAGGCAAGCGACAGCGCCATCGCTGCTCCCATTAGGGAGATAATCACTACAGCGTTGAGCTGCCGCAGGCGGTTTGTCACCTGATTTAACGAAATTAATCCTAGACCAACCAGCATTGCCCCTAAAAGCGGCAATACAGGAATCAGCCAGGCATATTGATAGATTACTTCCATCACTGACGCGTACTTTTAGGATTCTTGACTAAGTTAGGACAGTGCTGCTGACTATCTTTTGAAAGACTAGGACAGATTTAGCCACCGTTGAGGTCAACTTTCCGTCCACAGGCAACTGTCTGACTCGGAACTGTTAATAATTGTGACACACACCTCTTAGCATAAAATACCCCACTCAAAGACCTTTAGGTGGGGTGTTAAGCTTGGTTTTAGATTTTATCAGCCGAGTCAATACTTCAGAACTTACGCATGAAAACGGAAAAATAATATTTTTGCGTAATTCCTACACTTTAAATGTTGATAGTCAAGAGTTAAAATACTCATAATTAACTATGTTACTGTTGACTTTCTTCAGGATAAACGACATCCTAAGTCTGCTGTTTTAGCGCTACTGTAGGTTATAGATTCCTTACTGTAGCTCAGTTTAATTTCTTCTAAGGCTAGACGTAAATCTTCTCTGCCACGAAAACCCTCCAGACGATGCTGGATGGTGCCATTTTCAATTAACAGTAAAGTTGGCAATGATTTTAGTCGATAAGTGTTAGACAGTTTGAAATTTTGGTCAGCATTAACCCCAACTAATTTAATTTGCTCCCCGCATTGGGCTTTAAATTGCAACAACAGGGGATGGATGATGCGGCACAAGCCACACCAAGGTGCTTCAAAATTAACTAAAACCGGAATAGGAGATTCTAAAACTTCTTGAGTAAATGTCCGCTCACTAACCGACAACACCATGATGCCTCTAGAATTTATAGGGTTTTGATATCAAACTAACTATTAGCAGAAGAAATTGGCAAGCCAGTTGCTGAGACATGGTGGTCTCAGGTACAGATAGTTATACAAAAATTGAGCGCCTTGATTGCAACACTGACAAAAAAGCCACCGTGGATGTCGCGCTGGCTTTTTTGGATGTTCAACTCCTGATAGCCGCTTGCCTTGGTAATTTAGACTGAATCCGTCATTTATTCCCCAAGAAAACTGATTTACCTGCAACTACCAATATAAAATCTCAATCCGACTAAATGCACCCCCACTGACAACTATTTGAATTTATCCTACATTGATTTGGTGACAATTGATAAGCTCATCTTTTCATCTATTGGATAGTATCTGATGATATTGGGGATCACTTAAAATTACCATGGTATCTTACTAGTTGCTTCTAACAACAGGGGGTGCGACCACCAAAGCAAAGCTACAAAAATAGTAACTCCTAAATAGGCAGGGCGGAGAAATTCTTCCCATTTGAGAGATTGACGACCTGCAAAAATAGCTCGAAAAGGAATAATTGAAGTACGCTGTTTAACAACTTCAAAGGCTTCACCATAACGCTGACCCAGACGGCGATCCCCATGCCAAACACCAAACAAGTGATGCAACACCAACCCAATCGAGGTAATCAGGGTAAAGGTAGTACCTAACCAAAGGGTATGGGCAACGCACCAAATTATTTGTCCTACCATTTGGGGATGACGAGTGATGCGAATAATTCCCGTCTCGTAAAGATGGACTTGAGGCTTTTGAATAGCAGCAATTTCTAGTAGATTGAAAGTGGCAGGATACAAAAACAAAAAGGAAATCGCTGACAACACCCAGACTAAGAGCCGGACTCCAGGTACATCTTTCACCTGCCAAAGTTGCAATCCATCATAACGGTGATTAAAAAAGTAAATAATTAATATTACAGCTAATGGCAAGCTGACTAAGGCAAAGGAAATGCGATAAAGCCTTGGGCCAATGTGTTTTTCTGCCCAAGGTCTGAGAGCTGCTCCACCACTGTGAGCGATCGCGAAAACTAATTGTAACCCCAATATGACAAAATGACTGGGGGTTAACCAAGAAATCAGCATCATATACCTATACGTAGGTGAAGTAATTTAAAGAAAACTTAGTTCAGTACAACCAATACCACAAAGTGTTCAAAGGGGAACTTTAGTCAAGATGTTGTGCTACTGTCTTTTTCGAGTAAAGCTTTCAAGTTTAAGATGCAATAAATCGCGCCTAGCTTGCTAGCTGTGAACGCTGATTTCTTGCCAAAGCCGCTCCTTTCTTGTTTGTGGGTTTAGCCTTATGTCTGACCTTCCTTTCACTTTAGATCAGTTACGTATTCTCAAAGCGATCGCCGTAGAAGGGAGCTTCAAGCGCGCCGCTGATAGTCTCTACGTCTCCCAACCTGCCGTCAGCTTGCAAGTGCAAAATTTAGAACGGCAGCTTGATGTACCTTTATTTGACCGTGGAGGACGTCGTGCCCAATTGACCGAAGCTGGGCATCTACTTCTGAGTTACGGTGAAAAAATTCTCAGTCTGTGTCAAGAAACCTGCCGCGCTATTGAGGATTTGCAAAATCTCCAAGGCGGAACTTTAATTGTCGGTGCTTCTCAAACCACCGGCACTTATCTTTTACCTAGAATGATCGGGATGTTTAGACAAAAATATCCGGATGTAGCGGTACAATTGCACGTCCACTCTACTCGTCGGACTGCTTGGAGCGTAGCTAATGGACAAGTTGATCTAGCCATTATTGGCGGCGAAATTCCCGGCGAATTGGCAGAATCTTTAGAAATTCTTCCCTACGCCGAAGATGAATTGGCGCTAATTTTACCTGTCTTTCATCCCTTTGCAAAACTTGAAACCATTCAAAAAGAAGACCTTTATAAACTACAATTCATTGCTCTCGATTCTCAATCGACCATTCGCAAAGTAATTGACCAAGTGCTAGCACGCTGTGAAATTGATACAAGGCGCTTTAAAATCGAAATGGAATTAAATTCCATAGAAGCAATTAAAAATGCTGTGCAATCCGGTTTAGGCGCTGCTTTTGTCTCTACTTCCGCTATAGCGAAAGAGTTACAAATGGGCGTATTGCAATGTGCCCCAATTGAAGGAGTCATTGTCAAGCGCACACTGTGGCTAATTTTTAATCCTAATCGTTATCGATCCAAGGCAGCAGAAGCCTTCAGTCAGGAAATTTTGCCCCAGTTTGCTACCCCTGGATGGAACCAAAATGCGTTAAAATTAGCACAAAAAAACCTAGTAGTAACTACATTGGATGCAGTGACGCCCAACTCCTCTGGCGAAGGCTAGTATTTTATCATAGTCCTAGTCAGTAGGGGCACGGTACTGCCGTGCCCATACACTCGTCATTAGTGGTTCGTCAGGGGCTTTTGGCTTCAAGAACTGACCAAGGACATACCAAAGCAATGGAAGTTTACTGCACTCGTCCACGCTGCCCGCGTCCACAAAACTATTTCGCGGATTTAGATCATCAAACAACGCTAAAAACAGCGCAGCAAAAATACTGTACTAGCTGTGGAATGCCACTCATGCTAGATGGTCGCTATGTGCCAATCAAGCTGTTAGGAAGGGGAGGGTTTGGAGCAGCATTTTTGGCCTATGATCGCCGGATTCCTGGGATGCGTCAATGCGTGGTTAAGCAGTTTCAACCTACGGCAAATTTAACCTCCACTCAAATGCAACTGGCGCAACAGCTATTCGAGCGAGAAGCAGAAGTTTTAGCGCAGTTGGGCAACGAACACGATCAAATTCCTGACTTGTTTGCTTTCTTTCCAATAACAGTTCAGAGCTTGCAACCGGGACAAGAAGACCAGTTTTTTTATTTGGTGCAAGAATATATTAATGGACAAAACCTAGAGGAAGAATTAGTTAAAACAGGCAAATTGTCCGAACAAGACATTTTATTAGTATTACAAGAAATTCTCAAGGTACTCAAGTTTGTCCATGACAGAGGAATTATTCACAGAGATATCAAACCTTCTAACATCATGCGCCGTTATGATGGGAAGCTCTTCCTGCTAGATTTTGGCGCAGTTAAGCAAATTACAAACGCTCCTACTGGTTCTTCCACGGGAATCTATTCTATGGGATTTGCACCGCCTGAGCAGATGGCTGGAGGACAAATATTCCCATCTACAGATTTATATGCCTTGGCTGTAACTGTTTTAACCTTGCTGACGGGTAAGGAAGCAATACAGTTATTTGATACCTATAGCAACCAGTGGAAATGGCGAACACAAGCGAATATTAATCCTCACCTAGCTGATATCTTAGATAAGATGCTCTTACCAGCTGCTAATCAACGCTTTCAGTCAGCCCAACAAGTATTAGATGCACTGGTAGAAAACAATACAGCACAGTTCATACCACCTACACAAATTCCGTCGAAACTCCATGTAAGCGCATCGTCACAAGCCGCGCAAAGCTCTAGTACCGTTATCTCCCCATCATTACCGAATATACGGAGATTTTCTACATGGGAATTATTAGGCGGAGCAGCCTTTAGTGGGTTTGAAGGTGCATTGATCGCGATCGCTGTTTTCAGCCTGATCAATAATCCAATAATCACTCTTAGCGTTTCCTGCGTGATTTTAGGAATCCTGATTTTTGCCCAAACAAAGCGGTGGATTGAAAAGTTAGATTTAATAATTATTCCGGTAATTACTTTTACTATTATCTTTTTTCTACCATTTTTGCGGAGCGAACTTGGCATTCAGCAAGTGGTTATTTTAGCAATTGCCGCAGCCTTGGTAAGCATTGCAGTAACAGCACTATTTCGTATTATTTATAAATTGCTTTCTCTAATTTTGTAACTTTATTGTTTTAGAATGCCATTTTAAAATCATAAACATACAACAAATTTCATATAATCCTGACGGTTTACCATAAATATTTATAACAAAATTGGCTTTTTACTATTGGGCAATCTCAATGTTCCAGCCCAATTCTGCAATTGATTCTCGGTATCTACTTTCGCACCGGAGATAAATTTGTGCTAATTCCCCCATCCGCCATTAAAAATTATCAAGTTAACCTACTGTTAACCTAACAAAGTCCTCAAAATGGGACATTGCGTTTATAGACAAAAATCACAGCAACAACTATGTCACCAAAAAAGGCAACTAATGAAACTGGGATTTTGGTTTTGACTTTAGCGATTACGCTAGGGTTGTTGGGTGGTATATTTTGGTGGTTGACTAACAGATCTGGTGTAATTAATAGTGTTACTAAAAACCCATCTCGCCAGATTTTACAATCGAATGGCGCAATTTTTGACCAAACGCTCAATGTTCCTTCAGGATTATTTAGCTATGGGGGTAGCACTACTTGGGCACCTATCCGCAAAGAAGTAGATCCTAAAATTCAACAGTTTTGGCCTCAGTTTCAATTGCGTTACACTCAACCAACCACGAGTCCCCCTGGATCTGGTAGTGGAATCAAGATGCTGCTGGATAACCAGTTGGCTTTTTCTCAGTCATCTCGCTCCATTAAGGATGAAGAATACGAGAAGGCACAACAACGCGGCTTTAAACTCAAAGAAATTCCTGTAGCGATTGATGGTATTGCGATCGCAGTTAATCCTAGTCTCAAGATTCCCGGTTTAACTTTAGCTCAATTTCAAGATATCTATACAGGTAAGCTTACTAACTGGCAACAGGTGAGTGGCCCAAATTTACCTATCACAGCTTACTCTCGGTCTCTGGAAGAGGGAGGCACAACCCAGTTTTTTGAAGAAAATGTGTTGGGAAAAGAAAAATTTGGTTCCAATGTTAAATTCATCTCCACAACAACTCAAGCTTTAAAAGAAGTAGCGAAGAATCCAGGGGGTATTTATTATGCCTCTGCTCCGGAAGTTGTCGGACAATGTACTGTTAAGCCTTTGCCATTGGGACGAATATCTGACGAACTAATTCCGCCCTATAAAGAGCCTTTTGTTCCCCTGCAAGAGTGTCCACAACGGCGTAACCAAATAAATGCAGCTGCTTTTCAAAAAGGTGAATACCCGATCACTAGGCGATTATTTGTAATTGTTAAACAAAATGAACAAAGCGACCAGCAAGCGGGAGAAGCCTACGCTAACTTCCTACTGACAAATCAAAGTCAGGAATTAATTGCTAAAGCAGGATTTGTCAGAATTCGCTAATAAAGTACTTGTTGTGCAAACTACATTCTCAAATAGTAAACATTTATATTTAGCCAAAATAGGGGCTATCTACTATTTATGTCCCAAAAAAATGAAATTCCTATTCTCGTTTTATCTGTTGTGATAACTGTTGGGCTGATAGCTGGTGGCTTTTGGTGGTTCACAAGAAATCCTACTATTAACCTGAATAAAATTAGTGCTAGCAGCAAAAATACGCCACAAACTCCAACAGCACAAGCTAGCGGCAAAACTTTCGCTGCTGTGCAAAATGTCCCCGTAGGATTATTTAACTACGGAGGTAGCACATCTTGGGCACCAATCCGATTGGCAGTTGACCCAGCAATTCAACTAGCGCGACCAGAGTTTCGGCTGCGATATGTAGAACCCAACAATGCCTCCCCTGGTTCTGGTACTGGCATACAGTCATTAATTGATGGTCAACTAGCTTTTGCACAATCCTCAAGACCATTTCTGGATCAGGAATTAAGCCGTGCCCAGCAGCGCGGGTTTGGTCTTAAACAAATCCCTGTGGCAATTGATGGATTAGCGGTAGCAGTGAATGCCAACCTCAATGTTTCAGGGCTGACTTTAGACCAGATTAAGTTGATTTACACTGGCAAAATTAACAATTGGAGCCAACTGGGTGGCCCCAATATTCCGATCAAGCCATATTCCCGTCGTATCACCGATGGCGGCACAGTAGAACTTTTTGTGCAAGACATTTTGGGTGGTCAACCATTCGGATCTCAAGTAGAGTTTGTCTCTACAACCACCCAAGCCTTACAAAAGTTGGCTGGTAGTCCTGGTGCTATCTATTACGCTTCTGCCCCAGAAGTGGTTCCTCAATGCTCAATAAAACCTTTGCCTTTGGGACGAACGCAAGGGCAATATATTGCTCCCTACCAAGAACCATTTGTCTTGCCTTCTGAATGTCCTGGGAAACGAAACAAGTTGAATATTGAGGCTTTTCAATCGGGTAAATACCCGATTACTCGCAATCTGTTTGTCGTAGTCAAAGAAACTGGCCAAATTGAGGAGCAAGCAGGGGTTGCTTATGCCAAATTACTTTTGACTGAGCAGGGGCAGGAACTGATTACCCAGGCTGGGTTCGTCAAAATTCGCTGACACCTGCTAGTGATGGTAGATTCTGAAGCGTTTTAGCTGGCTCTATTAATCGACTCTGCTGGTAAGCAAATGAGATTATCCCCTTGGGTGAGGATTAAACCACGTTGACGCAACTTGCCCATCAAGCGAGTAACGGTGACACGAGTCGAACCGATCGCACTGCCAATTTGGGCGTGAGTGAGGGGGAAAGGCAAACAATAACCGCGAATCACATCAGGGTCGGTGTCGCTCATTGCAGGCTCCCCATATTCCTCAATCAACAATGTAAGGAATCCTAAGAGCCGATCAATGGTGCGCCGTTGTCCCAAAGCACTCAGCCACAGCAACTTGCGCTGATGCTGGTACCTAAAGGCATCCATGACTTCCCGACGGAAGTGAGGCCAGTTATCTAAATCATGCCAGTACATCCACAGCACAGCAGTTTGGTCAACATGAGCGTAGGCTTGGAGCGTGAACGGTGACTGAGCAACAATTTCAAACGGTTGTCCCGCTCCGACAAAACCCAAGAAGGCTTCTTCTGGGGTTCTATTAATTCGACGAGACGTTAACTGACTGGCAGTGGCGCTAACCTGGGCGGTTCCTACCATACGAATCGCACCCCTTTGCACCAAATATAGCAATCCAGGTCGAGCTGGAATGCGCTCATCTTTGCTGAAGGTGCGGCAGCGGTAGTGTTCTTGAGCCCAATCAAGAATTCGTTGCCAAGTCAAAAAAGGGCGTGATGCCTCTGAAAAGGAGGATGGAGATTGCATAGGTAACAAAGAGCGTTCGGCTGAAGACAAAGACGTCATAAAAAGGTGCAAGGAGTGTCTTTGTGTTGGCGAGGTAGACTTAACGCCTAAAAGCGCCAGCCATCCAAAGCGTAGAAGGCAATTTGCTCTCTACTCTTTTTGTTATACTTCTTACTGTACAATGATGGTAGTAAAGTTTACCCACTATTCATACAATATTCATCAAATTTTATCCTACTCTCATTTTTCTTTATCTAGATTAAACTTATGACTTTGGATAGATGACAGATCATCAAGGTATCTGGAATGAAAGTTTATTTACTAGTAACTACGTGCATAATAAGCTACTAGTTAGTAATTATACAGCAATTAAACAGTTAATATATAGTCATTTATTAAATGTTATAAGTATTTATACTAAAAAACAGGAAATTCAATGCATAAAATATAAAGAATTGCCTCTATATAAAGGTAGAGACAAGAGAAGGATTTTGTATATTACAGGTATAGCCCAGCAGTTAGCAAAATCTCAGAATCAAGAAGCTGTGAAGATTGCCAGTGCGATCGCCTCTGATTTATCGGCGACCTGTGAAGACGTTTTCACTGTTCAAATTGTTCCCCCTGGTTGGATTCATTTGGAATTGACGCACCCAATCTTAGCGGCTTGGTTACAAAATCTCGCTGTTGGTAACTTAGGGGAAGAAGGCGCAATTAGCACAAGAGAAACCAAAATTCACAATCCCCAATCCAAAACTGAAAATCCTTCTAGCTTGTTTATTGTTCAATACGCCCATGCACGCTGCTGCTCGCTACTGCGTTTGGCTGACCGAGAAGGATTAATTCAACTGAGCAAAGGATTTCCTAATACAAGCGAGAACTTTGAGCAGCAAAAACCACTTCTTGGAGCATTGGTGCCAGCTTTTTGGAGTTTAATCTTCCCCAATCCCATACCTTGGCTCAATTGTGAGCACCAACTTAGCCTCAATCATCCAGCAGAGAGGCATCTGATTAGCGACTTAGTGCAAGTAGTAGACGACTTGCACTGCCATACTTTTGCCAGTTCAGTTAACTGGCAAAAAGCAGCACTAGATTTAAGTCAAGCTTTTGAGAGCTTCTGGTGTAATTGCCGTATTTGGGGCGAGGTGAAAATTACCTCACTAGAGTTAGCTCAAGCCAGACTAGGATTGATAATGGTTACTCAGAGGATGTTCCGATTGTTGCTAGAAGAAAAACTGGGCGTATTTGCGCCCTTAGAGTTATAAACTTAGTAGTGTCGTATCTTGTTGAATCCAAGATAAATTCGATAATTTGTAGATACATGTGGATTGAATTGAAATATTTATTTGAGGTTTTGCCATTAATTAATTGCTCATTTCACATCTAACTAAAGAGAGAAATTGTCTCCTCTGTGCCTTATCAGCCCAAACTAGCATATATTATCAGGTTACTAGCTTGGTTCTTTGTTCATAAATATTCTAATAGTAAAATTTGTAACTCTTTAATTAAACACTTTTTTAATCAAAGCAGTTTCAAGAATTCAGTTAGGGTGTTATTACTCAACTCAAGAGCCAATAAATATCTTTAGAGGTAGGAAGTTTTATTGACTTCTCCCAAAAGTCAGAAAAAATCCTTATTTTAGGATTTAATTTTAAAAAACAAATACCTACGTAATTTTGCTATTTAGGTACGTGTCATTCGACAGTAAAGCTTCTGAGGAAAAAATAGAACTTTTTATCACAACTATTGACTCGATTAATCACATCGGCTATATTAGCAGGTGTGTGAGGAGCGAACCAGCAAGGGCACCGAGACGAAACACGGCCAGTCGTCGGTGTCCTTTCTGATTTTATAAAAGGCTGGTTTGCAAGAGTGCTTTTAAGATATTAAAAATTTTTCAATTGCTACTGCGGCTCCATCTTCCTCTACAGTAGGAGCTACCCATTGAGCGATCGCTTGTACTGCATCTGGTGCATTGCCCATGGCTACACCAATGCCAGCGTACTCTAGCATTTCTAAATCATTGAAATTATCGCCAATAGTCATGACGTTGGCTCTTTGTAATCCCAGTAATTCTTCAGCTAAGTAACGCACAGCAGTTCCTTTGTTGACAGAGGCGTTAGTTGCTTCAAAGAATGTAGCAACAGATGTTGTGAGATAAAGTTCAGCAGGTGTATATTGGCGACGCAAATTGCCTAATAAGTTGTCGATTACATCTGTGTCATCACACAAGGCCAAAACTTTTGTTGGTTCATTAGTTAAAACGCGACGTAAATCACCTACGGGAATCGCAGTAATACCAGAACGTTCCGCATAAATTTGAGTTTCTCTAGTTAACTCTCGCACGTAAAGCTGGTCATTAATGTAGAAATGGACAGAGAGGAGTGATCGCAACTGAGGTTGTTCAAAATAATCTAGTAGCTGATGTGCAACTTCTCTAGAAACAGCTAAATGGCGATGAATTTTCTGGGTGGCTGGGTCTTGAATCCAGGCTCCTTGATAGGCTGCTAATGGTAAGACAGAGCTAATTTCTTGGTGAAAGCGCAAAGCAGAGCGATACATCCGACCGGTGGCGATCGCTACTTGAATTCCTCGTGCTTGTGCTGCTGTGATCGCTTGCTTTACAGGTGTGCTTATAGTGTTTGACTGTCCAGAAATTGTGCCATCTATATCTAAAACCAATAGTTTAATACCTTCTGTAGCCATAGCCTGATTGTTAATGGATGCCAAATGAGTAGCAGATGCTGTGTGCATAAAATCCTAAAAGGATGTTTGAACTCCCAGTAAGAGGGTAACAGGCTCTAGGCAATATTGGGAGGTAATTCAGACAAAGTAGATTGATTTTATGAATAATATTGATGAGCCTAGCTAATTCCAAAAAATACTATAATGGATAGAATCTATTCGTTATTAATTAACATTCTTTATTCATTAGTTTTTTTTAATAAAACATCTACATTTACGCAAAAAGCCCGGATTTTAATTGAATCCAGGCTTATATTCATAGAGGAAATCTTAAAATAATCATCAAAAACTGGTAAATTACTACCAGTTTAAAAATGAGTTGGCAACTGAGACTTATACTTGAAAGTTACCATTGCACAAGCAAGTTTATTGGCAAATACAAAGAAATTTACCCATTCTATAAAGCCTATAGGTTAGAAACTTTGTGCCGACTTTTTTTGCTTTGTGTTAGTAAACCCAGCCCTGCAATTAGACCAATCCCAAGTATCGGAGATGATTCAGGTATTGGCTGAGGTAGTTCGTTGTAATTATATGTAACTTCGAGCGATCCTTGAGCAAATGTATTGATTTGAGATGATACGTTACCCGGCCCTATCACCACTGAGCGAGCTATTGCTGTGAACAAAAAGTCTAAATTTGCATTACCGATGAAAGGATTCAAATTATCCAGACCTTTAGTTAAAGTCTTAGTAGTTGAGCCTGTGGTTATCTGTTCTGGAATTGAGATTGTAGAAAAGCCAGCAATTGTGAAATTAGAGGTTTTTGTGGGACTGAGATCGATATTAAACTCATCCTTGAGATTTAAGCTGAGGTTAGTACCATAAGTTTCACCACCAAGAATAATTGTTGTCTTGCTAGAGTTTGGCCCTGTATTTGTTAGTTGTCCATCTGCTTTCAGATCGGCTTGATATTTTATTGTGACACTTTGAAGCTCACCTAGAGATGAATTAAATTGTTTAACACTAAGATTTGTTTCATAATCTGTACGTGCAAAACCTGTAGAAGTAGAAAATGACAGAGAAGCTGCATTAGCTGCTCCAGTTGTAGTGACAATACCTGCTAAGGTCGTAGCAGCAGCTAAAGCATTAAAAATTTTGGAATTCATAGAATAATATTTTCTGAAAAGATGATTGCTAGATTCCTCATTTATTTCTAACTCTAAACTTTTGCTTCTAGGCTTGCTAAATATACTTAAATTTGTATGAATTTTTGATAATGAAGCGGATTTAAAAATACTAAATTTGAAATTGACCATTCCAAGTTAAGTTAAAGAAGCGGAAATTTGTTATTGATAACTAGAAATTAGGTGCAGCAATAAACTGGCTCTCCTACAAAAATTTGAAAGTTTACAACAAAAGGTTTTAGTTTTTTAAATTTTTAATTATGTGGTAGTAGTACTAGTTTTTAAATCCGCACTGAATTTTCAGTGGTCTCTCATAGTTTTTACGGAGATTGTGCCCGAATTTGTTCCACAGGGTTGAATCGTTCTGTGAAGTGCAAGAGCAATTGATATGCTGAAACTGCATCACCATTATCAAACCCCAGCAGAAATCGTACCTAGTACCGGAGTACCAGGATGTAAGCTTCTGGCTAAAATAAGGCTATGTCTCAAACTTCCTCTTCTACAACCGCAACACGCCCCACGTTCATCCTCGTAGATGGGCACTCGCTGGCCTTTCGTTCATACTTTGCTTTTGCCAAAGGACGAGATGGCGGACTACGTACCAAAGCAGGGATTCCTACTAGTGTATGTTTTGGCTTTCTTAAGTCGCTGCTAGAGGTAATGGCAACACAACAGCCACAAGCAATGGCGGTAGCCTTTGATTTAGGTTTGCCAACTTTTCGTCATGAAGCTGACGATACCTACAAAGCCGATCGCCCAGGAACGCCAGAAGACTTTGTTCCTGACTTGAAAAATTTGCACGAGTTACTAGAAGGCTTCAATCTGCCGATTTTTACTGCTCCTGGTTATGAGGCAGATGATGTTTTGGGAACCTTAGCACAAAGAGCAACTGCCGCTGGGTATAAAGTGAAGATTCTCACAGGCGATCGCGATTTATTTCAACTAATCGACCCAGAAAAAGAAATCACTGTTCTGTATTTTAGTCCAGACGCCTGGAAGCGCTCTACATCTAGCATTGTCGAATTTGGTGTAGCAGAAGTTAAAGAAAAACTGGGTATCTTACCTTCGCAAGTTGTTGATTTCAAAGCGCTTTGTGGGGATAAATCTGATAATATTCCTGGAGTCAAGGGAATTGGGGAAAAAACAGCAGTACAGCTACTCAATACCCATAATTCTCTGGAACAGATCTATACCGCATTGAACGATATTAAAGGAGCAACTCAGAAAAAACTGGCAGAAGGTAGAGAAGACGCGCAAAAATCTCGCTACTTGGCAAGTATAGTTCTTGATGTTCCTTTAGAAGTTAACTTAGAAGATTGTAAATTAACAGGGTTTGATGCCAGCATTCTCACACCAATTTTAGAAAAGTTAGAATTAAATAAATTTTTAGGCAAAATTAACGAAATTCAGCAACAGTTTGGTGGCAAAATTGAAGCAGCACCAAAAGCAGAAACTGTTGATACTGAACCCGAATTTGAAGACGCAGACCTTTCATTTTTCAGTTTTTCTGACACACAAGCCGCACAACAGCAACCTGTTTCACAAATTCAACCAAGCATTATTGATACTGAAGCCAAACTCACTAAGTTGGTAAAAGTGTTGCAACAATTTACTAATCCAGAAATACCTGTTGCTTGGGACACAGAGACTAGCGATTTAGAACCACGGGATGCTGATTTAGTAGGAATTGGCTGCTGTTGGGGAACTGAACCAGAGGAATCAGCTTATATTCCCCTTGGCCATAAAACAGGGGAAAATTTAAATAAAGATGTGGCGCTAGCAGCACTACGCCCCATTCTTGAAAGTGCCACTTATCCTAAGACATTTCAGAATGGAAAATTTGACCGCTTAGTTTTCCGTTGTCAAGGAATTAACTTGGCGGGAGTTGTGTTTGATCCGATGCTAGCGAGTTACGTTCTGAATCCAGATACTAGCCATAATTTGAGTGATTTGGCACTGCGATATTTAGGATTATCGCTGCAAAATTATGTGGATTTAGTTCCCAAGGGAAAAACCATTGCTGATATAGATATCTCTGCTGTAACAGATTACTGTTGTTTGCAAGTTTATGCCACATTTCAACTGGTAGCAAAATTGCGTGAGGAACTGGAGAAGTTTCCAGTTTTGGATAAGCTATTGATGGAAGTGGAACAGCCGCTAGAAGAAGTTTTAGCGGAAATGGAATATACAGGTGTCCGCATTGATTCAGCTTACTTAAAAGAACTTTCGCAGCAATTGGAAATAGATTTAGCAAAGCTGGAGGAAAAAGCTACTGAGATAGCTGGAGAAAAATTTAACCTGGGTTCTCCCAAAAAATTGAGCCAGATATTGTTTGAAAAATTAGGATTAAGTACTAAATATTCCCGTAAAATTCAAACAGGTTACTCTACGGATGCAGCAACTTTGGAAAAGCTCCAAGAAATTGATAAAACTGGTTTTGTTGATGCCATCATTGAGTACCGTACTCTATCTAAATTAAAGTCTACTTATGTGGATGCTCTACCAGCATTGGTGCGTCTAGATACCCAGCGAGTTCATACTGATTTTAATCAAACGGCGACATCAACTGGCAGATTATCTTCTTCTAATCCAAATTTACAAAATATCCCCATTCGTACAGCTTTTAGTCGCCAAATTCGGAAAGCATTTTTGCCAGAACCAACCTGGTTAATGGTGGCTGCTGATTACTCGCAAATTGAGTTGCGGATTTTAGCTCATTTGAGTCAAGAGCCAATATTGGTGCAAGCCTATCAGCAAAATGAAGATATTCACACAGTGACAGGAAGGTTGGTGTTTGAGAAAGAAGATATCACATCAGATGAACGAAGGGTGGCGAAAACTATCAATTTTGGTGTGATTTATGGAATGGGTTCTCTAAGATTTTCGCGTTCAACTGGGATAGATAAAGCTGTTGCTAACGAATTTATTAAACGCTTTAACGAACGTTATGCGAAAGTATTCGCATATTTAGAGCGGATGAAAAAAGAAGCGATCGCCCAAGGTTATGTAGAAACTATTCTCGGTCGTCGCCGTTATTTTGATTTTACTATTAACAGTTTACGCAAACTAAAAGGTAGCAAACCAGAAGATATTGACCTAAGTAAATTGAAGAATTTAGGTGCTTATGATGCAGGTTTACTGCGCTCCGCTGCTAATGCACCCATTCAAGGTTCTAGCGCCGATATTATCAAAATTGCAATGGTGAGATTGCATGAGGTCTTATCTAAATATCAGGCGCGTTTGTTGTTGCAAGTTCACGATGAATTAGTATTTGAAGTCCCGCCCGATGAGTGGGAAGAATTACAACCACAAATTAAATCTGTGATGGAAAATGCTGTGCAGTTGAGTGTGCCTTTGATAGTGGATGTGCGTGCGGGTGAAAATTGGATGGAGACGAAGTAAGGCAATCACTCCTACAAACAAAGGGGAGGTAGACAACTAAGCAAGATTCTCCCCCTACTTGTATAATCAATCCTGGTAATCATTGATTCCGACAGAATTTGCGATCGCTATCATCCTGAGGGTATTGCCAAGAATAAGCAAAATGGCTCACTCCCTTCAGCTGAGGAGAAAATTGGCGGAGTGCCTGCATTTGTGCTTCTAGGGATGGACGATTGCTGATCGATGCTCCCCACTTACCCGCTAGAGCTGGAATCACTTGTGTACCTGGTTGCGCCATGCTCAAAACCCGTTGTACTTGCGTCACAATACAACTGGCGTTACCGCAAGCCCCATAAGCCATTGGATGCCATTGTAACGAACTAGGGAACCTATCCCAAGGTTGTAAGCGAGAATCATAACCTTGTCCTAATGTTTGGTTACCATCTGAGAAAAACACCACTCCTGCGGGAATCTTTTGCTGCTTTACTGGGAGAGTCGCTAAGGCTACAAAATCCACGATACCTTGCATCGCATGGGCAACGCAGAGCAGCCACAAATCCCATTGCAAAAGCGGTTGTCTATCGGTGGGAGTCAGGATGGACTTTTGCTGTGGCGCTAAAGTACGACCTTGCCAAAGGGGTTCTCCTTCCTGAGGATAAAGTTGATCTACTTCAGCAATATCTCCTGCGGTTATATATCCCTTACCCAAAAAGCGGCGAATCAAGTCCAATCCTTTGTTATTTTGCGCTCGTTGAAATAAAGCTTGTTGAGTTGCTGAACTATATAACCATAAATCTGTGACTTTGGTAGCGACAGAATTACTTCCTGTTTGTCGTGGATAGCGCACATAGTCAAATAGCAGCCCATCTGGCCGACGGCGCAACACCTCTTGTACCATTTGGTAATAGTCGCGTTTTGCTTGCAAATTGTAGGGGTCAATAAATACTTGAGGACTGTTATCTACAACATATAAGCTCGTCTGACCTTTGCCATTACGGGCGATCGCATCTTCTCTATCTCGACGTTGGGCGTAGGTATAGCCGAAATTGATAGTGAACATCCAGGCATAGACTTTTAAACCGCGTTGTCGCCCTTTTTGAATTGCAGTGGCTAGTAAATCCACTTTTTCTGCCCCTGGGGTACGAATCACAGAAGGCCAAATTGTGGGGTTGGCGGCTGCTGGCAAAAGTACCTGTCCGTCATAAAATACTTCCAAATAAACTTGGTTATAACCACGGTTGACAATTCGATCCATAATTTTATCCAGCACTCCGGGCTGAATATCGCAGGGATACAAACGCAACCACAGTGCCTGAGTTTGTGGCCAAGTGCGACTACGGCATTGCTGTATTTCTTGTGCGTGTTGTTTTAACATCTGTTGGTAGCGCTTCTGGGCATCTTTATTGCCTCTTAGTGCTGAAAGGCGTAACTTTTCTTTTTCATTTGCAACTGTTGGTGATAATTGGCAATATTCCGTTACTTGTGCCTCTGCTGGTTGGTTACCAAAACTGGGAATTAACAGACTACTACTGAAAACGACAGCGAATAGGCGTCGCCAAAATAACATTGATTTTGCAACGTTTAAGGAACGGTTAGACATACTTAAAAGTAGATGAACAAAACAATAGACTTCTGGGAAAAATCAGGTAAAAGTTAAAGGTCAAGGGTAAAAGCAATATAATTCTGCTTTTTCCTTTCTCCTATAATCCTTTGCCTATCCCTTGTAAAAGACACTTGTGTAAGAGGTATAATCATAAACCCCAAATCAAACGACTTAGGGCAATGTGTATCAAATTCTATATTGTAAAAATAGGGGTTTTGGAGCCTAGTTTTGAAAGACTCCTAAACCCCTATTTCTGTTGCCACATTTTTTATTGAGTTAAGTTCGTCTCAATTTTGAGTTGCTTGATTTGTCGTCAATGACAATACTCTGGGATATTATATGTAATTCAAAATTCAAATTCAAAAACTATTTAACTGATTCAAACATACTCGACCAAGTAGTCAAGAGTCTCAAGTTTAGACTCTTGACTTAGCTGCGCGGATAGTTAAGAACCACGCTTTAGCGCTGCCTCTACTTGATTGAACTCTTGTTCTAGGCGATTTTTAAGTTTTTGTGGTACAGGACGATTTGGGTAAGAACTGTAGTGTCCGGCTAGGGAATTTAGAGCTGTTCGCATAGTGGTAAACGAGCTAAGACCAGAAACAGAGTTAGCTCGTTGGTAGCGAGCTGAAAAGTCGTTAATTTTTTGACGCGCTTCTGCTTGAATTGCTGCCTTGTTTGGTGAATCTTGTGATAACTCTAGGACATTTCTCATAATCTGGACTACAGCTAAGGTGTCCTGACGATAATCCCCTGTCAAACTATCCGGACTAGAACAGCCCATTAAGCTGATGGATACAACTAAAACTAGGGCAAGCAGACGCGACCAATAGCGCTTCATAAGCATTTAGTGAAACAACGCATAAATCAACGTCCATCGTATCTTGGATTGGTATCCTGGGGATCAGGAGTAAGGATGAAGGATCAAGGATGATTAGGGAATTTTTCTCTTAGTTTATGGTTCATACTTTCTGATACAGAGTATCTCTTTGCTGGTAAGGTCTTCCTATAGAAGCGATCGCCATTTGTAAAGTTTCTACTTCCATGCATGTACCACCCACAGCACCAGCCATTGTAGTAATATGCTCTTCCATCAATGTGCCACCAATATCGTTACAGCCCCAAACTAAAGCTTCCTTAGCGCCAGCAAGCCCCAGTTTTACCCAACTCGGCTGATGATTAGGAATCCAATTACCTAAGAAAATCCGCGCCACAGCACCCAGTAGTAGGGCATCATTTAAAATTGGTTGATCGCGCCCCACACGACGACGTAAGGGTTTAGGAGCTTCTTGCCCAACAAATGGCAATACAATGAACTCGGTAATTTTCGCTGGATATCCTTGATTGATGGCAGTTTGTTGGAGCGATCGCAATTTTTCTAAATGTCCTATTTGCTGTTCTGGTGTTTCAATATGCCCTGATAGCATCGTGCTAGTAGTATGCAAGCCTAATTTGTGGGCTGTACTAACAATTTCTAGCCAAGTGGCTGTGTCAATCTTCTCTGGACACAGTACCCGCCGCACTTCATCATCTAACACCTCAGCGGCTGTTCCTGGCATTGAGCCTACACCAGCATCTTGTAATGCCGCAATGACATCAGCATACTCAAGTCCATCCACTCTGGCGATAAATTGCACTTCCTGAGGAGAGAATGCGTGTAAGTGTACTTGGGGAAATTCCTGCTTGATGGTTTCCACCAGCTTGAGATAATAAGGCAAAGATTTATCGTTGATTTTCGCCTGTGGATTCAATCCCCCCTGCATACAGATTTCCGTTGCTCCCCGCCGCACTCCATCTGTCGCCTTTTCCAAAATTTGTGCCCAATCTAACCAGTAAGCACCTACATCACCATCATCCCGACGAAATGCACAAAAACTACAGTGCTGCTCACAGATATTAGTAAAGTTAATATTACGGTTAATTACGTAAGTTACCGTATCACTAGCTTGAGTGTGGCGGAGTTTATCAGCTGTCATCCGAATGGCAGCGATCGCCTCTGGGTCTGTTTGCTTTAATAATACCAATCCCTCTGCGAGAGATATATCGTACCCCATCAGAGCACGGTCAAGAATACCATCAACAGTTTTATGCTTCACAGCGCATCAGTGACAACCAGGTTACTCCTACTATTTTGCCAGGAAATCTTGATGAGGCTAAAATCCTAGACACGCATCGCAGACGCAACAGCGTTTATTGGACAACTTTAGAAGAATTTTGATTATAGAAAATATATTTTTATTTTACTACATAATATAGTTCTTTTTAAATTTTATTATTAATACCAAATTTCACAGTTTCAAAAAAATACGTATATCTTACCTAGTCATTGCTAACTATATTTTATAAGCTGGCATAAGTTTAACTGGTAAACTTATGCCAGCTTATCAATAACTAATTACAATGATTTTGCGTAAATAAAAAATTACAATTATCCTTCCATAGTATAAAGCTTTAATAATTGAGATTATTTAAACAAAATAAATGGAGTTCGCTAATAAGAATTTACCAGTTTTTTATTAATTATCAAAATTCCAATAAAAAATAAAAATATTATTTATTGAATCGCAAAACTGTTATCCCAGCCAACTGATTGATTAATCCAAGCTTACTAATCACTAACATGAAAAAGCTTTTTTCTGTAGAAAAATTAGCGCTAATTGTTATTGCGATCGCAATAGTGCTAAGAATGTTGAATTTAGGAAACCGGGAGTTGTGGTATGACGAAGTTTTATCACTACTTCTTTCTAGCGGACAAAAGGGTGCTTACCAAACCCCTGGCGATACACCAGCTGTATTGGCAGAATACACATCCTTGTTGAGCTTACCAATTGAGGCAGGTTTGCGCGAGGTTTTCTCAACCTTTATTCAGCTAATTCGGAGTCTATTAGGAGGAGAACCTCATCCACCACTATTTTTTTTGAGTCAACATTTCTGGCTGCGTCTTTTCGGTAACAGCGAAGCAGCAATGCGGAGCCTAAATACATTATTCAGTATTGCCGCTATAGGCAGCGCCTATGGGTTAGGTAGGGTTTTCATAGGACATCGTGGCGGACTACTCCTGGCTGCACTAATAGGAATTAATCCGTTTTATTTATTCCACTCTCTCAATATTCGGATGTATGCTCCCCTAGTTTTGTGGGTAACACTAAGTGCATGGGCACTGCTGCATCTAATTTATCAGCAGAATACTCAAAGTACCAAAAATCTTCGCAGCCAATTGCTATGGAATAGTCTTTTGATCGGCTCTACTGCTGCTGGCCTACTGACCTTTTATTTATATGTTTATTGGGTGGTTGTTTTAGCAGTCTTAGTAGTTTACCTTGATCGGCAGAATTGGTGGCAGCACGGATTACGTTTGGGGGCAGGAGTTTTATTAACCATTCCTTGGATGCTATGGGGAACCATCAAGCAGCTTCGTAATGCTGATTTAAAACGTTTTGGTGCAGCAAAAGAAGTTGGGTTTGCATGGTTACATCACTTACAGGATATTGCTCAAACTTTGGGTACTAATTTACTTCTAGGAGATTGGGTAACCAGTTTACCTTCCCTGAGCGTGGCCACAGCAGGTTGCTTGGTAATTTTACTACTTTTGACTTGTAGTATCAGCCTTTGGCAAAAAGGTGAGCAAACAAACTTAGGAGTAGCTTTAATATTAGGAATTGTGCCCTTGTTACTAGCCTTAGGAGTAGATATTGCGACTCAAAAATTTACCTTGGGGTTTGGCTGGGGAAGGACTATGATCATTATTCTCCCCGGCTGTTTATTATTGCTGGCTTTATGGGTAGAACGAGCGGTCTCTGTGCAATGGCGTACACCTGTAGCAACTGGTTTATTGCTTTTGTATCTCACTATTAGTATTAGTGATTTTAGTCTACGGCAACGCTCAGTTTTCCATTCAGTTGCCGATTTAATTTTACAAGATGTAAATCAGCCAACCTTAATTGCTCTGAATTCCAAAGCTTGGGGTCATGTTATGCGTTTAGCTTATTATATTCCCTCGAAAGCTCCTGTTAGGCTACTAGCTGACAAGCCTGCAAATCTGGCAACTTCTTTAGAAAAAGTCTTAATAAATGAAGCTGGGCAGTATCCTCGCCTACTCTGGTTAGACAGTAGTGATCCTGTGTGGTCACGTTTGGAAACAGAATCGGAAATAGAAAAGGAAAAACAGAAAATTCAGCAAGTTATATCGTCTCAGTTTCAGCTAATAAATACGCAAAATTTATCTGGCACAATGTCTCTGGATAACTTTACTTTAAGGCTTTACACACCTTCTAGAAACTAGAGTATGATTTTTTGCGAGGTCTGAGGGCTATGGAGTTAATGTTGTCTACATTTTAGCTTTCATGCCACCTTCTCAGGTATTACAGTCAGTATGCCTAAATTAATTTATCTGCGCCAAAATTGCCAATTTTCTGCTAATGTCTGTAATTTTCCGGTACACCCACTGGTGACAAACCAGCGATCGCCCGTAAGTTTTGGCAACGAATCAACTCGATAAAATTTAAACTAGAACGTCCTTCAATTTTTGCTGTCGCCTCAATTGCGGATAATAGATGTTGGGCGGCTTCAGCTTCTGAGTAACCCCGTCGCTGCGCGATTCTAATTGCGGCTGCATCGGCATTTAATTCTACATCTTGAGATTTGTTGGTGCGCCAGATGCGAACTAATGCGATCGCACTTAATCCTGCACCTATTACTACACCCACTACATCAGACTGCGTTGACTCTATTAATCCACCCAACAACCCCAGCAATACCACACCTTGATAAATGTCTGGTTTGAACCACTTCACCCCTATCAACCAGCTAACCATTTGCAACAGCAGCAAGTCTCGTTGTGGTTTTGTCAGGCGGAACCATAAATCGAAATTAATATATATAGGTCGCTCGTGACTCCAGGGTAGCGGAAATGAAGCATCAATTACCTTTGCTTGTTCAGGCTTACTGACGATTTTTGCCGTCATTCGTCCCGAAGCAGGCATTACATCTAACAGACGGCGGATTTCAACGTTTGGCTCCATAATTTAGCTATTAGCCATCATAAGCATAGTAATTAATTATGCAAAAGATAAAGTTTTCATGCTACCTTTTGATTTGTGCGAAATTGTCACAAACTTTGAAGATGAGGGTAATTTAAGTGAAAACCTCTGCAAATTAAGACTTGTAAAAGAGATAGACCAAGCCATCAGAATACTGGTTAAGCAAGTATATAGTGTGACCGGATTCTATAGTATCCACCCGTTTGGCTACAAGTTCAAAACGTTAAAGTTTTGGATAACCATTAAGACTAAAATTTTAACTACATGGACGCTTTTGCTCCCTTCCCACCTGAATGGACGAATCAGGCAATTCATGCTTATAAGTTTTGCTGTCCTAGCTGCAATGCCAGTAGCCTAGAAGCTTTACAAGTTTGGATAAATCGGCGATCGCCTGTAACTACAGAAGAATATCGCCGTAAATGGCAAGAATTTTACAATTGCCACTGTGGTTGTGCATGGTGGGCTTGGAGTAGCGATCGCCCTCCAACGGATCTGTCCACCCAGCAAGATTGTAATCCTACATAGCCTTTTTTGCGTCAGCAAAAGCCCGGTCTATAAGAACGGGCTTTTGCTGATTCATATTGTGACTAACAAGTTAGTAGTAGCACTACTAACTTAGTATGCATTTTAGAAAGTGAAGGTAGTACGGAGAGTACCAACGTAGATAGTGTCGTTAATGTCGTTATGCTCTGGATTGAAAATCACCAACAAGCCAGGGGTAACTTGAATGTTATCCGATACCTGCACCTTGTAGAGACCTTCTAAATGATAAGAAGTGCTGGGATCTGTAGCAATACCAGTACCACCAGTTACTTTAGGTGGTTGACCAAACAGAAGACCCAAAACGTTTCCTTTACTACCCAAGTCTCGCACACCAAGCGAAGCAGCCCAGTATAAAAACTCTGCATCTCTTGCAGCACCAGTTAGGGCATCGGCAGTGGTGTAGCCTACCCAACCACTCAAAGCCAATTTAGGGCTGGGTTGGAAGGTAGCTTGTACACCATAGTGATTGGCTTCAGTACGCGCACCACCAAAGGGGTTATTAGCAAATGCGCTACCTGTTGCTTGGAAGAGGTTGGGAGTAGGTTGATAAGTGCGGGCGTAGCTTAGACCGATGTTAAAGGCTTTGCTAGGTTGGAAAGTTAACTGACCAAAGATGGCATTTTCACCTTCAAATACCCCGTTAGTCGGAGTAGGATTGCTAGCAGTCCTAGCTAGATAAGCTGCACTCAAGCTAAAAGGGCTTTGATTAGGATTGAAGGTCACAGTCACACCAGCACCACCGGCACCTTGGCGATAGATAGGGCTGAAACGACCATAGCGGGATATAGAACCCCTACCAGAACTGGCAAAGTCTGGGTTAAAGGTGTTGACGTTCTCGTATAACTCAGCATTATTAGCGTCAACCTTGATACGTATTGCGTCACTCAGGTTAAAAGCGTAGTTAATTTTATCAATTTCAACGCTGTTGTTAACGCCCCCATCAAAGCTCAAGCGGGTCATGTTTGTACCAGTTACACCAGCGTTGGAGAGTGTATTTGCTGCTTGCAACCGGATTTGTAATTGGTCTTTACCTGTAAAGCTACTAAGCAAGCTCAAACGAACCCGGTCAGAAAAGACAGTGTTGGCATCTAAGTCAGCACCGCCAACTCTCGTATCACCGAAAGGTTCAGATATGTTGAAAATTACTTCCCCAGACAGCTTGGTTGTTGTAGAGAATTGATTAGCTTCTAGTTCAGCAGTACGAGCTTCTAAAGAATCCACACGACCCCGTAGGGTAGCTAATTCAGCAGAAAATTCTTCTTGTAAACGCTGTAGGGTAGCAAGGTCTTGTTTAGTTACCAAGTCAGCGGTAGCTGTCGCAATTAGTTCGTTAACTCTATCTAAGCAAGCGTTCAAACCTGCGGCAAATTCGTAACGAGTCAAAGCACGGTTGCCCCGGTAAGTTCCATTGGGATAACCTGCTATACAGCCATAGCGTTCAACTAAAGATTGCAAAGCTTGGAATGCCCAATCTGTAGGCTGCACATCCGAAAATTGCGAAACGGATGTAACTTGTTCCATGCTGTTAGATTCTTGTGACAACTCGGTAACAGCAGTTATCGGTTCTTCGGCTTCAGCAGCCAAGGCGCTATTACTAGCAAAAAAGGTCGCAGCAACAATAACTGGACTGACCTTGATAAGATCCCAGAATGCTTTTTTCATAATCTTACTCTCGCTCACACCTAACTAATTCACTCCAAAGCATAATTCCCAAAAAATTTTATTTTTAAGGAATTTACTTATTAATCTGGTAAGTATAATACCAAATTCTCTTGTTAATTTACCATTCAACTACCATGATTTTAAATGAATTTATAGTTATTTAATTCGCTAAATAAAGAATAATAAGGCGTTTATAACGTAAAAGACTTCCTTCTTCTTCAAATTGCTGGAGAAGACGAGTTACAGTTACTCTTGTTATATTTAACACTTCTGCAATTTCTTGATGGGTGAGAGTTATGTCAACCAGCCTACCCTGTTCTACATCACGACCGAATTTTCCACTTAACCAAACCAAAAAATGCCACAAACGTAGCGAAGTTGGTTTACGATGTACTATGCTTAAAAGCTCTTCAGATTGCTGAATGTGGGATAACAAAGCATTGATATCTTGATACCAAAGCTGAGGTGGTAAAATGCTCACTTCCACACTCGTCAAACATTCAATTTGATAAGGTTTGACTCTAGACAAAGGATATCCAATTATATCACCTGGCCCCCAATAGCCTAAAGTGATAAATGTTCCCTCTTCACTCCAAGTTAAACTACGAACTGCTCCACGCTCAATACGCCACAGTACGTCATTACGTGGTGGCATTACTTCCCTACGAGGGAATAGTCGTTGGGGTAACTGTTCATTAATAGTAGATTTATTTGATGTAACAGAGGATTTTAGAATACTACTTGTGTAATACATCACAAATGTTTTTTTAGGAAGCAATGTTTGATTGAAAACCTATTCAATCTACAATATTCGCTTTATTAAATCGTAAGATTTTTTAAATGATTATCTTAGTAATCTTATTCGTAATTAATTGCATATTTTATCTTTAATATGAACTCACAGCAGATATAAAATGATATTTTTTATAGGTTTTAAAAATACTTAAAAAACAATGAATAAAACTATAAACATAATGAATACTGCTGATTAAATTACTATAATAAAATGCAATTATATTATTTTTTAACTACTAAAAACGAAAATAATGTTCGGTAGTAAACTTAAAAAAATGCTTGTAGCCATTACACCAATTTTTCACTAAACATCGCTAGCATTAATAGCAAGACTATATAAATAATGGGAGCTTGGCAAAGTATGACAGAATCATTTACCAATAATTCTATGTTGATATTCCAACATTACCTCCTACCAATATTAATAATTGGCGCTTATAATAAATATTAGTTTTCTTTATTACAGCGTAACCATTATTAAGTAAATAAGTAAAGTAGAAGACGATTTTTATACTGTCTTCGTTTACTTTAATGGTCAAAGTTTAAGAACAGGTAAGCTTTTAGTGAAATGTATGTTAGATTACTAATTTTTAAATACTTAAGACTTTAGTAGTATATAGACTTGTTTTTTACCAAAAAATAGAGGAATAAAGCTCTAACCCCAATTCTGTCTGAAGTTTAAATGTTACCTTTGATTTTTATTCATTCAGGTCATAGACGAGCAATAAATACTTAATGTAAAGTATTTATTATTACATAATTAGGTAAAGCACAAATAAGATGGGGACTGGCAAATAAGATGATTGCCAATCCCTGATTTTTCTGGTTCCCAAGCCATAATTAGGATCGTTGACCAGTAACGATATACGCCACTCTTTGGCCAATATTAGTAGCATGATCTGCCATGCGTTCCAGGTAACGGATTGCCAGTGCCAACAGAACAATTGGCTCGACCACACCTGGAACATCCTTTTGGAAAGCTAAAGTCTGATAAAGACGCTCATAGGCATTGTCTACAGCATCATCCAGATGCTTAATACTTCGTCCACTTGCTTCATCCAAATCTGCTAAAGCTACTAAGCTAGTTGCTAGCATAGCCTGAGCATGATGGGACATAACTGCAATTTCTGGTAAAGAGGCATGAGGCGGATAAGGAAAGATTTTAATGGCAATGTCAGCTAAATCTTCAGCGTAATCCCCAATTCGCTCCAAATCCCGCACTAGCTGCATAAAAGCGCTCAAACAGCGCAAATCTTGCGGCGTAGGTGCTTGCAGCGTCATAATTGCGGTACAGTCTGACTCTATTTGCCTGTAAAAACGATCAATTTTTTTATCTAATCGGGGAAGTTCCTCTGCTGCTGTTAAATTGCGGGCAAATAACGCTTGGTGGCTGAGACGAAATGATTGTTCGACCAAAGCTCCCATGCGTAGTACATCCCGCTCTAAGCGCCTAATGGCACGTGCCAGATGAGATCCATCAGAACTGGGACTATAAAGGACAGCTTTCACACTTGTAATCTTAAACGTGAAGATATTTTTTTAACTATAATCTTGGCTTGAAGTGTTTGCCATCATTCCAGGGAGTTGAACTTGTATCCAAGCACCACCACTTTCTGGATGGTTCATAGCTTTGATTGAACCACCATGGGCAAGAATAATTTGCCGGACAATTGCCAAACCCAATCCACTGCCAACAACTGCGGTTGTTGAATTACCTTCTTGTACTGGGTAACGAGTTCGTGCTTTATCTCCCCGGTAAAATCGCTCAAAAACATGTGGCAAATCTGCTTCCGAAAAACCAACTCCAGAATCAATAATATTGATTTCCAGATAAGATGAAGCGAGATTGCTCTTGTGATTATTTTTGACCGATAAGATTTTTGCTTGAACTTGAATAGTTGTACAAGGAGGGCTGTATTTAATGCTGTTATCCAGTAAGTTTAAAAAAACTTGATATATGCGCGAACGATCTACTTTAATAAAGAGATTTTCTGCTCCAGAATAGTGAAGATTTAGATGTTGCCGTTGTGCCAGTGGTTCTAAAGTTTCCCACACGCATGTGATCAGCGATCGCACTTCTACAGTTTCAAAATGCAATTGCATGGTTGGGTTGGTTTCCATTTGAGTCAAATCTAACCAGCCTTGTACCAAGTTAATCAGCCGATCGACTTCCTGCATGAGGCGGTCAACCCAACGATTTAAAGGTGGTTCTAAACGGTTTTGTAAAGTTTCCCCAACTAGACGAATCGAAGTCAGTGGTGTTCTGAGTTCATGAGCTAGATCGGAAAAAGAACGATCTCTTACTTGATTCATATCCAGCAGCGGTTGGCGATTTTCTAAAAACACTCCCACTTGGCCTTTAGGTAATGGAAAGCTAGACGCCCGTAGAGCCAGAGGCTTTACCTCTAACATTGCCGCCGCATTCTCACAAGAAGGGTGAAACACCCACTCTTTGACTCGTGGTTGTTGGCAATCACGAGTTTGCTCAATTAAACGGTCAAGTTCATAAGAGCGCACTAACTCCAGTAACAAGCGCACTTGCCCTGGTTGCCACCGTTCCAGATACAATATTTCTCTTGCCTGCTGATTACACCACAGCAACTGATTTTCTTCATCCACCTGCAAATATCCCAGCGGTGCAAAATCCAGCAATTCTTGGTAAGTTTCCAAGGACTGCTGCAAATCTTGCCGCTGCTGCTTCACCATAGCAATTTCCCGGCGCAAGCGAGGAATCATTAGCAGCGCCACCTTGGAAGAGTGAGAATTTAAAGGCTTAAGTACTCGCCCCAGGTAGCGGTTCAGTTGAACCTGTTGCCAAATCCAAAACCCAATGCCTACCGCTAAACCCAGACAAAATCCCAATATGAGCATTTAAGTCATTAGTTGCTTTATAACAACTAAAAACTAACAACTATCCGAAGCAATTAACCAAATCGATAGCCAAAACCTCGTACAGTCACAATGTATTCTGGATGACTAGGGTCTTGTTCTAATTTTTCGCGTAACCAGCGGATGTGAACATCTACAGTCTTGCTATCTCCAACAAAATCTGGCCCCCAAACCTGATCCAGCAATTGCTCCCGTGACCATACCCGGCGAGCGTAACTCATAAATAATTCTAGAAGGCGGAACTCTTTCGGCGACAGACTCACCTCTTGACCGCGAACCAGCACGCGACACTCTTGGGGATTCAAGGTAACATCTTTATATTTTAATATCGGTAGCTGGGGCAAAGTGCTTAAACGTTGGCGACGGAGTAAAGCACGGCAACGAGCCACTAACTCACGCATACTAAAGGGTTTTGTTAGGTAGTCATCTGCTCCCACTTCTAACCCTAGAACACGGTCAGTTTCACTACCTTTAGCACTAAGCATCAAAATTGGTACGGGGTTGCCTTGATGACGTAGTAAGCGGCAAATATCTAGCCCATTGATTTGAGGCAACATCAAATCAAGGATTACCAAATCAAAGGCAAGTTCCCCTGAGTTGGG
Source organism: Mojavia pulchra JT2-VF2 (assembly GCA_019359325.1). Classification (GTDB taxonomy): domain Bacteria; phylum Cyanobacteriota; class Cyanobacteriia; order Cyanobacteriales; family Nostocaceae; genus Mojavia; species Mojavia pulchra. The sequence goes on along the minus strand of JAHHHN010000019.1, from coordinate 42,443 downwards.
TTCAGCACTTTTAAGATATTCTACAGCCGATCGCCCATCAGGGGCAGTTACCACGTTATAGCCTTCTTCCTCCAATGCTACAACTAGCATTTCTCGGATGAGTTCTTCATCTTCCACTACTAAAATGCGACTTATTTGTCCTAAGTCTGCTTTGGCGGAAAACTTGGTTGATTCACTGGTATACATTGATATCACAAAACTTTGGGGCTGTACCGCCATCAAGAATAATGATTGGCTCTAATTATTTAACTTCAGTGCATTCACACTTCTATCGTAGAGAGCTACTTCGTAAAAAGTAACCGATATAACAGTACCCAATACATTATAAATCACTGTGGCTACAAGCGGACAAAAGTGTTTTTGACGACTCTATATTTCTCATATTTTTAAGACTTACGCATTCGCAACCAAAAACAAGGCTTGCGATTGCTTCCTTACGGTCGCAATCACAAAATTACGTTACTTTTGCGTAAGTCCTGATTTTGTATAGCTGTAATTCTATCTTGACAGCAGCAGATTAAAATATACCTATTTAGTTAGTAAAAATATTCTATAATATTTGTTACAAAAACTTTACTTAACAAGAAAAAACATTGATGTCGGCTGTTTTTAACATAGTTTAGTATCTTTTAATTCTCTATTTCAGTATTTACATTGAGCTAAAAACTTTTATTTTCAGGCTATTCGGATGTGTGCATTGAGTAAGGCTTGGTATGGCTTGCTACCCCTTAAATCATTTATCAAAAAAGCTATTGAAGGTACTGCTAATGTGAATCCATACCAGGCAATCAAAGAAATTGCTTTAGAACAAGCTAAAAGCCAGGTAAAAAATAAATAAGTTAGTTTTATATCTAAAAATAATGTAGAGACGTGATTTTACTACGTCTCTACAAAGCAGCATAATATTTTTGTCATATTTTATTTAGGCTTAATGCTCTCTTTTAGGTGGGATACCTTTGTTCAAAGGTTGTTTCCGCTCTTTTGTTTGATTTTCTGTAGTTTTTTTGTTGGATGCTTGCGGGGGATTTGGTTTTTGGCTAGACATAATACTAAACCTTGTATTCAATTTATCTATATTTTTATCTACAATACGTGCAGTACAAAGTCCGGAAACTAGCGAAAAATTTACAGCATTTTTTATACCCTGCGGAAACCCTTACGCTTAAAGCAGCCGCCTGGATAGAAGAAATCTTGCGCTGTCTCATCGCTACGCGTTTATGGATGCAAAATCAGGTAGATAAATTTTTTATGATAGTGGAAATCGGCTGTATTCTATTTAATTGAAAAAGCCATAGCTAAAAATACGAATATAAAAAAATAGAGACGTTATAATTTTTACGCCTCTAGAAAAGAGAAAACCCTATATTTTAAAAATTTAAAAATTTGAACAATTAAATTATCAGCAGTTTAACAAACACTAACTTATTTTATTTTGTTGAGTGTTTTATGCCCTGGTTTATTTTTATTTTATTGTTACTTTAGAACCTGAACGCACCAGGTTCAGTTTTTGCTGGCTTGCCCTTGTTGGAGGATTTCGACGAGCTATAGTAACACAATCAATGGTTGTTAACTCTCTACAAGTTGAACTACAAGTGTATAAATTATGAATCCGGAAAATAGAAAAAATAATCGAGGTGTAGTCTAATATATCTGTTGACTCGAAGACAATCCTAATTTCCGGTAAAAGGATGGAGAGGGAACAACATATATATAGTAGCTGCTATTGTCCCCCGCCCCTTGACATTTATACGTTCCCCTTGTTCCGTAATGAGTTTGTAATATTTTCAGATAGGGGAGGCAATATTAGCCAAAGGTAGAAAAATCTAGATTGGGTGGAATATCTTGAATACGCCCAGGCCCGATCGCACGTAATGCTTCTTTAAGGGCAATATCACCAGTATACAAGGCACGTCCAACAATTACACCAGTTACACCTTGTGGTTCCAAAGCTAACAGGCTCAACAAATCAGTAACAGAACTCACTCCCCCAGAAGCAATTACTGGTATGGAAATTGCCGCAGTAAGTTCTCGTAAAGCCTCTAAATTCGGGCCTGTAAGAGTGCCATCACGGTGAATATCGGTATAAATTATGGCTGCTGCTCCCAATTCTTGCATTTGTACAGCTAATTGGGTTGCTAAAACTTCGGAGGTTTCTAACCAACCGCGAGTCGCTACTAATCCGTTACGGGCATCAATGCCAATAATAATCTGTCCGGGAAATTCTTGACAGAGTTGTTGTACTAGCTGGGGTTGTTCTACGGCAATGGTTCCAATAATTGCCCGTTGTACTCCTATATTAAATAATTGCTGCACACTAGTACGATCGCGCAATCCCCCGCCTACTTGGATGGGAACTGATACTGCTTGGGCGATCGCTTCAATTGCCTCTAAGTTTACAACTTTACCTGTTTTTGCACCATCAAGGTCAACTACGTGTAACTTAGAAGCACCCTGATCGACCCACTGTTTAGCAACATCAGCAGGGTTCTCGCTAAAAACTTGCGATCGCTCGTAGTCTCCTTGATAAAGTCGCACGCAGCGGCCTTCTAGTAAATCAATCGCTGGAATTACGTCCATTCACCTCATCCTCAATGCAATCACAAAGCTAGCTATATCTGGGCTTTCTCTGTTTAAGCCTTCATTTTTAATTGCTTCACAGCTTGCCAGAAACCCAGCACAATCAAAATGTTAGAAAGCGTCAAAAAAACTTCCGCACCACCGTGTAGCCAATCGACATTTGCCAAAGACTCTCCATAATGCACTTTGGCATAAATCCCGGCTGGAATGGTGACACCGACAAACACTAGAGTGCCGTAAAATCCATACAGTGCCAGACGTGGCATTTGCTTGCTGCGGCTGATAAACCACAAGAAACCCAAATAAGGAAACAGTGAAAGGGCAAACAGGGCCTCTTTAGATATCATCACTTTGATTTAATAGGTTTTGGCTCAGTAGTATTCATGGCTGTATTCGCAGACTTGGTGGAACGCCAAATCCACACCGCAGCTGCCCAAAGGGTAAAATTACCAACTAAGGTCATGGTAGCTTGAAGTGTTACCAGCCATTCTAAAGATTCGGGATTATCGAAATAGTGCCAGGTGCAAGCACACATAGCGCTGACCAAAGCTGGTAACATGGCGAAGGATAATCCCCACCAAGTCCGATTACCTGTGAGTTCGCCGTAAGTCCAAATTAACCAAATGGCGGCAATCCACTCAATGACACTAGAAACGTGAATAATCCAGGTGGGAATCGAAAGGGCGTGCATAATTAATAGTCAGTTACTCTGTTGTCATTTGTCCCGTGGTCTCCCCACTACTTCATCTTCCCACAAGAAAATTCTGATTTTCTGGGCATTATGCCAGCGATCGCCGCAATCATTTGCGAAAAAACTTGATAAGCTAAAATCCAAACTCCAAAATGAAACCAATGCGGGCGTTATTATCTGGGTATTACGGAAAAGGTAATGGTGGCGACGAAGCTTTGTTAGCAACGCTTTTGCAAATGTTACCACCTCATGTAACGCCTGTGGTTCTTTCTGGTAATCCAGAGGAAACCCGCGATCGCTATGGTGCGGAAACCTGCAATCGCATGGCTTTTACAGCTGTGCTGCAAGCTTTGCGTTCTTGTGATGCTTTTATCTGGGGCGGTGGAAGTTTAATCCAAGATGTTACGAGTAGCATTAGCCCGTTTTATTATGGCGGACTGATGACCTTGGCACAGAAAATGGGTTTGAAAACTGTTGCTTGGGCGCAGGGTATTGGGCCGTTGAAGCGTCCCCAAACTCGTTGGTTGGCACAACACTCCTTCGGACATTGTACCAAAGTTAGTGTACGCGATCGCGCTAGTGCTGCTTTATTATCTGATTGGCAAATTCCTTATATCCTTGCGCCTGATCCGGTTTGGGCGTTAGAAGCTAAACCAGTCCCCGGACTTTGGAATTTACCTGCGCCTAGAGTTGCTGTAACTTTGCGATCGCATCCCCAACTTACAGAAACACGCTTGGCAAATTTAACTCGCGCCTTGGTAGATTTCCAAAAAGCTACGCAAACTTTTATTCTATTGCTGCCATTTCAGAAAAGTGAAGATTTAAGCATTGCCGAAGCAATTCATCCCCAGTTAAAAGATGTTAGCCAAATAATGTGTCTGGAAGATCCGCAACTTTTAAAAGGTGTGTATCGCGGTGTGGAAATGACAATTGGGATGCGTCTGCACAGCTTGATTATGGCAGCGGCTGAAGGATGTCGCTGTTTTGCTCTTAGTTATGATCCCAAGGTAAATCGCCTGATGGAAGATTTGGCTATGCCTGGATGGGATTTGGCAAGTTTACCAGATGACCCTAATGTAATTAGTACAACTTGGATGGAGCATTACGCCAATGGCGATCCCCTATCATCTGAGCAAATACAATCTTTGGTAGATCGAGCTTTGATGCACCGTGAGTTATTAAGTGAAGCGTTAACAGCCTAAATAATTGCTAATTACGAATCGCAAAGGACGCAAAGAGCGCGAAGGATAAAAGATTATGGCAAATCTCAATCGTGCTAATCCAGTCAGCAATCAATTTATGGGTGCAGTTCGAGTCAAAGTCAAACTTACCAATGCTATTGATGAAGCGCTTGTAAGTAGAGGAATGCTCAATCCAAATATGCTACGGGTGTATGAAACCGAAGCATTGATCGACACTGGGGCAGTACGTACTGTACTACCTATGTCTATTGTGCAGCAACTTGGTTTGAGAATTCGAGGACAGCAGATTGCTCAATATGCCAATGGTAGTGAAGAATCAATAGGCGTGACTGAACCTGTGATTATTGAATTGGCGGGACGGGAAACTACCGAAGCAACATTGGTTACAGGCGATATAGTCCTGATTGGGCAAACGGTGCTTGAGACGCTGGATTTACTGGTGGACTGTAGGAATCAGCGACTTATCCCGAATCCTGAGCATCCTAACTATCCTGTAATGAGGATATAGATAACATGCTAGTGACTCTTTTTGCTGCTGACAATCCCTGACCACTGCACTTTTTTCTCTTTTTCCCGACGGTAAGAAAAGAAATGCTCTGGAGTTTGGTAAGTACAATAAGGAGCGATCGCAACTTGTTCGGCACTAATCCCTAGGTTTTCTAACTGTAAAGCATTTACCCGCCGTACATCTAGCCTAACTTTGCCTGGGTTGGGGTCTTCTAGCAAGGGTGAGTTGGGTAGCTCATGCAATGCATTGACAATCTTTTTTTCGTCTTCATGTGGTATAATACTAGCCCCGATTTCAGCAGCTACCTCCACAGAGACTTGGTAAACTTCACCTGCGATCGCAGGCCCTAGAGCAATTCGTAAATCTTCCAGTTTGCTACCTTGTGCTTTGAGTCGGGCGATCGCCTGGGGAACAATTTTTTTCGCAGTACCCCGCCACCCTGCATGGAGTGCTGCTACCTGTCCAGTTTTCATATCCCCAATTAGTACAGGTGTACAATCAGCGCTAGCAACCCATACTGCTTGCAAAGGCTGCTCGCTAACTAAACCATCAGCCAATGCTAGGGCGGAATCACCTTCTCCCTCAACATCATCGTGACCTGTGCTTAACCTGCTGTCAATTTCTTGTGGAGTCAGAACAGTATTGCCATGAACCTGTTTCAAGCGATAAACTGATGCTTCCGGGTGTAGCACCTTTGTTAACTCTTTCGGCGAACGAGGCCAAAACGGCTGGGTAAAGAAGCCGTGATGCCAAGGTTCTAGGAGACTACAAGTCAGGTAGGGCAATCCGTCCCAATTACGCCAGTGCCAAGTGTGCATCGTGAACCAAACCTAACAAAAAATCAAAATCAGCCAATTAATGCTAACTTGAACAACGGGATTTGGGGTAACTGCGTGGGATTTGATCTACAACTCTTGGAAACAGCCCTCAAAACAGGGCGTAAGTATAGATATTTACCTTTCTCTCTTCACGTTTTTGATAGCGTAGCCTCGACTAATCAAACTCTTTGGGAGTTACTTGCACAGGGTGCTGAACAAGGATGTGTAGTAATCGCCACCCAACAAACTGCTGGACGCGGGCAATGGGGTCGCCAATGGAGTTCTCCTATTGGGGGATTATATGTTTCGGTGGCGATCGCTCCTAAATTAGAGGCTACTAACTGTTACCATCTAACTTTAGCTAGTGCTTGGGGAATTGCAGCACAATTAAGAGAGTATGGTATCAGCGTTGGAATTAAATGGCCGAATGATTTAGTTTTAAATGGTCGCAAACTAGGCGGCATTCTAACAGAAACCAAAGTAAATCAAGGACAAATTACACAAGCTGTGATTGGTGTTGGTATTAACTGGGCAAACCCAGTACCAGAGACTGGAATTAATTTGGAACTTTGGCAAGCTTCTGAGAATTCTAGACCGATCTCTAGTCTGGAAATGCTCACCTCTACAGTTTTAATCGGAATAGAATCCGGTATAGAGTGCCTTTTTCAAGAAGGAATAACCATACTCTTGTCTCGTTATTTAGAATTATTGATAAACATCGGTGACCAGGTACACGTTAATAATCTTGCAGGCACTGTAATCGGCGTCACTCCTCAAGGCAATTTACGAGTGAATTTAGAAGCGTATGATACAAAGGGACTAATCACACCAGAAATTTACGTTGAACCCGGTACAATCAGTTTGGGTTATCAAAAATCTTCTGTTTAATTTTTAGGTTTGTTCAAAATTTCGCTCTTTGGGCAAGACAAACCACTAGCATCATCTCTTTAGGCTAATTACTCACAACTGAGAGAACAAATGACGCAGCCCCATAACTCTGCCCATAATCGTTTACAAGGACTGACAACAAAACGCTTTGCTTCCACGCTACCAGCACAAAGCCTCTGTTGGCTTAGTAGCTTTAGCCTCCTAAGCGGTGGTTTGGTGTTAGCTCAAACGGAAACATCTATAGACAACATTGTTCCTACTATTGAAAATTCCCAGCCAACACCTGCAATAAATCCAATTAAAAAATATACTGCTACGCCAGATGTAGCTCGACCGCAACCGGAATTTTCTCAACGGCGAACTAGACTTAAAAAGAAATTAAATAGGGAAGTATCCCAATCAACACAACCAGTAAGACAGTCTCAACCGAAAATTCAAATTTCTGAGCCTGCTGCTATTAAGCGCTCAACACCTCAGATAGAAACTTCGCGGGTTGTCCCTGTAAAAATAAGAGAAGAAAAACCTAAACCAGAAGTAGCCACTTCCAATTCTTCGCCTTCCTTAACTGAGAAACTACCAGTAGTTGCTCAACCGTCTAACAACTCCAACAATAGTGTTAGTGAAACCGCCGGGAAAACTAAGGATTACAATAACGCCTATATTGACCCCACTGATTACAAAGCTGGTGGTACAACCTATATAGCGCCCGATTCTGTGGTGATTACAGAACGTTCCAGCGGTTGTCGAGCAACTTTGCCTGCTGGGGGTGTATCAGGTAGTCTTTGTGCTAAACCATCACAAGGCAATCAGCGTGTAGCTGATGGTAAACCGAGTTGGCTCAAAAGAAGCCAAAATTCTAAATTAGCAACTGTTCCTGTAGTTCGACCGCTAGCAACTACCAATGGATGGCGTAATCCCCGCGTTGCTCCTAACAGTGTAGCCAATAATAGATGGGGTGGGACAGCGATCGCTTCTAGTGGTGTTACCAAGAGTACTCGCCCTAATCGTTTTATCCCCAACCCCGGTGATTTCTCAACCACCAAAGTAAGCGCAACTCCGATTGCACCGAGTGGCGGCGCTTTACCTGCACCAATGGCAGATGGTAATGTCGCACCACGCCCTAGCACTGTGTCTTATGACTTCCCAATAGCGTCAGCATTACCGCAAATACCATATACCGGGAGAGTTGCTTATAGTGGTCAGGGAATGATGTTTCCGCTTTCTATCCCCTCCCCGATAACTTCTTTGTTTGGCTGGCGAACTCATCCCATCACAGGCGGTCGTCGTTTCCATGCTGGTACAGACATAGGTGCGCCTATGGGCACGCCAATTCTAGCAGCCGCTAAAGGTCAAGTAGAAACTGCTAACTGGCTCGGTGGCTATGGTTTAGCCGTTGTCATTAACCACAGTTCTGCTCAACAAACTCTCTACGGTCACATGTCAGAAATCTTTGTTCAGCCCGGTCAGTGGGTAGAACCAGGAACTATGATTGGGCGGGTTGGTAGCACAGGTAACTCCACAGGCCCCCACCTGCACTTTGAAGTTCGCCACCTGACACCCAATGGCTGGGTTGCAACTGACCCAGGCGTTACATTAGATACTGCCCTTAGTCAGTTGGTTCAGTCTTTGCAGACAGCTCAGGTAGCTCAGAAACCAGGTAGTTAAGGCTGGGGAATCGGGATTGGTGACTGGGGACTGGGGACTGGTTACCTAACACCCAGTACCTAATACCTAATCTCCGATACCCAATCCCCAACCTCTAATTACAAATATCCATGTTCTGCTAAAAATCCCGGTGTAATGTCAACAGAACTGGAATCATCAGTTTTGGAATTTACTTTGCCAGAATAAAGCAATTTTTCTACATATTTGCCGAGAATATCTCCTTCTAAATTCACCAAACTGCCAGGAACCAAATAACGGAGATTTGTTTCGGCGTAGGTGAGGGGAATTACCGCTACTTTGAACTGGGAGAGTTCTGGCTCATATACGGCTACTGTGAGACTAATGCCATTCACAGCAATGCTACCTTTGGGGACAATGTACCGCGCGATCGCCTCAGATGCCGTAAACGTCAATTCCCAAGAATTAGCCGTTTGTTCTGCCGCTAGCATTCTCCCTATGCCGTCTACATGACCCATGACAAAATGTCCGCCGATTTTGCTTCCTACCCGCAGCGACGCTTCGAGGTTGACATATCTCTGTGGCGTTTCTTCACCTCCCAGCGTTGTGCGGCGCAGCGTTTCTGGTGATGCTGTGGCGATAAAACCATCTTTTAAAACTTTTTCTACGGTTAAACAAACGCCATCAACTGCAATACTGTCCCCATAAGCCAGATCCTGCATAATTAATTGAGATGACTGACCTTCACAAGTAATTTGCCAAGAATCCCCCCCTAGGGGTTTCATCATTCCTAAAGCCTGGATTAATCCTGTAAACACAGCTTTTTTGCCAAACTAACTCTATTTATTGCCTAATTTTGCCTAAAATTCACTGGTAAATATCTCAATAATTGTAGAGAAATCTAAGTATAATTTCTGACGTTATTCGAGATAGGGATATTAACACATTAGCATCATTAACAAGGCATACTTGGGTAAGAAGTATATTGTCTAAGTAGACCACTTTGACTTACTCTGGTGTTCACATCAAGTTCGGAGTTTAATAGAAGCAATTATAGAGAACAAATGCCTATGTTTATTTTTGTCACTAAATTAACCCGTCAAGGGTGTTATTTGTTACTTATTACCCAAGTACTCCAAGGAGTGTAGAGGCTTAGCCAATGATTGAAATGAGAGTCGCTGGCATAGCATTAGATGCCATAACCCGTAGCCCGATTGTACTTTTAAAAGATGCTTCAGATCGTCGTGCTTTGCCAATTTATATCGGACAAGAACAGGCTAGGGCAATTGCGGGAGCGCTGGAGAGTCAGAAGCCTCCACGACCTTTAACCCATGACCTTATGGTAAATATTCTAGAGACATGGAACTTGACTCTGGATCGGGTAATTATTCATTCCCTACAAAAGGATACCTTTTATGCAGCCTTAATTGTTCAACAAGGTGAAGTTACAAAAGAAATTGATGCGCGTCCTAGTGATGCGATCGCCATTGCTCTTCGTACCAATACTCCTATCTGGGTCATGGAAGAAGTAATAGCTGATGCTTCTATTCCTGTGGATCGCGACGCCGATGAAGCAGAACAACAAGCCTTCCGCGAATTTATTTCTAATCTCCGTCCTGAGGATTTAATTAAGCGCTTCGGCAATAGCGAAAGTTAAAAAATTGCTGGAGTGCTAAACAAAAAAAAATCAACAAAATAAACAATACAAAATTAAGAAGAAAGAATCAAGAAAAGCATTCAGTTCCTTTATTCTTTCTTCTTCAATTTTCGCTCTTTGTATAGATGCAATTAATTGTGTCTGTACTCAGAACTTAGACTCTAATTTATGCAATATCGACGCTTTGGCAAAACGAATCTGCGCCTTTCTGTTTTTTCCTTGGGAACAATGCGCTATCTGGCTGATGCCGAAAGTGCTTATCACACTATCAATAAAGCCTTGGCGCTAGGAATTAATCATATAGAAACTGCCAGAGGTTATGGCAAAAGTGAAGAATATTTTGGGAAAGCGCTTAAAGTTGGGTTGTCAGTACCTCGTTCTCAACTTCACATCACTACCAAAATTTCACCCACAGCTGATGCTGACCTCATGCGTCGTCATATTGATGAATCTCTAGAACGATTACATTTAGATTATCTTGATTGTCTGGGAATTCATGGCTTGAACACTTGGGAACATCTGGAGTGGGTGCAAGCCGATTATATGCCAGCTGTGCAGGAAGCGATCGCAGATGGTCGAGTGCGTCATGTTGGTTTCTCCACCCACGGATCGTTAGAAGTAATTCTGGCGGCTATTGACACAGATTTATTTGAATTTGTCAATCTGCATTATTACTATTTATTCCAACGCAATGCACCAGCAATTCAACTAGCTGCGGAAAAGGACATGGGCGTTTTCATTATCTCCCCTGCTGATAAGGGAGGTCGTCTCTACACACCGCCCCAAACCTTGAAAGACATCTGTCGTCCATTTTCATCATTGGAATTAAACTATAGATTTTTACTTAGCGACTCCCGCATTACTACCCTGAGTGTAGGGCCAGCCAACCCAGAGGAATTAATTGAACCCTTGCGAGTTGCTGACAGTATCGATCAACTCACGTCAGAAGAAATTGCAGCTTTCCAGCGTTTAGAAAATCAACAGCAAGTGGCCTTGGGAACACAGAAGTGCAGCCAGTGTTATGCTTGTTTACCCTGTCCAGAAAATATCAATATTCCAGAGGTGCTGCGGCTGCGAAATCTAGCTGTAGCATACGATATGACAGACTATGGCAAATATCGCTACGGGATGTTTGAAAATGCCGGTCACTGGTTTCCAGGAATGAAAGCCAACCGCTGTACAGAATGTGGTGACTGTTTACCCCGATGTCCAGAAAATTTAGATATTCCAGCTTTACTGGAAGATAGCCACGAAAGATTAAATGGCAAAGCAGGTAGAAGATTGTGGGGTTAAACAATTCAAAATTAAAATTCAGGTAATGAATGCAGAAGGCGATCGCCTGCTTTATCCAACGAACACGCTACACTGTTCGGTAAATATGGGTTAAGTCCCTTGAGTGCGTAGACGCTTTGCATCTTGTCTTTCTTTAGACATCACTTCCCCACAAAAACTATGCAAGTAACACAACAATTACATTACACCCCAAAGGAATATTTAGAGCTAGAGGAAGCTGCTGACTACAAAAGTGAATATATTGATGGGCAAATAATTCCAATGGCTGGTGGCACAATAAATCATAACCGAATTGCAGGTAACTTCTATGCTGTGTTGAACTTTGCATTCAGACAACAAGAATATGAGGTATTTAACAGCGATATCCGGCTATGGATACCGCAAAAGCGTATCTATACTTATCCAGATGTTACCCTTGTAGCAGGTGAACCAGAATTTTTTAACAACCGTACAGATATAATTCTGAATCCACAGGTAATTATTGAGGTATTGTCTAAATCTACTAAAGCCTATGATCGCGAGGATAAATTTCAAGCATATCGGACAATCCCCACTTTCCAAGAATATTTATTAATTGACCAAACCCGGATTCATGTAGAGCAATATTCTAAAACTGGTAAGAAACAATGGGCGCTACGTGAATACGATGAAGAAGATGAAGCGATCGCACTTGTAACTGTAGCTTTTGAGATTTCGTTGCAAGATTTATACAACAAGGTGCAGTTTGAGCTTGTTGAATCAGAAGGAAAAAACGTTGATGCAGAGGGATGAAGTTGGAGGAGCGATCGCGTACCTTGTACAAAAGACTGAGTTCCCCCAAACAAATAAAAAATTTACGCTACTTTTAAGGGTTTTTGAGGAAAAGCAATCGGCTCTGGCAAAGGCTTTCCTTGTTCGTGATACCATTCAACCAAAGACTCAATCACCTCTTGTCCATGTTTGGCAGCTTCCTCATAAGTTTTGCCGTGAGTGTGAAATTGTTGCCAAGGAAATTCAGGTAAATGTACCAAATAGCAGTTATCTTCATCTGACCATTGGATAACCATACTGTAGCGATAGTTCATTCTTCTTCCTCTATTTCCCCTAGTTGCTTCAAAACACGATTAATTTGCTTTTATAAGTATCGCGGTGCATCGTCTCCATCTTTTCCAGCAATGGTGACTGGCTCATTGGGTATCAACGGATGAGTCCAGAAGGAATGACTACCTTTAGCAGGACGGTAGACAAACCCAGCCTTCAGCAACATTGCTTTTAACTCTCTGATTTTCTTGGGCATCTACCCTCAATTTAAATCACCATAATGATTGTTGCCTATAAAATTGAGCGATCGCTTAATTTGTCTCAACTGACAAAGGTGATCCGCCCCTTTGCTAAAGTGAGAGGTGTTAAGACTGCTTATACTAATACCAGTTATTAACTCTTTGTTGTCTCCGGCTAGCAAAATTATGTTGAAGACGATAAAAATAGAGAATTTCCGTAGTTTCCAATCTTTCGAGCTTCGGCAGCTTGGTAGAGTTAACCTACTTGTTGGTAAAAATAATATCGGTAAAACATCAATACTGGAAGCTATTCAACTTTTATGCTCACGGAATAATCTTGATCCACTACGTCAAACAATGACTAACCGAAGTGAATATTTTTTTGATGATGAGCGTAGTGAACGTAGGTTAAGGTTAGCTCAAGCTCAAGACCTTGATGTTCGTCACCTTTTTTATGGTCACGAGATTGAACTGGGGAGCAAATTTTCAATAACAGGTACTAACGGCAATATTAAAGAGGAGCTTGTTGTATCAATAGAAGTACGCAAAATTTCTTCAAAAGAGCCACTTAGCTCATCGTCTGAGTTTCAATATGATGAAGTCCCAGATGCATTAAGGGAACTAGATTTCAGTATTCAGTGGAATTATGGGCGAGAAGAAAAGCCTTGGAGACTACCGCTATCAGCTAATGGCGGACTTCCTATAGAGGATTATACTCGCCAATTACGTAGAGATCCTAAAAATCCAGCACCAAAAATACAATTTATAACATCATCTTCTCTAGGAACTGAGAAGATGATTGAACTATTTGATCAGATAGTACTAACGCCTGAAGAAAAACTTGTAGAGCAGGCACTTAATAGAATAGACTCTAAAATTCAACGGATTGCTCCAGTGAGTTCTCGAAAGTCTAGGTATGCCTTAGATTCGCGGGGCGGTTTTTTTGTACTTCTTTCTGATAGTAATCAGCGTGTACCAATTGGCAGTATGGGTGATGGTATTTGGCGGATTTTAGGACTTGCACTAGCTACAGTGTGTGCTAAAGATGGATACTTATTTGTTGATGAGATTGATACCGGACTCCATTTTACCGCTATGTCTGATATGTGGAAGCTAATTTGGGAAACAGCTAAAAGATTAAATGTACAAGTTTTCGCAACTACTCATAATAGTGACTGCTGGACTAGTTTAGCTAGTATTGCAGAGCAGGAAGATGCAACTGAAGATGGTATTAGAATTCACAGAATTGAAAGAGGTAAAAACACAAGTGTAGTTTTTATTGAACCTGAAATTGTCATTGCTGCTGAAGAAAACATTGAGGTACGTTAGTAATGACAAGCAGTTATAGAAGCAAACAACTTATTGTGGAGGGTGAACAAGACAAGCGGGTAATACCATATCTCATGGAAGCTAATGGAATTGTCTGGGAAAAAGATAAACATCCTGTCGATATTGAAAACTATGGTAGCGATGGATTTATTAATGCTTATAGGATATCAGCTCGATTGAAAGCAGCAGGGTTAACACATCTGGGTTTGATGGTAGATGCAGACGAAGATCCAGATGCACGCTGGAGAAGTATTAGAAATGCTTGTTTACCAAGTATTGCTGACATTCCTGAGCAAATACCAGAAACAGGACTGCTCCTCACCACTAATGGAATTAAGTTTGGGGTCTGGATTATGCCAGATAACCTCATGCGAGGTATGTTAGAGACTTTTTTAGCTTATATGATTCGAGATTATAACGAACCTCTCTGGCAATATGCTCAGGAAGTTGTAGCAGAAGCAAAAAATAGAGGGGCACTATTTATAGATTCTCATATTGATAAAGCTTACATTTATACATGGTTAGCGTGGCAAAAACCACCAGGAAGACAACTGCATAACGCTATTAAGGAAGAAATTCTGAATCCACGCCATCCAAAAGCACAGACATTCGTAGCCTGGTTTAAGAATTTATATGATTTATAATCCCAAGATGTATTTAATAGTGAAGAATAGCGATCGCCTCCCCTCACCCACAATCACCCACTAAATTCGATAAGATCGCTATGGCGCTAGTTAAACCTTCCCAAAGCTGATAAAAAGCGATCGCTCTTACTATCCTAAACTTTAAAATTTACCATTCAATTAACTAAACCCTCGAATTATGGTTGCCATTGGCAGAAATAGTGAAAGCTCATTGTCTTGAAAAGAAATAAATTCATACTTTAAATAAAATTCCTTTGCTTTCAAATCGATAGCATCAACTCTCACAGCATATATCCCAATTTCTTGAGAAGCACGAACAGCACGGTAGAGGGCATCAGCTAGTAATTCACCTCCTAAACCTTGTCCTTTAACGGAATTATTCACAGCTAATCTCCCAATCAGCATTGCTGGAATTGGATAGGCAGGCATCCTTTGTTGATAAGATTCTGGTAATGATTTGTACTCAATAATGCTGGCGCTGACGGTATAATAACCATCAATTTTTAAGCTGCCTGATGCAGGAACTGCTACAAATGTTTTAGCGATTCCTTTATTATGATTTTGCCGTGCATATTTTTTGAGATAATCATTTAATATTGAATAACCACAATCAAAAGTATCTCTTTGATATTTCTTATCAATTGGCACAAAATCCCATCTCGCCTCGCTATCACTTGCCATACTTATCTCTGTATTTGTGAATAGCAGATTTGAGTTTTCCCTTCAACTCGGGCGGATTTTCCATTACTGACATGAACAAATCTCTGTCACGATTAGTTAGTATTAACCTTTCATGAGCATCTATGTCTTGTTTAGCAGCAGGCAAAACATGAACAAGTGTATAAGCACTCAAAGAAATTCCTTTAAGACTTGCAGCACGTTCTAATATTTCTTTTTGTTCTTGGGTAACTCGTAAATCGATGCGGCAATCTTTTGCAGATGATGCTTCTGACATAGTTAATTCTCGCTTTTAGCTGAGTCTTTATTTACAGCATAGCTAATTGCGACGGACAATGTACACACAAATACTTTTATAAGTATGTCTAATTATTATCCTCAAATGGAAAATAGCGATCGCCTCCCTTGTGTCCCTTCACCCACAATCACCCACTAACTTAGATAAGATCACTATGGTGCTAGTTAAACCTCCCCAAAGCTGATGAAAAGCGATCGCTCCCACACCCCTCAACCCACTTCACTCACCCTGCAACGTCCTGAACTACTCGCACCAGCAGGCAATTGGGAATGTGCCAAAGCTGCTGTAGAAAATGGGGCAGATGCGATTTACTTTGGCTTGGATAAGTTTAATGCGCGAATGCGGGCACAAAATTTTACTGAGGCGGACTTACCCCAGTTAATGGCATTTTTACATCTGCGTGGTGTGAAGGGCTATGTCACTCTCAATACACTCATATTTCCCAAAGAATTAGCACAGGCAGAGCAATATCTGCGATCAATTATTGCCGCAGGTGTGGATGCGGTAATTGTTCAAGATGTGGGTATATGTCGTCTTATCCGTCATCTTTCTCCTGATTTTCCTATCCATGCTTCCACTCAGATGACTGTTACTAGTGCGGCTGGGGTGGAATTTGCTAAGTCTGTTGGCTGTCAATTGGTGGTGCTTGCCCGTGAATGTTCACTCAAGGAAATCAATAAAATCCAACAGCAAATTGCCCAACAAAATACTTCGCTACCTTTAGAAGTTTTTGTTCATGGTGCTTTATGTGTGGCTTATTCTGGTCAGTGTTTGACAAGTGAAGCTTTAGGCGGACGTTCTGCCAACCGAGGCGAATGTGCCCAAGCTTGCCGGATGCCTTACGAGTTAATCGCTGATGGGGAAGTTGTGAATTTGGGGGAACGCAAATATCTACTCAGTCCCCAAGACTTAGCAGGATTAGAAGTTCTGCCCGATTTGGTGAAGTCAGGAGTAACTTCTTTGAAGATTGAAGGTCGCCTGAAAACACCAGAGTATGTTGCTAATGTCACCCGTGTTTATCGAGAAGCCTTGGATCGGGTGATGGGGGAATTGGAAAAAGACGCGGGGACGCGGGGACACGGAGATACGGGGAAGGTGACAAAACACCCAGAATTTTCTGAGGATCACTACAACTTAGAAATGGCATTTTCTCGCGGTATATACACGGGTTGGTTTCGCGGAATTAACAATCAGGAATTGGTTCATGCCCGTTTTGGCAAAAAGCGTGGAGTTTACCTGGGAGAAGTCAGCCGCATTAGTAATGAACAGGTGGCAATTAAGCTAGAAGCACCAGTTAAACCAGGTGATGGCGTAGTATTTGACTGTGGGCATCCAGAGGCTAAAGAAGAAGGTGGTCGAGTTTATGCAGTCTTGCAAAAAGGTAAGGAGGCACTGCTGAGTTTTGGGCGAAGTGGCTTGAACTTCCGCCGAGTGCATGTAGGCGATCGCGTTTGGAAAACCAGCGATCCAGAACTTGATAAGCAACTGCGTCAGAGTTTTGCTGGAGATAATCCCCAATTTCAGCGTCCCATTGATTTAGAGATTTATGGAGAAGCCGATCAGCCACTAACTGCGATCGCTCGTGATGAACAAGGTCATGTCGTCCAGGTGGACTCTACAATATTACTGGTGGAAGCGCACACTAAACCCCTAACCACAGAACGTTTACAAGAACAGTTGGGTCGTCTTGGTAATACACCCTTCTGTTTGGGAAGGCTAACCAATCACCTCAGCGCTGGGCTGATACTACCTGTGAGTGAGTTGAACCGGATGCGCCGGGAAATCGTAGCACAATTGGAAGAATTACGTAGTCAACCTAAACGCTGGCAATTGAGTTCTCATGTCTCTTTAAAAGACTTGTTACCTTCCTCCAGTTCGCCACCTCCCATCTCTCCCTCCCTCATCGTCCTAGTACGAAATCTGAAGCAACTGCAAGCTGCACTTCAGGCGGGAATTGAGACACTTTACTGTGAATTTGAAGACCCCCGCTTTTATCGGGAAGCTGTGCAAATGGTACGTGAAGTAAGGACAAGGGGACAAAAGGACAAATCACTACTTCCTAACTCAGCACTCACCACTCAGCACTCAACATTCCCCACTATCTGGGTTGCACCACCGCGAATTGCCAAACCAGGGGAAAACTGGATTTTGCAACAAGTGCGTGCTTGTGAGGCAGATGGCTATATAGTTCGCAATTATGACCACCTACAATTTTTTGCCCAAGACCGCTGTATCGGAGATTTCTCGCTCAACGTTGCCAACCCTTTAACAGCAGACTACTTTCAGCAGCATTTTGGTTTAGAACGCTTAACCGCATCCTACGACCTGAATATTACCCAACTCGAAGACCTGCTTACCAGTTGTCCACCCCAGTGGTTTGAGGTGACAATCCACCAACATATACCGATGTTCCACATGGAGCATTGTGTCTTTTGCGCTTTTCTCTCTGAGGGAACGGACTACAATAACTGTGGACGACCTTGTGAAAAGCAGGAAGTTAAATTGCGCGATCGCGTGGGTAGTGAACACGTCCTCAAGGCAGATGCAGGTTGTCGCAATACTGTATTTAATGGCACTGCCCAAACAGCAGCTGAGTACGTACAGCGTTTAATTCATTTGGGATTGCGCCACTTCCGCATCGAATTTGTGAATGAGACACCAGATGAAGTGACCAAAACTATACAAAGCTATACTCAATTACTGCAAGGAGAGATTAAGGGTTCCCAACTTTGGCGAGAGTTAAAGCTGCAAAATCAGCTAGGTGTAACTCGTGGCCCTATGGGAGTATCTGCACTGCGGTCATAACTCATTTTCTGAACGTCCAGCTTGAAAAATCTGTTCAGCAGTCAAATTCAATTCTGGAAATGTAGGCGATAAGATGGAGTCAGTACCTCGAAACAGGTTAACTTGATACTCACCATCCACCAAATAGTAAACGGAAATAGTCGGTTGTTTGGGATTACCTATATACCTTCTACCACCCAAAGCTAAATAATCAATAATCCAGTATTCAGAAACGCCGAAAGTTTCGTAGTCAACAAGCTTGTGTGCATAATCATCTTTCCAATTACTGCTAACGACTTCAACAACTAAGGGAACAGATGCAGCTTGAGTTACCGTTGAGGACTTTTTCCACATCGGTTCAGATGAAAGATTCTTTTGATTTATTACTATTACATCAGGCGAGTAACCAGACTCTCTGTTAGGAATCTTGACCAGTGCTTGCTTGGGTATGAAGTAAGGAAGTTTTAATCGTTTGAACTCTAAAGTTATTTCACCAGCTAAAAAACCATTAATCTCTTCATGATCCCCTACTGGCTGCATTTCAACAATTACCCCATCATGTAATTCATAGCGTCCGCCATCTGGTTTCCAATTTAGGAATTCTTCAAAAGTAACTGTTTTTGGCAAAGCTTGAAACATCAGACTTGCTCCTGACTCTGGTTCAGAGTTTAGCAAATTATGCTTTGTCTAACTATCTCTAGAAACCGCTGCACAGTTGGGGATACATCGTTGCTTCGCCAAATCATGACAATTGCAGCTTTTGGAGTTGTTTCTTGCACAGTTTTATAAACCACCCCAGTCCGTTGCAGGTTTTGCAAAGATTCTGGCACGATCGCCACCCCCATTTCCCCAGCAACTAAACTAACAATCGTTTGCATCTGGATCGCTTCTTGAGTAACACTGGGGCTAAAACCTGCTTGCTGGCAAAGACTGATAATTAAATCATAGAGTCCGGGTGCTAATCTCCTGGGAAATAAAATAAACGGTTCATTAGCTAGCGATCGCAAACTTACATCAGATTGATTTCCTAGCAAATGTGTTTCAGGAAGCGCTACCATCAACGACTCTTGAAAAATTGTCTCCCAGCTAAATGTATTGTCTTCAACAGGCGGACGGATAAATCCTACGTCTAAGCGTCCTTCCCGCAGCCACTCTAGCTGCTGATCTGTAGTCAGTTCATGTAACTCTAGGCTTACACCAGGAACACGGCTGCGAAAAACTTTTAAAATAATTGGCAAAATATTATATGCTGCTGTACTGACGAAACCAACTACCAACTGTCCCATCTCACCCCGACTAGTTTGTCGCCCAATTTGGATTGCTTGCTGCAATTGCCTCAGAAGTTGCTGCACTTCACCTAAAAATACTTGCCCCGCTTCTGTTAACTGCACACTTCGTTTTGTGCGATGAAACAATTCAAAGCCCAATTCCACCTCTAGTTGACGAATCTGTTGGCTAAGAGGAGGTTGGGCAATGTGTAATTTTTCCGCTGCTTTTCCAAAGTGTAGTTCTTCTGCCAAGGTGACAAAGTAACGCAAGTGTCGTAGTTCCATTGTTAACCGTAACTAATATTTAAAAGATATTAGTTACAGCATAAAAATATATTGGACATGAATATAAATCTCTTTTACCTTAATGATTAGGCGTTCATCAACTTAAAACTTATGGTTGAGGACTGGCGAGCCAACACTATGTAATTTCACTGCTTATGAATAGTATTTCGATACCCAAGCATAATTGGGATAGTACTTTGTATGAAGATAAACACGCCTTCGTGTGGCAGTATGGCGAAGACTTGCTGCAATTACTCAATCCCAAACCAGGGGAATTAATTTTGGATCTTGGCTGTGGTACTGGGCAACTAACAGAAAAAATTGCCCAAACGGAGGCTGAGGTAATAGGAATTGATAGCGCCGCCACAATGATTGAGAAGGCTAGACAAAACTATCCCCATATTCATTTTGATGTTGCTGATGCCAGAAACTTTCAAGTAAAACAGCCATTGGATGCAGTGTTTTCCAACGCTGTACTCCATTGGATTAAAGAAGCAGATGAAGCGATCGCCTGCATACATCAAGCGCTCAAACCAGGGGGGCGTTTTGTCGCAGAATTTGGTGGTAAGGGAAATGTACAAGCGATCGTTAAAGCTTTATGCACTGCTATGAAGTCCGTCGGTATTTTTGAACCACAAACACTGAATCCATGGTATTTCCCCAGCATTAGTCAATATGTTACCCTACTGGAACAGCAAGGCTTTGATGTTATTTATGCCACCCTGTTTGATCGTCCAACTCTCCTAGTAGAGAAAGAAGCAGGCATAGCCAACTGGATTCAGATGTTTGCCAGCGCTTTTCTAGTAGGAATGACTGTTGAGCAGCAAATAAAAGTAATTCGTCAAGTAGAAGACGAACTGAAGCCGACTCTGTATCAAGAGGGAACATGGACAGCAGACTACCGACGAATTCGTATCCTGGCTATCAAAGTTTAGATTTTGCTAATGAAGACTAAACAGCAAAGCTCATAATTAATTAGTTGGATAATAAATCATCGTAATTATTAATTGGTAACTCGTAATTCGTAATTAAAGACGGGTTAGAAAAAGCGGGAGCATCCACTTTTTGAAGAAACACCTGGCGATTAGAAATCGCGGCTATAAAAACCAAATTCACCTGCGTGGATTATATTGAGCCTACATAAAGCCTTCGGCATAGCTTCGCTTACGCGTAGCGTTCCGAAGGAAAGGCAGGCTGTGTTTGTTTAGCCTCAGACTTTAAATCTGAGGGGCTATTTAACGAAGACCGCTCAGTTTCAGATAGAGTAACAGTCTGCGTCTGCAAGTCAATTACGAATTTTTAACTTTATTTTCTGTAGTTAGATAATTCTTTGATGTATTACACCTAGTAGCGGATCGCTATAAATCTATAGTTCAAATTAGTACAAGTTATGACTAGATACAAAGTACCTTATTGTAAGACATTGCTCCGACTAGTAACTATCAGTCTGACTACGATTTCCCTGGTCTCAATTCGAGCTGCAATAGCGGAAACTACCTCTGCTCCACTGCCTTCTAATGCACCTTTGGAACTAAGCTTGTTGAAAAAGCCAAAAGGCTCTGTAATTACAGCTAGCACCGTTAACCCAGGAAAATTGACCATTCCTAGATTATGGTGGCCGCAAGAAAGCGCCGAGGACAAGCTGTTGGATAACTGGATAGCATATCCAACTACTGACAAGGAACCTGCGCGAGTAGACTTAATAGTCAATCAGCAACTTTGGAGCTTACTAGATTATCTAGAGCGCTACGATTTTGTTAATCGCTTGGGTACTGCTGCCCGCAGGGACAACTATAATGTTCGAGTGTTTAATTATCAGCAAGAACTTCTAGCAGCTTACACGTGTAACTTTAGTACCTTTCCGGCTTCATGCAGTATCCAGATGAATGCTCAAAACAAGCTAGGTTGGCGGCGCTCTTTCTAAAAAGAGTAAGGGATAAAGTTTTAGAAATTCTTAATCCGTGAGGACTTACGCATTCGCAACCAAAAACAAGGCTTTGTGATTGCTTCCCTACGGTCACAATGACACAATTACGTTATTTTTGCCTAATTCCTGGTCGCAATTGATAATTCGTAATTAAGTTTCAAAAGGGGACTGTTACCCCAAAAGAAATGCACGGCCGTCATTAGGTTGCTTTCTCTAACCCATCTTTAATTACGAATTACGAATTAGTAATTATGATCAAATCTCATTCTGGGTTAGGGTAATACTAAGTAGAACGGTGCAAATAAACCGAAGTATGTAACGAAAAGTAAAGTTACCTAAAACCCTCTTCCCTTTTGCCTTCTGCCCTCTGCCTCCTGCCTTGTCATAACGACAATTTTTAACATCGACCTACTTATGTTGCGATCAGACAGATTTGGATTTCCTCACCTCTGCTCCCCGAAGTTTGCTTGGAGGGAAACCCTCCTGGCAACTTCTCTTCCTGCTCCTCTGCTGCCCTAATTTAGTATCTTTGAATGCAACTCGGTATAAGCTGCCTGGATGGTGTGTACATCCTTGATAATTCATGCTTGTTTGATTTTGCCAAACAAAGACTCATACTGCTTGGTTGCTGATGGGGATAAGGGAAGTAAAAATTCGCTTTTGTCGAAAACTTCACGATTATTCAATAATAGGTTTTTTAATGCTTCCTGAATTTCAGATGCAACAATATTTGTAGAAATTGGCGAATTACTTTTAGTCAAAATAGCAATTTGTTTAGCGATCGCTGTTTGCCAACAAAAATCAATCCATTGATAAAATAATGTATCTTTACCAATACCCGCGGGACGTACCCATAAGTCTGCCCATATTGCTGTTCCTGACTGGGGAATAACTACGGCAAGTTGCGGATAACGCGCCAGTACTGGTACTACATCCTCAGACCAACCCACTGCTAGCCAAGTGTCCCCAGTAATTAAAGGTTCCAGGTAAGTACTGGAACCGTAGAACTTCACCTGTTGGTTTAATGTGCGTAGTTCTTTTTCCAGATCTGGTAGTTGGTCAAGATTCTCTGTATTGTAAGATTTTCCTAATTTTTTTAAGACTAAACCAATTACTTCTCGTGGTTGATTGAGCAAAGAAATGCGCGATCGCACCTCATCTCGCCACAAATCGCCCCAATCCTTCGGCGTCCATCCCAATTCTCGAAATTTGTTACGGTTATAAACAATTACTGTACTACCCCAGCGGTAAGGAGCAGCCCAAATTTGTCCTTGAGAATCAGGATTACCTTGCTCGTTGCGCGTTACCAGATTCTTCCACTTTTCATCCAAAGCCGACCACTGTTTTAGCTGACTTTGTTCGAGTGGTTGAATCAGTTTCTGCTCAATTGCTGCTTTTAACCAGTAATCTCCTAACGTCACTAGATCAGCTACAGGCGTTTTTGGGTCTTGTCTAAATGGGATAAAGCGACTCCATCCTTGCTGATCACTAGTTTTTGGTTGCTGCTGCCAACTTTGCAATTGTTTAAATAAATCTTGTATTTGCTCGACAGGGGCAAACTTTAACTGTACGTTTCGCTGCAAAACTTTTTGAAACTGCTCAACTACCTGAGCAGGTATAGAACCTCTCAATAATTGCACTTTAAGGCTCGTTTGGTTGTTTCCATTACACCCAATCAGTAGTTGTGAAAGTACCAGTGTGCTTGTACCTAGCAAAAAAGACCGTCGATCCATCGATTTTGATTATATTTCGGATTTTGGATTATACCTAACTGAAGCAGAGAGATACCAGGGGCTTCAGGAATAAAGAGTGTGTAAATTCAAAATTATCTCTATCTTGGCAGGTAACTGATGAGTTCGCCAAATACACTTTTATCCCACTTACGGTAGATGTATATAGCAATAATATTGTCTTTTTTTAGTTTGTTGTGATTGCTTTTATGAGAAGTTAGCTGCCAGATTTTGCCTGATGAACCCGATTATCCAATTATTAATTCTTTCTGTTATTTCTCTTTGTGTGTAAACAGTAACAGAATCCTAAAATAGCTACCTTTTTTAAGCTTTATGTCAACTTAAGAATACTTATTTCCGCTAGTTGTCAAGGTTTTGTAATAAATAGTCGATTATCTTAATGCTCTAAATCAAAGCTATGTAGAGCTAAATTAAAAGCACTGTAACTATCATGATGAAAGATTATCATTTATGAATATTATGAACAAAAGCGGTAATATTAGCTCTTTTAGCGAGATATTTGTCATTATTCTAGACGCAGTTAATATTTTTCAACAATACGGACAATTTTTACTAATAAAAATATTTAGTTATATTTATAAATTCAGACTTTAGTATCAGATTTCCACAATCTATGGGAAAAATTAAATAATTCATAAGTATATTTAAGGTCGCCAGTAAATTGAATAACATAGAGAAAATATGCGGACTAGGGTATTAAATGGAGCCATTACAAAAGCAGATCCTGACTTTGAGCCATAAACTGGATGCCCTCTGCCAGGTAATTGAGGATCTTGACAGTAAAGTGTCTCAAACTTTGTCAGAGTGTTCTTTAGCTAAAACACAAGCAAAAGATAGTTATTCCGAAAATAGCGAAGCCATACACTACCATTTCAGAGGAAATCTAAATTTAAATCCCGAAATGGAACATAAGGATGTATTGGCAGATGGCATTTATACAGATATGAATCGTCAAAGTGGAGAAAAAAGCTTAACACCAGAAATTCAAATTCAACGGCTGACAGCGCAATTAACAGCAGCATACAACCGCATTGCAGCCTTAGAAGAACAATTACTGCGGGAGAGAATTCACTAAATTAATCATTAGACCCAGATATTTCCTGGAAATTTGTAACTTTTGGCATCCGTTATCAGTTATTGAATCGGCTCAATCGCTCAAGTTGTTTTTCAATGGCTTCTAAAAGTTGGTGTTGTTGCCAATCTAGATTAAGATGGGCAGCGATCGCAGCTCCACCAGCGCCCATGCCTTCTTTAACAAAGCCCTGCTCGTAAGCTTGGAGTTGGGGATAACGAGAATCAATAAAACTCAGCTGAGTGGCTAATAAGGGCGGGATTACCTCGTCCTTATTTTTTTTGCTTTTACCTAAACTCAGGGCTAATTCAACCGTACCTCCAGTAGAATCTTCGGCTACCCAACGAGTTGTACCTACGACCACTTCTTCTGGTTGCCAAGCTAAGGCGTAAGCTTGAGCGATCGCATTGATTAGGGCATAAACCGCCAGCATTTGCGTCCCACCAGCCAGCAGAACACCACAATTGCGACTAGCTGCCATCGCCATTCCCGCTACCACTACTTGCATCGGATCGCCCACTGCTGCAACCAGTTTTAGAGGGTCAATTATACCAGCACCAAAGAGTTGAGATTCACCACCAGGAAATGCCAGTTGCAACCCAGCTTGTACCAACGCCCACTTTTGCGCGTGGTTACAAATAGGATGGCTACTGTTAACTTTCCCCTGTGCTTGTATCCCCATGCCAGTTAAAATTCCCAAGGCAGTGGTAGTTCCGCCGACAACGCACTCACTTAAAATGAGATACCTTTTTTGGTTTTTGGCAGAAAGTCGCTCACCCCAAATTAGCCCTTGTTCTAACAAGTGGTGTACTGTTGCCAATTTCATAGCATCACCACTACTTAAACACCTAGCTGGAAGACCACCCAAATCAATTATTGGTACAGCTGGAGGCTGAGGTAACCCAGCATTAAACAAATAAACTGGAATCTTTAGTGCTTCAACCACAGCACGGGAAATCAACACAGGTGATGCTCCCGCCGCTAGAGGTGGTAAAGAATATTGGGGTTGATGTTCTGGCCCGTAGTATAAAAACTCAGCATCAGCACAAGCAGTATACTTTCGGTCTTCTGGAGTCCGTCCAGCTGCTGAAATCCCCGGAATCAAACCAGTTTCAGTAAATCCTAATACACAGGCAAACACAGGTAGGCGACCGCGATACTTAGATATCCATTCTTCACCTTGTGCTATTTGAGTATAAATACGAATCATAACTTCTTTGTCAGTTGCCAGTTGCCAGTTGTCATTAGTCAGTTGTATTTTTTTGCAACTGACCCATAAAAAATGACCACTGACTAACTGTCATAATCCATTAATACTTGTACCCAACGTGGCGGACGAGGGATAGGATTTCCTAAGCGATCCAACAGTAGCCATGCGGCCAGGTGGACTATAAACAAATAGATCAAGTTATTGAACATAATCAAGGCGATCGCTCCAACTTGAATCCAAAATACACTAGGACTTGCTAATAATCCCAGCTTCAAGAATAACCACTCAATTAAATCTGTTACTTGATTGATTACATAGATCCAAAGATCCTCACCCGACAACACAGATAGTAACCATACGCGAAAAAAAGCTCCCAAAGTGCCCAGTAGCATACCCAAAGTAATAGAAACTATCCAGCGAACACGACGATTCCATGTTGCTCCCAATAGCACGCCCATAAAAGCATAGGGCATAACAAATAGCAGACTGCGGACTGGCCCCATCAGCACCGCTAGTAGTAAGCCAGATGTAACTGCTGCCATCCAAGCAGCTCGTTTACCCCAGCGAAGATAGACTAGAGCGATCGGTACTGGAAAAAATATCCGTAAAACTGGCCCTAACGGAAAGTAAAAATTAATAAACCAAATCAGGCTAGCAGTACTGGCTAAAAATGCGGTTTCCACCATCCTCAAGGGCGCATCAGCTTTCAGTTGGGGTTGTGTAAGCTTTTCTGGTTTATCTAATTGATTGCGGGTGGTTTGAGATTCAGAAGATGAGCCAGCTTCTGGCTCATCTGGTAGAGAATCTAACATACTCATATTTGACAAGTTATTAAACTATCATTCTTTCTAAAGCTGACAAATCGGGAATACAAATAATGTCCTGATCCCGTTTAATCAACCCTTTTTTTTCTAACCTTGTCAATACTCGTGTAACTGTTTCCCGCGCCAATCCACTCAAACTGCTCAATTCACGATGTGGTAAATTGGGAATTTCAGTTCCTGTCTGCCCCTTTTTTCCCTGTCCTTCTGCTAAAAACAACAAGGTATCCGCTACCCGCGATTGACTATCAGATTCTCGCAAACGCAATCTTCGATTCACTTGTCGCAAGCGCCGCGCCATTAATTGTGCCAATCGCATTCCTGCTAGAGGTTCAGTCTGAAGTAACTTAACGAAATCCTGAGACGGCATACTGCCAATCATCGTGGGAGTCAGCGTAATTACATCGGTAGAGCGAGGTACTTCATCTAGCGCCGCCATTTCACCAAATAATTCCCCTTTGCCAAGAATATTTAGCGTCACCTCCTTACCTTCTAGATTGTAGGTGCGAATTTTCACCCATCCATCCACAATAAAATATACAGAACCACCCCAGTCATTTTCGAGTAAAATCACTTGATTAGCTGGGTGAGTGCGGGTAACAAGATGGGTGAGGGCTAGTTCCACAACTACTTCTGGCAACCCTTGAAAAAAGGGAGCCGAGATCATCCAGGGATTGGCTGGTGTGTGCAGGCTAAATCGGTCTTCCATTACGACATTTTAATTACATAGTTATTACAGCTACTGGATACACAACAAACAAGAGAGCTACCTTAAGCCTAAGCGAACAAAGTACAGCCCCCTACAAAAATAAAACTAAACTATGTTACACAAGAAAACGATCAGAGCATTTTTTCTCAGCAATCTTTATCTATGGGTTTAAACCTAATAACAGTTTTACATAAAGCAGTTGATGACTCTGGGTGGTCTTCTTTCAGGGCAAGCCTGACTGCAAACATGATTACTTAAGAATTTAAGAACATAATAGGTACACAATATTAATCATACTCAAGGTAGTTAATTTTTGCTAAGGCCAAATTTTTAGCCGATTTCAGTCAGATACAACTCAGTATAAATAGTTGTTTGCTACAGACGTTGCTTGTTTGTATCGATACAAAGTAATCATCCACCAAAGGTAGTTTGTTTAGCTGTTGTATTTTTTTCTATTTTTTATGCTATGAAGTCTGAGAAGCTATAACATTAATTGTCTGTTCAATAGTACTGAGTACATAAACCATAATTCCTAACAATCCATAACATAAATATAATTTCACTTCCAAGTCCGATTGGAAAAACCAACCCTTGAAACTTCAGTAATTGTAAATTAATTTTCACACTAGTTGACGTAAAGTTCTACATAAGGTAATTAAAAGTGACTTCCCGCGCAGATGAAATTCAAAGACTGATTGCAGACATTGACAACTTACTTGCCAATAACGGCAAGCGCCTGTCTCGGCTTTTGTCTAGTCAGGCGCAGGAGCCAAGAGAGGTTTTAGAAAGAATTCGTGACTTTCTCTCCAGACTAGGAGAAAGTGAAAACTCACAGCCAGATGCTTCCAACAAATTTTCTGGACAAACACAGTTATCGCCTTTAGTGGCAAAATTTGTTGATCAAAATAATCACCAGTCTTTAGCACAACACAAGCAGCCAAGCGAAGAGCAGAATAATGTTGTGCCTCAAAAATTAAATAGTGAATTCTCAGCTTTGTTACAGCCGTTACAAGCGGAATTAGCAGCATTACTGCAAGAACGGTCAACTCTTGTGCAAGAAATTAGGCAGCTAGAACAAAGGCGACTACAGAACTATTCCCTAAGCCAGCAGTTGGCGAACCAAGAGCAGGTGATTAATGAATTTTTGCAGGTGTTAGTAAATCGCCTAACGCCAACGTTAAGCTCACATTTAGCACATTTGGCAAATCATCCTAGTTCCTCAACAACGAGTAATAAAACAGACCTAGATGCTATCAGCTCTATAGAGCCACCTTTGGGAGAATCATCAGATCAGCAGATGGAGCTGTTAACACGGCTAGCCAGAGATTTGGATCGACGCTTACTGTCGTTAGATGGAACTGTCAATGTTGTCTTTGAGGGACTACAGCGTAATATTAATACTTATAATGAATCTCTATCGCAAGCACTCGCAAGGATGCACAGTCAAGGAGTGCAAGGCGAACAATTAATGGCAAGCTTTGTCAATAATTTGGCTAAGTATTTGCAGCAACCACTTCCTAATCCTCAATTATCTTTGTTTGGGGTAGATAATCAAACTGTATCGCCTTCACAAACATCAGCAGCTAGAGCAGACAGTATCACTAATTTAGTAGACAAGCCATCATTTGAATTTATACAACCGCAAAAAGAAGATGCGGCTGCTACAGAAGATTTAGAAGCAGCAATTTTACAGCTGCTCGAAGATGCGCCGCACGCTTCGGAAACTGCCACTGCTGCAAACACAACTAGATTACAACCAGACAGTTCACAATTAGATGAAGTAGACCAACTTTATGCTAGTTTGTTCGGTACTAACCCTGTTGTTGAAATAGAACCGACGCAGGATTTCAACAATCAATTATCTCTACAGGACACAGCTTTTTCGCCGCCAGTATCCCCAACTAATCAATTGCAAGTTAGTGATTCTGTTGTTGAAAACTCACTTTGGTCTGAACAACCAAACCTAAGCCTTGTTGATGCAATCCAAGATACACCAGAACAATCCACACACTCAACATCAGACTTAGCATCAGAGCTATGGGAAGGTTCATTAGTTGAGGAAGTAAGCGATTCAACCTTACCTCCTAACTTGCTGTCAGAAGAAATTACTGTAACGGAAAGCCATACTCAGCTACTCAATGTTGATACCATTACAGCGCTGACAGATTTATTAGTTGATTTTGATGATGACCAACAGTTACTTGCAGCCTCATCCCCAAAGGAAGTCGTAAAAACTTCGACAGTAACAAATGTTGTTCCAAAATCTGAAGTAATAATTAACGATGAGGAGCAAGAAAAGTCCACAGATAACTACATACCTGCCTCGCCACAAGAAAATTTACTTTCCCAAGCGGAAACTCAGGCTAATACCATGCTTGATATTTCCTTGGATGAGGAGCAATTAAATCTCTTAGATCAGGATTTAGCTAACTTTGATGGGCTGCTAAATTCTTCATCTAGTGATCAAAAACAGACACAAAGTGATTCTTCGCTGGAGATAGAATATCCCGCCAAGCAACATACTGTAGAAAATATGCTTACTGCTGCTTTCTCCAGCATGGAACTGCCGCAGCTAAATTCTACTTCTTTGCCTCAGTTAGAAGCTGAGTTAGACTTTAGTCCTGCAATTGAAAAAAAAACAGAAGTCACAGCTGGCAATTCAGAAAGTTCTTTACCCGCTATTTCGCATAATCTAAACAATACAGAATCTGCTCTCAACCTTGCTGATTCGGTCTGGTATCTAGGAATTGATTTGGGTACAACAGGGATTTCTGCGGCACTTTTGAATCGCTCTACTTTTGTTGTGCATCCTATCTACTGGTCAGCAGAAAACGAAGCAGGAACAAATTCCTTTCAGCAATCGTTTCGTTTACCCGCAGAGGTTTATCTGCCTACAGCTTCTATACCTCATGGCGAGGCTGACAATACAGATGCTATTGAGCAAACAGCACCCGCAGTTGTCGCTCAGGAGAAAGTGCCTGACAATTTGGCTACAACACCTACATCGCCTAAGTTGGCTCCAGATTTGACAAACACTCTCTACTCAGCGCAGTTGAAGCCTTATTTACAAATAGCTATTCCCTACAAAAATGCACAGCAAAAATGGGAACCTGTGCTGCAATTCAATGAATTTTCTGCGGGGCCTTTGATTTGGGTTGTACGATCGCTCTCTAAACTACTGTTAACTCTCAAGTCTGATCGCTATAGTACCACTCAAGGTTTAACTGCTGCTGCTGTTGGTCTCAACGAAAAAACTTTCGGTAGTATTATCAATAACATTGCTGGGGTGATCTGTACTTGCCCATCTAGCTGGTCAGAACAATATCGTTTTAATGTGCGAGAAGCATTACTGACTAGCAAAGTCATTCAACATCCACAGCAAGTATTTTTTATAGAAGAAGCGATCGCTAGTCTACTGAGTGTACTCGATGCTGCCAACGGTGAACCCGTACAATTAAGTGCTCGCCAGGGTTTGCGTCCTGCAAAAATCAGCGAACATCCTCTGGTGGGTAACACTCTTGCCATCAATATTGGGGCAACTGCAACAGAAATGGCGTTGGTAGATTTGCCAGAAAATCTCCAGCAATTTACACATAATGATTTCATGCTCCACAGTTTTGCTTATGGTGGCAAGGAAATCGAGCAGGATATTATCTGCCAACTGCTTTTACCGCCAAAATCCCGACAATCACGCGCTGAGATCCAAGGTGATAGCAAAACTAGTAGTAACCCTTGGCTTTGGCAATCAGCTATTCCCGGTTTAGAACGGATGCAATGGCATAGTTTGGGATTAGAAGAATTAGAACTACCGCGAGTCGGAGAACCAGACATAACTGCTCGTGTTCGCCTTCAGCAGCGTCTAGAAAGTTCTCTTCTGGGACAGGCGGTGCTAGATGCGGCACTTGCCCTGAAGTTGATTTTACAACACCAAGACTCTTTCACCTTAGACTTGGCCGATCAGCGGTGGGTATTGCAACGGCGAGATTTGGAAAGCCAGGTATTAGTCCCGTTTGTGCGCCGCCTCAACCGCGAACTTAATAAGTTGTTGGTAGCTCGTGGCATACCCACAGAAGCAATTAATCAGGCTATCTTGACTGGAGGAGTAGCTTCTATTGAAACAGTCAACCGTTGGCTCAAGCAAAAACTCCCCAACGCCAAGATTATTCAAGATTCGTATCTCGGCGACAACGGTGCCCCAAATTGTAGCCGGGTTGCCTATGGCCTGGCCATGTTGCCTTTGCATCCCCAGGTTTTAGAAATACCCAGACAACAGTATACAGACTATTTCCTGTTTACAGAATTGCTGCGGCTTTTGCCAGATCGGTCACTATCCTTTGACGAAGTGATCCAGTTATTCGAGGGACGTGGCATTAATACCCGTGCTTGTCAGCAACGCCTGCTGGCTTTCTTGGAAGGTGAGTTACCTCCAGGTTTGATACCTAATAGTCTAGATTCTACCTGGCTTGCCCAGAGTTCCCATGAAAATTCTGACTACCAGGCGATCGCAGCCGCACCACTTTTTGAAAAACAAGGCAATCTCACCTATCGTCCTAATTCCCAACAACTTTTGTCTTTGCGTAGCTATCTCGACGCCATCCAAGCTAGTACTCAGCAATCGCTTGAAGAACCATATACAGTTAATTTTGCTTTAGAAGTAGCTCATTAGGGACGTGAGTTCGATGAACCCTCTCTAAGCCTCTCTCCGACGGCGAGAGGGGCATAAATATCTTTAGTGCGGAACGAAAAATTAGGTTTTTTAAGCCTCCCCCAAGTGCCAGAATTACTTGTAATATCATGTCCGCCTAGTTAGTTATAATTCTCGCATCTGTGCAAAAACCGCGAAATACTCTTTCCCCCTGCTCCCTGCGGTCTTAATGATAAGTCTTTCACCGGACACGATATAACTTTATAGGCCAACTCAACCTTTTAACTTGCTGCATTAAAGGTAGATGAGATAAGTACAAAAACGGCATACACTTTTTGATGGTAAAGCTAACAAAAGGAGTTGCCGTGAACAGTTTTTTATTCGTGACTGATTTAGATCATACTCTTGTAGGCAATGACAATGCACTCAAAGACTTAAACGATCGCCTACAGAAACATCGCCAAGAATATGGTACTAAAATCGTCTATGCTACTGGGCGATCGCCTGTGCTTTACCGAGAATTGCAAATAGAAAAAAATCTGATCGAACCAGATGCTCTTGTACTTTCTGTAGGTACAGAAATTTATCTTGATGGTAATGATACACCAGACTCAGGATGGTCAGAAATTCTCTCTCCTGGATGGGATCGAGAACTTGTATTATCTATTACTAATAATTACCCTGAGTTAGCTTTGCAACCAGACTCAGAACAGCGTCCATTTAAAGTAAGTTTTTTCTTAAAAGAAGCCGCAGCAGGTGACATGCTACCGCAACTTGAGTTAGAGTTGCAAAAATCTAATTTAAATATAAAGTTAATCTACAGCAGCGGAATTGACCTTGACATTGTACCCCGTACCAGCGATAAAGGTCAGGCAATGCAGTTTCTACGTCAAAAGTGGAAATTTGCAGCAGAGCAAACTGTTGTTTGTGGTGATTCAGGTAATGATATTGCTTTATTTGCTGTAGGCAACGAACGGGGAATCATTGTAGGGAATGCCCGTCCAGAGTTACTTCAATGGCACAACGAGCATCCCGCTGACTACCGTTACCTAGCACAAGATTTTTGTGCAGGTGGCATTCTCGAAGGATTAAAATATTTTGGATTCTTAGAATGATTAGTTATCTAAAAGGTATCGTCGCTGGTGTCCAAACGATTAGCAGTAATCGCGTGATTCTGACTTTAGAGGTCAATGGTATTGGGTATGATCTACAAGTTCCGCAACGACTGGCACAACAATTACCAGATTCGGGAGGAGTAGTACAGATTTTTACCCATTACCAAGTTCGTGAAGAAGTACCGTTGTTGTATGGCTTTGCTTCGCCAGCAGAAAGAGATTTATTTCGTCATTTGCTGACTGTTAGCGGTATTGGTGCGGCTTTAGCGATTACCTTATTAGACACATTGGAATTACCCGATTTAGTCCAAGCAATTATCGCCGCCAATATCCAAATTTTAATTCAAGCTCCTGGTGTTGGTAAGAAAACCGCAGAACGCATTTGTTTGGAACTCAAAAGCAAATTGATCGAGTGGCGCAAATCAGCGGGGTTCTTCGTTGCTACAGGCGGGCCAGCACCAGGAATTCTCGAAGAAGTGCAAATGACACTCTTTGCTTTAGGATATACTGCCCATGAAGTTAGCCATGCTTTACACGTGGTGAGTGAAGACATCGGACTTCCGAAAGACGCCTATGTAGAGGATTGGATTAAACAGGCGATCGCCCATCTCAGCAGCCAAGCTGAGTGCTAATTAGTGAGTACTGAGTGCTGAGTATGCCCACCGATCCTTATGCTTGGATAGAACAATCTTTGACAACTATTCATCGGGCAGACTGGTATCGGTCAGTACAAACAATTCACGGTCGCCCTGGTGCAACTGTGATTTTAGCTGGTCAAGAAGTAATTAATTTTGCCAGTAATGACTATTTGGGCTTGGCAGGGGATGAGCGTTTAATTTCTTCTGGGGTTGCAGCTACCGAAGAATTTGGCACTGGTAGCACTGGTTCAAGATTACTGAGCGGACATCGAGAATTACATAGAAAATTAGAGGAGGCGATCGCATCTCTCAAACAAACAGAAGATGCGCTGATATTCAGTTCTGGGTATCTGGCAAATCTAGGTGCGATCGCAGCTTTGATGGGTAAGCGCGATTTAATCTTATCTGACCAGTACAATCACTCCAGTCTCAAAAATGGGGCGATTCTCAGTGGTGCGGCTGTAATTGAATATCCACACAATGATATTACGGCTGTAAAAACCCACTTGATGCAAGAAAGGCAAAATTACCGCCGCTGTCTCATCGTCACCGATAGCGTCTTTAGTATGGATGGTGATTTATGTCCTTTGCCTGCACTGTTGAATCTAGCTGAAGAATTTAGCTGTATGCTGCTAGTTGATGAAGCTCATGCTACTGGAGTCATGGGCGAAACTGGCGCAGGATGTGTTGAATATTTTGGCTATACAGGAAAGCCACTAATTCAAATTGGCACTTTGAGTAAAGCTTTGGGTAGTTTAGGCGGATATGTGGCGGGAAGTGCAACATTAATCGACTTTTTAAGAAATCGCGCCCCAACTTGGATTTACACTACCGGTCTTTCCCCCGCAGACACAGCCGCAGCATTAGCAGCAATCGAGATAGTGCAACAAGAACCACAACGCCGCATCCAACTGTGGAGAAACGTAGATTATTTAAAACAGTTAATGCAAGAGTATGTAATTGATTTGAAATTACTGCCTTCAGAGTCACCGATATTATGTTTTCAATTGCCTAGTGCAGCAGAGGCACTAAAAGCAGGAAAGTATTTAAGAGATGCTGGTATTTTTGCCCCTGCGATTCGTCCGCCAACAGTACCCACAAGTCGAATTAGGATATCTGTAATGGCAACGCATCAAGCAGCACATATTGAAAAATTAGTAGCAGTATTGGGCGATCGCACAACAGTAATTTAATCAGACAACTGTAGGAAACAATGTGTGCCCTTTGTCAGTAAAGCATTAGAGGTAACCACACAGAACCCAGGCTTTTTACCGCGATCGTTTGACCTTGATGAGATGCGGAAGGACGTAGAATTATTTGAAACGTTGTATCCCTTATTGCTCAATACGGTTCGTGTAAATGGGACAACGTTTCGCCCCTAAATCTAAAAAAGTCAAGTTTAAAGAAGCGGCGTTGTAGAAAATAGCTCGGTAATTGCACCGTTGAAGTGCATCTTTGAGGCTCAGAACTCGAACGACCGAGTAAAAAGGTCAAAACTCCGAGTTCCGAACTCAAAAGACCGAATAAAAAGGTCGAAACGCCGAGTTCTCAACTCAAACGACCGAGTAAAAAGGTCGAAACTCCGAGTTCCGAACTCGAACGTCCGAGTAAAAAGGTCAAAACTCCGAGTTCCGAACTCAAAAGACCGAATAAAAAGGTCAAAACTCCGGGTTCCGAACTCGAATTTTAGAGTGCAAAAGTCAAGGAGTATGCAAAAAACTGAAAATTTGGGTTTCAAGAGATATAACTTCCTGGGACTCACAGACTTTAGAACAATAGAATTTCGCTCTAATACCATTTCACGAAATGGCTGATATAAATAATTGCTCCTTAATTTTTTCCCCTGCTCCCTGCTCCCAGACAACTTCTCTACAGGTCATTTTTGGGAATATCTTCTCGAAATTCGATGACCAATTGCATGGTTTCAACTACCAAATCTCGTAAATCCCGATTTAGAACCACAGCACCTTGAGGGCCAAACCAACGGTCAAAAATAGCGACATTACGTTTATTACCGTTGACGAACCCTTGCATAAACTTGATGAGCGAATAGTTGACAGTATCCAAGAATTTTGAGTTATTCTCAGGAACCATGCAAGCGATACCCTCTCTTGAATAGGGAAGGTCAGGTACGATTGCAAAAGTATCTGGATTTTTTTGCTGTTGCAGCCACGCTTCTAAAAGAATGCTATCGGATGAAAAAGCGTCAATAGTGCCTTTTTCCAAGGCTGCATATCCTTCTGCCCTAGTTTTAAAGTAAACTAATTTGGCTTTCGGTTGTGCCCGTGCGATCGCCTGCTCATTTGTGGTTTGTGCTAACACACCAATCCGCTTACCAATTAGAGATTCAGGAGAACCTAAATTACTTCCACTCTTGACCAATAATTGAGTACCGGTGACAGCATAGCTGACAGAAAAATCTACTTTTTTATCCCTCTCCCATGTGAAGCTAGTAGCGTCACACACAATATCAACTTGTTGGTTGACTATTTGAGGAATCCGCTGTGCAGGAGTAAGTCCAATTAATTGCAGTTGAATTTTTTTTCCTAGTTCTTTTTCTAATTGCTCTTTAATCAGAGTCAACATATCTACTGAATAACCATTTAACTTCCCTTCTTTGTCAGAGTAGGCAAAGGGAGGGGCATCTTTACTCGTACCAGCCTTTAACACTCCTGTCCTAGCAATTTTTTGCATCAAAGTTTCAGCAGCAGCAACGCTAGGCATCATCGCTGCAAACATCAGGCTCAAAATAGCTATAGTAATTTTTTGATACATACTTACTCTTGTGAATGCAGGTAAACGCATTAACTCATCTTTGTGATTTACAAACACAGTTTTATATTTAATCTTTTTACAGAATTGACTAATTTGATTAACCTATAGCCCAGCTTAAGCCAAGCAAGTTGAGCTTAATTTGAGTTGAAACAACCTTAGTGGCTTGAGATATATCAAGCTAAAGAAGTTACCACTGTCGAGTACAAGGTTAGGTAATACAGCAACTATTCTTTACATCGTCTTGAAACAAAGCACTTACAGAAAGTCGGCGATAAAGCCCACTCCTTCAAGGAGTAGAATGAATCTTCCCCTTGACTTGGGGCATCGGGAATTGGGCATTGGTGATTCTTTCCCATGCCCTATGCCCTTTTCCCTATGCCCGCTTTCATCCCACTCCGTGGCTGGGGTGAGATGAGCTTAAAGCCAATTTTAGATTTTTTTGGTTCATGCCCTGCTTCTCATGGACGGAACAAATCCAAAATCCAAAATCCAAAATTGGTTGACTCTTACCTTTGATTAGGGAGTAATAACTAATAGCAGGGGAAATTGCGCTTATATTGTTCGGTTATACGACTGTCGCCAGTAAGCGAATGATTATAACCTCGTACATATATATATAGTGAAATGTCTACCCAGTTGCTGTTAGTCGCTCTTGAATCTAGGGGTGAAAACCTGTGTACGAATGGATATTACCAAGCCTAAAGGAAGTTTTAGCCCAAAGCCAATCAACTGTGGCTGAATGTTCCCCAGCTAAAGCAGAGTGGCAGTGGCGCATTAGTTTAGCAGCAACAGAACAGCTGCTCATCAACACTCTAGCAACTGCGGCATCTGATACAACCCAAGGATTAGTTTTAGCTGCACCAGCACCTTTGTTTAGTCAGCCTATACTGACTCAAAACTTACAAACGGTAACTTTTACGGCCAAGCCATTTAACCCGTTGGCACTGATGCCATTTCAGATGCCTGTAGCTATAGCAACAACATATGAAACTGCTCCGCATGAGTCAGTATTGCCCTTACTAGCTGCCGATCCGCTAGGGACAGAGCAGTTTTGCTTGGTTTTTACAGATAAGTTTAGATTAGTCTTAGTTTTAGCAGAACACAAGAGTGGTCAAAAAACATTTTTATTTTCATTTGAGCCAGAGGTAGTCCAACAGGCGTGGCGTGCGCTGGGAGCGAGAGTCATGCTGACGAATCCCGATTTTTTCGCCGATTTGGATGCATTAGTTCAGCAGTATTCTCCAGTAGCTCCAGATTACCGGACTGTAATTCAGTTTAGTCAGTTATTGCTTCAAGAATTACCAGAGTTAGAAGCAGATAAGGAAATTAGGGAACACAGTGAGACGACTTCACAAACTCCCTCCACTTTACCTTGTGTCAATTCCTCTATTTCCTCATCAGCAAAGGTATCTTCTCGTCCTGATGTGGAATTATTACAGGCCTTTGCTCACGAAGTTCGCACTCCTCTAACTACTATTCGCACTATGACTCGCTTACTACTGAAGCGAAAAGATTTACCTGCTAATGTAATCAGTCGCTTAGAAGTGATCGACCACGAGTGTACCGAGCAAATTGATCGAATGGAGTTACTATTTAAAGCAGCAGAATTAGAAACATCTGCTTCAGTCAAATCTTCGCACACTCAACTTACACCAACGTCTTTAGATCAAGTTTTGCAGCAAAGTATTCCCCGTTGGCAACAAGCGGCGAGTAGACGAAGCTTGACTTTGGATGTGGTTTTACCTCAACAACTACCAACGGTAGTGAGTAACCCCACGATGTTAGACCGGGTACTGACTGGTTTGATTGAGAATTTTACTCGTAGTTTACCTGCTGGTAGCCATATTCAAGTTCAAGTTATTCCGGCAGGTGATCAACTGAAGTTACAATTATCGCCTCAACCTCAGTGCAAAGATACTAGTAAAGCTGCCACACCGACAACACCACCAATTCGCAAAGCTCTTGGCCAATTGCTGATGTTCCAGCCGGAAACAGGTACGATTAGTCTCAATATTGCTGCAACTAAGCATTTGTTTCAGGCGATTGGGGGTAAACTCATTGTGCGTCAGCGTCCTGAATACGGGGAAGTGTTGACTATTTTCCTGCCTTTAGAAGTTAGTGCTAAACAGTGGTAATAAGCTAATAAAAGGACACAATTGTTACTCTTGTTATCTAATCTAAGTTTTAGGTTTATTACGCACAGTTGGCAAATGTATTGTAAAAACCGAACCTTCATTAACTTTACTTTTTACAGTAATAAAACCACCAGAACGCCATAGTAACTGCTGTACAACCGTTAAGCCTAATCCTGGCCCGCTAGATTCATCTGTTGCGCCTGAACGCACACGATAAAAGCTGTCGAAAATTCTGGGAATCTCTGTTTCGGCTATGCCAATGCCAGTGTCGCGGAAGTCTAATTGGATATAGTCGCCATGTACACGGGTTTTTACCCACACTTGTCCGCCATCAGGGGTAAATTTAATGCTGTTATGCAGCATATTAATCACAATCAGCCTCAGTCCACCGCTGACGCACCAAACAGGTGGGAGTTCAGTAGGTACTGTATAAGCTAACATGATCCCTTTTTCTTGTGCTATGGGTTGGTAGGTACTGACTATTCCGGGGACAATATCAGAAAGACGTACTGACTCCAAAGTGATATCGTGTAAACTATGCTCCAACTGCACCAGATCTAACAAACCGGTGATTAAAGAATTCTGGCGATCGCATTGAATATTTAACATTTGTAAATAGCGTTGCCGTTGGGGAGGTTTCAAAGTTGAGGAATTTAACAACGACAGCGCTGTCTTCATGTGGGTGAGGGGAGTACGCAATTCCTGACACACATTGCGTAAGAATTCATCTTTAAGTTTTTCTCTGCTGTGCAAGTTTTGATTTTGCCGCTGCAACCTGGCGATGCGCTGATTCATGATTTGATGATTAATTTCATCCTGTCGCTGGAGTTGTTTGACTAATAGCTGACTCATCAGTACAGGTTCAGGCATAGCGGGGCAGATAAAATCATTTGGTAGGCTCAAGGATGATTCTGAGGTTTTTGCTTGTTTGATGCCATCCAAGACTTGCTGAATTACTCTACCTTCTACAGTATTTATAGCTAATAAAGTCCGATTTTTACTGGTATTTATTCTCTTTAATATTTGTGTTTTGCGTCTTTTAAGCGGTCGATGAGCCACAATTAAACTGCAAAACTGTGGCGACAAGATTATTAAAAAGTATTCTCGTTGCAGTTGCTTATTTGGTAGTAACTGTAGGCTGTGGCTAGTAGTTGATGGGCTAAAATATTTACTGCTCGTTTGGTCTGCTTTCCTCCTTTCCTCAATTTGACAGTTATAGATGACAACAGACGCATTTACTGATGACTGATAACGCGCTAATTCTGAACGCCAAATTTCTCCTGGTGGTAGCTTTACCCATAAAGTAGCTGCAATTTTCTGCTCAATTAATAAATCTATTTGTGACCTTAGTATTGATAGTAGGGTAGCAGGACTGAGAGGCATGGCTTGCGGAGGCGCTTGCATTCCCAAAGCCAGCTGATAAACGGATAAATCCTGAACAGGAGATTCATTCATGAGTCAAGCACAACAAGAAAAA
Organism: Mojavia pulchra JT2-VF2; assembly: GCA_019359325.1. Lineage (GTDB taxonomy): Bacteria > Cyanobacteriota > Cyanobacteriia > Cyanobacteriales > Nostocaceae > Mojavia > Mojavia pulchra. The sequence continues at coordinate 2,366 of JAHHHN010000019.1, read as the reverse complement.
ATTAAAAAGGATGAAGGAAGAAATAACTCTGTCTTTGCTTTTCATCCTAATGTGTACATTGTTTGCACAAAAGCTACAAAAATTAATAATAATGATGAAATATAAAATATGAAATATGAAATATAAAACTAATGGAGTTTATCATTTAAAATAAACTGTGACAAGCGGATCTGGGCTTGAATAATTTATAATTAATCAATTATGTTATGTTTCTCATTTATTTTTAACCTTAGACTCTCATCTAGGTTATTGGTTCACTAGAAAAGACGCGATACTTCGCGTCTCTTCTAATGCTAATAAGTGCAATTTGGTATTAACTTTGGATCTTCAGTCTTTGTTGTAAAGCTTCTCTGGCGTGTTCTCGGTCGTCAAAATGGATTTTTTCAGTACCGAGAATTTGGTAGTCTTCGTGACCTTTACCAGCAAGTAAAACTCCATCGCCTGGTTGCGCTTGTAAAATAGCAGTACGAATGGCAGATGAGCGATCGCCTATAACTGTCGGATTTGCTGTTGACGGGATTCCTGCCAAAATATCTTGCAGAATCTTTTCTGGGTCTTCAGTGCGAGGATTATCTGATGTCACGACAGCCACATCAGCTAATTCTGCGGCGATTTTACCCATTTTTGGGCGCTTAGTGCGATCGCGATCGCCACCACAACCAAACACGCAAATCATCTTACCAGGAATAAACGGACGTGCAGCTTTGAGTAAATTCTCTAAACTGTCTGGTGTGTGGGCATAATCTACAATGACGCTGATATCTTGGTGAGGAACAATCTGCACTCGTTCCATCCGTCCGGGAACTCCAGGAAACTCAGGGATAGCAGCTGCGACTAACTGCAAATCTAGTCCTAAGTGTAAAACTGTCCCTACCGCTGCCAAAAGATTTTCTAAATTATATTGACCGACTAAAGGTGAACGAAAAGCCACATCACCCTTTGGTGTATGCAAAATACCGCCAACACCATTAGGCTCATAATTCAAGTCACTCATCCACAAATCAGCATTGGCATCGGTGACACTGTAACTCCAAACCCGTTCTGAATTCAACGATGCAATTAATCGCTTCCCATAAGGGTCATCAGCATTAACGATCGCCCGTCCTTTAAGATAATCTGGGCTAAACAACAACGCTTTTGCCGCAAAATAATCTTCCATATCGCGGTGATAGTCTAGGTGGTCTTGGGTGAGATTGCTAAACACCCCCACCTCAAACTCACAACCCAGCACTCGACCTTGGGCTAAAGCGTGAGAACTAACCTCCATCACCCCAAATTCGCAACCAGCATTCACAGCTTCTGCTAGCTGCTGTTGTAGTTCCACCGCAAACGGTGTGGTGTGAACAGCAATTTGCTCAAAACCAGGCCAACGAGTGTACAGCGTTCCCATTAAAGCCGTTGGTAGACTTGCTTTATCCAACAGAAATTCAATCAGGTGAGTAGTTGTAGTTTTACCATTAGTACCAGTCACACCCACCAGTTTGAGTTTTTGACTGGGATAACCGTAAAAAGCACCTGCTATTTGGGCACAGGCTTTAGTCATATTATTGGCACTGATGACAACAGCCTCAGTTGTGGGAGGATTTTTCTCGACAGCTTGAGGAGAGACAATCGCTGCTACAGCACCCGATGCGATCGCACTTTGCCAAAATTCTCCACCATCTACCCGTGTTCCGGGCATACCAATAAACAAATCTCCCAAACCGCAAGCATGGGAATTCGTCTTTAAGCCTTTTACCTCCGCATCCTCTAAAGCAGGATGGTTAGGCAATTGCTCTACACTGTCTATCGCTGCTAGTAATTCCCGCAGTTTCATCTTGTGAACCTCGTCACACGCATTTCTTGCGCTTATTCTGCATTATTTTTTTCTATTTGGACAAATACTTACGCAGCATTTGCTCCAACTGCTGCACACTAGCACGAGGAGAAGGACGTGGCAAATGTTCTTCGATTACATTTGTTTTCCCCTCTGTGCCTCTGCGGTTCGATAAATATAAAACCGGCACTTCGTACTGATACGCTAAGAACCAATCTTCACGAGTTGTGATATCTCGAATTTCTAACTCAAAACTGAGATTTTGAATCTGTTCGAGCTTTTCTTGTAAACCCTCACATAAATGGCATCCTGGTTTACTGTATAAAATTAATCGCATTTGCTTTTATCCATGCCGCGATCGCGTTTCTACAAGTCATGATAAGCGGAAATTGGGCTGGGGATTAGGGATTGGGGATTGGGGATTGGGGATTGGGGATTGGGGATTGGGGATTGGGGATTGGGAATTGGGGATTGGGGATTGGGAATTGGGGATTGGGGATTGGGGATTGGGGATAGGGGATTGGGGATTGGGGATTGGGGATTGGGTATT
>JAHHHN010000018.1 GCA_019359325.1 Mojavia pulchra JT2-VF2 | reverse complement strand
AAAAACTTTATGCTATTCCAAATCAGAACAAATGCTGAGATACTCAATCAAATTATTACTTTATTACTTAAAGTATCAAATTGTACCTATATAAATCAATTCATCCTTTCATTCAGCAATGCCGAGTCATACAATATAGAGCAGGCATCATTACTAAGTTCGTCAATACGGACTGAGTTCACTGCTATAGCCTCCATTCAACACAACATAACTTCACAAATATATTTTTTCGCGATCGCGGCAGATCAATCATAATTGATCGCGTGATTGCTACCGCAATAGTCGATAAAACAAGCAATTGACCTTTTTGAAATTACATCGATACTGTGAAATTGCTATTTGACAAAATCAGTTCAGAAGTTGGGACAATTTTGATTGTCTCTGATGGGGAAAAGCTTTGCGCTTTAGACTTTGCTGATTACGAGCAAAGAATGTCGAAGCTTCTTCAAAGACGTTATGGCAATTTCTATTTTCAGAATGTGAAAAACCCACAGGGCTTTAGTAGCAAGATTCAAGCTTATTTTCAGGGCGATCGCACTAGCTTAAATAATATTCCTGTCAGTACTGGAGGTACTGCCTTTCAACAGCAAGTATGGCTTGCACTACAAACTATTGCTTGGGGAACAGTAATTTCTTACGGTGAGTTAGCAAAAAGAATTGGTAAGTCTACTGCTTACCGCGCTGTTGGTATGGCAAACTCACTCAATCCAGTAGCGATCGCGCTTCCCTGCCATCGTGTTGTTGGTGCGAATGCTGCACTTACAGGATACGCAGGAGGTTTAGAGCGAAAACGTTGGTTGCTTGCACATGAAGGTGTAGAACTGAAATAACTCAGCCCACGGGGGATAGCGCTGTGGGCATGGTAGATGCATACTAGTTCAGTAGTAATTTATCCTTGACTTGCCTTTTGAGAGGGAGGCATCACTACTTTTTTAGCTAAACCCAATGTCTTCAAGGCTTGGATACTCCACCAAGTAACATCAATCTCCCACCAAGAAAATCCAGATTTAGCCACATGGGGATAAGTATGATGGTTGTTGTGCCATCCCTCTCCATAGGTGACGATGGATACCCACCAAAGATTACAAGAGCCGTCATTAGCATCAAAGGAGCGATAGCCCCACTTGTGTGTTGCTGAGTTCACGAACCAGGTTGAGTGCCAAAGCAAAACTGACCTGGCAAAAATACCGTAAATCACGAAAGGCCAGCCACCCAAGAGATACAAAAATATGCCGAAAGGTATTTGCAGCAGTACGAAGTACCGATCTAACCAGCGATAGAACGGTTGTCGTGCTAGGTCAGGTGCATATTTATAATAGGTTTCAGTATCGAAGAATTCGGGACGAGGGTATAAAATCCATAACATATGGCTCCACCAAAACCCTCGCTCCGCAGAGTAGGGATCTAAATTGACATCTTCAGTGTGGGCGTGATGCTGGCGGTGACCGCCAACCCAAAAAATTGGCCCTCCTTGAAGAGCAAGAGCTCCGATAAAGGCGATCGTATATTCTAACCACTTGGGTACTTGGAAACTCCGATGACTCAGCAATCGGTGATATCCCAAGCAAATACCAATGCTTCCAAACAACCAATGGAGAAACACCAGCAAGCCTAATGCTGACCAAGAAAAAAACCAAGGCGCTAGTAAAGCTAATGCATGAAATGTGCCGAAAAAGACCACGTTCGTCCAACTGAGGCGGAGTGAAGTTCTTTCCTCAGAGGCGATTGTCAGAGATTTTGCAGTCATAAAAACTTTTATTTGATGAATAATGAAGCGATCTGCTTTTTTTCGGGCGTACTCTTGCTAGGGATGTTTGAGGCTATTGCACTTCACACCCTACAAGGAAGTTACCCCCTTCTGTACAAGTTCGTTACAGTAAGGTAAAGCAAGTATCACTTACATTTGCTATGCTAACAACTTCGCAGTTTATATGCAAGTGCCACTTGCATTTATGTTTTTATGGCATCTCAAACCCATTCAGCTCGGCAACGTCTGATTCAGGCAGCACTTGAATTGTTTACAGCTCAGGGAGTCAGTGGCACTACCACCCGTCAAATTGCAGAAACAGCAGAGGTCAACGAAGTGACACTATTCCGGCATTTTGGCAATAAGCATGGACTCTTACTAGCTGTGTTAGAAGAATCTGCGGCTTTCAAGAATTTAGGTGAGTCTTTGGTGCGCCGGGCAAGCCCTCCTAGTAGTGTTTATCAAGCTCTGAAAGATTATGCAAGTGACACTTTACATGCATTAGAACGAGTGCCGGAGTTTGTGCGGTCTGTTGTAGGTGAAGCCGACCAATACCCAGCGGAAAATCGCCGTGCCTTAGGAAGGGGTTTAACCGAGGCTAACCGCTATGTGGCGGAGTATTTAGCCACTGTCATTCAGCAGGGGCGCTTAAATACTTATCTACCCGCGGAAAAATTAGCTAGTTTGCTAAATGGGATGCTTTTGGGATACGCCGTTATCGAATTTACTAGTGAATTTCACGAACTTTGGGAAGATAGAGATGATTTTCTGGAGAATTTGGTGGAGTTATTTTTACACGGTGCTATGTCACCTTCAGCGGAATCAGCAGTAGATTATTTACCAGGAAGCGCGATCGCTATAGAAGTGGTTGATTTACCTGCTAGTTTAGTCCACGAAATTCTGCAACAAGCTAGGAAATTGGGAGTACAAGATTATGCCTTGGCATATGTGTTATTTGGTGCTGGGTTATCCGCTACAGAGATAGTTGGCTTGCAGCGATCGCACCAAATTTACGATGCTCAAGGGTACTTTCTGCAAATCACAACCCCAGGGTTAGTTCGTCAAGTGCCTGTAAATCAATGGATTTTGGGCAAACGCTATGGCTCATATACTAGCAATCCCTTAATTAAATGGTTGAAAAGTCGTAAAGATATTCAACCAGCAATGTTTCTCAATGCAGCAGGAGAACCAATTTCCGAGCCAGTAATTGAGATTCGTTGGGAAACATGGACTGAGGGAATGCTAACTCCACAAGGACAACCGCCTGCGATCGCCCAAGCACAACAGACTTGGCGTGTAGAAATGTTAATGCGAGGCATTAGCTTAGAAAATTTGAGCATCCTCACCGGTTGCGATCGCACCCAACTACAACCTTATGCCCGCAGATCGCGAGAAAAAGCAGCACTGGAGCAAGCTACCCGTTTGGATAATAAATAGAAAACTTTTGGGTTGGGTAATAACGCTGTTAGCAGAGATACTTATTTATACTATTCGACTTGAAACCACTACACATAGGTAGCAGAGGAGAATGACTTATACCAATTTTCCCAAATTCAGCAACGGTTCCAAACTCAGAAGCCCTTGTGAAGTCTGGCTTTCTTAATTTTGAATTTTGAATTGGCATAATCCAGTATCCTTTATTACTAAACTACAGTAATGTATATTTTGTAAATTTCATCACAGAGGCTATTGATGCTGAATCTGCCGCTCAAAAAATTATTAGTAGTATCTTCTCTAACAATAACTGGCTTTGCTATACCTAATGCCGTTATTGCTCAAAATCGTGCTACTCCCGGTCAATTTGATTTTTATGTCCTGGCGTTATCGTGGTCACCAGATTATTGTGCTAAAAATGGTGACCGTGACCAACAGCAATGCAAACTAGGTAAGAAACTTGGTTTTGTACTACATGGACTGTGGCCGCAGCACCAAAAGGGTTATCCCGCTAATTGTTCGACTCAAAAATTACCTTCACAAATCAAGCAACAGTTCCCAGGTTTATTCCCTAGTGATAAGCTTTACAATCATGAATGGGAAAAACATGGTACTTGCTCTGGCCTCAGCCCTGTACAATATCTGGCGTTATCTAAACATTTAAAAGATTCTGTTATTATTCCCACAGCTTATAATCGTCCTCCTAAACCATTTCGTACCACAATCAAAGACCTAAAAAATACATTTGTGAGTGCTAATAGTACATTTACCACTGATGGAATAGCACCACAATGCTCTGGTTCAGGAAGATTTTTGCAAGAAATCTTCGTTTGCTACACGAAAGACGGTAAACCAGGTGCTTGTAGTGCAGAACTTCTACAGCGTTCTCAAAAAACCTGTGGTCAGCCCAATTTTTTAGTGAGAAACGTTAGATAAATGTGTAATTATTAATTTTTACTTATGCTTCAAGAAGGGAGCTTGAATAAAGAATACCTACGTTAAGCGTAGACTATCAGTTTAGAGCTACAGTTACAGAAATCCGGATCGGCTACGTAGGCTAAATAAATATAACCTGCGGAGCCGATTATGTTTATTTAGCTAAGATAAGAAATTATTCCAGTAAATAATAGTTTATGTTTGATAGATCTGGCTCAATAGTACATCTTTTTACTAAGGTGGAACAAGGTTCTACAATGGTAAAGCTTTCTAGAATTAATTTAAAATTAGGGCATGGCATAGACGGAGATATTAATGCTAACCGTATAAGCCCCAGGCAAATTTTAATTGTTAGATATGAGGATATTTATCAGCTTTCAATACAGCCAGGAGAATTGCGAGAAAATATTGTGATTAAAGGTCTAGATGATGAGCAATTTAGACCCGGCTCTCTCATTGTATTTGAAAGCGGTGCTGCCATTCGTTTAACTTTTCACTGTGACCCATGTAAACGAATGAAACATTTAGTACAATCATTACAAAATATTCAAGGTAAAAGAGGAATTTTAGGTGTAGTCATCGCATCAGGTAAACTAGAAGTCGGCAATAGTTTTTACATTAAAGCAAAACAGTTTCCTGCATTATCCGAAAAGCCCTATGAGCGCTTTTTAAAATATATAATTAAAGTTCCAAATGGAAAAATAGTTACATATAAACATATTCTTCAAAGCATAGGAGTAGATAAAAGCTATATGCGAGCTATTCCGACGTATCTTAATAACACCTCAGCTACTGATTATCCTATACATAGAATATTGGACTCTCAAGGTAATTTAATATCCTATATTCACGAACAAAAAAATAAGTTGGAAGCTGAAGGTATTCAAGTTTTATCTGAGACTGATTCATTTAATAATTCATATAAATTTTTTGTTGATCTTAAAAAATATTTATGGGAAGACGACACTTTATATTTAGCTTAGTTGTAACATTTTTTATTAGTAATAAATTTGTTAAAAAATAATTAATAAGTATATGTCTTCATTTCTTTTATTAAAATTTAGCTGAGTTGGGTCAAATTATAAAACAATTTGTGCTGCTGCCTTTTACCTCCTGCTTTATTCCAAGGACAAAATAGCTAATCTTTTATCCGGTAGCGCACCAGCTTCCGCACATTTGCAATTGTGATGTCTAACTCTTGGGCAATATCTATTTCCACTTGATTAGCATTTGTAGTTGGAAACTCAAACTCCAACTTCTTCAAGCTAGGATCTTTAGTTTTAACTATGACTAAAGTGGCACCTTTTGTTCTGTTTATTTCTGCTTGAATCAGTACAACTGTCAGCGATAGCTTAACATCGAATTGAGTATTTGCTTGTAATTTATTTACGCTACCGTAAGGGCGACTCAATATTTGTTCTGCCATCAGGTTGCCACCAAACCAAAAGAAAACACCCAACAGAGGCAGGGGAAGGCAGAATTCTATAATTGGAGAGTGTAGCAATTGCCGCCAACGTTGTAAAAACATAGGATTGTGATAATTGCTAATTTAAAATTTTAATTATCTATTCCGCTAGAAATACTACTCATGGAAGACGCTCTGTATCCATCGACCTCTTTAGTATGAGACAGAATAGCGATGGGGTGCAAGCGTCAATTATGCGGATACTTTTAGTAGAAGACGATCCGGAACAAATAGAACCACTGCATACAGCGCTATCCCAAGCAGGGTATATTGTTGACAGCGTTACTGATGGAGAGATCGCTCAATGGGTGATGTCGCAAAGAGAGTATGACTTGCTAATTTTAGATTGGTTGTTATCGGAAATTAGTGGATTGGATCTGTGTCGTCAGTATCGACGCTCTGGAAAAAGTACGCCTGTATTAATGCTGACAGCTAAAGACACTACAGCCGACAAAATTGCCGGATTGGATGCGGGAGCAGATGATTATTTGATTAAGCCTGCCGACGTATTTGAATTGCTGGCACGTGTACGGGCGCTATCGAGGCGATCGCCTGTTTGTCTAGGAAAAACTCTTGTGCTGGCTGATTTACAACTGTGTCAAGCAACCCTAACAGTGACGCGAGGCGAGGCAATCGTGGAATTATCTGCCCGTGAGTATCAGTTGTTAGAGTACTTAATGCGTCACCCCCAACAAATTTTAACCCGTGACCAGATTGAGCAGGTATTGTGGGAATGGGGTAGTGAGCCGGAAAGTAACGCTATGACCTCCCTAGTACGGCGACTGCGGCAACGCTTGCAGGTCATAGGTGCAGCTTCCTGGATTGAGACAGTTTACGGCCTGGGCTATCGAATTACGCCTAAATCTTAACTCTTAACTATGTTCACCCGTAGCCGTCGTAACTTGGCTCGTTGGTTTACCCTCTCTATGGGCAGTATTTTAATCGTTTTTGCTGGGGTGCTTTACTACCAAGAAGCTGTTGAGCAGTTGGCACTAAAGGATCGGCTACTTTACAAAAAAGCTAGGGTGATAGCAGCTTCGGTGCAGTATGAATTACAGCAGGGACAAGGACGTGTGGATCTCAGCAATGTGCCGTTTTTAGGAAACAACCCACCTCCAGCAGATACTGAGGTAATCTATGCTGGTTGGTACGATCGATTAGGCAAGCTGAGACAATTTTTTGGTGCGCCTCCTCCAGAACAGTTAAGCGCGGCTTTTGAATTTCAAACTATTAAAACAACCAATGATTTGCCCTTGGCAAAGTCGAAAGTTTCTTGGCTACGTCAGCTAACCCTGCCAGTACGACACAAAGGACAGCTGATTGGCTATGTCCAGGTAGCAATATTGATGGCAGATGCTCAAGATGCCTTGAGAGGATTATTAATGTTTTTGATAATGGCTGTTCCCATCGCTTTGGGGGTGATTAGTCTAACAGGTTGGGTTTTGGGAGGGCTGGCAATGCAGCCGATTCGTTTCAGTTACGAACAACTTCAGCGCTTTTCTGCTGATGCTTCCCATGAATTACGTACTCCTTTAGCGGCGGTACTCAGCAATGCTCAAGTTGGTATGCTAGCGCCACTTGATCAAGGTGCGTCCAAGCATCTGCGTTTAGAGAAGATTGCAGAGATAGCTAAATCAATGAATACTTTAATTGGTAATTTACTATTTCTGGCACGGCAGGCGGGGCATTTATCACCTGAATTTCTTAAAGAAGTAGATTTGACAGATTTACTAGGAGAATTAATAGACTTTCAGTCTACTACTATCGCTGCCCAGCATTTAAATATTAAAAGTGATTTGCCAGAACAGTCAATTGTGGTGCTGGCTGACCCAGATCTATTGCATCAAGCAGTAGGAAATCTCCTGAGTAATGCTTGTAAATATACAAAAGCTGGTGGGATAGTACAGTTGCGCTTGTATACCCAGTCCTGTTCGGCGGTGATTCAAGTTGAAGATAACGGCATTGGCATCCCTGCTACAGATTTGCCTTATATCTTCGAGCGGTTTTATCGAGTAGATAAGCAACGGGCGCGAGAAACTGGGGGCTTTGGTTTAGGACTGGCGATCGCTCAACAAATCGTCCAAGCACATGGTGGTCATCTTAGCGTCAAAAGCGAAGTTGGGCAAGGTTCCATTTTTCAAATTGAATTGTCAATACACAAAAACTAAATTTCGCTCAATGCAAGAGTTTCAGCAACTTTTGCCTTTTAGGTTATAAAAAGAACAACCTCACATTATTGGGAGGTTGCTTTATATATAGATTCAGTTTTTGTTAGTAGAGGTTGGAGTTACAACATTTTTGTTCTAATGTTGTGTCTCATACTACTGTTATTATTATAACCTCAAACAATCATATCAGCCACTCGTAAAAATGTTTAAAAACGTAAACCTATATAGTGGATTATACGAGACTTGTTTCTTGAGCTAACAATTCATCAGCTACTTCTTGAAGTTTTGGTTCCATTACCGCCAGATGTTGCTCTAAAATTGCTAAATTGCGAATGTTGGACTTATAAAAAGCATCAAATAAATCCCCTACTAAAGGTACAGTGCCAACGACTGTTTCTAAACCTACATTAAAAATCATTTTGGCTAAGTCCTGGCGTGGTATGCCAAAGCGAGTAGCTAAAAATATTATGTAAGCTGAAAACGCTGTGCTAATTAAATCACCTGCACCTGGAACTAGACCAATAATTGGGTCTATTCCAATACGCAAACCTACGCCTGGAATGCGTATAGAAGTATCCATGAGGCGGCTGAGTTTGCGGATGCGGTTGAGAGTAGCAAGTCGTTTTGCAGCGTTCATAATTTATCATATTTGCACTACTCTTAAGTTGCACTATTTATTAGTGAGTCGTCTTGTACCGTGAGAAAGAACAAAATGAGGAAATAGATAAAGTATGGGAGTAAGCTGAAGGGTGTAGATTTAATCGGAATTACTAAGGGGCTTCCAGTTAGGGTGTACTTTTGTTTTTTGGCACGCAAAAGAACAAGGACAATAAAACACGCTTTTATGCGATCGCTAATTTATGTAGTTTTATATTTAACCCGATTAGTAGAATCTATCTTTGGTAATAAAAGCCGCTAAGATTTTGGTTAGATTTACAGCAAGAACTTAGAAAATCACTTGGATACACCGAAAAGTCACCTGAAACAACGTCATGACTTGGATTGGCTAAGGGCGCTGGCGGTGCTATTACTAATTTATTTCCATGCCGCTGTCATTTTTTACAAGGTGAAATAGGAGATTTTTATATCCAAAATGATTTGCTAAGTCCTTCGTTAGGGGGGTTTATCTTTTTTGTACATCAGTGGCATATGATGCCATTATTTTTCTTAATTGCGGGGTCTGCTAGTTGGTTTGTGCTTGAGTTGCGGACACCGATGCAGTATGTTAGCGATCGCTTTTTATGTTGTGCAATGGAATTTGGGAATCACAGAAAAGTTTTTGATTATTAGTAATGCAACTTTTGTAGTAACGATCGCTTTATATGATGTATTGATCAAGCGCTTCACCATTGCCTGATTTTTGTTTGGGTTAAAACCCATACACATCAGTCCGGTAGAATAATAACAACGGCAAAACACTGTGAAGTGCATGTCTCAAGTTTCGATTGTCATTCCCACTTTAAATGAAGCGGCTAGTTTAGAGCGCACATTACGCCAACTGACTTTACTGAATCCGCCAGCAAAAGAGGTAATAGTAGTAGATGGTGGTAGCGAAGATGAAACAATAGCGATCGCCAAGCAATTTCAGCCATTCCATAAAGCGCTGACGATACAAATTCTTTCCTGTAAGCAGCGTGGGCGTTCTATTCAGATGAACTACGGAGCGTCATCTGCCACTGGAGATATTCTTTGCTTCCTTCATGCAGACACTTCGGTTCCAGATGACCTTATTGCTATCATTGAACAAACCCTGGCAAAGCCAACAGTTGCCTGTGGTGGATTCATTTCTCTAATGGTAGGTTCTCAAACAACTCGCTGGGGTATCTCTCTACATAATTATCTGAAAACCTATTACGCGCCACTGCTATTTAAACCTCATCTTTTTTTTAAAGGATTGCGCCTTTTATTTGGAGATCAGGTAATATTCTGCCGTCGGATTGACTTTTGGGATTGCAGTGGATTCGATGAAGCATTGCCGATTATGGAAGATGGCGATTTATGTTTGAAACTGGTGCAAAAGGGGCGAATTTGTCAAGTAAACCGCATTGTTCAAAGCTCTGATCGCCGCGTGGCAAAATGGGGTAGTTTGAAAGCAACTGCAATTTATCTTTACATCGGGATTTTGTGGGGAATTGGCGTTGATGCCAACTATCTCAAGCAGTTTTATCAAGACATTCGCTGATTAAGGCTCCAGTCATAGTGAAGATAGGAAATTGGCGTTGAGGCAGTTAGGGGCAGGTCTGTGTTCAAGTAAGAACGGATGTATTCTGGTATAGAGGGCGCAACCTTAACAAAGTCTTGACGATACCACTTTAAGATTTTGTTACAGTAAAGGACTTGGCTTTGGGAATCGTAACGAACTTTTTCTGGATTATTAATGAAACGCCGAGCATCTTCATCTAACTGCTGACTGACTTGCTCAGGAAAGTAAGCTCCCGGACGCAGTAAGGGACAACCAATCGAAGCACAAACGATCGCAAAATGAATACGTGGCTCCTGCAATTTGTCTCGCAGAATTTGATTCTCAATTTGGGCTAGGCTGTAACGTTTGCCAAAGATGTCATAAATCCGGCGTTGAAAAAACCACAAAAACCCAAGCCAGTTAGGAATGCCTAAAATACGCGGACGAATTGACTCGATTGGGTATTGTTCTAAAACCGTCGAAATGGTAAACGCATTGTAGAGGTTGATCCACAATGCCAATTCTTCCGCAGCATTGGCATTAAATTGAAGATGTTTTATGCTTGAGAGCCAATCGGCAAGGGCTTGAGGTTGCTCCCTTTTCCAAGCAAGATAGTCTACACGACCCTGTTGATCAACATATTGACGCAGTAACTTGTCCCAAGGTTCAAAATCAATCATGAGCGCTGTGTTTAGCTGTTGACACTTGTTTTAACTTATCGTTTTCCTAACATTTTTTCTCTGTCAAGCGTGGGGTTATATCATGTCCGCTAAATTAGTTGCGATATGTCATTGCGAGTGCAACGAAGTGGAACGACGCAATCCCAATATCTTTGCGATTGCTTCCCTCCGGTCGCAATGACAAGTGTTTAACCGGACATGATATTAATCTAAAATCCAAAATCCAAAATTGAGTGCCCGTGCAATATAAAACTGCCCTGGAGTAAACCCAGAGCAGTGTTTGATAGAAGTGAGCTTCTCGACACAATGCGTATTTTTAATTTAATTGCAGGCGATCGCTTTTTGTACCTTCTCAAAGCGTCGCGATCGCGTTAAACAAGAGTCGTTCCACCAGATAAAATATGTTCAATACCGCTAACTGTCAAAACATTCGTACTGGCAGTATTCTTAATCTGGAAGAAGCCATTAACATCAGGTGTTCCAATGGTGTAGCTGCCACTACCGAGAACCGGAAGCAGTAAGGTATCGTAGCCTTGACCACCACTTAACTTGGCAGTACCGAATCCCAGGTCAAAGATGTCGTTCCCGTTATCTCCACTGATGAAGATATTGGCAATAGCTCCATCCTGATTAGCACTTTCAATCGGATTGCCTTGAGCGTTTAAACCGCTGATTTTCCTTGCTTTGAACAAATCGTCACCAACTCCACCATCAATGCCAACGACATTTACACCATTGCCCTCTAATCCCACGCTTGTGCCGTAGCCGAGAACTTGGTCATTGCCGTTACCTGCATTGATGCTCCCAGCAGTATTGGAGATACCAACTCCACGTCCGTTTGAGCCAGGCTTGCCTGTTCCACCAATACCGATGCCCTTAATGACATCGTTTCCATTGCCACCATCAATATTGGAACTGTTAGCAATACCTATACCATCACCACCAAGGCCTATAATAATGCCCTGACCTCCAGTGTCCTTGCCTCCTTCGCCTCCTGTGCCAATACCAGTAATTGAATCGTCTTCGGTTCCACCACTGATACTGCCCGTGTTTTTGATGCCGATTCCTTTGCCACCGGCGCTAGTACGATCAGCGTAGGCGAAACCTCCTTGACCGCCTGTTCCAGTCCCGACAATAGAGTCTTTTCCTGCATCCCCATCAATCTTGCCTGTATTAGAGATGCCGACCCCATCTCCGCCTGTGCCACCATAGATAGTACTATAGCCAGTGCCTGTGCCTGTGATGGTATCATTTCCCGTACCGCCACTGATACTACCACTGCTTAAGATCCCAGTGCCATCTCCTGCATACATTCCTCCTGTACCGATGCCTTTGATATTGTCGTTGCCTGCATCTCCACTAATCTTGCCTTGATTTGAAATACCTACACCACCCTCATCGTTATCGTCACCGCTCTCACCTGTGCCTGTGATCGTATCATTTCCTGCCCCAGCACTGATGATGCCTGTGGTACTGTTGAAGATGCCGATTCCTGGCGCGCTACTTCGATGGGCACCGCCGCCGTTACCTGTGCCTGTGATCGTATCATTTCCCAAACCAGTCTCTATGGTACCGCTATTGTCAATACCAATTCCCCTTGAATCACCAAAACCACCCTGACCTTCACCAATGATCTTGTCATTTCCCAAGCCAGTCTTTATCGTACCGCTATTGAAAATACCAGTTCCGCTTGAAGAACCAGCAGCGTCACCCTTACCAATGATGGTGTCGTTTCCCAAACCAGTCTCTATGGTACCGCTATTGAAAATACCAGTTCCGCTTAAAGAGTCAGAACTCTGACCATTACCTGTGCCTGTGATCGTATCATTTCCCAAACCAGTCTTGATGGTGCCGCGATTGGAGATACCAGTTCCCTTTGAATAATTAGAATTCCGACCTTCACCATTGATAGTGTCGTTTCCCGAACCAGTATCAATGATGCCATTAGTTAAAACTTCAATGCCAATGTTTTCAATGCCGCCATTCGGCCCACTAACATTCTCGATACCTTGAATTAGGTCGGCCTTATCTGTACCAATGATATTGGGAGGAACTTTCAGTGTACTCATACGAATTCATCCTTATATGTAATGTTCTTTAAAGCTTGAGACACAGCAATTCGACTTTTACGAAATACATATCTACAAAATGGAGAAGAATGAAGCGCAGGCTTTTTCACTTCATCCAATAATTTCGTATTATTTAACAGCACCAACTAAAGTAGTTCTTTTTTTGCTTGCGTATTTCTCGTTTAATAGCAGGCAAGGACTTTTTTGTACCTTCTTTAACCCGTGGAGATCGCGTTAAACAAGAGTCGTTCCACCAGATAAAATATGTTCAATACCGCTAACTGTCAAAACATTTGTACTAGCAGTGTTCTTAATCTGGAAGAAGCCATTAACATCAGGTGTTCCAATGGTGTAGCTGCCACTACCGAGAACCGGAAGCAGTAAGGTATCGTAGCCTTGATCACCACTTAACTTGGCAGTACCGAATCCCAAGTCAAAGATATCGTTTCCGTTAGCCCCACTGATGAAGATATTGGCAACAGCTCCATCCTGATTAGCACTTTCAATGGGATTGCCTTGAGCGTTTAAACCGCTGATTTTCCTTGCTTTAAACAAATCGTCACCGGTTCCACCATCAATGCCAACAATATTTACACCATTGCCCTCTAATCCCACGCTTGTGCCGTAGCCGAGAATTTGGTCTTTGCCGTTACCTGCATTGATGCGACCAGGAGCAGTATTGGAGATGCCGACTCCACGACCGTTTGAGTTAGAATTGCCTTTTCCACCAATACCGATGCCCTTAATGACATCGTTTCCATTGCCACCATCAATATTGGAACTGTTAGCAATACCTATAGCATCACCACCAAGGCCTCTGTCTCCACCGCCTCCGTCGCCGGTGCCTGCTGCGCCTCCTCTGCCAATACCAGTAATTGAATCATCTTCGGTTCCACCACTGATACTGCCCGTGTTGGAGATGCCGATTCCTTTGCCACCATTTCCAGGGCCATTAGTGAAGGCGAAACTCCCTTTAGCGCCTGTTCCAGTCCCGATAATAGAGTCTTTTCCTGCATCTCCATTAATCTTGCCTGTATTAGAGATGCCGAATCCATCTCCGCCTGCGCCACCTTTGATGGTAGTATCGCCAGTGCCAGTGCCTGTGATGGTATCATTTCCCGTACCGCCACTGATACTACCACTGCTTAAAATTCCAATGCCGTCTCCCGCATAATAACCTCCTATGCCGATGCCTTTGATATTGTCATTGCCTGCATCTCCACTAATCTTGCCTTGATTTGATATACCTATACCTTTACCGTCATCGCTATAGCTACCGCCATCACCTGTGCCTGTGATCGTATCATTTCCCCCACCAGCACTGATGATGCCTGTGGTAGTGTTGAATATGCCGGTTCCTGGATAGATGTAACCAGGGATAGGGGCACTGCCGCCATTACCTGTGCCAGTGATAGTATCATTTCCAGAATCAGTCTTTATCGTGCCGCTATTATAAATACCAGTTTCGCTTGAAATAGAACCCTGAGCTTCACCAATGATAGTGTCATTTTCCAAGCCAGTATTTATGGTACCGCTATTAAAAATACCAATTCCGCTTGGAGAAGCAACAGCCTGACCCTTACCAATGATAGTGTCCTTTCCCAAACCAGTCTCTATGGAACCGCTATTGAAAATACCAGTTCCGCCTAAAGGCACAGAACTCTCACCCTCACCTGTGCCTGTGATGGTATCATTTCCCAAACCAGTCTTTATGGTGCCGCTATTGGAAATACCAGTTCCCTTTGAAGAATAAGAACCTCGACCCTCACCATTGATAGTGTCGTCTCCCGAACGAGTATCGATGATGCCATTAGTTAAAACTTGAATACCAATAAATCCAATGTCGCTTTGATAATTGACATTCTCGTCGATACCTTGAATTAGGTCGGCCTTATCTGTACCGATGATATTGGGAGGAACTATCAGTTTACTCATACGAATTCATCCTTATATCTAATGTTTTGTAAAGCTTGAGCAAAAGTCTCAAAACATCAGCCACAGCAATTCCATTTTTACTAAATACAGATATACGAAATGAATAAGAATGAAGCGCAGGCTTTTTCACTTCATCCAATAATTTCGTATTATTTAACAGCACCAATTAAAATAGTTCTTTTTTCGCTTTACGGAAGCAAAGCTACAAAAGCACATAACACAATTCTAGATTGATATTAGTAGTATTAGTAGATTTTCGATAGTAGTTAAGCTTCAGAAAATCTCATATTTTTAATTAAATACTTGCTGTGTCCTTACTCAGCTTTGCTTCTAGTAGTTGTTAATAATTATTATTTTTTTAAAAAATGAATACACATGATTACAGGTAAATAATATACAGTAGTAGCAGTGCAAAAACGGACACGGATAAAGATTAGAAAACTTACGTACTGTAAAAATCTACTGTTTTGTGGATTAATGGTAATATGTTGCTTCAGGCTTTTTACCATCATTTTTTGATAAAAGCGATCGCCTCCGGCTCGGTGCAGGTGTACAATTACTCAAAAAGTGGCGAAAAACTAAGGTTAAATTCTTACTTATCATATTTTATATTTAGTATTCTCTATCGCCATGCCGATCAATTGTTTAAAGGATGTTTAACAAGTTTTATAAATAGTTAAAAAGCTCTCAAGATGTAAACTGCAAATACTTTATAAAGCAGCACCAAGAGAGCCATAAGTAAAGCTTACCCCGGCAACCTGACTCAACAGTAGTTTGAATTGATTAGCGGGTTAGTCTCATAGTTAATAAGTTTTTTAAACCACAGGACAAAAGCGATTCATTTGAGCAATCTTAGCCCACTTAGAGTTACTAACACTGTAGAACCTTCATGCCCAATCACGCCGATGGGTAGATTAACATTTCCGAGAAAATTACCCACCAAAAGCAACAGAATAAAACCCAAGGCTACAACTATATTCTGTTTGATTATGGTTTGCGATCGCCTACCCAAATGCATCGCCACAGCAATTTTTTCTAATCTGTCTGCCATTAGCACGATATCGGCTGTTTCTAATGCTACATCGCTGCCAGCTACACCCATAGCAATACCTACAGATGCTTGAGCTAAGGCAGGTGCATCGTTAATACCATCTCCTACCATTGCGACTGTTTGATACTGCTTCTGCAAATCACGTATAATATCTAGCTTATCTTCTGGTAAAAGTTCTGCATATACTCGATCAATTCCTACTGCCTGAGCGATGCTGTGAGCAGTGCGCTGGTTATCGCCGGTAATCATCACAATTCGTTCAACGCCCAACTTTCTTAAACGAGTAATAGTTAATGCCGCTTCATCGCGTACCATGTCTGCAATAGCGATCGCACCTATCACTCCAAATTCTTCTTCCCTGCTCCCTTGTCCTACCCAAACAACGGTTTTCCCTCCCATCTCCAAAGATTGAGCTAAGTTCTGTAATTCTTTTGGTAACTCAGTAACATACTCCCGCACAAAAGCAGCATTCCCGACAATTACTGTTTTTTCTTTGGCAATCCCGACAATTCCCTTTCCTGGTATAGCTTGTACATCAGTTGCACGCACCCAGTTTAAATCAGTAGCCGCCTGTACAATTGCTTTACCGATGGGATGTTCTGAGAATGTTTCTAAAGATGCTGCGGCTTTTAATACATCTGTTTGCAAGTATTCACCATGAGCAATCACCTGGAAAACTTGCACCTGTCCTGTTGTTAAAGTACCAGTTTTATCAAAGGCGATCGCCCGGACTTGGCCAATCTTCTCCAATTGGGCACCATTTTTAAATAAAATCCCTTGTCTTGCACCATTGGCAATTCCCGAAAGTAGCGCTGGCATAATTGCAGCCATCAAAGCACAGGGAGAAGCTACTACCAAAAAAGTCAGGGCACGGTAAATTGTGGTTTCCCAATCCCAACCCCAAATAAATGGCGGTAAAATCGCCAGCAAAAATCCCAAGCTGACAATTACCCGTGCATACCCCCGTTCAAATCGCTCGATAAATTGTTGCGAAGGTGGCGCTTCTGTCTGTGCTTGTTCTACTAAACGAATTACGCGTTGAATTAAGCTGCTGGCTGC
This sequence comes from Mojavia pulchra JT2-VF2, assembly GCA_019359325.1. Taxonomy (GTDB): domain Bacteria; phylum Cyanobacteriota; class Cyanobacteriia; order Cyanobacteriales; family Nostocaceae; genus Mojavia; species Mojavia pulchra. The sequence goes on along the minus strand of JAHHHN010000018.1, from coordinate 117,569 downwards.
TGGTTTGTGTAGCTTCAACTTCAACGCGCCATAGCCGTTGATTGTACCTGCAAAAACTTCTTCGCCTACCGTCTTTTCTACAGGTAAAGATTCACCTGTGATTGCAGCTTGATTGATGGTGCTATAACCAGACACAATTAAGCCATCAGTAGGAATTAGCTCTCCTGGTTTGACAACAATCTCATCGCCCACCTGTAGCTGGTTGATGGGCACTAACTCTTCTTTTCCCTGACGTAAAGCTGTTGCTGTGTCTGGCGTTAGACTCATCAAACTGCGGATACTGCGCTCAGTTCGCCGCATAGCATAGCCTTCTAATGCGCCACTAATGGCAAAGATGAGAATCAAAATTGCACCATCAACAATTAAATGGTATTCCCGTTGCCATAAGCCCAAGCTAGCTGCACCTACAGCCGCCACAATCATCAGCAAATCTACATCGAGTTCTTTTTCTTTGAAGAGCGTAGTTAATCCCTCACGGGCACTTTCGTAACCACCGATAATATACGCCGCAGGTAACAGCAGCAACGCCCATCCCAAAGCGCCAAGATGCAAAGCAAACCATCCAAAAAATAGTAGCAGCCCACAAAGTAGAGCTGCTATGACATCTGTATGTTCTTTGGTGAATTCATTAAAACGTTGGGGGTAGAGCATGAGAGTGTGACAGTAAGTGGACTCTCTCACGCTAAACCTTGACATTAATGTTAAGGTCAAGGGTGTAGGGCTGGTAATCGCCGTACACTGAGGAGCTACAGCACACGTGATTTTAGAGTGTATTGAAAACAGACAACGCTATTGAATCAGGAAAACTGGCTCTAAAGCTGATTTCCAGCAATAACGGTCTAGGCATAGCATTAGTCCAAATAGGTAAACAGGAATCGGCAGCAAGTTTTTTTTCAATAGAGTCCTATGGGCTTCCCGCAGGGTAGCAAGTGGCGTGGTTTCCCTCACGAGCGACTGCCGAAAGGGTTAAGCAACTTGTAGCAAGTGGTATTGTTGCGTCAACGAATAATACTATGCAGTTTGAGCAGACTTAACGGTTGTTTCTTCTGCAACTGCTTTTAAACGGGTGATTGTGCTTTTACGAATGCGATCGCTTTTCCGAACACCACCAGCCATTACATATTCCTGGCTGTCTTTACCGTATTTTACCGCAACTGCCAGCAGCATTTTTTCACACAAGGCGCTCAAGTTTTTTTCTAGCTGTTCAATATCACTTCTGTAAGCATGAATCACAGCCAGAGCAGTATTATGAGCATCAAGTTTAGCGCGTAACTGCTCAATTTTTTGTATCATATTTTGCAAACTATTAGCATCGCCAAAATCTATATTTGGATTAATAGCCTTAAGTCCAGAAACTCTGAGTTGAGCTTTTTCGAGAACACGAGATGAACGTTTTGCGCGAGGCATAGATTTACTCATATAAAGGTTCTAGTGTTAGCTTCTCTCAAAAAAGCTGTATTATGGCTCAGGGTAAATCACAAATTTTTGTGTTTTTTAAACTATATTTTTTAATAAAATTATGTAATTGTGCTTAAGCAGTTAGCGGTTGAAACCCACAGAGGAAAACACGACTTCCAGCAGCCTGTTGAAACATCTTATACCAAGTTAAAAGGTGTTGTGATGTTGGTAAGGAAAGCTGATTTTGCGATCGCTTGAAGTCACGCCACTACGATTACTGACAACCCCATACAATAATATTTAGTGTGAAACATTTGGGAGAATAAGTTTTGGCAACTATTACCGATATCGGCGCACTAATTAACCATAATCCTGAAATACATGGAGGTTGCCCAATTATTGCTGGTACAGGGGTGACAGTCCGGCGCATAGCTATCTGGTATAAACAATGAAATCGTTGACTGATAAGGGGTTGAGAAAATTAATAGCTTTGATGTCGGGAATCAGGAAAATCTGCAACTCTCAGTTTGCGTAAGCGAAGCTCGACGTAGACATCGCTAATTCATGAATCTGCATATTTCCAAAGTCTTTAAGCCCATGAAAATACAGAATTTGTATTTTTTTTAGTGCCATTCATCTCATTATCCTATGCAACAATCCACGTCTAGCAACAACTGGGATTTACTACGCCAGTTTGTTACCTTGTTTGCAATTATTGGCGCTTTCTTGATCAATGTTGCATCAAACTTTTTTCCGCTCAATGGACTCAGTATAGGTGAAATTTCCAACACTTTGTTCAAAAATGTTCTAATTATTCCTGCTAACTACGCCTTTGCCATTTGGGGACTGATTTACCTTGGATTATTCGTATTTGGAATCTATCAGTTTCTACCCAGCCAGAAAGACAATTTAGATTTACGCAAGACAGGATATCTGTTGGTAATTGCCTGTATTGCTCAAAGTATCTGGGTGTACCTGTTTCTCTCCAGATTTTTTGCCCTTTCTGTAATTGCAATGCTCTTGATTCTATTGCCATTGATTAGTATCTACCTAAAATTAGGTATTGGGCACAAAAATGTACCTCGTGCCCAGAAGTGGTGTCTTCACTTTCCCATCAGCATTTACCTGGGTTGGATTAGTGTTGCAACTATTGTCAATGTAGCGTGTGCTTTGTATTCTCAGGGTTGGAACGGATGGGATATCTCTGCTCAAGTATGGACTGTCATTATGTTGTTGGCAGCTTTTTTAATAGCAGCAGCCATTAGTATTCAACGTCAAGATATTGCTTACGCGGGAGTAATAGTCTGGGCATTAGTTGCGATCGCAATTAAGCACTGGAACGACCCTTTGCTAAAAAATGTAGCATTGATTTTGGCAATTGTTCTAGTTGCGATCGCCATAATTAAAAATTTACGGCCTCGTTTAGAACATATAAACTCTAGTCAGTAATTGTAATAATTGTAGGGTGGGCGACTACCCTACGCCGTGTATATCTCAAAGCTTAAAAATATTTTTTAAGCGATTGAAGCTTTTCATTGGGAACAGAATTTGGAGAAACTGGTTTGCGATCGCGCCAAAGAACTAAAGGGATACTAAGAATACCAAAAACCATAACAGCCCCAGTCACGAGCCAAATTAGTAACCGATTTGGTCTGTAATTTCCCTGTTCAATTTGCCAAAAAACTTGATTGTACCGCCATGCTGCCAAAACAATGACAATAATTCCAAAAATTACTAAGCTAACACCAAGGTTTTCCGAATTAAACAAGGCATTAGCAGGAGTTGGCTGTTTAGTAAGCGCTGTTTGAATTTGGCGCAAAAATAAACCAAAGCGAGCAATAGCGAAACCAAAAGTAATCAATGCAATTGAAGTGCGTAACCAAGCCAGAAAAGTACGCTCGTTAGCTTGATGTTCTCGTTGACGGTCAACTTCAGAATTTCTCACCATGTGTACTCATCATAGGACGTTTTCTTGGAGTTTCAGAGAGATTACATGGGGCATTGGGCATTGGGCATGGGGTAAATTAAGTAAATGATGAATGCTACTTGCTTAACAATCAAAGAACTTACTGATGCGGTGGGGGGTGGCATTACTCCACGGATGGTGCGACATTACCATCAATTAGGATTATTACCACAACCAGTGCGATCGCCTAGCAATTATCGCCTCTACACTCAAAAGGATGTCATCAGGCTACAACGAATTGTGGCACTGAAGCAGCAAGGGTTCCAACTCAACCACATTCGCCAAATTCTCGAAGTAGAACCAGAAACCGACACAACTAAAACCTTGATGGCGCAACTGCAAAAGCAGTATTTAGCAGTGATGCAGCAAATTTCCCAACTGCGGCAAACAGCATCGGCATTAGAAGGTTTATTGGGACGAGATCAGCATTGTCAAAATACGCAAGCTGAAGTTTTGGCACAACTCAAGTTACTAGAAGTAGAAACCCAAACAGGATTAGGGGGGCTAGAACAACTTTGGAGTGGATTAGATGCGGAAATTCACACTCACCCGGAAGCTTTTCAAGAATCGTTGCAACGTTTGCTACCCGATTTATCTGAACGTTCAGAAATTGAACAACACTTGATTTCTCAGTTGGTATTAGCTTGTGGTGATGTGAGTTTGGTATCATTTGTCAAGTTAAGCCAAGGTGCGATCGCTGCTAGTCGTAAAGCTCTCTCTTCAAGCTGTCAAATTGTCGTCGATATCCCCACTGTTGCTACTGCTCTAGATAGTACGAGATTAGCCCATTTAGGCTGTCGGGTAGAAACACTTATTGATAATCCCCACGTTACCACTGCCGCAGAAGCAGAAATTGTCTTTTGGCAGCAGCAAAAATGGCAGGAGAAATTACAGCAAGTACCCAAAGGTTGTGTGCTAGTGGTTGGTTATGCTCCCTCAGTACTTCTGGAAATATGTGCAGCGATTGGCAACCAAAAAATTCAGCCTACATTAGTGATTGGTATGCCAATTGGCTTTAGTCATGCTCCCGCAGCTAAACGTTTACTGATGCAACAAACAGTACCTTTTATAACCATTGAAGGGACAATGGGAGGCGGCTTATTAGCTGCTACTGCCCTGAATGCTCTGATTGAATCACTAATTGATAAACCGGATTGTCACTGTTATCTTGGACACGACAGCATTGCTAAGTAAAAAGAGCCATGAGTGCTGAGTGTTGAGTGCTGAGTTAAAAGCGGAATTTTTGTTGGTAAATACTGCTATGACAGGCAATTAGAGGCTTATTTTAAAGAGAGCCTTTATACCATCTGCAATGTGGGCTGTATGTCGCCCCCTCAGAGTACAGAAATAGAAATAACTAACCAAATAGGAGAAATTGATCTAGACTTTATTCGTGATGATTTACCTAATTGGAAAAGGTACAGAAATTGTAATTCAGATTTCTACTATTTGCTTAAATAAAGCCTAGAAATCAGCACCTTGTCAGTAAATGGTTAAAGCATATAGCAGTCCGCTTTGATTTTGTTCGCGCAGCGTGGCGTAGGCATACTTACTCGTAGAAGTAGGGAATAGGAAAGAAGTAATAGAAATGTACCTAGCTTCGCAAAAATCAAATAATAATCTTATATCCTAGTAACTTAATGCGGGAACAGTAGGAATTGATTGCAGGAGACTTTCCATCAGAAAAATCCGTGGTCATCCACGCGCTGTAGCTTCATGTGGTGTGGTCAATGCAATTTTTTATCTGCTTTGCAAAAGATGTATAGCACCCACCAAGGCTCTTAGGGCATAGATTAAAAATAGTCCCTTTTCCTGTCGAGCGATCGCTCAACCTATATCCAAGTCCTCAAGCCATAGATCTCAATGATTTTAAGAAAAGTGAAGCCAGTTGAAGAAGAGGTCAGGGAGCAGGGGAAATAGCTCAGACGGGGATTCAAACCCATGTTCCGCTCCGCTCCACAGCAAGCTTCAGGGGCATTTCACCCTGCCTTTTCATTTAACCAACATCTTCTTGTTTTTTTATACCTGCCTTTTCTCGCCGTTAGCGCAAGAGGGATCGCTTGCTTTAGTTTATTTCGCGGTGAGAAACTGACGCTAACGGCGATCGCCGCTGCTTCGACTTGTCGCTGGGTGAAAAGAGTAAATAAAATTACAAGGCAGAGGCTGTTGCCACAACTGGGTGATTTGTTATTAGCACGGCTAAGTAGAAGATGTAAGTCAAAAACTTAGCACAAAGAGAATAGAGATGTATAATTAGCGCGTCTCTTTCATAATAAAAATAACTTTTAGGGTTGGCCGACTTTCTGTTTTGTGTACCCTGATTAGGAGCATATGTGGCAACAAGAAAAAAAAGATAGTGCGATAGTCCAGCTGGCATTACTGCTTGCCATAGCAACTATGCCTATGGCAACAACTCTCTTGGTGTCGTCACCTATACTGGCGCAATCTCCGACTGATGCTCCCTCTTTTCCGCTACCGCAAACAGTGGAGAATGGAACAACAGTGCGGATTGATGGTTCAAGTGGCTTGGCTGGGATTAATCAAAGCTTAAAACAAAGTTTTGAGAAACAGTTCTCTGGTACGAAGGTTGAAGTTGCAGTTAACGGTACTGATGCAGCACTGAAAGCTTTACTAGATGGGCAAATTGATATAGCGGCTCTCGGTCGTGGACTGACTCCAGAAGAAAAAGCACAAGGTCTAGAGCAAGTGCGCTTACACCGAGAAAAGATTGCGATTATTGTAAGTGCGGATAATCCTTTTCAAAAAAGCTTGACAAGTAGGCAATTCGCTAGAATTTTTCGGGGGCAAATTACCAACTGGTCGCAACTGGGAGGGCCAAACGTTAAGATTCGTGTGATTGATCGCCCAGCAACAAGCGACACTCGCAATAATTTTCGCAGTTATCCAGCTTTTAAAAATGCTGAGTTTACCACTGGTTCTACTGCTACTCAAATAGCCGAAGATAACACCGCAGAAATCGTCAAACAATTGGGTAATGACGGCATCAGCTATGCATTAGCTAATCAGGTATCACAACTGCCTGGTGTGCGAGTTCTTCAAATACATCAAACTTCACCAGATGATCCCAAGTATCCCTTCTCCCAACCTTTAGTCTACGTCTATAAGCAAAATCCCAATGTGGGTGTAGCAGGTTTTCTTGGCTTTGCGATCGCACCACCAGGACAACAAGCAATAGAAGAAGCAAGAACAGCAGAAGCTGCTGCGATCGCTAAAGGCGAATTGCAACCATTTGCTACAAATACAAATATCTCCCCAACTACTGAGGCGACAACTGCTGCTACTGCTGACCCAACTAGTGAATCTACAACCACGACAGCACCTAATGTAATTACTTCCCCTGCTGATCCGTTGGCGACTCCGGTTGAAAGCAATTATGCGAGCGTGCAAAGGGAAGCACCATTTTGGTTACTATTGCCTCTATTGGTTATGTCTGCCATAGGTGGATTATCCTATTGGTTGTTCCGCACAAGACGCCCATCGACACCTGAGGAAACAGACGAAGCCCCAGATTCATCTGTTAATACCCCTTCGGGTGAACCTATATCAACTGTGAGTGATGACGCCATTGCTACAACTTCTGTTAGCAAGGCTACATCTGCTCCAGTGCTAGTGGTAAACAACACCACCTTAGCAGGAAAACCAGAGACGGATATTTGGTCTGATACTTATGACACAGAATCAGATCCAAATCTAAGTAATATTACAATAAATTCCAAAGATAAGGTAGCAACCGTTCCAAAGTCTGGCGAAGCTGTTTGGGAGACAGAAGCACCAGCGGCAGTTGTTAATACTTCATATCCACACCGACAAGATGTGCCTAAAGAAGCTTCTCAAGCAGAATTGTTAACAACGACTGAAATATCGATTTCAAATTTTGATGTCAAAAATTGGGATATCGAAACCACTCAAGACCAAATAAAAGAACAACCCCAGGCAGAATCCAACATTGCAGAAAATATTAACTCGGCTGGCATTGCAGCAGGAGCAGTTCTCTCGTCTATTAATGCTGGCTCAGGCTCAAATACAGAAGATACTAATAATACGATAGAAAGCAGTGATAATAATCACCAATTAAATTCACTAAATTCAGGTGAAGCCGGATCTGAAGGCGGATTGCCAGTAATTGAATTAGCAGCAACAATTCCCGATTTGCCTGAAGTTAACGAACAGACATCTGAAGGCGGATTGCCAGTAATTGAATTAGCAGCAACAATTCCCGATTTGCCTGAAGTTAACGAACAGACATCTGAAGGCGGATTGCCAGTAATTGAATTAGCAGCAACAATTCCCGATTTGCCCGAAGCCCCCGAACAAACATCTGAAGGTGGATTACCAGTAATTGAATCAGCAGCGACAATTCCCGATTTGCCCGAAGCCCCCGAACAGACATCTGAAGGTGGATTACCAGTAATTGAATCAGCAGCCGCAATTCCCGATTTGTCCCAAGTCCCTGAATTAGCATTGAATGCGGTAGCAGACGCCGCCGAATCAACTGCCGAGCCGACGACAGAAGAAGATATTTTTGAAATATTCTCTGATCTGCCAGAAACGACCACTCAAGCAGCATCTAACTCGCAAGAAGATATTTTTCTACCCAACTTAGAGGCTTTAACCGACGAAGCAACTGTAGCAGCAGATGCAGAACTTGGGCCTTGGGCTACGATTTATGGCATTGAGGATGACAATGCAGCAGCCGTAAACGAAGAAACTGTTGATTGGTCAGATACAAATGTTGAGGACAGTGTTATTCTCAGACCCCACACTCCTATGTGGGCTTATGTATCGTGGGTTATTAGCGACGTTCACAAGCAAGTCTTGCAGGGTTCCGGTTCCCGCTTGGCATTGCGACTCTACGATGTCACCGATCTCGACCTGAGTTACCAAAGTCCGCAGTTTATTCAGCAGTATGAATGTGAAGAAGCAACACGGGATTATTTTGTCGAGATCCCCAAAGGCGATCGCGACTACATCGCAGAAATTGGCTATGCCACAGATGGTGAACACTGGGTGTCAATCGCCCGTTCTGCTACTGTTCGCTTTTTTAGTAGTACCGACACAACAGAAGAAACTGCCGATTCGCTAGATGAAAATGTTGAGGATATTATTTTCCTCAAACCTCGTACTCCTGACTCGGCTTATGTTTGGTGGCTTCTTAGCGATACTGCTCACAAGCAAGTATTGCAGAGTTCTGGTTCTCGCTTGGCATTGCGGCTTTACGATGTCACCGATCTCGACCTAAGTTATCAAAGTCCGCAGTTTATTCAACAGTATGAATGTGACGAAGCAGCACGGGATCATTTTATCGATATTCCCAAAGGCGATCGCGATTATATTGTAGAAATTGGTTATCCCACAGATGGCGATCGCTGGGTGTCAATAGCCCGTTCTGCTACTGTTCGTGTCTTTAATAGTTACGACACAGCAGAAGAAACTGCTGATTCATTAGACGCAAATCTTGAGAGCAGTATTGTTATCACACCCCGTACTCCCAAGTGGGCTTATGTTTGTTGGTACATTAGCGACACCCAAAAGGAAACTTTGCACAATTCTGGCACTTTCCAATTGGCGCTACGGCTTTACGATGTCACTGATATTGACCTGAGCTATCAAAATCCCCAACTTGTGCAGCAGTATGAATGTGAAGAAATATCGCACGATCGCTTTGTCGCGATCCCCACGAGCGATCGCGACTACATTGCAGAAATTGGCTATATCATAGATGGCGATCGCTGGGTATCAATAGCCCGTTCCGCTACTGTTCGTGTATTCAGCCGCCCCCATACAGATTTCTGGTTTGTGGCGGATGCTGAGTTAATTATTCACGGGGCAACTCAACCAGATGCAACTGTAAGCATTGCGGGTCATTCGATTAAACTTAAACCGGATGGTACTTTCCATTTGCGTGTTCCTTTCTCAGACAGCTTAATCGACTATCTGATTGAAGCAAATGCTGCCGATGGCACCCAGACTAAAACGATTCATAAACTGTTCTCTCAGGAAACACCAAAAAACTAGCAACTTGCTGTATACTAATTGATATTTAGTACTAAATATCAAAAAACATCGCAATACGGTTTCTCAAGGAAAGAAGAAATATTTACTTCTTTCCTCTTTTTTTGGCAAATTATCGCTATTTATGGAACATTTTATCCCAATTCTCATAAATCCTACTACAAATTAATATCCGCGTCTTCTTTCACGTACTTTACACTACAACACCAAGGGTGATCGGCGAACCGCGCTATCCCTCTGTATACCCGTGTCAGCCGACAAGTAATATCAAGTCCAGCTAATTAGTTATAATTCCCGAATTTATGCAGATGAGCAACAAAATCCTTTCTCCTCTGCCCCTCTGCTCCTCTGCTTTGCTGCTGCCCTAATGATAAGTCTTTAACCGGACGTGATATAAGTGGACATGATTATGAAGGGGAAAGCCTATATGTTGCCTTCCTTCTTTCAAGAGAGGCGAACTTGTGGTCTATGCATTTAAAAATTGCTGTACAAGGGCTTATAGCGTTTTTCAGTAAATGAAGTACATAGGTAGGGAACGGGCGTTGTACCCTTACAAGCGGCGATAATCTGTAACTCACTCCTTTGCTATATTTGACAAAATAAATAGTAACCATTACAAAATTTTAAATAGCGGAACTTGGAAGAAAGTTATAGTATGGACGTGGCATATACAAAATTTAATATAACCAAAAGTCAGGATTGCTTGTATACATTCTGAATCAAACTATGTATCAATTTTTGCAAACCAGAAATATTAAAATTATAGTAATTTGTTATGGATACTTAATTATTTCTTAAAAAAGTAGCTTAGATCAAGCTAAAACGTAAGTTTGGATTTTTTAGCGTACAAAATTTTAATATTTATTTTGTATACTAAACTCATCAAGTAAATATACAAAAATTGTTTTCAATTTAGGTCTAACCAATATAGATGTACAATAAAAACAAATGCTAATAACTCACTAAAGCACCCACTTTTAAAGGAATCTTATTGCGTTCAAGGGTGCAGGTTTTGTGCCAAGTCAACATTTAGTATAACCAAGGAAACAGTGGTTTATTTATCACTAGTGGAATATTTGGTTAAATGTGTGTTGATGCAAATCGCAACTTCAAGCCTTTATACTTTGAAATCTGCACAGTTCATACGGGTTCAGATTATTTGCAGCAATCAACTATATACCATTCCCTACTAGGCTGATTTATCAGCACAGAGCATCTATTGCTAATTTACTCAAGAACATCTTCCAATTTAACATTCAGAGGAGCCTAACAATGAATACTAGTACTTTTACCCAAGAAAAAGATGAAGATAAACACCTCAAAGAGGAACTGCAATGGCAAGAACAACATCAAATGAATCATAGTTACGAAAGCGAAGACATCCAAAAACAAGATACTACGGTATCAAGTTTACTTTTTAAAGGCTTACATCGTGGTCGAGTTGCTATTTTTATTGATGGTTTAAACCTATTTCATGCAGCTTTGCAGCTAGGTATTGAAATTGACTATCTAAAATTGCTTTGTTGCTTAACAGAGAATTCACGGCTATTACGTGCTTTTTTCTATACTGGAATCGATATGCCACGGCAACATTCTATTCGTTTACGATCCTATGAAAAGCAACAAGGTTTTCTTTTTTGGATGCGTCGGAATGGCTATCGAGTAGTCACCAAAGAATTTCAGCTTTCAGAAAATTCTAAAAAACCAAATATGAATGTAGAGATTGCTGTAGATATGATAAATTTATCTCCCTACTACGATACTGCGGTATTAGTAAGCGGAGATGGAGATTTAGCTTATGCTGTGAATGCTGTAGCTAGTAAAGGAGTTAGGGTAGAAGTCGTAAGTTTGCGAACAGTTTCGAGCGACAGCTTGATTGATGTAGCTGACTACTTCGTTGATTTAGATAACATTAAACACTACATCCAAAAGGATTCAAAAATGGGATATAATTATCGTGCTTTATCGAACTCTAATGTTTAAATCTAAATTAAAAATTTATCGAAAGATACTCTAATTACTGCCAAGCTTTTAGTAAGTTTTTGGAGTGTAATAACGAGCCGGGCAATTACTCTGCGTATTTTTCTTAGATTTAATTAAAATTAATATTTTAATTTTTGAGGATGAACTATAGGAATCCGGTTTGATTTTTGAAAAATTTCGTACACTTGAGACTTAAGCGTAAGATGAGTATTGCCCACCATATCTAGGATGGGCAACGTCCAACGCCAGATGCTACCCTGCGGGTATTTCAAATTCAGATATGAATTTTATAGAAATTACTTAATTAATCTAACTTGCTTGAGAAAAACAAGCATTTGTCTGCCGTGTTAGCCGTGATGGTATCAATGCTTTGATTACAAAGCCAATATTTCAGTGTTTCTGTTTGTCCCCTGGAAATTGGATAAATCCTACTGCGATCGCATATCTTTTAAGGAACGGCTGATTTCCAATGGAGAAAATGCGATCGCCAAGCTGAAGCCTAAGCCTAGAGTACAGGGAGAGTTGATTCACACCTTTTTAATCTGCATATAGTACAGCAGCGTCTGTCGAGTGCTTTTGTTACTCTGTTTGTGCTGTAAGAGACTGCCCTAAAGCAGATTCTACCACTCGCTCATTAGACTTCATCGAACTATTGTCAACAGGTGGATTCGAGGTACAACAGCCGTCTGTCCACAATTCGCCTGGTTCATGCTGACATACTTTCTTAATTTGCTTGCCCATAAAGAGTAGGCATTTTCTCCAAATGCTGTAGCCTGCCTGTACATCATAGTATTAAAAGGTAATTTACGGCAACAAGCGGTATTTATGTCCAAACCTCAAACAGACAATCTTGTATATAGAGGTGCAGATTATTGTTACTCGTCGGGGCTTACCCATGTACTTCATTTACCTGAAAAACGCTGTATAGGAATCAGTTTGATTTTTGAAACTTGAGTATAATAGGGTGGGCAATGCTCACCCTACGAGTATTTTAAAGTCTCATCAAAGCTACAAATTACTCTCCTTGTCCTGCTGCCATCTGTCGAAATCTTAAGAAAAAACGGTATAGTTTAACTTTTAACTATTCTTATAGCTCAGAGATAACAGTTCTGAAGGAATACGTTTAGATGGCAATAAGAGGTGATCAATAAGCTGGTTGCGTAAATCTTTAGAGGAGTAACTTCCTCCTTGTATACATTCTATTAGCAGAATATTGGCATAGAAATAATCTTCTAAACTTTTGATTTGCTCTTGTGAAAGTTTCACATCATCAAAGCCAATATGTAAATACAGCCTCATGAATCCTTTCAACTTTTTTGCCCACTCTTGCCACTCCCATTTAGGGGCATTCTCATAAGGAAAGGAATCTTTTAAATACAATAGCTCTTCTAGCAAATCCTCGTAGTTATTCATTTTTAATGTGTGATTGTTTAAATCTTCGTCATTACTATGATTGCTTTCTTGCTCTATAGAAACATCGCTATCACTATCTTGATTAGGAAAATGCTCTTTATCTAAAATAATTTGCCCTTCTTGTTTGTGCATTGTAATGATTCCTTGTTCCTTATCAATGTTTACTCTACTGATTAGTTGCGGAATCATGAATGGCTCATCACTTACAGGAAGTTCTTTTCTCAGCAACGGACTTACTTTTTGAAGGTCAAATTCTTTCTCATTGGCTCTAGCATCAACATGAGCATAAATATCTACTAAATTTAATGAAAAGTTTGCTAACTGTGGGCGTTTAATAATTTTTTCTTGCTCGACATTAATCTGTCTCAAAATAACGGCAAGCCTTTGAATTAAGATTCCTTGAGCCAAGCTATAATTATTTTTCGTAACTCGATTAGTATAGATTTCATATATCTGATCGACAAATAAATAAAATGCTCTCCATGAACTAGACTTAACTGCATGGAAGGTAGTTACGTCATCTAGCCAAGTCAACATATCTTGTAGAGCTTGGCTTTTTACAAGCTTATTAATCTGCTGAAACATGAGTTTGAGAAATTCATCAGCGTTTGCGAGTCTTCCCGCAATCATTAAAAATACTTCTCGCCATTGACGCTTTGTTAAATGATGTTTGATAACTTCATTGAAAATTTCAGTATTGCGGTTTTCTATTATATAATGAGCGACGAAATACTCCTGAAAAGTGAGGTGAGAAAATGAATATAAGTCTTTAGTTTGCTTAACGATTAATCCATGATTAACTTCTACTGTTTTCAATACCTCTAAACTTTGATTATCAAAATTATCAGAAGAACTTTCTAAAATATTTTTAATATAATTACGAATTGTTTTTTCTAGTTCCCTTTGCTGCCAAAAAAACTTCTGCGGTTCTTGGTTAAAAGCCTCATAAGCTATTTGACTAAGCATATTAACTTTTCGTTGATATGGTAAATTAAAGCTATTAATAGAATCACGCTCTATTCGTCGGCTAGCATCCCATTTGCGTATTAGTATATTGACAGCATCCTCAATCAATAAATATCGATTTTTCGGAAATTCATAGTTATCCTCAAATACTAAACACAACATAGTCAAAAGCAATGGATTTATAGCTAACTCTTTGATAGAAATATTTCTTTCTACTTCTTCTAAAAATCTGTCTCCTAGCTTTGGTTCTTGAGAAGATGCAAACCATTTTTTCACAAACATCAAAACTTGGTTTTCATTAAAATCTGCCATTTCCACTTCTGTGAAGTGTTCAAATGTATAATCTGAAGCTCCAGAACGACAGGTCATAATAAAACGATTTTTGGAAAACTGTTCTACAAAAGTATTAATATTTCGATAAATTCGGTTGCTTTCCGACTCTGCAATTTCATCAAGCCCATCTAACAAAATCAAGCAATTACCTTGCTCTAGTAACTCTTGAACAAATTGAGCAGGTTCAGGAAAGCATACGTTAAATTCTCGTCTAATTACATCAATAAGATTTGGCTTATCTTCTTCCTCTGCAAATGCTTTTAAAGAAATAAAAATAGGAACGATTTGCTTGCCAAATTCCGTATTAGAATGCAGAGCTAGATATTTGAGAAATGTCGTTTTTCCTGCTCCTGGACTACCCCAAATAAGAAGCTTTTGGTAACGTTTTACCGAATCTAAAGCTACAATACTTTTGTCAGTTACTTTATAATTAAGACGGCTAAAACTTATACTTTCGTTAGATATGTTAGATATTAAGTCTTCAATTAATTTTCGCTTTTTCCCTTTAATACTTTCTAGAACATTTACATTTGCGTAAATACTATCTAGTTGTACAGGCTGAGTCATGGTAAGCACTTTCATTGTGCCGCACTTTGTCCTGAGATATTCCTGATAACGTTCAAACCACTCTACATTTAAATCAGAATGTTGCTGTTCTACTTCTTCTAAGGCTGCTTGTTGCCTTAAAGCTTCTTGATAACTTTCACATCCTAATAATACTCCACATAAGAAGTTAAGGTTCTTCTCCTGCATCTTCATAGGTTCAGCATTATTAAAGAAGTTGCGGATAGTTTTATCTGAAATTACATCTTTTAAGTTAGTAGTTTTATTTTGATAAATATTATTTAGCTCATTTATTAACAATTTCGGCGATCCACCAAATTTTTCTGAATACGCTTGTTTTAATCTTTCTAATACTTGTTGATTAACTATGATTGCTGTCATATTTGCTCTTACTTATTATTTCAAGTGTTTGGTTTATATAGCAATCCGATTTGATTTCTGAATCACTCGTAGAGGTAAGGGACTGGGGATTGGGGACTGGGGACTGGGAAGAAGGGATAAAGGTGTACTGAATTTTGTTCAAAAATCAAATATGAGTCCTATACTTTAAAAACTAAACTGATTCGACAAAGGAGTTGCCTGTAAAAAATGCTTTAATATTAGTTGATGAATTGCAGGAACCTTATAGTTTTGCTGTTTAGTAATAGCTGCTGATGAACTTTACTTAAGCATAGAATAAGGTTTAAATTATTTTTGAAATATACACAACACGAAAGTATCTACCTGCTACCCCTTCCCGCAGGATGCGAAAAATCTCTATTTCCGCCGTGCTGTACTATTTAAATTGCAAGAATTAAAGGTTTGATAACTATTAAACTTTGGTGCGGTCAATTTTATAAACTTTTAAGGTCACTAGTAGGTGTATTTTATCGTATAAATACTCATGTTACTAGCTGGTTTTCACTTAAAGGCTTAGTTTCATATTTAGTTTATAAAGAGGCGAAGCTGTTATCGTACCCCTACGCTTAAGCAAGTTACGCGCAGCACCTCCGGTAAGAAAAGAATAAAGTAGCAAGCGATCGCATAAATCTTGGAAGTTTTGGGCGCGATGTCTGTCAGCACTACAATTTGACTGTTACAAAAAGGGTTAATGGCAAGACTTTTAGCCTCTAGCGCTCCTCTATTTTGAGGAGGAGCGTTTAAGTTTTCACTCTACGGTTATTTCTAAATACACTCACAAATCTGCTTTTAGGAATAACACGTTTGTCTAAAAAGGTTGTAAATTAAAATAATATTCCGGTAAATACCGAATAAATCCACAAATTACCGCTTGTTACCAGAGCAAGAAGCAAATTATGAGTAGCAATACAATCAGCCCTAAGGTACAGGCAGATCACATCAATCAGCGTGAAGAATTTAAGCCTCCGCTTTCTGTCGAGTTTAGGTCTTCTCTCAACAGCATATTGTGTTGGACTCATCTTTTGCTTCGGGGTCGGCTTGACCAAAGTACCATGCTTCAGGCTTATGAAGTAATCGAGCACAATGCGAAACGTCAGCTTTTACTACTAGATCAGCTCCTCAACTGGTGTCTTACTTCTGATGCAATTTACCCAGAAGTCTCTAAACATAAGCAACCTAATGTAGATTGCAAACAATTTAAACAATTTATCTCTTCTTTATCTATCGAGTTCAGGTCTTCTCTCAACAGCATATTGTGTTGGACTCATCTTTTACGTGAGGGTCAGCTTGACCAAAGCACGACGGTTCAGGCTGTGGAGGTGATTGAGAAAAAAGCAAGTGTTTTGAATTCACTTCTTGATCAGCTTCTCAACTGGCATTTTACTCATAATGACCATGGGCTTACAGTTTCTAATGAACTATCCAATGGTCATGATTTATAAGTTATAGCCACAATGACCATTTTTTGAATTCAAAATTCACGCATTCAAAATTCAAAATGAAGAATAAGAATAATTTTGAATTTATTAATTATGGGTACAAGCCCCCACTGAATTTTATTCAGTGGCCTTCAATCAGTGGTGGGTACAAGCCCTCACTGATTGTCTTTAATTTTGAATTCCCCGAAGGGGTTGACACCCTTTGGTGTAAGAACTGTAATCAATAGTCATCCTACTGGCTGTTTAATCGAGCCACAGGTAGCACAAGAAAATGAGCAATCTCTGCCTCAACTGCCAAGGTCATAAAAGCTTGGCGGAGTAGTTTTAATGTAGCGATCGCCTATTATAAGCTCATCCCACCCATACAAGCGGTGGGATTTTACGTTGGGGAATGGGAAAGAATGCCAATGCCCCAAGTCGGCGTGCGACGGTTCATCCCACCCCTAGAAGAAGTGGACTTTTCCCACGCCGACTTTCTGTAATATCCAGTGCGGCGAAATTGCGCTGCGATCGCTACATTAGAAGATATATCAATAAAATCACTGTTCTCCCGTATTGTTCGGCAGCTCACATAGAACCATGAATGCAAATGCCACTATTTCTCAGAATCCCCTACTTAAAGGCGCTGGCTTACCTCCCTTTACAGAGTTTAAACCGGAGCAAGTAGTACCAGCCTTCAAGCAGCTGCTGGCAGAACTTGACGAACAGCTTGCCACTTTAGAAGCTAATGTACAGCCTACTTGGAGCGGTTTAGTAGAACCTTTAGAAAAATTGACAGATCGGCTGTCTTGGAGTTGGGGCATAGTCAACCATTTAATGGGTGTTAAAAATAGCCCGGAACTTCGTGAAGCTCATGAAGCTGTACAACCAGAGGTAGTGCAGTTTATCACCAAGCTTGGTCAAAGCCAACCTCTCTATAATGCTTTTAAAGAACTTCGTGCTAGTGATGCTTGGGCAAATTTAGAATTAGCCCAGCAGCGCATTGTCGAAGCCGCTATTCGAGATGCGGAACTATCTGGTGTTGGCTTGCAAGGAGAAGCACGGGAGCGTTTCAACGCCATTCAAATGGAATTAGCAGAACTTTCTACCAAGTTCTCTAACCATGTACTCGATGCTACTAAAGCCTTTAGCTTAACTCTCACAGCTATAGAAGAAGTTGATGGCTTACCCCAAAGCTTAATTAGTTTAGCAGCACAAACTGCTCGTGCTGCCGGAGAAGAAAACGCCACACCTGAAACAGGCCCCTGGCGGATTACTTTAGACTTTCCTAGTTATGGGCCTTTCATGCAGCACAGCACTCGTCGGGATTTGCGCGAAAAGCTTTACAAAGCTTTTATCAGTCGTGCTGCATCAGGTGATTTGGATAATAATCCCCTGATTAACCGCATTTTGGAATTGCGACAAGAACTAGCAGGTTTGTTAGGCTTTAACAACTTTGCACAATTGAGCCTAGCTAGTAAAATGGCTCCCAATGTTGAAGCAGTCGAGGCGCTGTTAGAAGAACTGCGTCGCGTTAGTTATGATGCTGCGGTGAAAGACTTAGAAGCACTCAAAGCTTTTGCCATATCCAAAGGAGCAAAAGAAGCTCAAGATTTAAAACATTGGGATATTAGCTTTTGGGCAGAACGCCAGCGAGAAGAAAAATTTGCCTTCACTGCGGAAGAATTACGCCCTTACTTCCCCCTTCCCCAAGTTCTCGATGGCTTGTTCGGATTAGTGAATCGCCTATTTGGGGTTACTGTGACTCCTGCTGATGGTCAAGCCCCAGTATGGCATGAGGATGTGCGTTATTTCCAAATTGCTGATGAAACAGGTGCGCCCATAGCCTATTTCTACTTAGATCCCTACAGCCGTCCAGCAGAAAAGCGCGGTGGTGCTTGGATGGATGTCTGCATTAATCGTGGCAAAACTGTCGAAAATGGTGCAACTAGCATCCGCTTACCTGTAGCATATTTGGTTTGTAACCAAACTCCTCCCATTGATGGTAAGCCTAGTTTGATGACTTTTAATGATGTGGAGACTTTATTTCACGAGTTTGGTCATGGCTTACATCATATGCTCACCAAGGTAGATTATACTGGCGCAGCAGGTATCAATAATGTGGAGTGGGATGCAGTAGAATTACCCAGCCAGTTTATGGAAAATTGGTGCTATGAGCGACCCACTTTGTTCGGCATGGCAAAGCATTACGAAACTGGTGAACCTCTACCTGAGCATTATTACCAAAAGCTGATAGCAGCACGAAATTATATGAGTGGTAGTGGGATGTTGCGGCAACTCCACTTTAGCAGTGTAGATTTAGAACTACACTCTCGCTACCGCCCTGGTAGTCATGAAACTCCAGCAGATGTACGCCAACGCATTGCCAAAACTACTACCGTTTTGCCACCGCTACCAGAAGATGCTTTCTTATGTGCTTTTGGGCATATCTTTGGTGGTGGTTATGCAGCAGGATATTACAGTTACAAATGGGCTGAAGTCCTGAGTGCGGATGCTTTTGCTGCCTTTGAAGAAGCTGGACTAGAAGATGAAGAAGCTATCAAAGCTACGGGTAGACGCTACCGTGATACAGTCCTAGCACTTGGTGGTAGTCAGCATCCGATGGAGGTGTTTAAGTCCTTCCGGGGTCGTGAACCTAGTACAACTCCTTTGCTGAGACACAATGGTTTAGCAACTACGGTTTGAGGCAAACTGTAAAGGTTAAGTGTAGCAATGCCCACCATATCCAGGTTTTGGTGGGCATTGCCCTTAATTTAACGTGAGTCTTCAACGGAGGCGCACGTTAATTTATCGAACCGCCAAGATGCCAAGAACGCCAAAAATTCGTAGAGTGTGCCTAAGTCCTATCGCTATGAAAACGAGTTCACGCGATGTTTTTGTAGCTGTGGAATGATATCATGTCCATTCAAATAACCATCATTGCGACCGTAGGGCAGCAATCCCAAAAGCATTGCGATTGCGTCGTTTCACTTCGTTCCACTCGCAATGACATTAAGGGTGATTTGCCGGACATGATATGAGTTAAAGTTTGTTTTATTTTGATGTTTGTTGCAAATACGAACCCATTTGTTAGTTTTATTGAAGTCAAAATCGATTAGACATAAGCATTTATTGAAACGATCAACCTATTCATAAGTTTTATGTAAGCGAAAATCGATTTTGCATAAGTATTTATTGAAATGATCAACCCATTTGTTAGTTTTATTGAAGTAAAAATCGATTTGACGTAAGCATTTATTAGTTTTGTTGTAACTTTTGCAAGAAAGGCGATCGCATGAATGCTCTTAAGCACGGTAGCTTTGTTTTAATAGTTTACCCCAGCTTGCATTATAGGGATGCACAAGCTGTGTTGGATGCTCATCTTTAAAAAGAGGTCGTCCTTCATTTGCCCATTGGAAGATACCGCCACTTAAATTGAAAACACGGGAAAAACCTTCCTCTTGAAGTTGCTGGGAAATTTTAGCGCTACGGTAGCCAACTGAACAATACACGACAATTGGCATATCTTTTGAAACTGTCAAAAGTGTTGTTAGGTCAGGTGTCATAGGGTCAATACGTACTCCTGTTTTGAGATGACTGACCGCATACTCTGCCTGAGTTCGTGCATCCAGCACAAGCGGCTGTGGCTTTACAGGATCTAATAGCCACTCTGCGAATTTTTTGGTGGTAATCTGGGGGACTTTCGGAAACTCTAGCTTAATGAGAAATTTGATCAAAGGAAAAAAAAATGCGATCGCATAAGTAATATCGTATCCAGTTAAAGACTTATCATTAAGACCGCAGAGGAGCAGGGAGCAGGGGGAAAGAGGTTTTCAAGCTTTAGTGCGTAAGTCCTATAATTTTTCCGCTAGATTACCCAATCCCCAATCCCTAATCTTTTTTACTGCCTTATTCTTGATAACAATCGGTATTAAGCGGTAATTAATCTGCCATTTCTAGCTGGATGTTTCACCTCAGTATCTTGATATACTTCTACCTTCAGAGGTCTGTAAAGCAACTCATACCAGGAATGACCTACTCGTGCATCGAATCCTTCTGGTTGACCACGCATAAACAGATGTAAGCATTTAGCAGATTTACCAGGTAGTAACTGCCAAGAAAAACAACTTTTATCCCCTTCGTGCGGATGGGTCACCGATTCTATATGCAAATTAGTTGCCAAGCCGTAAGCTGCATAGGGGGGTGTAGTAGAGCCGACGGCGAACCAGTCGGGTACAGGAAATACTTGTTCAATATCCTGGGTTTGTCCCATGTTCATGTGTGCAAAGTAGTGCAGTCCAAAGTCAAGATTGACTATATCTGGAGCATCTACAATTCTGTCTTCAAGAGCTTTTGGTTTTGCCTTGACGAATAATTCTTCAATTAAATAGTCCGCGCCAGCATATAAACTGATTACCCGATAGAGTTCACACACTAAATGACGGTTATAACCTGTAACCGGATCTGGCCCCATATAATCAAATGGTTCTGAAGCTATTGTGATTGTGGCGCGTACAGGGCCGCTAGATTGGGAAACAAGCCGATAAGAATGATTGAACAGCGAAACTTGATAATAAGGCGATTTGGGGTAAGAAGTTCCTGGTAGCTGGAGTTTACTCACCTGCATACAACGTTTTTCGGGATCTTGACCTAGCCACTCACCCATTGCGGCCCGAAATGGATCGAGGATTTCCTGGTGGTCTAATTGTACGCTGGTAGCGGAACCAGAAAACCAGTTTCGCTCATTGTCTTCGGGTGCAGGTATTAAATTAAACCAAATAATTAAACGATTATTGACGAGCCGGACTCCGCGCTCCCGTCCATCTGAACCAGTGACTACTTCTAAGTATGGCTCACCTAATTGAGGCGGTATGGCTTGACCTCTATCTAATCGAATGAAAGTTGAAGCCAAGACCTCGTCTTCTGACCCAGGTGGAATTGGCTTAGGAAGGTGAAACACTAAAACATCACGGGATGGATCTTCAGGGTCAATTCGGTCAATTTGGGCACTAAGCGGTGTATGTGAAAGGTCGCGCAGGTCGCTTAATCTGAGTTCTTCTGGAGAAATTTGAAATTGTTGGGCGATCGCTTGCCACGGTATAGTGACATAACCACTTCGCCAGTAATTTGATGGATTGAAGACAGATAATAAATTAAGGGATGGCATGATTTGCCCTCCTTGGTATTTGCTATGGAACTGCAAGTTTAACCAGGGTTACTACCTTCGATGGCTTGATTTTTGAAACTAGAAAAAAAGTTGAGGCACTCGTGAGAAAGTAGTTAATTTCTCAATTAATATTTTCCCACTTCCAGGTGCGATGCAAACCTTAAGATTATTAGCAACTCCCATTATTAATTGTGTACATGGTCAATTTTCGTGATGTAATCCTAAGTAGAAAAGTTACATGAGCCTGTTATATGCCTGAACCAGATTCTCAAGAGCCTATTAATACTGTGGCTACTCTTGTAGAGAGATATGCAACAGGAAAACGGGACTTTAGTAGAGCAGAACTAGGTAATGCGGATTTACAAGGCGTTAACCTGAAAGGATCTGATCTTAGCTATGCTGACTTGAGCGAAGCTAACCTCAGTGATGCTAATCTCAGAGGAACTGACCTCAGCTTTACCGATCTCAGTCAAGCTAATCTGAACAATGCTGATCTTAGAGGAGCTTTATTAATTTCTGCAAATTTGCGCCTAGCTAATTTAGCAGGAGCAAACTTAGAAAAAGCAGATTATGATCACAACACTCATTTTCCCCAAGATTTTGACCCAGTTAAGGCAGGTTTGCAGATTAAACAAAGATAAGCTAAGTCAAGCTTCTAAGATTTTATTATTACTAGCTGCCACTAGTAACCTTGGCTACTATGTTGGCAGAATTTTTCTGCATATATATATGATTAACAACGATATTTTAACTTATTGAACTTTTTTATATCGGTAAAAATTTTAAAATCCTTCTACTTGTAATATACCCTAAGTAAGCAGCTTAAATAATTATGTCCATCAGTTGGCTTTACCTCTTCGCAGCAATCCTTTTGGAAGTCCTGGGCACAACTTGTATGAAATTATCTCAAGGGTTTACTAAAGTAGGCCCTTCTGTACTAATATTTATATCTTATGGTCTTTGTTTGGCTTTTCTAACTTTGTGTCTCAAAAAACTTGAAATCAGTGTTGCTTATTCTGTCTGGGCTGGTTTAGGTACTACTTTAATTGCACTCATCGGTATTTTTTGGTTTCGTGAATCTACTACTCCTATGAAACTCATATCTATCAGCCTGATAATCATCGGAGTGATTGGGTTAAATTCAGGTAAATAATTTTTTTGATAATTATTTCATATCCCCGACTTCTTAAAGAAGTCGGGGATCTAATTTTTCAATCCTTTTCCCTTGCTTTGTAATTAATTATGCTCATATACTTATCTCTAAATTTGCAACAATCCTTCTGGATTGACTGATAAAAGCGATCGTCTCTGCAAAGCTTCACGAGATAAAATTTCATTTGCTGCTAGTAAACCACTACTTACAGCGCGTTCCATTAAACCGCAAGGAAAGGGCATTTTCACCCAATCTCCAGCAAAAATTAAGTTAGAAACATCTGTGCTAGTTTCTGGACGTTGTGCATAACTATTAGGCGGATAACCAGAAAAGTTATGTTGATTGACTAATTCCCGATGTAAAACTTTTGCTTGTTTTAATTCAGGAACAATTTCATAAAGTTCTGTTTCAAATGTTGTTAACAAAGCTTCCTGGGTGGGAAATTCTTTTTCTTTATAGCAGTAAGCGTGTAACTCCACTACACTACCACCAGTACGTTTTGCCCAATCAATGAATTGTTGTTGAATGCGGTGATAAAGAGTAATACTATCGGTTAGCTGGTAACCAGATAAAGAAGTAAAATTACTTTGTTCCCATTTAAAATCGCGGTCAAACCAAAAACGACAAACAGCAAATGGATCGGCGATACTCAAATTTGCTACTTGCGATCGCACTTTTTCGTTCACATCACCAGTAATGCGTTTAAATAACTGTTGTACTCCCGGTACATCAGTAGCAAAAACATAATAATCGGCTGTAATTGTCTCTGGTGGTGAAGATTCCTGATTTAACGCTACCAGTTGTAAATCCTCATCTTGCCGTTGCACTACTTGAAACTTAGATAAATTTCGTTGTGCTGGGCCTTTTAAAACTTTACCATCAGCTGCAAAAACTGCTCCATGACAGGGACAATGAAACTTGCCATCCGTTGCTTTTTGTACAGTACAGCCTTGATGAGTACAGGTAAGAGAAATCGCTTCTTTACCCCCGCCTGCAACAGCAAACATTTCATCAGCTACGCCAAAATATTCTATTTGTGTATCTTCAACAACTGAGTTGCGCTTGACCCAAAAAGGCACATTGTGATTACTATTACCAGTATAATATTTAATTGTATTTATCTTCTCTTGTTCGGCAATAATTTCGCTTACAGATGCACTTGTAACAATTTTGCCTCCTTTACTCATAATTTCCTTAGCTATGGGTTGTATTAAACTGGTTCCCATATCATCTTTTGTGCCATTAAAAGCCAGTCCTTCAGGGTTACCAAAAAAATAAAAATGGAAGAACTGCATTAGTTCTCCAACACTCATCATATCTGGTGCATTCAAACTAGATTTGGCAAAAGGTAAAAAGTACAAGTCATATAAGCCTTGAGGAAATCCCTCTTCTACCCAATCGGCAACTGAGATATTATCAAAACGTTGATAATTTTTTTCTCTTTGAAATCCAGTAATCGCTTGAAATACTTGCAAGTGTTTTAATTTAACAAGATTAATCCCCCATTGGAAGCGATTGGGAGAGGCGATCGCTAAATCTACAATATTCCAAGGAAAAGCTGAATGACTAGGGCGAAATACTTCTGGTTGATATTTGCGATCGCGGTAAACAACAGCATAAAAATTTAATGACTGAAAGTTATCATTTATTCCTAACTCTGTGACTAAACTATTGAGATTATAGTACTGAGGGAAAAATCCATGAAAACCATGTTCCATCATGAAGGTTTCACCAGCAGCTTCAACTTGCCAACTAGCAATTTTACCGCCGAGTTGAGGGGACTTTTCTAAAAGCGTCACAGCAAATCCACGTTGACTCAATTCATAAGCACAAGCTAAACCTGCTAATCCACCTCCAACTACTACAACACTTTTAGCTTGATTCAGCATTCGTGGCAAATTAAGAGTATCTTTTTGAAAAACCGTTGGTTTTGGCTTTGTAAACCGTGAGTACCCTGTTACTCCTGCAACTGCACCAATACCAAACACCTTGAGCAGTGTACGACGGGAGATAGTAGATGATTCCGGCAAATTAAATGGTGAACTCATGTTATAAAATTAACTCTTCACAATGAAGTATTGACATGAAATGATGGTTATGAGTGAGCAGATTTTGCTAGAAATTTTTCCATCTCCCTATTTATCATGAACGGATTTATTTTTACAGAATAAGATAAATTGTCAATGATTAAGTAATGGCTAATGAAATAGCCGTTTTCACTTAATGGCAGTATACCCGAAAACTACTCAGTTTTGGTTAGCATCAAAATTTGCCTACCTGCATCCATCAAAGGATTAGAGGTGGAATGAAAGTGTACTAAATCCAAATAATAACCGCTATGTGAAAATGTAAGTAAGTCTTATATAGCAAGGCTATGGCTTCCTGAGAATGTTAAATTGCTTTGACCTTATTTGTTTTAATGCGTTCTTTTTTTGCTGCAATTAGCTTGTATTGATATTGATAATTGCTTGAAGCATGAACAGTAAAATTTTTCAACTTCTTCTGGAATGAAGTAACGTTGTTTCAGCTTTTGCATCAAATCAATGTATGACTGTGTAAAGAAAACATTTTTTATCAATCTTTGCCAAATCAAAATGTACGGTAGTATTAATTAATACTGTTCTAACCAGCTTATTCTATGTTATATCATGTCCGGCAAATCACCCCTAATGTCATTGCGAGTGGAACGAAGTGAAACGACGCAATCGCAATGTTTTTGGGATTGCTTCCCTACGGTCGCAATGACGGTTATTTGAATGGACATGATATTATTCATTTCTCAACTTAATTGCAGCGCTGCTACAAAAGCTAAATTGTATCTTGAAGATTTGATTTACCATTTATGAAGATTTTATGAAACTAAAGTAACCTAGTTACAAAGCTTTATATCTGCATTGAAAAGCTGCATATTGTCATCCAGAAGTGTACATCTAATCTGCATAGTCAGCGTTGTTTCACCAGATTAATCGCCAATTAAATTGTGCTAGTTTAAACTCAAGTATGTTTGCGTTGGCTTGTGCTTTGCAAAGATGCGATCGCTATTATCAGTTACTTAATTAGTTATTAAATATGAAGTATTGGCGTGAAACTATAGCTGTGGCTCAACGCATCTTAATTGAACTGTTCCGCCGCAAACGCAGTCTAATTTTTTGGAGTATTTTCCCCGTTTCAGTGTTAAGCCTCAGTGGATTGATTTTGGCAGAACGGGCACAATTACCAATTGCTACTGCTTTTGAATATGCTGCACCATCGACTTTGGTAGGCGCGGCACTTTTCTTTAGCTGTTTAGGTGGGAGTGTAGCAACTGTAGTTGCAGAAAGAGAACAGCAAACCCTCAAACGCCTTTTTATATCTCCCTTGAGTGGCACATCCTATTTTTTGGGAATCTTTTTAGCACATAGTTGCATTGGTATAGGACAGACACTTTTGATTTATACTATTGCTGCATTTTGGGGGGCTACATTTAAAGGTTCTATTATCTTAGGATTGGCGATTATTTTAATGAGTATTGTCGCTTATGTTGGCTTAGGTTTTATTTTGGGTACACAACTTGCTCGTCGGATTGAAGATGTTAATGCTTTAGTAGCAGCTTTTGGAGTTCCTTTGTTAATTTTAGGTGGAGCTTTTTTACCCAGTTCACTTTTCCCTAAAACACTAATTAATATTGCAAAATATAATCCTATCTACCACATGAATGAAGCTCTTGTAGCAGTTTCAGCAAAAGGTGATGGAATTAATGATATTAAATCACATTTCTATTTACTATTAGTATTTGCTATGGCTATGGTTATAAGTGCATGGCTATGTTATGGACGGATGTTAGTAGTAGAAAGGAGACTGTGAAAAAATATGTTAGTTATTAAAAATTTAAATAAGTCTTACGGTCAAAGACAAGTTATTCAAAATCTAAACTTAAATATTGGTTCGGGAGAAACTTACGGGCTACTAGGCGCAAATGGAGCCGGAAAGACAACTACCATTAACCTTATTTGTAATTTGCTGAAAGCCGACAGTGGTTACATTACAATAAACAATCAACCAGTTTCAGAAGCGACAAAAAAAATAATTGGCGTTGCACCCCAAGAAAATTTACTTTATAAAAGTCTTTCTTGTGAGGAGAATCTCAAGTTTTTTGCCAATATTTACGGATTAAATCGGGAAAAACGCTATAACCAAATAACTAAGGTTTTAGCATCTGTAAACTTATTAGACCGAGCAAAAAGCCCAGTTGATACTCTCAGTGGTGGGATGAAACGACGGTTGAATATTGCTGTGGCGTTGATACATCAACCACAATTAGTCATTTTAGATGAGCCTACTACTGGGTTAGATATTGAAGCTCGATACGAAATTTGGGAGTTGATTCGGCAACTAAAAAGTCAAGGAATTACCATTTTACTAACAACTCATTCATTAGACGAAGCGGAGCGTCTTTGTCATAGAGTTGGTATTCTCAAAAATGCCGGAATTATTGCTGAGGGTAGTTTAGCAGAGTTACGCACCCTGATTCCAGCGAAAGAAATTGTCGTGGTGCAGACTAGCTCGGAAGAACAAGCGATCGCCAGAGGTCAAGAATGTGGTTTTATTCATAGACGCTATGGTAACGATTTGGCTTTTTGGTTACCAGAACCTTTGGAATTGAAAGAAATTATTTCGTGTTTTGAGGGTGTAGCAATCGATTCTATAGCCCGTAAGCCTGTAGGGTTAGAGCATATTTACGTAGAAGTGACACAACAAAAATAAATATCTACAAATGCCTCCTGGGTATAGATCAGACAATGTGAGCATTGTTCGTATTTCCCCCATCAGTAGCAGTGTTTAATCAGAAGCTGCCCTGATTCTATATGCGTTTGAATACAAGGTCATAATTGCACCTTGATTTTTTTAACATGAATTATTTACCTTGTCAATTCTTCAATCAAATGAATTTAACTTGTGGTATAAGCTCTACAAAGCTTACGCCATATTCTAATTTCAGTAACCTATTGACATTATCGAATTATTATCATAAAGTTTCCATAAAGATACGGTAAATATTGCAAATCCAAAAAATTATATCTCAGTAAATTTGCCGTAGCAGAATAAGTTTGAGGAAGTTATAAAGTGTTCATCAACTTAATTCTTGATAATTCAAATGAGTCAAATATCCGATAAATTATAGCTATTCACAAGTAGAATTTTGAAAAACTTTCCCAATTTATATGGGTTTTGGCTCACATAACTGACTTTTACTGTTTTTTTAAACTAATTTTGAAAAAACACATCAGGCTGTTCAGAATACCAACATATTGAAGAATTAATTTGACTGTATCTGAATCACAAAACTAGTAATTCTGCCCCAAATGGCTGAATAAAAATTTCGATAAATTGCATCTGCACAAATAGGAAAATAGCATTTTTCGCTAATTACTAAGGAATTTCTGCTGAAATTCCAGGTATTCCTGGGTTCCAAATTTAGCTTTAAAAAATCATCACAACAGGGTGCTCTGAATCCCATCGTCTCGAACGGTGACTCGACAGCTTACGAATCACAAAATTAGTGATTTTGTCGAAAAAGTTGCTCTCAAATCATTCTTTTCCAAGGGAATTCAAAGCATGACTACTATTAGCGTTACTACTACCGCAGACAGTGGCGTAGGTTCTTTGCGCGCTGCGATCGCCTCTGCTCAAGCAGGGGACACTATCAAATTTGCCTCTACTCTTACCAATAAGACGATCACGCTCACAAGTGGGCAAATTAACATTGCCAAAAATTTGACAATTGATGGCGCAGAAGCAGCAAATTTAAAGATTAGCGGTAACAATAGCTCACGAATATTTGAGGTTGGCAGACATATCAATGCTACAGTGCGAAATCTCACCATCGCCGACGGTTACACAACTGCAAGAGGTGGTGGTATTAGAGTTGTTGACTATGGCTCTATAACAGTTGAAAACTGTCGATTTAACAACAATCGCGGTGGTATGGGTGGAGCCATCCATATTGGATATACCGGTAAAGGCACAGTAACTAACAGCAGCTTTGACAGCAACGACGGTACTTTAACGAAGTCAGGCTTTAGTGCGGGGGCGATCGCCACCTATGGTTCCGGTGAACTCATTGTCAAAGATAGCCAATTCACTAACAACAAAGGAGTGAATGGCGGCGCAATTTATAGCCTGCTGGGTGGGTTGACTGTAGAAAAATCAGTCTTTCTGAAAAACAGTTCCGAAGGTGATATTGGCGGCGGCGCAATCTTTACCGATGGAGCAGACCCAGTAGGGCCTAGTTCCACTGTAGGAGGCGTAATAGCTATTCGTGGCAGTAAGTTTGAAGGAAATCAGACTAAAGGTGAAGGCGGCGCACTCTTTCTCTATGGTTACGGTGCTGACAAGATTCTCCTAGAAAACAGCACTGTGGTTGGTAACACAGCTAACTACACCACTAAAGGTATTGCGCGAGGAGGTGGATTGCGAGGTAATACTGCTCTGACAATTCGCAACGTCACCTTTGCCAACAATATCTCTGCACATCAAGGAGGTGCTTTGTGGTTAGATGGCGGCTCGACGAAAAATATCATCAATAGCACCTTTTCAGGCAATAAGGTGACCAACGATGCAGGCGGGGCAATGTTCATCAATACCGACAGCACTAGCCCCGTAAATATTGTGAATTCTACTATTGTCAACAATTATGCCGGACGAGCTTCTGGTGCAGTTTGGATTGGTAGTCCGACAGCACCTGTAACCCTTACCAACTCTATTGTTGCTAAAAATACCGCAGGTATTACCCTTGCAGAAAATCAAGTTGGGTATCAACTACGAGATGGTGGCGGCAATATTGAATATCCTAGTCCAACGCACGGTGGTCGCCGAGTTGTAGCAGGTAGTCGCATAGTTGACCCGATGATTGGCTCTTTGCAAACTATCAATGGTTCTCTCATACATCCTCTACTAGCAGGTAGCCCCGCCATCAATACTGGTAAGGCAGGTAGCGGTATACCCACCATTGACGAACGAGGGATGCTGCGAGATAGCAACCCTGATGTTGGAGCCTACGAAGTATCAAGTCAGTTGAGCACAACAGGTATTTCAACTACTATGTCAGGGCCTAATATCCTGCGCGGTACTTCAGGTAACGACAACCTCCAAGGCGGTAATGGTAGGAACATCCTCCAAGGCGGTGATGGTAACGACATCCTTAAAGGCGGTGATAGTAACGATATTCTCCAAGGTGGTGAAGGTAACGATGTCTTGATTGGTGGTAAGGGTAGTGATTTCTTGAATGGAGTAGGAGGTAATGACCGATTTGTCTTCCAAAGCTTCTCAGACAAAGGCGATACTATCCAATATTTTGAACCTGGAAGAGACGTAATTGACATTAGCAAAATTATTGAAGGATCAAACTTTATGAGTACTAATCCTTTCAAATCCTATATACAACTAGGGCAGGTTGGCTCTTCGACGGTTGTTAAAATTAATCCCGATGGAGACCTTAACCCCAACCAATTTCAGACACTTGCGACACTAACTAACATCAAAACTACTAGTCTGACTGCTAACAATTTCCTTTTTTAGAGGTTGCAATGGTGAATTAGCCACCACCAACTCTTGAGTTATATATAACTCAAGAGTTGGTGGTGGACTTATTGCTGAATTTAGTTAATACCGTTTCGGTTTCATGCCACTACACATGGGTAGCAGAACAAGCGGCAGCTCAATCATCAAGCTTAGGATAAACAACACAAAAGTGCCAACCACTTATTCAACTACATAGTCGCAATTGCCCACAAGTGCATGTGATTTCTCTGTATAACTTGTTAGCTTTTCCTATGATTGTTTGAACAAGTGTTTGGCATACACTTTGCTAACGCGGCTTGTTAGCTCAATTCTCGCGCACCTACGTCTATAGCTGCACTCCCGTTGTAATCTCCATCTTTCGGACGACTTGAGCCTACCTGGTCATTATAAGGTGCGTTCGTACCATTGAAATAGCTAGTTCCACGGTCAACTGCGGCGCTACCATATTTTAGGGCAAAATTCCCTCCATATGGATTGATAAATAGTGGATCTTTCCCAACAATATTGTTGTTTGTGGAACCGTAGAATTTGGATGAATTATAGATCAGGTTGTAGTTGTATTGGAAGTTCTTTACTCCAGCGACATTATTAACTACTGCATTATTCATCGCGTATTGGATGTTGTTGAATACTTTCACATTATCAGAACTAAATACTGAAATTTCACCGTAGAGATTAGTATCGTACACTACTGAGTTTTGAAATGTTGTGTTGTTGACAATATCAACGTCGCTACTGCTAAACACATTAATACCAGCACCACCATTGTTATAAGTAATGTTGTTTGCAATTAGCGTTTTGCCGTAATACCGCTGGTAAAGAGAATTTTTTTGGGTATTCTTAGTATCATCAACTATGATTCCATGCCCTTCAGTCATTTTCCCAGCCGAAGCCCAAGGGATGTAGTTTTTATTGCCGTAAACGGTATTTCCCCGAATAATCATCTGGTAGCCACCATTACCGGCATAAGAATTCCAGTTATATATGGTGCTAATACCGCTTGCCCCCATCGGGCTATAGTAAGCATTCTGACTTACCACATTGTCCTCAATAGTTACGTAGTCGGATTTGTAACTATGAATCCCTTGGCCACCAAACTTAGAAATTCTGTTATTGCGAATCACCACATGGTGGGATTTTTGATTAATTCCAATCCCTGTACCATTCGTCAGTGGATCTTTAGTATTGTATTTTTGCGATTGTGCATACCCCAAACTGACGTTATCGTTGTTCCCCTCCAGCGCCAAACCCTCAATATTAATGTAAGAGGAACCATTAATATTAATGGCGTACATATTGCGTGATTTCAACAAGGGAGAATGTCCAGGATATGCCTTGATGGTAATTGGAGCGCCCGACCTTCCATGTTTTTGATGAAGCAGTAGAATTTGTGAGCCAGAAGCAGTGTAAGTACCGTTCATCACGTAGACTGTATCACCTGCTTTTACCAAGTTTCCTGCTTTTGACAATGTGCGAAACGGACTACTTGTGGACAAGCCGTTATTGTAATCATTTCCACTTCCAGAAACATAGTACGTCTTACCAGTATTGCTGGCTTGTGCCACTGTAGTACTTGCATTAGCATCTGTACGCATTATCTTTGGGGTAGCCAAGTCTGCGTTGTCAAAGTACTCAGCTTTTAACCCATTACCATTGCCCAGGTTAGCAGGTTGGGTTATCGCAACCGGTTGATCCAAAAACATAATAATACCACTCACTCCTAATGGTGTTCGATGGCGGTAGTAGCACTCTCCCGAAAATGAGGCAACGGGAGTGTGAAACTGACCAGCCAAAGAATTTTTGCAGTTACATAGATGCTAGATACTTGATTTAACGGCTCTCAGCCCAAATTTAGGGCTGCGCCAAAGCTCCCACTGATGATGATAATTTCGTAAATATTTTGCAAAACGAGCTACGTTTGCTGACTTTACGATTGTTTATATGCAATCGCTTTGTTGGCCGTAATCAAGGTACCATCTACTCTTTTAGCAAGTCAATAGCTTGTGACAGTTAATTAACTGTCACAAGCTATTGTTGAGCGAAGTTATACCATTTTGGATTTTGCGAAAAGTTGAGCGATCGCGTGCAGTGAATCAGCGCTCTTGGTAGGGGGTTCCCTAAAGAGTGGCGTCAGGGTGCTGTAATACAAATTCTCCAACAGACGGCTTAGATGATGACGCGGAAAGACAAAGACGCGGAGATTGATATGTTGCGAGATTATAGAGAACTGGTATGAATTCCTTCGGTATAAGTCGTATGGGATAACTGGCTTTGCTACAAACCTCCGTAGCAACTTTTAACGACAGATTTTGGATTAGGAATTGCCTTTTGTGTCTGAGTTTTATGTATCTATCTGTCGTAATTACTTTGCTAATGCAGCTTGTGCGGTGACTTCTATTGCACCTATATCTATAACTGCACCTCCATTGCTATCTCCATCTTGCGGACGACTTAAGCCTACGTGGTCAGTATTGGGTGCGTTTGCTCCATTGAAATAACTAGTTCCACGATCAATTGCGGAGCTACCATATTTCAGGGCAAAGTTTCCGTTATGTGGGTCACGAAATAGTGGATCTTTCCAAATAATATTGTTGTTTACAGAACCATTGAATTTAGATGAATTGTAGATAACGTTGTAGTTGTATTGGTAGTTCTTTGATCCACCAACGCCATTAACTACTGCATCCTTCATCGGGTACATGATGTTGTTGAATACTTTCACATTTTCAGAGCTAAACACTGAAATTTCACCGAAGAGTTTAGTATCAGGAACCAAGGCGTTCTGAAAGGTCGTGTTGTTGACAACATCAACGTAAGCGCTGCTATACACATTAACGCCAGCGCCACCATTTTTATAGATAATGTTGTTTACAATTAGCGTTTTGCCGTAATACTTCTGATGAAGAGAATTCTGTTGGGTATTTAAACTATCATCAATGATGATTCCATGCCCTTCAGTAATTTTGCCAACCGAAGACCAGGGAATGTAGTTTTTATTTTCATAAATGGTATTTCCCCGAATAATCATCTTGTAGCTA
Source organism: Mojavia pulchra JT2-VF2 (assembly GCA_019359325.1). Lineage (GTDB taxonomy): Bacteria > Cyanobacteriota > Cyanobacteriia > Cyanobacteriales > Nostocaceae > Mojavia > Mojavia pulchra. Next base: position 84,178 of record JAHHHN010000018.1, on the reverse strand, counting down.
CCACTATTGGAATCAGAATTCCAGTTATATATAGTGCTAATGCCACTTGTCCCCATAGGGCTATAGTAAGAATTCTGCCTTACGACATTATTCTCAATAGTGACGTAGTCGGATTTGTAACTATGAATCCCTTGACCACCAAACTTAGACACTTTGTTCTTGCGAATCACCACATGGCGGGATTTTTCATTAACCCCAATCCCTATACCATTCGTCAGCGGATCTCTGGTATTGTATTTTTGTTGTTGTGCATACTGCAAACTGACGTTATCGTTGTTCCCCTCCAGCGTCAAACCCTCAATATTAATGTACGAAGAACCAACGATGTTAATGGCGTACATATTGCGTGATTTGACGAAGGGAGAATGCCCCGGATAAGCCTTGATAGTAATTGGAGCACTAGGCGTACCATGTTTTTGATAAATCAGCAGAATTTGTGAGCCAGAACCGGTGTAAGTACCGTTCATCACATAAACGGTATCACCTGCTTTTACCAAGCCTCCTACTTTTGATAAATTTCGGAATGCACTACCTGTCGACAAGCCGTTGTTGTTATCGTTTCCACTTCCAGAAACATAGTATGTCTTACCAGTAGTACTGACCTGCGCCACTGTAGTACTTGCATTAGCATCTGTACGCATCAGCTTTGGAGCGAGCAAGTCTGCGTTATCAAAGTACTCAGCTTTTAACCCAGTACCATTGTTTAGGTTTGCAGGTTGGGTTATCGCAACTGGTTGATCAAAAAACATAATAATACGACTCCTAAAGGTGTTTGAGGACGTTAATAATAGACGCCCGAAAATGAAGCAACGGGAATCTGAAAATTACCGTCCTAATGAATGTTTGCGGTTACATAGATAGATGCTGGATACTTGATTTAAAAGCTCTCAGCCCAAATTTCGGGCTGTGTTAAAGCTCCCACTGATGATGCTAGTTCGGTAAATATTTTGCAAAACGAGCTACGTTTGCTGACTGTGCGATTGTCTAGATGAAATCGCCTGTTTGGTGTAATCAAAGTAGCACCGACTTTTTCAGTAAGATAATACAATGTGACAGTTATACAACTGTCACATTGTTAATGTTGCTCGTAATAAAATAGACAAAGATGCTATCGAGATAATCAAATTAGATGTCTATAACCGTAGGTATCTGTACGTAATTTCCACATCAAACCTAAAATGCAGTTATTGCAATTACTAAGCAATTTCCTCATATTTGCGGCTACTATTCTCAAGTCCAACCCAAGGAAGCAGCTATCTGAGCGGCTAATTCTAGCGGATTAAAAGGTTTAGCGATCGCTGTTGCCATTCCCATTTGGGCATAGCGGCGACGGTCAGACGCCTGGATTTTAGCAGTTAACAAAATCACCGGAATTGCTTTTGTAGCCGGATTAGCTTGGAGTTTCTCAAAGGTAGTAATACCATCCATATCTGGCATCATTACATCCAACAAAATTGCATCCGGTTGGCAAACTTCGGCTTGAATTATGCCTTCTTGACCAGAATTAGCTGTTACCACTTCCCAGGCTGCAACAGTTTCCAAGCAAATCTTGGCAACTTCTTGAATGTATTGCTCGTTATCGATTACCAGAATTCGCTTGGTTGCCATTGCTCCTATTCTCTTAATTGATTGTGATTAAATGTTCTTGCTTTTAAAGTTCAGATTCAAGGCTTTCAGCTTGTATTTTAGTAATACGCTGAAGTAGCTCCATTACTCGTTGTTCAAATTCTTGGGTGGTTACACGCCCTTTGGTTAAAAATTCTGTATGTCCTAATTTCAGGCGATCGCATTCTGACTCGTCTAGATCCTTGGCTGAGTAAACGACCACAGGAGTACTACAAAGTTGATTATGCTGCTGTAGCCAATCCACCACTGCAAATCCATCGCTTTCTGGCAAGATAAGGTCGAGAATTAGTAAGTCAGGATTAACTTCTTGGCTGAGACGAATTGCTTCTCGTCCAGTCTTGGCTAGAAATGTTTCAATTTCATGCCTTTCAAACAAAGTGATCAGCACTTCAGCCAAATCGTTGTCATCCTCAACAATCAGAATGCGGAATCGTCTTGAACTATTAGTCACTACCTGCCTAAGTGACTGCAACAGATAGTTCTCTTCGACTGGTTTACTTACCCAATCAACAAAGTCTGCACTAGGTTGGCTATCGGTGCTGGGTTTGTATACACTACAAATCACAATTGGAATATTTCTAGTATCTGCTCGCTCTTTCAATATTGCCATAGTTTCCCAACCATTCATGCCAGGCATCAGCAAATCTAAGATAATCACATCTGGACGTTGGGTAGTTGCTAAGGCGATCGCCTCTTTACCAGTAGCTACTGTTACTACTCGATATCCTCCTTGTTCCAATACAGTTTGCAACTCATTACTGATATTAGGGTCGTCGTCACAAACTAGCACTAGCGGCGATTGCCCTTGGCACTGCGCTACGCGCAATCGCTGAGGCTTGAGTGTTGAGTCTGTAGTTCCAGATGCTTCTAAATCAGCACTGTGGATAGTTTTTAGAATCGGTAGTGTGAAGTAAAAACTACTACCTTCACCTAAGACACTCTCGACCCAAATACGTCCGCCATGCTGCTGCACAATACTTTTGCAAATTGCCAAGCCTAAACCAGTGCCATCGTGGTTGCGCGAGTCTGAGGAATCAACTTGTTGAAATCGCTCGAAGATACTGTCAAGTTTGTCAGTTGGGATGCCGCGGCCATTATCTTTGATAGTCCACAACACTTCATTGTCTTTTTTTTCAACCCCTAGCCAAACTGTGTCTCCAGCAGATGAGAACTTAATGGCGTTACTTAGTAGGTTAGTTAGAGTTTGGACAATCCGATCTGGATCGGCCCATAGCTGTATAGGTAAGCTATAAGTAGACAGTTGCACTTGGGCTTTATCTGCAAGAGGTTGGATCACATTCACTGCTGATTTAATCAAGCCAGCCACATTACAGATTTTTCGTTCCATTTTCACCCTGCCTGACTCGATGCGCTCGATATCTAGGATGTCGTTGAGCAAGCGTACTAGGCGATCGGTACTATCAGTAGCAATTTGCAGCAAACGTTTTCCCTGCTCTGACTCCGCTTTTAGTAAACCACTGGTGAGCATACCTAAAGAGCCATGAATCGAAGTCAGGGGCGTGCGGAGTTCATGACTGACGACAGAGACAAACTCATCTTTCATCCGCTCGATTTGCTTTTGCTCTGTAATATCACGCAATATTACTGTATATACAATTTCTCCTGCTATATTTAATTTTGATATGGAAGCCTCTGCCGGAAACTCTATCCCGTTCTTACGGCAACCAAATATTTCACGCCGTTCGCCCATCCTGCGGGCCAAACTGGGTGATTTGCCAAAGTCAACCACATGCTGACGATGTGCTTGAGCAAAGCGCAGTGGCAGAAGTAAGTCAAGTTGCTGTCCAATAACTTCCTCAGCAGAGTAGCCAAAAATCTTTTCTGCTCCTTGGTTAAACAAGGTAATGCGTTGATCTGCATCAACAGAAATAATTGCATCATCGGCAATATCTAAAATGCGTGCAAATCGAGCTTGAGAGATCCGTAGTTTTTCCTGTATTCGCTGCCGCTCATCAAGTTGTGATTGTAATTGTTGATTGAGGCTAATTAACTCGGCAGTACGCTCTGCTACTCGCAATTCTAATTCGTTGTTAATTCGGTTTAAATTTGCCTGGCTTTGCTGTAAAGCTATATTTGAGCGATCGCTTTGATTTTGCAAAGCGCTATTGACCGATTCTGGCTCAGTATCAAAGCTAGCCTGCCAAAGTTTTTGAGGTTTGACAGCTTGAGTGTTGTGGCTTTGAGCAATGCGCCGTAGTAGTTTCATCCGCTCTAAGCGATTGATGATTCGGGTAACCAATTCTGGCCCGACGATGGGCTTACTGACAAAATCATCAGCACCAACGCTAAATACCTGATTGACTATTTCAGCATTGCTATGAACCGTCAGAAATAAAATCGGCAACTCGCTCCAGCGAGGATCATTCCGCACCACCTTACACAGCTCAACACCATTGGTGTAAGGCATTTCCACATCCAGAATCAACAAGTCTGGGGCTACTCCTTCCAAAATTTCCCAGAATTTTTGCGGATCATCAAGGGTGATTACCTTTAGCCCCCAAGGAGTAAGTAAGGTTTGCAACAATGCCAAAATTTTCGGATCGTCATCTACAGCTAATACCTTGGCTTCAGCATGAGGAGCTTGTTGCAATACTTGGGTAATGGCTTCTAGTACCTGTGCAGAGGACATAGGCTTCTGCAAAAAAGTATGCCCGCCGTTACGAGCAACTTTTAGCCGATTAGTAAAATCAGTCTGCTCGGTAAAAACCAGCACTGGTAAAGGAGGCTGACGCAGGGACAGTTCTGCCAGCAAGCTTAGACTTTCCTCTTCATGTGGAGAAACGCTTGGATCGAGCAGCACTACATTAGGATGCTCTCGGTAGATTTGATTTTTGGCAGCTTCAATACTGGTAGCCAGTGTAACTTTTAAACCCCAGTTACCAGATTCTTTTGCCAAATTTTCAGCTAAGTTTTCCTCGCGATCAACGACCAATACTAAGGAACTTTCATCATTTGGTGGTGACGATACTACTTGATTATTTTTCTTCTCAATTTCTTGACGCAATAGCTTGACCCAATCCTGCAAGTTGCTTGTATCGTTTGGTGTCAAGGTTGTATGAGATTTCAACAGATGCTCAATTTTGCGTGCCAGCTTTGAGCCAAGCGGCAAACCAAAAGTGCCTAAAGAACCGGCCAAAGTGTGAGCTTCTTGGACTGCTTGCGTGAGGACTTCGCGTCCTTGTGTTGTCGACAAACTTAGTTCTGAATTCAAAGCTGTTTGAGTTAAAGCTGCTGCTTCCTCTAGTATCCTCAGTTGCTCATCAACTCGCCCTTGAAATCGCTGCCAAATTGCGGCAACTGCTGCGAGTGTTTGTTGCTCTGATTTAGAATTTGGAATTGGGGATTTTGAAGGCTCCTGCGCTCCCCTAGTTGCCTGCTCCTCTTCTCCCTGTGGTTTTAATCGATAGCCAATACCATATACTGTTTCAATCAAATCATTGGGCGCTCCTACATTTCTGAGCTTCATTCGCAACCCTTTGATATGGGTGCGAACAGCTTCTTCACCAGGAGTATCTTCATAAGACCAAAGATGTTCCAAAATCATGCCGCAACTAAAGACTCGGCGATTATTGCGTAGGAACAGTTCTAATAGGGCATATTCTTTTGGTGTTAATGAAAGTAAATTTTTAGCGTAGGTGACTTCGCAGCTACTAGGATCAAGCCGTAACTTGCCCCACTCCAGTACAGGTTGTGATGTTGTCCCGCCTCTACGCAATAAGGCCCGTACACGAGCAACTAGCTCCTCTTCATCAAAGGGTTTAACTACATAGTCATCCGCACCTGCATCTAGTCCAATGGCCTTTTCATGACTACTATCACGCCCCGTCAACAACAGAACTGGCATTTTTAGACCACGAGAGCGTATGTGACGGCAAAGACTGATGCCATCCAGCTTCGGCAGCATTACATCTAACAGAATTAAATCATAGTCGTAAGTTTCGATTAAATCCTGAGCAGCATTACCATCCCTAGCAACTTCGACTGCATAGTTTTGGTTAGCTAGAATTTCGGTAAGTACGTCAGCAAGTAACTCGTCATCCTCTACAACTAAAATCTTCATATCACAAGCTTTCTTGATGTCTGGGATTTAAACAGATAACGAGCGATAAATTTCAATTAAGAAGAGAAATTAATAGTGAAATCAAATGCATATTAAAGAATAATTGTATATATATTTAAATTTATTTAACACATATTCAGCTTGATCAATCCTCAAAAAGTAATTAGTCACAATTGCATCTCAACGGGTTGTTCTTGCAGCCTAGCCGAAGGCTAGCTTCTACAAAGTATAGAATTAAGTAACACCTTGGTCTAAGCTAGGATAAAACTCATTTTACCTTTTCAGTTGAGACTTCATGATTTAATTGTAAGGTATACTTCTCAGATTGAGTTGACATATTTATACCACTGGCGCAAGGGTAGTACTACAAATGGTAGTATATAAATTAACTTCATGATGAGAAACTTGTTGCTTGTGCCTTATACACTATCCCCTAGCACAAGAATAATTGACTCACAAACGGTAAGTAATCCGAAAATCGATGTTTCCTGAAAAACATCTAAGTATTAATGCAGAAGTTAGACTCGGTTGTATACTGTTCTGCAAAGAAGATATCGAAATCATAGATTTTCCAGACGTAGAACCAGAAGTATCAAGATTTACACTTGCTTAATTAACTTTGTCAAATAGATAATTTTTGTTAGCGCAAATAGGTGTGTTGATGGCATTGGATATAAAATACCTTTTGTAGCTCAAAATGGAAACTGTTAGAATTAACGCAAAGTAATGATATTAAACATTTAATTAATATTAAATGACAGGCGTAACCAGGGCTGATGGACAGTGATGTAGCGTTTGATCAATGGATATAAAGGCTTGTAGCAGGCGACTTTTAAATAAGTCTGCTGCTGTCCTCACAAGTTCCTCAAATTGTTGCTTTATAAACATAATTAAAGCACGAAAAATCCTTTACAAATTCAGCTTTAATAACGATTAGAAAAATTTTATCTATCAGTTGCCGAACAATATTGAGGAATTGGAATATGTACCAATTCAAGGTCAAGAAATTAGCAAATCGAATTACCAATAACTAATCAAAAACAGAGGTCTATATGTTTAAAAAGATTTTAGTGGCTTTGGATCGTTCGGAAATGGGGCAGCAGATTTTTGAGCACGCCTTGGCTTTAGCAAAGGTAACAAATGCTAAATTAATGCTACTGCATGTCCTATCTGGGGAAGAAGAAGGTAGTCCCTACGCACCCATCTTATCCAATTTTGATTACTATCCAGGATTGGGTTCTCAAAGCTTCGAGTACTACCAAAAGCAGTGGGATACTTTTAAAAATAAAGGTATCGAGATATTGCAACACTTATGCGCCCAAGCAAACACAGCAGGTATTGAGGCAGAATTTAACCAAAGCATGGGTAGTCCTGGTCGTGTGGTCTGTCAAATAGCTAGTAGTTGTGGCGCTGACCTAATTGTTATGGGGCGTCGGGGTCGCTCAGGAATAACAGAACTATTCCTTGGTAGCGTGAGTAATTACGTCCTTCACCATGCTCCTTGTACAGTCCATGTTGTGCATCTTCCATCTGGTGTTGTAAAGGCTGGAGAGGCTGTTCAGAAAACTACAATCTCTACTACATCTAACTAAGAGCCTTAGGATGAGCGCCGGGAGTATGTTACTTATCGCAAGGGAGAAAAGCAATGGAACTTTTAGCCATTGACTCTGAACCAGGGCAAGGAGGTACATCTGATGTTGCGCCGTTTATTACAAATATTTGGATGGCTGCTACTGCTGGGGATATTGACGACCTTTATATTTCTGGGTTTAGAAATCAGTACATCTCAAAAAGCGATCGCTGCTGTCATCCAACTAAAAGAAAGACCAGGAGAAATACTTTATCGCTCACAAAAAAAATTAGATGATCAATCAGGAAATGTTTGGCAGGTGATCTTATTTAAGCAGGTTTATTCTGGTGAAGCACTGAACGTAAATCTACGACTGGTAGGGTTTCCTGGTTCTGCCGAACTGATCCATCCACAACCGCTCAGAATTACTACTGCTACAGGTAAAGTCTTAACTGCTCCTGATGTTTTCTTAGAGGAAGCACCAGCACCCACTATTGGTCAATATGAATTTAAGAATATTTTGCCCACACTGCCTAGTGAACAACTGCTGCTAAATATACCTCTCCCTGGCGATCGCACTATTAATATCTCAGTTCCACAATCTGTAGTGCAGGAATGGCATCAAGTTCTGAGGAGCTAGCACTGTGCGGGGGTTCCCTCCGTTGAGGCGACTGGCGTTGCTGAGTCTTGAGTTTTTGAGTGAAATTGGCAACTCAGTTCGTCAGCGATTGCGCTGCGCGCACTGCGCTTGTAGGCAATCATACTTTCTTAATTGTTTCTTTCTTTGCATCTTTCGCGTCTACGTTAAAAAATAATTTAACTACAAATTATGATGAGTAATACACGCAACCAGAAAACGCGATGGCAATGTCAGATAAAGAACTCAAACAATTAATAGAAATTAACGCTAAAACAGCCCAAGCTATGTTAGATGAAATTGCTGACGCTAGGCAGGAACGGCAGGAACTCCGAGAAGGTATGATACAACTGCAAAATGCCGTGGTACGATTGACGAACCTACAAGAGGGAATCGCCAATTTACTGGTTTCTGTTGATGGCGATCGCCCCACTATTCTGAAAAAACTAACAGCTATTGAAAATAAGCTTAATCAACTATTGCAGCAACCAGAAGATCAGCTTGAGTAAGTAAATATAGCTGGTTGCTACTGAGTGTAATACATCAAGAAATTAAGGAACCATAAATAAAGCGATCGCTAAGAGTGAGTCGAAAATTTTGCTATTCTAAACAGATTCGGAAATTTGACTATCAAGACGACGAAATAAAAATATCCAAATCGGTAGGGAACTGTTAATTGCAATTAGTCGCACTAAATGACCAGTTGTGACAATTTCCACGTTATGATTTAATACCAAAGAAACTAAAATCATTTCTGCTGATCCTCCTGGTGCTGTCACTAATAGACAAGTCAACCAGTCCCAAGAAGTTAATTGCATTGCCAGCATAGCAGCGATCGCACCTGCTATAAGGGTCATTGCTACAGACATCAAAGCGTAGCCTACAGTCCGTTTGCCAAAATTAGGTTTTTCTCCCCAATACTCACCAATAGTAATTCCCAATAACATTTGGCCTATTAAGTTGATCAAAGGTGGGGGAATAAATTGAACATCATTAACAAAAGGCAGGCAATTCAGTAAAGGATTAAATGCTATACCAATTAACAATGCACTAAAAAAATCGCCTGCTGGAATTTTAAATAATATAGAAAGATAAACAGCTAATCCAGTAACAACAAGTGCCAATAAAAGCATTCCTAGCTGGAATGGCTCAAAACTTAGTAAAGCACCTTGAGTTGGGAGTGTTTGAGGATTCCAATAATTACCAACTGCTGTTCTGGCGATAAAAGGAATAACAAAAACTACAGATGTGACGCGTAAGGCCTGAACTAAAGCTACTAAGGTAACATTTCTGCCATAATCAGCCGCAATAGCTGCCATAATTCCCACACCACCAGGAACTGTAGCTAGCATTGCTGTTAATAGGTTTATTTTACTCAAGCGAGAGTAAATGTAGCCAATACCGCTACCACAAATTAGTAAAAAAAATGTCAGAAAAATAAAAATAGGAATACTAGAACTAACAGTGGCTAGATTAGCATGAGCGTTTGAGGAACCCACTGTTAAGCCTACAAGTGCCATACCAACTTTTCTAGCAGTTCGATTAGGTTTTGGGGAATCTTGGTAGAGAATTCGACATCCCTGCAAAACCACTGTACCAGCAGCAATACCCCCAAATATCCAGGCAATTCCGCCAATGTGGAATCTTGCCAAACCTAAACCTAAAGGCAATGCCAAAAGCATTTCTAAACTAAGGATAATTAGTTGCTTGATAAAAGGCTGTTGTTTGGCAACAACAGGATTTATAGTATTTGATGCTTCCAAGGTTGGAGCAACGCTTAAGCTTTGATTCATCGATACGCGCTTGTTTAATTAATTTAACTATGCACATAAGCTAACGCGATCGCACAATACACCGAGCATCTAAATTCCAACTATCTGGCCAATGACATAGGAGCAGTTTGAAGAGCATTGAACCATAGCATGAATAAAAACCAGTTGATGGATACTTATATTGAATAAATCCTCAAGTTTGTGGAGATTGTGCTTTTGCTTTGGTGGATGAGACCGAGTTAGCGTTCAATTATAGTAACTAAGTTATGCGAAGGTAGAAAGTAGGTGATTTACCTGGAATTCCTCATACTATAGCAGTTCTTATTTGTAGATAATATAAAGAAGGGACACAACTCCTGTTATGCCCCTACCAAGAAACTGTATTATTTTCCAAAGTCTAGTTATTTAGTGTTGCAGCGATCGCGCTAATTTTAGTATTGAGGCAATACAGTTTTTCCATCTCCTAAATAGAAGAATTTCCCAACTCTAGCTTAATCTTCATCAAGCGCTGGAAAAGCTTCTTCTAACTGCCACAACTCATCTTTATGTTCTATGAACCAAATACGAGTTTCTGGAGTCAATTGGCTCCAAATGTTTTCAATGGGAATGTGAGGAGATGCATATCGATACTGCTCACCAAGTACTCTGAGATTTTGCGCCACATCAAGGGGAATGCCAAACTCTTGCCAGTCAACTTTGACATTTCTTCCAGAGAGTCCTGCGGCGGGGTCGAAAATCAATTGTGCAGCTCTGATTAAATCAGCAAAGTGATTTGCTCTCAGTCCGGTTATCTGCTGAATCTGGGATGATTCGTTCTGCTCTTGAGACATTTCGCTGGAGTGGTGAAGATTAGTAGTCTATTGAACTTACTGCCAGAGATTCTTATCCCAATGCCTCCAGTCTAGCGCACATCTGTTAAGGTGAGCAGTTTGCAGACCCAAGCGCTATAGTTCTAAGAGCGCAGCTGAGCCACCATTGCTGCTGGATTCCAGTAAGCGCGAGTGGTTTGAATCTTACCAGCTGCGTTAATCTCAAAAATTGTAATTCCTTCAAAGCTGACTAGCTTGCCGCTTTTGCTGACTCCTTGCATTGTCCACTTGACCGCTGCTTCATTACCAGCAATAAATATATGCTCTGTTTTTGGTTCTAGTTTGTCAAAGACTGCTTGCAACTGCCCGATAAACTGACGAAATCCTTCATGAACTTTGGTAGGTGGTTCTCCAACTGGATCGTAGCTGAGAGCATCTTCGGCAAAGTTTTCTACCCAACCTTCTGGATTCATGGCTGCAATGTTACTAAAATAAGCAGCAACTACTGTGTCAATGGCTGCAAGTGACATAGCATCAGTTTCCTTAAATTACCAGAACAAGTTTAACTTGTTAGGTGTATTCAATGTGAGTTCTGATGTCAACTAACCAAATAAATTTTCCCGATGTTGTTCTTGGAGATGGGTCATTCTGTTAAGTAAATATTGCAATTTGTGCCACAGTTATTTAGTTTCAATTAAAACAGTAACCGCAGCAACAGCTATCAACATTTCATCATTTTTATCGTTGAGGGAGGGAATTGCGCGCCCCTGAACTACCATTCCTCCAGATTCTACGGTGAGGGTTTTGCGACCAAACGGCAATACAGCTAGTACCTCTTCTGTTTGCACTTGTTCTGGGTAAGGTACTGCTACTTTGACTTCCACAATCATTTCATTGGGGTCACTCAAACCAGCGACTTCCCAAACACCAGGTAAGGCATTATGAGCGATCGCATTACGTACCGCCCTGGCTGCTGCTACTGTCGGTTCCTGTCCATGTTGATCTACTCCCATTCCCATTTCGATAATCAAACGTTGAAGTGCCACAACTACCTCCGAAAAATTCTGGACATCTTAACCCAGCAAGCTTTACTATAAACTGCCATCATGACCATCAACCGTCGACAATTTCTTACTAGCTGTGGACTCGCTACTTTAGCCACTCAATTTCCATCATTTACCGCTCAAGGTCAGTCTCCTAACACCATTCTCAAGCCACCTCGCCTGCGAGTGGGCGATACTGTAGGATTAATTGCCCCGGCGGGTGTCATTGATGCCAAAGATGTCGCCGCAGCGCAGCGCACTTTTGCTGATTTAGGTTTAAAAGTCAAGTTAGGGGCGCATATTTTAGATCGTTATGGCTATTTAGCAGGCAAAGATGTTGACCGTGCCGAGGATTTAAACGCTATGTTTGCCGATAGATCTATCAAAGCGATTATTGCTATGCGCGGCGGTTGGGGTTGTAATCGGATTTTACCGCTACTGAACTATACTAATATCCGCTCTCATCCTAAAATTTTGATGGGGTATAGCGATATTACTTCTTTGTTGTTAGCGATCGCTGCCCGCAGTCGGGTGATTACTTTTCATGGGCCAGTTGCCACATCTACCTGGAATCAGTTTACGGTAGATTACATCAAGCGCATCCTATTTAATGGGGAAGCTGTGACAATGCAAAATCCCAACAATAGCGAAGGGCGATCGTTTCGAGTCGCACCGGGAAAAGCTAAAGGTAAACTTGTCGGTGGTAATTTGTCAGTAGTATCAGCAATGGTGGGTTCACCTTACCTACCCTCATGGCACAAAAGTATTTTGTTTGTGGAAGAAATAGGTGAGGATGTTTATCGTGTAGACCGGATGCTGACGCAGTTAAAAAATGCCGGAATACTGAACCAGATTGCTGGCTTTGTTTTTGGACAATGCACTAATTGTAGTCCTGGGGATGAGCCAACTTTTACTTTAATGCAAGTATTACAAGACCACTTAATTTCCTTAAAAATTCCGGTTTGGTATGGTTCAATGTTTGGCCATATCAAAGATAAATTTACTGTACCTGTAGGTGTAGAAGTAGAAATTGATGCGGATGCCGGAACAATAAGAATGTTAGAGTCAGCAGTAAGTTAAAGAAAATCTTACTATAGCAGTCCTAAATCATTCATGTAATTCTCTCTCCTCTCCTTCTTCGCGTCTAATTAAACAAAGTATTTTTCACAACTGATATCATGTCCGGCAAATCACCCTTAATGTCCTTGCGAGTGGAACGAAGTGAAACGACGCAATCGCAATGCTTTTGGGATTGCTTCCCTACGGTCGCAATGACGGTTATTTGAATGGACATGATATCAGATAGGATTGCTATATATATTTCTAAAATCAATCATTGTCTGACGATAAGCATCTGGCAATCCTGTATCAAAACACTTACCTTGGACAACATATCCTGTCATACCTTCTGCTTGACGTACTCTATCGAGACAGGATGTTAGCTGAAATTCCCCTCGTTCACGAAAGTTGTTATTAATGTGTTCTGCTAGAAAGTCAAAAATTTTGGGCGTGAGTACATACAAGCCAAATATACATAAAAACTCATTCTCTTCCATTGAATCTACACGCAAATACTGACGTGCATACTCAATTGATGGCTTTTCATAAACTTGTGTAATCTTCAAAATTGAATTTAACTTCTGCCAAACTCCGGCAACACATCCAGCTTTCTGAATAATTTCGGCAGGCATAATAGTTAAGCTAACAATACTCTGATTTTCTTGTTCGTAAACATCTAAAACTTGACGGGCACAAGATTTCTCAATGCCAGATTTGTAAACGTGGTCTCCTAGCATCAACAAAAATGGTTCATCCTTTACCCAGTCATGGGCACAAAATACCGCATGACCGTAACCTTCTTGCTCATCTTGCGTTAATATTGTGATTTTGTTACCTAATTCTTGGAGATATTGGCTGTATTCTTGATTTTGGGGCGAAAGCTTCTGAAAAAGTTCGGGTTTGGGCGGATTTTTAAATAAATTAGTAAATAATTCTTGATCATCTGGTTGTACTACAATGGCAATTTCTGCAATACCAGCATTAATTGCCTCTTCAACAATTGCTAGAATCACAGGTTTGGCTCTGCCGTCTTGATCAATAATTGGAAAAAGCTCTTTTTTAACGACTTTGGTAGCTGGAAATAAACGAGTGCCGAAACCAGCTGCCGGAATCACAGCTTTTTTAACTTGATTTTTCTGCATAAATCTTCACACTACTACTGGCGGGCTTTCACGCACTTCATATTATTCTGTCAGCCCTGGACATCACTAACAAACAACTCGTGTAAAAAATTTATGCTACTACATTCAGCATATAGCTCAACAGATCGATTTGCGATCGCTACTGGAAATTCTAGAACAATAACTGTTTTATTATACTAAGTACACAAATTATTTACGGTATTGCTTGGTCTTGATAGACACTATGCAGCATGAGTCGATTTTAACTAGTGTCAGTTGATAAACTGTCACTCACCAGATTACTACTTTTGTTCTAGAAGAGATATTCTTAGTTAGTGCAAGGAGTGATACCATTTCACCAGATGTTTGTCACAGGTTGTTCTCGCAATGCTTCTCCCTTAGAGGGTTTTGCAGATTTCAGATGTTTCATCAAACTAGTGATTTGGTATAAACTTATACGAAAAAGCGCTTGAGTGAGCAAAACTCTCAGGTGCTTTTTTGTGTATAAATAAAAAATTATCTTATTTAACCGAAAATAACTAAGTTTTTAAAGGCACATACAATTACATGCCAACAGGCAAAGGTATAAGTGTAATTTTACCCAATATATTAGTTACTCCAATTCAATTGAAAACTACTGTCTAAGAATTATTACGGAGATTTGAGAAATAGCGGTTTTTGGTTTAGCACAATAAAACTTAATACGGGCTAGATCAAGCCATGAACTTTAATCTGGTGACTACTGCTACTAAGCCCAAACCCCAATATGGTTCGCTTAAAGGTAACCATCACACCGTTAGGGTGTAAGTTGACAGGTACACAAACAAAACCTTATTGGGGCAATATGGGTAACGAGAAACGCGGTAACTCAGAGACTAATATTTCTCTTATTCGCTTTTCTCTAGTTTTAGCCGATTACAAAATTTACCAGTTTCCCAGGCACAACAATTACCTTTTTAATTTCTTTACCCTCAATGTAACGCTGGGCAACTTCTGATTCCCGTGCATATTTCTCCAACTCAGCTTTATCGGCTTGCGCTGGAACTTGAATTGCGCCCCGTGTTTTGCCCATAATTTGAATCACCAAAGTGATTTCATCAGCTACTAAGGCAGCAGGATCAAAAGAGGGCCAAGTTTGGGTGTGCACAGAATCGGCTTTACCAAATAAATGCCACAATTCATCAGTAATATGTGGTGCAAAAGGCGCTAGCAACACAACCAAAGTCTGAATTCCTTCGGCATAAATGGATGAATTTTTGCAGCTGGCATCAGCAAGGGCGTTACTTAACTTCATCAATTCTGAAACAGCAGTGTTGAATTGATATTCGTCTTGTACATCTTCTGTAACTGCTTGGATAGCAATATGTATTGCCCGTCGCAATTCCTTTTCTGGCTTAGTCAGATCTGAGAGTTGGGCTTTTTTCTGGGATACCCCAGCAGCAATATAATCTGTTACCAAGCGCCAAACCCGATTTAAAAAGCGGAATTGCCCTTCTACATCAGCTTCATCCCATTCCAAGTCTTTTTCTGGCGGTGCTTTGAACAAGATGAACATCCGTGCTGTATCTACACCATATTTACTAATTACATCTTCTGGTGCTACACCGTTGCCTTTTGACTTGGACATGGTAGCATACAGGCGTTGCAATGGTTCCCTGGTTTGGGGGTCGCGTGGATTAGCGGGGTCTACAAGATGAGAAGGAATCCATTTATCTTTACCACCCTTGTTGGGATTGAGATAAGTTAAACCCTGCACCATACCTTGAGTCAACAACCGTTGGAAAGGTTCATCAAAGTTTAACAAACCTCTGTCTCGCAGTACTTTAGTAAAGAAGCGCGAATACAATAAATGCAAAATCGCGTGTTCAATTCCACCCACATACTGATCAACTGGCATCCAGTCATTGGTTTTACTGGAATCGAAAACTTGCTGTTCATTTTTAGCGTCTGGATACCGCAAGAAATACCACGAGGAATCTATAAAAGTATCCATCGTGTCAGTTTCGCGCTTGGCTGGAGTGCCACAAGTTGGACAAGGGACATTCATCCAGCTTTCTAACTGAGTCAAAGGTGAACCGCCGCGTCCGGTAAACTCTACTTCTTCCGGCAACTCTACGGGCAAATCTTTGTCAGGGACTGGTACTATCCCACAGTTGGGGCAGTGAATTACTGGTATTGGTGCCCCCCAATACCGCTGTCGAGAAATCAACCAATCCCGCAAACGATATTGCACCCTAGCTTTACCAAAACCTTGCTGTTCGGCATATTCAACTATCGCTTGCTTGGCTTCTACAGATGGCATCCCACTAAAAGGGCCAGAATTAATCAGAGTTCCTGGTTCAGTATATGCACTGTCATAAGAAATCATGATTAAAGGTGGATCTTCTTGGCGGAAATCCTCATCTACAACTTCTTCTGGCGGAACGATCACAAACTCTATCGGCAAGTTATATTTAGTGGCAAACTTGAAATCACGGGCATCGTGAGCGGGTACACCCATGACTGCCCCAGTACCATACTCATACAGCACATAGTCAGCACTCCAGATAGGCAGTTCTTCCCCAGTAAAGGGGTTAATTGCTTTACCGCCAGTGGGAATGCCTCGCTTAGGTTTGTCTTCAGCGGTACGTTCTAACTCACTTTGATTGATAACCTCTTGAATAAACGCTTCTACGGCTGCTTTTTGTTCTTTAGTAGTGACGCGCTTTGTTAAAGGATGCTCTGGTGCTAATACCAAGTAGCTAACACCATAAACGGTATCCGGGCGTGTGGTATATACGCTGATTTTTTCATTCAACCCAATGATGGGAAATTCCAAGTAAGCACCTGTGGATTTACCAATCCAGTTAGCCTGCATCAATTTGACGCGTTCTGGCCAACCTGGCAACTTATCCAAGTCATTGAGCAATTCTTCAGCGTAGTCAGTAATCTTCAAAAACCACTGACGCAACAATTTGCGCTCAACTTTTGCGCCACTACGCCAAGAACGTCCCTCGTTATCAACTTGCTCGTTTGCGAGTACAGTTTGGTCAATTGGGTCCCAGTTAACTGCTGCTTCTTTTTGGTAAGCTAACCCTGCTTGCAAAAACTGCAAGAAAATCCATTGTGTCCACTTGTAATAGTCTGGTGAACAAGTAGCGACTTCGCAGTCCCAATCAATAGACAAACCAAGACGCTGCAATTGCTGCCGCATCTGGGCAATATTCTGATAAGTCCATTTTGCTGGAGGAACGCCACGATCAATGGCGGCGTTTTCTGCTGGCAAGCCAAAGGCATCCCAACCCATTGGGTGGAGTACTCGATACCCTTGCATTCGCTTGAGGCGAGCAATCACGTCAGTAATCGTATAATTACGAACGTGACCCATGTGTAGGCTACCAGATGGATAGGGGAACATGGACAAAGCGTAGAATTTTGGCTTGTCGCTATCTGTAGGTGTTTTATCTAAGCCAAGTTCTGCCCATGTTTTTTGCCATTTTTCCTCAATCGCGGCTGGGTTGTATCGGGAATCCACCAAAAAATGCTCCTACTGGATCTGTAATCGTATCTGCCTCCATATTGTAGATGGTAGGCAAAGAAATTCAGTTGGTTAAAATCAGCTATGACTGAAACAAATATGAAATTTTCTGCTACTGTGCGCGTTTTTGTTTATGGCACGCTCAAACCAGGTGAAGTTAATTATAAAAGATACTGTGCTGACAAAGTAGTAAATGCCAAAAGAGCTATTGCGCGAGGTCAACTTTTTGCTCTACCGATGGGGTACCCAGCGATGACGCTGGAAGAAAGCAAAGTCTACGGGTATTTACTTTCTTTTGCCGAATCTAAAATTTTAAGCCAACTAGACGATCTCGAAGATTATCAGCCTACTAGACAAATAAGAGAAAATCTTTATAATCGACAGCAGATTGAGATATTCGACTTGCAAGGGTTATCCTTGGGTTGGGCTTGGGTTTACCTAATGACCCCAGATCAAGTGCGCCGATTGGGAGGCAAGCCTCAACCCGATGGATGGTGGACTGGCTGTGGTTTAACCGCCAGCAAAGCGCAGTTCTAACCTTTGCAATTAGTTTATATCCTGTTCAATATGCCCCTGTTTAGGATTTTCCCGTGTTGCTGGCTTTGTCGGAGAAGCTACTGCTGCTTTAGGAATTTCAATGACCGGGTTATTTAAGGCCACCATTAACGGTGAAGCAGGGACGGTAGGTTCTGACTTGGCTTGTATTGGTTCTATTCGTTGTTGCGCTAGTTGCAGTGTCCTGGATTCTCCACCTGGTAGGATGCCGGATACTGTGCCAATGACACAAGCAGCAATGGCTGCACCTCCGAATGCCCAGGCTAACTGGGAACTGCGATTCAAACGTGCCAAAACTTGCTGGAGTGTGGTTTCTATTGGCTGTTGGGTTGCTGGTACTGGCATAGTCCGCAACCCTTGCCTTAACTTTAACAATCGAGCATACAAGCATTGAACGGAGGCATCGTTTGCCAGCCATTCTTCTACTTGCCTACGTTCGGCAGCAGTCACCTCTCCATCGAGGTAAGCACTCAATAACTCGAAGCGATCGCGCTTCACCATATCCATAGCACCCGTTGATTCATTGGTATGATTAGCCATTCCATCTGGCAAGTTTCTAGAAAGTTGCACGTGAGAACGGTCATAAAACTGAGAATCAGTAGTCATCTTAACATTATTACCAATTCATATACGGGTAAATACAACAGATAATTTTGAGAAATTCATCAATCTTTTTTCCTAATACCAGAGGATATTTATATTCTTTGTACAATTGGTAATCAATGCTTAAATTCTGCCATTCGACAGAGGACAGATATTGTACATTTAGGTATCAAGATAGCTTTGCAACTGGGTTTGCAATCTGGATCTAGCTCTGGCTATTCTCGACTTCACAGTTCCCAAGGAAACACCAGTGATTTCGGCAATTTCTTCATATGCCATACCTTCGATTTCTCTAAGAACAATTGTAGTGCGAAACACCTCTGGTAAATCGGCGATCGCTTCTCGCAGTTGCTCGTAAAATTCTCTAGTCGTCAGTTCCTCTTCTGGCCCAGGGGTATCTCCAGCAATTTCCCAATCCATTTCACCGTCGTCTACCGAGCGGGGAGCATCCAATGATAAAGGACTAACAACCCGCTTGCGTTTACGCAACTCATCATAAAATAAGTTAGTGGCAATGCGACTTAACCAGCCCCGAAACTTAGATGGTTCTTGTAATCGGTTAATATTCCGATACACGCGAATCCAAACTTCTTGAGCTAAATCAGCTCTATCAGGCCAATCTGGTGCTAAATGATATAACACCCTATCGACTTGAGTTTGATAACGACGCAATAGCTCCGCAAACGCAGCACGATCCGGACGTAGCCCAGTTTGACAACGCAAAATTAAATCGTGATTGGAGAGTTTGTCAACTTGCACCGATGCTTCTGGACACCTCGCATCAACCGTTGACCAGGATACAGTAATCGATTGACTCATAGATCGTACTGGCTCTAAATCATCCCTTTCTATTAGACCTGCTAATTAGTGGGAAGTTCCTAGAGTAAGTGACGGATTTGTGACTGGAACAATCGGGTATCCAAGTATGAATAGTCCTTTAGCGAATCATAGGTATGCTTTTTGGCTTTAACATTTACATTTCAAGCCTTTCAGCTATTATTTATCAGATTTTAGAGGTGTAGCAATGTTACGTACATTTGTGCTGTTAATGATAACTGTCACTATACACTTGACAGGAATTGTATTTTATGCATAAAAAGCGTATAACAGAGTTGACAATCTGATGCAGATCAGTTGGTTAACGAGGCTTATGTTTGGGCAAGCCGGCGTGAGTGAGTTTCTGGCTGGAAAAGCCAAAGCAAGTTAACTTAGTACTGGATTGTAGAGTTACAAAAGTTTCGTCAAAAGGTGAAAAAAGACCCAGTTGCTAAATTTCCGATTTTGAATATTGAATATAGGCAGCCATAGACTTCCGGCTTCCCTCCCATTTAGATAGAACCCCATAGGCAATAGCCCACAATGCTCGTCATGAAAATCTTTCCTCCGTAATCCTTAGTCCCCAGTCCCTATTTTCAAGACAGACGCTCATGTGATAAATCATACAACGAGAGAATGAAAATCTTACCCCTTCTGCCCTCTGCCTTATTTTCAACATAGGCAATGTTTAGATTTAGATGTAAAGTATTTAATTTCCCATGAGGTCAGATGCATACTAAAAATCAGCAAAATTTTAGATTTGCAATATTGCAATTAAGCGCAACACAAAAATTTTTAAATTTAGGCTGTTGTAACCTCTTGTAACTACTAGGACTGTTATTTATCTGGTCTTGTGACTAAAATTGTGGCTGGTGTTTTTGTGCGCTGTTGATAATTAGTATCAGCCTTACTTTGATCGGGTACACGAACTTGAAAAAAGAAGTTGAGGGAAAATGTAATTGTGACTGCTAGCAATAGTTTTTCAAACATAATCTTTCTCCCACCCACACCATTAATGATGGACTGCTGCACTTTAAAAGTTCCAATAACTGAGGTTTATTACCTAAAGTTTTTTTCGCGGGGACTTCTGCCTAGCCCTAGTGTGCCCAGAGGTAGTAGTAAATTTGTGAGGGAACTGATAAGTATTTATAAATTTTTGATAATTAGATAATGAACTCGTCCAATTAGTCAACTGGATATGTCAGGGATCAACAATAGGTGGTGGCAATGGTAAGAAATGAATCTGTAGCGCGGATAGTGATGTTGCTCTGTTTTGGCACAGCAATCTTATCTCTGGCTGTCCATTGGCGGATTAACTCAACACAACAGCAATTTAAACAGCTAGCCTCCTCGAAGGATAGCCGCAAAAATGACGTCTATAGCATCTCTAAAGGAAATTTAGGCGCAACCGCATATGGTGCGTCAGTTTCTAATGAACCTATGCCGAGAAAGTCTACATCAAAGTTATCAGCAACAAAGCGTCATAATACTAAGTCGAGAATAAAGGCTAAAAATGTAGCTAAGGTAACTGACGAACCCAAAAAAACTCGGCTATTAGTGCAAGAAAAACAACAGAACCTAGCTGCATCAATTTGGCCACAGTCGCTATTACCTAAGGCTTTAGCCCAACAGAATTTATTTAATAATAATAAATATAGTGATAGGCAAGTAGTGGTTGATTTAAGCGATCGCCGCGCCTATGTTTACCGTTCAGATGTGGTTATAGCTAGTTACCCTATTGCTGTAGGTAAAAAGGGTTGGGAAACACCTACAGGTAATTTTCAAGTAATGTACAAGCAGCACGATCCTATCTGGCGTCATCCAATTACCGATCAAGTCTTTGAGCCTGGCCCCGATAGCCCTTTAGGAGAACGATGGATTAGTTTTTGGTCAGATGGACACAATCAAATTGGCTTTCATGGCACGCCAAATACCGAAGTCATGGGAACCGCTATTTCTCATGGCTGTCTAAGAATGCGTAATCCTGATGTCCGATTGTTGTACGAACAAGTGAAGGTGGGGACACCAGTAATTGTGCGCGAATGATGATAATCAGTTGTCAATACTCAGTTGTGAGTTGTTTGGCTTTGCTCCAGACCACTGATTATTGACAATTGACTAATTAAGGTTATTATTTTTGCTCAAAATTAGGTGCGTAGACTTGAAGTAAGTTACTGACTTGGCGCAGAACTTCATTACCAGTAGTTTTGCCCACGACTGGTGTTCTGTTGTCATTGGGTTGGTCAAGGTTACGACCAATTGCCTCACCTATTTGTTGGTTAATTAATTCTTGAAGTTCTGCCTTGGCGCGTTGGCGCTGATAGTTAGCACCTTCTTCTGTAGTAGCATACAAGGGGGGGAGGCGGTTGAGAGCGTAAGCAGCAATATCCCCTACATCTACAGAGCTTTCGCTAGTAGCTTCAATTTCTGCGACTCGTGCGATCGCCTCTGTCAGCACCAATTCTTCCATGACGTTAATGAATTGTTTGCGAGGCACCGCTACTACTTCACCAGTCAATAGCGCTCCCATCAGTCGATCCAGCGCCATATACTCTTCTATTGAGAGTTCAGAGGCGTTATCACAGATGCGCCCGACTTCTGCTTCCATTGCTGGTGTAAGATAACCATCCTGGAGAGCTTGTTCTACAATTTTTTCAATACTCATAACGCTCATTATCATTTAAGCCACCCAAGCAAGGTAGGAATGCTAGAAATTTAGTTTATTTTGCCTAAAAATAGGCAAAATAATATACAAATTAATTACAAACGTGCTTAATCTCGCTTATGCTAATTAAAAACCTTAGTTCTCCAAGGTGTTGGATCAACAGATTGCCCATTGACATATAAACCCCAGTGCAAATGTGGGCCAGTGGAAGCACCTGTTGATCCCACTGCGCCAATCAACTGACCAGGTTTGACCAAATCACCTTCTTTGACATTAATGCGACTTAAATGCATGAAAATGCTTGTCACTCCTTGACCGTGGTCAATGCCAACTACGTTACCGTGAACCCGAAACCCTTGCGATACTTTGCCTACCAAAGCAACACGCCCAGCAGCTGGAGCAACAACAGGTGAGCCTGTTGCTCCAGCGTAGTCAACGCCACGATGATAGTAATCATTTGCAAATTTACCATTATAGTAGCGGCGTACACCATAGATTGTACTAATCCGCGCTGAACTAGGTTTGATAAAAGCACCACTCCAATACTTTTCGGGTGTTTGTAGTGCCTTAAAAGCTGCCACACGTTTAAGTTCAAGCTCTGTAGCTTGTACTCCGGCTTTTCCTGGCGGTAAATTAATCCGTTGTACAGGAAATTTGCGATTTCGTACTTGTACTTTTAAGTTTTGTTGCTGGCTATTCCCCGAAATCCGAAGTGTTCTGGTTCCAGGTTTTTCCAAAGGAGTTGTTGGTATAAAAGCCCGATACTGATTGGGTGCAATCTCAAACGCTGGGTAAGTTTTCTCACCATTAGTTACTGTGGGATTGTTACCATTTCCTGGATTATCCAGATTAATCAATACTGACAGGGTGTCTCCCAACTGAGGATTGCTGGGATTTACCTTTACTTGTAAAGCCTCTACAGGTAATGCCAAGGCAACGGGAAATGCAGCTAACATTCCCATTAACAGATTGGCTACATGGCGATTAGGTGTCAAATTTTTCATGCCATGATTGAATAACTTTTTTTGAGAGTTAGTAATCCGATCCTCAATAGTCATAGAGCTGCAAAAAATCCTTACTTCTTTGGGCAACAGACTAGCTTACTACTACTAGTGTTTCCTAATGGAAGCAAATATTTTTGAAAAACATAAGTATCAGGAAATCTTCCAGAGACTAAACTTTACTCACTGTGATTGTCAAGGCCTGGAAAAAATAATTATTTTATTTATGTGGGATATTGAGAGACAACAGATTGTCTTAGGCAAAGTTATCTAGGTAGTATAGTTTACCTTTGTTTAGTTTAACCGAATCTATTCTAACCAAACCAAACAAGCCACAGGGGAAGTGCTAGAAATAACCCTACAAAAGTCAAGCCAATACTGCTAGCTAACAAATTCCGATCTAGGTCATAAACTTCTGCCAGAATAAGTACAGAAAGCCCTGTGGGTGTTCCAGACATCAGTACCAGCACCAAACGTTCTTCGCCAGTCACACCTAAATAGGTAGCAACTAAACCTACTAGCATAGGCACAATCAGAACTTTCATCATACTGGCAATTAGAGATATCTTTAAACTTTTCCAGCCCTTGATCGTCCTTAGTCGTAAACCAACTAGCAACAAAGCGAAAGCAATCACTACCCAGACAGCTTGTTCTAGTCCAGACTCCACTACTTCTGGTAATTGAACAAACTGAGTATTCAAACCAATAAAAAATGTCCACAAGCTGGGGACAGTTAATAAATCCCGTAACTGAATCCACCAATGGTTCTTTGTGCCTCTTTTGCCAAAATAGCTAGCGATTAAGACTGCGATTCCGTATGTACCGACAACATTATTGGTAACACTAAATAATACCGCCCAGTCCATATTTTCTGGGCTAGTCAGTACCTGTGTGAGTGTCAATCCCACGAAGCCTGTATTACCTAAAATCGTAGCCAGAATAAAACTTCCTAAACTCGCCCGCGCCTGAGAGTTAACATTGGAAGTATCAACTGATAAATCCAGCTTACCTCGTTCTGGGTGTAATTTTCTACTTGTTAAAGTTTGCAGCCCCCACCAAATTATTACTGCTAGCCCTAGACTCAACAGCAAGATTAGTACTGCTATCCCAGGTATTAGTCCACCGTGAGACAAGTTAGTGTGACGTGCTAAAACTAGAAGTTGCAGCGGGACTCCTACCCAGTAAAGTCCTTGACCGAGTAATCTCAGAAAACTATCCGGGATGAACCGAGATAATATAAGTCCTAGACCAATCCAAATAAACAGAGGACTGTAAGCATCGAAGAGGTTTTCAAGCATCGTAAATTGGCACCGTTGTTTAGGTGTCAGCAGTTTTGCTATTGCGAGCAGAACCGTAAAGGTTCTTTACTATTGTGAAACTTAATGAGACGACATAATACTGCTATAGGAAATTCAAAATTTAAAAACTTTTAATTCTAGGCTTTTAGCGTCTTTTTAATGAGTATGTTTTTCACCGCAATACTGCATATCAATTTGCGGTAAAAGGAAGATTAAATTTTAGTTTTTTAATTGTAAATTTTAACTTTAGTCTTTAATTTACCATCTTCCAGGTGAATAATGCGATCGCCAATATCCAGAATGCGGGTGTCATGAGTCACCATGAGAATGGTACAGCCTTGTTCTTTGGCTAGTTTCTGCATCAAGTTAACTACATCTCGACCAGATTGACTATCAAGGGCGGCTGTAGGTTCATCTGCTAGGACAAGTTGAGGATGACTGACTAGCGCACGGGCGATCGCTACTCTTTGTTTTTGTCCTCCTGACAGTTTATCAGGATAATAATGAAGGCGATGCCCTAATCCTACCTGCTCTAAGATTAGAGCTGCTCGGCTTTGCATTTCTTGCAGTGAAATATGCTTGTGCAGTTCCAAGCCCATTTTGACATTCTGGAGTGCTGTCAAACTACCGTGCAAGTTATGTGCTTGAAAAATATAACCGTTATGCCGTCGCGCTTCTACTAGTTGCTGGGCACTAGCACCGCAAAGTTCTCGTCCCAAAACCCGCAAACTACCAAACTGGGGAGAACGCAACCCTCCCACTAGTGTCAGCAGTGTTGTTTTCCCAGAACCAGACGGCCCTGTCATGATAATAATTTCACCAGTTTTAATCTCTAAGTTGATATTTAATAAAACTTGCTTACGGAGTTGACCGTAACCAAAGTAGTGGTCGAGATTTTGGATAGAAATGATCGTTTTGCTAGACATGGAGTTATTTTATTTAAGTCGTAAAATCTCACGCAGAGGCGCAGAGAGAAGTTGCGGTGCGGGGGTTCCCCCCGTTGAGCAAACTTCGGTGGACACAGAGAATACAAGGGACTAGAGACAGATTTTTACTTAGGACTTTTAAAATCAGCCCCCCACGGGAAAATCCCACAACGCTCGTCATGAAAATCAATGCCCAATGCCCCATGCCCTATTTCCAAATTATTTTTAGAACATATCGGCGGGGTCAGCAGACTGTAATTTCCGAGTAGCGATCGCTCCAGAAATACCACACATGATAATTGTCAGCAACAATACGTTTAATGCCCGGAGTGCTGTCATGTACATAGGCAAGTTTGTGGCATTCCGAGTTAGATAATAAAGCCCCAAAGATACTGCCGTGCCTGGAATGAAGCCTAAAAATGCTAAAATTACTGCCTCTTCAAATACGACATTTAACAGGTATAAATTGCCATATCCTATTGCTTTGAAGGTGGCATATTCTTTAACATGGGCATTTACATCCGTGGAAAGAACTTGATAAACAAGAATTACCCCCACAGAAAACCCCATCGATACACCCAAATTAAAAATAAAGCCAATGGGGGAGTTTCTTCTCCAAAAGTCATTTTCAAATTCAATAAATTCTTTGTGGGTCAAGACTTTGACATCATCTTTTAGGTAAGCTCTTAATGCCGCTACTACCTGCTTTTTGTCAGCATCTGGTTGCACTTGAATCAAACCCACACTGACATTGGAAGCCAGTTGCCGAGGAAATAGCCGCAAAAAGTTCTCGTCGCTGGTCATTAAAGTGCCATCAGCCCCAAAAGAAGCCCCAACTTTGAATAAACCATGAATAGTTACCGTGCGGCGTTCTATTTCAGTCGTAACCGTTTTACCTTGTTCGATTTGGGTGATCGTTTCTTCGTATTTACCTCTAGCACCACGGTCGAACAGGACGGTGTATGGCTGCTTGATCGCCTGCAATTGTTGGTTAACTTCCGGTAGGTCAAAAGCTGGCTTGTCTGGATTGAACCCAATAACAAGAATCTCTGTGTCATTTCTTGTTTGGGGATTCTTCCAAATCATGTTGCTGACGTAAATTGCTTCTGCTGACTTCACCCCTGGTATATCCATAGCTTGGTAAAGTCGTCGGCGAGAAAACGTAGAGATTCTTTGCAGGTTACGGGTTTGGGAACCAATTAAAACTATGTCTGAGCGCAAACTGCGATGTAGTCTTGTGTTACTGTCATACAAAGCACTCTGAAAGCCAAACTGCATGAACATGAGTACATCCGCAAAGCCAATCCCAGACAATGCTACCAATAACCGACTTTTTTCATGACTCAGTTGTAGCCACCCCAGAGGTGTTCGTCGCCGCAATTGTTGGATAAATCCCATCATAAGCAGTGCTGAGATGTGAGTACTAAGTGCTGAGTTTAGCTTTGAGCCAAGAAATAAATTTATTGGCGGACGAAAAAGCAGATGCAAGTTTTGAGGAGAACCAAATTTGGTCTTATAGTTGGATTACTACTTTGACTTGCATATTGGTAAACTTGGCAGCTTTGGAGCTAGATGCATCATCTAGCCGCACATGAACTTCAATTACTCGACTGTCAATATTGCTGGAGGGATCGGTGTTGATCACATTTTGCCGACGTACCTGTAAGCCAACCCGATCTACTGTTCCTTGCAATTCGCTGGGAAGGAAATCGTTAAACACCTGTACTCTCTGCCCAGGATGTACTTTGCTGATATCGCTTTCGTAAACCTCAGCAACAGCATACATTTGGTTCGTTTGCCCAATACTGGCAATGCCATCATCTGATACTAATTCTCCAGGACGGGTATGGATTTCAAATACTTGTCCATCTTGGGGCGATCGCACATAAGCTTGTTGTAAATTTGCTTGTGTGAGATTCATGGCTGCTAGGGCACGATTAACTTCTGCTTGGGCAGCTGCTACATCTACACCTCTAACTTCGGAGATGCGTTGTAGGTTAGCTGTGGCTTCTTTGAGTTGTTGTTGGCTGGCTGATTGAATACGATTTAACTGTGCCTTTGCCTCTTGCAGACTTTTACGGGCACTTTCTAGGGTGAGGTGTCTGGTGTCTTTTTGAGAGGCGGAAATTGCTCCTTGTTGATACAAAAGCTGATAGCGTTTGTCTTCAACTTCGGCATTTTGGACTTGGGCTTGCAAGCGCGCAACTGTGGCTGTTTGAATTTCAATGTCGCCTTTGCGTTCTGCTGCTAGACGAGCGATCGCGGCCTGTTGAGCTACAATTTCACCACGTTTAGCGCCTGCTTGCGTCTTGGCCAAATTCGCCTGGGCTACTTTTACTTGTTCTTGAACTTCTTTGAATGCTGCTTGGAGGCGATCGCGGCTGTCTAAGGTAGCAATTATCTGACCTTTTTGAACTCTATCTCCTTCCTTTACTAACAACTCTTCTACCCGACTCCCTTCTGCTGACACAGTAGCAGCAACTTTAATTACTTCTCCCTTTGGCTCTAGCCTTCCCAAGGCTGTTACTGTTTTGATTTCTAGTAATTTTTTTGCTGGTATTTGTGTCTCTGAATTAGCGGAATATTGCCAACGTTTCACTGTATAAAAACTGATTCCACCAACCAATAAAGATGCAATTATACTTATAATAACGGATGGACGCAGAATAGATTTAGGGGACAATGTGTACCCTAACTTTGAGTTTTGCACCATAGATTACCTCTTACTGGTGGCGCAGAAAATCTGAAAATTTTAGTTTTGAAAGCAACTAATTTGTCTAAACCCTGAATAATTAGCAAAACGCAGGATATTTTTCTGGAATAACGTGGAACTTCCTTTTTTGGTTAATTATCTGTGGATTTATCGTTTCAAAACCATAAAAAACTTTGGGAATTGTTGACAAAGCAAATACATAGTATAGTATAGTTTGATACAGCAAAAACAAGCCTTTAAATGGTGAAAGACTTATTTATCCTTATGTAAAAGACTTTTGTTTTCTTATGCTCTTGACGTATATTAAACTCTTTAAAAAATCCGGGTTGTAACAGCGCAAACAATCGCAGGTAAATAATTTTATTTCATGACTTTTAGAAAATACTACATTTTCTAAAAGCTCTAAAAAATTTCATACACAATTAAATTATTAATGCAAAGTTACAGCATTACTTACGGATTCCATCATTATCAATGGCATTGTAACTATCATTGCTCATTAGCCCTAACCAAGAATCTGAATTCGGAGTCAAAAATAATTCGGCGTAAACTTTTTCATTTAAGGCATTTACATTAGTTGTGGCGTTTTTCTGGCATAAACCACTGATGAGTTTGGCCGTGCAATGTATATTCATTTCTTACAGTATCTAAGAGGATGTTTTAAAAGTTCTCTTGTTGGTAGCAAAACATTTTAGAACCCCCTAAATTCCCCCCCTTGAAAAAAGGAACTTTAAGAAGTTTTCCACCCTTTTTAAGGGGGCTAGGGGGGATCAATAAGTGCTTAAAATCACAGTCAACTACTTTTCAAACAACCTCTAAGCCCATTGCCGTTTCAAAATTGCGAACAACGCGCTGTAAATTCTCAAGATTATTTGCTTGAAAACGTTTGCTACCTATTAATGCCTCGCTGTTCTGATCTCACTTTGCATCTGCTGTGTAGAGTTGGACAATTCCTTGGCATGTTGCAGAGTCAGTAATTTCTTGGTGTGTTATCTGATTACTGGCAGCAGGAGTGATATTTTGTAGTAAAGGAGATTCGACTCGCATTTTGGTTACAGCTAGCGTACCAGACACGGAAGCACTAGGTGTTTCATCTAAAATCTAAAATTTTAATTTAAAAATTTTGTAGTAGTTGTTTATACTGTAATAATTATTCAAATTACTGTGTATAGGTAGGGTTGCTCCTCTGTTCCCGAAACAGATGTTATTGGTATTCAAAGCCGGAAACGTTTTCCTACCTTAATTAGTGGCTCTCCTGATGAAAGTTACATATTACCTTTATTTTGGGAAGCCAACGAAATAAATGTATAGATTCATAAAATTTCTGATGTTAATGTCTTGAGACATGAGTTATTAATAAATCTAACTAGAGATGGATGAAATCGAAAACTTGCTGTTATTCAGAACGTCAATGTTTTCCGTTGAGACTGTATCAAAGTCAAGACGAAGAAGGAAGAGAGCGAATTATTCAATTAATTCCTAAAAAGGTTATTTCATCCTGCCCCAAGCTAGCTCCGAAGATTTAGGCTTATTTACTTATGTCTAACGTATCCGTTCGCAATTCTCAACACAATCAAGCACTGCTAGAAGCTACAGACTGGAACGTTATTGAAACGGAATTTGACCCCACGCAGCTACACCATAAAGAGACCGTCTTTACTATCAGCAACGGTTACTTAGGAACGCGGGGTACTTTTGAAGAAGGCTATCCTCAAGATTTCCCAGCAACAATTATTCACGGTGTGTATGACAAAGTTGCAATTGCCTATACCGAACTTGTCAATTGCCCTAGCTGGCTGCCATTGGTGGTAAAAGTGGCAGGCGATCGCTTTAGCATGGACAGTGGTGAGATTCTTAACTACGAACGACGGCTGGATCTGCGTTTGGGTATAGTGAGTCGTGATGTGCGTTGGCGTTCCCCCAAGGGTCACACTTTAGATTTACACTTCGAGCGTTTCGCTAGTTTGGCAAATCAACACGTTTTAGCGATTCGCACTCAGGTGACATCCTTAGACTTTGAGGGTGATATCTCGGTCGAAGCTGTGTTAAACCCTGAACCAGATACCCAAGGTATCAAACATTGGAAAACTCTCAATCAAGGTGGTGTAGAGCAAATTATCTGGCAGTACAATCAAACTCACCACTCAGAAATTCAACTGGGTATGGCAGCTAAGTTAGTGGTAGAGGGTGAAAATGCAGCACCCGTATGCTTAGAAAATGCTGATACTTCCCCAACTTTAACCACAACTTTCCGTGCAGTACCAGGAAAAACCGTTACTGTAGAAAAGATTGTCACCGTATTTACATCACGGGAGACAGAAATTCCGATCGCAGCAGCTCTACAAACACTAGCAGATGAACCGAATTACTCAACCCTGCTAGCAGCTCACATTGCGGCATGGGAACAAGTGTGGCAAGACAGTGACATTATTATTGAAGGCGATCGCCAAGCTCAGTTGAGCGTCCGCTACAATCTTTTTCAAATACTGGCTGTTGCACCACGTCATGATGACCGCGTTAGCATTCCTCCTAAAACCCTCTCTGGTTTTGCCTATCGGGGACATATTTTTTGGGATACGGAAATTTTTATTCTTCCCTTCCTCACCTTAACTCAACCTGCCCTGGCACGTAACTTGCTCACCTACCGCTATCACACTCTACCAGGGGCGCGACGCAAAGCGCAGGAAGCTGGATATCAAGGAGCCATGTTTGCTTGGGAAAGTGCCGATACTGGAGATGAAGTGACTCCTCGTTGGGTACCAGATGCCAACGGTGGATTAGTGCGGATCTGGTGTGGTGATATCGAAGTTCATATTACTGCTGACATAGCCTATGCTGTTTGGCACTATTGGCAGTTTACCGATAATGATGATTGGATGCGCGATTATGGTGCGGAAATTCTCTTAGATACTGCTGTTTTCTGGGAAAGTCGGGTTCAGTGGAACAGCGATCGCAACTGCTATGACATTTTAGATGTGATTGGCCCCGATGAAAATCACGATCGCGTCAATAATAACGCCTTCACCAATCTGATGGTGCAGTGGCATTTGCAATCAGCTTTAGCACTTTGGGATTGGCTCAAGCAAGCCTGTCCCGAAACCTCAGCCCAACTAGCGCAACAACTTGACTTGACTACAGAACGTCTGCACAAATGGGTTGATATCCAAGAGCATTTATTTGTTAATCAAGATGCATTAACTGGCTTAATTGAGCAATTTGAAGGTTTTTTCCAACTAGAAGATGTCAACCTCGCGGATTACGAACCACGCAGCAAATCTCTGCAAGGTTTACTGGGAATTGAAGCCACCAACGAAAAGCAGATTCTCAAACAGCCAGATGTGTTGATGCTCCTCTACTTGCTACGCGGGCGTTATGATTATAAAACCTTGGCAAGCAACTGGGATTATTACACCAAGCGCACCGACCATACTTATGGTTCCTCACTCGGCCCAGCAATTCACGCTATTTTAGCTTGCGACCTCAATCAACCAACTCACGCATACACGCATTTTCTCCGGTCAGCATTGGTAGACTTGGAAGATGTCAGGCGTAACGCAGCTGAAGGAATTCATGCGGCCAGTGCTGGAGGAGTATGGCAAGCTGTGGTATTTGGGTTTGGTGGTATCCGAATGACTCAATTTGGCCCAGTTGCCTGTCCCAATCTGCCTCCGAGTTGGAAGCGCTTGAAATTCCGCCTGCAATGGCGCAATGAGTGGTATGACTTCGATTTGCGACAAGAAACAGACATGGAAATTGCCGACCAACAAGCAGATGTAAATCTGCAAACTTCAGTCCCCGCAATTAGTGGTGTCATTTTTGACTTAGATGGTGTGTTAACTGATACCTCGGAATTACACTATTTAGGCTGGAAGCGAGTAGCCGATGAAGAAGGTATTCCTTTTGATCGTGAAGCCAATGACGCCATTCGAGGATTACCACGTCGGGAAACACTGTTAAAAATTTTAGGCGATCGCCCCGCCACTGAAGAGCAAATTCAGGAAATTATGGAGCGTAAAAACAACTACTTCCTGAAATTAATCCAAAACATTACAACTGCCCATTTGCTGCCTGGAGTAGCAAATCTATTGCAAGAACTACGTTCTGCTGGGATAAAAGTAGCCTTGGGTTCATCTAGTAAAAATGCTCAGACTGTAATTCAGCGCTTGGGTATTCGAGATAAATTTGATGCTATAGCCGATGGCTACAGCGTCTCTCAACCAAAACCAGCGCCAGACCTTTTCCTCTTTGCTGCCCAACAGCTTAGGGTTTCACCATCACAGTGTCTTGTGGTAGAAGATGCCACAGCAGGAATAGAAGCAGCTACAGCCGCAGGTATGTGGACTGTTGGGCTTGGGCCTGTTGAGCGAGTCGGTAGAGCTAATGTAGTTTTACCTAATCTAGAAGGCGTGCGTTGGCAAGAATTGCAACAGCGAATCGCAAGTACTAGCAATAACCCCGTGGCACTTGTAGAAGCAAGGCTTTAAGATTTGTATAGATGTATAGAGTCAAAGGAACTGGGTAATCAGCGGAAAAATAAATGTTGTTGAGGATTACCCTTGTTCCCTATTTCCTTATAACTTCTATAATCCCCTATCTGCTGCTAATTGCCGCAGTTTTTGTACTAATTCCCGTCCACTGCCAAGCTGATGTTTAACTCCTAAGTTAATCAGCTCGCGTTCAATTTGTTGCCGATCAACGGCATCTCCGTCAAGATAAAACCCCAGCACTATATCTACCAATGCATCTGTATTTTGGTTGGTGATATAGACTAATTTCTCAATCATGGTGAACTCCAGAAACACTTATGACGAGCCTAAACTAGGGAAAACGCTGCAATTATATGTATGCCTTATCCCAGACCCAGATTATTCTTCCCGCGGTTTTACTTAAACTAACGGGGATATCTTCAAATGATTTTGATACTGTTAAGCCTGAGTTTTTTCTCGCAAAAAAAAACCGTAGCTGGCTACTACGGTTTTATTGAGCGAACTGACTCAACTTGCCATGAGGAGATGGAAGTCTTACAACGTGACCTCTTAGGCGTTGTGTAATCTCTTTGAAAACATAGTCTAATTGCTCTGGTTGTATTCGTCATTACTGAGGTAAGTAACTAGTTTTGTGAAATTTTTATCTACTTAACCGTAAGTTTTTCTATAATTAAGTACATTTAACAAAGCTATGTTCGCCAATTTGTCCGCATTATTACGGTATTTATCAAAATCTAAAATACTTAGTGGCTATCGAATCAGTATTAGAGACTCAAATAAGCACTATAGTTATAAAATAAAATTCAGTGATTTAATGTAACCTTTCTTGAAATTTACTGATATTGATGCTTGAGCAAAGAGTGCAAAAATACTTGCAAGTAATATAAAACCCTGAAATTAATCAGGGTTGACTAAAAAGTAATATACCAGCGATAAATATTATCAGTCTGTTTGTCAGAGTATTGATTCAATCCTTTGGTATATTTAAGTATCTATCAAAAGGATGAAGTAATTTAATGTTAGCTGACGCCAGAACTAGTAATCTAACTTTAAAAGCCTATTTTGATGGTTTTGTGATAATTTTGCATAAATTTGATGATAAAGGCATTACACAGAGCGATTAAACGGTTATTTGGTGATTTAGTTTCTATGTCTTTTTAATTAATACCTTAAGGTGGATATTATCGCAGCCTGTCCATTTTAAACTCAGATTTAGTCGGACACGTATTGAGTGACTCACAAAATTCCTTCCCCACAGCAATTGTGGGGATTTTATTAATTTATCGAGTTTTTGCTAGTACTAAAGAACTATCAATGCTTTTGGATTCTTTTCCCAGATATGTTGGTGGAAATTTTCCCTTATGAAGCGGAAATAGAGATTGAGAAAACTAGCGATCGCATCAAAGGTTCCTGTAACCTACTAGCTACAGGAACCTTACTTTAAGTTACACAATCAAGCGGATGCAAAAAATCAAAATCTAAATTTCAGCACCTGATTTTGCTTCAGCACCCATTGGCGCAACGTAATCACGGAAAAGAGTAATTTGTTGCTCAAAAGATAATTCTTTAATCTTATTCAACAGCGCTTGAGCTTCTGAGGAAAGCTTGTACTCAGGAGGTACAGGGATGATCGTAGCACTATCCATACCTTGAGATAAACGATACCAAAATAGTAACTTGGTGGTATCGCCTAGAGAACCATATTCACGGGAAATTTGGGTATCTGCTTTGTTAATTAAATCACGCTGAACTTGCAGTTGTTCTTCGTGGGATAATTCTTTAACTTGGTTGAATAAACCTTCGGCAATTTCTGGGGAAACAGTGCTTGCACCTGGGGCTGCTGGAGTAATTGATCCACCCATTTCTTTGTAGATAAACCAAAATAAACCAAGCTGTTCATCTACATCTAATCTCTGCCAAGATTGGATATATTCACGAATGGTTTGATCGTTAGTTTGGGTAAATGTCATGCAAAACTCCGATTGTTATTATTGAATCTGCAATCAACAGTAACAAAAGTATATTTGTGGTTTAACCCTACTGAAGACAGATGTATACAAATCATAGAGAAGAAAGTTTAGAAAACTATAAAAGTATAGGAATATAGCGGAATGTAGCGTATAAATTCCGATTTTAATTTTTAAATCTCACAATCAAAAGTAACAAGATACATCTATGGATTAACCCTACTGAAGACAGATGTATACAAATCATAGAGAAAAATATAAAATTGGATTTCAATTTGTGAGAATTAAAATTTTTAGTATTGCCAGGGGCAGATGCTAATTATTCAAGGGGTTATTCAATATGAGCATCACTGAAGATATTCTCTCCCAACTACCAGGCGATCTTATGGGAGGTTTGCGTCGCGCCGATCGCATCTTGGCATCTCTAAGGGCAGATCATGCACCGATACCAATGGTAATTAAAGAAAATCAGCAGCCTTTAGACGCTGTGGACTGGGATGTAATTGTCTGTGGTGGTACTTTGGGTATTTTGATTGGTTGTGCCTTAGCTGTGCAGGGAGTTAAGGTAGCGTTGATTGAGCGGGGAATGTTGCGTGGTAGAGAACAAGAGTGGAATATTTCTCGCAAAGAATTAGAAGTATTTTTGGAATTAAATTTGTTGACAGATGAGGAATTAAACCAAGCGATCGCCACCGAATATAACCCTGCTAGAGTTAGCTTTCAGGGTGGCAAAGAAGTCTGGGTAGAGGATGTTCTCAACATTGGTGTAGATCCAGTTTATCTACTCGCTACATTAAAAACCCGATTTTTAGCTGCTGGGGGTAAGTTGTTAGAAAATACTCCCTTTAGTGAGGCAGCAATCCATCCCAATGGGGTGATGGTAAACAACCAACTCAAAACTCGATTATTGATCGATGCAATGGGACATTTATCTCCCATTACCCAACAAGCACGCCAAGGGCAGAAACCCGATGCGCTTTGCTTGGTGGTAGGAAGTTATGCCCAAGGTTTTCTGGAAAATAACTCTGGCGATTTGTTGTTATCATTCACATCCTTGCAAAATCAATGCCAATACTTCTGGGAAGCTTTTCCAGCAAGGGATGGTAGAACAACTTACTTATTTACCTACATGGATGCAAACCCACAACGCTTGAGTCTAGAAGCTTTGTTTGAAGAATATTTACGCCTCTTACCAGAATATCAGGGTGTGGAATTGAGCAATTTGAAGTTTCAACGGGCGTTGTTTGGCTTCTTTCCTGCTTATCGTCAAAGTCCTCTCAAAACTCCTTGGAATCGCATTCTGCCAGTAGGAGATAGCAGTGGTAGCCAATCTCCTTTAAGTTTTGGCGGCTTTGGCGCTATGGTACGTCACCTGCGGCGTTTAACATTTGGCATTCGTGAAGCACTACAAACAAACCAACTATCTGCAAAAGCGTTGGCTATGTTGCAACCTTACCAGCCAAGCCTAGCTGTTACTTGGTTGTTTCAAAGGGCAATGAGTGTTGGTGTGGATCAAAAAATTGCTCCAGATCAAATTAACCAACTACTTTCAGCAGTGTTTGAAGAAATGGAACAACTAGGTATAACCGTACTCAAACCATTTTTGCAAGATATAGTGCAGTTTCCAGCGCTGACGCAAACACTTTTAAAAACTGGTTTCGCCAATCCGGGATTAATTGTCAAAATAATTCCCCAAGTAGGTTTGGCAAGCTTGTTAGATTGGATGGTGCATTATGGGAATTTAAGTGTTTATACTGCCTTATTTTGGCTGAGTCCAATGCTAGAAACATTGGTTAAGCACCTGCCAAGTCAACAACAATATTATTGGCATCGTTTAGTTGATGGCTGGCAGTTTGGGTCTGGCAGTGATTATGCTGATGGATGATTCGGTAAAAATTTGACACGATGCATTGCAGAGATGATTAACCGCGTCTTTACGAGAAAATTTGTGTGAGGATGAAGATGATTGAAAGGCAATCCCCAGGAACAAAATACTTTGCAGTATTGATTAACTTACTGCGCGATCGCCAAGCTTTTTTAGAAGAAATTAGTCAAGGTGTAAGATTACCTAGTAAAATCATCTCTTTATTAGTTTGCAGTTCGATATTTCTTGCCATCTATGGCGGCATTATTGGTGCATACCATAGTTGGATGCAAGCTTTATCTTCTGCTGTTAAACTACCAGCTTTATATTTAATTACACTGCTAATTTGTTTGCCCACATTGTATTTTTCTAATATTATTTTTGGCTCTAAGCGGAGCTTTTCTCAACATTTAGTACTGGTATTAACTGCGGTGTCGGTTACTAGTGTGCTTTTATTCAGCTTTGCACCAATTACATTATTTTTTTTAATTACTACTAATAATTACCAATTTTTGATTTTACTAAATGTAGTTATATTTTCTTTAACTGGATTTATTGGAATTTCTTCTTTATATCAAGCTACAAGTTCAGTATTAGAACAAGACAATGAAGGTAGCAAAACCCGCCAGAGAATCTTACAATTCTGGCTATTTTTGTATGCTTTTGTAGGAAGTCAGTTGGGATGGACTCTTAGACCTTTTTTTGGTACACCTAACTCTGCCTTTCAACTATTTAGGGACAGAGAAGGAAGTTTTTATTTGAGCGTTATTCAAGCTATTGGCTATCTCTTAGGAATTCGTTCCTGAGCCATGATCTAGTAGTTTATTAATTAGTTCACAACACAAAAATCTAATACCAATTATTATGCTTGAGAAACCAACTTACAAAAATAGATACTTTGGAACTTTAATTAGTTTATTACGCGATCGCCAGGCTTTTTTAGAAGAAATTCGTCAAGAAGTAAGGTTACAAAGTAAAATTAGCTCACTATTTGTCGCTAGTTCCATTTCTTTTGCTATTTATGGTGCAATTATTGGTGCATCTCATAGCTGGGCACAAGCAATATCTGGTGCTATTAAACTTCCAGCATTTTATTTGCTAACACTAATTATTTGTTTTCCTACTCTATTCTTTTTTAATGTTTTATTTGGTTCCCGTAGCAGTTTTCAACAACATTTTGTTGTGTTGCTTACATCTGTGTCAGTCATTAGTGTGCTTTTGTTCAGCTTGGCACCAGTGACATTATTCTTTATGATCACTGCCCCCAATTCTTATCAATTTTTTAAACTATTAAATGTATTAATTTTTGGCATCACAGGTATATTTGGCATCAAGTTCCTCTATGAAGGAATGCAGTTGCTTTCTCAACAAGATGAAGTTGGCAAAAAAACTCGCACTACTATTTTAAGATCCTGGTTATTTCTTTATGCTTTTGTAGGTATGCAGTTGGGATGGTTTCTCAGACCATTTTTTGGTGCCCCTGGCTCGAAATTTGAGTTATTTCGAGCAGTGGGTGGCAACTTCTATCTTGATGTTGTAGGGGCAATTTCTGAGATTTTGGGTATTCGATAGCCTAGCTTATAGTGTAGTAAAGGGCGGCATATCTGCTTATTTTTAAAGAAAATCCATTGCTGTTTGTACTTTTTTAATTTGTCTGGGTACGTGCATTTCGTTAAAGGTGGCGATTGCGCGCGTCATTAACATAATTTCATCATTGCGACCGTAGGGTAGCAATCGCAAAACCTTATACTGCAATACGGTTCAGATAAGAGTTGATCCTCCCTAACCCTCCTTAAAAAGGAGGGAATTAAGCCCCCCTTAGAAAAAGGGGGGTTGGGGGGATCTTCTGGAATCGAATATCACTAACTGAACCGTATTGCCTTATACTGGTCTTCCAGCTAGCCAGCGTCTTACCAAAATCCGCACTCGACTAAAGAAGAGCTTCAAAAACGCTATTCTACTTTGCCACCCGTTATACTTACGCAATAGTTGCCATGTATCTGATGGACTTAACCATATACCTCCACAACTTTCCAAGTGTCTAGCCAACTCTACTCCGTCAAGGGGAGCTGCTAATATGTTGATTAAATCAAGGCTAGGTGGTAACCTTTTCAGACAGGCAGATGAATCACTATGTGCGTTTGCCCAGGCGGGTTCTCCTCCTGCGCTGTATGTTTTTGCTTGAGGATGACCGAACCCGATATTGTGTATAAAGGATGCCATCGGCGTGATATGGACGTAGCCTTTATATAAGGCGGCTAGAGTGAGTGTAATAACCCAATCTTGTTTTTTTTCTTTTTCTATAAAAAATTGATTTACAATCGTATATTTTGTCTGTATTGTTGCAGGAATATCATAAAATTTGCCAAAAGGATTATAGCCCTGCTTGTAGTTAGAGAGATCTAAATCCTGCCAACGATCTGCCCAAGTTCCCCAGCCCAAGGCAAATACCCGCTTAGATACCATAAAATCATCTGATATGAGTTGACGCACCTCACTAGGAAAGTTTGCATAAGCTGTAACTGAAAACACTTGAGGAATTTCACGGTAAGCTTCCAACATCCGACACATCCTATCGTAGAAATAAGGATTTGGAACAACGTCATCTTCTAAATAAACAACAGCCGGATAATGTGACAAAGCTTCTGTAAGTGCAGAAATAGCATTTACATCACAACCTAAATTGTGAGGTTGATTTATAATTTTAACTGGGACAGTATCGGAGAATTCTGTTAATAAGTTAATGCATTCTTCAATTAAAAGTTTATCGTTTGCGTTGCGAGGGCCATCAACAAAAGCTAAAATTTGTCGTGGGCGTAAGGTCTGTTGAGCTATTGCCGGAAGAACTTGCTTGAGAAGGTCAGGACGAGTAAAAGCTATTAAAACAATTGGTGGTAATTCTTGAGGGAGCGATATGCCGTCTAGGTCGACAGGTAGTTGTAAGTTTTGATTTATAGTCTGCAATGTATTTTGAACTTTTGCCATAAATTTCTATTTAGTAAATGTGTAATTTAATCAGTATCGTTATGCTAGATTAATCATTGGGCATTACAGAATCAGTTTTAAAGAAAACCTCATAAGGCAATGAAAAACGTCGTAGAAAAGCGGGCTTGAGAACAGGAGATAAGCCGACATCTATGGCTTCGTATTGAGAGCGGTAGACTTTAATTGCTTTTGTCTTCTTACTTTGAATAGAATGAATCGATAAACAGTAAGCGCCTGCTAACTCATGCAGTTTCAAGTCACGAAACAGTAAAGACTTATAGAGAATCCAGATAGGATACTGTATCTGCTCAACCTTAATTCCAGCAAGCCTTATAGCCGTTTTAACTAATTCATAAGTTGCTTCATGGTCTTTGGTACGATCTTGACGATGGGGGACATAAACCTCCCCAGGCTGAAAAGACAACAAAAGTTGAGCCAGTTCCTCAATTATTTGTTGACGTGTATTTAGGTCAAGATACTGTAGTTTACTATCAGGTTTGTCGAGGAAGTGAATGTGCGAGGAGTCAACACCTAAAATACTCAAAGATGTAAGTGCTTCTTGCCTACGAATTGGAACAATTTCGCCAGATTTAAAATCGGAATGCCAGCTATGAGAAGCGGCTCCATCTGTTATAAAAACAATCTGGACTGGTATATTCTGTTCTCGCTTGAGTCCTATCAAACCACCACAACCTAACACTTCATCATCCTGGTGCGGTGCGATGATCATTGCAGATTTCTGGCTAACGGTCAAAGGCTTACTGCCAATATGCACTAACCAAAGAAACTGTAATAGGCTTAAGTATTCTGTTAAAAATTCTGGTAGTTTATGGTTAAATATCCACAAAACCTTGTTTTGTAATCGATGCAAAAAATGTTTTATTTTCAGTATTTTTTTCCAATCAATAGCCCACGCGTTAATTCGGCTTTCTTTCATTGATTTTTCCTTGATGAACTGAAATTATTACTTATTACTTATTAATAACATAGAGATATTCTGATTAGAGGATGCCTCAATAATCTCTGGTGTCGTATTCAATACTTGTATATCTTTATGAATTTATCTTGTTAATAAAGGTAATAAATTATCTCGATAAAACCTAATATTTCTTAGATGCTTTCTTCAATTTATTCATATTTAAAAAACTAAACTTTTACTTTTTTCACTTAAATTAAAAATTCATAACTATCAAAACAGATAGTTAATAAAAATTTAACATATAGACAATTAATTTTTAAAGCGCAATTATACTGAATTGGTTAAAGCTGAATTATTTAAAACTTTATATTCTTTGGTTATAAAGTTTAATTTTTTACTTTGAAGCTTTGAATATAATCCTGGAAATTATGTTATTAAGTTACTGAAAACTTTTTTGTGATTTTATAAACCAAAATATCTAATTCAAGAAGTGGGTTATCACATTTTTATATTAGTGGAATAGGCTCAAAATTCGTATCAAGGCATCTGGAAACGGGCAAAGCCATATTAGCTATGGCTTTGCTATTTGTGATTTAGCAAAATTAATAATTAAAAGTGTTAGATTCTAATTAGTAAAAAAAATCAAGAAATATCCTATTTTCCCACTCTGCTTTTTGCATCTATAAACTTAAGTTGTTGGTATATACAGTTAATCTGCAATAAATTTACACCTGCTGCTTGCGCTTTTCGTAAGGGGTTGCCAAAAATTGCTTCTACCTCTAAGGGACGGCGTTCGTCGTAGTCAATTTTCATGCTGGTGCGGTAAGGCTTCATCTTCACCGTATAATCGAGCATTGTTTGAATGAAACTATCAGGAATGATACGCCCCGAACTTTTAGCACCCGTTGCGACTTCATGCATCAACTGTTCAACTAACTTACGAGTGTGAACATGAGCCATTAATTCATCTGTTCTCGCGTTGAGAATTACAGAAAGCCCATTATAGGGGATATTCCACACTAGTTTTTTCCATCGCGCTAGGAGTAAGTCTTCGGCTAATTCCATTGCAATACCAGCACTTATAAAATCAGCGGCAATTAGCTGCATCCTTTCAGTAATCCCACCAGCATAATAGCCAGAGGTATATTCTCCTAAAGTAATTTGTCCATAATCGAGGTGGCGGATATGCCCTGCCCCTACTTTATTGGAACACAGAAAACACAACCCACCAATAACGCTAACATTGCCAACAATTTGGGCAACTTCTTCTTCTATGCCCAGCCCATTCTGTAATACCAGTACCACTCCATTATCTTTGAGCATAGGTGGTAATAGCTGCGGTAGTAAATGATTTTGTGTCGTCTTCAGCGCTACTACTACCACATCGCATTTAGGCATCTTTTCTACACTGTGGTAGGCGTTAACTTGGGGAAGCGTGAAGTCACCCTCTATAGACTCAACGACTAAACCATATCTGCTGACATATTCATAATCACTTTTCAGCAAGAAGTGGACATCCAATCCAGCTTTTTGCAGTTTAGCACCATAAAATCCGCCTAATGCACCAGTTCCTAGAATGGCATACCTACGCTCGGACATTTTGTCTACAAAGAGATTTTTCTATGTTTATCATAAAATGTTCGATGCCCTAAATTTTAATTTAATAGGTTAATAAAAATTAAAATTGTTTCACTATACTTTATTATGTTTGACAGAAATTTAGGTAAAATACATGGCTGATATTGTTGATATTGCCCTTGCTGCTGACTCTTTTAAAACTTTGGTAACGGCTGTACAAGCTGCTGGTTTAGTAGAGACATTAAAAAGTCCTGGGCCGTTTACTGTGTTTGCACCAAATGATGATGCCTTTGCTAAATTACCACCGGGAACTATACAAACTCTGGTGCAGAACATTCCTCAACTAACGCGAATTTTAAAATATCATGTTGTTCCAGGAAAGCTGCTACAGGCTGATTTAGCAAAACTCGGTACAGTGAATTCTGTAGAAGGTTCGCCGATTAAAATTGATTGTTCTGATGGTTTTGAAGTCAAAAACGCCACAGTTCTAGCAGCAGATATTGAAGCAGATAATGGTGTAATTCACGTTATCGATACAGTAATTTTAATGGGCTAATTTGGCTTATGGTGGGTGTTACCCACCACCCTACTATTAGCAATTTTAAATACCAGAGATTACTTTAAATTATGTTACATAATTAATTTTTACACTGCTATAGTATGCTAAGGTTAATTATATTATTTGAAAATATATTAATTTGTTAGAATACGAACATTATCCCAACACATTGATGCTCGATTTCAACACCTTAGCTGAGTTCTCCCGCGCCAACTGTGTGAGTATTTGTGCATTTCTCGTGCCAGCGAACTTGCTTGCCACATTGTTGACCATTATCCTGACGGTAGTACACCGCCCATCACATCAAGTCTGGAAAGCTGCTGCATTTGCCAGTATTTTTGCTTTAGTGATGGTATTGCACGTATATACTTGGTTCATGGCTGGCGTAGTGATGGCTCCTACATATATCTTGTTATGGCTAGCAATTACCTGCTTGTTGGCTAATTCGGCAGCGATTTTGTGGCAAAGACGTTTCGCTAACGCCCCCAGTCTTTCCAATAATGCTTGAACACTGACTAGCAGCCAGGAAAAAGGACTGTAAAACCAGGATTAAACTTTTTTATCTCTTGCAAAAATCCAAATCGGACTAAAAAGAACTACAGATAAACACAGATGTACAGCGATATTTTATCTGTGTTTATCTGCGTTCATCTGTGGTTCGTTATCCAAAACACAGGCTTATACAAGAGTTCTATTATCCAATGGCTGCCAACTTCAACTAGAAAATTCTGCACGGAACTGATTGACAACGCGATCCAGCCCCACTGAATGGGCAGCTTTAAACAATAAACGATCGCCTTCTTGAACAAAAGTTTTTAATCTGGCAACTAATTCAGCATGAGTTGCAAAGCACTCGGATGGAATACCCTCAGCACTTTGAGCTATCGCTTCGGCGTCTTGGCCATCAATCAGAACCATCAAGCCATCTAATTTCAACTTTCGCACTGTTTCTCCGACTCGCTGGTGCAACTGCTGCGATCGCTCTCCCAGTTCTTTCATCGCGCCTAAAACGGCAATCTTGCGTTTACCGGGTGTATCTGCCAACAACTGCAATGCGGCTAACATAGCTTCTGGCGCAGCATTATAAGTCTCATCTAAGATTAATACATCATTGGGCAAAGCAAAACGCTGCGATCGTCCTGTGGGCATATCTACGCTCACACCGGCTTTCAGAGATAACCAATCAATTCCCAGCACTTTAGCCACTGCTAAAGCCGCGAAGAAATTAGTTGCATTATGCCGTCCAGCTAAGGGTAGAGGTAGCTGCATTCCTGCCACTTCCACAGTTTCATTATCAATCAGCTGCCCTTGGATATCGCCACCAGAAAAGCCGTAAGTTATAACTTGTCCTTGCCAAACTTGCGCTGCTGTGGAGATTAATAGCGGATTGTCGTGGTTGAGGATGGCTACGCTATCTTTGGGCATTTCGGCTAACAATTCACATTTTGCTTGGGCGATCGCTGCTTCGGAACCTAATAACTCAATATGTGCCGTCCCCACGTTGGTAATTACTCCCATTGTCGGATTAGCTATGTGCGTCAGTTCGGCAATTTGTCCCTTACCCCGCATTGCCATTTCAATCACAGCGTAGTCATGTTCTGCATCTAGTTCTAAAAGGGTTTTTGGTACACCGATTTCGTTATTATAGTTTCCATAAGTCTTGTGAACTCGTCCTTGTGTGGCTAAAACTGCGGCAATTAGTTCCTTGGTTGTGGTTTTGCCAACAGAACCAGTTACCCCAATCACTGGGATATTGAAGCGATCGCGCCACCATCTAGCAATTTTTTGGTAAGCCTCAAGGGTATTTTTTACCTGTAATACCGGAAATCCCGGATTTTCATATTCAAAATCAACAATTGCAGCTATTGCACCCTTGGCGATCGCTGTGGGCACAAACTCGTGTCCATCAAACTTTTCACCTCGTAAAGCCACAAAAACTTCACCCGGCTTTAGAATACGGCTATCTGTTTGTATACCCTTGCCTAATGCCGCTAAAGCAGCTTCAGATAAATTTGCAGGCTGGGCTAAAAGAACTTCAAGTAATTGAGTTAGGCTGGCAGAACAAGGCATAAGAGTGGAGATTGTTCCAAAAATTAGGTTACTGAGATTCCAGAAGCAAAAAGCGTTCAGGATTTCTGGCGCTTGCCATCAATTAATACCTCGTGCCATTTACACACGAGGATAAAATTCATTAAATCCTATGATTTTTGTGAGAATAATATAAAGTACTTTGATTAACATTTTTACAAGATATTGTCAAATTGAAATTACAATTACGATAAAAATAGCAGTGCCAAAGAATCTTAAATCCTTTGGCACACTTACTTGATTTAGAAATAACAGAAGCACTAAAACTTCTGGTTGTGTAGTTTTATATATAACCATATACTTCCTACAAACATAATTTGGTTGAATTTAGAAAGTATAAAAAATGACTTGACACCAGAACCACTAAACTATTTAATTTTCGCTCGCAAGAATTTTTGACGATAAATTAGGTACATACCAGCCAGTAATGAACCAGCAATAGTTGGAGCTTCAGGAACGTCTATTGATGATGAAACAGTGACTTTGGCATAAATATCGCCAGGATCATTACTTTGTTCTCCTTCTAGGGCACTAATACTTGTTTGACTTAATGGGCTAAAGCCAAGTAGCTCAAATTGATATGTATTATTACCCAACGTGAAATTAGTTTTTGCAAATCCTGTATCAAATACAACA
This sequence comes from Mojavia pulchra JT2-VF2, assembly GCA_019359325.1. Taxonomy (GTDB): domain Bacteria; phylum Cyanobacteriota; class Cyanobacteriia; order Cyanobacteriales; family Nostocaceae; genus Mojavia; species Mojavia pulchra. Next base: position 39,283 of record JAHHHN010000018.1, on the reverse strand, counting down.
CTATCTGCGTTGGCTGGATCTTTAATATTTGTGCCTGAATTGAGTGTATTTACTAACTTAAAGGAGACTGGTAAAACTTTGTTGGCTTGAACGGTATCACCAAAGGTTAAATCGAGATTTAACGTTACATACTCTACATTTGTATCAAAGTAGTTAATGCCATTAAAGTATTTTAAATTACCTATTTTTAACCAAGAGCCAACGTCTCCTGAAAAAAAATTTCCAGCAAAAACTAGTTGGTTGGTTTCATTAGGAGGTATATTCTTTGGAAGCTCGCCCCAGCTAAATGAATTAGTCCCTACACCTGTAATAAAGCAATTAGGCAGAGTTTTAGTAAAGCAGATATGCTGCTTGTCTAAAATCGGGTTTACCCATTCACCACGAGCTTTACCTGAAATAGTGAAAGCTGTAGCTTGATTGCAAAATCCAAAAGCTGTCAAAGCAATTATTGAACAACTAGATAGAGTAGTAGCAAAAACAAAACTGAGTTTCATAATTAGGCTCTAACTCTTATCCAAAGAGTTTTTAAAATAGCTAGCCCGTACACCTTAGTAAATATACGGACACTTGCCAAGATTTTATTGTTATTTTAATAAAAACTTTACATTAAAGTTAGATTTATTGACGAAAAATTAATATTTAAAATGTTAAATATATTTTCTTAATGAATTTCCACTAAGTATTGATTTTAACTATAGTTGTATATTTTTAGTTAACAGCCACGTTTAGCTGTCTTTAATAGCGAGTTGGTATAACTCAGAAATAAAAATATCAGAGGAGCAAAGGGGCAAATTAATTCAAACTTCAAAGTTCAAACTTTAAAATTTAAACTTTAAAATTTAAATTATTTACCCCTCATCTCCTCTGCTTCTACTCAAAGGTGCTATGGTCAAAAACTGTTAGGGAGCTAAGGCGTTACCACGGATGAGGCTACCAAGAGTCTTGGCAGTAATTTTTAGTTGGGTGATAGGGTTGGCTGGGACAACAGTCTTATACAGATAGCTGTCGAATGTGAGCTTTTGAACATCCATGTCAGCACACATCTCTACGAAAGCTTCGCGGGTAGCGTCGGAACGGTAAAACACAGTTTGTAGGATGTCCAACACTTTGTAGGTGAGTCCGTATTTTTTATCCCAGCGCTTGAGATAAACCTTGAGGTCGCCTTCTGTGGGAATCGATTTGCCACTATTGGACATTTCTACAATAGTTTCAGCACACATCCGCCCTGACTTCGCAGCAAAGTAAATACCTTCACCAGAGGACTTAGTAACGTAGCCAGCAGCATCTCCTATCAAAGCTACTCTACCGACAACACGACGGGGACGGGGATGTTCGGGAATGGGATGTGCTTCTACTTTGATGATTTGACCACCTGCCAATTTATTAGCAGCACGGGCGCGAATACCAGCTTGCAACTGTTTAATGCTGGCTTTATTGACCTGCATTGTGCCAGTACCCACCGCTACGTGGTCATATTTGGGGAAAACCCAAGCATAGAAGTCAGTAGAAACGTCATTGCCGACATACATTTCGGCAAGGTCGTTGTAATATGCCATTTTATCTTGAGGTAGACGAATTCGCTCTTGAAAAGCGATCGCATAGTTATAATCCCCAGCATCAATTTCTTTAGCAATGCGGGAATTAGCCCCATCCGCCCCAATCACTAAATCTACCTTCAAAGTTTTGGCAATACCTTGTGCGCCCCCTTCTGTATGGTCAACATAATGGATGGTATAGGGGTCAGTATTATTGGTGGGTATATCAAGTTTATGAACGGTGGCATTAATTAAAGTTGCACCTAGTTTTGCCGCACGATTCCGCAAGAAACCATCCAGTACCTCACGGCGGCACATTCCTATATATTCTTCTTCATTTACCAGATTGATATCGACCTCACGATTCGAGGGCGAAATCATTTTCATTTTCCGCACCCGGCGATCAATAATCTCTGGTGGTAGGTCAAACTCAGCCACCATACATAAAGGAATCGCTCCCCCACAGGGCTTGGCATTGTCTAGCTTGCGCTCAATTAGGTAGGTTTCAATTCCAGCTTTTGCCAGTGTTTCAGCGGCAGATGAACCAGCTGGGCCTGAACCAACAACAGCAACCCGTAGTGTCAAAGGTTTTCTCCCGATCTTGACATTTACCGAAAGCATCGTATCACGGACGTTTGGCCCATTTCTCCCTATCGCTTCGGGTTTTGAGTGAAATGCAATATTCCTTAATATTCCGATACAAATAACCAGCCCAAATACAAATTTGTAATTCGTATTCAAGAATGAATTTCTGGGAATACTCAGGCAAGATAACTAGAACTTCTGTCCTAGATGATGAATAAGTATTTTAGTCGATTGGCGATCGCCTACGGCACTGCACGGAATGCGATCGCAATTCTAGGAATTTGCCTAACTCCCCTGATGTCTAATTGCCAGATTAATACTCAGATGAGTTTAGCTGGACGCGAAAAGCAGCGCCAAAGCAACACTAATACCTCATCCAAACCTTATAAAGGATTTATTTCAGAATCTACAAGAGTAGTAACAATTCCACCCCCGACACCGCTAATGCTGGCGGCAAAAAAAGGCGATGTCGCAAAGGTGCGAAAACTTCACCTAGCTAGACGAAATTATTTAAGCAGTAAATTATATTGAATATTACACAATGCAGATTTCCTTATTAGACTCTTTCAGCAGACAAGTTGGTGTTGTTGCAATTACTGGATATCAAAAACATCTTTCTCCTCACAAAGGCTTTGTTTGCGCTCATCGGATATTGTATGGTGGTGAATCTTGCTCTCAATATATTAAGCGCGTAATTACCGAGGATGGATTTAAGGCATTAGTTGTTAAATCTCGTGAGCGATTTCAAGCTTGTAAGCAAGCAAATCAAATTTTGAAATCACAAGCTGAAAACTTAGAGCCAAGTGAAGAAGAGGAACTAGATAACGAACTACCAAAAAAATTACTAAATAATCATGCTAAAAAATCTTCATTACTCAAAGGTGGTAATTCTGACAGTACCTACTGCGTTGACTGTGCTGATGCCAGCTGCAACTGTGCTGAACTCGTTAGTATGACTCCTGATTGTGGTTCCCTTGATTGCAGTGGCGCTGATTTTGGTTCTCTTGATTGCAGTGGTGCTGATTGTGGTAGTTGCGGGTGAAGATGCAATTCCACACAAATTTAAAATTGTGGGCAAGGGTACTAGTCCAAAGGCAATCATTCATGCTATATATGAAACACGGTAATCCTAGCAATTAGCCGTAGATTAGTTGCAGAGGTAGAGCAGCAGTGGGCATATTAGTTGAGAACGTATCCAAACAATTCGGGAGTTTCAAGGCTGTTGATCAGGTGAGTTTGGAGATTAAGAGCGGTTCGCTGGTTGCTTTGCTGGGGCCATCGGGATCTGGCAAATCCACACTCCTACGGTTAATTTCAGGCTTGGAGTTACCTGATAGGGGCAAAATTTTCCTTACAGGTAAAGATGCCACCTATCAAAGCGTACAAGAACGGAATATAGGGTTTGTATTTCAACACTATGCCCTATTTAAACATAGAACCGTGCGGCAAAATATTGCCTTTGGTTTAGAGATTCGCAAAGCACCACAAAAGAAGATTCAGGCGCGGGTAGAACAGTTGCTGGACTTGGTGCAATTGAATGGATTAGGCGAGCGCTACCCATCACAACTTTCTGGTGGTCAAAGACAAAGGGTAGCATTAGCTAGGGCACTAGCGGTGGAACCGGAAGTATTATTACTCGATGAACCTTTTGGCGCACTTGATGCGAAAGTTCGCAAAGACTTACGGGCATGGTTACGCCGCCTCCATGATGAAGTTCATGTTACCACAGTTTTCGTCACCCATGACCAAGAAGAAGCGATGGAAGTGGCTGACGAAATAGTTGTGATGAATAAAGGGCGTGTAGAACAGGTAGGGACGCCAGAACAAATTTACGATCATCCTGCTAGCGCCTTTGTGATGAGTTTTATTGGCCCGGTAAATGTCTTGCCTAGTTCTTCGAGAATTTTCCAAAGTAGTGGATTTGATGCACCACATCCAGAAGTATTTTTGCGTCCCCAAGATGTGATTGTGGAGATGAATGCTAACGGCGCTACAACACCTGCTACAGTTAGCCGAGTCATACATTTAGGTTGGGAAATTCAAGTAGAATTAACTTTAGATGAAGGGCAAGTAGTGACAGCGCATTTAACACGCGATCGCTTTAAAGAGTTGCAGTTAGAACCACAACAACGGGTATACGTGAAACCAAAAGATGCTAAATCTTTCCCCTTGTATTATTCGATTTGAACAAACTCATCCCTAATTAAATATTCGCCAGTAAATAGACCACGCTGTAGGGGTTTAGCATTGCTAAACACTCATAACGGATATCGTTCAAATAAATGAGAACTGCTTTAAAGTAACGATAAATACTCGATACCTGTAAATTTGAAGAGACATTGAGAAAATTAACAGTTAAAACAGATACAAGTATTAATTTTCTCAGTCTTTAAAATTCTATGGGATTTAATATAATTGGTGCAGTGGTCAGCTTTGTTCTTCCCGCTGCTGAACGATTGGTTTCAGCATTTATTGATCACACCTTTACTAAGGAAGATAAAGGGAATCTACCTGTAAAAGTTCAAGAAGTTAGGCAAGATCAGCGTGTACGTCAGGCAGAAATAGACTATTACAACCGTCGAGAAGCTAGAGAAAAAGAATTACTCCAAATTCAAGAATTACGCTTTAAGGCAGATATACAAATTGCAGCAGCAAAAGCGGAACGAGAAGAAAGGGCGTTGCAATTAAAACAAGAAGAACTAGAAGACAAGCGAAAGTTAAGTGCATTGTATTTAGATTTAATTCGAGAGAAAACTGCTCAAGAAATTGAACTTAAACAAAAAGAAATTCAAGCGATTTTTGACCAACAGAGGTGGCCTGGTGTCTTAAGTCGTGATGAAGCACAAAGAATTTTTGTTGATGAACAGAAGAAACCACGCTTATTGATGTTAGTCCCGCCACCAGATATAAGCGAAGATTTCCCTATATCATTCCGAGACAGCCTTAATAAGGAAATTCGTAATCAATTAAAAATATTTTTAGAAAAGCATTATCCGCTTCAGGGTGATTTATGCCCAGTGGAATTTTATGGGAAATATTTTGAGCGTTCTGTGTTTGATGCAGAAGTCAAGCAGTTAGAGACAATTTTATCTGCTGTACCAACGGCAATAATTTACACAGATGTTACAGATCACGAAGTTTATTTTAATGTTCGGTTTTGGGGACTGCAAGAGCCAGTATCTTTATCATTTGAACCTTGGAATTGGGAAGAAGTCAAAAAAGAACTTGAACAAGCTGGTAATGATGAAAAACAAAGTCTTCGGGTAATTAGACAAACCATTGTCATTTTACACAAGCTGTTAGCAGCCTTTTTAGCAGATTGGTATTACTTGAATATCAATCCAAATTATGAACCTCAGTTATTTAACATAGAGTCAGAAATTCCTTTAGAGTGGAAAGCAACGATTGTTGACAAGCTTGCTGCAATTCGACAAGAGTATAGAGAAATTTATGACAACGAATTGAAATTACTAGCAGATTCGCAAAGCCAAAAAAATCAGAGATGGCGATGTGTAAACACCCTTTCTGGGCATAGTAATCGTATTTATTCTATTGCCATAAGCCCTGATGGTAAAACATTAGCTAGTGGCAGCGGAGATAATACCATTAAGGTTTGGAATCTCTATAATGGTGAGCTTCTTGCCACTTTGAATGGGCATTCAAGTGCAGTTAGGTCAGTTGCTTTTAGCTCTGATGGGCTGATTCTTGCAAGTGGTAGCAATGATAATACTGTTAAGCTTTGGTATTCCCTAACAGGAACGACTTTTCTCGGTGAAAATAATGTGACTTCAGTCGCTTTTAGCTCTGATGGTAGAACATTAGCTAGTAGTAGTGGAGATAACAACATTAAAATATGGAATTTAAAGACTAATGAGCTAATTTACACACTATCTGGACATGAAAAGTGTGCGATGTCTGTTGTATTTGCTCTGAATGGACAAGCATTAATTAGCGGTAGTATTGACCATACGATTAAAATATGGAATATGAAAACAGGATTAGCCATTCATACTCTTAAAGAACATTCAGCTGCGGTTAGAACTATCGCTATTAGTCCAGATGGGAAGACCCTTGCCAGTGGTAGTGATGACAAAACTATCAAGATTTGGTATCTTCCATCTGGGAAAATCATCCACACATTTTATGGTCATGTAAATGCTATTAGTTCAGTTGCCTTTAGTCCTGATGGGAAAACTTTAGCTAGTACCAGTTCTGACACTACAATTAAACTATGGCATTTAGCCACAAAAGAGTTGTTATATACTCTTGCAGGACATGGCTCGAATATCTACTCTGTAGCCTTCAGTCCTGATGGGAAAACGATTTTTAGTAGTAATGAGAACACAACAATTAAGATTTGGCGGTGTGAGTGATAGAGACATGAGCAATAAAGAGCGATTTTTCGTATAGAGTGAGAGTGCGATCGCTCTTACCTAAGATGATGTTTTAAAAGTCCTCTTGTTGGTAGCAAAACGTTTTAGATCCCCCTAAATCCCCCTTTTTAAGGGGGATTTTAAGAAGTTTTCCCCCCTTTTTAAGGGGGGTTAGGGGGGAGCAATAAGTGTTTAAAATCACAGCCAACTACTTTTCAAACAACCTCTAAGACCGTCTCAACAGTGGTAACATTTCACGTATCGCAATCTGCAAATCAGGAAACTGTAGAGGTGAAATAGTCTCATCTTCTGCCAAAATCACTTTACTTTGATAGCCATCCTCAGTCGGTTCCCGAAAGACGTGCAATTGACGACCAATCACATCTAATACCCAATAATCTGTAATTCCTGCCTTTGAGTAAGCTTTTCCTTTAGTTTCACAGTCTAGTTTCAGGCTGCTATCTGCTACTTCAATGATTAAATAAACTTCCGAGGGCGTAGGATGATGGTCTGCATAGTCCAATGGATCTATTTTAAGGACAGCAATATCTGGTTCAGGTTCAGACCGTTCATTTAACTTTACTGGGTCTTGAATGGATACCCACGCCCGATTTCTTAAACGAGTTTTTAGTAAATAATCCGTCCTCCCCACTGCTGAACGATGAGCTGTCCCTTTTGCAATCATCCAAATAATCTTTCCTTCTAAAAGTTCCACTCGTTCATCGTCAGCAAAAATTCCAGCCTCAGCCATCCGGTGGTATTCTTCCACAGTCCACAGTCGAAGTGGTAACGTTGTTTCTGTGTTTTGCATGGCTTGTTTAGCAGAACTGAGAAGTAATTAATATCCTATTTTAATCTTGATTTACTGCATCAAAAACTTGTGATACTTTGAGGTTCATCTGACTAAATTGTGGAGATAGAATTAAATTATCACCAAAAAAGTTACCCACCTCAATGTAAGTATTACCAGTGAGTTGTAATACCAATACTGTTCGGGTTTCGGGGTCAATAATCCAATATTCAGGAATCCCACAATCTTGATATTGCCCACGCTTGGCAATAAAATCTCTATCCCGTTGTAATTCTCCTGGACTCACCACTTCAATCACCAGTAGCGGCGGTAGCATTGATAGGCGGATAGTATTACGCTTTGCTAACTGCTGAATATGCTCTTCTCGAATAATAGTCAGGTCAGGATAACGGTTTCTAGGTTCTCCTCTTACTTCCAGTTCTAAGCCATGTCCCCGCACTCTTTTATAACCTAAGAGTAAGGCAAATTGAATCAGTAAAAATGTCGCAATCTGAACATTGGTTCCTGATTCTGGAGGCATCTCGATTAACTCTCCATTAAACAACTCATAGAGTTTGTCTGTGCCATCATCATAAGACAGGTATTCTTCAAAACTTTGAAACTGATGTTTAACTGGTAGCATCAAGCATTCTCCATGATGAGTCATGATGAGTCTTAATGCAAGTTTAGCTGAATTTTGTAAGCAGTCTAATCAATACTATTCCAGCAACTATCGGCGAGATATCTATTTTCTAGATCCACAGCTTATAGCAGAAATGGAGGAGCGATCGCTATTGGAAGTTGGGTTGAAACATGAAACACCACAATCTTATTAATTGATAGTTAATACTTGCTCTAGGGAAATGCGATCGCCAATGTTAAATTAAGCTTCTACAATTTGAATTTCATCAAGTTGATGAATCACTACATCCGCACCTTGGACATGATCTGATTTACCAATCCAAGTGATACCAATACAACCTGCGGCTTTAGCATTACGTGCCATTTGCATATCACCGACAGCATCACCTACCATCAGTGTCGCGCTTGGTTCTACTCCCAAAGCTTGGCAAGCTTGTAAAAATAGCAATGGATCTGGTTTGCTTGGCCCTTCATCAACTCCCATTTGCAACTGAAGATAACCACCCAACTGGTGATTGGCTACAAATTCCTGCACTTCTTGAGTTGTCGCCGCGGAGAGTATGCCAAGTTTTAATCCGGCTTGTGATAGCAACTGCAAAACTTCCAAACTACCTACAAATAGTGGTGAAGGAGTTTTACCAATGTATTTTTCTGCTTCTTCCAAAGCTTGACGGGCGATTTTTAACGACTCAAACCAGCTTCTGCCAGTTTCGGCTATATATGCGGCGGCGGCTACTTCTGTTTCACGGCGACTGGCTACTGATATTAAACCTGCTGGATCTAAAAGATTACCATTAACGCCAAATGCCATTAATAGAGGTTCCCCAGTTCCAGGGATTTGAGCATCTATTAATCTTGCTGCCTTTTGTGCAAGCGATCGCAAATAAGCTTCAGAATCCTCTAAAGTACCGTTTTTGTCAAACAAAATCGCCTGGATGTGGGGAAATTCTACGCCTCTACATTTAATAGTGGTCAAAAATTTTACTCCTTTAAACCAACTTGAAATTTTGCATCAAACATAGCTTGAATTGCATTTTTTAGTTTCAGCAAACAGCGCCAATCTATTTGCTAATTTCGTTGCAATATCTAACAAGCTTATTAAATTGTTCAGATTTTATTACCATAAAAAAAGAGGGAAAACCCCCCTTTGCAAAACTTTCATGCTTTTAATTACAGCCTAATACAACTACAAGTGTATTATTCTTCGATAGCTGCTGGAATTTCTTCTTGAACCGCTGCTGGGATATCTTCTTCAACAGCTGATGGTATGTCTTCTTCAACAGCTGATGGTATATCTTCTTCAACAACAGCTTCAGCAGATACGGCAGTAGCGCCTTGTTGTTTTGCCAGCAGCTGTTCCCGATACTTAGCTGCCATCTCTTCAGCCTTGTCATAAACCAAATCGCGGTTTTTGATCATGTCGCCTGGTTCAGGTTCCAGCTGTTTGGTCGATAGGGAAATCCGACCTCTTTCAGCATCCAGGTCAATGATCATCACCTTGACTTCATCATTAACGTTAAACACACTATGGGGCGTGTCAATATGCTCGTGCGAAATCTCGGAGATGTGCAGTAGACCACTAACACCACCAATGTCAATGAAGGCACCGTAGGGCTTAATACCGCGAACTGTACCTATTACAACTTCACCAACTTCGAGGCGGTTCATCTTCCGCTCAACCAGCGCCCGACGGTGAGATAAAACGAGGCGATTGCGTTCTTCGTCTACCTCTAAGAATTTCAACGGCAGATCTTCACCTACCAATTCTTCTTTAGGTTTGCGAGTACTGATGTGAGAACCGGGGATAAAGCCACGCAATCCCTCAATCCGTACCAATGCACCACCACGGTTAGTAGCAAACACACCAGAACGCACAGTAGCATCTTCGGCTTGCAGCTGCCGTACACGCTCCCATGCCCGCATATATTCAATCCGGCGAATCGAAAGGGTCAACTGACCATCTTCGTTTTCGTCAGTGAGAATAAAAAATTCCCGTGTTTCGTTGGATTGTAAAACTTCTTCCGGGGCATCGACCCGGTTAATAGACATTTCTTGTATAGGTATGTATGCTGCTGTTTTAGCACCTATGTCAATCAGAGCGCCGCGCGGCTCTATACTGAAAACTGTTCCTGGTACAACATCGCCAGGGCTAAAGTGATAATCGTACTTATCAAGTAGAGCAGCGAAATCTTCGTGAGTAAATCCAATTTCTGTAGCGGTTAAATTCTGATTGACCATGCTGATTTGTTCCTGGTTCTAGTCTCCGTAAAGTTTTTGTCACGAGTAAAGCTCATAGGCAAGCGTTTTAATGGCAGCCTACACCTACATCTTTTTTCATCCTAGCGCAGAAAAGCTAGTAGCAACACATATCAACTTCCAGATAGAAGATTATATCATACTGTGATGTGACAAGTCATTCGCCAGAAGTTAATTATTGATTGCTAGGGCTTGCAACTCTAAAATTCATAATTTGTTATCAAATTACTCATAATCAAAGAAGCATATTACCCAATTACCCAGCCTCTAGCTTACACCATAGTCTCGTTGCTTTCCTGGCATCTAATTAATGATTGATTACCCATCAAACTAATGATAGATGATTTAATTTTTGCCTAGCAAATCAACTAAAGCAGTATTAAACGTAGATATCCGCTGTTACCAGCAGGTAGCAGCGGATAAACAGGTTTATATGACCTTAAGAGCTTGGTAATAGTATTCTATTTCTCTTTTTTCTCAATGCGAGGAGGTTCCCGAAATGCGATCGCAAAGAATAGAACACCTATACACAGGGTGAAAATTAAGATGTACGCAACGCTTTCCATTTTAAAAGCTCCTGCCTATCCAGCCAGTAATTAGATTATTGGGTATTGGGTACTAGGTACTGGGTATTGGGAAGAATTTTTTCCCTAGTCCCCAGCCCCTAATCCCCAATCCCCACAAATTAGAGGGCTTCCTTACGGCGGGTTGACTTATCACCCACTTTCTGGAACAGACCCCACTCAACTTGCTCTTCGAGATCCGCTTCTACACCAGCAAACACATCTCGGTAGATTGTCCGAGAACCATGCCATAGGTGACCAAAGAAGAACAGCAGAGCAAATACAGCGTGTCCAAATGTGAACCAACCTCTGGGGCTGGTGCGGAATACACCATCAGAGTTCAAGGTTTCCCGGTCAAATTCAAATATTTCACCGCCTTGAGCTTTACGGGCATATTTTTTCACTTCGGCTGGATCTGTAAAGGTCTTGCCATCCAGATCGCCACCATAGAAGCTAACTGTAACACCAGTTTGCTCAAAGCTATATTTTGATTCTGCCCGACGGAAAGGAATGTCAGCACGGACGATACCATCTTCGTCGGTCAAGATTACGGGGAAGGTTTCAAAGAAGTTGGGGAGACGACGTACAGTCAATTCTCTGCCTTCAGCATCTTTGAATACTGCATGACCTTGCCAGGACTGGGCAATGCCATCACCCTTGTTCATTGGCCCTGTACGGAATAAACCGCCTTTAGCAGGGCTATTGCCGACGTAATCGTAGAAGGCAAGTTTTTCCGGAATTTGTGACCAAGCTTCCGAAAGGCTTGTGCCATTAGCAACACTAGTTTGCACGCGGCGGTTAATTTCTTGACGGAAGTAGCCTTGATCCCATTGGTAACGGGTAGGGCCAAAAAGTTCAATCGGAGTGGTAGCGTTACCGTACCACATAGTACCAGCGACCACAAAGGCAGCAAAGAATACCGCAGCAATACTGCTAGAAAGCACGGTTTCAATGTTACCCATCCGCAGGGCTTTGTAGAGCCGTTCGGGTGGTCTGACTGTGAGGTGGAATAAACCTGCGATAATACCGACGATACCAGCAGCTATGTGGTGAGCCACAACACCACCAGGGTTGAAGGGGTTAAAGCCATCTGGCCCCCATTCTGGTGCTACTGGCTGCACGCTACCAGTTACCCCAAAGGCATCAGAAACCCACATCCCTGGCCCAAATAGTCCAGTGAGGTGAAAAGCACCGAAGCCAAAACAGAGTAGACCAGATAAGAACAAGTGAATGCCAAACATTTTTGGCAAGTCTAGAGCAGGTTCACCAGTGCGGGGATCTCTAAAGAGTTCCAAATCCCAGTAAACCCAGTGCCAAACAGCAGCTAAAAACAACAGACCAGAGAGAACGATGTGAGCAGCGGCAACACCTTCAAATGACCAAAAACCAGGATCTGTTGCTGGGCCACCAGTAACGCTCCAACCACCCCAAGATTGAGTGACGCCCAAACGTGACATGAAGGGTAAAACGTACATCCCTTGCCGCCACATTGGGTTGAGAACTGGATCGCTAGGGTCATAAACAGCTAGTTCGTACAATGCCATCGAACCAGCCCAGCCTGCCACTAGAGCTGTGTGCATCAAGTGTACAGAAATCAGCCGTCCTGGATCATTCAGAACGACTGTATGTACTCGGTACCAGGGTAGTCCCATCGACTACGCTCCTCCTCGATGAGTTAGTTTACAAAGCAATTTTCTTACGAAAGTTATACGCGGCGGAAGTCACCGCTGGGACTTCTCTCAGTTTTTTGTTATTGCCAGGTTGTGAGTTTTACCACAGCTTGTCTGATAAGTCAGAAAGTGTGGATTGCCTGGCAGTGCTTACACACTTTGCGTTCTTTACCTTGTAGGGTAGCGATCGCTTTTAAATTAAACTACCAGTGAGCTTTCTTGAGAAAAACTCCGCCTTGCTCCGTAGAAGCAAGGTAAACACCTAAAAGGCATTTGGGTAGTTAAGCGTGCTAGGCAATTGCCAAGCAAAAATGAGAATATTTTAAAAAGTGTAACTATTGATGGAACTGTTTGCAAGCGTGTAAATAGATGCGATCGCGTAGCATCTATGATATTTTTTGCTACCAATCCCTGTCATACATCCAATTTGCGTATTCTTAGGGAAATGAGGGAGGTGCGGAGAATAAGGCGGATTCTGCCTCTGCACCCCTGCACCTCTGCTCCTCTGCACCCCTGCTTTTCTACTGCGCCACCAAACGGATGTTTTGCAGTTGACACTTGGCCTCGGCAGTACCCAGGCGTTCGATTACCTGTTCGGCAGTGATCAGACGCTTCAGCACTACTTGACCGATTGTGTCATTGGCCAGTGCTGGGGTTGTGGGCTTCACTTCTACGGTTAAAATTGCATCTTCAACCCGATAAAGCCACAACAATTCGTTATTTTCCGTTAAACAAATATTCAATCGCTGAATATCTGGTTGCCGTCGCCATGCGGCTACCTGCCAGAGTCCATCAGATGCCCACACTCTGGAAACAGCCCATCCTTCAGATAGAAAGAAATATTTCACGTTTTTAGTCTCGCTATTAGAGTCTCTATCTGCTGTTACAATATCGCGATCGCCCCAATCGCTGATGTATAAACATAGATATTTATCAGCCAAGCTATGCAGCAAATGAAAAACTCTTAATTCACACCCCTTTGGCTATAGCCTAAGCTGAACAAACTTATTCCTGATAATTAAAAATTTACAACTAATAGAGTTATTGTTTGAGAGTTTAATAATTTTTTTTACTTGATAAGTAATTTATCTCTAAGTATGTATTTTCTCTACGATTTTTGTCATAAAAGTTGCTAATTTATATAGATAATTAACCAACTTATAGTACAATAACTCACCGCATGACAACAAGAATGTTAATTTTATGACTTTGTTTTCCTTATCGGTTAGACAGTGGAGGCGAATTACACAATTCCTCTCTCTATTTTGTATATGTTTATTTTTGGTTGTAAGTTGCGCTCGTCCACAGACAACTACACCTGGTTCTGGGAATACTGCTACAGGTGATGGTCGCATTACTATCGGCACGACAGCAAAGCCGAGAACTCTAGATCCGGCTGATGCCTATGAGTTGGCATCTTTAGGTTTAGTGTTTAATATGAGCGATCGCCTCTATACTTATGAACCAGGAAGTACGGAAATTAAGCCCCAACTGGCGACAGCATTACCTAAAGTCAGTCCAGATGGTTTAACTTACACTATACCCTTACGTCAGGGGGTAGTTTTTCATGATGGCACTCCCTTTAATGCTGACGCAATGGTGTTTAGTATTAGGCGGTTTATTGAAAATAAAGGTAAGCCTTCATTTTTGCTAGCTGATACAGTAGACTCACTCAAAACTACAGGCGAGTATGAGTTAAGTATCAAATTGAAAAAGCCCTTTGCAGCTTTTCCCTCACTACTAGCATTTTCTGGAGTTTGTCCAGTTTCGCCCAAAGCTTACGAACTAGGTGCAGGAAAATTTAAACCAGAGACATTTGTAGGTACGGGCCCCTATAAATTAGCTAGATATGGTACTGATTCACTACGAATGGATGTTTTTGATAAATATTGGGGAGAAAAACCAGCCAATAAGGGCGTTAACATCCAAATCCAAACTAGCCCAGTGAATTTGTTTAATGCTTTCCGCACAGGTGCAGTAGATGTAGCTTATCTTTCTTTACAACCAGATCAAATTCGCAGCTTAGAAGAAGGTGCTAAAAAAGGAGATTGGCAGGCCATTAGCGCTGAGGGTAGCGTAGTAAGCTATATGGTGTTGAACCGCAATCAGAAGCCTTTGGATCAACCAGAAGTAAGACAAGCGATCGCTGCACTAATTGACCGTCCACTTTTAAATGCGCGAGTTTTGTTTAATCAAGCTGATGCACTTTACAGCATGATTCCCACTACGTTTAATGTTTCCCAGCCTTTATTTAAAGATAAATATGGCGATGCTCAATTTGATCAGGCTAAACAATTATTAACTAGCGCTGGTTTCTCTAAAGAAAAGCCTGCAAAAGTTCAAGTTTGGTATCCTGCAAGTTCAGCTAGTCGCAGTTTGGTAGCACAGACACTGAAATCACTTGTTGATCAAAGAATGGATAGCATACTGCAATTTGAAGTCAGCACAGTAGAAGGTGCTACTTTTTATAAAGACATCGCTAAGGGTTTATATCCAGCTGCTTTGCTTGATTGGTATCCAGACTTTTTAGATCCTGATAATTACGTACAACCATTTTTGGCTTGTCAGAAAGGTTCCGTTGCCAAGGGGTGCGAAGATGGCGGTAGTCAAACTCAAGGTTCTTTCTATTATAATGAAGCCGTCAATAAGCTCATTGATCAGCAACGTCAAGAACAAAATCCTGAAAGGCGGAAGCAAATATTTACCCAGATTCAAACACAAGTTGCAACTGATGTGCCTTATGTTCCTTTATGGCAAAACAAAGACTATGTATTTGCTAGAAAAGGGGTCAGCAATGTACAACTTGATCCTACTCAAAATCTAGTTTACAAGTCGATTAAAAAGTAGTTTTTGTTTTTTGTCTATTGTCATTAGTCATTTATCTTAAGTTGTGTAAATGGCTAATGACTAATAACCAATAACTAAATAAATATGTCTAGATCCAAAGCTTTACAATATTACATTGCTTCACGTGTGCTTTTAGCACCACTTCAGCTATTAACTATTATCACTATTGTATTTCTGTTACTTAGAGCTACACCGGGAGATCCAGCAGATGCGATTCTGGGTGGACGTGCGCCAGAAAGTGCCAAAGCGGAATTACGCAAACAATTGGGTTTAGACCTTCCGCTGTGGCTACAGTATTTGAATTATTTGGGAAACTTGCTGCGCTTTGATTTAGGGACATCTTTAACAAGTCGGGGACAGAATGTTGGGGACATAATTGGGCAATATTTCCCGGCGACAGTAGAGTTAGCAGTATGTAGTATGGCGGTTGCGCTCGTTGTTGGAATTATAATTGGTACTCTTTCGGCTTCTCGTCCGGGGACAGCTATCGATGTTGGGGGGCGCTTGTTTGGTATCGTTACCTACGCACTTCCCATGTTTTGGGCAGGAATGTTGCTACAGTTGATTTTCTCGGTACAACTTGGTTGGTTTCCTAACTCTAACCGTTTTCCACCTAATCTTCCCCCTCCTGCTCATATCACTGGTTTGTATACACTTGATAGTTTACTTGGCGGTAACTTCAGCCAGTTTTTTACATCCTTGCACCATATCGCCCTTCCTAGCCTAACTTTGGGAATTTTGCTCAGTGGGATTTTTGAGCGAATTGTGCGCGTCAATTTAAAGCAAACCCTACAAGCAGATTATATAGAAGCCGCTAGAGCCAGAGGAATTCCAGAAAACAAAATTTTAGTTTCCCATGCTTTAAAAAATGCTTTAATTCCAGTAATTACAGTCTTGGGATTAACCTTTGCTTCTCTACTGGGTGGAGCAATTTTGACTGAGGTTACATTTTCTTGGCCTGGGTTAGCCAATCGGCTGTATCAAGCAATTTCTGATCGCGATTATCCCACAGTGCAAGGAGTACTAGTATTTTTCGGGGCGATCGTCGTAAGCGCCAGTATTTTGATTGATATTTTAAACGCTTACGTCGATCCTCGAATTCGTTATTAGCTGGGGACTGGGGACAAGCAGAGAAATTCTTATTCTTAACTCAGCACTCAGCACTCTCAAGTCAGATGGCAGGAGGGAAGAGGACAAGGAGGCTTGGCGACTATGGGACAAGGTGAAAGAGTTGTAAATATTTTCTCTTTGTCTTTTTGTCTCCCCTTCTCCTTGTCCCTGATTCCTTCTGCCTTATTGTCTTCCTACCGCCAATCCTCCCATTTTTGGTTAAAAATTGAGGTATCTGGAAAGGCAGTGGGGTTACCATTTTTTTCTAACAGACGTTTAAGAGCTTCGAGTTGCGGTTCTGATTTAGGTAAATCATCTACAAGTTGGTAAGGTGCAATAGCATTGTTGAGGGCAAAAGCTGCAACAGTCCCCGCCGCAGCGCCAGCAGACCATTCAAAGGAATGGACTCTATAAGCAGCAGCCGCAATGTGGCTGGTAGCAATGCTCTTACCACCCACTAACAAATTATCAATTTTCTGGGGAATCATTGCTCTCAAAGCAATTTGGAAGGGGTAAGCTTGCCCAGCACCGCGTCTTTCACCCGCACGTTCTGTGTTACCAGGAGCTTCTGGGGGGCTTTTTGTCATGCAAGGATGGAAGTCAATGGCGTAGTGACCAATACCTACAGCATCGGGGAAGATGGTAGAACGAGTCCGCCGCATTGCTTTGTCTGGTGAAATTTGCCCAGTAATTACCGATGTTGCTTCTAAACCTGCCAGTGCTGCTCTTAACTGGCGATACATATCTGCTGGCAGAGTCTTGCGGTAATACTCATCATTGTAGTTGCGGCGGGAAATATCAATTTCCCAAATAGTAAAGCCAGATGATTGTCCCCAACTGGGGCGGCCAATAATCCGCCGTCCCTCTCGCATATAAGGATATTTCGATAAGCCATGCACTGTCCCCATGGGGGAATTTAAACCTGATAACAAGCGGTTGTTTGTTTGCGGCTGCTTCACACCGTCCCCCAGTTGGGAATCTGTAGTCCCAGCTACTAGCCAGAAGTAATACGAGAGGGCATTTTCCTCACCTTTACGAAGGCTTTGTGTGCGTAGTCCTCCCATCCAACCGCCAGACTGCAACTGCCCGGTACTTTGCAACTGTTGGCGAGTGTAAATTAAGTTATCAGCAGGAGTTCCAGGGCGGTAATCGTTACCCCATGTCCAGTTTTGCATGGAGATGTCGCCAGGGGTGGAGGCAGAAAAACTAACACCGCCGAATTTTGCTGGTTGTCCTTTTCTGGGACTCCAAATGCGACGGTAGGTAAAAACTAAGTCAAAGTTTGCTAATCGCTGTAATTCATAGCTGAAATATGGCGAGTACTGTAAATAAAATGGAGGCATCTTCTGGGGTTGCGGTTCCTTAGTTGCCTCCATTGCAAAAGTATATGTAAAGCCTTGAGTACAATAGGGGTCGTTTTGGTTACTAGATGCTGAAGGCTCTAAGTAGGAACGCGCATCAATACCTAATCGGTAGGGAACATCAGCAAGGGCAATAATTTCTCCAGTTTCGCTTGCATCTACAACATACCAATTCGAGGTTCCTTTATTTTGCTTGGGTACGAAGCGGATAATCGTTTTGGTAAAGCGGGATGAGTTGCTGTAGCGATAAGCATCTTCAATGGTTTGAGATAAAGAAAAAGTGTTGAGTGGCGGCGCGCCTTTGGCTGGTTGATGTTGAATAGCGATCGCACTATTAATTATCTTCCCATCAGTACTAATTTCTAAGTCTTTTACTACCGTGTTTGGGAACCATTCCAACTTGCCTTTGCCCTTTTTTTCTGCATCTTTGAGCATCTGAGTCAAAATGGTGTGAGCATCACGAGGCAAAAAGCAGGAGTCGCTTACCCAGCAGTCACCAGGATTGAGTTCACCGTACTTACGCTGAATGCGATTGCGTAATTCTAAGTAACCGCGAGAATAAAATTGGAGAGAACGCTGAGTTGGGCGTTCGTCTAATGCTGATGTCCCTTGAGAAGAAATTTGTCCTCCCAGCCAGTCAGTAATTTCTGTTAGACAAACAGTTCGTCCTGCTAGTAACCCCTCGTAAGCAGTAGCAACGCCGGAGAGTCCACCTCCCACAGCTAAAATTTCGCAATTTACGGTTTTATCTGGGGTTCTCGGTGGTGCGGCAACAATAGTAGAATAAGGCGCAAGAAAGGCAGATATCAAGCTGACACTGATCAGTGATTTATTGTTACAAGCCACTTTTCGTCTACACTTCATTTTTGAAAATCCCTTAAAATCCTATATCACCTGTAGACGGTAGCATTTGGGAAATGTTGATCTCAAGTTTTTATAAAAAATAGCAATGCTAACTTAGTTAAAAATGATATTTGCGATCGCGTACCCACATACTGATCGGTACAGCTTGGCCTTGGGCATTTATCTTAACTTCCACTACTATCGGTTGTGATTCTCCGGGTTTACTGGGGCGAGCTTTGGCAATATCGTTGTTAATATCTTGCCGCTGATCTTCTGGAATGTAGTAGGTTTCTAAACCGTAAGTAATTGAATTATCACGAGTATATAAACCTTTTAAGGCGAGCTGATTTGCAGGTAAAGAATTCGGGAGTTGTCCACTCACTCGCACAGGTTTCCAAGCTTGAGGAATTCCATTAGAAGATTTTTGCGCTTCTAAAATAACGTACACAATGGTTCCTGGCGCTAAAGGATCGTATTCTTTGTTTGTACCAGGATGTTGCTTGACTAAATCTGTCCAACCAGGCAGTTTTTTTAAAGTGCTTAACCGGGAGACTTCATAATTTAGCGTTACCGAGTAACCACGCAGCAAATCGTAAGGATCTACAGGTAAAGTTTGCAAGATTGCTGTTTTACCTGTAACAACTGTGTAAACCGATTGTGCTGGTATAGCTAAAATTAATCCTGCTTGAATTAGTAAAGGAATCAAAAATCGCCAAACGGCTATAGGCTTTTGAGAAGATTCAGTTTCTAAAGTTAACGCTTGATTAGTTTTCATAAAAATAATTTGACACCTCATGAATGGTGAGTTTCAGAAGGCGATGCAGCTGGTAAAGAGGACAAATAGCGCTCAAACCACAACCCAGAGCCTATGACAACAGCACCACACAAAACAAAAACCAAAGATTTGAACAATAAGCCAGTGTCATATTCCAGCATCCGGCTGATAATTTGTAGTGTTAATAAGACTATCCCGCCCCAGAAAGCACGTCTTTGTCCTAACTCCAGTGCTTCGCAGATTAATCCAAAACCTAAAACTGCCAACAGGAGATTAAAAACAAAGATGGGAATGGCTGGAATTGGAGTAACAACTTGATGAATGAAGATTATTAAAGCAGCGATCGCAATTAAGCCAGCAATCAGCATATTCTTAATAACAACTTTCTGATACCTTTGGTTGTGTTTTGGTCGGAGCAAATGCCACCATTGCCAGATAGCTAAAACTGTAAAAATTGCCACATCTATTAACGGTAGCCAAGTTGCTAGAGAACTATTCCTTAATTCATTTTGATAACCGACAGATCGAGCTTCCCACAACCAGCGAAAGGACAGGATATAAAAGCTGATGCTTAAAACTGCTAGCGCTAATGTCTGTGCAAACGGTTGAAACAGCCTAGAAGTGCGCCTAAATAACAAGTCATCATAACTCCACAATAATGCTGGTAACAGACTAAAAGCGGCTATAGCAATCCAAGGTGGAGCGTCTATATAAGATACTACTTGCAGTGACTTGAAATGGAATTGCCAGGAGATGACAATTGCGATCGCTGCAATTCTAAAAATCCACTGAGAACGACACCAGTAAGCTAAAGGCACAAACAGCAACCCTGAAACTAAGGGAAAATGTGTGATTACCAGCCGTCCCAGTGTCAGATCATCTCGTACAGAGTACCATTCCCACAATCCCGTCCAATAAGCTATTAGCAGCAAAATCAGGGACAGGATACCCAAGGAAGTTAAGCGCAGACTATAGGCCATTAGCAAAACAGCCAATCCCCAACCTACAAATAGTTCATAGCTGGAACCGCCAATATGAAACATCTGCGCCAACAGTGCCATGTTTGCGCCTATTGTCAACGCGCCTAAAATTAGTAAGCCTTCTCCAAAGACTTTTTGACGGCGTTTTCTGGTGCTTGTGGGTTTTCGCCACAAGCTGAAACCAGCAATATTAGTTGTCAGGAATAAACTTAACAGTATTGTTAACTTGACTTCTCGATTCCAAGCTTGCCAGTTCGCAGCTACAAAAGTAATCACACCCAAGCCTAACAAGATTGCTCCCACAGCAATCAAAATAAAAACAAAGCGATCGCGAGCAGCAGTTTCTAAATGATTAAATTGATACCTTTGCGCCAGTTGTTGGTACAGTTCGGCATTAATAAGTCCTTCATCTTGCCATATTTGGGCTTCTTGACGCAGCCTGCGCCGAAAATTATCAAATAACATAACCACCTTAAGGTAGACATATAAAAATATCTGGGCTTAGATATCCAATGCTAAAATTAAAAAAACTCAGATAACTTCCAGTTTGTCAAGCAGAATATAAATATCTAATTATCATTACACCAATCAAGTCGATAATTCCTGACTTACTGTTCCTGTCAAGTTTCCACAACTTAACAGACTTCTTGCAAAAATCCCAAGAATGAATATTTAACCGTCGATAAACGCCGATGATAACCACTTATGCAAGAGGCCTAATATTCTGTTATAGATTGGAGAGAGGTATGCCACGTTAAAAGCTGGCCAACGGATAGGGATGATTTTTATGAAGAGCAAGAATCCAATTGTCTACGCTTTAGTTTTTCAAAGCGTTATTCTCTTTTCACCCTTAATACTATCTATTGATAAAGCCAGTGGACAAACTACACCATCTGTATCTCCAACATTAACTCCTGCTCCAGTAATATCGAATCAAGAGCGAGAAGAATTAGCACGACTGCGAGAAGAAAAGCGCATTAGAGACGAAGTTCAATCTGATTTTAATCGCTCTTTTGGACGCACCACGATTCTGCTCAATGTCTGGTTAGTAATATTGAGCCTATTTCCAGTTGCAATAATTGCTTTATTTTGGTTCTTTAGGCGAGTAGCAATCCGCGAAATTGTTGATAGGGCTATGGAACAGCTACAAGGGCTAGAAAAATTGCAAAGTCAGCTAACCATTGTGAAGCAAGAAGCGGAAAATGCCATCCGAGAAGCTAAAAATATAACTAATGAATTAGAGAAAGAAGCTAATACTTTACAACAAAAAATCAAAAGCGAGCAAGAAAATTTATCTCTGATTACATCTGAGCTATCGCAAACCAAGGAAAACATCATAACGCAATTAGAAGCTGAAATTAAAAATATACAGAAAAATCTAGAAAATCTAGAATCTGAATTTGTTTCACAACTATCTCAACTACAGTTGGATGCTCAAAACCAAAGCAACACAACTTTTGGGAATTTAGAGAAATTAGAAGCTAATTTAGCAGAAAAATTGTCTAATTTAGAGCTAAATGCAGTACAAAACAACGATATTACTATTAAGAATTTAGAAGCATCAAGGTCTGAACTCTTATCACAATTATCAAAATTGCAGTCAGATAACCAACAAGAAAGGGATACATTTATTGGGAATTCCACTAAATTACAAGCAGAATTTGCCGCACAGTTAGCCGAATTCCAAAGTGCTGCTCAAAAGCAGAAAGATACAATTTTGTTAAATCTTGCAGAATTAGAAGCTCTATTTAAATCACAAGTAACAGAATTACAATCTGCAACTCAACAGCAAAAAGATAAATTGTTTGAAGATTTAGCAAAGATGCAGTCGGAATTTGCTACTCAACTTACTGAATTGCAGATTGATGCTCAAAAACAAAAAGAATTAATTATTGAAAATTTAGAACACTCTGGTTCCGAATTGACATCTCAATTCTCAGAATTACAATTAAATGCTCAAGAACAAAAGCTTTTAATTTTAGAGAAGTTAGAGAAATTAGAAATAGAGTTTGTATCGCAACTCTCGGAATTACAGCTAGATGCTCAACAACGCAAGGATTTAATTATAGAAGAACTGTCGGAAATTACACCTCTACCTATTTCAGAGGAAAAAGTAGAGGAATTACCAGAATCATCGCCAGTATCTGCTAATGAATATGTACAAGAGGGAGATATTTTGTTTTCTGAAAAGCGCTACGAAGATGCGATCGCAGTTTATGACCAAGCAGTTAAAATCCAACCTGATGACGCTGTGACTTGGTTTAAGCGTGGTCTAACTTTAGGAAGGCTGAAACGCTATGAAGACGCGATCGCCTCTTACAATCAAGCATTAAAAATCAAACCTGATTATCATCAAGCTTGGTGCGATCGCGGTGTTGCTTTTGGTAATTTACGACAACATAAACAAGCTTTTAAATCCTTTAATCAAGCCGTCAAAGTTAAACCTGATGATGGAGTTGCTTGGTTAAATCGCGGACTATCTTTAGTAGAATTAGAAGAATACGAAGAGGCGCTCGCTTCTTTTGACAAAGCGCTACAATTCCAACCCGAATCTCCTAAAATTTGGGATAAACGAGGATACACTTTAGTGCTACTAGGACGCGATGAAGAAGCGATCGCTAGTTTTGATCGAGCATTAGAAATTAATTCAGATTATGCCAGTGCCTATTATAATAAAGCAGCCTGTTATGCATTACAAAAAAAATTACAACTAGCTTTAGAAAATCTACAACAAGCGATCAAACTAAACTCCAGATATAAGGAAGAAGCTGCAACAGATATAGATTTTGATGAGATTGCAGGAGAACCATCTTTTAGAGACTTGATAGGTACTTGACATACTCCCACAAAAGGCTAACCTATTCTGAAAAGTCGCGTACCATCAAGCCTATTCACCATGATGGAATTTGGAATATTGTCCGCGAGTTTACACCCAAACATAAGCGACGTGAAATACAAGACTTGTTCCACCTCATGGAAAACCATTATAAAATGAGCGGTTCGATGAGAAGAATAAACATAGTCAAACAACTTCTGTGGAAAGGAAAAGTTGATGATGCAGTTGCCCGCTTTACGGACTATAAGCTCAAACAAGCTCTTAATTTTTGTGTTTCCCTTGAGAAACATAGACACCGCATCCTCAATTATCAATATTACCAAGCCAAGCAAATTTGCTCTATTGGTTCCGGCGCAATTGAATCTACTGTTAAACAACTTGACCGTCGAACTAAAATTTCCGGCGCAAAATGGAAGTTAGAGAATGTTCCTCAAGTTATTGCTCATCGTTGTGCTTATCTTAATGGATTAATCTTTGCTTGGTGAATAAAAAGTGGGATGCTCCCGTAAGGAGTATTATGTTCCCGGACGAGAGCGAATATGATCGGGTATATGATGGCGATCGCCTAATATTTCTAACAAAGGGCCATTAACGTCAAATTTAACCATACTTACCGACGCAACCAAAATATTCACCCGATAGCGATAGCGTCCCAAATCAATTCCCAGTAAACTGCAAAGCATAATCCGAATCGTGGCTTTATGGGAAACTACTAAAACATTACCTTGGGGATGTTTTTCTTGAATTTCAGCAATTACAGGCATAGAACGGTTAGCAATATCTACCGCAGTTTCTCCACCTAGTGGTGCATTCCAAGCGGGTTCTGTCAACCATTTTACATAGTTTTCTGCGTAATTCTCTTTGGCAAACGATTTACTCTTAGTTTCCCATTCGCCGTAACTACCTTCTCTAAGTCCGTCACGCAACTGCATATCCATACCAATAGCATCACAAAATGGCTTGGCAGTTGCAATTGTGCGCTTCATCGGGCTAACATAAACAGCCTCCCACTTCAATTTTTGATAAACATCGGCAAAACCGGATGCCATCTGCATCCCATAAGAAGTCAATTCCGCATCAGTTTCACCGCAGAAATTACCACTTTGACTAAAAGTAGTTTCTCCATGTCGCAGTAAATATAAATTGAGTGTCATAACTTGTATCGCGATTGAGATAAAGGAGTTTGTGCAAAAATAAAATACCATCAATCTCGCAATCTTTTATGTGACACCAGGACAAAGTAATCAACCAAAAAAGTCAATCAACCGCAAATTTTTGAAATCGAAGACAAAAGTAGCGGTTTCAGCTAGTACTAGGTGTAGCGAACTGCAAACAACCAATGGCAATGGTTTTGAGAGCTAGTGCGGAGTACCTTTTTTGTACGGTCGTGGCTTAAGCCACCTACATCCTCTAGAAAATGCTGATTGGGCAGCCTCCTTTTGTTTCCCTTAACCTTCAATCTTCTGCTTGTATGAGGAAATTTTAACGCTTAAAAAAAGTTACTTACTTAAATTAGACAATTTTTTATTTCTACTACAAAGGACTTCAAAAATGAGCAAGAAGTTAAGCATTACCATTGCAAGTGTTGTGAGTACCGTTGTGGCAGTATCAGTCTTGCTCAGAAGCAATTCGCTATTTCGTCGCCTCGATCAAGCAATAACTGTAAATATCCATCAGACTGAGCGATCGCAATTAAGTTGCTCAAGTCTATCTTAGATAACTTCATTAAATTTGCTCTCCTGTAGGCGTAGAGGTGCTATTTTTCAGTTGAGAGTGTGAAATTCTGATGTAAAAACTGAACTTTTGTAGTATTTTTGTACTATAAAAGAAGTTCACCGTCAAGCTTTGCACAGAAAAACACGCACCAATTGCAATACGGTTTGAAGGAAGTTTGCACAGTTTGTAATGAACTACCAATCTGGAGACGAGTTTTTACAAGAACTACCGCTAATTTTGGCGGGGCCAATGTTACAACACACAGAACCCGAATCAGTCACAGTCTGGATTGCGCTCAAACGGCCTTGTCAGGTAGAACTCAAGGTTTATGACACAGCAAATAACGGTACGGTAGTCACAAATTGTTTATTGGAAGGAAGACGCTTTACCTTTGCATTGGGAAAATCACTGCATATTGTTGCAGTAACGGCTCAATCTGCGGGTAAGTATCATTTGAGTAGCGATCGCATATATGCATACGACCTCCAGTTTACTGACCAATCCTCCCAGACACAGCAAACATTACAGCAAGCCTTGCAATCAAACCGCTTTCCCAACGTCAACATCAGCTATTTTAAACATCAAAAACCAACATTTGTTCTACCACCAACCAGTTTTCAAGATTTACGCATTGTACATGGTTCCTGTCGTAAACCCCACGGTGATGGGTTCGATGCACTGCCCATTTTAGATTGCCTGATCGAGGAAGCAGCAAATAAACCGCGACAACGCCCCCATCAACTCTTCCTCACTGGTGACCAAATTTATGGTGATGATGTTGCTGATCCGCTATTGTGGGTTTCCACTCAGCTTGGTGATGTGTTATTAGGCTGGGAAGAACGGCTTCCATTTACTCAACAGCAGCCTACAGATGCTAGTTATTACACACCAAAGCAGCTGCTTCCCGGAAATCGAGCAGAGGTAGCGACTAAACAGGCTGGTTTCACTGCGGGTTTACACAATAAACACACCAAGGTCAAAAGTCATTTACTCAGTCTTGGTGAGTATTACGCATCTTATTTATTGTCATGGTCTCCAGTGTGTTGGCCGATCACTTTTCCTAAAGGACGGGAGATGATGGCTAGCCGTAGAGTCAGCCGCCAGTGGGATCGGGAAGTTCGGGATATGCGGCAATTCATTCATACCCTCTGGAAAGTGCGGCGTGCCCTAGCAAATATACCCATGTACAGTATCTTTGATGACCATGATGTCAGCGACGATTGGAACCTCAACCAAGCTTGGTGTTTACGGGTACTAGGACGTCCTTTGGGGCGAAGAACTGTTCAAAATGCGCTGTTAGCCTATGCGGTGTTTCAAGCATGGGGTAATACTCCTAAACAATTTGCAGCTGGTCAACCCGGCGAAAAATTATTGGCGGCGGCTGAGGACTGGTCTGCTTCCAAAGGAACGGATGCTGCGGCTTGTGATGCGATCGCTCGTTATTTAGGGATGCCACCTATTAATCCACATACAGACTTACCAGAATTTGTTTTAGATAGTTCAGTGTTGGTTTTAGCTCGACATTCTGAGGCACTCACCTGGAACTATACAATAAAAAGTCATTGCCATGAAGTGATTGTTTTAGATACACGCACATGGCGAGGTTACCCTGCTGATCAAAAACCGACAGCACCACCAATGCTGCTATGCCCACAAGCCTTTGAGCGCCAACTCTCTGGGCCTCTAGCCCATGAAGCCACCGAAAAACCTCACATCCCAATCACATTTGTGGTTGCACCTACAAATCTATTTGGTCTAAAAGTAATAGATTGGATTCACTATTGGCAGCTGCGACGCGATAAAGTATTTGCCGCAGATGTTGGAGATGCCTGGAATATTAATTCTGAAGCGTTAGCCAAATTTCTCACTACTCTGTTTGAGCAACGTCAACAAATTGTTGTTCTATCTGGAGATATTCATTATAGTTCTGTTGTCCGCTTATTTTATGCTAAAACTTCTCCGATTTCTGAAGAGGATTCTGTATTAGTGCAGTTAACTGCTAGCCCATTTAAAAATGAAGAAACTATTACGCGATTAATTCATACACGGCTTAAAGACTGGCTTTTACCAGAAAGAGTGCGGCGATGGATAGGATGGTTTAATCCATTAAATATGTTAGAACTTTCAGCCAGACAATTTCGACGCTATAGCTTTTCACAACAGAAATCTGACTGGAATTGTGTATTAGAATGGGTTCCTAGACAAAACGCCCAAATTGCTGACTTTGGAATTAATCCGCTTTGGTTATTAACTTCCAAACAACAAGCCAGAAAAGATAAATGGAGAAAGTTACAGCGTCTAATGTTTTGGAAAGCACCTTGGTTTCAAAATGGACGAGAAGTAGTAGGATTAAATAACTTAGCTCTAGTTAGCTTTAAGGTAGATCAAAATAACTCTCAAGAGGTTATTCAAGATTTGTACTGGTTTTCGACTTGGTATCCTACTCAAATTGTTTATAGTCGCTTTGAGAGCAAACTATTGGCTAAAAAACAGTTTATTGATTAGGCGATCGCTAATCAATATTCAATTATCTTAGTAGTAGATACATTAATTATTTGAGTTCTGGCTATGCGTTTTCTCTGTCCTATGTGGTTTATCGAAAATAAATATTTCACCTGAGAGATTTCCAGTTACGCTAATTGCAAATAAGGACACTTTTGCACAAAACCAGATGCCTTGTTTTGAGCATCAGGATTATAGATATGTACAGGTGTAGGTCGGACAATACCACAAAACAAATCATCCAAACCATAGGGAGTAAAAAATTGCCATTGCCCTTGTGCATCTAGCCGCACTCCAACAGCAGTAGCAGTATGTAACCATTCGGTAATACCATCCTCTGTACTATTGTAGGGTCTACGGCCAGGACGCCAACGAGCAAAACTAGCTTGATTTTTCACATCAAACTGCTTATTAGGAAACTGTTCTGTCAAAGTTGTTTTCGCTGCTAGTTCTTGGGAACGGTTTCCCTGAAAATCAAAGAATGCAATATCAAAATCTTTGATCAATAATTCACAATCATTACCAAAAATTGAACGCCAAACTGTATTGCGTACCGCACCCCCTGCTAACCACCAATCAGGCAGATTAAGTTGGGCTATAGCAGGTAATACCTTACCCACTGGTGTATCAGCCAGAATCATCTGTAGGCGAATGTTACTGTTCACATCAAAGAATTTTCAACTAACAAATCTAAATGTTACCATTCATACTTACAATTTAATTACGAATTACAATTTATCAATTATGAACACCTTGCTGTTAACTATAGCTATTTGATAATCAAAATTCATATTTTAATATCTTAAAATTTATATATAACTTATTTTTTTTTGCAAAATTTTGTTTTTGAAATAAATTAATTTTTGGCATTAACTAATTAATAGTTAAACAAATCATTACCCAACCTTAATAAAAGTTGATTAGTTTATTTATCAGAGTTACTTAATATCTATCTAAGGATCTCAATGACATTATTTAAGTGCAGATTCTTCACCTTAGCGGGTACAAGTGCGGTTAACGCTTTGCTAATGTCGTTTTTAAAAGCTCTGTCTGTCTTGTCAAGCAACGTTTGGGACAGAATACTATCTGTTTCCAAAGCTTGATGGCTTGTTAGACTCCCCACTTGAATTCAGTATCGGTCTTTCGGGAGACTAGCTCATAACTAATGGCGCTCAAACATGAGGTAGTCATCATACTTTAGCTATATTTTCTTCTTCAAATAATTTGTAAATTTATTGAAATAAAAAAATTAGCCGCTCTAATTGCAAAACACATTACATATCAAAGCGTTGCCTGTAAAAGCACACTTATTATATAAAGATATTTTGATTTGTGTAAAGTTTTGATATAATCTTAAACTCAAGTGATAATTGTGATCAAAAAGGTAATTTACGAATGTCTGGGCAAAGCTCTCATCGGAGAAACTTTTTCACAACTTTCGCTAACAACATAGTGAAAAAACCCCACAAATTAAGAGCGACACTAGAATCTTGGCGTTTTACCCTTGTAGAATCAGTACCCTTTTTGGCGGCGAGTGGAGTGTTGTTGAGTGCAATCAGCCTGAAAAGTCCGATACTAGTAATGTGCTTACTAGTAGGAAGTTGGATAGCAATAATAACGCACAAGATAGGAGAAAACTTAAAGATATCAAAGCGATGGGCGATCGCCATACAAGCAATAGCAGCATTATTGCTGTTAAGTGTATTTTGGCTAGATTACTTCGCACTACCAGCACAAGCGCAATTTTTTAAGAAAGCTGAAGACTTTTTTCAAAATACCCTAACACAAGGAGCAAGCACAAATAGCGGCACCCAAGCAGCAGTAGGATTAGTATTTAATGTACTACGGGCACTTTACTTACTGTACATAGCAGTTGCCTTAATAGGAGTAGTCAACGCAGTGCGTAAAGATGAAGATTGGCAAAATATAGCCAGAACACCTTTATTAGTAGTTGTAGCAGTCACAATTGCGGATGTACTTACAGGATTTGTAATTGGTGATACCAGCAAATAGTTGATCTTGAGAAATACATCAGAAAAAGCAAGCAAAGCGTTATGCCTCAAGAGCAAGAGTTTTTTTCAACCAATCAAATACTATAGCAATCCTAAATCAGCCGTAAGAAAGAAAATGTCTGGAATGCCTATAAGTAAGTAATTTTAATCACCACATTTTTTTACGCTTAAAACCGTATTGCTATACAAAGCCAACCTATCATAAATACCACAAAACTTGATAACAAGATTAATTGGTTGGGTTCAGCGAGTGGCAGCCGACATTTTTTTCCCAAACAAGATATTCAGCATTACCATGATAAATATGAAGTAAATTCGGAATTTGCACGCCAATTAGCCGCTTCGCTGCGTGGTATTTAACAGGTAATTTCGCTAATGCTTTGAATTGGTAAGTATTTGTTCACCTTAATTTATTGATGTTTCATAGATAGAGCAATATTGCAGCAGTTGCGAACTAAAAGATAAAGACTGTTCCGAAAATTAAAACTAAACCGTACTATTATGACTAAAACTTCAGTTACTTCAGAAACTCCTACACAAGATTTAATAACTCCTACATCTAACGAATACCTCTTAGAAGTAGGCACAACAGATTGGGAATTACGAATGGCAAGATTAGTTGGTTTGGAAGATGAATCTTTATCAACCAACGTCGAATTAGTAGAAGAATCAGCTACCTTGCAGCCATCACTTGTTCAACCTCCAGAAGCGAAAACAGAACAACCACTATCATCTAACCCCTTTGCTAAGTTAGGTGTAGTAGGTACTGTAACTTTGGTTATAGTTCTGTTTGCTGGTGGTTTTTTATCGCAATTAATGAGTGGTACTAATCAAAAACCGAAAAATAAGAATATTGTTCCTCCAGTAATACAATCGCAACCCACAAATCAATCTGATTTGCAAAAGCTAGAAGGAGAAATAGAAACTCTCAAAACAAAACTAGCTTTGGCGGAACAAGCACAGGCCGTGAAACTAGCACAACAAAGTCTTAGAAGTACAATAACATCGCTTCCTCAGCTAGAAGCGTCAGCTAATTCCCGAAAGAAACTAACGGTGGCGCAACAAAAACCAACACCTTTACCAACAATTTACCAACCTCGAATAGTTACAGTTGAGCGCCTTGTTCGATCCCCTTATCCTCAACAGAACCTCCTTCCTCAACCTTCACTATTACCTCTACCTCAGCCGATAGTTACAAACCCAGAAAATCCATCACCTAAACCAAACCCATTTCAGGATTGGAAAAGATTAGCAACGTTAGGTAGCTACGGTCAGGTATCTGCTACTGCTAAACCTAATGTGAATGCAACAACTCTAGAATCTCCAACAAACAACCAGACGCAGCAACAGGTAATAAATCCCAAGCCGGAACAAACTCAACAGCAGCAATCTTCTAAGGTGAGCCAAGTAGGACAGCAGGGCCAAAAATCCATAGCAGTAGGGAGCCATGCGAAAGCTGTGTTGGCGACAGCTGTATTTGGAGAAACGAATCAGCCAACAAATACTGAGAGAAAAAATTTATTTGTTGTGCGCTTGAAAGAACCATTAAAAGCTGTGGATGGTGCGATCGCTATTCCTGCTAACACCGAGTTATTAACTGAAATTCGTTCTCTTACAGAACAAGGCTTATTACAGCTCGATGTCAACACATTGATTTTACAAGACAATGGCAATCTCACAGAAAAAAGCTTACCGCAAAATGCGATGATGATTCGTGCTCCTCAAGGTAAACCTCTCATCGCCAAGCAATTTCCAAATCACGGGTCATCTATTATGGGGATGGATATGGGACTCTTTGTTCTAGGGGGACTTGGCAAAGCAGCAGAGTTATTTAATCGGACTGAAGCTCAAGTTGTAACTACAAGTAGCACTGGTACTATCGTTAGCAATACCAACCCACGACGAAATGTTGTGGCTGGTGTTTTCGAGGGCGGTATGAATACTGTAGTTCCTCAAATTGCACAACGCAATCAGCAAGCAATCTCCCAAATGACTCAACGAACTAATATTTGGTTTCTACCAGCCGGAACAGAAGTAGAAATATATATCAATCAAGTAATGCAATTTTAGGACTCATGCAAAAACTCTCTAAAACTCTTACTTCTTTGCGTACTTTGCGCTCTACCCCGCAGGTTCGCTGAAAGCGTTCTGGTTCGGCGAAGCCGTTCCCGAAGTGTAGAGTAGCCGCTCCGCGTCTATGCGGTTCGTTTCTTCATAATTTTGCGTAAGTCCTGAGTTTTAGATGAATAATATCATGTCCGGCAAATCACCCTTAATGTCATTGCGAGTGGAACGAAGTGAAACGACGCAATCGCAATGCTTTTGGTATTGCTGCCCTACGGTCGCAATGACGGTTATTTGAATGGACATGATATAATTCAAAAATTTTATTTGTCCCCGATCCTGCTTCTGCTAATTAAGCCAAGTTCCGCAGTAAACCTATAATTACTTTTCTCAACTGCGTTGCATTTTCAAATGCACCAGCCAAACTCCGCCAGCAGCTATTAACAACAAGGGTGTCAACCAATCACCCCAACGCACATATAAACTCTGCGTTTGCCTTTGATAAATCGTTTCGGCATGAGTTGCGTAGGTATTATATCCAGATATCCACAATGTTCTACCGTGAGGATCTATAAAAGCTGAATATCCTGTATTAGTCGCCCGTACCGACCATCTATCAGTTTCAATTGCCCGCATGATATCCTGTGCATGATGCTGGAATGGCATGGCTGCGCTGTAATGGGCATCGTTAGAAGAACTCAAAATAAATTGCCCACCCGAAGCAGCTTGACGGCGGAATTGTTCCGAAAAAGCCGAGTCGTAACAGATACCGACAATAACACGACCAAAAGGGGTGTCCACTAGCTGATTTGGTGAACCAGGAACTTGGTGTTCATCTAATGGTGACAAGCGCTGAATGAGTTGACCTAAAATCGCCTCAAAAGGAATATATTCCCCCAATGGTACTAGCTTGGTTTTATCGTAGCGGCTAAAAACTTCGCCGTTTCCAGCAAAAGTAAATAAGCTATTTGTATAGCTACGTCCTCGTTCTCCAAAAGCCCCAATCCAAGCAACTACACCCTTTTCCCGTACTGCTGAAATTATGGGAGTTGTACTCAAGTTACGTACAAAAAAAGGTAAGGCTCCTTCTGGAGTAAGAACTGCATCTACACCTTGGTCAGCTAAAGTTAAATAACCCTCGGTGTAGCCTGTAATGGCACGACGCAGACCTTCTGGTCGCAGTTTAATGATGTTGGGGATATTGCCTTGAACAACTCCTACTTTTAAGGCTGTTTCTGGTGATTTGCTAATGAGAGTGCTGTATAAGCTAAATCCGATAAGGTGTAAAGTAATGAATAGCCCTGCCGCTATCACTAAATATTTATTAAACTGATTCTTCGTATCTTTGCGGTTAATCCATCCCTCAGCAATTAAGCCATTCACAGCAACAATTACAGATGTGATGGCACTAGGGCCAGAAAGTTGACCCAGGTGTAAAATTACCAAATTATGCGGGCTTTGGGTGTAAGAAAGAGAACTCCACCATAAAGCCCCGGCGCTCCAAAGCCCCTCTAAGCCGCACCAAATAGCTGTACCAATTAGAACACGCACCAGAGGCTTGTGTTCGACAAAACGAACCATGCAAGCTGCCCAAACAGCTGCTATTGCTGCTCCCCAAAGGCTAACAAATGTCCAACAAAATAGGGTGATTGCCAAACTTGCTAGCCAAGGAACACCCAACCAATCCATCGGATGGATGCCAGTAATCCAGGATAGAGCAAAACCGTGATAACCAATACCCCAAATGAGGGCAAGGAGCAGGGGAGATGGTTTTTTCCGTTGTTTAAAACTGACAACTAACACCCATAGAGGGGCTAAGGCAATCCAAGCTAAGAACCATGCGCCTATAGGGGCTACAGTCAGCCCCATCAAAACTCCGCTGATGAAGGATAAAGTGTAAAGGCTAAAGGATGAAAGTAACTTTTTTGTTTGATATTTCATACTTCATCCTTTATCCTTATATTTTTTATTCCACCTCTTCCGCATCAGCAGCATCAGGAGGAACTATTGCTACTCCAGTAATGGCGTCGTCTTCATCTAGACGCTGCACTCTCACCCCTGTTGCCGATCGCGATTGTACAGAAATTGCATTTACTGCTTGGCGGATAATAATACCGCGATTCGTGACCATCATGATCTCATCATCACAATTGACAATCTGTAAGGTTGCCAATTGGTCTTTACTCTTGCGGTTTTTGAATTTAGTAGCCATTAAACCCTGTCCGGCGCGATTTTGTAACCGGAACTGAGCAACTGGTACTCGTTTACCATATCCGCCCATAGTAATTACTAGCACCCAAGGGCCAATACTACCGTTAGCTGGAACTTCTGTAGACTCTTCGTTTTCGATATCTTCGGTTTCAATGATATCTTCAATATCGGCTTCCGCCTCTGTTTCGGTATTCAATGTATCCAGAATGGCTGCTGGGAGGATATCCATACCCACCAATTCATCCCCATTCTTCAATTTCATGGATTTAACTCCACGAGTTGCCCTACCTAAAGGACGCAGTTGTTCATGGTTACATCTAAAGTGAATCGCCATCCCCTGACGAGAACCAACAATTACACTATCTTCCACCCTGGCGCGTCTTACCCAACGTAGTTGATCCCCTTCTTCCAAGGAAATAGCAATCAAGCCATTAGCACGAATGTTACTAAAGGCTGACAATTCAGTTTTCTTGATATTGCCACCTTTAGTGAGCATGACCAGATATTCTTCGCTGGTAAACTCATCTACCGGCACAATCGAGGTAATTTTTTCTTCTTTTGGAATCGGCAGCATTTGGACAATTGGTGTCCCCCGACTAGTACGGGAACCAACTGGAATTTGATAGGCTTTCAGGCAGTAGACAACACCGCGATCGCTAAAGAATAAAACGCTATCATGATCGCAGCAAGTCAAGAAATGCTCAACAGTGTCATCATCTTTTACCTTGGCCGCAGCTTTGCCTCTAGTAGCACGGCTTTGAGCTTCAAAGGTGTTAACTGGCATCCGTTTGATGTAACCTTGCTGTGTCAGGAGAATGATCGCTTTTTCATTAGCTATCAGGTCG
The DNA here is from genome assembly GCA_019359325.1 of Mojavia pulchra JT2-VF2. Lineage (GTDB taxonomy): Bacteria > Cyanobacteriota > Cyanobacteriia > Cyanobacteriales > Nostocaceae > Mojavia > Mojavia pulchra. The sequence goes on along the minus strand of JAHHHN010000018.1, from coordinate 4,767 downwards.
CGATCATCTATTTCCCCTTCAGCATGAGTAATTACCGTGCGTCGAGGTGTGGCGAAGCTAGTTTTGATTTGCGTGACTTCTGTTTCTATGATTGTCAGCACCCTCTCCCGCCGTGCCAAAATATCCTGCAAGTCAGCAATTTGTGCTTGTAAGTCTTCGTGTTCTTGGCGAATTTTGTCGGCTTCTAAGGCAGTTAACCGCCGCAGTTGCATTTGCAAAATCGCATCTGCTTGCATTTCCGAAAGCCCATAAGTTGTAATTAACTCACCTTTGGCTGTGGGTGCATCAGATGCATGACGAATCAAGTTAATAATTTCATCTAAATGTGCTAAGGCAATTAACAACCCTTGCAGTATATGGTCGCGTTCTTCAGCTTTTCGCAGTTCGTAGCGTGTGCGTCTGATAATAGATTCAATCCGAAAATCTAAAAAGACTTCTAAGAACTGCTTAATGGTGAGTATCTGAGGTTCACCATTTACCAAAGCCAGCATATTTGCCCCAAAGTTGGCTTGCAGTGGGGTTTGCTTGTAGAGGTTGTTGAGTACAACACGGGGATAGGCATCGCGCTTGAGTTCGATCACAATTCGCATTCCATCGCGATCGCTTTCATCCCGAATATCCGCAATTCCCTCAATGCGTTTATCATTTACCAACTCAGCAATTTTTTCAATCAATGCCGCTTTGTTGGTTTGGTAAGGCAACTCAGTGATGATAATTGCTTCTCTTTCGGGGCGTCCTCGTTGTTCAATAGTTTCGATATTAGCGACACCGCGCATGGTAATCGAACCACGCCCAGTAGTGTAAGCTTCTTTAATCGCCGCCGTTCCCAAAACCTGCGCCCCAGTCGGAAAGTCTGGGCCGTGGATATACTGCATTAACTGGATATCAGTAATTTCTGGATTGTGAATCAGCGCTACTAAACCATCGATTAGTTCGCCTAAATTGTGGGGAGGAATGTTGGTTGCCATACCCACAGCAATCCCAGAGGAACCATTCAGCAGCAATTGCGGAATTCGTGATGGCAGAACTGTTGGTTCTTGCTGGGAACCGTCGAAATTATCGATAAAGTCTACGGTTTCCGATTCGATGTCGTGCAGTAGGGCTGTGCTAGTTAAAGCTTGCAAGCGACATTCTGTGTATCGCATTGCCGCTGGCGGATCGTTGTCTACTGAACCGAAGTTGCCATGGCCGTTAATTAAGGGCGATCGCATGGAGAAATCCTGCGCCATCCGCACCAAGGCATCATATACTGCTGTATCGCCGTGGGGGTGATATTTACCTAACACTTCTCCCACCACACGGGCGCATTTCCGAAACGGGCGATCGTGGGTCAAACCTAGCTCGTGCATTGCGTAGAGGATGCGACGATGCACAGGTTTCAGACCATCCCTGGCATCTGGCAGCGCCCGACCCACAATCACACTCATGGCGTATTCCAGATAAGACCGGGACATTTCGTTCCGCAGATCTGTCGGGATAATCCTCTCCTGTGAGGTTGTCATAACCTAAAAAACTCCAAAAATCGCAGATTTTAGCCTTTATACTTGACGAAACGCAAAATTATTCCAAAATACTCTTGAATAATTGCGATATTTTGATACAATTCTAGCACATATTGCTTTTTTTTGCCGGGGAGAGCTAACTCAGCCGTCTCATGAAACGCCTTATTAAACGCCTTATTAATAGTGAAAATTTCCCAAACACAGAGAAAACAAAGCAAGGTTAAGATAACGGTGTAAATTAAGTTCGATCAGTTTTTACTTTCATAACCGTTACCTCCTAAGATTTTTGAGGATCTAATGACCTTCCAACAACTAAAAATCGGCGATTACTTCCGGATACCTGGTATAACTTTTGGTTGCGTATATAGAAAAGCTAGTAATTCAAGGTGCAGTCTGAACGCTATGTTACAGCCGATCCGACCAAGAGCAACAGTTATACCTCTAAGTCGTGCAGAAATTGCTAAATATTTTGCAACACAGTAAGATTTCCTCAAAAAGTTTCAGGAATAACGTTTTGTTGGCTAATTAAGCTATTTAATTAGTAGCTTCTTTCTGGTTCTTAAGCTCAGATGCAATTAAGGGAACTTTGAGGGCAAAAAAAGCCTGTCAAACTTGCAAAAAGGATGGGTGTGAATGGACTGAAGTTAGTCAGTTTCGATAGCAGCAAAGTGGTACTGATAGGTGTGCGCGTTACTGCTGCATTCTCAACTGCCATTGTAAAGATCATGGCAAGGGCAGGATTGATTCCCCAAAATTAAAATTGCTACTACTTTGCCTACGCAAACACCAGTAAAGAATAGAGTGATAATGAACGATCAGTTCTAGAAAATTTTAGTACAAACCAGTAAATAGACCACAAATAGTCCCCACACCTACCCAGCATAAAACCCACCGTGAAATCATCAGAGGATTACGCTTTGCCAATCCAAAAAGTTGCAAAAATGTCCAACGTTGAGTTTGATTGCCAGTCGCAGGCTTATTTGGTAGCACTGCTTAATTCCCTATTGTGAAACAAAAAATACTGAATCTTTACGATTTCTATGGTTTGAGCTATTGGCTTCGGTGAATCATCTTGAATCTCAAGAGGGTTGTTGCCTTTCTTTGTGTCTGTAAACAGGATTTAAGCCCCAAGATAGTGTGTACCTAGCCACAAGAGAATTTAAGCTTGGCGTATTAGTTTGGGAAATGATGATGAATAAAGAAACAGTTCCTAGTCAAGCCGAAAAGATGAATCCAGATACTGATGCATCGCAATTAAGCCCAGAGTTGCGGGATAAAATTAAACACCCTGCGAAAATGGACGATGTTATTCGAGAACAATCCGCAGAGGAACGTCGGGGTAACCAAGCTTTAGTACCGGAAATGCTTGATGAACCAACAGATGAAATGATTGGCTTTACCAAAGATTAGTCAGGTTACAATTGCATTCGTATCTTGCTGCCAACCTGTTTCACCCTATGCTGCCAGTCATCTATTCTGACGAGTTTCTCGATCACAAAACTGGGATTTACCATCCAGAAAAACCAGAACGCTTGACAGCGATCGTTAATGCCTTAAAAGCGGCTGCGTTTGCAGAAAAAATTGCATGGCGATCGCCTACACCAGCATCAAATAATCCGTTGCTGATGCCTATGTTAGTAAAAGCCCATACTCCAACCTACATTAAAAAAGTTTGGGAAATCGCCTCCACTGGTGGCGGTTATTTGGATGGAGATACACCAGTTTCACCACGTAGTTATGATGTGGCATTGTTGGCAGTCAGTGCTTGGTTGGATGGAGTTAATACCGTACTAGCAACAGCAAATCCGGCTTTTGTACTAGCCCGTCCACCAGGACATCATGCTGAAAGTGATGCCGGGATGGGCTTTTGTCTATTTTCTAATGCGGCGATCGCTGCTTTCTACGCCCTAGAACAGCCTGGAGTTAATCGTGTTGCCATTTTAGACTGGGATGTACATCACGGTAATGGTACTCAGGCGATCGTAGAAACTCAACCACAAATTGCCTACTGTTCTCTACATCAGTACCCCTGCTATCCCGGTACTGGTAAAGCCTCCGAGCGCGGGTTTCATAATAACGTATTAAATTTACCTATACCACCCGGTAGTAATATCACAGTATATCAGCCACTATTTGAGAAAAAAGTAATACCATTTTTATCTCATTTCCAAGCAGATTTACTCATTGTAAGTGCTGGTTATGATGCTAATGCCGCAGATCCTTTAGCTAGTATCAATCTCCAACCCAAAGATTACGGTTTATTAATTGATTATTGTTTAGAACTAACTCAAAAAATACTTTTTGGCTTAGAAGGTGGTTACGATTTCTCAACGCTTTCTCAATCAGTTATTGCCACAATTGAACGCTGCTTATTTTGATAATTCTATCGCTATGAACCTGATAAGTAGACAATTATACAATAGAAACATACTTAATACTTCTTAGGTAGTATCTAATTATTGGGGTCTAAAATATCACTATTAAGCAAAAATTTTGTTTTTGAATGGAATGATTTAATTAATACTCCAACTAAATGCCAGTATTAATTTTGACTAAATACAAGAAAAATTCATTGAATCTTCAAAAAGAAAAAGTTTGAACTGTGTCCTGAAAGAGCTAAAGTTTTGTTAAGATGCAATGGCTAGGAATTTCTCAACGAAATACACCAGTTTAGGGTGCGAAGAGATCAACAACACTAGCAGCACAGAGTTCCAAAGGTGAACCGTAATGACCACCTATATTTTCTTCGATGGTGCCCTCCAAATGCTTGCCAACGCCTATTTGATATCAGCAATACTGTTAATCGCAGCTTCTGGTATAGGTTTGGCAGTAATAGAAACGATCGAAAAGACAGCAGAACGCTGAGTTTTAACTTGGCAATGCACTTCTTCTCGAAAACCTCTTGAATTCATGTGAACCCTGCGAGGAAATCCTGGCAAAACAACTAGCTCATGAAATCTCACAGCGTTACAGGCTTACCTAAAATTTGCGAAACGCGTAGGTAACTGTACCGCTATTGAGATTTCAATCAAGGAGCAAACTAGAATGAGTTTCTAAGACACGGTGTTGGGTACAGACAGCCAGGCTTAAGCAACGCTCAGTCCAGCAGGAGCTTTTGCAGAATTTCGTTAAGCCGCTTATAGAACCCATTTGGGATCTATAAATGTGCCAGCCGTTTGAGCATCAGCCTGATGAAACAAAGATTGAGTTTGGCAGTGGCATGGTCTAAAGTTCTCTCAAAGTTTTTCACCAAACTCTTACAACG
>JAHHHN010000016.1 GCA_019359325.1 Mojavia pulchra JT2-VF2 | reverse complement strand
AAAAATCTCTGGAGCACAATGGAATGAATCTAATGTCTCTCAAGTTCTCATGCATCGCTGTGCTTATCTTAATGACAAGCTTTAGGTGCTGTTAGTTCTTTTGTTCTTACAAAGTTGATATGCTCCCTGCTTTTTGTTCGTCAGTTAATTCACTTTTACGTGGTTTTTTGTGGGGTGTACTAATGTTTTTACCACCTTGATAACCTTTATCACCTTTAAATGATTGTTCAGGAGGAAATCTTTGCTGTTGATTACGAAATAATGAAATGTCACTGGTTGGCCCTTTTGCTCCTACTACTATATCCACAATATCTTTAGCGTCTGGCAGCGAAACAACTTGGTTTTTAAGAGTGTGTTGTTTCTTCTTGCCAGAGAAGTATTTTTGTTGCTCTTGATTGTCTACTGGTCTTTGTCTAGGCTGTTCATAGCTATCAAGATACAGTTCAAGTTAGAGATTTTGTCAGAAGGCGACCATCCAAAACCAGGCTAAGTTGCCCATTGGCGAGAATGCTAGTTCCTTGGATGTAAGCAGCAACTGGGATTGGTTCCCCCAGAGGATGGAGTACAGAGGATTGCTTGCTGATGATGCAATCTACTTCTAAAGCACATCGTTTGTCTAAGTAACGAAATACTAATAACGGCTTATCCTGCTTGAAAGCATTTAGTGTATCTGTACTATAAGTGGTAACTGGGCTGGGAATGTGGTTAGGACAAATCAGTACATCAGTCAGTAAGTGGATAGGGACGAGCATTTCTGTTGTTGGATGCTCGCGATCGCCACGAAGGAAGCCACTGGATCTGCCAGAAGACTGCAAAAATAACATGCGTCCGGCTTGAGTTTGGAGAATTTGTTCGGACTGGGATAGACAAATCTGCTCTACGGAATCGGCAACAAATGCATAGACTCTGGAATTAGCTTGACAGACGATAAGTTGAGCAATTTTTCGATCGAGGGGAATTTGGAGCGAGAAGGCTGTACCATGTCCAGCTTTAGACTTCAATACTATTCTTCCCTGAATAGCTGTTAATTGCTTGCAAACTTCAGTTAATTCTGCTCCTAACTCTAAGGCAGCACGATCGCATAAAACAGATGAAACCTCTGGTTCAAGTACCAGCTCAGTCAATTGAGTTGCTTGTAAGATATCCCCTGGTTTTGTCAGGGCGAGTCCTTGGGCTAAAGCTTGTTGATAAATTTGAGATAAGTTAAGTCCTGCGCCATCATCACAGCCATCAATAATCAGTTGATTTCCCTGCCGATCAACTTGAATTTCGATGATACCGTTGCTATTTTTACCAAGGTGTTGGCGTGTTTGGGAAGACTCAATACTTTGCTTTAGTAAATAGCAACTTATATGTAACAGAAGAGCATGGAGACGATCGCTAAACGCCCGATCGACTTGGATATCGCTAATTTGTAAATGTAGTGTAGCAGACTTATCTTGTAGAGTTTGTAACTGAGACCAAAGCCGGTGCAACGGTTCTAAGGCTACTCTTAAAGGAATAGTTGTGACTGTTGTGACTAACTTGGAAGAACGGTTAACCAACTTTTCTTGCTGTATGAGTTCTTGTTTGAGTTGGTGATGATTGTTATTAAGGGAATGAACAGTTGATGCCACCTGAGACGCTTCAGCCAAAACAGATTGAAGAGTACTGTACAATTGCTGAGAACGAGAAGCAGCTAAAGGGGAAAGAGTATCTGAAATTGCTGCTAAACGTCCTGACCATTCCTGTAGATTATCCAGCAGGTGTTGTAATCGTTTAACTTGTCGGAGCAACTGCCCGATTATATGTTGGTGTTGTTCTTGCTGACAAGCTTGCTGATTATAGATAGTTAGTAATGTTGCAACCAGCGCGTTTAGTTGTTCGAGATGCTGAATATTGATGGGTGTGGCGGCTGGAATAGTTGTTGCAACAAGGGTGGGAATGGATTCTTGCAAAGAGAGTGGATGGTGATGAGGAAAAGATTTAACTAGGGATGTTTCAGTAGGCTGGGAAAAATCCCCCAACCAAGCATGAAAATTTCCTTCTCCATATTCCTTTGGATTTGCTAGTTCCCCTACCTTGGCGGGAAGCGGCTCGGCATCTACATGAGAAAGGCTACCAAGTCTGGGGTTAGTTTCACTTATTAGTTCCCTGTCAAGACTTTCCTTGTCTTTAACTATAACTTGCTCTGGTAGAGCCGCAAAAGATTCTACCTCGGCCAAGCGATCGCCAAACTGGATAACTGGTTGATGTTCCTGCGGTTGCTCTACCAATGTCTCAAGGTTTGTTTCCTGGGGGATGACGCTTTGTTGGTGATCGCCAAACTCTGCTTGTAGACGAGCAACAATGGCAGACATGCGCTCCAGAATTTCTACTTCCTCAATTTGCGAGGCTGTTAAAAATGCCATCAACAGCATCTGTAGGCAATCTAATCCTTCCGACAACAGAGAGGCGATTGGGGCGTTGACAGTTGCCCGATACTGATACAGAAGCTGAAAAATCTCTTCTAGTGCAGCCGCAACTATGGCAATGGTATCTAGCTCGGCTGCTATGGCAATCGAATGCAAAGAGCGAGCAGCTTCCATGAGAGCCAAAGCTGTACCAGGGTTACTGTCTTTTGTATAGTTAGGCAACTCCTGCTCCAAGAACAGTAACAGATCGATCGCTTCTTCTAGGAAGCGATCGTCGTTCTGCGGTTGGGGGACAAAATCGGTACTCATGAAGACAACTCTCTGTTTCTATGGGGTTTGTGACAATTTTATGGGTTCGACATTGATTTGAGGGTACAAGCAGCGATGTCAGCGATCGCTCCCAATTGCTCCTGGATTTGCGCGATTGACTCCAGCCCAGCACTGATTTGTTGATCGCACGGTTCGATAGCAGAAGCAACGTCTGCTGCTGCCACCTGTAGTTCCTGGAACCATTCCTCTATATTTAGGGTGCTGTCGCGGGCTTGACGGGCGAGAATTTCCACCTGTTCGGCAGCAGCTAGTAAACCTCGTTCCTGGTCGCTAGCTTTTGTGGCTTCGATGGCTGTATTCAGGGACAAAACCTGAATTTTGGTACTCAAGCCTTCCACAAGCTGAACAAAGCCAGAAGCTTGCTGGCAAAATTCACCAAGGTATTGCAGCTGTTTATTAGTAATAGCAACAGTATCTTGAATAGACATTAAATACTCGCTGGTAAGCTCGGCGATTCTTGCTCCTTCTTGTACAGCCTGGCTCACTTGCTGCAATGGCACTAGTAACTCTGACCGATCGCAGGATTCAGCCTTTTGGGGAGGCGATGACAGTTGTTGAGCAGGTGGAGCTACTATTTCAGCCCAGTGCAAGTTAATTGTCAACATCATTCCTACTTGTTGCAGCAAACTGCGCTCTGCTTCCTGCCATTGTCGGGGTGCAGGGCAATGATGAATAACTAAAAAACCCCAAGGCTGTTGTTTGACAATCAAGGGCAAGCACAAGCTAGCTTGCACCTGAAAGCGTTGCCAAAATTGCTGTTGGCGCGGAGTTAGTTCTAATACTTCAGTTAGGTTGTTGAGCAAGTGTTGTCCGTCGCCAACATCGGGTTTAGTAACAAACAAATTTATCGGTAGGGATTGGTTGAGTAAGGATGTCCAACCCGCTTGTATAGCTTCAGCGATCGCTCGACTGCGATTTTCTTCCTCAAAACGATAAATCAAGACGCGATCGGCGTTGAGAACATCTCGAAGGGCGGTGACTGTAACCTCCAAAAGTGCGGTTTGACCTTTTGCCTGCTGCATTTGCCGATCAATGGCCGCAAGTTGTTCTCGCTGGAGCTGAAAAGCCCCTCGAACATTTTCATCATTGTCGCTGGGCGAATCCTTAGCCAAAGCTTGGATAAAAGCTTCGATTTGACTCACCTTCTGCTGCAATTGAGCGACCTTTGGCCCCTTAGCAGATTGAAAGACTGCTTTGAGTACAGCCACATTAGCCAAAATTTCTTCTATCTGGATTTCATTTTCAACAGGCTGGGTTTCAGAATTAGGGTCTAAGGTTGCGAGCATGACAGAAAACTCCTTGGCAGCATCAAAGTTAAATCAGTGGGTTTGCCATTGCAATGTCTGGGCGATGGCTCTGGTGTCTAAAATCCAGCGATCGCCTGGCAGAATACCTCGAACAAAATTTAGCAGTTTGTTTGGGGAAAAGTCGGTTGGTGCCGATTGTGCTTGCTGTAAATCCTGCCACTCTACATCGTAGACATGAGCCACCAAAAACCCGATTACCTGATTTTGCAATTCGAGAACTAGAACCATTGGCTTTTCTGGTCGTGACTGCCGCTTCAAAAGTGGCGCATAACCAAGCAAATGTTCTAAGTCAACCAGCCGCAGCATCTGTCCTTGCCAATTATAGAAACCTAAAATCCAACTTGGTAAGGCCGGGGCTGGGGAAATTTCTGAGCTAGCGAGATGAATAATGTCCTGTAATGAGTGGAATGGTAGCAATCCACTTCCTTGATTTCCCAAGGAAAAACGGAGAAATCTTTGCCGTTGTTCGCCTGATGTTAGCCCAGGAGCCAAGGTTGGGGTTGTTCCGGGCAACCCCAACTTATCAGCCAATATCTGGCTCATGCCTAGAAGAAGTACTTTGAGTGGTTCTTCGTTTGGTGCTACAGACAAAACAGCCATGTGGCTCACACAGCTTAACTCCGCCACTTGCCGATAAGACCACGGCACCGGACGCACACCTTCCAAAGGAATATCGATTAAGGCAGGGGGCTTGTCCACAGGAATGCCACAAATTTCCCCAGTCCGTGTTTGAGTCAGAAGTAAGAAGCGCCCTGAAGTGTCAACCGCAGAGAGAACTTGATGCGCCTGTTGGCCTTGTACTTGCTGAATGAACTTCTGGCGCAAGTCCACAATCGTAATGGTTTGCGCTCCCAAATCAACCATCCCGATACCACTTTCAACCGTACTACTAATAGGGGGACAAGCCATCACCTTGAGAACTGCACCAACTGGCAGGGCAAATAAATAGTCTGCGATCGCAAAAACAACGACTCGTAATGAGTCGCGCTCGCTCACAGCGCCAGATAATCGCTTAAACGGAAAAGGAGTGTTAAGCATAGCAGGTTACGCTTGGTCAAGGGAACAGGGAACGGGGAACAGGGAACAGGGGGAAGAAAACACAGGCTTATCTGAACTGTATTGGGCTAAGGGGTATTAACGAGTTCAGCGATCGTGGCTAGGAAGTTCTGTTCTGAATAGGGTTTGGTCAGGTAAGCTTTCGCCCCTAGAGCTAAAGCTAATTGGCGGTGCTTCTGTCCGCTACGAGTAGTCAGCATCACCACAGGAATGCCGGACAAACGCTCGTCTTGGCGACGGTGTTCTAAAAACTCAAATCCATTCATACGCGGCATTTCAATGTCACAAATCACTAGATCGACATCACCGTGTTGCAGCATTTGAGCGATCGCCTCTCGACCATCGCCTGCTTGCAACACTTGATAATCGGCTTTCTGGAGCGTCTGCACCAAACTTTGCCTTTGTACAACCGAATCTTCCACGACTAACACCATCAGTCGGTTAGGTTGAGCAACGGCTGTATTGACTTCCATCGACTGTTGTTGCGGTTGCGTAGTTAGCTCGGATTGCTGCCCCTCTAGAGTAAGAACAGGCTCAGGCGCGGGCAATAGTTTAGTTGCAAGACTTGATGTCGGGGAAGTCGGCATCATATCTGTCTCCCAGGTTTGCCGAACTAACTCCAACGGGTCAACGATTAGGGTAAGACTACCATTTCCCAACACGCTGTAGCCTTGGATGTAACTAGGTAAAGTCAGGACTCTGCCGAGGGACTTAATTACTAATTCCTGCTCGACTAAAATCTGATCGACTTGCAAACACAGGTATTGATGCTCTGTTTCCAACAGCAGCAGAGGTTCGACGGTGTTTCGTTGTTTGACTGGAAAAGGACTTAGGTTTAAATTGTGGTCTTGGGTGAATAAAGGATATTTGTAATCCAGCAAATTGGCAAGCGGGCGAATGGGAACTAGTTGCTGACTTTGCCCATCTCCCCACTGCCAGAATTTTTGGATGCCTTGCCCGTGTAAAGATTGCTGAACTTGAATATGCTCTGGCTGCGGTAATAAAACCTGGCTAATTCCTTCAGACAGCAAGCCATAAGTAATACCTTGAGATTGACAAACGAGCAAGCGTGCTGTTGTCAAGCTCAGGGGCAATTGCAGCATGAAGGTGGTTCCCTGCCCTGAAATCGATCGCACCACAATCGAACCTTGTAAAGCTTGCAATTGAGTGCGAACGACATCTAAGCCGATACCACGACCAGATAACTCACCAATCTGCTTGGCGGTAGAAAAGCCTGGTTCAAATAATAACTCTGCCAGTTGGTCTTCTGAGGCGTAGGCGGCTTGTTCGGGAGTCAGCAGGTGTTTTTCTATAGCTCGCTGACGAATGGATTCCCAGTTTAAGCCTCGACCATCATCCCGTACCTCAATAGTAGTGCGGTTGCCTTGATGATAGGCTTGAATTGTAATTGTTCCGGTTTTTGGTTTACCCTGCTGGCGGCGGGTTTCTACCGGTTCAATGCCGTGATCGAAGGCATTGCGAATCATGTGCAGCAAGGGATCGTACAGCTGCTCAGAAATGGCTTTATCCACCAGTACCTTCGTACCGCCAAGCTTGAGTTCAACAGGCTTATGATAAGTTGCTACCATCTGTTGCAGGAGGCGGGGTAATCGATTCAACACTGTTCCCAGTGGAACCATTCTGGCTTGCAGCAAATCTTCCTGCGCTCCTGAAAGCAGTTGCTTGCGCTTTCCGAGACTGAAGCGAGATTGCTGAACTAAGGCATTAAAAGCCTCAATCTGTTCTCCTAATTGCACCATGTCTTCTGTAAGATTTTGCAGGAGAATGTGCAACTCGCTATAGTTATCCATTTCTAAGGCATCAAAATTGGATTGTGCCTCGGCAGTTGGGGAAGCAGAGATAACTGAGCGGGGAGATACATGCATCTGTCGCTGCTTGCGTTCGGGAAGCAGCAGATGTCGATCCGACCAAGTAAAAACTTTACTAAGTTGTTGTTGACAGTACAAAAACTGTAGTAGAGTGTCCTCAGCTGCTTTGTGGATGTGGTTAGATTGCAGGTTTTGTTGGTTTTCGCTGATTAGCAATTCCCCAATTGTATGGCTGAGGCGATCAAGCTGTTCTATCGCTACTCGGATACTGGGAAGTGATGCCGATGACTGAGCCTGGAGGCTTGGCGCTGGTGGTGGAGAGGGTGGCCGATCTGAGTTTGAATATCGGCAGGATGTCTCTGGATCTCCTATCCAGATTGACTGTAAAATCCGATCTATGGCAGAGGGGACTACTACCGAATCCTGAGAAATAGGTGCCAGTACCTCCGGTGCTTTCGGTACGGAGTTATCAGTTCGATTTGGGAAAAACGACCAAACCGATTCCGATTCGATCGCACTGGGGTGGGGAAGTTCCTTGTTCTCAGTTGTAGCCGTTTCTGTGGGTTGGATAGCAATTGAAACTGGCTGCCCTTGCGGTTCTTGGACAGGAGTAGTTAGTCCTGCCCATTCTCGCAATTGTGGAGATATCTCTCCCCCTTGAGTGCGATCGCCTGCAAGTACTGCTGCTTGAGCCGCTTTAAAATTTTCTAAAGCCACCTGAGCGATTTGCAGTATTTTGTCTGGATGCGCTTTGAGGGCGTTTAGGGTCGCTTGGGCAATTTCTTCCAATCCAGATAAGCTGTAAGATGCTGCTAGTTCGGCAAAAAATCCTGCTTGGGAGTTGAGTGTTGTTTGAATTTGTTGCGGATCTTGGCTTTCGATGTCAGCTGCAAGCTGTTGCAGATCCTGGAGTACACTCCCGGAAAAGATTGACTCTACCACATCAAAACCAAGTTCTTCCGAACTGGGAAGCAAAGCCTCGCGGCCAAAAAAGTCACCTAGTTTATGTTGGAGTTGGGCGAAGATTGAGGCAGTTCGATCAAGTATTTCTGCCTCATTGCAGGATAAGCCCATCAAGGTTGCACTCAATGGAGTTCGCAGGCACTCATAAGCATCTAGAAGCAAAGCACCCAATTCTGGATCGATTTCCAATTCTGGAGCATATAACGCCTGGAATACATCTTCCAAATGATGGGCAATTGTCTTAATCGTTTCTTGCCCAACACTGGCAGCACTCCCTTTAAGAGTATGGGCGCTTCGCATCAAGGCATGAACTTTTTCTATTGTTTTTTCATCAAGTAGACCGATAAGATTCTGCTCAATGGTTTGCAACAACTCTGCCGCTTCAGCAAGAAAAGCCTGCTCTAGCTGCTCTTGATTACTGGGATCGGGGTTCATAACAGTTTTGCGAGATTAGTCAACTTTGAACTGGCTAACGCTGGTTTCCAGTTGTTGTGAAGTCATCCGTAGTTCCTCAAAAGACTCGGAAATGTGGATGGCACTTTGTGAAGTCTTGCGGGCGATCGCAGAAACGTCCATCATCGCCTCTGTCAACATCTGAGATTGCTGACTTTGATGGGAAACTGCTTGGGTAATTCCTTGTACCAGTCCACCAATTTCGTTGGTAGCTGCCACGATCGCACTGAGGGAATGACGAGTCTCATCGATCAAGTTCGAGCCTTGGACAACTTGGCTAATCCCTACTTCCATTGCTTCGGTAACTTCGTTGGTGCCTGCTTGAATTTCTTGCACGAGTCGCTCAATTTCTGTGGTGGCACTAGCCGACTGATAAGCTAGGGAACGAACTTCATCTGCAACCACCGCAAAGCCTTTGCCATACTCTCCGGCACGGGTAGCCTCGATCGCAGCATTGAGTGCCAGCAAATTAGTTTGAGTGGCAAAGTTTTCAATCAGACTCACTACTTTCGAGATTTTCTGAGAAGCTTCACCGAGGCGTTTAATCTTCTTTGCTGTTTCCGACACGGTTTCCCGAATCTCCAAAATGCCATCTACGGTTCTTTCCATTAGGGAATCACCAGCTTGGACGGTGTTATTAGCTCTTTGAACCGCCTGTCCTACTTTTTGGGCATCAGCAGCGACTACCTGGGTGGAAGTTACCATCATTTGTAATTGTTCCAGAGCGTGTTCGAGCCGTTCTGCCTGCTGTTGAGCTTGGTCAGATAGTTTCACTACTGAGATAGTGTTATTGCTAGAAGTTTCACTCACCCTGCCAGCAGCAATCTGCACTTGTCGTACTAAATCTCGCAAACTTTGGATCGTAGTGTTGTAACCATCGGCGATCGTCCCAATTTCATCTTCAGATAGGGGAGCTCGAACAGTGAGATCGCCCCTGAAGGATGGTTCCAAAGCCATGAGAACGCGTATAGCTCCTTGTTGCAGTTTTTCCCGTGCGGTACGTTCGCGCTCTGCTGCTTCTGCTAGTTGCTGCTCTTGAATACGCACCTGTTTTAGGTAGTCTGCAAGATTGAGGGCAAGACCAATCTGTACGCTGGCTTGGTTAAGAACATCCTCCTCGGATTGCTCCCACTGGCGCGGTGCGCTATTTTGATAAACTCCCATCAGCCCCCATAGCTGATTTTCTTGAAAAATCGGAGAAATCATGTAGGCTTTAGTTCCCCACAGTTCTAACAATTGGATGTGACATTCGTCATGACCGACAGTATAGATATTGTCAACCCGCAAACTTTCTTTGCGGACATAACGCCCTCCTTTGTTGTACTGGAGATAGGTATCTCTAACTTTGGCAAGGCTAGTTCCCACCAGTTTAGGCCAATCACCACTTACAGACTCAACTACAAATTCTCCAGACCAATCAGGCTCAAAACGGTAAACTCCAACTCGATCTACTTTGAGTAGCTGACGAAGTTCTTGGGTTGCGAACTGGACAAATTCCAGAACATCACCATCACTTTGGGCCATCTCTGTTAACCGACTTGGCAAGCGATAGGAAAATCGGGCGTTTGCTACTTCCCGTTCTGCCAGTTTTATCAGTTCCTCATTCTTGCTTAAGGTTTGTTGTAAGTATTGCGATTGCTGGACGGCAACCCCAAACTGCGTGCCGATTTTTGTTACCAAGTTGACTTCATTATCTTGCCATTGCCGCGGCCCGCTATTCTGATATGCTCCTAACAAACCCCAGAGCTTGTTTCCGGCAATAATCGGGGTGATGATATAAGCTCTAATCTGGAATTGTTCTAGAATTTTCAAGTGGCACTGGGCATGACCAGCAGTGTAAACGTCATTAATAACAAAGGTCTCGTTGTTGCGATAGCGTCCACCTTGGGTTTGTTGTAGGTGTTCGTCTTCCCATACAGTCTTGATATCGGGGCCAACCAAAGCCACCCATTCACGACTTACGGATTCGGCAATAAACTCCCCACCCCAATTTGGATTGAAGCGATACACTGCTAGGCGATCGCATTCCAAATGCGATCGCAATTCTGGTAGAGCATTGCGGAAAATTGTATCTAGCTCTTGAGCTTGGCGAATTTTTTCTGCCAGCCGTGTCAATGCTCGTTCCCCTTCTGCGGTTCGTGCTAACTCTGCATTCTTATTCTTGAGCTGTTCGATGTACTCAATCTGTTGCAAGCCTATACCCATTTGCACAGCTAGTTTTTTCAACAGTTGCACATCCTTGGATTTCCACTGCCGAGGGCCAGTATTTTGGTATGCTCCTAAAAAGCCCCAGAGTTTGCTTCCAGTAAAAATAGGCGCAATCATGTAAGCCTTGGCCTGGATTTTTTCTAATATCTCTAGGTAGCACTGAACGTGACCGATGGTGTAAATATCATTGACAACAAAGGTTTCATGATTGCGATAGCGTCCGCCCTGAGTTTCTTGCAAGTGATCGTCCATCCAAATCGTTTTGATGTCGGAACCAGCTAAAGACAACCATTGATCTTTTACGGATTCGGCAATAAACTCCACACTCCAGTCGGGATTAAAGCGAAATACTGCAAGGCGATCGCACTGTAGTTGTTTACGCAAACTTGGCAGCAAATTTCGGAAAATTGTGTCTGTATCCTGGGCTTGACGGATTTTTTCCACCATCCCTGTCAGCACCTGTTCTTCTTCTGCTGATTGTGCCAACTCTGCATTCTTCGTTTTCAGCTGTTCGATGTACTCGGCTTGCTGCACACTTAACCCCAACTGAATGCCCAATTTGGTCAGTAATCGCACCTCCTCGGAATTCCACTGGCGTGATCCACTATTCTGATAGGCTGCTAACAAACCCCAAAGTTTGTTTCCAGCAAAAATAGGGGCGATCATGTAAGCTTTAACCTGGAACTGCTCTAGTAGGTCGATGTGACACTGGGCATGACCAACAGTATAAATGTTATTGACGGCAAAGGTTTCATTGTTGCGATAGCGTCCGCCTTGGGTTTGCTGTAGGTGTTCGTCTTCCCATACGGTTTTGATATCGGGGCCAACCAGAGGCACCCAGCCACTTCCTACAGATTCAGCGATAAATTCACCACTCCAGTCAGAGTTGAAGCGATAGATTGCTAGGCGATCGCATTTGAATAACTGCCGCAATTCTGTCAAGGTAGTGCGGTAGAGCGTTTCTAGCTGTTGGGACTGACGCATTCTCTCCGCCATTCGTGCGATCGCGTTTTCCACTTCAGCTACTTGTGTCATTTCTAGATTTTTTAACCGTAGCTGTTCGATATATTCAGCTTGCTGGAGGGCAATACTCAACGGTTCGCTGATCTGCAACAAAGCACCAGTCTCTTCTTCAGTCCATTTCCGCACATCAGAATTCTGATAGGCTGCTAACAAACCCCAAAGATTACCAGCGCGGAAGATGGGAACAATGATGTATGCTTTGGCTTGGAACTTCTCTAATGCTTCTAAATAGCAAGGTGAAAAACCAGCAGCAGCAATATCGTTGACTTTACGGTAGCGCGTTCCTTTGGCGTACATTCCACCCTGCGTTTCCTTAAGATAGGTATCTGCATCAGGTTTAACAGGGGAGCCATAATCCTTAATATTGCAACGTTCTGAAGATATCAGACCTGTTTTTAAAATGCCGTCTTGTTCCTGCATCTCCACCAGTGACGACCAACCAGCAGCCACAGATTCAGCGATAACTTCTCCACTCCAGTCTGGATGAAATTGATAAACGACAACGCGATCGCATTTTAAAAATCGACGCAGCTCTTGGGTTGTAATGCGGAAAAGGGTGCGAAGATCCGTTGCTTGCCCAATCTTTTCAATGATGCCGAAAACAGTACGTTCTCGTTCAACAAGTTTGGCTGACTCCTCAGAGCGGTGATAAAGTTGTTGCTGATATTGCACCTGTTGAATAGCAATACTAGACAGAGATGCCACCTGCACCATTAGTCGAACTTCACTATCTTTCCACTGACGAGGCTGAGAATTTTGATAGGCAGCGAGCAAGCCCCACAACTTTTCTCCCTGGAAGATGGCAACAATAATGTATGCTTTGGCTTGATAGGCTTCTAAAACTTTGATATAGCAGTCAGAAAAACCAGCACTGTAGATATCATTAGTGACTCGATAGATCTGTCCGCGATGGAAAGTTTTGCCTTGGGTGTGCTGAATGTAGCTATCCGCACTGTGTGATCGCCCTGTTGTCCCAACCAATCCCCCTTCGTCTGCAAGGTTCCTAACACTGCAATAGTTAACGTTCTTGACAATTGCTGGGTTGTTTCGCTGTTCTTCTAACAGAGAAACCCACTCAGATCCAACAGATTCAGCAACAAACTCCCCACTCCAATCTGGCTGGAAACGATAGATTGCCACCCGATCACATTGTAGTGACTGTCGCACTTCTAGGGTGGCAGTGCGAAAGATGGTATCTACATCTTTGGACTGGAGAATTTTATTCGCTACGCCGACAAGAATTTGGTCTTTTTCTACTTCTTGTTGCAAGGTAGCCTGAATCACGGCAACTTGCAGTTGCGCTTCTAACTCCTGCGCGATCAATTTTAGTGATCGAATTTCAGCATTCTGCCACTGGCGAGCAGCAGTGCATTGCTGCACTACCAACAAACCCCAAACCCTATCTTTTGCTAAGATCGGCAAACTCAAACAAGCTCTTACCTGAAACCGATCCAAGAGCTGCTTTTGGTAAGGAGATAAGCTTGCAGTGTAGGTATCCGCGATCGCTGCTAATTTTTCTTGTTGATAAAGCTTGGCAGAACTTAACCCAAAAGTGACGGCGGGCAGTTTTTCCTTGAGCATTGGGGTAAAGCCATCCTTCATCGCCTCCGCAGCAACTATCCCCAGCGTCGGATTCGTAAACTCATACACCACCACGCGATCAGCTTGCAGCGCGCTTTGTACCTCCATGACAGCAGTAGCGAGCAAGGTATCTAGATCGGAAAACTGGCGGATTTTGCTGGCGATCGCCTGTAATTGCTCTACCTCGAATCCATCTCCTGCGTCTTGATATGACAACGCACTTACTAGTTCTTTTAACTTGCGGATTCTGTCTCGCAATGGCCCTGTTTCCACCCAATCAGCTTGATCCAGTTCAGTTCGTAATTCTTCTAGAGTGGAGCTGATTTGCTGTTTTGCTGATACATCAACGTTATGCCCGTTATCGGTATCCTTATGACCGTTGCTGAAATTTGAGTGTGGTTGGTTGGGTGTAAGATTGGGTTGCGTTACCATAATCTTTCTTGCTATGAAGGTTGTCGAAGTTAATAAGTAGAATGCAGAGTGTTAAATAGACTGAAGGGCTTGAATCACAGCATGGGTGTCAACTAACATCAAAGGGCTACCTTGAGCATCCATAAAGTAACCCTGCAAGAACGATTTGAGTCGGGTGGGTAACATCGATGCCGAAATCCCTAACCGCTCTTGGGAATCGTAAACTTCAATAGTATTGACTTGCTCCACCAACAGCCCGACAGTTTGATTCTGGACTTGAACAAGCATCGCCATGCCAGAGTTGCGTACATTTTCTCGTCGACACCAGTGTGTTGCTCCCAGTAAACCTGCTAAATCAAGAATCCAGATAGCTTCTCCCCGCCAATTCATTATGCCTAACAAGAATTCTGCTACCTGCGGCACTGGTAAAATCTCTGTGAGTGCAACTTGAATTACTCCCCGCAAATCAGCTAGTGGGAGTAACCCATTTACCTTTCCATTTAACGGAAATCTTAAAAACCTCTGGTTGTTTCCTTGAAGAGAGTTTTCAAGTGGAAATTGGCTATTAATGGGTAGCGCTCTAAAGCTATCATTGCCCTGTACCATTGCCCCAGTTTCCTTTAGCGAATAAATTTACTAACAGTCTGGAGCAAGGTATTTTCATCTACAGGTTTGACTAAATAGGCATCGGCACCACTCATATTGCCCCAAGTTCTATCAACATCTGTGTTTTTAGTTGAGCAAATCACTACCGGGATTGCTTTTGTTATCGGATCGGCTTTCAACTTGCGGCAGAACTCAAATCCACTTTGGCCTGGCAAAATCAAATCCAGTAAGATCAAGTCAGGTTTTTGTTGTTTTAACCGCAGTTGAGCCTCTTCACCACTGCGAACTTCATAAACTGAATATCCACCTTGTTCCAGGTAACGTGTCATCTTTTCAGATTCTGTGAGGCTATCTTCAACTAAAAGAACTTTTTTCATTTTTATTCCTAACTATTTAATTCAGAATTTGAAAAATAATTGCAACAAATGAATTAACAAGAGGGCAGAAGGAAGATTTAAGAATTTTCATACTTGGTTGTGCCAAAACCGAGTATGTATAGCTGTTTTGAAAATAGGTGTAGAGGAGCCACTGGTAGGAGTGTCGCTTCAACCTAAACGCTTAAATACTTGTGCAGCATATTAAGTACTTTGTCTGCCTCTACGGGTTTACTCAAAAAGTCAGTTGCCCCTACTAATTTTGTTCGCATCCGATCCACTATTCCATCTTTCCCAGTTAAGATGACAACTGGCACATCTTTGAGACTTGGAGTTTTACGGATTTGAGAACAAATTTCATAGCCATTCACTTTTGGCATCAAAAGATCCAAAAAAATGAAGTCGGGCTTGCTTTTAATCAGCTTTAAAACTGCCGTCAAAGAGTCTTGAATACCAACAAAGCGATAACCTTGTTGGGTGAGAATTTCCTCTAAACTGCGACAGATCGTCGGACTATCATCTACACAGGCTACTAAAGGTCTTGAGGCATCTATAATTGCTTTGCTAGCTGCTGGGGGCGCAACTTGTATAACAGTGTTCTCTTCTGTTTTCAGTGAAGAATTGGCATTATTAACTGCACTGGACGGACTGACAATTTGTTTGCTAGTCGCTGGGGGTGCAACTTGTATAACAGTGTTCTCTTCTGTTTTCAGTGAAGAATTGGGATTATTAACTGCACTGGACGGACTGACAATTTGTTTGCTAGTCGCTGGGGGTGCAACTTGTATAACAGTGTTCTCTTCTGTTTTCAGTGAAGAATTGGGATTATTTGCACTGGACAGGTTGCCAGTTTCTTGACTAATCCCAACCTTCCTGGGGCTTGGAGTGGGTGAAAAAGCGATCGCCCCTGCTTTTACCAATGGCATCAAGAACCGGGCCAAAACTAAGGCATCCCGACCGCTTTTTTGCCCTAGACCTCGTAAAGTTTTTGTGCCATCAACTAGAGAAATAATCTGTTTAGCGGATGCTTGTCCTTGGAGTAGCTCAAGTTGTTGAATGACAGGATATAAATTGGGCGAGTAACTTGCCAGCTCTGCATCTCGCCATTCTTGCCAGGCTTGTGTAGCCTGTTTCAAGACTTCTTCAGTTGGTATTACAGCTAGGAGAAACCCAGGAACTTCACCAACAACGGTAGTATATGACAATTGCCCTGCTGGATTGTTACCATTTCTTTTGGCTTCAACGAACTGGATTATATCAAACAGGACTTCAGCTATTAAGTTTGTAATCAGGCTAACAAGTTGTTGTTGTTCGATTAATTTTTGTTCTCGCAATTTAGCAAGAATGCAATACTCGCGATAATTTTCCTGGGGAGAGACAAGCCCCTCCAACTTTGTCACATCCAAATTAGAACAGTATTGCGACAAGTATCGTCGCCATCGTTCATCGGCATTAGAACCGCCAGCCTGCCAAATTAATCGTCCTAAACGAAAATATAGCGTCCAAGTTGGCCCGTCCCTTGCTCCAAGATTTAGCCTGCCTGTGAATAATTTAGTTTGAAGTTGCTCGATCAATTGATTCACAATGGATCGCACCTCCTTATATATCTTGAGTTTTGCATTTACATTAAAATTCCTCAAACAATCAAGCTTACTAACCTCATCGTGCGATCGCCAATAGCACAGTTCAAAACTTTAATTGAGCTACCCCAGCTTGTTATATTCCTTTCCAATCCGAACATTTTTAAACTTCAAAGCCGGAAGCTCGAACAAAGATTTAAGCTCTTTTTTTAATTAGAAAAAAAGTTATCTATATTAGTTTTGCAATGTTACATATACTGAGACAATTGCTTGTCAATACAGACCTTAAAAAGATGGAAATGTTGAATATTACAAAGCATAGGCCAGCTTTAATGCTTATCGATTGCGTACTATATCTGCTGAAGACACAAGACACAAGCGATCGCCCAACCGCTAGTCTGCAATTACAAAAAATGAGCTTGAATTAAGTTTGTCAAGAAATTGCTTGTTGCCGAATAAAGTATTGGCGATCGCGTTGTTCTAGTACCCCTTGCTTGATCAAGGAGCGC
Source organism: Mojavia pulchra JT2-VF2 (assembly GCA_019359325.1). GTDB lineage: Bacteria > Cyanobacteriota > Cyanobacteriia > Cyanobacteriales > Nostocaceae > Mojavia > Mojavia pulchra. The sequence goes on along the minus strand of JAHHHN010000016.1, from coordinate 124,608 downwards.
AGGATATCTATCGTTTGCACCCGGCTTAAGCCTATCACCTCTTCAATTTCTATCAGAGTAGCTCCTTCAGCTTGCTGAATGTATTGCTGCACTTTAGATTTAACAGTATCTGCATTCAAGGCAGGTGCTTTCTTAGTCATAGTATTGATGGAAGGGCGAAAACCACTGGCTTTAATTGCAGAACGGGAGATTGACCATTTTGGAACTGTTACAACTAATTTCTCTTTTTTAGCAGGAGTCGGGGAAACTGCTTGTTCATGACTGTAATCGCCCCAAACACTGTTATGTAAGATTTCCCGGAAATTTTGCAAGTTTTGGAATAATGCCTGAGCCTTTGCTGACCGCTGTTGGCGGTATTCTTGCTGGCGTTGCCAGACATCTGTTTTTATTTGCAATATTTCCAATTGCCTCTCTACAATCTCTTGCTGAAATTGCTGCTGTTGTAACTTTCTGTTGTTGTGAAGGCTGGTAACAAAACTGCTCAATTCTTGATGAAGCAGATCTCCTTGCAGCTGAAATTCTTGTTGAGTTAGCTGTTTCCACTGGTTAACTTTTTGACGGCGTTCAGCAGTTATTTGCAATCGCTGCGATCGCTCTTGTTCCCATAAATTCTTGAGAGCCATCAGCTGAAATCTCCTATTTTGTTAACTAGAAATATTAAATAGGAGCCATGAAGACTCCCTTTTTCTAATGTGGTGTTAAGCAGCAGATGGAACAGCAGCCTGAGATGTCAAACCAACTGCCTCGGCATATCTTAAGTAAGTTTCAACTGAAGCAATCACAATGCGAGCTTCTATTGCTAGCAGTTCAATACCAACTAAAGAAACACGCACCCAAGCATCAACTACAATTCCTTTGTCCAAAATGCGGTCAATAACTTCAGCCAGACTTGAAGATGAGTTAACTTTTTCAACAGCCATTTTCTTTTCCTCTCACAACTCTAATTGTTGATTTCATATTGCTCTGATTGAGCAGTAGGTAAAACTTACACAATGTGTTTTATTCTTCCTGGATTTAGTGTTCCCAAAAATATGAGATAAATACAGGAAAATAAAAAAATACTAAAAAGTTAACAATATTTTTTTAGAAAAAAATTCAAGAAAAAATCACCTCATCTTTATTTTTTCTTGAAAATTTTAAATATTATCTTTTATGAATTTATCTGAGAGTATTTTTTAGAAAATGATATGGTGGTAGAGGTTGACTCAGTGCCAATTGCCAGTGCGAGCATTGTACCTGCCAGAGGGACAACTGCTGCGTACTGAGCGTTGAATCGTTGCGCTGTGCCAAAAAGTGGATTTGCCGCATATCTGGCTGTCGATTTTCACAAATAACATTTGTATATGTTTTGAGAACTAACTGGTTCAAGAGTTCCCACTGTTCGCATTGTTGTGTTTGAAATGCTTGCTGTGTTTGGTAGCGTTGTTTTTTAGCTAATAAATAGGCTTTTCCCTTAGCATCAATATTGTTAGAATCGTCAAGCAAAGAACAGGGTGTCAATTTTAAAGTGTACTCAACTTTGTCTGCTAGCTGAGTTAGGGTTTCTAGATATTGCTCTTGGTGCTTTTCTAGATGATTCAGCAGTTTTTCTACAGAGGTAAAACCACTCCCAAAGCGTAGGGGAAGAAGGGGAGTTTGTTGAAAAAGTTCTCGAATTACGCGATCGTGGGTTAATACAGCTTGAAGTAAACGCTCATCCGTTGCCTGTATTGCCTCCAGTGAGATTTCCCGCTCTACGATCGCGGCTAAACCAGAAGAATAAACGAGTTCAATATTCCTTTCCATCCCTAAGGGTAGAACAAGCGGTGATGCGATCGGTACTAGAAGAGCATAAGCGTATATTGACATAATTTGAGATATTTAAACGAACCACAAAGGACACATAGACGCGTTAGCGGCTTCCCGCAGGGTAGAACACGAAGAGAAGAGGTATGGAGAAGAATTTGGCACAGCTTCACAAAGAAACGGTATAAGTAGCTTCCGCTCTGAACTTCTGTGTTTTTTCAAATAAGAGACTATTGAGATTGGTGCTGATTGGCAAGCATCTGATATGTAACTTGGAAATCATCATTTGTAATCTGAATCAGGCTGGAGTCGCTTAATCCCTGGGCGCGGTATCGACGAATTGCGCTTAAAGCAGCTTGATTGCTTAACAAAACCAAATCTGCCCCATTCCAGCCCTCGGTAACTGTCGCCCAGGTTTCTAAATCGACATCAACCAGGGGACGATCTAGATTGTGAACTCGTAAAATCGCTAATCGGCTTGCTCGATCTGGTAGATCGATTTTTATTTGTAAGTCCAATCTTCCTGCTCTGAGCAAGGCAGGATCGAGCGTTTCTGGACGATTGGTTGCTCCTACTAACAGTACTTTAGGGCATTCATGCAACCCATCCAATTCGGTGAGCAGTTGACCGACAACGCGATCGCTAACTCCAGAATCACCACTGAATCGTCCCCGTGCTGGTGCCAGGGTATCAATTTCATCTACAAACACAACGCAAGGAGCTGCTTGTCGAGCTTTGCGAAAGAGTTCTCTGACTGCCTGTTCTGCGGCACCTACCCATCGGCTTAGTAATTCAGGGCCATTCACAGCAATAAAGTTGGCTCTAGCCTGAGAAGCGATCGCTTTTGCAAGTAATGTTTTTCCCGTTCCCGGCGGCCCCCACAACAGAATCCCACGGGGAGGCTTGGCTTTGGTTTGCTCGTATAGTTCGGGATAGAGAAGTGCGCCCTCTACAGATTCTTGAAGTTTTTGTTTGACATCATCCAATCCACCAATCTCATCCCAACTTACATTTGGTGCTTCAACTGCTACAGCCCTTAGAACTGAGGGTTTTATCTCCTTAATTGCTTCGAGAAAATCCTGCTGCATGATAGTCATGTTTTCAGGAATGGGACTGTTGAGTGAGGGGACTTGACGACGAAGGGCAATGTAGGCTGCTTTTTGACAAAGAGCTTTAATATCGGCACCAACAAAACCGACTGCCAAATCAGCGATCGCTCCTAAATCAACCGAAGTCTCCAAGGGCATAGCACTTGTCAAAATCGTGAGAATTTCCAATCTTCCATTGCGATCGGGAACCTGAAAATGAACTTCCCGATCGAAGCGTCCCGGACGACGAAGCGCCGGATCGAGATAATCGGGACGATTTGTTGCCGCTAATACAAGTACGCCTTCGGTTTTGGCAAACCCATCCATTAACCCAAGCAACTGCGCCACTAGTCTTTTTTCAACTTCACCTTCCACTTGGCTGCGATCTGGGGCAAGGCTATCAATTTCATCAATAAATATTAGGCAGGGAGCAGAACGAGTTGCTTTCTCAAAAATACTTCGCAAACGAGCTTCTGCTTCCCCGTAATACTTGCTCATCACCTCTGGGCCATTGATGGCAATGTAGTTTAACTCTAACTCTTCTGCCAAAACACGGGCTGTTAAAGTTTTTCCCGTACCGGGTGGGCCAACTAACAAAACTCCACGCGGAGGCTCTAACCCTAATTTTGCCAATAAATCTGGACGTTTAAGGGGAATTTCAACTAACTCTCTGATTTCTTGGAGAACATTAGCCAAACCGCCGACATCTTGCCAAGAAGCTTTTGAGTTCGTCCGGGCTGATGGGGGGGTGACATCAGCATCATCCATTGGTGTAGTGCCAACGGTGGAATTGGATCTGACTGGGCTGGAATTACTTGTTCTCGGAATATTGCCTTGTCGGGGAATACTACTAAGATTATGAGAGCGAATTTGAATCGAAGTTTTTAACTCTCCTTTCTCTACTTTTTCTTCTAATGCTTTGGCAATTTCTAATAGCTGTTCAAATCCTTTAAATATGTCGTCCATTGATTTTACTTAGAGGTTGTTTGAAAAGTGTTTCGTTACGATTTTAGGCACTCTTAGATCCCCCCCAACCCCCCTTTTTAAGGGGGGGAACCAGAATCAAAGTCCCCCTTTCCAAGGGGAGCCACTGCGCCCTTGCGGGTTTCCCGACTCCCTCAGTGGCGTGGATTTAGGGGGATCTATAACGTTTTGCTACCGATAAGAGGACTTTTCAAACATCCTCTTAAATAAAAGGCAGAGAAAAATTTAATTTACAATTTAATTTTCAAAAAAATTAAAAATTTCAATAATTTTTGATTTTCAATTTTTATTGCTGTTCAGTTGGAACTGAATAATCGAAGACGAGCAAAGTTATACGGGGCAGTGAAATTGTTGTAGCGAATTCGCAAACGTTCTTCAAATTGACGATCGAGTGCTTCAACGTGTTCGCTAAATTGTGATTCTGCTTCCCAAGGAATTAGGTAGGCTGCGTTGTAAATCATTGTGTCCATTTGGGGACTATTTTCCACCACATCGATCGCAATGGAGTTGAGCGTGCCTTGAAATACATCGATGATGCGTTGCTTGCGATCGCTCATTCCCTGTTCGATGACTTGTCCTATTTGGATTACCTGCTCCATACTCAGAGGTTGACCGGCTAGCTTATCCCTTTCAGTTTTGAGATTTGGATTTTCTGCCAATAGTCCTTGAATTTCTGCCTCGGTATTCCAAAAAACTTTGACACTAACTTCTCGGCGACCTGATAACTTTGCTAGTAATTGCGTCAATTCTTCTTGATGAGGACGAATTAATTGTTGTGAAAACGTTTCCCAGCTTGCAACCAAAAGTCCAAATTGCACGGGTAGTAAATTGCGATCGCCTGCTTGCATGATTTCCTCAAGGACTTTCTCATGACTGAGCAGGTTACGACGGCTTGCCAAATAACGCTCTTGCTTTGCTTCGGAGTAGATTACTGCAAAACCATCCAAAATTTTAATTTGTACGGGTTGCCCATCTAAGCCCTGTAAATTTAAGTTTTCTGGAGCAGGCAAGGTCAAAATTCCATAAATGTAAAAGCCATAACTCATAAGAATGTCTTACCAAGAAGAATGTAGATAAAAAAGTTACAGGGGTTTAGAAGTGAGTACTAATCTTAATTTGGCATGAACTAAGCTTAACTGAGCCAGTCCTAAGTCCAAGTCACCTTCAACCACAACACCGGTATTTAATAGGCGATCGAGGAGTTCTAGAATAGAGGGTTGACTAGAGGTTTCACCGGGGTAGTATCCTCCAGATTGGGGAAGTAAAGTTCCCATTTCACCCAAGTTAATATTTAGCTCGGCTGGATCAATATCAAATACCTCGCAAAGCTTAACAACCTGTTGTTCGAGCTGTCGCAGGCTTTCGGCAGCTCGATCTAACTCAGAGTCGCTGAGGTTGCCAGCATCCATTCGCCGAATCACCTGAGCTTCCATGAGTTGGCGTATCAGCTCAACAACCGTTAGTAGTAATGGTGCTAAACCTGAATCGGAACCTTTTGATTTGCTAATCGCCTGCATTCTGATGATTAATAGGATTGAGTGCTTTGAGCGATCGCAGTTCTGCTTCTAGACTGGCAACACGCTCTTGAAGTTGTTGATTAGTTGTTAATAAGGTGCGAGTTTGACTATTAAGATAGGGGTCGCTCTCCCACCAGTTAATTCCAATCTCTTTGGCTTTATCAACAGAAGAAATCAACAAACGAATTCGGATGTTGAGCAGTTCTGTGGAGCCTACGGAAATAGAAATATCTCCTGCTATAACAATGCCTTTATCGAGAACCCGTTCTAGAATATCTGCCAAGGTAGAACCTTGAGTTGCTGTGATAACTCCCCGGTTAGTATGAGTACTCATTTGTTTATTAAATGGCCAGAATCAAAAGCAACTTGTGATATGTTTGGCAGTTCAGCATTACCCTGCATTTGCAATAATACTCCCTGCTCTCTGAGAGACTTGAGTGCAGCTACAATTTGACTGCGATCGATCCCTAATTCTGCTGCCAAATCAGAGAAACGCCTTCCCGGAGACTTGCACAGGTAGTTGTAGACTTCATGCTCGTAAGGTACTCGTTGTTCCAATACAATCTGATTTTGGCTGTCTGGTATTATCTCTTCTGCCGGCTGAGATTGAGTGTTTGTACTATGATGCAATTCACGCAAAACCTCTTCCAGTAGCCGAGTTGCTTCCATACGAGGTTGATTTGTGCGAGAAAGCAGGATATCGGCACAAATATCTTGGAAGTTTGGCTCTTCAAAGTTTACGGAAATTTCGTGTTCGTGGCAGATTCTAGCAATCATTAGACAGGAACGTAACCCACCGCCCTGTCCAGAACCAGATCGATTCCAAAACATCCGCACCAAGCGCACGATTTTGTCTGCTTTCTCAGAATCTATACCTGTTTTCTGAACTACAATCTCCTGCTGAGTTAGTTCATCAGGTGGAGGCATATCGATGGTAATAACACGATCCATCAAAGCATCCTGAGTTGCATGAACTCCACAATACTCTTGAGGATTTGATGTTAAGATTGCCCGAAACTGAGGATGAACCCGGATATACTCGGCTCGATGTTGGTTTGTTGGCAATACTAACAACCTCTCCTCAAGTACGGAAAGTAAAACGTTATTTACCTCCGGGTGCGATCGATTGAATTCGTCGTAAACCAGCGTAAATCCTTCTTTACAAGCTAGAGTTAATCGTGCATCAACCCAGTGTTGTCGGAGTTCATCCTCAACTTTGACAACGCTGTGGATGAAGTTATCAACAACCTTTTTGCGGGTATAACCTAATTGATTACCAATCAAGTCTGAGGTTTTAAACTCATCATCTCCAAATAAGAGGATGATCGGCTGGTTGAGCAAATCAGCTAGATGCATTGCCAGAGTAGTTTTTCCAACTCCCGCTGCACCACGTAAATGTACTGAAAAACCCGACTGTAGATAGCGCAAAGCACGTTGAGCGACGCGTTGAATAGCAGGTGTATTGACAAATCGCTGGGGAGATGCATTTAATACTGTTGTCAAGCTCTAAGTACCTCCTAAATAGTATTTTTCTGTAAAAGTAATTTTTTTTACATCATGAATATAAAATACAGATGTCAATAAGCCTTAACTGGACTCAAATCCAACGCATTTTGGCATCAACACAAGACTAGTAATGTTTAATATCTATGTCATCAGCATGATTACGGTCTTGCGAGGACAGTTTTAATAAATCCACACAAGTGTAAAGTAATATGGTTCTGCGTTTCTTACTATTACCGATTACCGGCCCATTAATGGGGGTAACATGGCTTGGGGAAAAAATTTTAGAACAGGCGAATACTGAAATTGATGATAAAGAAAATCTCAGCAAACAGCTTCTTACACTCCAACTTGCTTTTGATATGGGAGAAATTTCGGAAGAAGAGTTTGAAATTCAGGAGGAAGCTCTTTTATTAGCGATTCTGGAAGCAGAAAAACAGGAACGCGATCGGACACAAGAGTATTGAAATTCTTTCCTAGCTTGTGTGATTTATTACTTTAACTAATTAACGGAAAAACGAACCACAGAGGACACGGAGTAATCAGGGATTGAGAGGTTTTTGCGTAAGTCCTAAAATCGTTAATATACTTTCGTTGTATTAGATGGACATTTTACTACACCGTTTATGTATTCTGGCCGCGAGGGTATACGGCCATAGCTTTCAATGTTTCGACAGACAACACTTATCGTTTTCAGTTCTTTGCCTCTAGTCAGAGGAACAGCAAAGACTGCTCCAGCATACCACCTAAGTTCTAAACCCCACATACCACCACAGTCATCTTGAACAGCATAGCTATAAACAGCATCAATCGTTGTTTTAGAGGTTAGGTCAGAATTTGTTTCAGTATAGTAGCGATAACATTTTTGTATCCCAAAAATTGGAGGAGAAGAACCATAGCTAGTTGCTGGTTCATCAGGTGATTTAAAAAAAGTTTTGTGTTTAGAGAAGTATCTTTCTTGCTCCTGAATTTTATATGTAAGCCGGCTTTCTGCTTCTTTCTCAAGTTTTGATATTTTTTTCTCCATTACCTGATTTTCGTCTTTATTACTACATCCATTAAAAAGGAAGCTGAGTGGAATAATACTTAAAAATAAGATTTTGAGATAAATGGAAGTAAGTTGAGTACTGAAATTACAAATAGGTTTTAAGTTCTGATAATATAGAAAATGCTTAAAATCTTTAAACATAAAGTAAATCGATTTAAAAGTTAAAGACAATATAGCAATTGCCAGTTAAGAGACCATTTATAAAGTAAATATTAAGTAGGGTGTGTTACGGCTATGCAAGGTTTTGGGAGTTTGAGAGAGTGATTATTAGCCGTAACGTACCATCTTTCTCGGTGCGTTAAGCGTTGCTATAACGCACCCTACGATTTAAGCTTTACTTTATAAATAACCTCTAAGTGAGGTACAGACCTAAATTTTTAAACGCAGAGTCACGTAAAGTAAAACGCAGAGGTACACAGAGATTTGTACCTCAGTAGACTAGGAAATGCTATATCTCATAAAAATAATTGATAACTATATAGTTTACTGATTAAAACCGATATATAGCAATCCTAAATCATTTGTGAAAAATCAAAGTACATTTGTAAATCTTCTTTATTGTTCCCTGTTAAGAGTTCCCTGTTCCCTACCTCAATGAGAAGTTTCACGACTCATTTAGGAATGCTATGGTAAGGATGTGATTAAAAGGAACAGGCTCAACCGCGCAAGGAAGTTGCGAAGAATAGGCAGCTGAAATCTTAGTACTTAGTATTCCAATGTTAGGGTGTTGAATTTTGGTGTATTGTCCTCTAAGTCAGTATTTGCTTGCTGATGGGTCGTGTCTTCTTCAGCAATGATTTGACTATTCAAAATAGCAAGACGCTGCTGAATCTGATGTCGGCGTGCTTCGAGTTTCTGTAGTTCCTGCTCTAAACGCTCTTTTTCCAACATCATTTTATAAGCATTTAAGTAAGCTCTTGCTTGAGAACGTTGAGGAGGCATTGAGCTAAGTTTGGCTTGAATTTGTCCACGGTTTGGAGTGCGGTACATAATAAATTTCTCTCTGGGTATGAAAGTATTTAGTCTAATTAGCCGTTAAAATAAACAGGCGGCGGCTGCTTGAATGCGTTCTAAAGGCTCAACTGAGCGAGGAAGCATTGGTAAGCGAACCGTTGTCAAACCTGGAAAATCGCAATTAATCGTTGCTGTAGAAGAAAAGCGGTTTAGAACAAGGTAATTCTGGCTCACACCTATTTCTTGCAGAGATTTGAACAAGCGATGTTGTTCGGCAAGTACGCTAGCCTGGTTAAGGGTAACCCCAATGAACTCTGCTTGCTGTGGGTCTTTTAGCACTTTTTGGGCTTTGACTACGCGCTGTCGCAAAGTTCGTAAACGCCCCATAAACTCTGTACGACCAAGAACATTTTGATACTTGATCCAGAGTTTGAAAATCCAAGCTAGCCAGTCTGCCAGTGCAGTTGGCATTTCTAGAAAACGCAGAAGATGACCTGTAGGAGCAGTGTCTAAAATAATCAAGTCTTCTTCTTGTTGCTCTAGCAATTCCATTACGGTTAACAGGGAAAGCATTTCATCAATCCCTGGTAAAGCTTGCTCGACAATTTTGCGCCAAGCAACAGGAGCATAAGCCATTTCAATAGCTTCGCTTGTTTGGGTTTCGCCGCTCATCATTTCGGCCAGTTCCCATAGGTAATCGGCCCTGAAGCGATCGAGAATGCGATCGCTATCCACTTCCTGACCTCGAAGATTGGCAGTTATTTGATATGGTTCGTGTCCTAAACTCAGACCAAAGGCATCACCCAAGGAGTGGGCTGGATCGATAGAAACCATGCGAATTTTACGCTGGGGATGTTGTTGAGCCATAGCCCAACCAATCGCAGCTGCTACTGTGGTCTTGCCTACTCCACCTTTACCGCCAATTAGTAATAGGCGACGACCTTGGGTGAGAAAATCTCCAAAGCTAGGAGGAATTTTTTCAGGCCATTGAATTGGGAGCGAACGAACAGGAGATAGCGGTTCAAGCTGAGGAATATGGATTTGGTCGATCAGATGGCTGAGGGCTACAATTCCCAAAGGCTCCTCATCTTGTTGTGGCACAATAAATATCGGCTTTCCGTTAGCAAGAGCCGTATACTGGCTGATGAGCGGTTGTTGTTCTTGGTAACGATCTGGGTCAGTCGCACTAGCAAGGACTTGGTTGACAAACAATCCTCCGCAAGGCATCTGCATGGTTTGTAAGGCTTCTAGAAACCGTTTTGATTCCAACCAACTCATTGGTTCGGCGATCGCAACTAACAAACAAGCTGTATGGGTAGGATCTTGAAGCAGGCGACGACCTTGCGACAGTTCAGCTTTCAGGGTTTGCAAAAATTCGTCAGCGCGATCGGGTGTGTAACTTCCAGCAAAGGTCTTGCTAATAAACCGATGCTTTTCTTGAAACAGTTCAAGAGAGTGTAGGAAAGTGTCTAAAAAATCCATCAATCCAAACAAGTTGAGAGTATGACCGCTAGGAGCCATATCTACTACTACTCGATCTACCTGCTGCTCGTTAAAAAGGCGTTGGATCTCTAACAAGCCCATCAACTCGTCCAATCCAGGCCAATTTAAATCCCAAACTGGAAGCAAGTCTTCTCCTTCAACAAAACTACCGCGCTCCACTAACAGTTCTAACACCTGACCATAACGTTCTTTAAACTCTTGTAGCAGACGCTTTGCATCCAACGCCCTTACTAGTAGATTGGGAATTTCTGCTATAGGACGAGGAATATCATCCACGCTAACTTGTAAGACATCTCCAAGAGAGTGAGCCGGATCAGTTGAGATTAAAAGAATTTGCTCATTGACAAATTGCTGCGCCCAACGATATGCAAAGGTGCAGGAGATTGTTGTTTTTCCGACTCCACCTTTGCCGCTAAACATAGCAAGGTGTAGGTTATCAAAAAGTTCCATCCCTTTTGTCATTTACGGCGTTTTAGGATAAAGTTACTCCATATTTTTAAAATTGACTTAAGTAATTTTCCTGAATAAAGGTATTTAAAACCTTAATCTTTCACGGATGGGATTTACAAAACTTCTATCCTATAGGGCGGCGACAGGGAAAGCTTCACAAGAGAATGTGTAATTAATTTTGTTGAGGTACTTACAACGATTAGCCGAGGAACTATAACTGAGGGAAAGATTTAGCCAGAGGGTGTCCAAAGGTAAGGAGATATAGATGGTTAACAGTTCTGAAGGCGATATAAATATTGGGTGTAATGTCCAAGGTATTTCTGAATACAACTTTTTTTCTGACAGTAAGTCTGAGGACATTCATCGTCGTCCACTCAAAACAGACTCTCCCTATTTAGGACTAAAAACTTTTGAAATTAAAGATAAAGACAAATTTTTTGGTCGGGAGAACTGGATTGCTAGTCTCAGCGATCGCTTAAAAAAAGATAATGTACTCTTACTTTTAGGAGCATCAGATAGTGGCAAATCATCATTGATTCGGGCTGGTTTAATTCCTTATTTAGGATCTAATAAAAATTCATTAATTAATATAAGTTTTCACCCAGATGAAAACCCTTTTAAATCTCTTTATAATTGTCTTGCTTTTACTTATGGTAAACAATCGCAAATAGCAGATATTGGTCGAAAACTTAGAGAAGATTTTCTAATTCAAATTGTCACATTCCTCAAACAAGATTATCAGTGCGTTCTGATTTTTATTGACCAATTGGAAGAACTGTTTACGAAAACTCAAAAGCCGGAACGCGATAAATTTGTTGCTAGTCTCTTTCAACTGTGCCAGCAGCAGGATAGCTCTGTCAAAATTGTTTTAACAATGCAATCTGATTTTTTGGATAGATTTAGTGAGTATCCCCAACTTGCGAAGATTCACGATCGCTATAGTCTTATACTCACTAGAATGAGCGATCGAGAATTAAAGTTAGCGATCGCTGAACCTGCTGCTAGAAATGGCGTTACCTTTGAACAAGGATTAGTTGAGCAAATTATTTATGATTTTCACCAACAAAATGATTATTTACCACTTCTGGCATACACCTTAGATGTGCTATGGGAAAGGGAAAATATTGCAAACCGGGTTCTGAAGACAAAGACTTATAAAGAACTAAAAGAGCAAACGTTTGGTCATTTAAGCGAACAAGCTAATCGATTTATTAATGCTAGTGTTGGATGGCACGATCGCCATTCGAGAGAAAAGGAACAAGAGATTCAAAAGTTAAACCTTGCACTGACTGAATTAAAATTGCGCGAGCAATCCGCCAGGGTTTTGAATTTACTTCCTGTCCAACCGCTAGAGGGTTTGGTGCTGGCAATTCAAACAATGGGTGAGAATTTAGAGAAATACCCAAACCAGCTTCTAGCTTCTGTTTTGGGAAGCTTAAAGGAAGCAATGAATACACCCACAGAGGCAAATAGCTTGCGCGGACACGAGCAAGAGGTTAATTGTGTAGCCTTTAGTCCTGATGGCAAGTTTATTGCCAGTGGCAGTAGTGATTCTACGGTGTGCTTGTGGAATATCATTGGCAATCCTATTGCTCAATTTTTGTTGGGGCACGAGCAAGAGGTTAATTGTATAGCCTTTAGTCCTGATGGCAAGTTTATTGTTAGTGGCAGTATTGACGGAATTTTGTGTTTATGGGGTCTACAAGGTAATCTCATTACTCAACCGTGGCAGGGACATGAGGAAGGAATTATTTCCGTCGCCTTTAACCCAAATGGCGATCGCATTGTCAGTGTTGGTTTTGACGGAACGGTGTGTTTGTGGGATTTACAAGGTAACACCATCGCTCAACCTTGGCGCAGACACAAGGAAGGAGTTATTTCCGTCGCCTTTAGCCCAAATGGCGATCGCATTATCGGTGTTGGTTTTGACGGGACGGTGTGTTTGTGGGATTTACAAGGTAACACCATTACTCAACCCTGGCACGGACATGAGGCAAAAATTATTTGTGTCGCCTTTAGCCCCGATCGCAAGTTTATTGTCAGTGGTAGTAGTGATTCTACAGTGCGGTTGTGGGACATCCAAGGTAATCCCATCGGTCAACCTTGGCGCGGACATGAAGGACATGTTAATTCTGTAGCGTTTAGCCCTGATGGTAAGTTTATTATTAGTGGTAGCTGCGATCGGACAATACGCTTGTGGGATATTGACGGCAACCCCATCTCTCAACCTTGGCGCGGACATGAAGGACAGGTGAATTCCCTAGCCTTTAGCCCTGATGGCAAGCTGATTGTCAGTGGTGGCGATCGAACTGTGCGTTTGTGGGAGCTACATCAAATACTACAAGATCGGGTCATCGGGCGATCGCAGCGCAAATATGAGAATTGGGTCAATTCTGTCGCTTTTAGCCCTGATGGTAAGTGGATTGTCAGTGCCAGCAATGATTCGACAGTACGCTTGTGGGATATTGACGGCAACTCCATCGGTCAACCTTGGCACGGACATGAAAAAGAAGTTAATTCTGTCGCCTTTAGCCCTGATGGTAAGTGGATTGTCAGTGCCAGCAATGATTCGACAGTACGCTTGTGGGATATTGACGGCAACTCCATCGGTCAACCTTGGCATGGACATGAAAAAGAAGTTAATTCTGCCGCCTTTAGCCCTGATGGTAAGTGGATTGTCAGTGTCAGCAATGATTCGACAGTGCGCTTGTGGGATATTGACGGCAACTCCATCGGTCAACCTTGGCATGGACATGAAAAAGAAGTTAATTCTGTCGCCTTTAGCCCTGATGGTAAGTGGATTGTCAGTGTCAGCAATGATTCGACAGTGCGCTTGTGGGATATTAACGGCAACCCCATTGGTCAACCTTGGCGCGGACATGAAAAAGAAGTTAATTCTGTCGCCTTTAGCCCTGATGGTAAGTGGATTGTCAGTGCCAGCAATGATTCGACAGTGCGTTTGTGGGATATTAACGGCAACCCCATTGGTCAACCTTGGCGCGGACATGAAAAAGAAGTTAATTCTGTCGCCTTTAGCCCTGATGGTAAGTGGATTGTCAGTGCCAGCAATGATTTCACAGTGCGCTTGTGGGATATTAACGGCAACCCCATTGGTCAACCTTGGCGCGGGCATGAGTATTGGGTAAATTCCGTAGCTTTTAGCCCTGATTGTAAACTGATTGCCAGTGGTAGTCTTGATGGAACAGTGCGCTTGTGGGACTGTGGGTGGCAAGAATGGTTGCAAGTTTGCTGTAACAGGTTACATTATCATCCCATCTTTCAAAATCCTGAAAATGGCAGTGATGTAGAAATTGCCCACCAAACTTGTCAAAAATATGTATGGAATCCACAATGCCCTAAACAGTTGAACAACCAAGGTGCAGCAAAGCTAAAAGAGAAAGCTTTTTCAGCAGCTTTGGAGGACTTTAACCAAGCAGTTCAACTTAATTTCACATCGCACTGGAAACATCACCTTGCTTGGCAATCAGTATGGACAGAGAACCAATAATCCCTCTTTCAAGAAACATATTACTTAAGCGTGTGCTGACTGAACTCGATTACATGACAGAACGGCGTTGTTGCATGTATTTTAGATTCCGCAGGTAAGCAAAGAGATTAATGGTGTTTTTTATTCATGACATCATTAATATCACAAATCAGCTTACAAGATATTGACCACTGTGGGCTAGTAGCGGGAATCATAGACCAGATATGTTTGGTAGAGCAAATCAACCAAATACTAGGAACACATCACCAAGAAATTGTCAGTCCAGGTCAAGCAGTCAAAGCTCCCGATCGTTAATGGCTTGGGTTTAGTAAGTGCGCCACTATACTTGTTTGAGAAGTTTTTTGTAGGCAAGGTCACAGAGCATTAACTATTACGGTAATAGCTGTTGAAGTTCCAGAGTTGACCGAGCAGGAGCAGAGCGTAGACGCGCAGCGGCTTGTCGTAGACATCGCCTGCATCTAGAGCGCAAAGTGGAGAGAGCGGTTTTTGAAGCGGGTAAAGCACTTATGGAGTTGCGCGATCGCCTCCGGCACTGGCGAAGCCAATCGCCGACTGTACCGTTCAACGCATAAAACCTTTGAAGACTATTGCCGCGATCGCTTTGGTCATAGTCTTCAAGAATTGAATTAAATATTCATCCTCCCCAAGGTAGAATTTGAATTATTTTTTTACCTATACTGATTATCTTTTACTAGCAGCAATTAATCTAATTTCTTCCTTAAGATAGATAACTTTTTTTAGTAAATCATTTCTCGTCCAACACAGTTTTCCATAATAAACTTAATATTATTTTTATTATTTCCATAAATTTTATCAATATCTAAAACTCTAGTGTTAAACAGCAAATAATATTACAATGAATTCTTAATTGCTTGATGTATTAATTTGTACTCCATTAGATGTGAAAGTTATTAGGTATCAAGAAATAATGTTGAAACGTCGCACAATACTAATTGGTTTAGCTGCGCTTGGCTTAACGTTAGCTGTTAGTACACAAGTTCATGGACAGTCCACAACTGGGCCAGATGCTTGGGAGACTGTCTACAATAATGCAGTAGCCGGGGCAACAACGACAATTTCAGTCCCGCTTTTGCAGCCTTTATTATCACTTGTCTTAGACACCTTCTACAAATTGGCAGGTTATTGGGGCGGTTAATTCTTTGTCTCATACCTAAAAAGAGTCTAAATAGAAGCTGTTGCAGTGTAGTTTTTTGGTAATTTCTCAGCCTGCATGGACGCTCTGCGTCTTGTCGCTAGAAATCGCTTCAACATATCTCGTATTCATTAACGCAGATTTTCCCATAGCCAAATATTTCATAAACCGTGAGGACTTTTCTTTCTATGTTCAAACCTCGCACAATTTTTAGTGCCTTAACTGCGATTATCCTAGCGTTTGCCATCAGCACACAGATATATATACAACCCGCAGTAGCTGCTGGAGGAACGTGTAATCCAACTGTGGGAAACCTACCTATATGCCCAAGTACAGCACCTTCCGAGTCAGCTAGTTTCATTGACCCAACTGCAACAATCATCAATCCCACAAATATTACCTTAGGGGAAAATGTCTACGTTGCCCCATTTGCCCAGTTAGACGCTACTAATGGCCCCATTAGCATTGCGGCCGATTCTAACGTCCAAGACCAAGTGAAAATTACAGCTTCGGGAACAGGAGTGCAAGTAGGTGAGCGTGTGATTATGGCACACTTGACCACAATCAAAGGTGCAGCTAAAATCGGGCTTCAAGGCTCAACCGGGCCTTTTACCGACCCAATTACTAATACTCAGTTTAGCAACACTGTTCCAGAGACATTTCTCGCCTTCAACTGTGAAGTAGACGGTGCAACTATAGAAAGAAACTCAGTAGTCAACTTTCTCTCGCGGGTTGGCCCTGGCGTTACCTTGCCGTCTGGTAAAGTTGTCTTGCCTGGTAAAAACGTCACAACTAACCTAGAAGCTAGTAGCGGCACCTTTGGAAAGGTTGCAAACCTGACACAAGCCGACGTTAGATTGATGGAAGGTGTCGTTGAAGTCAATGAAGCATTGGCCAAAGGTTACGCACAATTAGCCAGAGCAGACTTGTCAAATGTAAAAGGAATTAATTACGCTCCCGTCACCTCTTTTAACTCTGGAGGTCTGCCACAGATAGGTGGAATTTCGACTCGTGATCCAAACTTTCGTAACCGCATCATCGGTAATGTGATTATAGAAGATTCTTTAGCAACGCTCAACAACAAATTGGCTAATAGAATTTCGCTGCGTGGTGATGAGGGTGAACCTATTCATATTGGTCAAATTGCTGGTATGGCAAACGATGTTGTCTTTCATGCGTTAGCATCAACTAACTTGACTCTTGGTGATGGTATTGGTTATGGGCCTCGCGTTCTAGTTCATGGCGGTAGGCAGGTTATCAATGGTGTTTCTAATGGCCCTGAGACTCGTGTAGGTGATGACGTAGGGCTGGGGCCGAACGCCTTGATATACAGTGCAGTTATCGGCGACAACTCAGCGGTTGGGCAAAAAAGCGCAGTCTTCAACTCTACAATACCTCCCAGAACGCATATCCGTTCTCGAACAATCTATGCCGACAACGGCAACCTGATTTTACCTGTGGAGTGGTAAGCAACTGAACTTTTGCATCATGATGAATCGGAAAATATTGTCGGTGCAATTACAATGCCTACGATTGATTGTGCTGTTCACTTTGATATTTGGGCTGGTACTAAGTGTTGATGGTGGTTACTCTTTAGCTGCTGACATATCCGCCAATCAGCCCCAGGTGGTACAACCTCCAGTCACAGGACTTGTCTCTACATTGTCGGATGAAGTCGAGGAATTACCAGCAGAGTTAATTCGCTGGTCAACCTACTGGCAACTTTGTTGGGAACCATATCCTGAAGCTAAAGAATACGAACTGCAAACGGTGCTTATGCAAGGGAAATCTCCAAAGTTGAAACGTCAAAGCGATCGCTGCTTTCGTATACAAGCTGCATCTAATGAAAACCATTTGTCACAAGGATTACTCAACCGTGATTTAATCTTGTTAATGCATAAAATTCAGCTTGGTTATCGAGTGCGAGCCGTCTTAGATAACAACCGCGTCAGTGAATGGTCTCAAGTCATGGCGGTCGGTGCAACTACTATTTCTAGCGTTGCTGATTAAGCATCCCCGCTCTCATAACCCGCATTTCTCACAAGCTTCAGGCGTTTGATGGAGCAGAGGGGTAGAGGGGAAAGAACTTGTACAAGAACTCTCCTTTGCTCCCCTGCACCCCTGCACCCTTGCTGGCTCCACACAACAATTTTGGATTGGCAGACTACTAGCCCTTCTTCTTCTCCTGTCGGAGACGCTACGCGAACGGAGACGAAGGCAGGGGAACATCTCACTTTTTAAAGTGGCTCAAACTGGCAATAATCCATTAAGATAAGCACAGCGATGAGCAAGGACTTGAGGTACATTTTCTCGTTCGCCAGCGTGTAGATATTTCTAAGGAATTACGTCACAGTGCGATCACTACTATTGAAGCTGTGCAAACATTAATATTTATGGGTGCAATGCCCAAAGCTATCAAAACAAAACGGTGTGACGGATGCAGTCTATATTCGCACGTTGAAATTTCACTTACTCCCTATTAGGGATTGAAACTATTTTGAATACTTGCGGGAGATTGATATTCAAGTTGAAATTTCACTTACTCCCTATTAGAGATTGAAACAAAAAACAAACTGAACTTACACAACAACAAAAGAGTTGAAATTTCACTTACTCCCTATTAGGCATTAAAACATAGTTGCGTCAACTGTTAAGGTATAAACTAGGCATTGCTGAATTAGAATATGAAATGCCAAAATCACCTTTCTTTTTCTTTGTATTTTTGCGACTTTGCGTGAGACAAATTAATATTTCCAATCAGCAACGCCATAAACTACTATACGTTTCCCATGTAACACGCTTGCAGAATTACACTGACAAAAGTTAATAAGTTGTTACACAGCCATAAATGCCCAGAACAAGTAATTTTTGTGTGTTTTGGACAAAATACCTACGATTGCTACCTAAATATCATAAAAGAAGTGGCTGAAACCTAGATAACATTAGATTCGGCGTGTTTACTTTTCAGGATTGTCAAAATGTCAAAACAGCTAGGTCAAAAAATTGCACCGATACCGATGTCAACAGATATTGGAGTGGTTGATTTGATTGATAATTACTTCACCGCTTACAATTCGGCACGTTTGCGAGAAATTTGCCAATTGATGAGTCGTGATGTGCTAACTGATGGCGTAACAGTGGGTGTTAGCCTTTCTGGTGCAATGACACCAGCTGGATTCGGGGTTTCAGTCCTTGCACCTTTGATTCGCAACGGCTTTATTGATTGGATGATTAGCACAGGTGCAAATCTTTACCATGATATGCACTACGGCTTGGGTTTTGAACTATTTGCTGGGAATCCATTTTTGGATGATGTGAAGCTGCGTCAAGAAGGTACTATTCGGATTTATGACATTATCTTTGGCTATGATGTGTTGCTGGAAACTGATGCTTTCATCCGCAAGATTCTACAAGCTGAACCTTTCCAAAAGCGCATGGGGACTGCTGAATTTCACCATCTGCTAGGTAAATATGTCTGGGAAGTAGAAAAGCAATTAGGAGTAAAAAATTCTTGTTTGCTAGCTACAGCTTACGAATGTGGCGTACCTATTTATACTTCTTCTCCCGGAGATAGTTCAATTGGGATGAACGTGGCGGCTTTAGCATTAGAAGGTTCGCAGTTAATTTTAGATCCCTCAATTGACGTGAATGAAACAGCAGCGATCGCCTATGATGCCAGAGAAGGAGAAGGCAAAAGTGCAGCTGTGATTATCGGTGGCGGCAGCCCCAAAAACTTTTTACTACAAACACAACCGCAAATTCACGAGGTACTAGGTCTAGAAGAACGGGGACACGATTATTTTGTACAGTTTACTGATGCCCGTCCAGATACTGGTGGTTTATCTGGGGCAACACCCTCGGAAGCCGTGAGTTGGGGTAAAATTGACCCGGAAGAATTACCTAGCACGATTGTTTGTTATACCGATAGTACGATCGCTTTACCGCTGGTAACAGCATACGTTCTCAACCAGTGCCAGCCTCGTCCCTTAAAACGGCTGTACGATAGACGCGAAGCAATAGTAGAGAAACTACGAACCGATTATCTGGCAGCTAAATCACAACCATCAGATCAAATCCCTGCGGCTATGGCAGAAAGTGCATCCCAGCAAGCAGCTACTTATCCCTGCGGCAGATTAATTCCTAATACTCTTTAATCAGAGGGGAGACGCGGGGAAAATTTATCTAACAGCTTCTCCGTGTCTATCCAAATTCAAGGGCAACAATCATCGCTAAACTAGCCAGATAAAGATTTAGACGGTACAAACCCCTTCAAAAAACAGAATCGAATTTTTGATCGCTTTTACCGTGTTAGCGATCGCACTTACAATATTTACCTAGAGAATTTGTGCAGGTACAATCGGCGCAGTATTACCCAGCAATACGCTTAGAAAAATCGTCATTGCTTTTCCAGCACTGATGGGTAAAATAAAACCTGTTGCTCGTTGGAGATTACGATTTAAGACTAGAAGAATAAACTTCAGTTCATCTGCTCTATGATTTAAGTCCGTTAATTTTCTTATTTATTTTGTATTGCTAACATACAATGTATTGTAATAAATTAAACTTGCTTAACCACAATATTACTGGATCATAAATTTGGTTAATATTACTGCCAGAAAATCACTAAAATACTGATACCAAAATGTGCAGATATAAAACTATGAGTTTGGATTACAGTAAAGTTTAATGAATTATTTTCCCATTACTAAAGCATCATGCACCTAAAATTTTCTCAAGATATTAAGTCATTATTACAACATTTAGCTGAAAAACCTCTGACTCTGGGTGATGTTATTTCAGAAACCTCAGAACGGGGTTTTAGCTTAGTGATTGCATTATTGGTATTACCGTTTTTGGTGCCCACACCACCAGGCTTAAGCACTCCTCTCGGTGTAGCTTGCTTGTTGATGTCAGGACAGATGGCTTTAGGGAGGCGTACACCGTGGCTGCCGAAAAAAATTGCTAGCATCAAATTCCCTAATTGGTTTGCTCAAACACTGTTGCAAAATTTACGACGTGTGACCAAAGTTCTAGAAAAAATCTCCCGTCCGCGTTTTCAGAAAGTTGCTGACAATCAATTAACTTGGCGGTTCAATGGGATATGTCTAACTTGGTTAGCAATATTATTAATGTCACCATATCCTCCTGCTACCAATCCTCTCCCAGCTATGGGAATGTTACTGTTGGCGGTTGCGACTATCGAATCTGACGGTATATTGATGTGCATCGGCTATCTAGCCACCGTTTTGAATACCTTGTTTTTCGGTTTTGCCTTTTACCTTTTATATACAGGGGCTACCTATTTGCTACCTAATATTTTTCGGTAATACTAATAAATGTTAGCCTTTATTTACTAATTGCTGATAGCTTGTTTAAGCTATTCCAGTTGGCGTTCTTTGTCCACCGTGCCTCCTTATGCCAAATTTTTCGCCGCTTGAATGCTTGATTATTCCCATTGCTGAAATTCATCATTAGTATTACGAAGCAGGGAAGTTATTTGAGTACGGCGAGTTTCAAAATTAGCGGCGATAGAAATTAAAGCAATACCAACTAATAAGCCGACAATCCATTTTAAAAATGGATAACGCAAGCTAAAAATTACTAGTTGGTAAATACTGGTAATTAAAAAAGCGGCTGTGCCAATGTAGAGAAACGCTCTTATTCGCAAAGCTAATCCGGCGAAAATGGCAATAAGGCTAAATATTCCCGGAATGATGGCTGAATTTTGATTAAATATGATTGCCCAGCCACAAATTAAGCCACTGGCAAGCATACGGAAGATGTGACGGGCAGTTTTATTTTCCGGTAGCCGCAGTTGGGGATCTATTTGGGCAATATATAGTAGCGAGAAACCAATTAATGTTACATACCATAAAGGATCAGTTAGGCGTAAGTCGTTAAACCAGCGAAACAACGCCCAATCAATCAAAGCAACGCTGATATAGGTAAAGCGGATATTTTCACTAACCTTTGCCAAGAAGATGTAAAACCCAGCTGCGATCGCCAAAGTAATTGGATAAACTTGCAGCTTGGTTTCCCATAAAATTATCAATGGCACAATGTATGCCGCCCATTGCCAAGGTCTTTTAGTCCAACCCCAACTCTCCCAAGGTAAGATGTAGAGAAAATAGGCAACTACACAAGCGATCGCACCGTTCCAAGGCACTAATGGGCCAGTTATAAATTGTCCAATTGCTGTCTCGCGCCAATAAATTCTGATGGCGGCTACTTCTAATAAACCGAGGTAAACCCACATCTCTGCTATTGTGATTCTACCGAAGATGCGCGCAGATGCTTCGGGAATAGAGGAAGTAGGCGATCGCCGCCCTTGAAAAATCGCATATTGAATTAAAACTATTCCTGTGCCCAATCCTACCAAGCGGTTAACTTGAATGGGAGCGCTAATTGCAGCCATCAATAAGCAACTACTCCAAGCCCAATGAATATGAGTAATTCCTTTCAGTTGTTGGAGTGTCAGACGTAAGTAATCTGACAACCAAGGCGATAAAATACGGTATGCCAACATGATGCTAGTACCAAGGGCGGACATGGCAATCAATCCATCGCCAAATGCGCCTCCGGTAGCTTTTGACATTTGATAAAACAAAAGTTCATAGGCAGAAACTGATACACCGATGATTCCTAAGTAAAGTAGGGGTTTGAAGTTCTCATGGCGTCGCCCTACACCAATGACAATTAAAGCTACACCTAAAGACAACAAACCTGTCGAGTCATCAAAGGTATCCAAGCGCAGCAATACACTAAAGACAGCATAAATTAAAGGCAAAATGTGCAGGCTACTCTTGAGTCTTATTTGATATCTGCGTCGCCACCATTCCCCTAAAAGTTGAGTGATTAAACCCAAGGAAATATTAGCGATCGCCATATTCACAGTTGAACGTCCCCAAAATCCTAACAATTCGGCAATCAATAATTCCACACACCAACCAATGCTATAAAATGCCCAATTTGTGGGTTCACGCCAACTACGATAAATAATTGCTACCAAAGTTATGGTAGTGGCAGTTAAGTACAAAAATCCAGGTTCAGCAAGTCTTTGGTAAACAACCAGCGAGTGCAATGTGAGGATAAACAACTCAAAGCCACACAAAGCGATCGCCCACTTATCACTTGCGGCTGCATAAATAGCTGCTAATTCGTTATCTTGTCGCATCAAGGCTGTACGCGTTAACCATAAACTGAAAGTTGCGATCGCAATGACAACAAACCAACCTGCTAAAGCTAAACGTGGTAATCCAGGTAACCCTTCCCAAAGCAACACGCCAATGAAACTCAGCCCAAATCCAACTGTAATTGCAGCTGAGACTTGATATCGTAAATAGCGCGTATTTACAAACATCACAACTGTAGCCACAGCTAAACCAATTAATCTAGTTCCTGGTAGCTGTAAAGTTAGTAACTGGGTTAGTCCTAAAGCCAAGATACTGACGCTACTACTGAACGTGCGACGCTGAGTAGTTGTTTGACTGGCAATACCTGTAAGAGCTAATGGTGTAATAAGCCAAATAATTCCCCAATAATGTTGGCTACGAATAGCGCCATACCAAGATGATTCTGCATTTGCCGACAAGAGGGCGAAGCTAACAAACGCTAGTGCTAAACCAATATGCCATGCACTACGTCGCCATACTCCATTACCAAGGCTAAATCCCCACTCTGCCACCATCAAAACTAACAAAATGCTTGCCCACACTTCTTTACCCAGACTTGGTAACAACCAATTAATTATTGAGCAAAGTGTCAACACTCCCATGATATGAGTTAGGTATACCAAGGGAGGGGAAGTAGAGGAAGGGGAGACGGGGGGAGGGGGGGACAAGGGGAAGGATTCGCTTTGGGTTCTTGCGTCTTGATCAGTGCGGCGTTTGGTGACGACTGCAAGTGTGATTGTAGAAAATAGCAAATTTAGCGATCGCAATACCGGATTAACTAAAGCGATCGTTGTTAAGACAGTTCCCAGTAACAGCGTTAGCAGTTCGCCAAATTTAGCTAAATCTCGCTTGTGGACGCGATAAAAGTTATCGGTTACCACCACCATAAAAATGATGTAAGGAAATAAAGCTACACTCAACAACGCCCAAGGTTCATTTTCAGCTTTGGTGAGTTGGACGCCAAATGCGATCGCTCCTGACTGTACACCAGCAGGTAATAAACGCCAACCCAGCCAAAGCGTTTGTAAACCAATCACAAAAACTGCTGCCAAATCAGCTGGTAAGCTATACTTCTGCAAGCGACTGCCTACAAACTGCAAACCCAAACCACTCACAGCTATTGCTTGCCAGGGATAATTTGATACTGCAACCAACCAACCCAAGAAAAGCAAAACACTACCAAGTCTTTCCCAAAGTAAAAACAATGGCGGAAGCGGCGATATTTCTCCTTGTCCCCTCGTCCCAGCGCCCCCTTCCCCTCTATGTGCTAACCAAGTCATCAACCAGCCGCAAATACCAATAGCTAAACTCAGCTGAGTTACATTTATCTGAGCAACAAAAATTGCTCGGACTAATAAAACTACTAAGGCATAAATAATTACAGCAGCAGGCAAGCTAATACCCACGCCAATACGCCTATTGCCCTCATTTTCTAATGAAGTTGGAGGGGGTTGCTGTCGGTAGCGATTGTGATAAATGGTAATAATAGTTGTTCCTACCATTGCCAAATAAACGGCAATTAAGGGAAAGCCTGGTAATTTCCAACCCCAATGTAAGAACGATAGCCCTAAAATATTTACCAGCAGTAATTTATCAGTTCGTAAATTAGTAAAAAATAGCCGATTATTGCACAGTAAAACAGTAATAGCTGTCAGGGCAGGAGCTGCGATCGCAACTGTTAACCAATCCAAGGGATTGTGCCACAATCCAAAGCTATCCATTGCCCAAAAGTTTACGGGCACTAATAACAGAGTGACAATCAGCAAGGTTTGAGCTGTCAATCTCAGATTGCTTTGCCTAGCAGCCCAAAAGCTGAATCCCCAAAAACTCAAGGTGTAAGCTAATAGAACCCCATATTGTCCAGAAGCGGGGAACCTTTCCCACTGACTCGCAGCAAGTACCCCAGACGATACAACTACCAGAAATACTCCCAAAAACAGCAGCCATCGGACACTCAATTCTGCTCCTAGCGACTGTAACATTGTGGCGATAAAATTCGGTTTAGCTGGTTCTGCTGGCGGTTGTCTGCGGCTAGTCGATTGCAAAGCTGCTACAGGCAACGCTTGCACAGGATCGGAAATAGCTAAAGTTACCTGTGCTTTAGGTAACGTCTGAGGTTGCAATATCACCGGACACACAAGAAACTCTCGGCATAGCTGCCTAACTTGGGCATCGGATATCAAACCCAAGCGCAGCCATATATCCAGCCCTTCTAATAACTGAGGGTGAGAAGATGGCAGCCTGACTTCTATTTTCAGCAGGCGATCGAGGGGTGATGACATAAGCCGCAGCCGTATAAGTATATACTTGAATTTTGTTTTTGATTAAAGTACATTGTGGCTCTATCTGTGCCACTTATTTAGCTGACTGATATAAAACTCTAACTTTTCAATATTTACCAAGTACAATCGCCTGTTTTGAGTTATAAAACAGTAAAAATCTTTTATTCGGTCTATTAATCAGTGCGATTGGGGTTCGTTCAATTGAACCATTAATTATTCTTGATTCAACTAATCCCATCCAAATAATTATTTTTCGTTGTTTAGATGCATTATTGACAGGTGGTTTAATTGCAGGGGGCAGTGAAGGAATACATAAGTTTACGCAGGTCTTTACTGACTTTTTAGAAGCTACTTCTAAACAAGTTAAAGATTCAAGATTACCTTAACAAGACCCAACAATCCAGCCTTCTAAGCTAAACCACCTAATCATTAGACCTCTGAGCTATCTTACACGTGATAAAACTTCTTCTATTTGCTCTAACTCTACTGCACCAGAGAAAGTTTCTCCATTCATGATAAAGAAGGGAGTACCTGATAGTCCTAGTTTACTTGCGAGTTGCATATCTTGAGCGATCGCAGCATTTGCCTTTCGTTGATCGCCTTTAAACTTTTCCACATCCAGATTTAAATTTTGGGCAATTTTCAAATATAAATCTTCGCCTAATTTGCCCTGCTGACTGAATAAAGCATCATGATATTCCCAGAATTTGCCCTGCTGTTGTGCCGCCCAAGCTGCTTGTGCAGCTGGTATAGCTTGTGCATGAATATTAGCAAGAGGTAGGTGTTTATAAACCATTTTCACTTCATCTTGATGCTTGTCCATGAATTCTTTAACAGTGTCATGGGCTTTAGCACAGAAAGGGCATTGAAAATCAGAAAACTCAACTAGCACAACTTTGGCATCTGGTTTGCCAGTGGTAGGAGAGTTAGCAATTATAGTTTGAGGATTGGTTTTTAAGTCTTGCAGAAATATTTGGCGTGTTTGTTGAAGTTTTTCTTGTTCTTGCTTTTGATAAACTTCAAGAGATTCAATAATAGCTTCTGGGTGGTTGCGGAGGATTTGTAATACTTGTGCTTCGATTTGAGGATCGATGCGAGTGGCGGCAAAAGCAGGGTGCAGTCCTTGGCAAATAATCAAGTACAACAGACAAACGACAACTCCGAAATACTGAAGAATACGTAACATGAGGTTTATGTTTTTTAATTTGAGAGTAAAGGACACAACAGAAATCAGGTATTAGCCTGCCCAATTAGATAGACAATCTAGCATCATCCACAGTTTTGGATCTATTACTTGACCAAAAGTATTGTTCCCGTTCACTCACACAAACTCCGGTTATTTGTCACTTGTCCGTTGCTAAAAGCTAGGGTTTACGCACTCAAGCCTGAAACCTTGATCCCCCCTAACCCGCCTTCAAAAGGGGGGAACGTCTAAAGCCACGCCACTGAGGGAGTCGGGGAACCCGCAAGGGCGCAGTGGTCTTCTTTCTAAGGGAGTTGGGGGATCTGAGTGCGTAAGTTCTAAAAGCATCTTCTCGTTCTTTCTTAGCAAATTAAGGGCAATTATCATCCCTGCTTTTGCTGTTGATAATGCTGTTTAAACTGCTGTTGCTGAATTTTATGATCCACAATTGGGTCAGGATAGCCAAGCGCACGACGTTCTAAAGGTGAAATTTTACCAGTAACTAAATATTCTGCATCTAAAGAACGCAATTCTGTCACCCACTGCCTAATATATTCACCTTCTGGATCGAATTTTTGTGCTTGACTAGCTGGGTTAAAAATTCGCAAGGGTTTAGGGTCCATACCACTCGAAGCACTCCATTGCCAACCGCCATTATTAGCAGATAAATCTCCGTCAATCAATCTCTGGAAAAAGTATTTTTCTCCTAATTGGGGATTAATCAACAAGTCTTTTGTTAAGAAACTGGCGACAATCATCCGACAACGATTATGCATCCAGCCGCTTTCGTTCATCTGGCGCATTGCTGCATCCACAATCGGATAGCCAGTTCTCCCCTCACACCAAGCTTGGAACTTTTCGGGGTTGTTTTCCCAAGGGAAGTTTTTGAATGCGTCTCGAAAAGCACCTTCAGCCAATTCTGGAAAATTATACATTGCGTGTTGATAAAATTCCCGCCATGCTAATTCCTGTTGCCATGTGCGGATATTGGCTTCTGCTTCATCGCTGCGGCTGTTTTCTAGCGCTTCTAGTGTGGCTTGCCAAACGGTGCGTATGCCAATAGCGCCAAATTTTAAAGCTGCGCTGAGTTGGGATGTACCGTCAACTGCGGGAAAATTCCGTTGTTCTTGGTATTCAGTG
The DNA here is from genome assembly GCA_019359325.1 of Mojavia pulchra JT2-VF2. Lineage (GTDB taxonomy): Bacteria > Cyanobacteriota > Cyanobacteriia > Cyanobacteriales > Nostocaceae > Mojavia > Mojavia pulchra. The sequence continues at coordinate 97,338 of JAHHHN010000016.1, read as the reverse complement.
ATGTGAGTCGCACAAAATTCTTCTAGCCGTGCTTGCGCCGCCGCTTCTCCTGGGGCAATAACTAAGCCTCCATCCCAGATAAATCCTAACTCTTTTGCTGTTGGTAGTGCGATCGCTCCGGTTTGCTTGGCAATTTCCTGTTCAACTTCCGTCAACCCCTCGACATCATGCAAAGTTTCTACTGGCTTGGCTTTGGTTTTGCTACTCCAATTTTTCCAAAAGGGAGTGTAAACAGTATAAGGAGCATTACCACCTGTGCGAATCTCTTCTGGTGAGTGCAAAATTTGATCCCAATTTTGCTCTAGAAATTGTATACCTTTTTCTTTGAGAGCATCAATCACAGTGCGATCGCGTTCTTGAGAATAAGGTTCAACATCCCAATTCCAAAAAACAGCTTTGGCGTTCAAAGCCGCTGCTAATGCTGGAATTGCTTGCATCGGATTAGCGCGCAGTATTAACAGCTGGCTTCCAGCTTGAGCATATCGTTGTTGTAGTGCCTGTAAACAGCCAATCATGTAAGTTACTCTGACTGGCGCAACATCATCTCTTTCTAAAATATTTGGATCAAGGCAGAATACTCCTACCACTTTAGGACTTTGTTTTCGTGCCGCAGCCAGTCCTGTATTGTCAGAAATGCGTAAATCGCGGCGATGCCAAAACAAAATTAAATCAGACATTCCATACTCATGTTAGTTCGCTTGTACTAGCTTAGAATCTAGCGGCATCAATGAGCATCACTCTACCGACAAATTTCTTTTTTCGTAACTTTAAATGCGAATTACCGAAAGTCGGCGATAAAGCCCACTCCAACAAGAGGAGTGGGATGAGCTTAAACTACTCTGGCCCATTTCCCGTACAAAAGCGCATTGCACGTTATATACAGGACTTACGCACCAATAACGTAATTTCGTCGTCATTGCGACCGTAGGGAAGCAATCCCAAAGTCTTGATTCTCGTTGCGAGTGCGTAAGCCCTAATATATATGCACATAATTTGCAAATACAACCCCGGTTTGTCTATCGGTATACTGGCTAATTAATTAAAAGTTAAGTATACTCTTTTTAACAGTTTTAGTGTTTCTGTTATGGCTATCCTACTGCTTGACGACGGTACAATCGAGAGTGAATTAGACGAGATAACTGATGAACTCGCCCCTCTTGGCATACACCTGAAACACTACGATCCAGGAACCTCGCTTCTCTTCCCCCACCTAATAGAGCAGGATGTTGTTACAGAGTCTGAGAAGCGCTACATTTTAGAACTGCACAATGGCGTCTTTGAGTTTCTTCAGCAAGAAAACGGCTATCTCTGGTGTGACTTGTTAAACGTGCATCCTGGTTCTCCCAATCTCCAGATGCTAATCTCAACCTACAATCGTTATCATACTCACACCGCTGCTGAACCCATTTACGTGCTAGCAGGAGAGATAATCTTCGGTTTCGTAAAACCCGATGGCAATCAGATACAGCTTTTAGTTCAGGCACAAGACTATCTTCTTATTCCTGCTGGAGTCGAGCATTGGTGTAGTCCTACAGCATCTTTAAATTTTAAAGGAGTACGCTATTTCACAACAGCAGATGGCTGGTTACCCAATTATACAGGGACTCAGTTAAGTGATTCTCTAAATAAGCCACGCTAATAGCCGTTGCGATTCGGTAATAGGTAATACAACCTTTTTCCGGCGTTGCATAAATGCGGGATGAATTACGATGTTTAACCAAAGTGAAAGATTGATTTTTCGCGCCTTTGCGCCTTGGCGCAAAGGCGCGAAATAAATTGTACCCCGCCTGAATGTAAGCCACGCAAAAGCTGTGGGGGATTGTGAGCGCAAGTTCGCTTCGCTCCACGGCAGGGGGAAGGAGACATTTCCCCTGCTCCCTGCCCCCTTCCTCTCTGCTTCTTCTGTTCAAAAATTAGGTAGTAATCCTATAGTAGTTGGAAATCATGCTGTCGCTTAAAGCGATGGAAGTGTTAAAACCCCAAAAAATTACATGAATGTCGAAGATTATTTAAATCAGGGATTAAATAAAAGTTTTCAAGGGGATTATCAAGGAGCAATTGCAGATTATACCCAGGCAATAGAACTTAATCCTGACTATGCAGAAGCTTACTATAACCGGGGTATTATTCTCAGCGGTAATCTTAAAGATTATCGAGGAGCCATTGCAGACTTTGATCGGGCAGTACAAATCAATCCCAATTTTGCGGAAGCTTACTGCAATCGAGCTAATGTTCGTTACTGGTTAGAAGATTATGAAGGAGCGATCGCAGATCATAGCCAAGCATTACAAATCAACTTTAACCTGGCCGAATCTTACCACAGTCGGGGTAAAGCCTACTTTGCTCTCGGCAACTATGAAGCAGCGCTTGCAGATTTTCACCAAGCAATTCAAATTAATCCCCAATTAGCTACTTATATTAATATTGATATTGCCAATGCTTACCATAATCGCGGTGTGGCTCGTTGCGATCAAGGAGATAATCAAGGAGCGATCGCAGATTTTAACCAAGCCTTACAACTACAACCAAATTTTGCCGCGGCTTACAGCAATCGGGGCAATGTTTATCATATCTTAGGTGAGTATATCCAAGCCGTAGCCGATCACGACCGAGCATTACAGCTAGATTCCAACTTGGCAGAAGCTTACCATAACCGAGGTAATGCCCGTTATGCTCTCACAGATTATCAGCGAGCGATCGCCGATTATAACTCTGCATTAAAAATTAACCCCAACTTTGCCGGAGCCTATTATAATCGGGGTCTTGTTCATGCTCATCTCAAAGAATATCAGCAAGCAATTGCCGACTTTAACCAAGCTCTGAAACTCAATCCTGATGATATCCAAGCCTACTATCAACGGGGTCTTGTCCGTAGCGCTTTAGGAGATTATCAAGAAGCAATTGCCGATTATAACCGAGCTTTACAGGAAAATCCCACACTAGATTTAGTCTATGGCTTTCGGGCAACTGCTCGCCGCCAAATGGGAGATTATCAAGGAGCTATTCAAGATAGTACTCGACTATTGCAACTTAATCCGCTGATGGCTGAGGGATATTGCGATCGCGCTGCGGCTCGTCGTAGTCTAGGAGACTATCAAGGAGCAATTAAAGATTACGATTGGGCATTGATGTTCGATGCCAATTTAGCCGAAGCTTATTATGGTCGAGGGATTGTCCGTGAAGCTTTGCAAGATTACCAAGGCGCAATCACAGATAACACTCAGGCAATAGAAATTACACCCGGCTTTTCTCAAGCTTACTGCAACCGGGGTAATGCTCGCCGCCAACTCGCTGATCAACAAGGCGCAATTGCCGATTATGACCAAGCAATACAACTAAATCCCGAATTGGTGGAAGCTTACTACAACCGAGGTTCGCTCCGCTATGCCTTGGAAGATTATGAAGGTGCAGTAGCAGATTACACTGAAGCTTTGCGGCTTCAACCCCACTCTCCCGCATTTTATAGCGATCGCGGTAATGCTCGCTATGCCTTACAAGACTATCAAGGAGCAATCGAAGATTACAATCAAGCAATAGCGATCGAGCCTAGCTTTGCGGAAGACTGGTTTAACCGAGGACGTAGCCGTTCTCTACTAGAAGACTTGCAGGGAGCATTGACAGATTTAAACCAAGCCTTACAACTGCAACCACATTGGACAGAAGCCTATCTTGTAAGAGCTGATGTCCACCGCAATCTGGGAGACAATGAAAACGCAATTGCCGATTTCCAAGAATCTGCCAACCTCTATTACAAACAAGGAAATATACAATATTACCGTCAAATTCTGAAATTGATTGCAGAACTTCAGTATTAGCAGTAGGGTGGGCATCGCCCACCAAAACCATATCTGATGCACATTTGAAGTACTGATGGGCAGTGCCCTTGAAAGAGCGCTGGTGTTGGGTGCTGAGTAATATCATGTCCGCCTAATTAGTTATAATTCCCGCATCTGTGCAAAAACCGCAAAATCCTCTTTCCCCCTGCTCCCTTGCGGTCTTATAAGTCTTTCACCAGACACGATATAATAATTTCTCCCCAATCCCCAGTCGCTACGCCGTTGTCACATCCTTACCAGATTTTGCCTTTGCTACAGACTTGAGACGAGTAGCTGTGCTTTTACGAATGCGATCGCTTTTCCGCACACCACCCGCCATCATATATTCGTTGCTGTCTTTACCGTATTTGAAAGCAACTCCCAGCAGCATTCTTTCCGAAAAACTACTCAAACTTTTTTCCATCTCCTCAATTTCAGTTCTGGTAGAGTTAATCATTGCTAGAGTGGTATTATAAGCGTCTATACTATTACGTAATGTCTCCATTAGTTGTGTCATATTTTGTAGGTTACAAACACCCCCAAAATCGATATTTGGATCAATCGCCTTCAGTCCGGCGATTCTCAATTCAGCTTTTTCTAAAACACGAGATGTCAGTTTTTGACGGTACATAAAGGCACTCCTGTATAAAAATTGTTCTAGAGCTAGCTTGGCTCAATTAAGCTGCATTCTGGTTCAGCATAATTCGCAAAATATTGTATTTTTTACAATGATATTTTTAGGTGATCGCCGCAATTTGCGCTAAATATACCGTATTAATACATAATTTTCTAGTTATATTTTTAGCTACTAGCTTTTGCAGAGACTAATTATTAAATATCCCAATAGTAACCAAATCGTTTCTGAAAAGGAAATTGTGACTGAATGTAACAAAAATTACGGCGTTGGTTATGACAAGCGTGATTTCGGTAGGGCTTTAGCAATGCTAAACCCTAGCGAATGTGCTGGATATAGATTTTTAAGCTTAATAGCGGAAATTAGCACAAAATTCATGTGTAATAAAGAAATAGGTTACACATAGATAAAGTAGTTAATGGAACCTCTAACTACTGCTGCGATCGCAATTGGCTCTGAGCAATATTGCGATCGCAACATACTACGGAATAGGAAAAATTAAATATTTGTGAATTTGCGATTGCCTCCGGCACTGGGCATAGTCCAATCGCATTTTTGCCTCAACTGCATTTTAAATACTGTCAGGCGATCGTAATGTTAACCTAGTTCATGTAAGGACGAAATATTGAGGGAGAAAACCCTTGGTAACTAGCATTGATATCGGTACGCTAATTACAAGAGATCCTAAGTTGCGTGGAGGTCGTCCCATCATTGCGGGAACAGGTTCATCTGTACGCAGAATTGCAGCTTTATACAAGCAAGGTCACAGCGCCGAAGAAATTGCTGCGGATAAACCTCACTTAACGCTAGTACAAATTTATGCAGCACTAACTTACTATCACGCTAACCGAGAAGAAATTGATACAGATTTGGCAGAAGAACAAGCAGCCTATGAGCAGTTAGCAGCACTCCACTACAGCCAAAAACAGAGTCAACAATGAGTTTGATTCGTTTGTATTTAGATGAGGATGCAGAAAGTAACAAGCTGTTGCAAGCTTTGCGTGTTCGTGGTGTGGATGTGGTTACTGTTGCAGAAGTGGGAATGATATCTTGTAGTGATGAAGAACAACTGAATTGGGCTTTAAAAAATCAACGGGTAATTTACAGCTTTAATCTTAGAGATTTTTATCGATTGCACACAATTTTGCTGGAACAAAAAGAATCTCACGCTGGTATTATTTTGGCACAGCAAGGTTACTCTGTAGGTGAGCAAATGCGCCGCCTTCTGAAAATAATTGCAGCCAAGTCATCAGAAGATATGCAAAATCAGGTGGAATTTTTAAGTGTTTGGAGTGAAGAATAGTTTATTAAGGTGATGTCTGAAGACAAGCCCTACGGGTAAATCCTACGGATACGCTGCGCGAACGCCAGTTCCTTTATGCCGGGGAACCCGTCCACCGGACTGGCTCACCGCTACGCGTCTACGCACCTTACCTAAATGCAGACTCAGATCCCCGATTTTTTGAAAAAGTTGGGGAACTGGTTGTTCATGAGGCGATCGCTTTCATTAACAACAGTGCGATAAGTCGGCTTTCGGTAGAACATAGAATTGAGAGGGTCAAAGCATTGATGCATTGATGATATGTAACTCAATATTTTTTTATTTCATCCAAAATTTATATAAAGCTTACCAAAATTTTATGTGTTAATCATTGAAATAACTTTCAATGATACTTGCTAGGAGACTGTAAAGTTAGGGGTGTATTAGGTAATGTTTAGCTTGCTAGGTTTCAAAGCTAAGTCAAACCGGAGGAAAAATCGTTTATTGACCCCTGTGTACTCTAGCTTTTCTATGCTGTTGTGCTTCCTAGTTTTGCAACAATGCTGGAACATTTGGTTGCAGTCCCTTAATCAAAAAGCAGCTAATTGTATAACAAATACTATATTGATAGAGCGTGAAACAGAACGTCTACTTGATGCTTTGATAGAAGAGGAAAGAGCCACCCGGCAGCCCTACTACAGCCATAAAAGAAGCACCTTCTCCAACAGCCTCAATAGGCTATCCAATATTATGCCAGATATCCCTATTATCCAGATTGAGCAGATTTATAAAATCAAAGACTCTTATAACCACTGGCGAAGCCAATTAGGCCAAAGGGATATCCTTGATGCCAAGAAGTCTACCATGCTGAAACAGGCTGCATTAGACTCAGTACGCAATGAAATTAAAATGCTGTCGGAGCAATATGAGAGACTTTTGAGCGATCGCAGGCATCACTTACTGCATCTGTACAGTATATACACTGATGTTAATATTATCAGTACAATCTTGCTCCTGCTAATAATCGGTTGGAACATCTATTTTTTGTATCAACGAGTCGAGCTACCCCTACGTAATTTAATGAAGATAGGCGAGCTGTGGCAGGCAGGTCAACTGGAAGCCAAGTTTGGCTATTCATCTGCTGACGAAATCGGACGACTAACTACAATTCTCAATTCAATGGCAAGCAAGGCTAGCCAGCGACAGCAAAGCCTGAAAGCACAAAACCAAAAGCTTGAAGACCTGATTTGTGCTCTCTCTCACGACCTGCGTACCCCCCTATTGGCTACCCGTAATACTCTAGACTGTATGCTCAAAGGAGCTTTTGGCATTGTCAGCAACTCTTTAAGGGAGGTGCTTGAAGAATACCGCCAAGCTAACGATGATCTTCTCAAACTTGTGGAAATCCTCTTAGACATCTCCCGCTATGAAACTAGTGGCAACACTCACAATCAACTAGTCTGCGATTCCCTAAATTGGGAAAACATATTTGATAAAGTAATTACTTTGATCAAAACCGCTTCAAACAAAGAAATAATTTTCACTTATAAAATCTCTCCATCGCTGCCAATCGTCTACGCTAACAGCTTAGAAATCCAACGGGTTTTACAAAATCTGCTTGATAACGCTGTGCGAGTGAGTCAGCCAAACACAGAAATAGTGCTTGAAGTAGCAACTCTAGAAGAAACCCAAGTCAAGGTTTCTGTACATGATCAAGGCCCAGGTATTGCACCACTAGAGAAGGAAAAACTCTTCCACCGCTTCATTCAAGGAAGAGGTCGGCGTGGAAAATCTGGGCTTGGTCTGTACTTATGTCGTCAAATTGTTGAGGCTTACGGAGGCATGATTGGTGTTGACAGTATCCTTGGAGAAGGTAGCACATTCTGGTTTACCCTCCCAGTTGCTACAGAAAAGGCTGAGTTACGGCATCAAAAGCAATACATTTTAGATAAACCGCAAGCTTAACCTGTGCATAATTATGTCCTTATTTTTTAATCGTAAATTGCTGATATCAAGCCAGACTTTAATACACTTAAGATAAGCTTGGCGGTTACAACTCCAAGCTTTAACTAAAGGTTGCCAATGCAGGCGGGTTTGTAATAGTTGCGGCCCTTAGGGTAACAGCTACTGCTAACTGAAGGGTATTGGCATAAAAAGGATATGTAGGAATAATGATGGGTGAGAGTACCGAGCTGAAAACCATAAGGATTCTAGTGGTCGATGACCATCCTTTGATCCGCCGAGGCATGAAAGGCCAATTTTCTTTAGAACCGGGCTTTACTGTGGTTGGAGAGGCAAATGACGGTGCACAAGCTATTAAATTGGCGGCTCAACTCCAGCCAGATATAATTTTGATGGACATTGATCTACCGATCATAGATGGTATCACAGCTACGCAGCAGATAAAAACTGACCAGACTGCTACTCGTATCCTAGCCTTGAGTGCATTTGATGACGACACCCAAGTGGTAGGGATGCTTGCTGCCGGTGCCGATGGCTACTGCCTCAAAAGCATCAAATGGGAACAACTTGTTGCTGTTATCCAATTAGTCCTCCAAGGTGGTGCCTATTTAGACCCTGCAATAGCTCAAAAAGTTGCGCGGTTGCTCAAGCCAACTTTTGTTTCTCAGGATACCCGTGGAACTGATGTGAGTCAGCGACCAATTCTTAGTACTCGTGAGCGTGAGATCCTCAAATTTATTGCTCAAGGATACTCCAACCAGGAAATAGCTGATAAACTTTTCCTCTCGCTAGGAACTATTAAGTCCTATGTACGTATGCTCCTCAACAAACTCAGCGTTGATGATCGTGTCCAAGCAGCAGCCATAGCTGTGCGCGAAGGGTTAATTTAAGCTTGGACTACTTCATGTAACAAGTCATACAGATCTGTAGGACTATTAACAAATGATTGCCCCTCAAGGGTGAGATCTTCTGACCACAAAATGTAGGGCTGGCATATTTGATGCTGGAAATTCTCAGGTAGAGGTAGACATAGAACTATGATATTAGGAGCAAACAAATTCATCTCCTCATCAGTGGGGACACCATAATAGGGAAATATATATGGGGTTTTCTTTAGGCAATAGCTACTTACACGCTGTACGGTAGTAACATTGCTACCAATGATCATAATTCGATGTACTTGCATAATAACTACAGAATTTACTTAGAAAGTTTTGCGCGTAAGAAGGTTGAATTTTGTATTTAGCACTATCACAACTAAGCTATTCATAATTTTCTGGTTACTTAAATAGCAGTAAAGAATGTAGCTAAATATATGGAATTTAAGGTATTCTGAAAGATTTATTCAACTCAAGTCAATTCATTTACAGATGATATGTTATGTTAATGACTGTATTGTCAGCTTCAAAAAAATTATCACACTGGCTTTGAATCACTTGTAAGAGTGTACCCAAGGTAATAATCCTTTGTAGATACTTCATATTATATTATCAAGCTTAGATGGACTTCACACTACATCCAAGTGGATAGTTAGGCGGACAATTTTATGCTTCCATAAGGATACTGTATATGTATGTCTTTAAGTAGCCATTAGATAGTATTTCCTATGGATGTGGAAGGAAGAAACTGTAATTACACCTAAAAAAATTTTGCAGCAAATATTAAATATTTGTTTTGCAATTACCCATGAATATGCAATGCAAGTACTTTTCAAGCTTTTTATAGATAAAAACTTTGATTATGTTTGAGTTTAGATTCTCAGCAATTTCACTTAATTTATCTAATTTAGGCATAAAGCCTTACTGCAAGTCCATTATCTCTAAACAATCTAACTGACTTTAAATTACGGCACTCTCCTGAATACAGTTAATGTTCGCTCATAAAGTAATAACCAAGAAATACCGTCATTGCAAATATCCCTAAGAACGCTTTTGCTCTTTGACCATATGCTTGCTTAAGCAACAGAGTACTTTGGTAAATTATTGGCTTTTTAAGTGACTGGATTTATAAGCTGACCCACTGAAACTGTAACTACTATGTATAAACTCTCTAATCGCCACTCTACTCGTTTACCAGTTATAGATGAAGCCTACATATCTCATTTTGCTAGTCTGCCAGTTCATCCTTCTGTAACAAGCAAAGTGAAGCGCATGATTGATATCCTGGGTGCTGTTGTAGGATTAGGGATTACGGCAGTCCTAACGATTCCTGTTGCTATAGCCATTCAACTGGATAACCCTGGCCCTATCTTCTACAGTCAAATTCGCTGTGGTCTGAATGGGCGCTCCTTTCGGATCTGGAAATTCCGTTCTATGATTATTGGGGCAGATCAACACAAGCATCTAGTCAAGAATGAAGCCAAAGGCCATCATATTTTCAAAAATAAAAATGACCCTCGCATTACCCATATAGGCAAATTTCTCCGCCGCACGAGCCTAGACGAACTTCCCCAGTTTTGGAATGTACTGCTAGGGGAAATGAGTCTTGTCGGCACTCGTCCACCTACTCCTGATGAAGTGATGCATTACTCAAGCCACCACTGGCAAAGGCTGAATGTCAAACCGGGTATTACAGGTGAATGGCAGGCGAATGGCCGCTCTAGCATCAAGTCTTTTGAGGAGATTGTGCGTATGGATCTAGAATATCAACACAAGTGGTCTATTTTCTACGATATTAGTTTGATACTGAAAACGCTAAAGGTTGTATTTAATAAGAGTGGTGCTTTTTGAATTGTTGTGGGTAGATTGGTAGCTGATTTGTTCGATGTAGTATACGCGATCGCATTTGTTCAACTCAGTCATCACCTGCGATGCGATCGCACATTGAAATCAGCGAAAATAGGTGATGTCTAACCACAAGCCCAGCATTAGCTACTTCTTGAAGAGTTGCCTTTACGTACTAATACCAAGTTGCCTTTTGTTGTAGTAATCTTTCGTTAGAGGAGATTGCTTCGCTCCACTTTGTTTCGCTCGCAATGACAGTTGCTACTTTTGATTGCAACTTGGTACAAGTAGGTTAGCGTAAATATTTATTGATACTATTTTTTACCAAAAAACCCAGTCATGATGACTGGGCTTTTGATGGGGTTATATTTCCCCAATACTTACTTATAGAAGTTATTTATAAGTTGTGTTCTACAGAAAATCACTACACTTGTATGAGTAACTACAGAGAACAACTAACTGCATTACGCTACATTCTATTGAGCGTGCAACTAAATTGGCATAAGAGGATATACTGAAATTTTTTAGAAAGTACCTGCAACTTATGTAATTATACAGGTGATTGCTTTATACCCTTTTGTCAGACAACATTAGAACTCATACCAAGTTGCGTTCTGTTGTAGTAATTTCTCGTTAAGGGAGATTGCTTCACTCCACTTTGTTTCGCTCGCAATGACAAATGTTACCTTTGATTGCAACTTGGTATCAGCTAAAAAAATGTTAGTCTACTGGCTGCGATCGCAAAACTGAAGCGAGGCAAACTCTAGTTTTAAACCTACTATTACTGTAGATGCTCGTTAAGTCATTGATCTGGATAAGTGCTAGAACGAGCTTTTGATGACCTGCCACAGACCACTTACTCTTCGCCAAAACCCAAAGCCGGATGCTACGAGTGCAAGCTTGTGCCAAAGAAGTTCGATTCTATCGTTACAATGCTGCACGTTCGTATCAAATCCCATTTCCTGATATAGTTTGCGGGCATTGCAATAGGCATTTATCGCCTCGGATTCTTGATTGCTTTTTTCTAACGCTAGACCTAAATTAAACCAGACGTTAGCTTCTCCACTACGATCGCTGATTTTGTTTCTGACCAAAAGTGACTGCTGATAAAACTCGATTGCTTGTTGGTATTGCCCCAAGCACTCATAAGCGTTTCCTAGTCCCGACAAACAGATGCCCTCAGAAGAGCGATCGCCGATTAATCTTGTTATATCTAACCACTGCTGGTAAAACTCAATTGCTTTTCGGTACTGTCTTAAAGACTCATAGGTATTACCTAAACTACCCGAAGCAATACCTTCTCCAGAGCGATCGCCGATTAATCTTGCTATGTCTAACCACTGCTGGTAAAACTCAATTGCTTGTTGATAGTGTCCCAACAATTCATAAATATTACCTAAGCTACCCAAAGCAATACCTTCTCCAGTCCGGTCACCTATTCTCCTAGTTATACTCAACCACTGTTGGTAAAACTCAATTGCCTGCTCTGGCTTTTCCAAGCATTGATAAGCATTACCTAATCCAGACAATACTTTGGCTTGTGCATCGCTATCTCCACTTTCCCTAGATATCTCAAGCCATTGCTGATAAAACTCAATTGCTTGCTCTTGCTCTCCCAAAGACTGGTAAGCATTGGCTAACTTCGATAAAAATTTTGTTTGTTCTGTGCGATCGCCTTTTTCTATAGCTATTTTCAAGCACTGCTGATGAAATTCAATCGAGTCAATGTTATTTAAGCTACTAGAGATAGTTTTTTCGGTCATTATTTATAGCAGTGCAAATGATAATTGATTTGACTTGACAAATGGTATTTTCATTGATTTATGACTATATCCGCCAGAAATCACAGGCAGGAGTTAAAACTTTTTACACATCATGGTGATATTCAATAACCCTAAATTTTAGATGTTAGCAGTCTCAAAGTATCTCGAAGAATGTGCATACTGTCAATCTATTTTGCTATCACTATTGGTATTAAAGGTGGTATTAAAGGAACGCTGCCTTTGTGTCCACTTTTATCATTTTTTGTCAAGGGGGTTTTGCACAGATATCTAGGTGCATTGAGATACTTCTATAGCTAAAACCATTATTTAAGAGTTAGGGCAACTAGTAATATCGTGTCCGGTGAAAGACTTATCATTAAGACCGCAGGGAGCAGTGAGCATTTCGCGGTTTTTGCACAGATGCGAGAATAATAACTAATTAAGCGGACATGATATAACCGAAAGTACTTGCTTAAGTTGAAATTGATATTCTTATTGATACTCAACTCATGAAACTCTGTTGAGCTTAGTTTACAAAGCGCGAATTGTGTTCCTGCAATTGCGAATTATTTTGGTCTACGAACGTTTTGAACTCAATAGCATCATGGCTACAAAACAGGCGCACCTCACCACTGTGTTCGAGCGATAACGCACGCAATTTTTGTTGATTATAAAGTCGAGCCTTGCGGTCTACTTCCATCATCCACTGATAGGCACGCAGTCCAGGTGTACAATTTGGCTGAACAGAGCCGATTTCGTGCCGATAAAAGTAAGCATCGCCTGCATGTAGAAGCCAGCCTTGGGATGTTTGAATGGCGATACCTGCATGACCTCGTGTATGACCCACAAGCGGGATGAAAAGAATTTCAGGTGGTAATCCTTCAAGATTGCGTACTGCTTCAAAGCCGAACCAAGGTTCACCCCCAGCCGAATAAAACTTCCAGCTTTTTACCTCATCCCATTGACATTGACGATAGCGTTGGCTTTGAATGAAACCACGCCGCTCCTGCGCCGCTTCCATCTCGCTCTGCATGACATGCACAGTTGCTTCGGGAAAATCCTCCAATCCCCCTGCATGATCAAAATCCAGGTGGGTCAGCACGATATGACGCACATCATCTCTACGAAAGCCGAGTTGCTCGATTTGAGCCAGCGCTGTGTATTTTTCCTCAAGCTGGATGCGATTGAAATTAAGGAAAAACGGGCTAAGTCGTGATGATGCTGCTTGAACATCACGCTGACCAAAGCCAGTATCAATTAGAACTAGCCCTTGTTCTGTCTCAATGAGCAGACAGTGGCAAACGAGATGGGCTACTAAACTGCGGCTAAAGCCATCAAACAGTGAGCCACCAATCGGGCACATACAGCCACAATTGAGATGATGAATGTGCATGAATAGTTTTATCTAGCGCCAGAATAATCCTAACAAGTCCTTTGCTCCTGTTAGTCCTCCATTAGTTGAGACATCATCCAATTTTAAATACTAGTCTTTAGGTTGATGACTAATATCATGTCCGCCTAATTAGTTATAATTCTCGCATCTGTGCAAAAACCGCGAAATGCTCTTTCCCCTGCTCCTCTGCGGTCTTAATGATAAGTCTTTCACAGGACACGATATAACTCAATGTTTAAGCAAAGGCTATAAACACTATTTAACTATAGGATTACTAATTGATTTTTGAACAATACGTAGGGTGGGCATTGCCCACCCTACAAATACGGAGATTTTTTCAAAAATCAAATCGGATTCCTATATTGCGTGGATTAATTCGAGATACTAGTGCAGGGATTGCAACCTTTGCCAATGCTCTATATATTCTCTTGCTTAAGCGATGCAATATCAATTACAAAGCGGTACTTTACGTCGCTTTTGAGCATACGCTCGTATGCTTCGTTAATTTTTTGGATCGGGATGAGTTCGATGTCACAGACAATGTTATGCTCGGCGCAGAAGTCGAGCATTTCTTGTGTCTCCTGAATCCCGCCGATCATCGAGCCAGCAATTTCTCGGCGCTTATAAATCAAGTTGCTGATGTCAGGCGATGGGTGCGGATATTCAGGCAGACCGACCAAGCATAGCGTACCAGCACGTTTAAGCAACTCGGTGTATGCGTCCAAGTTGTGCGGTGCCGAAACTGTGTTGAGGATGAAGTCGAAACTGTTGATGTGCTTGTTCATCTCATCGGCGTTCTTTGAAATGACGACCTCATCGGCCCCAAGGCGCTTGGCGTCTTCCGTCTTACCTGGCGACGTTGTGAAAAGCACAGTATGGGCCCCAAAAGCATGGGCAAATTTCAGTCCCATGTGCCCCAACCCACCAAGCCCGACGATACCGACCTTATCACCTTTACTAACCTTCCAGTAGCGCAGTGGCGAGTACGTTGTGATACCCGCGCACAACAGCGGTGCGACGGCAGCGAGGTCAAGCTTTTCCGAAACGCGTAGTACGTAGTTCTCATCTACGACAATCTGGTTTGAATACCCCCCATAAGTCATCTTCCCTGTCTGCTTCTCCGGGCTGTTGTAGGTGAAGATAATCTCGTTATCGCAGTACTGCTCGAAACTTTCGCGGCAGTTGGGGCAGGTGCGGCAAGAATCGACCATGCAGCCAACGCCCGCAGCGTCGCCAACCTTGAACTTGGAGACTTGATCGCCAACCTTCACTACACGCCCAACGATCTCATGCCCAGGCACAACAGGGTAAACCGTGTTCTTCCACTCGTTACGGGCTGTGTGCAGATCCGAGTGGCACACGCCGCAGTAAAGGATTTCAATCTGTACGTCGTGTCGGCCCAGCTCTCGCCGCTCAAAACTGAACAAGCCCAACGGTGTAGTTGCACTTTCGGCGGCGTATCCAAGACTTTTAATCACAGATAATCTCCTTTTTACTAAGTTGTATTCCAAGGTAAATGAGCAGTTGCACAGTGTCAGTCGGACGATAATATTAGTGATTACAAACGGCTTTGTTGCATGAATGGAGTGGTAATCAGTCTTCGAGTTTGTAACTGTCTGGTTTACCCAAGTGTTGGTTAATATCCAGCGGTGATATGAGCACAATATCTGAGAAATAGTTACATACAGTTGTGGTCAAGTAGAAATCAGTTTTTTACGTGACTACTTTTTAAGAGGATGTCTGAAAACTTTTTGATGTTGTATTTGAGACTTATAGATCCCCCTAAATCCCCCTTTCCAAGGGGGACTTTGATATATTTCCCCCCTTGGAAAGGGGGGCTAGGGGGGATCAAACGAAATATTTAATACTTCTCAGACATCCTCTAAGTGGTTATGCCTTAGTCATTGCTTTGGTTGCGAGAGGTGAGGTGTCATAGTGTGTTAACAAGTCAGCCGGATCGTTGTAAATGGCGATCGCATCCTTTAATTGAGTATTATCAAAACCACCGCAACGAACCGCAATCACGTCAATACCAGCTTGATTCGCAGACTTAATGTCGTAGGGAGTATCGCCCAGCATCACTACCTGGGATGGTTGCATATTCAGCTTGCTCAAAGCTGCTTCGACAATCTCTGGGTCTGGTTTGGAAGCTTCGGCATCGCTAGATGTTGCTGCCTCATCCTGACTGAGTAGGTCATCAACTTGTGCGGCTTTCAACAACACTGACAGTTCTTGAGTTGTTGCTGAACTAGCAATGATTAGACGCAATCCAACAGATTGCATCTTCAATATTAGCTGCCGCGCACCATTAGCGGGAGTCAGATTTGTGCCAAACTTGTTGATGATCAGTTCTTTGCGTTTCTCGGCAATTTTTTTACCTATTCCTTCTTGATCAGAAAGCCCTGGCGCAAACTGAGGAATAATCTGGTCGCCTCCCATACCAATCAACGGTCGGACTTGCTCGAACTTTACCTCATAGCCAAATTCCGCAAATGCTTCCACCCAAGCTTGAGCATGGGCATCGTTACTCAGAACAAGCGTCCCATCTACATCCAAAATTACGCCTTGATATGCCATTGAGAAATCTCTAGGTGACTGTAGTGCCTCTACGCTAATGAAAAGTTGTTGGCATTACCTCTACCTGACTTGTTACTTCCAATGGCAGAATTACTTCTACTGACAATGATAAATTTTGTACTCATAGCCATTCACTGGTACAAATGATTTGTTTTCAGGTAGACATTTTTTCACTTCTTCTGATATTGGGGCATTAAAATTAACTAGCCACAGATCAAAAGGTCGTGGTAGCTGTTTTAATGTATTTTCTAGGGCAAGAGTAGAGGTGTTGGGGTCTTTTTCTTGATGGGCTAACAAAAATTGGGTAGTAGTTTGTGAACCAGAAAATTTTAACTCCCTAGCTATTCCCATCATTTCCCCAGTTTGTACTAAGGTTTTGTGGGTTGTGGCTATGAGAACCGGAACCTGAGAATTTTGTTGAATTATTGGAACTAACAAATCAGGGCGGTAGTATTTTTGATAACCCAGATTACAAATAACTGTGACAGCGCTAATTAATCCCATTAGCCAAATCAACATCACAGCTTTTTTACCAGTTCTTTGCCAACAGACGGCCAGGCTTGCTCCTACTATGATCATCACAGCAGGAAAATAAACAAAGTTGTAGCGAGCGCCTCGTGTCAGATCAATGCCTAAAACATAAGTAAATATGAAGAATAAAGCGATCGCTCCCAAGACTACCCCAGCAAATACTTGAGTCACTAAACTGGTTTGGGGTCGCTGTAGTTGCACTTTCAGACCACGAACTAAAATTGGTATTGCCCATATAAAGAAAATTAACATTCCTAACCCAGAAACAATCACAACTGCTAATTGTGGTGATTCCACTGGGAGCAAAGCAATCATCGTAATCCATGCTGCTAAAGCCTGAAAAATTGGGCTTACCCATTCGATTCCGACGCGCTCACCTTCTTGAATCCACGCTGTTAAACTACTACGAGACCGATTCTCTAAAAAGCTGGGTAGCCAGACTAAACATGATACAAAAGTACCAGTAGCAACAGCATAAATGCGCCACCAAACAGGGAGCAAAAACACTGGTGTTTTTGCTTGCATAGATTCTTGCCAAGCTAAAAGCATTAAAACCAAAGCTTCAGCACACAGAGTCAGAGCAAAAAAGTAATGAGTAGCAATTCCTAAAGCATTAATTCCTACCCAACAGATGATTAGCCAAAGCGGTAATAGTGTACGGTTTTGAATGTGACGTGTGGCAATTACCAAGCAGGACAGGGATGCAATCACCCATATCATTGCTAATGTGTAATGACGTGCTTCTTGTGCTAAGAAAATCCCGTAGGGTGAAACTGCCATCATCGCAGCAGCTAGCTGTCCTACCAATCGGGAACGGAAAGCTAACCTACCCAAGCCATAAGTCAGGGGAATTGAGATTGCACCTAGTAAAGCTGGAAATGAACGTGCAGCAAATAGCGATACTAACTCTCCTTGGTTGGGAAACAACTTCATCCACAAATGCACCAGCACAAAATACAGTGGTGGATGGGTCTCTTTGGTAATTAGGTTATGGATTACATCCCCTATATCGGCGGTTGGATTTGGTTGTAGGGGTTGCAAGAGAATATCAGGTGCGATCGCCTGATCTAAGGGTACTGGTAAAAAATTATTCCCCAAGCTAAACACCAAAGTCGCAAACTCATCAGTCCAAGGAGGCTTGGCGGTTAAGTTGGTAAAACGCAAGCTAAGGCCGATGATGAACCAGATCACTAACAGTAAAGGATGAAACCAGCGAGCAGAAACGGTAGAGTGCCAATGATACAAACGCATCTATTCTTTGCCAGAAACTAAGTGCCAGAACAAGCAATTTGTATATATTAGACTTCACATTGTCACTTTAAGTTCGTTGACTATTTCACGTCGGTGGCTTACCAGCTAAGTTTTAAGTTAACCCAGAAATTCTAAATCGTACTAACTGCGATCGCGCTCAAACTCAAAAACCCAGTCATTGTGACCGGGTTTGAGTTGGGTATATTCCCACAGGTTACTTATAGAAGTTAGTTATATTTGCTTTGTCTTTGTGTTACTACCACAGTGGACTTAGCAATTCCGGAAAATTAAAAACAATATTACTCGATTCCGAACCAACCGCCAGTATCGCCACCAGCCCAGCCGCCATTGCGTGCAGCAGGAAATGTTTGATTGCAAAGGGTTTTGAACTCAATAGCGGCACTAATATCTTTATCCTCATAACCCTTGGGGTGAAATATCCGCCCGATGTATCGGCCTTGTAATCGAATTTGACCCATTACATAAATTCCACTGCCAACAGAATAAATACTTCCTTTTTGATTGCGAGAATAACAAGCAATGTAACCGCCATCTCTGTTCATGTACTTGTTAACGGTGGGCAAAATTCTCTCTGTATATCCAGGCGCTGCCCAGTTGACAACACCCCCTTCGGTACTAACATATACTCTAAAGTCTTCTGCTAAAAAATAGTTTGTCATTTGAGATGCTACTGTTTCACAAAATACTGAAACTATCAGTGTAGCATTTGTAATTAGCATCTGGGCGAACTAAGGATTTGGGGAGATAAGGGGCTTCCAAGTAAAAAAATATCCCATCGCATTTAGGCAGGAAATTAAGATGCGTTCGCCCTGATTAGATAACTGGAGTTTAGAAATTTTTGGGGCAGCGACTGTAGTTCATCGCTGCCCCAAAAATGTGTTCTCTATGTAAACACTTATTTATGCAGGAATCAATACTGTATCAATGACGTGAATAACACCGTTATCAGCATCAACATCTGGTGTTGCAACAGTAGCATCATTTATCTTGACACCATTAGAAGCATCAATTTTTACGTCTGTTCCTTCTACAGTTGTAGCTGACTTCAGCTTAACAACATCAGCTGCTAGAACCTTACCTGAAACAACATGATAAGTTAGGATTTTTTTCAGTTTAGGAATATCCTGGAGCAAGGCATCCACTGTACCTTCTGGAAGTTTAGCAAATGCATCATCAGTAGGTGCAAAAACGGTAAACGGGCCAGCACCTTTGAGGGTATCGACTAAACCAGCAGCTTTTACTGCTGCAACTAAAGTGTTAAAAGAGCCAGCATTTACAGCAGTATCAACAATGTCAGCCATGTGTTTCAAATCTTTTTTACATTTCTTTACAAATGTAAAATTATTAACAGAAAATAGTATCTATCTATAGACATACACTTACAAATTTAGATTAAAAATAGCAAATATTTATATTTACATATCAACATTTGGTTAAGATAATTTTAAATTCTAATTAAATTCAACTTGAACTAGGAGATATCCGCCCACGCAAGTAAATATGGCTACGCCACGCTGCGCGAACAGGAATTAAATCGGACTGCTATATCGTTCATATATGGAATAAAAATATCCAAACCTGTAAGGAATTTTAGCTGTTTGTGCTATAGCTTGCGATTAATCAATAAAATTTATATGAGCAGCTACAAGCATCTGCGCCTGTCTTAAAACACTGCCGAATAAATAGCTAGGAATTTGCCAAGCCGCAACGGTAACTCCTTTATCTATATCCTGTACACTAATTGCTATTAATTCATGCTCTAGCGGTTCTCCTTGAATCGATCCAGACCAAGTAAAAGCTAATAAAAAATTATCGTGTCCAGGTAAAGATGCGATTAAACAGTCTTCTATTGCTGGATGGCAATTAATCCCGTGTTCATTTGCAAGTGCTACTAATTTTTGGAAATTTTGCGAATTTGTCATTAAAAAGAGGATAGGGGACAAGGGGAGTAATCAGATGCGACTTGTGCCCTCACCTGATTACAAGCTACAGCAGTTATTATTTCTAATTCTTATTTGTTATATATAGCAATCCGATTTGATTTCTGAATCACTCGTAGAGGTAAGGGACTGGGGATTGGGGACTGGGGACTGGGAAGAAGGAATAAAGGTGTACTGAATTTTGTTCAAAAATCAAATATGAGTCCTATATCTGATTTTTTACAGCATTTTTACAGCATTTATAGCTAGCGTCATAAACATATTTAAGATAATTATACTCCTGAAAAAACTATGAGTAAAAAATCATTGAGAGCTATGGTAGAAAAAGTTGCTATTATTGGTGCTCTCCCTGGGAAATTAGCTGCGGCAATTACACTCTCGAATTTTGACTTAAATGTGCAAGTTTACGAAAAAGTTCAAGATTTCCGTCCGGCTGGTACTGGTTTAGGACTAACTCCTAATGGTTTAAATTTTTTAGAGGCAATCGCACCACGAATAATTGCAGTTAGTTAATAAGCTGTTACATCATGTTCGGTTAAAGACTTATCATTAAGGCCGCAGGAGAGCAGGGAGCAGGGAGTAGGGGAGAGCGATCGCAATTACTATTTCGGCGATCGCAAATACTATTTCGGCGATCGCAAATACTGTTTCGGAGAGCGCAAATACTATTTTGGCGATCGCAAATACTATTTTGGCGATCGCAAATACTATTTTGGCGATCGCAAATACTGTTTCGGAGATCGCAAATACTGTTTCGGAGATCGCAAATACTATTTCGGCGATCAGTGTTGCTGATTGCGTTCATGCCGAAACAATAAATTGATATAAATAGATGAGTAAAACCACAGACAAACTCCCAATTATGGCGTTGAACCTTTGATCAAATAAATCCACAAAACTACTCATCTCAGGCAGAAGGACGCAGCACTATCTTGAAAAAGAATGATTCAAGAGGATGTCCCATGTCTCTAAAAACTCGCGGTTCTGCTGCTGTGGACAAAGCCCAACGTCGTCTCGCCCTGCTTAAATCTATTAATGAGAAGCTGGATTTAGGGCACGGATTAAGCATTGAAGCCTACACCCGCCTAATCAATACTACCCGTGCTACCCTAGAAGCTCATAACACGCTTTTGTCCAATATTGAGGAATCGCGTAAGACACTAACTCAGATGGACAAAGCACTCTCGGAAATGTCTGAACGAATGCTTGGTGGAGTCGCAACTGTCTACGGCCGAAACAGCATGGAGTATTCCAAAGCTGGCGGCTCTAATCGAAGGCGGAGTAAAAAATCTGTTTCACAGGTTACTCCAGTTGTAGCAGTTCTTGCCACTCAACCTGTCCAAACTGCAATTACTAACGTTAACGGTAGCTCAAGCGATCGCGGCTAACCATATCGTTACGGCTAAAGGAGGATGGGGAAAGGGGAAAATTGGAAGGGGCAAGATGTATTCATAGTTCTTTCTCCTTGTCCCCTCATTCCTCTTTTTTACAAATAGGACTTACGCACTCGCAACGAGAATCAAGACTTTGGGATTGCTTCCCTACGGTCGCAATGACGAAATTACATTATTGTTGCATAAGTCCTGACAAAGTAAAAGTTATGTTTTTTATTCAAATTTAATATTTATGCTTTTTCTGCAATTAAGCCCATTTGTATGTATATTGGCTTTACTAACTTTGTTATAGTGGGCAATTGTTTAGCAAAAAAATAGGCTCCTAAAATACAGCTAGTTCCACTAAATAATAAAGCATTAGCAACACCAACATCATTAGATAACTCTCCAAAAAATAAATTACCGAAAGGTAGTATTCCTAAAAAACCTGTACTAAATATACTAGTTACTCTACTTCTTTTATCTTCATTGATAATCACTAATTGTATAAAGTTATTAATTGTGGCAAAAGTTAGACTATTATTCATGCCTATGAAAAACATGAGTACCAAGCAAAATTCTAACTTTGTTGACCGAGAAAAGAGTATTAAAGATAAACCTAACATTGCAGCAGAGATGGCTATAATTTTTTCGAGATTAATAACTGTTTTCTGTAAAATAAGAAAAAGACAGGCAATTATAGAACCAAATGCTGAAGCTGTCATCAAAAATCCCATAATTTCAGCGTTACCATTAAGAATTTCTTTTGCGAAAATGGGGATTAAATTTATATGAGTCATTGCCATAAAACAAACTAAGATGTGCAATATTAAAACGTATTTAATTGGCAAAAAATCATATACATACATAAAACCTTCTTTTAGATTTTTCCAAATTTGAAGTTTTTTTGATAGTGAATTAACGATAATTGGCTTCATTTGAATAGTTAAAAGGGCTGACACCAAGGGTAAATAGCTAATAGTATTTATTAAAAAGCATGGAGCTACACCAGCTTTAGCGATTAGTAAGCCTCCAATCATAGGACTGAAGAGTTTAGCTGTATTCATCAATAATAAATGAACAGCCATTGCACTGGTAAAATCTGCTTTTTTTTCAATGAGTCTGGGAAGAATAATCTGGCGTGCTGGTAAATCGAAAGCTTTTACTATACCCTGAAATAAACCGATAACAATAATCCATTCAACAGTGATGCGATCGCTAACAGTTAAAAATGTCAATGCAGAAGATAGCAAAATAAATAATAGTTGAGTAGTTAATAGTACTAATCGCAAATTCCAACGATCAAGCAGTACTCCTGCTATAGGTGTAATAATCAAGCCCATAGCTTGATTTGCAAAACCAATTACACCCACTGACACAGCTGAGTTGGTTAATTGATAAACTAACCATATTGAGGCAATTTGCATCATCCAAGAGCCAAAAAAAGATACGCTTTCTCCAATAGCAAAACAAGAAAAATTTGTAGATTTTAGGGCAGGTGTAACTTCAAAAAAAATAAATTTTAGTTTTTCTTCTTTAAAATTTTCTTGATTACTATGTAACATTGAAATTTCTCGATTTGAAAATATTTGGCACCTTGTTTTGTTGGAATTTAAGACTAGTTCCCATTTTTTACCTGCCTTAAATAGGTAGGGCTATATGTACAAAGTCGTGAGTAACGGGTTTTAAAGGCACTAATTTTCCTTAGCCTGCACAGGCAAACTACGTTTATGTAGTCGCACCATTTGATAGTCACGGCGCTTAGTGCAAGATATGAAACTTACACACCATGAACGGCGAAGTTAGATATTTCAGTCTTTATAGCTGCCGTTAACTGTCCAACCACATATAGTTTTCCCAAAAAAAAGAGATCAGCTGTGTGAAGCATTTAATTTTTTTACCTAGAAAAATTTGGGAAATAAGGGAGATGAAGGGGCATATTATTTTTCGCAGTCCACACAGGTAGACTTTGCTTGTTTAGAGGTTGTTTGAAAAGTGGTTTGTTGTATTAAGCACTGGCTGATCCCCCCTAGCCCCCCTTAAAAAGGGGGGGGGAAACTTCTTAAAGTCCACGGCAGTTGCTACAACGGGGGGAACCCCCGCAACGCACTGCCTCCCCTTTTCAAGGGGGATTTAGGGGGATCTGAAACCTTTTACTACTGACGATAAGACTTTTAAAACATCCTCTTAGCTGGGATTTATAGTCGTTCGGGCTTAGTGCAAGATCAGCTAATGTGCCTTTAAGTAATCCGTAGCGCAAGAAAGACGCAAAGATGGGGAGACACGGAGATGCAAGCAGCAACAAACTCTTACAAAAATATGAGAATATATAAATATTTCGATATTAATAAGTAAGTAAAAGCGTGAGTCAGCAAGACAAACTCTTGGCTAAAATTTTATCTGGAACTTCTGATACAGACATTCCTTTTGCTCAACTTTGGCAACTGTTATACAGGCTAGGCTTTGATGAGCAGATTCGTGGTGGACACTATATTTTTACTAAAGAAGGTGTTGAGGAAATATTGAACCTAGAACACAAGAAAGGAAAAGCCAAAGGCTATCACGTTAAACTAGTTCGTGCAGTGATTCTTAAATATAAGCTAGGAAGTAAAAATGAACCTTCGCTATGAAATAATTCTCTACTGGAGCGAAGAAGACGAAGCATTTATTGCCGAAGTTCCAGACTTACCCGGATGTGTTGCCGATGGCGAAACCTATCAAGAAGCATTGCAAAATATAGAAATTATTATGCAAGAATGGATTGAGATTGCTCAAAAGTTAGGGCGTACAATTCCTGAACCTAAGCAACGCTTGAAATCTGCTTAATTTACAGTTTGTCCTCTTTACCAAACAGTTCTAACAAAGCCACTGTACCCACAAAAAAAGTATAAGTACCATATTGTAGAGGCATCTTTTGTTTTGAAGGCGCATAAAAAGCTGCTATAACTGCCTCAACTAAATGGCTCACAACAGCAATGCGCTCAATCCAGAAAACTGGATTCAGGCTGTTTGGTACTTTAATGTTATTTATGGCTGCATAAATATTCCATAGTTCCAATCCTATTGCACTGGCTATGAGAACTGAAGATATAATCTTGATAATAGGAAAAAAATTGTGTTTTATATTATTTAACTTCATATTACTTACCAAGCATTTTTTATTAACCAGACGTGAGTTCGGCAAACCTCTCCCTTCCAGCCTCCCTCTCCTACAAGCTACCGTGTACACACAAGTCTTTGAGAGTTGTCCCACAGGCTTTTGATCCCCCCAACCCCCCTTTCCAAGGGGGGCTAAAATCCCTCAAAGTCCTCCAATTTATCGGAGGATAATGACGGATCTACAATGATTTCGGTTTAGTACACAGATGTGTGTACACCTCTGTTTTTTCTGGTTCTTTGGGGAATATATCTTCAAACAGTCTCCATTCTAGATCGCTTAATCCTTCAAATCGCCCAGCCATACCCTGATACAACTTTCCGTCATCAACAGCAAATTATCATATCTCCGGTATTAGTGGGATAGGTTCATATTTCTTCATTGATAATTTTGTCTACAAAGCCTTCAAATTCCTGGGGATTACTTAATCCTGGTGCATTAGGAGATGTTATTACAGGCTGCTTTGGTTCAGTTGGTTGCTACTGTTGAGGTTCTGAAAGCGGAAATTGGGGTACATCTCTAGCCAAGCTAGGCAAGCCGGACATCGAAAACAATAGGATGCCTATCAATACCCAAGAAATGAACTTAATCGGTTTATACATGATGCAAATTTCCCAACCCTATTACTTAGATAAGTCTTAGTTGCTGAGGTTCCTACTGTATTACTTCAATAATCCCTGTTCAGGCTCTTCAATATTTTCAGGGCTTTCTCTAAATTGTCTACTCATGTTAAAGAATATTGAGCCAACCATGAAGATAGCTAAACTGACAAAAATCAATACGAAAGCACGTATCAATATATTACTGGGACGTGGTTTTTGCATTTTTATGAGTACAGTCTTCAAGGTTTGCTCATATCAGATTACTCTCTCAAGAAAATACCTAAATTCTGTCGGAAGGCGCATATATCGCTGCTCTTCAAAAATCAGTCTTCTAGTGGCTTTTTAAATATAGCGATACAGCTAACTTGAAGTAATTAAACTCAGCACAATAGCTGGTAATAACAAAAAAAATGGGGGCTAAATTGTGCGATTCGGACAATTAATCGGGTTTCTCGCTCTTGTGATATCTCTTTACATTTTGTGGCAAATTCGGCAAATACTTTTGGTGGTATTTGCAGCGGTAGTTTTAGCTACAGTCCTAAATCAACTAGTGAGCTTTTTTCAAAGATTTCGTATCAAGCGAGGAATTGCAGTTGCCATATCAGTTATTCTTTTATTGGCCGTTTTGGTCGGTTTTTTTGCACTGATTGTGCCGCGTCTTGTTGAGCAATTGCAACAATTTGGTAATATTATGCCTATAGGACTAGAACGGTTGCGATCGTGGAACAACTGGTTACAAAATGTAATTCCTGACCAACTCTTAGAAAATATTCGCGGACTTAGGTATCTGACTCAAGGTTTACAAGATTGGTTAAATCGGTTAATAAACAACTTTTTTAGCTTGGTCAGTAGCTCGCTTTCTATTATTTTAGGTTTGCTGCTTTTTGTAGCTCTTACCATCATGTTATTAGCCAATCCATCGCCCTATCGACAGGGATTTATAATGTTATTCCCTGCCTTTTATCGTCGGCGAGTTGATGACATTCTAAATAAGTGTGCAGTCTCGTTGACTGGCTGGATAAAAGGTACGCTCCTTACTATGCTGGTCATTGCAACATTGAGCTATATTGGACTGTTGATTTTGGGAGTACCATTGCCATTAGTTAATGCTATTTTGGCAGGATTATTAGAATTTATCCCAAATGTTGGGCCAACCTTAAGTGTGATTCCGCCTGCACTGCTAGCATTAAGTGAAGAACCTTGGAAAATCGCTGCTGTTATAGCTTTGTACTTTGGTATTCAGCAGGTTGAAAGTTTAGTTATAGTGCCTTTAGTCATGAAAAGCCAAGCATCTCTTTTGCCAGCAGTTACTTTAGTAGCAGTGGTCTTTTTTGGCAGCTTTTTCGGGTTTTTAGGTGTATTCCTCGCTGTTCCATTAGTAATTGTCTTTCAGACTTGGATTAAAGAAGTTTTGGTCGAGGATGTACTCAACAACTGGCAGGAAAATAAAAAAGATAATCACGAGCAAAAAGTATTAGCTGTGGTAAATGGCAAGTCTGAATCAACTGTTGAAAATAGTTGATAAGTCAGGTAGGCATGACCTACCTGACAAACTTAAGACTGGATATTATTTGGAGATGGCAGTGGTTCAGGTTGTACTGTGAATTGTAAGTTCTGTCCGTTGCGTAGCACTTGGATTTGTAAGTTATTTAAGCCATTCTTTTCGAGAATCTGCTGAATTTCTTCAGATGTGGTAACGGGCTGATTATTAATTGCTTGAATAACATCTCCTGGGCGTAGTCCGATTCTGGCAGCAGGAGAATTAGGGATAACGCGAACAATAAGAATTCCTTGGTCTGCGACAATGCGGGTGTTACTGTTGGGATAATTATTGATTCTTTGCTTGACTTCAGGTGTTAGCGTTAGCATCTGAAGACCTAAGTAAGGATATTCAACTTTGCCTTGAGTAATTAATTGCTGGGCAATTCTTTGAGCTGTATCTATAGGAATAGCAAAGCCAATACCTTCAGCACCCTGAATAATTGCAGTGTTGACACCTATCACTTGACCACGAGCATTTAAGAGTGGCCCGCCTGAATTTCCGGGGTTAATTGCTGCGTCGGTTTGAATATAGCTACTAGGTCTAGTGGAAAGATTTAAAGAACGGTTGATCGCGCTAATAACGCCTACTGTTACTGTTTGTTGTAAACCTAAAGGATTACCGATCGCAACTGCCCACTGTCCTGGTCTTAAAGAATCAGGATTTGCTATTTCTACTGCTGGTAAGTTATTACCAGGAATTTGCACAACTGCAACATCGCTCACCGAATCTTGGCCTAGGACTTTGCCCTCAACAGTACGACCGTCTGAAAATGATACCGTCACCGTATCTGCATTGTTGACAACATGAGCATTGGTGAGAATTCGTCCATTGGGATCGATGATAAAACCAGAGCCTACACCGCGTACTACTCGTTCTTGAGGCTGTGTTGGTAAGGTGTCACCAAAAAAGCGTCTAAAAAATGGGTCATTAAATGCTTCAGGTAATTGTGGTACTTCGCTTTTGATAGTTCGGGAAGTATTAATTTGAACTACAGACGGTTCTACTTTTTCGACAACTTCAACTACAAAATTGTTATCCTCAGCAGTTGGTGTTAGAGGGCGCGAACTTTGATTCTGTGACTCACTAACCGTAGGAGAAGCAACAGTTGAAGGGCGAACTTCTCCAGGCAACTCTGTCGAACAGCTACCCAAAAATCCTACCATTATCCCGATAAAAGATAATAGCAGATGCCTTTGTTTGGCTGACATTAATCTTAGAAATTTTCCTAAATTTGATGTAGTATTTATCTGCCGATTCTCTATATATTTAACCTTCATATTTTTATTCCCAAATATCAAAAAAATGTAACTTAAACGTATGTCTCACTTTGTGAATTGGTTGCATCCGTATTTCTATTTGTCCACTCTCGTAATGCCCAAAGACTAATTAAAGCTGCTAATCCAGCCCCTAGAGAGTCCATAACTAAATCGATAATAGTATCATCCAAGCTTTCAATCACTTGAGTGCTAAGAATTTTCCCCGCAGACCATTCCGCAACTTCCCACAAAGCACCGATAGCAATTCCAAAACTGGTAATTGTCACTAGATACAAGAGTGTATGATTCCGAAATATATTCAACATTGAACTATAGACTAAAAAACTCAGTGCGAGGGTAATTGCAAAAGTCGTATAAGCATGAACTATTTCGTCATAAGGCCCCGGCATACCAAATAAACCCCATACCCAACCAGTAGCATTTAGCAATGCAGCCAACACAAACAAAAAATCAAACAAGGTCGGTAATTTATCATCTCGGACAACAAACACAAAAGATACTGCAAGGAAGAAGGCAAGGCCCAAGGCATTTAACCACTTACCTTGACCTGCTGCGGCTATAACAAAGATTGCTAGTAGAGTTTGCCCTACCCACGCGATAACGCGATAACCTTTCCAATTGAGATTTTTCATACGTATTTACCAAAAAAAATAATTTTACAATGCTATTGTTATGGTGATTTCCAATCTTTAATATTGCTGTCATTATCTAAATTTTTAATAACCTGGTAATATCTTTCTTCTACATCTTTGCGGTCTTGTTCTTGCGAGAGTCCCTCACGGCTATTTTGTAAAATTATTTCCGCATGATGCCGCAGGACTGCTTGATATTTAGAATTCTTAGTGTAAGTAGCAATTGCAGCTATAGCTTCTAACAAACGACTAGTGACTGCGACATCAGAGCATCCATACTGGCGAATTTGGTTAAAAGCAGCATCAGTTAATTCCGCAAACTTTACACTTTCAACAATTACGCGCAGTTTATTATTATCATAGCGATAAGGTGAAGGAAAGCTTCTTTGAACAAGATGACAGAACCCAGCTCTTAATTGGTCAATACAGCGAATTGCAGTAAATGGATCATTGACAGCAGGAGAGAGCGCGCGTAAGGCAATTTCTACTAACTGAACGATGGGAAATTCTACATCTTGTTGCTCTGTACGTTCTTTACCTATAATGTAGGCATTATTAATTTTTTTAACAAGTTTCTGATTTAGTTTGTGACCAGGAAAAATCAAAACTAAATCGCTACCTTGAACTACAAATTTACCTGGTCGAATTTGAAGGCGTATTAGCAAATTATACTTACAAGCAATTTTCATCAATTCTTCATCATCAATTGCTTGTAAATAACCAGTGCTATTTGCTCGAATCGGTAAAGCTTCCTCCTCAAAAGTCATGGGAATTTCTGCAAATCCTTGTCTGTCTTCTGGTTCACCACGCCCTATTTTTTCTGGAAATAGCCGCTCAATTGCTGAATGTAAATCTGCACTAACATTTTGAATGACGTTAGATGCTTGAATTATTGTTGAAGCATGATGAATAAAATAAATCAAAATACCAATGCTAATAATTGCCAGTAAAACACCGACTGTCACCGCAAGTTGTGGCACAAACTGGCTGTATCCATCTCCTTCTCCACGAATCGTTCGTAGTACGAGCAAGCAGTAGATGAACGTACCAATAAATGTGCCAAGCACAACTTGATTACCTGTATCCTGCATGAAATTACGCAGAAGCCGGGGGCCAAAATTGGCGGCAGCCAATTGAAGTGCCACAATTGTAATTGAAAAAGCTGTAGCAGCAACGCTCACCATAGAACCTGCAACAGCTTCTAATAGCGATCGCGCTCCATCAGATCCACCAGTGTAAACCCACCAATAATTAATTTTTAGCTTGTCTGTACGGTCAAGATTAAGCATTGTGAAAGCTAAAGCAGTAGCTCCCACTGCCATAACTGCTGGTATGAACCAGTAACTTGAGTGGAGCTGATCCCAAAGTTTGCTTACTTTGACATTTCTCATTGTTCGTTGATTTGAGAATCTATCTTACCGTTACCATCTTGGGAGGAGCGCACTTGAGCAAGTAAAAGAAGCGAATCACTGATGCGGCGAGGCTTTGGTACTTCACCTTTACCTGCGGGCCAACCTTCGCGCTGACGGGAGCGATCGCCATCTGTCTCTTCGGTCTGGTCGTGGAACAAAATTTGTTGAGTTGGGAAAGGTAAATCAATGCCGTTGGCAACGAGCGTTTTCTTAATTGCTGTAATAACTTTGTCCCGCGAAATCAGATTATCTGCCCGTCGTGGTGGATGAACCCACCAACGCGCACGGATGTTAACAGTGCTTTCGGCAAGTTCCATTACTAGTACATCAGGAGCCGGATCTCTTAAAACCTCGTCTACGCTATGCATTGCGTCTAACATCAACTGCTTGGCTAGGTCAATGTCGTCGTTGTAGCCAATGCCGACATCGTACTCTAATCGCCGATTTTCAAAAGCAGTGTTGACAGTTACCGAATTAGTAAATAACTCAGAGTTAGGAATGACAATCCGCCGACCATCGTAGGTTCTGATTGTTGTTGCACGTGTCTCGATATTTTCAACAGTTCCCTCAAAGCCTTTAAAAACAATTTGGTCATCAATTTGGAAAGGTTCAGTCAGCAGAATTAAAATACCAGCTAAGAAGTTTTGCAAAATATCACGGAAGGCAAAACCAATTGCCACACCGCTAATTCCTAATAGTTGCACCAAATCACCAGCTCTAAATGTAGGAATCACAATGGAAAGGGCGACAAATAACCCAATCAAAATTGTTACCCCTTGCGCTACCCTTCCCAGTACTAATCCTAGATTCCGGGCGTAGCGACGGTTGCGAGTTAACCGCTTGACTAGTGCCTTAATTCTGTTGGCAACAAATAAAAAGAGTATAAAGACAATCAACGCTAAGACAATGTTTGGTAGCAAAGCTATGAAACCGTTGATCATGCTTTGAACCTTATCCCAAGCTGTGGAGATTTCTGCATTCATGAACTTTCCTCATTCATTAATCTTTGCTAACGTCATCGCTCTGAACTTTGATGCAATAATTCTTGAATTTCCTGCCGCAATGCTACGATTTCACCCTGAAGCACTTGAATCGATTTCGCTCCAGCTAACTCTGCTTCGTCATCATCGGCATCACGACCAATAAAGAATGTTGCTAGAGTTGCAGTAACGTAGCCAAACACGGCAAACGCATACAACGCTAAGAAAAAACAAAGCACCCGACCTTCAGGGGTTTTAGGCCAATACTCAGAACCCATTGTTGTTATGAGCATTGCTGTCCACCATAAAGCAGTGCCGTAGTTATGTAGCCCTGATTCTATAGGCACTTCATTCTCAAACGCATACATCCCTGCTGCTCCGATTAAAGTAACAATCATTGTTAATGCCACAACATAACCAAACCCTCGACGGCTAATACTTGCTGAGAGAACTCGCATTCCTCGGTTAGCACGAGTCATAACTCGCAACAGTTGTAGTCCTCGCACAGCCCGTGCTGTTCGGAGTATTTTGATGACTCGGATAATCCGAAAAGTTCGCAGCGCTGGCAAAAATAGAGAAATAGCTGTTAGCCAGCTGCTTTTGATGTAGGAAATTTTATGAGGAGCGATCGCTAGTTTCAGGAGAAAATCTAATATAAAAATAATCCAGATAGTGATGCTAACGGCTTCCAGTAAAGAATTTAACCCCCAGATGATTTCGATGATGAATAGTGCTAACCATACAAAGCCCAGCACCAGCATTGGAGTTTCTAACCAATCTTCTAACTGTTGCAAGACTTCGTTACGTTCTTTTTCTAGGGCTTGTTTTTCTAAAAGCTTTGAACTACTCATAGTATTAATTCGTAATTCGTAATTCGTAATTTAATGTCGAATTTTAGAGAATTGATTTTATTGTTTACTAGCAGGGGTTTCTAGTACGCTAACATCCACTAAAGGTGTGACGTTAAAATCCTGTTTCAATAATTGAGTTTGAATTGATTGGGTAAGGCGATCGCGAATTTCTTCACTAGAGGCTGTAACTTCCGGTTTACGCTGCACATAAACAACAGATAGCAGGGTATCCTGACCTTCAATATTGGCTCGTGTGAAGCGCACATTCGACTCGACTAATTTTGCTAAACCAACTTGTTCCACAGTTTTCTGGACTTGGGCGTTGGCACGTTGGGCACGACTAGAGCGTTGTAAATTGGGAGAATTAGAGAACTGCCAAGTTAGTAAACCTGCCAATGCTATGACAGTGATCACCAAGGCAGAAAAGAATACCCGTTTTTTACCACGCTGATAGCGAGTTCCTTGAGCAGACAGCCCGAACATTCGGAACAAGAGGGATGCTGAAAAATTAATGCCGCATAATTGCAAAAACAGTAAGAATAGCCCCGAAATTGCCATATCCCACCTGCCAATTGCACTTGCCATACCCACAATTCCCGCAGGTGGAGCTAAAGAAGCGGCAACTAACATCCCCGTTGCTGCCCCAGATACTAAACTACTCCGTTCTGATTGCACTAAGTTGAGCGCCCCTGCTGCTCCGGCTGCCAATGGCAAAAGCACTGCCACTGCTGAAACCTGGCTGCTTCCTACCATTAAACTGGTGGGAATTTCTTGACGCAGTATCAGGCTAAGTAGCCAAGTAGTGACAATTGTGACTGCTAAAGCTGCAAAATACCGTAAAATACTCCGCCCCAGGAGTTTGCGATCGCCCCATGCAGTAGCGATCGCCGTATTCATTGCCGGGCCTGCAAACGGTGCAATCAGCATCGCTGCTACTAGTAGGTAAGCTGTATTAGTATACAAGCCAATCCAGACTACAAAGCCTGCCAGTGCTGCATAACCAAGAAAACCTCGCCAAGAGCCAACGCTTTGCAAACCGGAAAGAAAAATCTCAATTGGACTGCGTTCTTCCACATCCACAACTTGTTGCGGTGCTTTCGACGCAGGGGGTTGCAGAGTCATCACACCAGTTGGTATGAGCGTGATCTGTACTTTGGGCAAGTCTTGCAATTCCTCTAGGACTTTCCCAACTTCTCGATTAGAAACGTGAACAATCACTACATCAATCGGTTCTTCTGCATTTCCTTCAAAGCGTGAAAGATTTGAGCCGTTATGAGATTTGGCGATGTCAATAACTGCTTTTCCGTTTCCCCGTGGCACTTGGATAATGAGTTGACGCATTTTACCCCCTGGCGCTAACCATCTTGCTTTTTAAGGCGATAACTCTACTACCCAAAGAAATACTTTTTTTAAATGTATCTCATACATACTCAAGTAATACTTGATTTTTATCCGTAAAGTTGGTAGAGATTCGTAAAATAACTGATAATTGAAGCAGTAAAACAGGTTATCAAGGAAAATTTTATTTGATTAAGGTATCGTTTGAGATTTAAACTAAATCTAAATAGTGGAAAACCTGTGGAGAACTCTGCTAAATTTTTCTTCTCGAACCCAAACTTGAGACTTTTACTACCTAAATTGAAAATTATTCGATTAACATGAGCCGTTATTAAAAAATTGACGATTTTGTTATTTGAGAATGTTGCGTTATCTATAACTAAAGGAATAAGTCTAATCACCCAAAAGTAATATTTTTCGTTGTGGGATAGATTTATCCACTAAATCTCCACTATTTATTAATAACCATTGAAGTATTAGAAAATTAATTATTTAAAAAATAGGAGGCATAGATAATGACGCGGTTAACTCAGTTAGCATCAGCAGGCGTATCTTTACTAACTTTAAATTTAATAGTACTTGCAGTTGGAGCATTAGATACTTATGCTCAATCTTCCCCTGCAACTACCTTTAGTGACGTTCAACCTAGTTACTGGGCGCAGCCATTTATTCGGAGTTTAGCTGCAAGAAATATAGTGACTGGGTATCCTGATGGTACATTTCGACCAGAACAGGCAGTAGACCGGGATGAATTTGCAGCCATCATTCGTCAAGCTTTTGACCAACCGCCAATTCGTCAGATAGAAGGTGGTGCTGTATATAAAGATGTTCCTGCTAACTATTGGGCTACTCGTCCCATTGAAGAAGCATATCAGCAAGGATTTATGACAGGTTATCCTGGTGGTTACTTCCGTCCAAATCAATCTGTTACCAAGGTTGAGGCTATAGTTGCTTTAAGCAAAGGTTTGAATCTAACTGCTGGTACATCAGCAGTTACTGTACCCATAACCACGCAGAGTGCAGTTCCTCAACAAAGCACACGCAGAGCCACAAAAAGACCTATTTTCTTACCGCTTGCAATTACTAGTTTGATGCAGCCTTTATTAATACCAAAAGCCCAGGCTGCACCAGCTAATGCTGTGACTCCTTCAACACCTTCAACAACTGATCAACAGGCAGTGGCAGCGAATCTTAATCGTCCTGCGTCATTTATTATTACTAATACTTATGCAGATGCCAATAGAATTCCCCAATATGCTGTAGGAGATGTAGCAGCAGCAACCAAAAAAAATATAGTGGTGAATTATCCAAATCCCAAAGTTCTTAATCCCAGTAAACCTGCCACTAGAGGAGAGATTACAGCTTTAATTTATCAAACTTTGGTTGCTCAGGGAAAAATAGAACCACTTGCTAATAATTCGCCTGCCAATAAATATATTGTTCGTGCTGATAGTAGCAATCGAAATGCTCAATAACTGTGATTTATCGAAGGAAACAATCGCTAGTTGGATTAATTGTAGAGCCTGGTCTTACTCTTAAGATTTTGATATCCCGAAAATATTTTTGCAACATAACTACCTAATGTTAATCACTGTCTTGATTTCCTGGTGTTTCAACTTGTAATTTGTTACCCTCTTTCTTAACTGAAAAGTCAGGCTCGCTTTTGCTGTTTTGAGCAAGTCCAGCAGCGCCAGCAATTGCCGTACTTGCTAGACCCAAACCAGCAGACGATTTTGCATCATTAGTATTTGGAGAAAATAAAACCGCAACACCAATTACAGCTCCAATGCTAGCCATAAACATAGGGGTTATAGCTCTAATTACTTCTGGGGTGAAAGATTTCATATAAGTTCAGTTATATAGTTGGTTTTTATCTAGAACTAAATACTTGCTAGACAACCTCGATTCCAGAATTTATATCCAATCTCTAATTTTTTCCTGATGCTAACTTTTGTAACCATCCCTGAGCTTCTTTGTATAACTTGAACTTATTTTCATGAGCGCGAAACTCAGGAGTGTGAACCATTCTTCTACCATTCACCCACTTCGTACCGTGGTACTTGTGCAGTAGTTCGTGATATAACACAAACTCAATTACAAACTCAGGTATATTGGCATTATCAAGAGTCAAGCTCATCACCACTCTATCTCTAGCTGGTTCATAGTGCCCAAACTTGCGGTAAGTATTAATCTTGCTCCATGCTAGGCGAGGTTTAGCAAGAGTTGCAGCAAAATATTCATGGTTGAGTTTGTTAAATAACTCATCCAGGTTATAAAACTTACCTTGGGGATTTTCGGCGATTACTTCAACAATTAAATCAAGTGTTAGCAGTACATTGCTGTATTCTTCTGAACTAGCAAATGCCCTAATAATTTGTGTATTATCTTGACTCTTGCCAAAAAGAGCAGTTTTTACCAAAGCTTGCAAAACTTCATCTGAGGCATTGATGAACCCTTCACTAATCATGAGATTGGCAGCGTTACCATTTCTTTTACCTTTGTATAATCCTGGTAAATTAATAAATGCGATCGCTATTTTTACCGACTCTTGACCATGTGTCATCAAGATTTCTTTGGCGATTTGCTGCACACGAGAAGTAGTTTTAAGGTGAAGTTGCAAATTATATTCATCAGTTAAAAACTTC
This sequence comes from Mojavia pulchra JT2-VF2, assembly GCA_019359325.1. Taxonomy (GTDB): domain Bacteria; phylum Cyanobacteriota; class Cyanobacteriia; order Cyanobacteriales; family Nostocaceae; genus Mojavia; species Mojavia pulchra. The sequence goes on along the minus strand of JAHHHN010000016.1, from coordinate 61,657 downwards.
ATCCAAGAGAAAATTTGACGCGATGAACGAGTCAGATTTGCTGGCGTTGCTTGTTGGTTAGAGCATATTCTTTCAATTGTTGTTACTGTTCTTACCAAATTTTGAGTTAGTTGCTGTATTTCAACAGAATTTAGGGTGGGAGATGAGGCAACATTAACAATACTCTGCAAAATATAATCTTGTTGTGCTTTGATGTTCTGAATGCGGATACTCTCAACGTGCGTTTGAGTTGGATGACTAGAAGTAGTAGGCAAGTTTTTTAAATCAATATTTTTAAGAAAATAGTAAGCCTCACGGGATTGTTTTGGTAGATGATGAGGAGTTATTTTCGCTTCAGCGCATAACCGCTCAATAGTTGCAACTGAGCTTGTAATAAATTGTTTGAAATCAGCAACCTTTTGAGGCGATATCCCAGTTTTTAATTTTTCTTGTGCTGTTTGAGCAGTTTTCAAGATTCCGCGAATTTTTATCATGCTGTTTTCTGCTTTTGCAACCCATATAAACTTGTGAGGTCTTAGCTACCAAGAGACTAAGATAAACCAATACGATTAGGAAATGCTTCGCTATCTGAGCGGCTTGAGCCAATCGTTTATTTCTTGTGCTAACCAAGTGCATTCAGAGATAGCGGTTTTGCAGAATTTCTCCGGCTGACCAGGAGTAGTTTGCCTGATTCATGTCCTCAGTATAATCGTACAATCTTAAACATAGTTACGATGGTAGAACGTCGCATATTGGCAGTAGTCCATACAGTCTAATGTGGCCCCAGGAGTAATAAAAACCCCCATTAACGCTAAATTGTTGAATGATCCAGAAAAGTTGGGAGCGCTGTTACAAAATATTCCTCTTGGTCGTTTGGTTAAGAACAGTAGAGAGAACAAAACTATGCTAGATGCATCCCTATTTATCCCTGTGATTCTCGGTACTCCTCGTAAAGGTCGCCAGAGTGAGTATGTTGCAAAATTTATTGTTGAGCAGGTAGCAGCCCGCGATCGCCTGGAAACCGAACTGATAGATATTAGAAATATGGCGATCGCTACTGATGATGCAGGTGAATCTATCAAAGACCCTCAGTTTTCTGCAACCATCGAACGCGCAGATGGATTAATCATTGTTGCACCAGAATACAATCATGGCTATCCTGGTTTACTCAAACACGTACTTGATACCTGCCTAAAAGAATATATCCATAAAGCTGTCGGGCTGTGTGGTGTTTCGTCAGGGCCTTTTGGTGGCACAAGGGTCATCCAAAACTTATTACCTGTAATGCGTGAGTTGGGGTTAGTAACTATTTTCTATGACCTCAACTTTAGTAATGTTCAAAAACTGATTGATGAGTCAGGCAATTTAATTGATAAACCAACTTATATTCGGCGCATGGAAAGGTTTATGGACGAATTAATTTGGATGTCAACTGTTCTGAAATATGGGCGGCAAACAGTTAGTCTAGAAAAGAAAGATACTACCCAAACTCAAGTTAATCTTCATGCAAACAAGCCTTGCCCAGAAATGGCTACTCGCATGAATGCAGATGTAATGGACACTGTGCTTCAAGTCGGTGTATGTCCAGAGACTGGCAAGGTAGAAGCTAACTTGGCTTGAGAGAACGTATTAACAACAAAGACAGTTATATCTAAGGAAGGAAATTGCAATGACAATTAATCTGCAAGGAATATTGCAGCAGCCAGGACAAGGTTCCTCATACTGGGTACTTGGGGACTTGTATACTTTTAAAGCCTTGGGCGAAGATACTGGTAAAGCCTACGCCTTAGTTGAGATTATCGTTCAACCCCAAAGCGGCATACCACCTCACATTCATAGTCACGAAGATGAAGCTTTTTATATTCAAGAGGGAGAACTAGAATTCCAGTTGGATCAACAGACGGTTGTTGCGACTGCTGGCACTTTTCTCCATTCTCCCAAAGGTCAACTCCACAGATATGCAAATATGGGGTTAAAACCTGCTAAATTACTGTGTTGGGTGACGCCAGCAGGGTTAGAGAAGTTTTTTATGGAAATAGGTGTGCCAGCAATAGATATAACCCACTCACCTACTGTCAGTCCCGCAGACATCGAAAAAGCGATGGCAACTGCCCCAATTTACGGACTCGAAATTATTTCCCCACCTAATGAAATTTCGCACATATAGCCCAACGCATAGACAGAAGATAACAATTCAAAATTCAAAATTCAAAATTCAAAAATAAATATGAAAATCCATTACTTACAGCATGTACCCTTTGAAGGACTTGCCAGCATCGAAAGGTGGGCAGTTAATAAAAATCACTCTTTATCAGCAACCAGGTTCTATGCTAATGACTCTTTACCTCAAGTTGATGATGTGGATTGGGTTGTAGTGATGGGTGGGCCAATGAATATCTATGAAGATAACAAATATCCTTGGTTGACTGAAGAAAAACGATTTATTGAGCAGGCAATCAAGAAAGATAAAACAGTTCTTGGAATTTGTCTTGGCTCACAGTTAATCGCAGATATTTTAGGTTCAAAAGTATATCAAGGGCAATATAAAGAGATTGGTTGGTTTCCTATTGAGATTACAAACGAAGCCAAGTCTTCGACTATATTTGATGAGTTACCGCGGCAATTTACAGTCTTTCACTGGCATGGTGACACATTTGACTTACCGCAAGGCTCAACTCGATTAGCTTACAGCGAAGCTTGCCAAAATCAGGCGTTCATCTATGGCAAAAAGGTGTTAGCCTTACAGTTTCATCTTGAGTCAACTAAAGAAAGTGTTCGTCAGATTATAGAGAACTGTGCAGATGAATTGATTGAGGATAAATATATCCAGAAGCCGGAGGAAATGCTGGCGATGGATAATAATTTTGTCGAGATTAACACTATCATGGATAGCTTACTAAACAACCTTTACCGTCAAGATAAGTAGAAGAGCAAAAAAAATTATTTATTGTTTATTGACCAATAGTTCCTTACCTTAATGGTACAGAGCAAGCAAATTTATCTGTGGAATCAATCCAAAATCTAAAATCCAAAATTGTTTGACATCCTGCGGTTAGCTGCAACATTGAATTTGTACGCAGGATATCTTAATTTGAGTGACTGTTACAGTCAGGACTTACGCAAAATTATGAAAAAACGAACCGCAAAGAACACAAAGGACACTAAGTTATAAGAGTTTCAGAGAGTTATTGCGTAAGTCCTAACAGTTTACGGACACTCATTATTTATACATTGGCGTTGGCAAAGTAGTAAGCCAAACCACGCTTGAGGATCAGTCCATACTTGTAATGCTTGGAAGGCGTGGTTCTCTAAAACAGAGATTAAAGTTGGTATGTAAAACTTACGGGAAATTTCGGTGCGAATAGTTTCTCCTGCTTGAAATGAAACTTCAAAATCTAAAGCTTCTAGCACTGCGGTTTGAGTTTTCAGGCTACGAAGATGCATTTCAATTTGGTTTTCTACCCGATTATAAAAAGCTAAGTGAGCAAATTGGTCGATGACGAAGTTACTTTGAAAACGTTGATTGAGATGGCGTAAGATATTGAGGTTAAAAGCGGCGGTTACTCCTTGAGAATCGTTGTAAGCTGCTTCGAGGATTTCTATTGGTTTTTGCAGATCTACTCCTAAAAGAAAGAATTCTCCAGGTTTTAAGGCTTGTTGAACTTGAGTTAGGAATTTATTGCATTGTTCCTGATTCAAATTGCCTAAAGTACTTCCTAAAAAAATGAGCATCCGATTTTGTAATTCAGCAGGGGGAAGCTGTGCTAATGCTTGCTCATATGTTCCTGCTAAACCACAAAGCTTTAATTTGGGATATTGACGTAGCAAATCTAAAGCGGTGGTTTTAAGAATGCCAGCACTGACATCAATTGGATAATATTGTAGTTCTTGATTGATTTGGCTGTATGCTTCTAAGAGCAGACGAGTTTTGCGTGAACTACCACTACCTAATTCGATTAAATGACAGGAGCCTGTCATTTGAGCAATTTCTAAAGCGTAATTTTCTAAAATTGCTTGCTCAGTGCGAGTAGGATAATATTCTGGCAAGTCACAAATCTGCTCAAATAATTCTGAACCTCGGTCATCGTAGAAATAACGGCATGGCAAACTTTTAGGAGTTTGATTCAGCCCTTGAATTAAATCTGCACTTTCATCAACTGATGCGATCGCAGAATTCAAATTAATCCAACGAAGGCGAGAATTCTCCTTTTGTTCAATCTTCAATTTATTTGCCTCCTTTAATTGGGTTATGTTTTGATTTACAGCCACAACGAAGAGTCCTGAGTTAAAAGTACTAAGTTTTGAGCAAAAGATTTATTACTATATTCACTCAAAGCTCAATACTCAACACTCAGCACTATGAGTTGATTTTTACTTCCTTATACTAAGGCGATCGCCTCATTTTTTTTATCTATCTCAGGTTTCTGATTTTGTCCTTCATACTCAGCAAATTGCTGGATCAATTTAGCAACCAAACCTGTCCATCCAGTTTGATGGCTTGCTCCAATTCCGGCTCCGTTATCGCCATGAAAATACTCATAAAAAAGAATCAAATCTCGCCAATGCGGATCGGTTTGGAACTTTTGTGTATTACCATAAACGGGACGTTGTTCAGAGGAATTTTGCAAGAAAATTCGGGTTAGTCTCTGAGATAGTTCACATGCAACTTCCCAAAGCGTCATCATTTTACCAGAACCTGTAGGACATTCGACTTGGAAATCATCTCCTAGATAATGATGAAGCTTTTGTAGGGATTCAATTAGTAGGAAATTCACCGGAAACCAGATGGGGCCGCGCCAGTTAGAATTACCACCAAATAAACTACTGCTAGATTCAGCAGGTTCATAATCTACGCAAAATTTGGCCCCATCGACATCAAAAATATAGGGATGTTCAGCATGAAACCGAGAAAGCGCCCGGATGCCGTAGGTTCCGAAAAACTCATTTTCATCGAGCATTTTTTGCAGAATGCTTCTGAGTTTATCTTGTGAAACAATTGCCAGCAATCTTCTTGCGCCCACCCCTTTAGTTACCATACAAGCGACATTTTGCTTCAAGTCAGGTCGGTTTTTGATGAACCATTCTAGGCGCTGTTTAAAGCCGGGAAGCGCTTCTAAGGTTTCTGGTTCAATGGTTTCAATTGCAAATAGGGGAATTAGTCCCACAATTGACCGGACTTTTAAAGTAATCTGTTGCTCCGGTAAATGCAGTACATCGTAGTAGAATCCATCTGCCTCATCCCATAAACTAACTTCTAGTTCGCCAATTTTGTTCATGGCATTGGCAATATAAAGGAAATGCTCAAAGAATTTTGTGGCGATGTCTTCGTAAACAGAATTGGTTTTTGCCAACTCTAGAGCGATCGCCAACATATTTAGGCAATACATCCCCATCCAGCTGGTACCATCAGATTGATCGATGTGTCCACCTGTGGGTAAAGTAGCGCTGCGGTCAAATACACCGATATTATCTAAACCGAGAAATCCTCCCTGAAAGACGTTATTACCTTCAGTATCTTTGCGATTCACCCACCAGGTGAAATTGAGCATCAACTTTTGAAATACCCGTTCTAAAAACTTGCGGTCAGACCGTCCATACATCTTTTGTTCAATCTTATAAACGCGCCAAGTTGCCCAAGCATGAACAGGCGGATTAACATCGCTAAACTGCCACTCATAAGCAGGAATTTGTCCGTTTGGATGCATATACCATTCCCGCGTTAAAACGTCCAATTGATACTTGGCAAAATCAGGGTCAATCATTGCCAAAGGAATAGTATGAAATGCCAAATCCCAAGCAGCAAACCAGGGATATTCCCACTTGTCAGGCATGGAAAGGATATCTTCATTGTAGAGATGGAACCATTCCCGATTTCTACCTTTTTGACGTTCTGGAGGAGGTGGTGGTGTATTGCGATCGCCCTTGAGCCAATCTTCTAAAATGTAGTGGTAAAATTGCTTGCTCCAAAGCATCCCAGCAAATGCTTGTCGCTGCACATTTCGCATATCTTCACTGAGTGAAAATGGCGTAATGCGCTGATAAAATGCATCTGCTTCTCGTTGCCTATCTAAAAAGATGGCATCGAACTCTTTACCAAATGGTTCAGCTAAATTCGGCACATCGCACAAGCGTAATCTAATAGTTTTAGTTTCCCCTGCGCCAACGGTTAACAAATAGTCAGCAGAGGCTTTCGTGCCAACTTTATCAGGATTTACTGCTTCTTTTATTCCATCCACTATGTAATCATTAATGCCATCTTTAACATAGGCAGATGTATTAGCAGAACCAAACAATCGCTGATTATTTGTCTCATTTTCTGTAAATAGTAGCTCGTTTGCTGCCTCACAATACAGCCATCTGCCTCCTAAAGTTGGATGAGATGCGGCAATAATTTGCCAATCATTACCTGATTTAACTTGTTTAAGAATAGGTTTACTGTTATCTCCATTCCAACACCAAGTATTGCGAAACCAGAGAGTAGGTAATAGGTGCAGTGTTTTTACTTCTGGCCCTCGATTGACTACTTTAACTTGGATGAGAATGTCTTCAGCATTATGTTTAGCATATTCAATGAAGACATCAAAATAGCGATTGTCATCAAATATACCTGTATCTATAAGTTCAAATTCTGGTTCTTGGCGATTTCTGCATTGATTTTCGGCTAATAATTCAGAATAGGGAAAAGCTTTTTGAGGATATTTGTACAATGCCTTCATATATGAATGAGTCGGGGTACTGTCCAGATAAAAGTAATAATCTTTGACATCTTCCCCATGATTACCTTGGCTTCCTGTTAGTCCAAAAATTCTTTCTTTGAGAATACAGTCTTCACCATTCCAAAGCGCGATCGCAAAACAAAGACGCTGGTGGTTATCAGAAATACCAGCAATACCATCTTCGCCCCAACGATAAGCACGGGAACGAGCCTGTTCATGAGTGAAATAGTCCCATGCAGCACCATTTGGGCTATAGTCTTCTCGTACTGTACCCCACTGGCGATCGCTCAAATAAGGCCCCCATCTGCGCCAATGAGCTTTATGAGTCAAAGCTTCTTCTAATCTGATTTCTTCCTGAGTTGGAGTTGTCATAATTCGCTCCACCTTGTGTTTTTCAACACCTTAATTCAGTTAATTTTTATTTGGAGTATCTCTTTCTCATCCTAGATGATGCTGAAGTATTGATACGCAAAGGTGCAAAGACGCAAATTTGAATTTTGAATTTTCAATTGGTATTACTTCATTAAAATGCAGATTTGGAGAATTCATTGAAAAACGAGCGATCGCTCAAAGCGTAGCACTCAAGGCGATCGCCAGTTTAGAACATTAATTCAGCAGATACCGCCTCGAATGAATTCCGAGTTTTATAGCGAAATCTCATAGTAAGGTAACGGATTTTGCCCTGCGCCCATTAGCCAACGCGCATCGGGTTTCCAATTATCCGATCGCAGCCGTTCCCCTACAATTGCGGTATTTTTGTAATTGAATGTCTCTAATAAGGCTTTTTTCTCCGTGAACGAGGCTTTTATCCTCGTGAACGAGGCTTTTATCCTCGTGAACGAGGCTTTTTTCTCCGTGAACGAGGCTTTTTTCTCCGTGAACGAGGCTTTTAGCTCCGTGAACGAGGCTTTTAGCTCCGTGAATGAGGCTTTTAGCTCCGTGAATGAGGCTTTTAGCTCCGTGAATGAAGCTTTTGTCTCCGTGAATGAAGCTTTTGTCTCCGTGAACGAGGCTTTTAGCTCCGTAAATGAGACTCTCAAGGCTCAAGGTTGGAAGCGAAGGTGTTGGAACGATAGCACTTGGGCAATTGTCTCAAAATCGCGATCGTTATGAATCAGAAGTAGATTATTTTCCAGTGCAGCTTGAGCGATGCAGCAATCAATTGGGCTGCGAACCGTCAGTCCTTGGCGGCGCAAGTCATAGTAAATGCGAGCAGCGGCCTGCCAGGAATGAGGTGTGGGTTCAATGTAATCTTGTGTTTCGAGGTAAGTGGAGAGGAGAGTCCACTCTTGCTCGTTTAAACTCCCTTGAAGCAATTCCAACTGAGTGAATCGGGTGAGAAAAACTTCACGAGCGGCAATCAGAGTTTCAAGCTGTTGACGAACTTGACCGCTGCGATTGCGGAACACGCCGATCCAAACCGATGTATTAATCAGCAGCATGACGAGTTTCGCGCAGAGCTTTATGGTCGAAGTCCGGGGCAAACTGAATTTGTCCGGCGAGGTCGAGAAGATTTTTCTTGCGACGCGATCGCACAAATTCTTGCAGCGCTAGGCTAATTAGTTCTTCTTGGTTGGAAATCTTAGTAAGCTGTAAGGCTTCATTGAGAAGAGATTCGTCCAGATTGAGAGTAATTTGCATAAGCTGACTATGGGAGAATTAGCTTCAAGCGCAATTGGTCTTAAATCTATCGTATCTTTTCGAGAAACTTGATATCACGTTTAACTAGCGCAGTATTGTACTTTATATTAATCTCAGTGACTTCTACCATTCGCCATGTCTAACCCATCACCTGCTGAACCTCAACCAAAGCCACTCAGCGAATTTGAATTAGAGTTGCTCAAAGAAGAATACTTTTTTATCCAAAATACTATCGAGGACTACAATCAGCAGATTTGGGTAATCATAGCGCTGGGAATTACGGGGACTGGGGCTGTTTTAACATTGATGATACAGCAGAAAGCAAATGCAAGTGCGATAAGCGTTAGCTATGCCGTCAGGCTTATCGCTCTCATTGGTTGTGCTATACCTGCATTTTTCTGGATTTTAGAAAGTCAATGGAAACACTTTCAGCGCGGTTTCTATCCCCGTGTGTATAAGATTGAGTCTATTCTTACTAATTAGTGTGGTTTTAAGGGCCCTGGTATTTACGGTAGCTGGACTCATGCTTTTAAGCGGATCGCTACGCCGAAACGTCAAGGCTATCTCTGGGATGGGTTATTAAATAGAAGTGTTTTTATCAGCTATGTGCGAGAAATTGGTTTTTTGTTGTTTATGGCTGCGATCGCCCCTACCATTTGGAAATAATCAACACTGTCAACAAAAAAATACGCGATTTCCTTACAGAAGCCGCGTATCTGAATTAGTTAATATCAGCGAGATATAACAAATTACCTTTTATCCCCATTCGTAATAACGAATTACGAATTACGAATTACGAATTACGAATTATTTACACCCCAACCGCTTGACCAGACTTTGGCATCATCGATGGATCAATCGCAATTCCCAAACCTTGTGCCACACGACGGCCGTAATTCATATCTGCACGGAAGAAGTGGCAGAGTTGGCGCATCTGAATATCACTTCGTGCTTGACTCAAACTGCCCACAATGTTTTGGATGAGACGCTCTTGTTGATCGGGTGTCATGAGTCGATAGAGATCGCCGGCTTGGGTGTAATTGTCATTTCCTGCACGGTGATCGAAGCGATCGGCTTTGACGTTGCCTAAGTCTAAAGCTGGCTCTGCATAAGCACAATTTTGTTTTGGCGCGTTCTCATAGCTATTAGGTTCGTAGTTGGGTGCATTGCCGCCATTGTTACCCAACGCCATAGCACCATCGCGCTGGTAGTGCATTACTGGACACTTCGGTTGATTGACTGGCAATTGCTGATAGTTCGCACCGATCCGATAGCGGTGAGCATCAGGATAAGACATGATGCGAGCTTGCAATACTTTATCTGGAGAGAAGCTGATACCAGGAACGACGTTAGAAGGAGAAAATGCTGCCTGCTCAACTTCAGCAAAGTAGTTTTGCGGATTGCGGTTGAGTTCGAGAACACCCACATCTATCAAGGGATATTCGGAATGCTTCCAAATTTTCGTTAGGTCAAAAGGATTATCCCGATGACGTGCTGCTTGTTCTTCAGTCATCACCTGAATGCAGACTCGCCACTTCGGATAGTCGCCGCGCTCGATCGCTTCAAATAAGTCACGGGTTGCATGGTCTGCATCTTCTCCCTTAACCCGTACTGCTTCTTCTGCGGTAAAGTTTTCAATGCCCTGGATGGTTTTGAAATGAAACTTGCACCAAACCCGTTGTCCTTGGGCGTTGATCAGGCTGAATGTATGGCTACCATAGCCGTTCATGTGGCGATAGGTTTTGGGAGTACCGCGATCGCTAAATAGAATCGTAACTTGATGCAGAGCCTCTGGACTGAGTGACCAGAAATCCCACATAGCGTTGGCATCTTTGCAATTCGTTTGCGGATTACGCTTTTGCGTATGGATGAAATCAGGAAACTTCAGCGGATCGCGGATAAAGAAGACTGGCGTATTATTACCTGCCAAATCCCAGTTACCTTCTTCTGTATAAAACTTGACTGCAAAGCCTCTGGGGTCACGTTCGGCATCGGCTGAACCTTTTTCGCCTCCCACTGTAGAGAATCGGAGAAGAACCTGGGTTTGCTTACCAATCTCTGAAAAAACTTTGGCTTTACTGTAACGAGTAATGTCTTGAGTGACAGTGAAGGTGCCAAATGCAGCGGCTCCTTTCGCATGAACAACCCGCTCAGGAATTCGTTCTCTATTGAAGTGAGCTAGCTTCTCCATCAAGTGAAAATCCTGCATTAGCACAGGGCCACGCTCACCTGCTGTCAAAGAGTTCTGGTTATCCGCAACTGGAATACCATCAGCGGTTGTCAATGTTTTGGGGTCTGCCATACTGGGTGATTTCTCTATTAATTTACTAGGACGTCGCAATATCTATCTGTTTAGGAAGCCGAGCTTGAACTAACTCATCAACAGGGGATTTAAATGTAGTCGTTATGAGTTTGCTTTGTTATCGTAGTCGAAATGACTTCAACTTGACAACCCTTAAAGCAGAGATTGCAATGAACTGTAATATTTCCCCATTCCTGAAAAGGAACTCGCGCCACCAGTATCTGCTTGAGAATGGGATTTGGCAGAAAAAAACAGAAAAATTTTAAGAAAGTGATTGCAAATCTTATGCCTCTTAATTACGAATTGTCGCTAACCAAGCGCGCAAAACTTCTGCAACCGTCCAAGCTTGGGCAATACATCCCCGTGGAGTCATGGGAGGATCGCCATCAAAAATTTCGCTGAGGCTACCAAGCCCATGAGCCGTGAGATGATTGGCCATGGGCTGGAGAAATTGGCGAGCTTGTTGAGGATTTTGATAAACGCGTAGATGAGCTAGAACAAACGGGCCTAATAACCAACCCCAGACTGTTCCTTGATGATAAGCTCCATCTCGTTGATACTGATCGCCTCCGTAAATTCCTTGATATTGGGAATGATTGGGAGCAAGCGATCGCAATCCATGAGAAGTTAGGAGCATTCGCCCACAAGCATCAACTACATCCTTTTGTTGAACAGGCGAGAGGGGACTTTCTAGTAATGAAACTGCAAATATTTGGTTAGGACGCAAGGATGCATCATTGCCATCTGGACTGTCTATAACGTCATAGCAATAGCCTGTTTGCTGATTCCAAAAGCGAGAAAAGTTGCTTAAGCCACGATCTGCCATTGCCTCATACTCTTGATGTGGTTTACCAAGCTGTTGAGCAAACTTTGCCATTGACCGTAGCGCATTATACCACAGGGCATTTACTTCGATGGGCTTACCAATCCGGGGCGTGACTACCCAATCTCCAACTTTGGCATCCATCCAGGTAAGTTGTACACTTGTTTCCCCGGCGTAGAGCAAACCATCAGTTGCATCGAGGTGGATGTTGAAGCGTGTACCGCGAAAATGGCAATCAATGATATCTGCAAGTACCGGAAATAGTTCGTTAAGCAAATCATCATCGCCTGTGGCACTGTAGTAAGCGCGGACTGCTTCAAAGTACCATAAAGTAGCATCAACTGTATTATATTCTGGTTGCTCACCTGCATCAGGAAAGCGATTTGGTAACATTCCCTGGTCTACATACCGAGAAAAAGTGCGAAGAATAGAGCGTGCAACCTTTGGACGACCAGTAGAAATTGTCAGACCAGGTAGACTAATCATGGTGTCGCGTCCCCAGTCGCTAAACCAGTGATAACCAGCAATAATACTTTTGCCGTCGCTATCTTCTGGTACTGAACGATTGACAATAAACTGATCAGCAGCGAGTATCAAGTGATTAATCCAAGTGGGTGAGTCTTTAGATTGTAGAGGTTCGAGCAGTTTTTGCTCATAAGTGCGACGTAGGTTGATTGCTGCTTCACCATTCAAATCTGGTTGCTTTTCTGTACTGGCAACAAACGTAAGTGATTCTCCAGGTTGGAGTGTAACTTCAAAGCTAGCAGCGTGGAGGTGGTCTTCCTTGTCGTTCAGTCCGCGATAACGTTCAACCGCCAAGTCAAAGCCATAATACCAATGGTGGACGGGAGCAGCATCGCCTTTGTCACTTAGTAAATATAAGGGTACAGCACCTGGATAAGCAGTAATAGAAATTCCTTGCGTAACTCGATTAACACTCATCTGCCAACCATTACTTTGGGTATCACCATGATAATCGCGGTAGTTGACCATTGCTTTGAGCGTCAACTTTAACGGTTGGGTAGCACGACGCAGGAGATATTGTACATAAGTTGTGTTAGCTGCCTGCTGCATCCACACGCGTTTTTCTAACAAAGCATCAGCCAAGGCAAAACGCCAGGCGGGAATTGTCCCTTCTAAAGAAAAACTTTCGATGTGTCGATAACCTTGAGGACTGACAATCCCATCCACCCAACGGTTTGTGTGTAAAGAATAAGAGCGTCCATCATATACGGCAGTTTCATCAAGTTTGGCCAGCAACAAAGTGCGGCCCAGAGGTGGTTTCAATGCCGCTACCAATAAACCGTGATAGCGCCGGGTAAGTAAACCTGCAACTGTGCCAGAAGCATAACCACCAATACCGTTGGTAACTAACCATTCTCGTAACTCTGCGATATCGAGATTACCGCAGATTTCTCGTCCAAATTCAATACACATAACTCAATATACTTCCTTGAAATTGATATTTTGGAGTATTGATTATGAAACCTATGATGTGCTAAAAGTTTTATCAAAAGTTGACAAGAGCGCAAGTATTGCACAATCCACGTTAAATATTAACTCCCAATCAGGCTGATAAGTAGTGGAGATAATTAAACAAACGTATTACAGCATCGACTTGCTTCTAGCACTGGGTCGGCGTGGGGTCAGTCTATCGACGCAATGGCAAACCAAGGCTGCTGATCAAAGCAGATTGATGGCAGCTTGTTGAACTGAGAAAACTTCGTAGTTGAAAAAACTCAGCTAAAGAATTTGGATGATCACTGACTTTTTTGCACTAGGATAATGTGATTTATAAATAAAATTTTTTAATATATTAAATCGTATATTAACTGTAGTTAATAAAGACAAATTTTTAGTTATTTTTAATTTGATTAAAAATATATCTTTACGAACCTTGCTATTTTTGCTTTTTGTATACAATATTATATTTTAACTCTTATATAAAACTCCTATTTGATTTTTGCGGAACTAGGTACACATTTATTCCTTCTTTCCTGTTAAGAGTTCCCTGTCTCTACGAGCGATTCAGGAATCAAATCGGATTGCTATAATCTTCATTTAATTAGCCTGCGTAAAAATACTGGTACTATATAAAATAGTTAATAATATAACAATGGACTTAAGTGATACTGTTTTAGCGTGAGAAAAAATCATAAAAAATCAGGTAAATAATTAAAAAGTGAATCACTAAAGTAAATAGACTTAAAATCAGCTTTATAAAGTAAACCCCATAACCAATACTGGGATAATCTATTTTTGACAACCTGTGGGAGCCATAGATTTGACTTTTGAGCAAGCAATGCTGATTTTAGACATAGCTTTACAGCAAAAGCATTTAACTAACATTCAAGAGTTAGTGCTCCGTCAGTCGTGGGAAGGATACACTTATGCACAAATTGCAGAAAGCTCAGGTTATGACGATGATTACATCCGAGATGTAGGTTTTAGGTTATGGCAGACGATCTCAAAGGCACTAGGAGAGAATGTTAATAAAAGTAACATCAAATCTGTCTTGAGACGGCGTTATTCGAGTCTCTCGCCAGTAGAGTTAGAAGCTTATACCACCGCCCCTAAAGGGAAGCAGCGTCAAGACTGGGGAGAAGCAATTGATGTCTCTATCTTCTATGGACGCAAGGCCGAACAGGCAAAGCTGCAACAATGGATTATTAATGATAAATGCCGTTTGATAGCGCTGTTAGGTATGGGGGGTATTGGTAAAACAGCTTTATCTGTGAAATTGGCAGAACAGTTACAGGGCGAGTTTAATTATGTAATTTGGCGCAGTCTCCGAAATGCCCCACCAATAGTTGATCTTTTAAGGGAAATAATTTTATTTGTTTCCGATCAGCAAGAAGTGAATCTGCCAGAAACTGTAGACAAACAAATTTCTTGCCTGATGAAGTATTTACGCTCCCAACGTTGTCTGATTGTACTGGATAATGCCGAATCGATTTTGGAGAGTGGGAAAAGATCCGGTCGCTATCGTTCGGGATATCAAGAATACGGTCACCTTTTCAGGCGAGTGGGAGATGAACGCCATCAAAGTTGCCTAGTATTCACCAGCCGGGAGAAACCAAGTGGTTTCACAGCAAGGGAAGGAGCAACTTTACCCGTGCGATCACTGCAACTAACTGGTCTACCGCAAGCAGAAGCACAGCAAATTATCACAAGCAAAGGACTGGTGCATTCTGCGACTGAATACGACAACTTGATTCAGCGCTATACAGGTAATCCCTTGGCTTTGAAAATTGTAGCAACCACAATCCAGCGGCTATTTGACGGGGATGTTAGGCAATTTTTGCAGCAAGGGCCTATTGTTTTTGGTGATATTTGGGAGATTTTAGAGCAACAATTTAATCGCTTGTCTGCTAACGAAAAGCAAGTGATGTACTGGTTAGCAATCAAACGAGAATGGGTGAAGCTAACGCAATTGCAAGAGGATATCGTACCCAAAATATCCAAGCGAGAATTGCTAGAAGCGTTGTTATCTCTGCAAGGGCGATCGCTAATAGAACAGCATTTAGCTGGCTATAGCCAACAACCTGTAGTCATGGAATATGTGACTGACAAACTAATTAAACAGATTTGCCGTGAAACAATAACTGGGGAGATTGAATTATTTAATACCCATGCATTAATTGAAGCTACTGCTAAAGACTACGTTAGAGAAAGCCAGAAGCGGGTAATTTTAAAACCTATATTAAACAAGTTAAAAACTAGCTTGAGAACCTCAGCAGCAATTGAACAACGGTTAAAAAAAATCATTGCTAGATTGCGCGATAATTTTTCAGCAATACCAGGATATGGTGGTGGTAATGCAATCAACCTGCTACGTCAGATGAAAGTTGATTTGACGGGCTACAATTTTTCTGGCTTAACGATTTGGCAGGCTGATTTCCAAGGCGTTAATCTGCATCAAGTCAACTTCAGAAATACCGATATCAGGAAATCAACTTTTACTGAAGCTATAGTTAATGTCCTGTGGGTAGAATTCAGTCCAGATGGTAAATTGCTGGCTACTGGCGATGCCAATGGCGGAGTGCGGTTGTGGAATGTCATAGATGGTAGACAATTACAGAATTTTGACGGTCATATTGGCTGGGTTCGGGTAGCAACCTTCAGTCCTAATAGTCAAACTCTTGCAAGTTGTAGTGATGATGGCATCATCAAACTCTGGGATGTCAGCACAGGAATGCTTTTGCACACTTTAGAACAAGATAATGTACGTTGCTGGTCTGTGCGCTTCAGTTCGGATGGAACTCTGCTGGCTAGCGGTAGAGCAGATAACATCATCAAGCTCTGGGATGTCAGTAGCGGTCATTGTCTGAAAACATTGCAAGGACACACGGATATGATCCGCCAAGTTGCCTTTAGCAAAAATGGCGCAATTCTGGCAAGTGCAAGTCTCGACACAACAGTGAAGCTATGGGATGTTAGCACGGGTGAATGCTGGAAAACTTTGCAAGGACACACTCAAGCAGTTTGGTCTATTGCTTTCAGTCCAGATGGGCGTACCCTAGCCAGCGGTAGTAAAGATAACACCGTAAAGCTATGGAATGTGAACACAGGTGAGTGCTGGAAAACTTTACAAGGGTCGCAAATTGAATTTGTTTGGTCGGTTGCCTTTAGCCCCGATGCTCAAATTTTAGCGATCGCCAAAGAAGCGTCTTCAATTAGTTTTTGGGATGTGCAAACAGGACAATGCATCCAAACTTTGTCTGGTCATACAAGTCGTGTTTCCTCAGTGACGTTTAGTCCAGATGGGCGGTTTCTGGCCAGTGCTGCTGAAGACCAAACTATCAGGTTATGGGAGGTTGCTACCGGACGATGCATCAAAACTTTTCAGGGATATCCAAGTTTTGTTTGGGCTGTAGCCTTCAGCCCAGATGGAGAGTCTTTAGCTGCTAATACAAGCCAGTTAGTTAGATTGTGGGATATAGCCACTGGCAAGTGCTTAAAAACTTTCCATGGGCATAGGAGTAATGTGACAGCCCTGGTCTTTAGTTCTGATGGACAGACTCTTTTCAGTAGCAGTCTTGATCAAACAATCCGCGTCTGGCATATAAGTAAAGGCCAAGGTCTGAGAACATTAGAGGGGCATACAGGTTTTATATTTTCATTGTTTTATAGTCCCGATGGTAAAACTCTGGCTAGTGGCAGTGCTGATAGTACGATTAAGTTATGGGATGTAAAAACTGGACAATGCCTAAAAACTTTACAGGAACATACAGGTTTTATATTTTCATTGTCTTATAGTCCCGATGGTAACACTCTGGCCAGTGGGAGTGCTGACAGCACAATTAAACTATGGAATGTCCCAACAGAAAAAATTATTCAGGAATTCAAAGGGCATCAGGGTTGGATTTATGCGATCGCCTTTAGTCCAGACGGTCACACACTGGTTAGTGGTGGTATAGATTTAACTCTCAAGTTATGGGACATTAAAACCGGGGACTGTCGGCAAACTTTGTCGGGACACAGCAAAATGATAACCAGTGTCAAATTTAGCCCCCAAGGTGATCAGGTTGTTAGCGTTAGCCAAGATTTGACGATTAAAATTTGGGATGTTCATACGGGCGAATGTCTGAATACACTTCATGGACATACAAATTGGATCTGGGACATCGCCTTTGACCCTAACGGACAAATCTTTGCTACTGGTTCTCAAGATGAGACGGTTAGGCTTTGGGATATAACTACAGGAGAGTGTTTGCAAATTTTGCGATCGCCCCGCCCTTATGAAGGAATGAACATTCAAGGTGTAATAGGTTTAAGTAAAGCTCAAAAAGCGAGTCTGAAAATTCTCGGAGCAGTGGAGTGAGTGCTGAGTCCTGAGTCCTGAGTCCTGAGCAAAGAAGTAAAGAATTTATACCAATTCTCTAAAATTCGGCAACAGCTTCAAACCTAGAACTCTAGATGCTATTCATTAATTCGTAGCGAATTTACCAGGACTTACGCAAAATTATGAAAAAACGAACCGCAAAGAACACAAAGGACACTAAGTTATAAGAGTTTCAGAGAGTTATTGCGTAAGTCCTATTTACTTTAAAAATACTCTGCGTTACTCCGCGCCCCTCTGCGTTTAAAAAAGCTACGAACTTATTCCAAGCGGTACTAAATTTAGTTAAAAAAATGGGGATGATGAAACATTCACCTAATCCCCTCTGTTTTATCTTTGCACTTTGTAGTTCGCTTTAATATTCAGGAACTGACGGATCGACTTCCCGACTCCAAGCGGTAATTCCACCTTTGACGTTTGTTCCGGCAATACCAGCTTCTTTGAGGATGCCAAGGGCTTTTGCCGATCGCCCGCCCATCTTACAATGAGCAATTAAGCGATGACCATTGAGTATTTCCTTTACCTTGTGAACGCCATCCCCATTTTCAATATCTGGCAATGGCACTAATACGGAGCCAGGAATCTTTGCAATTTCATACTCATGGGGATTGCGGACATCTAACAGCACGAAATCTTTCGCACCGCTATCCAGCAACTGTTTTAACTCCGTTACAGTCATTTCTTGAATTTCCATCTGCTGTTTCGCCTCCTCTGCCTTAGCTTGTGGGATACCGCAGAATTCTTCATAGTCTACCAGCTTTTCAATCACTGGGCGGATGGGGTTGGGACGCAACTTCAACTCCCGAAACTTCATGTCTAAGGCGTTGTATAGCAGCAGTCGCCCGCTAAGAGTATTACCCTGCCCAATAATAATTTTGACGGTTTCTGTGGCTTGAATTACGCCGATAATTCCTGGCAATATTCCTAGCACTCCACCTTCTGCACAAGAGGGAACCATTCCTGGTGGTGGTGGTTCGGGGTACAAGTCACGATAATTGGGCCCACCTTGGTAGTTAAATACAGTGGCTTGCCCTTCAAAGCGGAAAATTGAACCGTAGACGTTGGGCTTGTTGAGTAGCACACAAGCGTCGTTGACGAGATATCTAGTGGGGAAGTTATCGGTTCCATCCACGACAATATCATAAGGCTCTAAAATACTCAGAGCATTTTCGGAACTGAGGCGAGTTTCATAGAGATCAACCTGACAATAAGGGTTAATTTCGAGAATTCGCTCTTTGGCCGATTGAATCTTGGGTTTACCTACCCAGGATGTACCGTGAATAACTTGGCGTTGCAAATTGGAAGTATCGACGACATCAAAATCAACAATACCGATGCGTCCGATACCGGCGGCTGCCAAATATAACAGTAATGGCGCACCTAGTCCACCTGTACCGATACACAGTACACTGGCAGCTTTCAGCCGTTTTTGTCCCTCCAGCCCAACTTCTGGCAAAATTAGGTGGCGGGAGTAGCGTTCGTAGTCGTCTTTTGTCAACTGGATTTCATCCAGATTGGGATTGAGCATAGCAGTTTAATGTGGAGAGCGGACTATTAATCGTAGCGAAAAATGATATCCGTATATATCAGTTGTTTAAATTATGTTTTTAATTGCTTCTGGTTGGAACTGATGACTATCATCAAGACTCCAGCTTTGAAGTGTGGTGGCTTTGCCATTTTGAACGGAAACTATTATATACGAGTATTCTGGCCAAGCATAGAGGCGATCGCATTCTGAGGGAATAGCGGGATGATCGGGATGGGAGTGGTAAATACCAATAATATTTAGTGAGCGATCGCGTGCTTTTGTTTGAGCTTGTAACATAAATTGAGGTGCGATCGCATATCGTCGCCTTTGACTCTCTACGCCATCATTTGGAAAATCAACTGTTGCTTCTGTGTTCCAGGCGTTTTCTGCTGGCATAACTTCTACTACAGTTTTGCCTTCACTGCCCAGATGACCCAGTATTATACCGCAACACTCGTCGGGATAAGCGGTTTCAGCATGGGTACGAATGATTTGCAGGTGTTCTGGGAGGAGTTGGAGAATCATCAAAAATTCCGACTCAGCTTGTCAATAAAATAGTCAAGCAGTTCTTTGACTTCCACTACATGGCTGATTAGGCGATCGTAATCGGATGATGCGAGCATATTTAACTCATAGCAGAGCAGAAGGTAATATTCCACCTCAATTGTTGCATCCTTTGCCAATTCAAGATAATCAACTTGTTCTTGGTGATCATCTTCGCGATCGCATCCCTGAGCAATTTTAATCGGAATAGCAGCACAAGCTAAACGAATTTGTTGCGTTAATCCTAGTAACTCCTCTTCTGGAAAAGTTTTAGTAACCTCATAAACTGCAACTGTCAGTTCATGGGCTTTTTCCCACTCTTTATTTTCTCTGAAGTCTGTCATTTAGATACTGATATCCCTGAAGAATTTATAGTGTGAGCAATGCCCACTTTATTACTATGCCACTAATTGTTAAAAAGATTTCTTAGATTATCCGTCAAAACTCAACAACTCACTACAAAACAAGATTTTTTGTAGCAATTTAAATATTTACAGACACAATAGCCAAATTCATTTAATAATATTAACTTTGCCAGTGTTGATATCGTAACAAGCACTAACAATTTTTAGTTTGCCTACACTAATTAGTTTAGCTAATATCGTTGAGCTTTTCTGCAACTGTTCAGCTTGATATTTAATGTTAGCTGTTACCGCATTTACATAAATATTGCCAGTACTTAAATTTACTTGAGCTAGGGCTGGTTTGATGCCCTCAACAACAAAGTTAATTTTGCCAGGGTGTGGTTCATTTTTGATAGCCTCTACCACTGCACCGCAACTTATATGGCCCAAAACTACAACCAATTGCGAACCTAACACAGCGGTAGAATATTCTAGACTACCTATAATCATGTCACTAGCTACATTACCAGCCACTCTGACGACAAATAAATTTCCCAGCCCTTGATCGAAGATGATTTCCGCAGGTACTCTAGAATCTGCACAGCCCAATATTGAAGCAAAAGGATACTGAGCTTTAGTTAGTAATCGTAGGCGTTCTAGTGATTGATCGGGATATTGCCGTTGCTGAAGTAAAAATCTTTGATTACCATCCAATAAACGTTTTAAAGCTTGATGAGGATTTACTGGATAAACATCAGCAACTGCAACTTGTTGTTTACTCCACAGTAGGCTACCGCCAAAACTAGCAGATGCAATACCGACCAAACCTGCCAATTTCAAGAAATCACGACGTCCTACAAATCCGTTAATTCGAGCCATTAATTTACCTGACAACAGTTTCGTCGTTGCCAGGAAGATATCAGAACTCAGCAGGATCTAAGAGTACCCTACTACACGGTTTAACAGTCATTTAATCATTAATAAAGAGTGCTGAGTGCTGAGTGCTGAGTGCCTAGTTGTGAGTAGTGAGGAGTCTAGTTTTCTGCACTGCTTCCCCAATGCCCAATGCCCAGTCCCCAATCCCTTAATGACCCTTCCCTGCGCCTAGATACAGTTCCCCCACTTTAGGGTCATTTAATAATTCTTGACCAGGCCCGGAGATGGCATCGCGTCCAGACTCCAGTACATAACCACGATGAGCCATTTCCAGTGCTTTACGGGCATTTTGTTCTACCAGTACAATTGCTGTACCTCCCTGGTTAATTTGCTGAATCTGCTCAAACACTTGTGTAACTAGGATGGGCGATAAAGCAGCAGAAGGTTCATCCAAGAGTAATAAGCTAGGTTCCAACATCAAAGCTTTGCCCATAGCTAGCATTTGACGTTCTCCTCCAGAAAGAGTGCCAGCACGTTGACGACGGCGATCGCTTAGTCTGGGGAACATGGTAAATATTTTATCTTTCAACGGTTTAAGGGGAGTATTAAGTACAAACGCCCCCATTTCTAGGTTTTCTTCAATACTCAGCGAGGGGAAGACATTGGCAATTTGCGGTACATAGCACATTCCCCTTTGAACTATTTGATTTGACTTAAGCCCAGCAATATTCTCACCTTTAAAAGTAATTGTGCCTGTATGGGGTGTTAAAAGTCCAAAAATAGTTTTCGCCAAGGTAGATTTTCCAGCGCCGTTAGGGCCAATCACTGTGACTAATTCTCCCGGTTCTACCCGGAAATTTACACCTTGCAGGATATCTACATCTTTAATATATCCAGCGTGAACATTTTGAACTTCTAGCAAATAGTTATTAGTCATTAGCCAATAATTAATTAGTTAATAGTCATTAATCAATTAAAAAATAAGTCTAGATCACAGAAGGATAAACCATGAAGCAATATAGATAAAATCCATAACTATTTGTGAATAGATAGGCCTTTCATCTTCATGCTTCATCCTTTATCCTTCTCCTATCGCAGACGCTGTGCGAATACGTTTCAGTTAGGGTGTTTTTTGCAATTCGGGTCTTTCTTCAGGAACAATCGCTCCTTCAACTGGGCAAACTTGGATACATATACCACAATCAATGCAAGTGGCAAAATCAATCCAGTACCAATCAGTTCCCTTGACATTCTTGCCTGGGCCTTCGTGAATGCAAGCTACTGGACAGGCATCTACGCAGTCAGCAATGCCTTCACAGACATTAGTAACAATTGTGTGTGGCATATTCTTGATTCCCTCTGTTTTGATCGGCTATTTCTAGCCTAGCAATTAGAAAAATTTCCTACGAATTTAATGGTTCTATTGTTGGTGAGCCATCAGCTTGAATCCAAGCAATTTGGGCAATGCTGCGATCGCGTGCATATTGCCGGATCGCATCTGGGTTTCTTCCTCCCAAATCCATTTCTACCCGTACTAGTTCGGTAGAATATCGTAGTTTTTGCGCGTAGGCAAAAGCAGCAGCCTCAGCACTAGCAGTCTCTGGTACTACTAACCAATCACTCGCTGGGGGAGCCTGCGGTAATTGCTGAGTAGACAAGATAATTTGGTATAAATCTTCAATGTTGAGGGCAAAGCCTATGCCAGGAATATTTTCTCCTTGGGGATGATATAGCCCCAAAAGCTGATCGTATCGACCACCTCTTCCTAAAACCTGGGCTTGTCCTTCAATATCACTGACGACTTCAAACACAATACCGGTGTAGTAATCTATGGTTTGAATTAGGCTGAGGTCGAGGATTAAAGGAACATTTCCTTTTGATTCGAGTAACTCAACTAAAGACGTGAGGTTTTTGACAGCTTCTTGTTGCTCTTTGTCTAAATCTAGATTATTGACTTGTCGCAATACTTCGGTACTCGTACCACGCAAATCCAAAATCATTTTGGCACGATCGCGCAGTTCGCTGCTGAGGGGTAAATTATCTATGGTAATGCGGTCGAGATTGGCGATCGCACTGCGAATTTTACCTTGTAAATGACTCGGAAAAGCATTCAATAGCGATCGTGTGATTCCCGCCTCACCTAAAATTAAATGCCACCCCTGCAACGAAAGCGCGGCTAAACAGTCTGCCACTAACAACAGCACTTCGGCGTTTGCTAGTAATCCAACAGCTCCCAGCAACTCAACTCCAGCTTGATAAAACTCTTGCTGACGATTATGCCTGTTTTCCCAAATCCGGCGAAATACATTGGCATTGTAGTATAGCCGTTGCGGATAAGTAGCACCTGCCATCCGAGTGACAACAGTGCGAGCAATAGAAGCTGTGAGTTCTGGACGTAGCCCTAATTCTTCATCTTCAGCATTTTGGAGTTGAATTACCGTTTGACGCTGAATTGCTTCCCCCGCCATCAGGGTATCCATGCGCTCCAGCGTCGAGGTGATAATTCTGTGATATCCCCAACGGTGAAATACTTGCTGCAACCTATCTTCAATCCAGCGTTTTTGAGCCACATCCAAAGGTAATAAATCCCTGGCTCCCGCTGCTGGTTGATACACCATTATTTTTTCTTCCCACCAAACAAACCACCAAACAAACCACCATTCCCAGAGTTATCTGATTTACCAACTGTCTTGGATGGTGAATTAGTGTTAGAACCACTAGATTTTTGCCCCAAAGCCTTGTCTAATTTGGGTTTCCATTCCAAAGCTATTTGGTCTTTGGGGTCTAACTTCAGCGCATTGTCAAAGTGAATTTTTGCCATTTTCAGCTGATTTTGCTTTAAGTACACCAATCCTATCAGGCTATGGCAACGACTATTCTTTGGTTCTAGTTTGAGAGCATCTTGCAACTCTACCTGAGCTGGGGCGAATTGGTTTTTGTCGATCAAACTTTGAGCGCGACGAAAATAGTGTTCTAGTGCTGAATCTTCTTTGACAGGTGCTGGTGGTGGTACATCCTGATTTTTTTTTGTCGGATTTGATGTTGGCGTAGCTGAAGTACTCTTGGGTTGAACAGGTGGTGGCGCTGCTAATGATTTGGCAGCAGTTCGCATTAAGTAAACTAAATTCAACTCACTAATTTGGGCAATAATTTGCGGTACTGGCTGCAATGAATCATATTGGGTTTCTGCAATTTTCGCGATCGCAGTTTTATAAAGGTGATCTATATTTGCTTCCGGGGCAGTAGCTAGCTGTTTACCCAACTCAGTGTGAATTTCTACCGAAGTAGCTTCTTGTACTAAACGCTTACCCATTTGAGACAGAACTATAATATACTCTGCGCGATTGCGTTCCACAGAAAGTTTTTCATAAGCTGGGTTAACCAACTTTGATAAAAACTCGCTAGATGCCTCCTTGTCCGCAGCATTTGCAGCAGCATTGGTATCAGGATGCAAGCGACGGGCAATTTTGAGATAGCGTTTGCGGATCTCTGTGATATCCGCATCAACGGGAACGCACAAAACTGCGTGATGATCTGTCAAATCATATTTAAAAAGTCCGCGCTCTATTTTCAACAACATATAGGGGTATGCACCAAAGGAGCAAAAAGATTCTTTCTAGTTTACTTCGGTGCATTAGTGATTTGTCAGTAGGCAATTGTTAAAAGTCATACAATTAATTAGTTATTTTTCCATCACCTCATTTCCAAGTTGATAGTGGTGGAATTTGCATCAGTTCACGGCTGAGGGTGTCGTGAATATAACCATTCGTAGCGAGAATTCTACCAGACTCAATTTTTAAGGGAGAACCATCGTAAGCGGTGACTTTCCCTCCAGCCTCTTGTAATAAAATGACACCCGCAGCAATATCCCAAGGAGAAAGTCCCCTTTCCCAGTAGCCATCAAAACGCCCACAGGCAACATAAGCCAAATCCATTGATGCCGAACCACTGCGCCTGACTCCTTGAGTCAGATGGGTGAGGTGACAAAATTCTGCGTAGTTGTTGTCAGAAGTTTCGCGGCGATCGTAGGCAAATCCTGTTACTAACAGACTCTTACCTAATTCAGAAGCCCCTGAAACTTGAATAGGGCGACGATTGCGTGTTGCTCCTAAGCCAGCAGCAGCACGGAATAACTCATCATGAAAAGGGTTATAAATTACACCGACTTGTGGAACGCCATTAATTAATAGCCCGATGGAAACAGCAAAACAAGGATATTGGTGGGCATAGTTAGTTGTGCCATCTAGAGGATCAATTGCCCAAAGATATTCATTGTCTTGATTTCCTAGTTTCCCTGATTCCTCGGCCAAGATGGAATGCTGAGGAAAGTGACGACGCAAAATTTCTAAAATCACAACTTCCGCAGCTTTATCAGCCGCTGTGACTAAATCACCAGGGCGTCCTTTTTCTGTAATTGCATCTTCTAATTTACCCCAGTACCCCTGCAACACAGCACCCGCAGCTAACGCCGCTTCGGTCGCAATGTCTAGAAAAATTTGTAGATTAGTCATTAGTTATTAGTTCTCTTGTAACCCTTGTCTACCCAGTCCCCAATCCCCAGCCCCTAATCCCCCTTTAACGATATTGGCGACGAAACTCAGCAGGAGTAAGACGCATGGGTTTTTCTGATTGCCAAATTCCTTGCCCCATGAGTCTAGCCCATTGTTGAGCGCGTTCTAAACGCTGGTCATATTTATGATTAGGCGATCGCCCGACAAATAGTGCATACCCTTGTTTCACTATTTCTTCGTTCAACAACACCTTATCTTTCCACACATAGGCTAAAGTCCGGTTAACTTTGTCTTTTGCCTCTAGATCAAACTCCAGCGTTACAACTTGTTCTGCACCGCCAATTAGCGTTTCTAACGCTTGTCTGGCGTTCTCTCCCCAAGGACGCTGACGTATATCTGGTGCATCAATACCAATTAACCGCACTTGGGAAATCAAGTTTGGTTGTTCAGCTACACCTAGAACTTCCAAACTTTGCCCACTGACCACCCGCGCTACTTTCACCTGTATCTGATTAGCTGTAGGCTGATTTTTGGCTTGGCAACTGACTAGCAGTAATAGACAAGCCAATATAATTATTCTGCGCGTCCAAATGCCAAGACGCTTCACCAAAGCCTGAATTTGCATCTTTGCGCGAACCAAATCTTAATCCTCATCTAACGGTAAACCCGCCTTAACTTTCCCCCTAGCAAAATAGCGCCCAAACTGGAGTTCATAGACTTCATCTTCGTCTTGTGTCTCCACCTCCAAGTCAGAACGGGGATAACTCACACATAATAGGGCATAACCTTTCCGCCGTAACTCAGGCGACAATCCAATTGCCTCTGGTTGGTAAATTTCTCCTGATAGCACCCTGACAGCACAAGTAGTACAAGCACCATTGCGGCAAGAAAATGGCAATTCTGATCCTTGTTGTTCAACACTGTGCAGGATGTAGCGGTCTTCTGGCACTCTTAGGGTGTATTCTTTGCCTGTAGTGCGATCGTGAACTTTAATTGTGTATGTTTGGGACATCTTGATTCGGGATTTTAGCTTTACTCTCAAATGTCTTCTTTTATCTTTGCATTTTCTGCGATTTCATTGTAGAATTGTAAATCGTGGCACCTGGAGAGGTGGCCGAGTGGTTGAAGGCGCAGCACTGGAAATGCTGTTATGCAGCAATGTATACGAGGGTTCGAATCCCTCCCTCTCCGTTTAAAAAGCTTGTTTAAATATATACTTTGAACCCATGTTCTACAAACATTAGGGTTTATTTGCACTATTAGCTATCAGATAATGACAGTAAATCACTAGAATCGATAGACTGGAAAAAGCAAAAGCACTGAACTGTCCGGCTTAACTGATATGGTTTTAGGTATTCGCCTGTTAACAGTTCAAGACTATCACCGCATGGCGGAGGCTGGAATTTTTCATCCAGAAGAACGGGTTGAGTTAATTGCGGGGCAAATAATTCGGATGGCAGCCAAGGGAACCGCCCATGAGTCAGCGATTACTCGCACGGAAAGATTATTGCGGAACCGCTTAGGCGATCGCGTTTTATTGCGATTTCAGTCTCCTGTGCAATTGAATGATTATTCTGAACCAGAACCAGATGTGGCTGTGGTAATTCCCGATTCCTTGGATTACGATGACCACCATCCCACTCCATCTGAAATATTTCTGATTATTGAAGTAGCTGATACCAGTCTCAAATATGACCGAGAGGTGAAAGCATCTATCTATGCCAAGTCGGGTATTTTAGATTACTGGGTTTTAGATGTAAATGGGCGGAAGCTTCATGTTTATCGCTTACCGAGCCAAGAAGGTTATCAAAGTGAGACAATTATTGCAGAGGATGTGCAAATTTCACCCTCAGCTTTTCCTGAATGCATAATTACGGTGCGGGAAATGTTAAGACCCATGATTTAAATAATTTTATTAGCGATCGCCTGAATATTTGCGAGTAATAAAAATAGGCGATCGCACTTGACATCAATATAAAAAAATCAGTGCGATCGCTACATGACAAACTTATTTAATAATCCTAAAATTTTTGTTTGCATTCATCATTCATGCGGCTTTTCCTTATCAAATTGTCCATTCATGCTGTGGATTGTCGAGAGCCGCTCTCACTGATGTCAAATCTGCAAAGTCTTTAAATGGACTAGATTTTGCTAGTTCAGTGATGGAATGCAGGAATAAACTTAATTGCTTATTATCACCCTGTGCAATTGCCTGATCGACTTTCTCAAACAGAAAACGAAAATTATTTGCTCGTTCATCAAATGAGCTTTCAAGATACTTTATCAGAACATCACGATTAGCTTGAACCTGGGCAATTGTTGTTTTTTCCCAGGCTTCGATATCACGTCGTTTAGTCTGTTCTTCTTGTGCAACTTTCTTGTAATCAGTGTAGGCTTCAATAATAGCGTGTAAGCTTTGAAGAGCATCTGCACCTGTTCCCAATACTTCTACATGAACTTTCTTAGCTGTCATGTTTATTTACCTGGTAGGGTGCGGTATTTTTCTAAAATGGTGACAGTGCCAAGATTAAGTTTTCCTTCACTGTTCAAGACTGGGGTTTTCAGAATTTCTACAAGTGCTTTCATCAGAAGTCCTACCTGTTGAAACTTCTCGGCATCTCTGTTTGAATCAAAAGCTTGAAATTCAAGTTCGTTCAGTCCTTTAACAGCAAGAGTGTTTAGGGATTCAAAAACAGTTTTTAACTCAGTAATGCGCTGTTTTACTTGTATTGCATAATCATCGGCAGCGTAAATTTCAGTAACTGCTTCATTGACTTTGGCTACATATTCTTGCGCTTTGGTCATGGCTTTTTCACCTTCACAAGCCGCAAAAAAGCCACCAATAGCCAAAGCTGGAATAGCAGTGATACCACCTAGCACCCACACACCAAGAGCCATACCACCGCCGAACCATGCCAACATTGCATTAGTGGCTGCGGCTCCACTGAGGCTTGAGATAGCTGTTCCGGTGCTTGCCACTCCTATAGAAGTAGCAACACCTATAGCACTCCCATAACCTGCTGCTGCGGCTCCAGCGGCTTTAGCACCAGCCATGAAATACTGTTCTGCTGCTATGGCAGCAGCTTTATATTCTTGTATCTGCTGAACTGAAAAGTCTAGACCTTCTAAAAGCCGCTTCTCGCTTTCGGAAGCTTTTCTACCAGTGCGTTCAAGAAAATCAACAAAACGCTTAATCGTGTCTTTAATGACCTTGAGTTGGAGTTGGCCATACTCAGCTGCTAACTTGTTAGTAGCTTCTTCCTCTTCTTTCAACCATTCAACAGCACGTTCATATCGCTCTTGAGCGCCTTTGGCAAGTTCATTAGCTTTATGACCAAGGTAAAATGAAACCATCAAATGCTCCTTAGTGTAATTTTTAGTAATGTATTATCACTGAAGCTAAACGGCTAACAAGTGTTAGTGGTTAAGTTAGCCTAGCTGTAGGAATCAGCCATAAAAAGCTTTTGTGGAACACAAGCAAAACTCGCCCATAACATAGCGCCATCAATTTTTATACGTATTATTACGCATTTAAATTTAAAACTAATATTTTTTAATGCTAAATTTAAAAATAATCAGAATGTACTAGCAACAATTAGAGCTTAGGCTAGGATAAGGCTAGGAACTTCTATATCAAGAATCAGAGCAATGACATCTATTGATCAGCAATTCACCCAGGCTGCAAAGTACTGGGATTTGGAAACGCTGTACACAGACATTTCATCCGCCAAGGGAAAGCGTTTGACACCAGTCGAAAAACTACACTTGCGCGGGTTGCTTTGTGGTTACAGTCCGGCTGAAATAGCTGAAAAGCTCAATAAGAACATCAAAGGTGTCGAAGTTGACCTTTGTAATACTTTGTATAAGTATGTGAAGAATTTAGTGGATAAATCTGATGAAAAGGTAGAAAACTGGCGAAATATTACTGAATGGCTTGAAGAAGCAGGATATAAAAATCAAATATCTAATCAAATTAAATTAAGTGATAATCTACCAGTAGAATTATTAGTTAAAAAAACAAATATAAGTTTCGACAACAATAAAATAATAGTTGACATTAATCTTAGAATAGTAGCCTCATCAATTTCAGAAGAGCTAATCATAGAAAAATTTAACACCAATGGCAAGAGTTGATATTCAAAAAACACGAGTTTTACAGAGTATCCTAGAAATAAAATCACAACTAAAAGGCATATCTTATGGCTGTACATGATGAAACTATTGCAAAGATTCGCCTTCTTCCAGATTCTCTGGTTCAAGAGGTCAGTGATTTTATAGACTTCCTTGTTTGGAAGTATGGCACTAAAGACTCTTCATCATGGTTTCAATCTATGGAATCTTTAGATCTAGTAGAATCAGACTTTTCTGACTACCTATCCAATTTAGAAGACTATGAGAATCGTTTAGCCCGTGGGGAAATCAAGTGGTAGAAATTATGCGGGGGGATGTGATTCTTTGCGATCTAAATCCAGTGATAGGTACAGAACAAGCAGGAATTAGACCTGTTGTGGTTCTACAAATTGATCAAGCGAATGCTGTTAGTCCTCACACAATAATTGCACCTTTTACATCTAAGATTCGGCGTGCTCTTTTACCATCTCATGTATTTGTTTCTTTAGGAGTTGCTGGATTAAACCAAGACTCCGTAATACTTTGTGAGCAAATTCGAGCCATTGATAAATCCAGAATCATTAGAGTTATTGGTCATCTAGATCATGATTATATAGAGCAATTAGCATTGGCATTGTGTACAATTCTCGGTTTGCAGTAGATGTAAGATGCGTTAACGACAGCGTAACGTACCCTACAAAAATTGCAGGTTCCCAAGTGATGATATTAAATAGCTTTGTCTATCATTCCATGCCCTTTTCCTTAAATAATCCCATCAATTTACGCTTGCGTCCGTGGATTTCCATCAACTCGGCTTTATAGCTAGCCCAATCTGCTTTTCTCCCAGATTCTAAATAGGCGGCGCGTGCCTTTTTTAACCACTGAACTGCATGATCATAATATTCTGCCTTACCTGCATCTATAATTAACTCGGCACGGCGACAGGCATTAGAAATCACCCAGTCAGGATTGTGAGATATTGCAGCATCCATGACTCGATAAATTAACTCAGAATTGTAGGAACTAAAATCATTTACAGTTGCGATCGCATCATCAATTAGTCCTTCATGTAAATAAATATTCACCTTGGCTGACTCCGTTCCCCAGCCATTATAGGTGCGGATGATTTGCAACAATTCTGCTTTGACACTTGCCCAGTTTTCCCCTGCCAATTCTTCTAACTTCTGGTAGTCAAATAAAGAAGGCTTGGCTTGAAAAGCAGCCTTTCTTGCTAATAAAGCAGCCTCCCGATTACCCAACTCTTCAGCTAAATCACTCATCCATAGCCCCAAGCTATACTGACAATTTCCTGGTAACTTTAATCCACTTTCAGCAATGTCTAATGCTTGTGGCAACGATTTCTGTTCTGTGAGTGTTTTCGCTAGGGCAAAAGCTTCTTCCATTGTGTTCATCTGCGTTTGAGCAGCCTCAACTGCTTCCTCTACCCTACCTAAGCGCCCTAACATGGTCAAATATTGTTGAGTTTGTCCTTCCGCTTCTGCCAGATACAAGTATTCTTGGTAACGTTCCTGACGTTCGAGAATTTTTAGCCGAATCAATGCCAAATCATCGGCATAGTCTGGTATTTCTCCTTCCCAAACTCCTCTTTCTGTGATGTTACCCTGGAGAACCTGCACCAGTGGCGGGTAATCCCAGCCTTGGCGCAAAGCTTCTGAAACTAATCCAAAATCAGCGTCCCACTCATCTTGCCATGCTTCCAAATTTATTTGGATATCAACTTTTTCTTCTGGGGTGAGTTCGGCGGTGAGAATTGCTTCACACCAAGCATCATTTAATTCCTGAACAATCTCATCGTTATCAGCACCGTACTCTGCAACATCATCCCAATTTTCTACACACGCAGAGGTAATCGCTTCTAAAATAGCGATCGCATTATTACCATCTCCCCGTTCGCTCAAATCTACAGCAGTTTGCACAACACCGAGCAATTCTTCGGTAATCGGGTCATCATCATAACCATCTTCCCAAGCACGCACCGCATCCCGAAGAATCTGGCGCACTTGCTGCCCAAAAGGTTTGGGATTAATGGTAGCTTGGCGTACAGGTTTAGCTTTTTTGGCACTTTGTTGTTTGGCAACAGGATGTACAATCAAATTGACATGGCGATCAATTGCCTCTATCAGTCTGGGGTATTCTGCCACCAACTCTTGCAGTAATCTTTGGGTTTGAAGATGATCCAGACGATTCAGGAGTTGCTCTAAAGTAGGACGCTCCTCTACAATTTCTGGCCGACGCATACAGACGAGCATTGTGGCTACGATATGTTTACACCAACCATCTAAATCGTAGGCACAGGTGCAGTTGGCAGAATTCAGCCCCTCATTATTGAGACAAAGGCGGACTTGATAGGGCTTAACTTCATTCCCTTCTACTTCTGCTTGTAGCAGATTGCCACGTTGGGTGAGGGAGATGACAGCATCTGCTTCATAATATGCCTCGCCACGCTGAAAAGATTTGGCGTTGGCATTGCGGCGGATAGTAAATTCACTAAAATTAGGAATTAACATTGAGCGATCGCTTACTTCAATCCTGTGCGTGCCAAGATTTTAAACCCTGGTTGAGCGTGAAGTTTAAACGTTGCAAACAAACTCAAAGGTTGGGGATTGGGTATTGGGGATTGGGGATTGGGGACTGGAGATTGGGTATTGGGTGAAGAGAACAAGGAGCATGGGGGATGGGGGAACAACTTGGAGCAAGATTTAATCATAGTTCTTTCCCCTTGTCCCCTTGTCCCCTTGTCCCCTTGTCTCCCCTGCACCCCTGCTTTTTCCCAGTCCCCAGTCCCCAGTAACTGGTAAATTTAAGTATTAAATGAAGTGAGTATACAAGTTTGGCTATGATACTGAAGATATTCAGTCTCTTTGCCTGCTAGCGTAAATCATAAATTTGATTTAGCAATAGCCGAACCTCAAAGGGGTTGCACTGGTTGCTAGTCAAGTTGAGAATAAAAAGGCGAAGCACACGGGGAAACTAACGTGAGTCATGGATTCGATTACGATTTAGTTATTATAGGCGCTGGTGTAGGTGGTCATGGCGCAGCCCTACACGCCGTAAGCTGCGGTCTCAAAACAGCGATTATTGAAGCAGCTGACATGGGGGGAACCTGTGTCAACCGGGGTTGTATTCCGTCGAAAGCGCTGCTAGCGGCATCAGGACGTGTGCGAGACTTACGTAATGCCCACCACCTCAAGTCGCTGGGAATTCAAGTCGGAAATGTGGAGTTTGATCGGCAAGCGATCGCCAATCATGCCGACAATCTCGTTGCCAAAATCCAAGGCGATTTAACAAATAGCCTCAAACGTCTGGGAGTCGATATCATTAAAGGCTGGGGAAAAGTAGCTGGCACACAAAAAGTTAGTGTCAGTGGTGATGGTGGTGAAAAAACTATCACAGCTAAAGACATCATCCTTTCTCCCGGTTCAGTACCCTTTGTTCCTCCGGGGATTGAAGTAGACGGCAAAACTGTTTTTACTAGTGACCAAGGTGTAAAGTTAGAATCGCTACCAAACTGGGTGGCAATTATTGGCAGTGGTTACATTGGCTTGGAATTTTCTGATATTTACTCGGCTTTGGGCTGTGAAATCACGATGATTGAAGCCCTAGATCAGCTAATGCCAGGATTTGACCGCGACATTGCCAAACTTGCCGAACGGGTGCTGATTACTCCCCGCGATATTGAAACTAAAGTGGGAATATACGCCAAAAAAGTCATACCTGGTTCTCCGGTGGTGATTGAGTTAGCAGATTTCAAAACCAAAGAAGATGTAGATGTGATCGAGGTGGATGCTTGCTTAGTAGCTACCGGACGCATCCCAGCTACTAAAAATCTCGGTTTGGATACTGTAGGTGTGGAACTTGATCGGCGCAATTTCATTCCCGTCGATGACCGCATGGCAGTGTTGTCATCTGGTGAAGTTGTACCGCATCTCTGGGCTATTGGCGATGCCAACGGTAAAATGATGCTGGCTCACGCTGCTTCTGCTCAAGGCATTGTTGCGGTGGAAAATATAGTTGGTCACCAGCGTGTCGTAGATTATCACAGCATCCCAGCAGCAGCGTTTACTCACCCAGAAATTAGCTATGTCGGCATGACGGAAACAGCAGCTAAGGAATTGGGTCAAGCTGAAGGCTTTGAAGTAGGAACTAGTAGGAGTTACTTCAAAGGTAATTCTAAAGCGTTGGCAGAAAATGAAGCAGACGGTATAGCAAAGGTAGTGTATCGCAAAGACACAGGAGAAGTCTTGGGTGTTCACATTATGGGAATGCACGCCTCAGACTTAATTCATGAAGCGTCAGCAGCGATCGCCAACCGTCAATCTGTTAATACCCTCGCTCATTTGGTTCACGCCCACCCAACACTTTCAGAAGTTCTGGACGAAGCCTATAAACGAGCGATCGCCAGTTAGGTATTGGGCATTGGGCATCGGGTGAAGAGGACAAGGAGCATGGGGGATGGGGGGACAAGGAGCAAGAGAGTTATTTATAGTTCTTTCCCCGTGTCCCCCTTCGGGTACTCTTCGAGAACCCCTTCGGAGAACGCAGTCGCCTGCGGAGGAGCCAGCGCGGTCTTGGGGGTCTCCCCCATGAGCGACTGGCGTTGGAAACCCTCCCCGAAGTTGCCACAACGCGGGTTCCCCGCGCAAGGCACTTCTCTTCGCAGCGCTGTCTCACCTTGTCCCCTTGTCCCCTGCCTCGAAGCTGCCCCCTGCTCCCCTGTTTTTTCCCAATCCCCAGTCCCCATCATGCAAATCCGTCGCCGTTCACCTAGCTCAACTGTTTCTGTCTCCGTTATACGCTATGAGGTTGCTATGCCAGATGCCACCCCCAACAACATCTTGGAGGAAATTGTCTGGCAAAAAGAAATAGAAGTTGACCAAATGCGCGAAAGAATGCCTTTGCGAGAATTGCAGAAGCAAGCACTTACAGCACCGCCAACTCGTGATTTTGTGGAGGCGTTACGACAAGGTAAGACAAAACCAGCGTTAATTGCAGAAGTCAAAAAAGCTTCTCCTAGTAAAGGTGTTTTACGAGAAGATTTTGACCCAGCAGCGATCGCTCTTTCATACCGACAAGGTGGTGCTAGTTGTCTTTCTGTACTGACAGATGTGAAGTTCTTTCAAGGCAGTTTTGACAATTTAGCTAAGGTTCGTACTGTCGTAGATTTACCGTTATTGTGTAAAGAATTTATTATCTATCCTTACCAGATGTATTTAGCCCGAATTAAGGGCGCAGACGCAGTTTTACTGATTGCGGCTATACTAAGCGATCAAGATTTGCAATACTTTATCAAAATTGCCAAGTCTCTCAATATGGCAGTCTTGATTGAGGTTCATAGTTTGGCAGAACTTGACCGAGTGTTAAGTTTAGATGGTGTCTCCTTAATAGGAATCAATAATCGCAATTTAGAAGACTTCTCCGTTGACCTGCAAACAACTTGCCAATTATTAGCTGCAAGAGGTCAGCAGTTGCAAGAACGGAACATCTTGGTGGTTAGCGAGTCAGGATTACATAACCCAGATGACCTGAGTTTAGTAGCAACAGCTGGCGCATCCGCAGTACTCATTGGTGAATCTTTGGTAAAACAACCAGATCCAGAGTTAGCGATCGCCCGTATAATACCGAGGGATTTATAAAATGCCTCTTTTGTACCTTTATAGCCACCTAATGGCGCTTAGTGCGATTGGGTACTAGGGCACGTTACAGACTCACCAATGACTTTGCTAAATCTTCATAGCCTAAACTCCCACAGGGATCAACAAATACTTGTTGCCTATGTAACAATTTACTTAGAAACACAACAACCTTGGCTTATCTAAAAATCACTAATTTGAAAAACAAGATTAACTTCATGGAGCAAATTCCTCTGCCCTCACCTATCCATTACGAACTTATACTGCAACTTTTAGAAAGACAAACTATGTCAGCAGTAAATCAAAATCCGGATTTGCGGCATCAGGTAAATCAGCTAATTATTACTCTGCGTAAAGCGGCTGTCCAACAAAAGCGCCTAGAAGAAATTTGCAAGTTTTCGTCTGTAGCGATTGACCATCGTTGGTCTATTAACCATCATGCTGAAAAAGCTGCCGCCCCCGATTGATCGGTGATAGCTTGATAGCCATTCCCAACCTCTACTTCGACATCTTTGTTCGATTTGCCTACGATTTTTGTTGAGATGTTTTCCTCAATTCTTAATCCCAGAAGTGGCAATCAGCAAGTAGACTGAGTAGGGGTACGGAATTATGAATATTATTCGCCTAACCTATATATCTCGCACCAAGCCAAATCTATAGTTTTTCTACAGATAATGCTCCTGGTAACGGAGGCAAAATTTAAACTATCCATCTATATTTTTATTTTTGAATTTTGAATTGTTAATCTGGCGCTGACTTGCAAACAAGCAAGTTTTTAGCATTGTTTATAAAAAAGTATATCCTCTTGGCTACTTTTATCTCAAAAAAGAGCTTTTTATATTAAAGTGCATTGCCATAATTTGCTTTTCATGCCGACTGTTTCGGTTGTGTGTGAATAGGCTTTTCTTTAGACTTAGACGGAGTAAGATATGCCGCCGTACCAAGCCCAACCATTCCCGCACCCATAGCATACATAATATTTTTATTGAAGTATTGAGAGCCGACATAGCCAAAGGCAATTGCCGCGACAGTTGTGACAATCAATTGAGGTAGTTTCATTATGCCGCCCTTATAAATGCATTGATATTAATAATGGTCACATAGTAAACTTCCGCCAGAGCTTGTACTACATTCCACAGATAGGGAATCAAACATCTTTGGGTAGAAAAGCAAGAGCGAGCGCTTACCAAACAAACATGAATTGAACTACCTTGGTCAACAGGTACGCAGCAAGGTAAAATTTGATAACTCATTGTAGCTGTACCCACATTTGTGAGATTCTAGATAATCGTTCTTACAGAAATTAGACAACCTGGACAATAATTTTGATGTCTCCCTTACGCTCGCCTACGATCAGCTACTGCTCTAGGGGATTAGAAGCCCAAAGCGCGTCTATGGGTTTGGTGATATTCCTTCAGGTAATATCAGGTAAGCCGGAGTGTCAACAAGTTTAGCTCCAATAATCCTTTTCCTCTGAATGGGGAGAATATGCGAAACAACTGGTGACAAACTTAATTGTGTATATAGACGAATGTCTAGAATTTACTACCAGAATTAACCATCCCCAAAATTTTGACTTTTATTTAATAGGACAAACACATGGACGATAAGTTGATGCTGATGATTCCTGGCCCTACACCAGTGCCAGAGGCTGCCTTACTTGCATTGGCCAAGCACCCAATTGGACACCGTACTGGTGAATTTAGCAACATCTTGGCAGAGGTAAACGAAAACCTCAAATGGCTGCACCAAACTCAAAGTGATGTGCTGACGCTGAATGTCAGCGGTACGGGTGCGGTAGAAGCCGGAATAATTAATTTTTTGTCTCCAGGCGATCGCATTTTGGTAGGCTCTAATGGTAAGTTTGGCGAACGCTGGGTAGAAATTGGTCAAGCCTATGGTCTGAATGTCGAACCAATTATTGCTGAATGGGGACAACCTTTAGATCCAGCAGTGTTTGCAGAAAAATTAGCAGCTGATAAAGAAAAACAAATCAAAGCTGTCATCATCACCCACAGCGAGACTTCAACGGGTGTACTCAATGACTTAGAAGCCATTAACAGTCATGTCAAAGCCCACGGTGAAGCTTTAATTATTGTTGATGCTGTCACAAGTTTAGGCGCGTTCAATTTGCCTGTAGATGCTTGGGGATTGGATGTAGTCGCTTCCGGTTCGCAAAAAGGTTATATGATTCCCCCTGGATTGGGATTTGTCTCTGTCAGCCCCAAAGCTTGGGAAGCTTACAAAACCGCTAAATTGCCGAAATATTATCTGGATTTAAATAAGTACCGTAAATCTGCGGCGAAAAACACTACTCCATTTACTCCGCCTGTGAACCTAATCATGGCACTGCACACCACGTTGCGGATCATGAAAGAGGAAGGATTAGAATCGATATTTGCCCGACACCAGCGACTTAAGAATGCTACCCGTGCTGCTATTCAGGGGTTGAATTTACCGCTGTTTGCGGATGATAGTTATGCTAGTCCAGCGATTACGGCTGTAGCACCTCAAGGTATTGAAGCGGATAAAATTCGGTCGTTTATGAAAAAGCGCTTTGATATTGCCCTAGCAGGTGGCCAAGACCATCTGTCAAACAAAATTTTCCGTATTGGTCACTTGGGCTTTGTCAGCGATCGCGATATTCTCAGCTGCATAGCATCCTTGGAAGTTGCCCTTACTGAACTCGGCTACGAAAACTTCACCCCAGGATCTGGTGTAGCGGCAGCAGCTAGAGTATTTAGCCAGTCGTGAGTATTGTCAGTTTAAAATTCAAAATCTCAACTTGGCATTGTGCTAAGGAAAAAAACCATCCTCAGCACTAAATTAAAAGAGCGAGTTAAACTTTTAACTCGCTCTTTTAATGTGAATGTCATCAAGTAGTAATGCTGAAAGTCTGTTTCCCTATCTATTAGCCTTTGTACAAGGCATAGTTGATTTGACATACCTCAATTCTCCTGCTTGAGCTACTCATTACTATGCTGTCTCCAGCCAATCATAAATTTGTTCCAACTGATCGAGAGTAATCAATCCATACTGCCAAAGAATCATTGGTAAAGGGCCTGGATCTTGTTCTCTGTGTCGCAGCGCCACTGCCAACGACGCTGTAGAAATTGCCAAATCTTCTTGCAAAAAATGAATCAGCCGAGAATATGTTGATGGTGCCATTTGTATCTCACCTCCTAGCGCAGAGTGTATTGTCATATATCAGTTCACCGTTGCTCAGTAGCTAGTTGCCAGTATTTAATCTGTCACTGTGGCATTATTACTGAAACACCGCAGTAGATTTAGTCTCAATTTATCTCGAAGAAATTGACTTCTTCAAAGAGGGGAAAAGGTTAAAAATTTATCGCTACTTGTCTGCCCAATTTTCCAAACTAGACTTTCCCCAAATCAAATTGGTTTCGTCTTTATTTACGGCAGCGTTTTATTTAATTGCACATTTGGTAACAAAGTTACCATAGCTTATAGTCTCTTATTAGCAAATATTTATCCGTACTCCAAAAGGAAGATTTTCTGTAGATAAGCTTGAAAGCTCTGATTCTACCGTGGATACAAAAATATTTCCCATTTATTGGCAATATCTTAAATAGTAGGTTTGTGATCCGACATTATATCACGGTACTTAATACTTTTTTTACAAAAAAATAATTGAGTGAAATTAAGGATTATTGAAATAGTAATCAACCCGATTGTGAGCTACGCAAAGCTTCGGACTTTAATAACTCAATTTTGACACGGTTACCTACCTGCAAATTTAATTCGGCAGCTCGTCCAGACCGCAGTTCAATTACTGTATCAATTGGTGTATTGGGCCCATAGGTAGGGCAAGGCTCACTAGCGCAGGGAGGAGCAGAAGCTTGAATATACTTTATCACCCCATTTTGGAGAAATATCATATCTAGCGGTATGAGTGTATTTTTCATCCAAAAGCTAACTGGTTGTGCTGAAGGGAACTTAAACAACATTCCCTGGTTATCTGCCAAATTTGTGCGATACATCAACCCCATCGCTTGCTGTTCCGGTGTCTTTGCTACTTCCAATTGAATCTTTGTGCCGTTGGGAATAGTTGCTACAGCAGAAATTGGTAGTTTTTGACCAGCAGGTACTGGTGCTTGAGTTTGAGAGCCGGAAGTGGGAGTAGGAGGTTTAGCTGTTGTTGGTGGAGAACAACCCATTAACAAAACACTCAGCAATATTGAGAACAAATTTAGCCTACGTAGCATATAGTTATCGATTTTGTAATTTAGATTTCGATTTTACAAATTTTAAAGAAGAAAGCCCACAAATTATACTATTTCACTTTTAATTAAGAATCCCACCCTGTTGAGAGGTGGGATTGTCGAATGTTGCTTTGTAGCTTTTGTTGCTCCTGCCATTGGCTTCTAGGACTCTCTTAGAACGTACCCTACACCTCGCACTGTTTGAATTAGGCGCTTTTGACCTTCATCTTCGATTTTCAGGCGCAAATAGCGTATGTACACTTCAATCACATTCGACTCACCCATAAAATCGTAACCCCAAACATTTTCAAGAATTTGTTCACGAGTTAACACCTCACGGGGGTGTTCCATGAGGAACTTTAAAAGTTCAAATTCTTTCATAGTTAAGTCAATTACCCGTGCGTTATGTATAGCACGACGAGTTGCTATGTCTAAAACCAAGTCTCCAAAGCGTAACTGCTCTGTGGTATCGACATCGGGTTTTAAGTAGAGGCGAATCAACTTCAAAAAGTCTTCTGAACGGTAAGGCTTGAGGATGTAATCATCAGCTCCAGCTTCTAAACAA
This sequence comes from Mojavia pulchra JT2-VF2, assembly GCA_019359325.1. Lineage (GTDB taxonomy): Bacteria > Cyanobacteriota > Cyanobacteriia > Cyanobacteriales > Nostocaceae > Mojavia > Mojavia pulchra. Next base: position 22,003 of record JAHHHN010000016.1, on the reverse strand, counting down.
GCAACACGATCATCAACTGTATCACGTGCCATAAGTACCAGCACAGGCGATCGCATACCCGCACTTCTAAGATTTTTGCACAACGAGAGTCCTGATTCTCCTGCCAGCATCCGGTCTAAAACAATTAAAGCCGGTTGGCGATCACGACTGTATTGTAAACCGCTGGCTGCATCATGAGCCAAAATGGAGTCATAGCCAGCCTCTTGCAAATCGAAAGAAAGCTGATTGGCTAGGCTCTCATCGGTTTCAACCACCAAAACACAGGGACTGTGAGCAACTGTCATATTAATTTGCGATGTAGGATTTGGAATTTTGGATTGTACTAACGTTCTAGAGAAAGTCTGTACATGAGTTAGAGATCTAATTTATGAGTTTCTGATACGGGAGCAATTCTGACTTGATACCAAGAAAAAATTGTAGCTCTGAACTTTATTTTGCTATGAGATGCTGCTTCGGATGTTTTAGCACGTTCAGGTATCGCCCATCAAATTCCCAGATGCAATTTTCATCACTAATTCCAAATACCATTACTACAACAACAATTCTGGAAGAAAATCTTTCAAAAGCAAAGATCAGTGCTGAGTACTGAGTTGTAAGTTATGAGTTGTGAGTGCTGGGTGTGGACAGTAAAAAAGAAAAAATCAAACCATTTCTTCACTGCTCTTTTTTAATTTTTCATACTTTCTTCATTACTCAGCACTCAGTACTCTTAACTTCATTTAAGGTAATTCTACAGAAGTAGGTTTAGCAATATGCGGTAGACCCCAGCCTAATTTTTCTCGTAAAATTCTAAAAAATTCTGGCGGTTGCAGGCGAATAAATCGAACGCTGTAGTGCGATCGCTCTATATGTACCCGATCCTCTGGTAGCACATAGCATCCTCCATTCCCATCCACTACCATCACCAACCGTGGAATATTGACTGGGTAGATGTTTACTGGTTCCGTATCTGGAAACACTAATGCCCTAGATGCTAGAGAATGGGGACAAATTGGTACTAGTTGCAGCACGGGTACGCCAGGGGTGACTACCGGGCCACCAGCACTCAAAGAATAAGCTGTAGAACCAGTTGGTGTGGAGATAATTACACCATCTGCTGCTATATCAACTGGCGCATGACGCCCTACGGCAATTTCAAAATGGCACATAGAGGTCAATGGTTCCCGATGCAGTACCATTTCATTCAAGCAGAGTGCTTCCCAAAGCACTGATTCTCCCCGCAGCACTTTGACGGTGAGCATTGCTCGCTCTTCAATTTCATACTTACCCGACATCACCTGCTCCATTGCTTGGGGCAGTTGATTGAGGTAAGCTTCTGTCAAAAACCCCATGTGACCGGTATTCACCGTTAGCAGTGGAATACCACAGGGGGCTACTTGACGAGACGCTGCCAAAACAGTGCCGTCTCCCCCTAATACCACAGCAAATTCCATGTCTGAGTCAAACCCAGGTGGCGTCAGACCATCAAGTGGGGTATGGCATACAGGACTATCGGGGTTAGAGTAGCCCAGTATGCCACCGATACTTGTTGTGATGCATACATTCCAACCGGCAGCGGTTAGTTTGTCTTTCAGTTCGATAGCGATGCGACCCGCTATCGGTTTGAGGTCATTGTAGATAATGCCTGCTTTCGGCACATTCAAATATCCAAGTTTAGGCGATGCTCTGTATTATGTTAATCGTGACACATTTTGGACAATGTAGTCATTAGTCTCGAATCTATTGACTATTGACTTTTGAAGATTGTTTAAACGGAGTCTTTTTAGATTTCTGCTTTTTAGTTTTATTTTTCTCGTAGTCTAGCTCTTTAAGTTTTTTCATAATTCTGCTGAAATACTCTTGCAGATAGCTTTCTAGGGTTGTGGTTTGTTGTTGGTCTAACCCAAAGACTTGGTACACCTGCTCCATTGAGGCATTTAACGGTTTCCCGCTTGCCAAAACTTCTGTAAATGCCAGTCTATCTGCTACGTTCCATCCCCACTGAAAGAACCGCATGACGTGCCGCACAGTACGCAGCAAGTTTATCGGCATTCTTGTTACCCTGGCTTCTTTTCCAGACAAGCGCTCGCATAAACTAATAATTTCTTCTGCACTCCAAGCACGAGTACCCACTACTGGGAAAGCTTGTCTTTCTGTTTCTGGGACATTTAAAGCACGAATAGCAAATTTAGCAATGTCTTGAGTATCCATATAGGCAACAGGAGAAGAATTACCAGTTACCCAAACAGGCTGGTTTTCTAAAATGGGAATTCCGTATTGACCAATTAAGCCTTGCATAAAACCAGCTAGGCGTAAGATGGTGTAATTTAAGCCAGACTCAGCTAAGAAAAGTTCTGTACATCGCTTAATTTCCATCAGCGGTACTTCTGGGTACTTCTCAGCATCCAGAATCGAGAAGAAAATAAAACGCTCTACACCCGCAGCCTTTGCTGCTTGAATCAATGCTACCTTGCCGTCCCAGTCCACCTGTTTAATGCTTAGTGAATCTGTAGGACGAGAGGTTGCTGCATCAATGATTGCGGTTATACCTTCTAGCGCTCCTGTAAGGGTTTGGGGATAACATAAATCTCCCGATACAAGTTCTGCACCCCACTCTTTAAGAAAAGCAGCTCTTTTGGTACTCCGGACAAGACAGCGTACCTTATACCCCTCATCGATAGCACGACGAGCCACTTGTCTTCCCAAGGTGCCAGTGGCACCGACGATTAATAATGTCATGAGGGTTGTAACAATTTTTTAAGTTATATGATAAAGAATCTTATCAGAATCGCCAAGTAAACAAAAGTTTACATTTTTTTTTTAGAAACTCAATTGCCACAGGCAAGCTAGCAAAAACAGCATTGTCCGGAAACCGGACAAGCTATTTACCGAAAAAGTGCTGAACAAAATGAAGCACATTAGTACTTTTTGAACAGCAATTTAGTCTCAAGGAAGCGACTTTAGTCGTGGGATACTACTTATACTCAGGTTTCAGGACTATTGATACAAAAGGATTATTCTTCTGCACCCTGAATTTTTAGCAATAAAACACCCAAGGCCCAACCTACGAAGATTAAACCGAAGGACAACAGAGCTGCATTTAAAATTTCGCCGCCCATAGGTGTGATTCTCCTTAGCGAATGATATGTTTAACATTTTTCGCCGTTAAAACCTGCTTGCATTCGGTTGATAACGGCGGCGGATTCTAAAGGATGATCTTTAGATTTCCTGCTTTTCGGTCTGCTTAAGTAGACTAGACTGAATTGCTCTAATCTCATGTTGGCCAGTCCAAAAAACAGGTATTTTAGTTTTGCGTTCACCAAGCGCCTTAAGCAACTCAGATAAACTAGGTCTATCAGAAGCTTTATAACAGCCACTGTTGAATTAGACCAGTGTAAATAATTCTAAACCAGTTTGGTGGTCAAGCCCTATTATCTGTAGATGGGGAGAGGGTTAGAGGAACGGCAATATGTCTCAACTTAATCAAAATCAAAATCAAATAGTAACTCCATATCAAGAACATCGCCCACGTTTGGCACTGACGCTAGGAGATCCGGCGGGGATTGGGCCAGAAGTGATTTTAAAAGCTTTGGCAGATCCAACGGTTAGTAAAAACTGTGACGTGACAGTAATAGGTAATGTGGACTTGCTCCTAGAGGCTTATAACCAACTAAATTTAACTGGTAATTTAGCAGCTTTGGCAAATCCAGATATTTTGTCAGTTATCGATGTGCCATTAAAGGCAGAAATTAAAGAGCAAGTTATTATAGGCACTGGTAATCAAGCGAGTGGTGCAGCTAGTTTTGCCTATATGGAATATGCGATCGCCCAAACACTTGCTGGTAAATTTGATGCAATTGTCACAGGGTCAATAGCTAAATCTGCTTGGAAAGCTGCGGGTTACAATTATCCAGGGCAAACAGAACTGTTAGCAGAAAAATCTAGTGTTGACCGCTTTGGAATGTTATTTGTAGCGCGATCGCCTCATACTGACTGGACACTCCGCGCTTTACTTGCAACCACACATATTCCCCTACGTCAAGTAGCTGATACTCTAACACCGCAGTTATTAACCAAGAAACTGGATTTGCTGGTGGAGTGTTTAGAAAAAGATTTTGGCATCAAGGAAGCGAGAATTGCGATCGCGGGTTTAAATCCCCATAGTGGCGAACAGGGACAATTGGGAAATGAAGAAATAGATTGGTTGATTCCCTGGTTAGAACAAGAACGGCAAAAGCGACCAAATTTACAGCTAGAAGGGCCAATACCACCAGATACGATGTGGGTTAAACCTGGTCAAGCTTGGTATGGAAATTCTCACAGCCAAAATCCTGCTGATGCTTACTTGGCACTTTACCATGACCAAGGCTTAATTCCTGTGAAATTGATGGCGTTTGATCGTGCAGTTAATACTACGATAGGTCTTCCGTTTGTGAGAACTTCACCAGATCATGGAACAGCCTTTGATATTGCAGGTAAGGGTATTGCTGATGCTACGAGTGTGAAAGCGGCGATTGGGTTAGCGGCTGAGTTGGTGAATCAAAGACTAATTACACGATTGACTGACAACCAATGCAACGCATAGAAAATACGAGTTTAATTCCACTCACCCTGTAACAAAAACGCTGCCCAATAATAAGGCAATTTCCACTGCTTTTCTTTCAACATTTCTATCTGTGCAGCTCTCAATGCTGCGGCTGGTTTAAGCTTTTCTGATAACATTTTTTGATAAAATCTCTTCATTAACTCAGATGTCGCCTGATCTTGTACATCCCATAGACTCACAACGACTCTGGGCGCACCAGCATACATAAAACCTCTGGTCATGCCGACTAATCCTTCACCTTTAATTTCCTTACCTAGTCCAGTTTGACAAGCACTTAGCACAACTAATTCTACTGGCAGATTTAAGTTATAAATATCGTGCAATCGCAAGAAACCGTTTTGCGGATTGCCATTTTGATCGAATAGTGACAACACAATTCCTGATAGTTCTGGGTTTTTGCTGTTAAGAATGCCATGAGTGGCAAAATGCACAATTTGATATTGTGCTAATTCTGAACTGGTAGCCGCATTGCGAGAAGCAGCAAAATCTAAGACTTTTTTGGTTTGATTTGGAGGCAACAAAGCGGTAATTGCTTCGGCTTCAGTGCGGGTAAAATTTAATCTGCTGAGATTAACATCTGATTCAGCAGATGCTCTGGATAAAGCTAGTGCTTGGATATCTGAATTTTGATTTTGAGCAGATTTGACAGTAGTTTGCAATCGCTCATCATCAAGAGAAAAAACGGGATCAGCAATTAAAGCCACGGTTTTACGAGGGGCTTTTCTGTTTGCAGTCTCCTTTCTTAATACCGCTAATGTAGAAGCTGAAGGCAAACTAACAATTTCATGATTAAATATTAAATATTCCTTTGCATCCTGTGCGTTAGTGGAGGCGGGAGAAGGTAAAGCAGCAAATGGAATATATTGTAATGCTCCATCAGCCACAATGACTAATCGCTGATTGCCTAACAATTTAGCTACTGGTTGTAGCAATATTTTACTTAAGACTGTTGATGCTTTAGCATCTTGAGGTTTTCTAATTCTTTGGTGTGCGGGAACTAATTCTTCTTGCTGGAAACGCTTTGTTAGTGCTTCAATATCAGCACGTTTGGGTAATTCGTAGCTAGTAATTCCTGTTTTTGTAACTGCCCACAAATAGCTGCGTTCTTCACCCAATGAGTATTGCAATAGTAATGTATTGTCATCTAATACTTGTTGTTGAATTTCTGGCAGGGTAAGGGGTTGAGGTTGGGTTAAAGCCGCATAGCGGGGGCTGGTGGCGCGAATTTGGTCTTGAATATTTTGATATTCAGTTAGTAAGTTAGCTATTTCTGTTTCTATCGCTGTTTTTTGAGCTTGAGTATATTTGCCACCGAGGATTTGAACTCGCTGTTGTTCTTTGGCGCTGAGTTGCTGTTGCAAATTGCGCTCTTGCGCTAATAATGTAGCATCTACACCAGTGCGAATATCTGCATTCGCTTCGCTCAGTAGCTCTAGAAGTGTTCTTGCTCTGGCGCGTTCGCTAACGGCTAAAGCTTTGCTGTCATAACCTTGTGTGGGGTTAATTTTGTGCAACTGCATTAGCAAGTCAATGTAGAACTGGTAACGCTTTTGTGCTTGAGCAAAGTAAGCGGCGCAAAGTTCGGGACTAGCAACTTTAGTTCTCAAAAACTCAATAATTTGCACTGATGCTTCGATTTGAGTCAACGCTTGCTCAAGATTGCCTCTATCACGTTCTATCTTCGCCATGTCGTACAGAGTATAAGCTTCCTCTTGGCGATTGCCCCCTGCACGCCATAGGGGTAGGGATTGGTTGAAGAAATCTAAGGCTTTTTGCTTTTCTCCTAATCTTGAGTACGACCATCCTATATTAGAAAGGTTCCGACCTACCCCAAGAAGATTACCATCTGCACGGTTACGAGAAAGTGCTTGGTTAAAAAATTCTATTGCCTTTTTTCTTTCTCCCAATCTGTCATATATTACACCAATATTGTTGTAATATTCAGGATGTTCTAATTTATATTCCTCAGCCCGATCAGGGAAGAAAGCTCTGTATTGCTTGTAGAACTCTAGCATCTTTTGCTTTTCTCCTAATCTTGAGTAGATACCCACAATGTTGACAAGAGGGATGGATGCACCACGGCGATCGCCTAATGCTTGAAATAAGAGGACTGCTTGCTTATATAAAGCTAGTGCTTTTTGCTTTTCGCCTAAACTTGAGTAAGCATTGCCAATGCCATTTAGAGTACCAGCTTCACCTTTCTTATCGCCTACAGCGCGTCTCAGGGGTAAGGCTTGGTTGTAGAAATCTAAAGCTTTTTGCTCTTCTCCCAGATCTGAGTAGACATTGCCAATCTCATAGAGAGTATCGGCTTCACCTTTCTTATCGCCTACTGCCTGTCTCAGGGGTAAGGCTTGGTTGTAGAAATCTAAAGCTTTTTGTTTTTCTCCCCAATCTGAGTAGACATTGCCCATGTTGTTGAGGGTAGATGCTTCACCTTTCTTATCGCCTACTGCGCGTCTCAGAGATAAAGCTTGGTTGTAGAAATCTAAAGCTTTTTGTTTTTCTCCTAGATATGAGTAAGCTAAGCCAATGTTGTTGAGATTTTTGGCTTCACCTGAGCGATCTCCTACAGACCGAAACAGTACCAAGGATTGGTTAAATAAATCTAGCGCTTTTTGGTATTCCCCCAAGCTTCTGTAAGCACTACCCATATCTTTTAAGGTAGTAGCTTCACCTACCTTATCGCCCACCGCCCGATAAAGTTGTAATGCCTCTTGGTATTTCTCAATTGCTTGCTTCAAAGATTCTGCCGTTCCTTGTTCGCGCAGTTTATCTGCTTGTTCAAAAACTTTTTTTGCTGGTGTGCTATCTATATTTTGGGCAATTTTTACACCTATATTTTCTGGAGTTGTTGCCAGTGATAGTGGGGTAATAGCAGCTACATCCGACAATAAAATTATGCCGAGAAATAGACTGTGATTGAACTTTGCAAAGCTTGGCATTGATAATTACTATGTATAAAAAACCGCTATTTTTAAGATAGGTAATTTGTTTTTATCCTACATTCCACAGGTAAATAAAGGAATTGATGATATTTTTAAATGAATGACACAAAATCTTCACGGAAATCAATACCGCTATGTCGTATTTAAACATGTAGTGAGGTATAAATAATTATAAGGGCACAACAATGTTGTGCCCCTACCTGTTTAATGTAGAATTATCGCTGCTTACTTATGATGCAGTACTCTTTGATTTAGCCTCTAAATTCTCTAAGCGACTTCTCAATTCCTGATTTTGTTGTTTGAGTTGGTCGAGTTCCTCACGCAAATTCCGCAGCGCAGTTTCTGGGCCAATATGACTTTGTACACGCGTAATTTCTTCATCAGCATAGCGACGTACACGCCCATCTGGAGTTTGATCGGCTAGCGATCGCAAAATTCCAATGGCTTTTGGTGTCTCCATTTGTCCTAATGCGGTCACTACTGATATTCGGGTGAAGAAGAAGGTTTCTTTCGCTAGTTCTGCTAATCTTTCCAAAATCCTTTCTAAATTGACTGGACTTTGACCAACAGAAATTTTGCCTAAAGCGCGGATCGCCGCTAAACGTAAGGCTTGGGGTACACCGGGTTTGGTGTATTCCAGCAACAAGTTTAAAGCTGCTTCTGAGGTTTTGAGTTCAGCTAACCCGGCGATCGCACCACTACGGAGGACTTCATTCCAACCAGCCCTTTCTTCTAAGACAGATTTCAGCAGTTTGAGTACCTTTTCTTCCCTGGGTTTTTCGTCCAAGTTAGCCGAGGCGATCGCCCCAATTGCACGACAAGCGGCTGATTCTACATAGTAGCTGGGGTCGCCATCTTGCACTAATTCTTTCACAGCTTTATAGCTTTGGGAAGTCTTTATGTTAGCAAGTGCATCTATTACAGCGCGTCGCACATAAGCACTTTTATCTTTCAAACCAACGACTAACCCATCAAAGGCTTGATCTAATTTGACTTCTGCTAGTTGTTTAGCTACTTCGACACGCACACCCCAAAATTGCTCATTTACAAGTGCCGCAGAAAGCGCTTTAGTTACTTCCAGCCCACCCTTTTTTGCTAAGGCTTCAGCTGCATAGATCCGAGAAAGAGGATCGGGATCAAATTCTAACTGTGCTTTTAATTCTGGTATTGGATATTCCAAAGTCACAGTTTTGAGGTAATGATTCCCTAGATCGAAGCTGATAAACAGAGGTTTTTCTGCTAGTGGGAAGTAGAAACTTTGTTCCTTTTCATTTACCCGCACAGTAAAAGTCTTGAGTGCTGAGTTGGGAGTATTGAGTTGAGAATTTGAATCTTGTTGAGGATAACCAAAACCGATGGGTATTCTCAAATCAAATAAATCTTTATCTGTGGTTGCTTGGGTTTGAGTTACTGTAACTTTCGCTAAATTAGCATCGCCATCCCAAGAGTAAGCGACTTTAAAATCAGGATGACCACCACGATAAACGTATTGGTCAAATAGGAATGTAAGATTACGTCCAGTCGCTTTTTCAATCGCCCTTAGCAAGTCTACTGTCTCTACAGTTTTGTGGGCATTATCTTGGACAAATGTTTGAATTGCTTGCCAAAACAATTCTTCTCCCAAATCCGCCCGAATCATGTGATAAACACAAGATCCTTTTTCGTAAATGTGGCGATCGTAAAGTTCAATTGCTTCTCGGTAAACATGAGTTACCATCGGTCGGCGGTAGCGACCACTATCTTCGGTAAAATAACTCCGCGCTTCTAATAACCGATAGTATGCCGCCTCTTGTAAACCATATTCATGTTCTGACCACATTACTTCTGAATAGGAAGCCATTCCTTCCTTAATCCAAGCATGAGACCAATGTTTAATTACCAGCAAGTCGCCGAACCATTGGTGTGCTAGTTCGTGGACAACTAAACTTTCTGTATTGCGGTTATCTAAAGCGGCGCGTTCATCAAGTAAACATCTATCAGTTAACAATGTTGTGGAAGTGTTTTCCATCCCGCCGAAGATGAAATCATCAACACAAACTTGGGCGTATTTGGGAAAAGCATAGGAATAACCATACTTTTCGCTCAAAAATTCAATCATGCGGGGAGTTTTGCCCATGCTACGTTTAGCATCTGCTTCTCTTCCCTTTTCCACGTAGTAGGTAACGGGTTTACCGTTCCATTCATCTTTAATTTCAGCAAAGTCGCCTACTGCCAGAGTCATCAAGTAGGTAGGATGAATTTGCTGCTGTGACCAATGGTAAATTTTGTCTTTCCCATCTTCCTCAGTATGAATCAGTTCGCCATTAGAAATGGCAATTAGAGGTTTGGGGACACGGACACGAATTTCGGAAGTAGATAATTGTCCGGGATAGTCAAAACAAGGAAACCAGAAGCGGGAGTCTTCATCTTCACCTTGAGTCCAGACTTGGGTGGGTTTGTTGGGGTAGTGTTTGTCTGGTTGAATAAAATAAATACCGCGTTGGGGTTTTTCTGCTGAGTAGGCGATCGCAATCAATAACCGCTTACCAACTTGAGTCGGACTAGAAAGTCTGATTGTCAGCTTTTCACCGTCATAGTCAAACTTTTGCCCCACCTCATCCACCTGCACAGATTGAATATTCAGGTTAACGGCATCCAAAGTCAAACTGTCAATGCCAGTGCGGATTGGCAATAGGCGAATACTACAATTGCCGGTGTAACTTTGGTTGGGAATATCGAGGCTGAGGTCTAAAAAAATATGCTCTACCTGTCCGGGGCGATCGGGGTTGTAATGTGGTTTTGCCCCTGGTAACTCAAAAGATTTGTGCCCGTTGTTCTCTGTATCAAAATAAAAATGGGACATTGATGCTTACTGACCTTATAATCCTGATAAGTCTGGCTGGATGTAGTGAAGACAAACAATGAGATTGGGTGACTTGCCCAATCAAATCACCGTCTGGAAGAATTCCCCTCTGGGGTTTGGGGTTGGAATCAATCTTCCCCCTCTCTCCCGCATATACTTACCCTAACGTAAGCTTATATCTTGCACTTATGGCATCAGGACAAGAGTTCCTTGCGCCTGATATAGATGCCTTTTGGAAGTACCCCTAAGTATGCCTATAGCTTTAGGATAGCTTGCCACTGTCTAGCAGGCTATTTTTTTGAAACAAACAACACACCATTTACGGATTTGTCTCTTACCCTGTTGAAGTATATCTAGGAGTAATTTCAATGTCTTCGTGTGTAGAAATACTAATTTTATCAGCTACCGATAAATTAGTAAAACTTATTAATATTTTTGAAAACCTACAATGACGTTTTTACTACCCTGGGTGACAATTGCAGGAAGAGAGGATCATAACAATGCCCGAAAGTAAATCAAAGTTTTTAATTCCTACTATTGGTGCTGCTGTAGTTCTGACAGGAAGTTTAGCTGCCTATATGTATTTTAAAGGCGGCCCTTCTGGAGATAGCTCAGGTGCTATAGGCAGCGCTAAAGTAGTGCCTTCTACAGCATTAATGGCTACATATATTACTACTGACCCCCAAGCTTGGACGAAGTTGCAGCAATTTGGTACACCGGAAGCCCAAAATTTAGTAGCAAAAAGTCTGGCTACCTTCAATCAAAATATTTTTAAAGAAAGTAATATTTCTTACGAACAAGACTTAAAGCCTTGGGTGGGTGGTGTTATGGTTGCTTTACTGCCACCAAATCCAGTTAAACCTGCACAATTAAAAACACAACCCGCAAAGTCGCAGTCGGAACCTAATGTACTCTTGGTTGTAGGAATCAAAGACAAAATCAGCGCCTTAAATTTTGGTAACAAATTGAAGGCACAAAAAGGTATCAAATTCCAAGAATCTGATTACAAAGGCGAAAAGATTACAGAAACCATAGATAAAGGTAAAGCAACCTACAGCGTAGTGTTAAATAATAGTCAATTAGTATTGGCTCCAGAAAAACAAGCTGTAGAACAGGCTATTGACACCTTTAAAGGGCAGTCTTCCTTTGCCAATAAAGAAGGTGCTAGTAGCATTCTTGCTAGAGGTGTAGATGTAAAAAACACCCTTGCCCAAGTTTATGTGCCTGATTATGCAGGTATGGTACAGCAGTTAGCAGCCGCCAATCCCCAAGGAACCCAGTTACCACCACAAACCCTGAATCAGTTGAAGCAGGTGAAATCTATGGTGGCGGGTGTTGGTGTGGATGATGCAGGAGTGCGAGTAAAAGCGATCGCCAACATAGATCCGCAATTGAATAAATTTCAGTACCAAACAACACCCGCTAAAATCGTAGGGCAATTTCCCGCTGATACCTTTGCTTTAGTTAGCGGACAGGGTATTAGCCGCAGTTGGTCAGCGTTAATAGAACAGTCAAAAGATTATCCAGAATTTAAGCAAGCAGTTGGACAGGTTCGCCAGCAACTTAAATTAGTCAACCTGGATCTAGATAAAGAGGTTATAGGCTGGATGGATGGAGAATTTGGCTTTGGTGCTATTCCATCTAATCAAGGCGTTTTAGCCAGTGTTGGTTTTGGCGGAGCTTTATTATTTGATACCAGCGATCGCAAAACAGCAGAAGGCACTCTGAGCAAACTAGATAACCTCGTCAAAACCCAATCAATCAGCGTCGCCCAAAGAAATATTGGTGGTAAAAATGTCACTGAATGGCAAATTCCCCAACAAGGAGCTTTATTAGCTCATGGTTGGCTAGATCAAGACACTTTATTTGTAGCTCTTGGTGGCCCCGTTGGTGAGGCGATCGCCGCTTCTAAAGCTCAATCTCTTGATAATAGCGATAGCTTTAAAGCCGTTACTGCTTCTTTGCAAAAGCCTAATGGCGGCTACTTATATTTAGATATGGACAGAACAATGTCCCTGGTGAATCGTTTTGCAGCAGCTTCTCAACCGCTACCGCCTGAAGCCAGCGCTATTCTGGGATCTATTCGGGGTTTAGGTATTACTGCGACTAGTCCTGATAAATCCATCAGTCAAGTAGAAATGTTGTTAGCTCTTAAACCGAAAACAAAGTAGGAAAATTGGGGAATGTAACTGATAGTCCATTCCCCATTAATACATCGGCTGGCATTAAGCGATCGCCTTAGGCGCTGCGCTCCGCGCAATCGCTCCACTATGACAGCGCTAAAATAAACCCATAAATCGCAATGTCATAGCCATGTCCCTCGCTAAAGAATTAGACACTGACCAAGACACCCAAGAAAATGTTATTCTTCCTCCAGGTGGCTTGTACAGCGATGAGCCTCCCTTGGAAACTGAACTGCATCTACGGCAAATAATTTTGCTTTTCAAATGCCTGGAATGGTTATGGCGAGACAGAACTGATTTCTACGCTGCTGGCAATCTTACTATTTATTACAGCCTGAACAAACTCAAAACAGAAAGCTTCCGGGGGCCTGATTTTTTTGTTGTGCTAGACACCGAATGCAAAACCCGCAAAAGTTGGGTAGTGTGGGAAGAAGAGGGCAAATATCCTAACTTAATTCTCGAAATTCTTTCGGAATCAACAGCGAATATAGACAAAGATTTAAAGAAAAAGATTTATCAAGATACCTTTCGCACCCCTGATTATTTTTGGTTTGACCCCTACACACTAGAATTTGCAGGATTTCACTTAGTTGATGGTCAGTACCAACCACTAGAACCAAATACTCAAGGACATCTATGGAGTCAGCAGCTTGGTTTATATTTAGGAATTCATCAGGAACTCTTACGATTTTTTACAACAGCCGGAAAGGTAGTACCAACCCCAGAAGAAACAGCAGAGAAATTAGCGACTAAACTACGAGAATTAAATATAGATCCAGATACAATTTAAAATTCGGTGTTAAACTTTCATCTCTTAAACTCTTACTCTCTGCGCCTTTGCGCCTCTGCGTTATACAAATAATGTTTTTAATTGAATAGTGGCAGAATGCACTTATACAATGGTATCTCCTTCTAGACCGACCTCCAGCAAATATGTCATAAGTAAAAAAGACCGTTGAACGCAAATTAATCTATGACTGCTGCTGTAAACACTGCTCCTGGTTTAGCTTCCCGCTTTGTAAATGGCGTATTGGCAATCAAGCCTTTAGCCAACTTAGCCAAGCATCAAGCTAGACAAATGATGATTAAACGCGCTGAAAAAATGGGCGTGTCTTGGACGAAAGAAGTACAAAAATTACAGGCACGTGATTGGGCAATGGACTTAGCCCAAGTAGAAAATCCTCAGCTTTCGTACCCAGATTACTACCTCACCTCATTTCACGCTTACGAAACTGGAAACCTAAGCTGGCAAGCGGCTTTTGAAGTGGAGCCTGCTGCTTATGCTGTCCACGCTAAAATTTGGCAGGGTGCTGAGGCGCAAGGCGATTTCAAACTGCGTCAAAGTTACCATGAGATTCTCAAAAACCAAATTTCCAACGAGCCGCAAGACATCCTAGACTTGGGATGCAGTGTGGGTATGAGTACCTTTGCCTTGCAAGCTGTTTATCCCCAAGCCAAAATCACAGGGTTAGACTTATCTCCCTACTTCTTAGCTGTTGCCGAATATCGTTCTAGGCAACGTCAAGCACAAATCAATTGGGTTCATGCCCCAGCTGAAACTACTGGGTTACCAAATGCCTCCTTTGATTTTGTCTCGCTTTTCTTGGTGTGCCACGAATTGCCCCAGTCGGCAACCCGGCAAATTTTTGCGGAGGCGCGGCGTTTGCTGCGTCCAGGTGGACACTTAGGGATTATGGATATGAATCCTAAATCAGAAGCTTTTGAGAAAATGCCGCCTTATGTTTTGACGTTGCTCAAAAGCACTGAACCGTATTTAGATGAGTACTTCACCTTGGATATTGAACAAGCCTTAGTAGAAGCAGGTTTCCAATCTCCCACAATTACAGCTAATAGTCCCCGTCACCGTACTGTGATTGCTCAGGTGGGTGGCTGAGTTCTCTGTGCTGTTGTGGGCAGTTATACCACCGCTGCTGCTGCTTTTTTACTACTATTACCGGATTTTTCCGCCGCCATCACTGCTACATTTGCTGTTGTTATTTATTCTTGGGGCGGTATCTGGTTTTGTTGCTCTCAGTCTGGAAACAGCTTTTGAAACTGTAGCCAAATCGATTATAAACTGGCAGCAATTGGGGCGATCGCTCCCTGGTAGCGCCCTACGGCAACTTGTAGAAGTAGGGCCTATAGAAGAAGGTTGCAAGTTAGTGGCGGTAATTGCTCCAACCTACTATCTAAAACGCAAGTATCGATTACGCTCTAGCACTGTTTTCCTTTTTACCATAGCCGTTGCCCTCGGATTCACTGCCCAAGAAAACTGGATTTATTTTTTCTACAACACGGCATCTATTCTTGAGCGAAGCATCGGTACGCCAGTCCATGCGATGTTTTCTGCCCCTTGGGGTTATGCACTAGGAATAACTATTGCCTCTAATCTTCGGTTACATCGAGACAGGAAGTTAGTTACTAGGGCTTGGCTAAATTCTGTTTTCTGCCATGCCTTAGTTAATGTCCTTTCTATTGCGTGGCGTTATTCATTCCCCGTAGCTTTCCTCAGCTATGGTTTATTTCCGTTGCTGTTATGGATGTTTTGGCGACTGGAACAATTACTGCGAAGAACGCAGGGCAAACCCGCCATTACTTTAATTTCGAGTCATATCCCTAAGCATCGTTATTGGCAACGGGGTTTAGTGCTGTTTGCTTTAATGCTGGGTGGAAATGCAATTTTTGGGCTGTTTCTCCTCGCCAGAAATGTCAGCCTATTAAATTGGGCGCAAATTTTTTATCCTAATGCTTTGTGGTATATACTGAGTCGATTCCTAATAAATCTAATTTTTGCAATTGTAGCGTGGCTGATTTATCGTTATTTGCGATATTTAGCTCGGCAATGTTTTAAATATTGAAACCGCAGATTTAAACAAGGATTTGTTTTCTATCTGCGGTTATAGATGTCTAAACTCTTGCTAATACTGGCTGACTATCTCTGGTATTGACTGAATTTGATTCAGATTCAGTGCAGTAGATTTCACAGGAGTTATTCGGGCTTTCGATCAGTTTAACTTTATAAAGTTTGCTGCCCAATTCCTGAATAGGCGATCGCAGTAAATTACTAATGTAAAGTGCGATATTCTCAGCAGTAGGCACAACTTCGGCAAAGTAAGGAATATCTTTGTTTAAAAAGGTGTGATCGAATGGTTCCACCACACAATCTTCTATCACTTGATTCAAAGCGCCTAAATCAACAATCATGCCTGTCCGTTGGTCAATTTCACCTTTTACGGTTACTTCTAGATGATAGTTGTGTCCGTGTCCATGAGGTCGGGCACACTTACCGTAAATTTCAGAGTTCTCTTCATTACTCAGGTTGGGATGAGCCAGCCGATGGGCGGCGCTAAAGTGAGTGCTAATAGTGAGGTAGGCTTCCATTCCGTTTCCCATATAATCTGCCCAAAGTTCAGGATGTTCAAACAACTGCACGCGGACTAGAGGCAAGTGGGGTGCTAGCCGTTGCCAGATAACCCGTGCAATATTCTCAGTAGTGGGCAGAGTTTCAACAAACTCTGCCCACACATCATTGAGATAAGAAAAGTCGAGTTGGCTGGTAACTTCCCGCTTGATTACGTGTTTCACGTCAGACAAGTTCAGCACCATGCCATATTCATCCAATTCCCCACTCAGGGAAATAAATAAGACATAGTTATGCCCGTGTCCTGGAAATTTAGAGCAAGCACCAAATTGCTGAAGGTTCTCGGCTTCACTCAATTCTGGCAACCAATAGCGATGACTTGCCGAAAATTGAGCGCGGCGATTAACAATGCATTGCATGAGTACACTGGGGGCAAAATTTAAAATTTCTTAAGCTTTCACTGTTTCCAGCATAAACTAATTTCTTGGTCAGTGGTCAGTGGTCAGTTGTTTTATATTATTGACTACTAACTACTGTCCATTGACTCTAGACTATGTAACAGATGCTTGGGCTTCCCAATGTAATCTCGTAGCTATGCGGAATAGTTCTTGACCTGTGTGCAAATAATGCTCATCGTAGTTCAAGGGGAAATATGCCAATTCTTCCAGTCCGTCTCCTACTTGATTAAGGCTGTAGTAGAGATGGGCTGCTGCTCTGGCTAAACTAGGTGGATTGGGCAGAGAACGAAAGGTAATTTGTGCCTGTTTAAGATCATTACGACAAGTGTCTAAATATTCTTGAAATTCTTCCAATAATTCGTCATCAAAAGGATCTGCTGCTAGTTCATCGATTTGCTCTTCTAAAGAATTGAGAATGCGACTCAGCAGGCGATTAACTGGTTGATAAACTAGGCGCAGCCATTCCTCAACCTGTTCATCCGCATCTTTTCCTGTTTGCCGCGTTGCTCGGTAACGCCTTTGAGCAGATGCTGTACGCTGTTGTCGATCGCTATTTAATTTTTGCGAGTTATCCCGTAGTTGTTGGTCATAATTTAAACGGGTTGCAGTATCGCCCAAGACCTCATAAGCGGCATTGATACGGATAATCTGCTCTTTATCTGCTGTTTCCTGATGACTATCAGGATGAAATAATTTCACCAAGCGGCGATAGGCTTGCTTAATCTCCGCTTGGCTAGCTTTAGGACTAACTTTGAGAGTTTCGTAGTGGTTAGAATCGACCATCAATCCAAATTTATAGTTAGCTGATGCTAGCTACTACCCTGTCCTCCAGGTCTTGAAACAACGGTGTACTTAAATATCTTTCTCCAAAACTTGGCTGAATCATCACAATTAAGCGCCCTTCGTTTTCTGGACGTTGGGCAACCCGAATTGCGGCACATAACGCTGCTCCACTGGAAATGCCAGATAATAGCCCTTCTTCTCTTGCTAATCGCCGACCATAGGCGATCGCTTCTTCATCTGTGACAGTAATCACTTCATCAATTAATTCTAGCTTCAGCACTTGGGGAATAAAACCAGCACCAATTCCCTGAATTTTATGTGCCCCTGGTCTTCCCCCAGATAAAACTGGGCTATTACTTGGTTCAACCGCGATCGCCTGAAAGCTCGGTTTGCGTGCTTTGATTACTTCTGCTACACCTGTGATCGTACCACCTGTGCCGACACCTGCCACAATCATATCTACCTGTCTATCAGTATCTTCCCAGATTTCCTCAGCTGTGGTTTCCTGATGCACTTTTGCATTCGCTGGATTGCGGAACTGTTGCAACATATAGGCATATGGTGTTTTGTTAACTATCTCCTGTGCCCGTCGAATTGCCCCACTCATGCCTTCAATTCCTGGTGTTAATTCCAGTTCAGCTCCATAAGCCCGCAACATTGCCCGTCGTTCGCCACTCATCGTTTCGGGCATTGTCAAAATTAACCGATAACCCTTGGCTGCTGCGGCCATCGCTAGAGCAATTCCTGTATTCCCAGAAGTCGGTTCCACCAATACAGTCTTTTGAGGAGTAATTAGTCCCTCTTGCTCGGCGGCATTAATCATACTAACTCCTATCCGGTCTTTAACTGATGCGGATGGATTCATACTTTCCAGTTTGACTACAATCTGAGCAACACAACCTTCTGCTTGAGGGATACGGTTCAGTTGTACTAAAGGTGTATGACCAACAAGTTCTGTAATGTTACGAGCAATTCGCATAATTAATCCTTATCTATTATTTATTTGTTATTGGACACTGAAAAACCGAAAACTTACTAAATGTAGTACATGATATCCAACTGTCGTCGGGCATCTCTTTTTTCACAAAGATCCCGCAAAGTGTAATTTTTTAACACTGAGTTAGCCGCTGCACAAGCTTCCTGCCAAATCTCTTCAATCACAGAACTATCTACAGTTCTGAGATTGATGTCTTCTTGACAGGTTCGTACATCTAACCCTTCCAAACATTCCACAATTTCGTAGAGTGTGATTTTCCAAGGTTCGCGTGCCAATAGATAGCCACCTTTAGCCCCGCGTTGGCTCTTGATGATACCCCCACGCCTCAAAGTTGCTAATAACTGCTCCAGGTAGCGATCAGGTATATTTTGTTGAGCTGCAATTTGTCGAATTTGCTGCGGTTCGCCGCTTTGATAATGAGTTGCCATCTCTAATAAGGCAAGAATTCCGTATTCAGATTTACACGATATTTCCACGGACAGTAATCAAGAATGAAGGATAAAAGATGAAGGATCAAGTTTTTCCATATCCTTCATCTTTTATCTAGTATACTCCGGTTCTCCACTGGGGTTTGTTTGTTACCGCTACCAAAAACAGAAAGCCCCACCTGATAGTGGGGCGAAATTTTTCAAATTTTTAGGTCTACTATCAACGCTAAAACAACTTTCTAGAAGGTAAAGGTTGTTCTGAGCGTACCGATAAATGCATTTTCGTCAGCGTCGTTTTGACCAGGAGATCTCAGCCAAATAACACCGGGAGTAACGGAGATATTATCAGACACGCGATACTTGTAAAAGCCTTCTACCTGAATTGGCGTATTACCACCAGTAGCACCTGGAACTGTACGTCCTAGCGCATAGGGTTGTGCGCCGCCGAAAATACCTAATACGTTTCCTCTCTTACCGAAGTCAGGTAAGGCTATACCAGCACCATAGCTCCATGCTTCAAAATCATTAGCAGCGCCAGGGCTTGTGAGATCGTGGTAAGTGACGAAGCCACTAATCGACAAATTGTTACTGGGTCTGAATGCCGCTGATATACCGTAGGAATTACTATTGTAACCATTTCCGGTAATGTCTCCTAGAAAGTTGGCTTGACGAGTACCAACTACACCACCCGCAGGTAGACCATTATTGTTCGTGATACCAGCACCGGCATCAAATAAAGAACTACCTGGAGAGTGATAACCATGGACGTAGGTTGCAGCTAAGGCCAAGCGATCGCCAACAGCAAAGTTTAACTGTCCTAGAGCAGCATAGTTACCGTTAAACAAACCTGTATCAATACCAGGAGCATTCGCATCTGATGCCAAGTAACCTAGAGTGATAGAACTTGGTTTGAAGATACTGCCACCGCTGCTAAAAGGTATATTGAGTGCTATACCAGATCCACCCCCAATCCGATAGATAGGACTTTCAGAAGCGAAGGTAGTCAAAGCACCATTACCGCCGTCAGTTCTATCGAAGAAGTAAGGGTTGTTGACAGCAGCATAATGGCTATGACGTCCACCACTCGCTGCAAGGTAAACTTGACCTGGGCCTATAGGAGCTTCATAAGTCAAGCGGTCAATTCTGACAGAATTGTTACCCGTGCTACCGACTTGATAGGTTTGTGTACCTTCTGCGGTACTGACCGGCAGATTATTTTGGTCTCTAAAATCGAAAGCTGTTGCGTTACCAGCAGACAGACGGGTAGTTAAAACGTCTCTACCAGTGAAGCTGCTTTCCAAGCCTAAACGTACTCTGTTTTGGAAGACGGTGTTGTTAACATCGCCTGTATTACCGCCAAAAGCGTCGCTAACTGCGAAAATAGCTTCACCGACAAGCTTGGTGGTAGTAGAGAACTGATTGGCTTCCAATTCCGCAGTGCGTGCTTCTAAGGAGTCAACGCGACCGCGCAGAGTAGCCAGTTCTGCGGAAAACTCTTCTTGCAAGCGCTGTAAGGTAGCCAAGTCTTGTTTGGTCACCAAATCAGCTGTAGCTGTGGCAATCAATTCGTTAACCCGATCCAAACAGGCATTTAAACCAGCAGCAAATTCATAACGGGTTAAAGCACGGTTACCCCGATAAGTGCCATTGGGATAACCAGCAATACAACCATAGCGCTCAACCAATGATTGCAAAGCTTGGAAGGCCCAGTCGGTGGGTTGTACATCGGAAAATTGGGAAACCGATGTTACTTGAGCTTGAGAAGTATTACCTTCTTTGCTGTAGCGGTTAACTTGGTCTAAAACTTTGGCATCATTGCTTGTGGGGTTTGCTTGAGCCAATAATTCTGGCTTTGGAGCCAATTCAGCAGTAGCTTGTTGTTCAGATGACAATCCTTCAACGGTAACATTTGGAGCCGCCATCGCTGTTGCCGAAACTAACAGTGTCGCTCCTAAAACTGCCGGACTGACTACCAGGGATTTCCACAAAATATTAGACATTTTTACTTTTTCTCCTCACACCTTGTATAGATAATTGTGTTCGTTGCACCTAATTCTCAAAAATGCTACATCTTGTTGGGATTGGATGAGGCATAGTTGCCACTAATACAATTTTAGTTTTTGCAAAGCTAATAACTGATTAACTTGATGTTAAAAATTGATGCAATTAACTTATGCAAAAACACACCTTCATAGCATAACATTATAAAACATTTGAGACAGATGGCAAGATATAAGCGATCGCCTGATTAACCGTCACACACATAGTCTGTATAACCCAAACAAAAGAAGGATTTAGTGGATTCTACACTTCCCATTTACATAATTTTTTGCCATTTTAGACCCTAAGCTACTTGCCAAGGGAAATCACTTAGTTTATTCGAGAAATTACCTCTGCAAGATCAAAGTCTTTCTGCGTTAAACCACCAGCATCGTGTGTTGTTAAGTTAATCCTAACTTTGTTATAAGAAATCTCTATGTCTGGATGATGTCCTGCCGACTCAGCAGGTTCCACTAATTGATTTACAAATTTAATTGCTTGAATAAAATCCTTAAAGGTACGGGTAGTCTGTAATTTAGATCCTTCAACTGTCCAACCTGACAGAAAACTTGCCCGTTCTTTAATTTCTGTCTCAGTAAGTAGCTGCGCCATATTCAAAAATCCTATTGCATTTACTGGGGCAATCTACATCTATTTTGTTTGCTTCTGATTGAGGTCTATTCAGAACTTTGACTTGATGCTCATCTGAAGTTACACACCTACAAAAAACTATCCGCTCTGATTTTGGATCGGTTGATCTAAATCAGAGCGGTCTAGCGGGTCTTCAGGTTGCAACCAGACTGCCGGAAGGAACTCCGAGCTTGCCTAGCCACTTGAGCTAAACTTAGTATCTCAAGGTTACTAAGGCTAACTTTATTAGAGAACAGCCCCGGCGCACAGCCGGCTAACTGCAACCTGATGACCCATGGTTTTACTACTTTCAATCATGGGCATCACCTCCTTGTTGCCTAAGCGGTCTTAGTTTCAATAAGGCAGAGTTTTTTACTCTGGGTTTTAACCTTCTATGAATATAGCATATAGATTTATCAAATTTAGCAAAATTTTAAATAAACAATAAAAAATCCCCCACTCACAGGCGGGGGATAACTAAAAAGTGGAGAATGATGGATGTTAAAGGATTAAATCACCATCTATCTTTAGAGAGCGTTACCACGAGGTAGCACTTCTTCAGGGAATACAAATTGTTCGTGGGGTTGATCTTGAGGAGCCATCCAAGCACGGATACCCTCGTTCAGCAAAATGTTCTTGGTATAAAATGTTTCAAATTCTGGGTCTTCTGCCGCCCGCAGTTCTTGCGACACGAAGTCGTAAGCCCGCAGGTTGAGCGCCAAACCAACGATGCCAATCGCTGCCATCC
>JAHHHN010000026.1 GCA_019359325.1 Mojavia pulchra JT2-VF2 | reverse complement strand
TCGAAAAACTTTATGCTATTCCAAATCAGAACAAATGCTGAGATACTCAATCAAATTATTACTTTATTACTTAAAGTATCAAATTGTACCTATATAAATCAATTCATCCTTTCATTCAGCAATGCCAGAAATTGTTCAACTAGTCAACTTGCAATCGCTCTACCTCAGAGGCAATCAACTGAGCAGTCTGCCACCAGAAATTGGACAACTGGTTAATTTGCAATTACTCGACCTCCAATATAATCAACTGAGCAGTCTGCCACCAGAAATTGGACAACTGGTTAATTTGCAAACGCTCGACTTCCAATATAATCAACTGAGCACTCTGCCAGCGGAAATTGGACAACTGGTCAACTTGCAATTGCTCGACCTCAGGCGCAATCAATTGAGCAGTCTGCCACGAGAAATTGGACAACTGGTTAATTTGCAATCGCTCAACCTCTACAACAATCAGCTCAGTACTCTGCCGGGCGAAATCAGGCAATTACCAAATCTGGAAAAGCTTGATATTCGTAGAAATCCACTACCCATTCCACCTGAGATTTTGGGGCCAAACAAGACGTGACAAAATCCAGGTGATGTGAATGAAATCCTGGATTTTTATTTTCGGGTGCAAGATCCAAAGGAAACTGAACCCCTCTACGAAGCAAAATTCTTAATTGTTGGCGAAGGGGGAGCGGGTAAAAGCTCTTTAGCTAAGAAAATTAAAAACGAAAACTACAATTTATTCTCGAATGAGAAATCAACCCAAGGCATTGAAGTAATACGGTGGCACTTCACCCAACCAAATGGCAAAGATTTTCGCGTCAACATCTGGGATTTTGGCGGACAAGAAATCTACCACCAAACCCATCAATTTTTCCTCACCGAACGTTCTCTTTATGCTTTAGTCGCTGATACTCGCAAAGAAAACACAGACTTTTACTGGTGGCTTAAGGTTGTTGAACTCTTAAGTGAAAATAGTCCAGTTCTGATTATTAAAAACGAAAAACAAGACCGTCAATGCGAAGTTAATGAGCGTCAATTGCGTGGCGAATTCACCAATTTAAAAGAAGCTTTACCAACCAATCTAGCAACCAATCGCGGTTTACCAGAAATTAAACAAGCTATTCAAGCCTACATCAGTAGACTTCCCCACGTTGGTACACCTCTGCCAAAACTCTGGGTGAGAGTTCGTTCTGCTTTAGAAAATTACTCCCGCAACTACATTAGCTTTTACGAATACGAAAACCTTTGCCGAGTTAATAATTTAACTGACCGTCAAGATATGCTGCGGCTGAGTCGCTATCTGCACGACCTCGGCGTTTGCCTACACTTTCAAGATGATTCTACACTCAAACACTATGTTATCCTCAAACCAGAATGGGGAACTACTGCCGTCTACAAAGTATTAGACAATAAAAACGTCGAGCAAAATCTGGGATGTTTCACCCAGGATAATCTCAAAGATATCTGGAAAGACAGGCAATATGCTGATATGCGAGATGAACTGCTGCAACTCATGATGCGGTTCAAACTTTGCTACCCAATTCCTAATCGTCCCGGCAATTATATTGCACCGCAACTACTCGATATCAATCAACCCAACTACACTTGGGAGCAATCTCATAATCTCATTTTGCGCTACAAATATGAGTTCATGCCCAAGGGTATTATTACCCGCTTCATTGTTGAAATACACCCTTGGATTGAAGCACAAAAACTCGTTTGGAGAAGCGGCGTTGTTCTCAACCAATACCAAACTCGTGCTGAAGTTATTGAAAATTACAATCTAAAAGAAATCAAAATCCGAGTAACAGGAAATCGCAAGAAAGAATTGCTAGCAGTCGTCACTCACGAACTCGAAAAAATCCACAAATCTTTTGAACGTTTGCAGTATGACACTCTTGTTCCTTGTAACTGCAAAGAATGTGAGGGAAGCTCAACACCTCATTCCTACCCATTGGAAAATTTGTATAAGCGTTTAAAAGCTGGGCGCTATCAAATTGAGTGCGAGAACAGCTATGAAATGGTAGATGTCCGCAGGCTAATTGATGATGTCAATCTACAATCCCAATTTGAACCACTACAACAGGAATTAACTAAAGCCAGAGATGAATCATTCAAAAATCAAGCGATGATGAAATACAACGATTTCCAAATATTAGTTACAGCAGACCGCAAAATTCGCGCTTCCTCAGAACAAGGCGACGAGTGGGGCGAATTGCGCTTGGAAATTAACAGAATTAAACTGTCATTAAAACTGATTGAGTCTCGCCAAACAGATACCGATTTACTTAAAGCATTAGGTGGCGAACTCTACCAAGCACTTTTCCCTATAGATATTCGCGGTCAATTACGGGCTACAATCGCAGGCGCACAAGCAAATGGCTACGAGGTACGCCTGCGCCTAGTGTTTGAATCTCCCGAACTAGCCGCCCTCCCTTGGGAATTTCTCTATGATGAGGGTACTAATACTTTCCTCGCAAACAACACCCAAACCTTACTCTCGCGTTATGTTGACGTTCCCCTGCAAAAGCGCGACCTCAAAACCGCCAGCCTACCGCTAAAAGTCCTGCTAGTCATCTCTAGCCCTACTAACTTAGGTAAATTAGATGTTGCTGGGGAAGAACGCCTCATCCGTGACTCACTGGCAAAACACATAGATGCAGGCAAAATTGAGTTAGATGTGCTACCAGACGCAACCATCCGCAACATCAACCAAAAGCTACGCGAAAAATCTTACAATGTTTTCCACTTCATCGGTCACGGTAAATTTGATAACAACAAAGGCGGTATTGCCCTAGTAGATACCGACGGCAAATATAAATTATTGGATGATGAGGGTTTTGCCAACTTCTTCTTAGGCAACCGTAACCTGGGGTTAGCTGTGCTAAATTCTTGTCAAGGTGCTGCGGTGTCTGACAACCAAGCATTTGCAGGTATAGCCCCCAACCTAGTGCGCCGAGGAATCCCCGCAGTAGTCGCCATGCAATACGAAATCCTCGACACCACCGCCAAGCTGTTTGCTGATGAATTTTACCGCACTCTCGCTCTAGGCTGGCCTGTAGACGCAGCCATGCAAACCACCCGCAACGCCATTTCTCAAGAAGTTGGCTTAGATAAGCCTGATTTTGCCACACCAGTGCTTTATATGCGAGCTAAGGATGGAATAATTTTAAGTGGGTTGTAAAGGCCTTGTTGCTATAGTTACTAAAATTATAGTCTTAGAGGATGTCTGAAAACTTTTTGGTGTTGTATTTAAGACTTGTAGATCCCCCTAAATCCCCCTTAAAAAGGGGGACTTTGACTCTTCCCCCTTTTTAAGGCTACGGTGTACACACATCTGTGTACTAAACCGAAATCATTGTAGATCCGTCATTATCCTCCGATAAATTGGAGGACTTTGAGGGATTTTAGCCCCCCTTGGAAAGGGGGGTTGGGGGGATCAAAAGCCTGTGAGGCAACTCTCAAAGACTTGTGTGTACACCGTAGGCTCCCTGCCCCCTGCCCCCTGCGGTCTTCATGATAAGCCTTTAACCGAACACGATATCATTCATCCTCGTCACGAATAATTGTCAAACCTAAAGCTTTGTAAGCAGCCAGCATTTGATTAGATACTGTCGGTGCAGTTACAAGGTAAGTCAGTGCATGAATCGACTCCACTATATAAGGAGCCGCTGTGTCTAATTTTTGTGCTGTCACTAACCCGACTACCTCAGCCGAACCAGCAATCATCGCGCGTTTGACATGAGCCTCATCCAAGTTTGGTACGCTAATTCCAATCTCTGGATGCAAACTGCACACTCCTAACATGCACAAATCTGCACGAATCATCCGTAATGACTCGATTGTGACAGTACCCACGTTGACTAAGGCTTTTTTGTAGAGTTTGCCACCCAACATCACAACTTCTATATGGGGATGTTCTGCTAATGCGATCGCAATTGGCGGACTATTTGTCACGACTGTGGCTTGCAAATCCAGAGGTAAATGACGGGTTACTTGCAGAGTTGTCGTTCCTCCATCTAATATTACCACCTGCCCCGGAGAAACTAATTTTGCTGCTGCACGGGCGATCGCTTCCTTTTCTTTTGGCGCTTGCTTTTGGCGATCGGCATAACTCGCGGTGGCTGGCGAAGTCAGCAGTGCGCCGCCATGAACGCGTTGCAATAGTCCAGCTTCTGCTAGTTCCCGCAAATCCCGACGAATCGTATCCTCAGAAACCTTAAGAACAGCGCTGAGTTCTGTTGACAGCACCTTCTTCTCACGATGCAGAATTTCTAAGATGAATTGTCGGCGTTCAGCAGTTAGCATAATGATTTTCCTGAAATTGCGTTTTTAATCTTGAATTTGCACGTTTGTGAGTTTATACTTATTGCATCAGGTTCAATTAAATAGATTACAAGAGCTAGAACTAACTTCTAAACCTTGGTGGCGGGAGTATTAAGACTATCTCTAGGTAGCCTATTCACTTAATAGTGGTAATGTGCAGGTTTTTGTACGTTTATCCGTAACTGCAATTGAATTCAAGCACATTCAGGCACAGCTAAATGTATTAATTTTGGCACTTGAACGCGTGCTAACTCAAGCCACAAGGTTCAATAATGGTTCCTAGTGGGTTACTTTTGCTTGGGAAACGGTTGGATATTTATTTTTCGTGATTTGCTCATGCGGTTAGTCTGTCCAAATTACCCCCTATTCCAGAAATAAGCCATGACTATTGCTAAAACCCAATTTCCTATTGACCTCGGTGCTTATAAATATTTGGCACTCAATCCCGCGAATGCCACTCTGACAGCAGAACAGCGAGAAACACTGAAAGCAAACATTCAACTGTGCCGGGATGCGATCGTTTTTTTTACGGCGACAGGTGCGGCTAGAGGGGTGGGTGGTCACACTGGCGGCCCATACGATACAGTCCCAGAGGTGATGATCCTTGATGCCTTCTTCCGGGGTGCATCAGAGCAATTTGTACCGATTTTCTTTGATGAAGCCGGACATCGAGTTGCAACTCAGTACCTAATGGCAACGCTGCACGGTCACTTACCAGCAGAACAACTCCTGCGTTACCGCGAAGCACATTCCCATTTGCCGGGACACCCAGAATTAGGGCTAACTCCTGGGGTAAAATTTAGCTCTGGACGATTGGGGCACGTGTGGCCCTACGTCAATGGTGTAGCAATGGCGAATCCGGGGAAAGTGGTTTTTTGCCTGGGTTCTGATGGCTCTCAGCAAGAAGGTAACGATGCGGAAGCGGCTCGTTTAGCTATTGCCCAGCATCTCAACGTCAAGCTAATTATTGACGATAATGATGTAACGATCGCCGGACATCCTTCTAAATATTTACCTGGTTTCACTGTCGCCAAAACCCTAGAAGGTCATGGTTTGAAGGTACTGCAAGGAGATGGGGAAGATTTAGACGATTTATACAGTCGCCTTTGCCAAGCTGTGAATACACCCGGCGCGATCGCACTCATCAACAAACGCCCCATGTGTCCCGGTATTGAAGGCTTGGAAGGTTCAACCCACGGTCATGATGTAATTTCCGTAGATTTGGCGATTAAATATCTCGAATCTCGCGGACAAACTGCGGCTGTCGAATACCTCAAAAACATCCAAAAACCCAAGCAAACTTATACGTTTCTTGGTTCCAGCGACAAATGGGGAGCGAACCGCAACGTCTTTGGTGAAGCTGTGGTAAATGTCCTCAGCCGCATGAGCGAAGCAGAACGCAAAGAAAAAGTCAAGGTAATTGACAGTGACCTAGAAGGCTCCTGCGGTTTGAAGAAAATCCATGATACCTACCCCGAAGTTTTTATTCCCTCTGGCATTATGGAACGGGGTAATTTCTCGGCTGCGGCTGGATTTGGGATGCAAAAAGGCAAACAAGGTATTTTTGCCACCTTCAGCGCTTTTTTGGAAATGTGCATCTCCGAAATCACGATGGCGCGGCTGAATTATTCCAACGTCCTCTGCCATTTTTCTCATGCAGGTATTGATGACATGGCAGATAACACCTGTCATTTCGGTTTAAACAATATGTTTGCCGATAATGGCTTGGATGATGGCTACGAAACACGGCTGTACTTCCCCGCAGATGTTAATCAAATGACAGCCTGTGTAGAATCTGTGTTCTCTGACCCTGGACTGCGGTTTATTTTCTCCACCCGTTCCAAAGTGCCCAATATTTTGGATAGTAACGGTAATGATTTCTTTGGCAACGGCTACAAATTTGTCTCTGGTAAAGATGAAGTTATCCGCGAGGGAAAACAAGGTTACATTGTAAGTTTTGGTGATGCTTTATACCGTTCTCTGGATGCTGTGGAACGTCTGAAGCAAGAAGGGTTGGATGTGGGTTTGATTAATAAGCCAACTTTAAACGTCGTAGATGAAGAAGCGATCGCCAAAATCGGCAAAGCGCCTTTTGTTCTGGTGGTGGAAGCCTTCAACCGTCGGACTGGCTTAGGTAGCCGTTTCGGTTCCTGGTTGTTAGAACGCGGGTTGACTCCTAAATATGCTCATCTTGGCACTCATAAGGAAGGTTGCGGTGGTTTATGGGAACAGTACCCGCATCAGGGTATTGATCCAGTGAGCATTATCAATAAGGTGAAGGAGTTAGCCGGCGCAAGGTAATTGTAATCGGGTGGGTTATGCCGTAGGCTAACGCACCGATGATCTACACCTTTTTTGTTTCGCGCAAAGGCGCAAAGACGCAAAGAAGAACACAGAATTTTAGACTACTCTTTTTCTTTGCGTTCTTCGTGTCCTTTGCGGTTTGTTGTATCTTCGTTTGTTTACGCGATCGCATGATTGCGCTGCACTCCGCGCAATTGCATAACCCACCTAAAAGCTGCTGAGGTTACACTTCGATCAGAACAGATTGCGATCGCATTTCTGGTGGGATTTCTGCCAACAGGCGGGGATTCCCTTGCAATCATTCATTATGGGCAACCCCTGTCTCTGTCATAAACTATACGGAAATTTCTACTTTTAATATGACTATAAACCAAAATATGATAATTCCATACAGTTGTTAGTCAATGTTAGTACATACTAATGAATGCTGTTAGACAGATTCTAACTTGCGATGATGTTGCTGATGATGCACTACTTTTACAAACAATCCTATTAGCAGATGATTGTTATGTTGAAATAGTCGATTCTGGTTTAGCTTTACTTAGTTTTCTAGAAACAAGTCTTAACCTACCAGACTTATTAATATTAGATATAAATATGCCTGTAATGGATGGGTTTGAAGTTATAACAAAGATTAAACAATCTGACATATTTAAAAATATTCCTATCTTAGTCGTAACAGGATTGGATGAAAATTATATTCAAGAAAACATTAACAAAAATATTGACTTAAAAATTGACGGATATATTCAAAAACCTATCAACGTCGATAGTGTACTTACTTTAGTTAAAAACATTTTAAGTAAAGCAAGGAATTAATTAAAAACTGCTTGAACTTTTTCAATTAGTAAATCAGGATCTACAGGCTTCTTAATAATTCCATTAGCTTGTGTATTAGTTAAATCTGTTTCTACTAATTCTTTATATGCTGTGATTAGTAAAACAGGT
Source organism: Mojavia pulchra JT2-VF2 (assembly GCA_019359325.1). Lineage (GTDB taxonomy): Bacteria > Cyanobacteriota > Cyanobacteriia > Cyanobacteriales > Nostocaceae > Mojavia > Mojavia pulchra. The sequence goes on along the minus strand of JAHHHN010000026.1, from coordinate 81,353 downwards.
AAATTTTGTAAATCTTTATCTTCTCTTATACATTGAAGTACTTCCAAACCACTGATCTCAGGCATCATAACATCTAGTAGCAGTAAATCAGGCTTATGAATTCTTACCTTATTAACCGCTTCTACTCCAGATGTTACGAACTCAGCATTATAACCTTCCATCTCTAAAAAGAACTGTAGAAGAATGCAATTATCTGTAACATCGTCGCAAATCAGAATATAGTTCATAAAAAATTAGATATTATTCTTTTACTATTTCATATTTCTGCTATCCGATTAACATTAACCTTTAGAGTGACATATATTACATTAAATTTTATTAATTATAGCTAGGTGTATATGTCTTTCGATATAACATCATGTCCGCTAAATTAGTTGTGATATGTCATTGCGAGTGCAACGAAGTGGAACGACGCAATCCCAATATCTTTGCGATTGCTTCCCTCCGGTCGCAATGACAAGTGTTTAACCGGACATGATATAACAAGGAAATCATCCTATTCATAAACATCAACGCAAAACTCGTTAAAACGAACGTCAAACTTATAGATGCTTATACTTTTATCTATTAAAGTAAAATTTATGAAAGCGAACGTCAAACTTACAAATGCGATTGTAAAACCTGCAAATGCTTATGTATGTCTGACAAACTTAAAGTGAATAAACTACATCTTTTTTGTTTCGCGCATAGAGACTTAGCAACACACGCTTGGATTGTCGTCAAGGATGGGAAAACCCCGCCCTTACTAACACCAAATCTGGACAACGCGACCTTGCAGTTGTTGTCCTAGCCAAGGAGTATTACTAGAAAGTGTATGAAGATTTTTTCTCTCAACTTTCCAGTTCTGCTGAGGGTCAAATAAAGTTAATTCTGCTTTTTGATTTGGTGCGATCGCACTTACTTTCTGTTTCAAACACTCGGCTGGGCGATTACTCAAACCACGCCATAATTCCAAAGCTGTAAATTCCCCAGTCTCAACCAGATTTTGCCATAACAAAGGTAATGCTAACTCGAAACCAATTGCCCCTGGTGGTGCTTCGGCAAAAGCTTGGACTTTTTCTTCGTAAGTGTAAGGTGCGTGATCAATGGCGATCGCATCTATAACCCCTGTACGTACCCCCTCGCGTAACGCCGCTACATCGCTGGGATTTCCTAAGGGTGGATCTAAATGCAAACTAGTGTGATAACTCTTAACAGATTTTGTATCTAGTAACAGATGCATCCAAGTGGTGCTGGCGGTGATGGGTAAACCAGCAGCCTTTGCCGATGCGATTAATTCCACACTGCGGGCTGTAGAAACTCGCATAATATGTACATGGGAATTACCTGTGGCGGCTATTAATTCTAGTAAAGCGGCGATCGCAGTTGTTTCCGCGATCGCAGGTATTGGCGGTAATCCTAAACGAAGTGCATCTGACCCTTCGCGCATTACCCCATTAGCTGTTAGTTGCAGATTACATGGCCAAAAAGCTACTGGTTTACCTAAAGGTAAAACATATTCCAACACCCGCCGCACTAACCCTAAATTTTCCCAAGGCTGACCGTCGGTAAATCCAACAACTCCCGCATCAGCTAAATCTGCTAATTCTGTTAATTGCTTTCCAGCAATATCCAGGGTAATAGCACCCCAGAGATGAAGATGGGGAGCAGAGGAGCAGGGGAGCAGGAAAGAAGAATGCAAGTTCTCCTCTGCCCCTCTCTTCTTCTGTAACTGTGCTACAAGAGCAGGGTTATCAATGGGTGGAGATGTGCTGGGTAAGATGCTCACTCTGGTAAAGCCGCCAGCCGCAGCCGCTTGTAACAGAGATGAGAGGGTTTCCCGTTCTTCAAACCCCGGTTCACCAGAGTGGCTATACAAATCCACTAACCCAGGCCCCAGAACTAATCCCCGACAATCCCTAATTTGGGTATCGGGACTAATATTGTTAATGTGCGGGGCAACTGCTTGGATATAACCATCAGCAATTAGCACATCAACTAGTTGGTCGGTTCCAGAAACTGGGTCAATTACCCGTACTTGTTGTAGCAGTTCAGTTGTCATGTTAGCTATCAGCTATTACCTATCAGCACTTCAGCTGTTTGTCTATTCTGAGTTATTTGTTGACCGACAGCTTAACACTGACTTCTACAATGCCCCAGCTGCCGTTTTATCTAACACACCTCCACCTAAGTGAGTGGTGATGTTCATTGCTTGTAGCACTGGTAAACCATTCGGCCCGGAGGGGTAATCGATGACGCTGACTGCGCCATTACCCTGGCGGAAATTCCAGAAATTATCTGGTGGTAAACCTAGAATATGACATAGCAAAGTTTTATTAGTAGCGTCATGAGCCACTATCAATCCGGTTTTGAGTTGGCTTTCTGATGCTGCTTGCACAATTGACTCCCAAGCTGCGACGCTGCGTTCCCATACCTGCTGTAAGTTTTCCCCTTCGGGCATTTGTACTTCTGCTGGTGCTGTCCGCCAGCGTTCTAACTCTCCTGGAAATTCTTGCTCGATTTCTGCTTCTAATTTTCCTTCCCAGAGTCCGTGGCTGATTTCCCTTAAACCATCTTGTAATTCCAACTTTACACTAGGATGGTGCTGCAAAATAATCTCTGCTGTTTCTTTGGGACGCAGCATTGAGCTACTAATAGCAAAATCAATTGCCACATCTTGGAGAAATTCACCGGCTTTTTGCGCCTGTTGTCTACCATTATCGTTGAGGGGAACGTCAATTTGTCCCTGAAACCGAGTTTGGCGATTCCACTCGGTTTCTCCATGACGTACCAGCAATAATCGTACTCCTTGATGCCCCGGTCGCAATGAGGGCAGAATCTCTCCAGTATATTGCGTCTGATTTAACGACTCTAGTTGGACTGCTTCTCCCAAACCGCCAGCAAAATTCAATACAGTAATGCCACAGTTAGATTGCTGTATTGAATGATAGCGGCTTGGGGGAATGCCCAGCGCAGTGCTAATGAGAGCGCGATTAATACCGTTATGTCCCACTATCAGCAGAGTTTCACCTTGATGTCGGGGTAAAGTGTCTTGCCAAAACTGCCGCGCCTGTTCGTATAAAGCCAGAACAGGAAAGTGTTCTTTGGTTCCCTGTGCGTCTTCAAGCAGCATCCGCAGTTTGTCGGGGGTTTCTTTCCAGATGCGGTAGTCTTCAGCAAACTTTTGTTGCACATCAGCCGACAGCATTTCTGCCCACAAAGGTAGGTGAATTTCCATCAGCTTGTTGGAAACTTGGGGAACGGCAGACTGTACAGCATTAATCATCAACTCGCTGTGGATAATTTCTGCTGTATGTTTTGCTCGCTGTAAGGGACTGGTATAAATTGCTTGAAATAAAATATTGCCGAGGGCTTTGCCTAGTTTACTGGCATCGTTACGACCTTTTTCCGTTAATTTCGACGCATCAGTGCGCCCTTGAATACGTCGCTCGGTGTTATAGCTGCTTTGACCGTGGCGTACTATGATGACACGAGTCATCCGACTTGCCCTCCTCTATCTAAAGGACTAATTTTACTGCAAAGTGTTTGCAGAATTACTTATATAGATAGATTAGGGATAATAGTCAACAATCTACCTGCCTTTGGTTATCGAAAAGCATATTTAAAGTAAAGGCGCTAATTGATGCCTGTTTACTCTTGTCCTAGATCCAACTGTACTTGCGCTCCGTCGTTCCCGTTAAAAGACTGAGAAGGAACAAAGAAAACATTGCTGTCGGGCGCTGATATTGATTGTTGCAACTGTAACTGTTGAGAAGTCCTATTGATTTGTTGATTACTACTAGGGACGCTTATCGGATCTTTTTGTTCAAAAAAGCTGGCAAAGTCCTGCTGGGCATTTCTATTATTAATTCCTGTTAAAGAATCCCCAGTTATTGAAATATTTTCTGTATTTGCGCTTGATGCTTCTGATGACTGTGCTTGAGCCGGGCTTTCTAAGCTTATAAAAGCTGCCGTAATTGCGAATAAAGCAACAATTTTAGTGTTCATTTGTTTTATCCTAACTCGTCTATAGTATTGCTTGCTGTTATTTGGCAAACGAAGGATTTTTATGCAACTCGATTATAAGTTAAGCTTTAATATTAATTGTATTTTCCAATACTTTAGTTAGTCAATATTGTTTGTTATTTATTAAATAAATGAAATACATAAAATCATATTTGAGTTATGTTACAGATTATCTAAAATTGCAAAATTTTATTAGATTACCAGGGCGAAAACAGACGGTGGGAGTGACGGCAAAAGATAATAGACTGTTCGTGGAAGCTGTATACCGTTACACGAAAGATTTGGTGATTTTCGAGTCGTTCATACCCGCTTTAGTCGATGGGCAAGGTGTGGCGTATGGCAAAAAGTATTTGAGGCACTAGCCGGATGGGTTTGGCGAAGCCATCGGTTGCAGCAAAGGTGGACTAAGTATAAAGATTTATGCTGTGGTAGATGCTTTGAGTAATCCTACTGGCTTTCATTTGACTCCTGGACAAGCATTTGACCTTGATGGAGTCGATGTTCTGCTCGAAGACCTTGCAGCCGATACATTGATTGCAGGCAAGGGATACGATGCAAGAGAACGGGTGATTGAACGACTTGAACAACAGGGCAAAACGTCTGTGATTACCCCCAAACGCAACCGTAGACGATCGCGTGAATATGACGCAAAATTGTACAAACTAAGACAACGAAAGTGAGAATTTCTTTGCTCAACTCAAACGGTATCGAGCGATCGCCACACGCTATGATAAGCGAGCTAAAAACTTTCTCGGCGCAATTTATCTTGCTGCTACTGTTATCTGGCTTAATTGATGAACGTCCTAGAACTAAGCAAAATATAGATAACGCTTCATGGCGATATAGTTAATCGCTAAATATGTAGTTTATTAAACTTGAATAATAATATTAATTTAATTGGGCACTATTAATATACCAATCAAATATTTTGTGAATTTAAGAGTTTTCCTTACCAACACTTAAATTACATACCAGTTTCCCTTCCTGATTTTTCAACACAGCACAAATTATGTTCAATCTTCCTGGCTATACTTTTGTAGAAACCTTGAACGAAGGGCTTGATAGCTTTGTTTATCGCGCCATCAAACAGGTAGATAAAACTTCAGTAATCATTAAAGCACTTAAGGCAGAATATCCCAGCTTAAAAGAGTTAAGTAGAATAAAACATGAATATAAAATCCTGAATAGCTTAATAGATGTGAAAGAAGTTATTAATCCTTTAGGTTTAAAAAAATATCAAAACAGGCTAGCTCTAGTTATAGAAGATTTTAGTGCCATATCGCTCAACAATTTTAACAATACCTATAAATTATCACTTAAAGATTTCCTGCTTATTGCTACGCAATTGGTATCAGCTTTAGCAAATATCCATAACAAACAGGTTATTCATAAAGATATAAAACCTCAAAATATTATTATTAATCCGAAAGAGCTAACTATTAAACTCATCGACTTTAGTATTGCATCACACTTATCTAGAGAAAACCCAACTGTCAGCAACCCTAACTTAATCGAAGGCACTCTTGCCTATATGTCTCCTGAGCAAACTGGCAGAATGAATCGGTCACTTGATTATCGTACCGATTTTTATTCTTTAGGAGCAACTTTTTATCAAATGCTCACTGGTTTGTTACCTTTTGACAGCAATGACCCGCTAGAAATCATTCACTCTCACATTGCTAAAATTCCAGCTTCACCTCACGAAATAAATTCAGAAATTCCGCCAGCAGTTTCTCATATTGTGATGAAACTCTTGGCTAAAATGGCTGAAGATAGATATCAAAGCGCCTTGGGGTTAAAAGCAGATTTAGAATTATGTCTCCAGCAGTTAGAAAATAACAATCAAATTGATGAATTTACGATTGGTCAGCTAGATTTATTCAGCCATTTTATTATTCCGCAAAAGCTGTATGGACGGGGAAGAGAAGTAAATAAACTATTAAATGCCTTTGAACGCATCAGCAAAGGTCAAACAGAGTTAATATTGGTATCAGGATACTCTGGAATTGGTAAATCTTCTTTGGTAAATGAAATTCATAAGCCCATTGTTCGTCAAAGAGGATACTTTATTTCTGGCAAATTTGACCAATTTAAACGTAATATCCCGTATGCTTCATTAATTCAAGCTTTTCAAGAATTAATGCGGCAACTGTTAACAGAAAGTGCTGAATCATTAAAAAATTGGAAGTCTAAACTATTAGCAGCACTTGACCAAAATGGGCAGATCGTTATAGATGTGATCCCAGAAGTAGAACGCATTATTGGTTCCCAGCCTGCGGTACTGGAATTAGGTGCAGCCGAATCACAAAATCGTTTCAACCGGGTATTTCAACAGTTTATTCATGTCTTTACTAAACGGGAACATCCTTTAGTTTTATTTTTAGATGATTTACAGTGGGCAGATTCAGCCTCTTTAAAGTTAATCGAGCTAATTGTTACCGAGCAGGAGAGCGAATATTTATTATTAATTGGAGCTTATCGTGATAACGAAGTCAGTGCGACTCATCCCTTAGCTCAGACTTTAGAGCAAATTCAAAAGATTAAAAGCAATATCAATAATATTGTTCTGAGAGCTTTGGATATTGCCTGCGTCAATCAGTTAATTGCTGATAGTCTACGTAGCAGTATATTAACAGTTAAACCACTGGCTGAATTAGTTTTTAATAAAACTCAAGGCAATCCCTTTTTCTTAACTCAATTATTGAAATATATATATGATGAGAAATTCTTAATTTTTAATTTTGAGCGAGGTGTTTGGCAATGGGATATTCAGCAGCTACAGGAGATTGACAATACAGATAATGTTGTCGAATTGATGGTCAGCCAGATTCAAAAGCTGTCACAAGAGACCATTAATGTTTTAAAAATAGCTGCTTGTATCGGAGATAAATTTACCTTAGATGTATTGGCAACTGTTAATGAAACAACTGAGTCAAAAACTGCTACAGATTTATGGTCTGCTTTGCAAGCAGGTTTAGTTTTACCCTTAAGCAATGCTTATAAACTACCCCTAGTATTTGACAAACAAGAAATAAATGAAGAGAATGACCAAGCAGAAATTATTACGTATAAATTCTTGCACGATCGCGTGCAGCAAGCGGCTTATTCTCTGATTCCCGATGAGCAAAAGAAAGCAACACACCTGAGAATAGGTCAATTACTGGTGCAAAATGCAACGCCAGAAGAACGTAAAGAAAACATATTTGCACTAGTTAACCAACTTAATTACGGTACTGAACTACTCACATCACAGTCAGAAAAATATGAACTAGCTCAACTCAATCTCATCGCAGGCCAAAAAGCGAAAGCCGCAACAGCACATGATTCTGCCGTCAAATATTTGCAAGTTGGTTTGGGACTGTTGGCAGAAGAAAGCTGGAAGTGTGAATATGAACTGACATTAGCACTGCACTCAGAAGCAGCAGAAGCAGCTTTTTTAAGCGGTGATTTTGCAGGAATGCACAGGTTTGTTGAGATAGTAAAAAACCATGCTAAAACGCTGCTGGACAAAATTAAAGTGTATGAAGTCCAGATACAAGCTTATATGGGGCAGAACAGGCTGCTAGAAGCAGTTAATATAGGCCTCCAAGTTTTAAAGTTGTTAGGGGTGGAGTTTCCCCAAGAGCCGAACGCGTCAGACATTGGACAAGCACTCTTTGAAACTGCGGCAATGTTGAGTGAAAGGCGAATTGAGGATTTAGTTGATCTACCTCAAATGTCCGATCCCTACAAATTAGCAGCCATGAAACTTTTGTCAAGTATCTTTGCTGCTGCATATATTGCTTCACCAGAACTAGTGCCTTTGACGGTGTGCAAACAAGTAAATTTATCCGTCCAATATGGGAATGCTTTCGTATCTGGGTTTGCTTATGCCAATTATGGTCTTCTTCTTTGCGGAGTTGTGGGAGATATCGATTTAGGTTATCAGTTTGGTCAATTGGCTTTAACTCTGGTGTCAAAGTTGAATGCTCAAGAAATTAAAGCCAAGACACTCATGATAGTAAATATATTTATCCGACCTTGGAAAGAGCATCTAAGAGAAACCTTAAAACCTTTAATGGCAGTCTACTCTAGCGGACTGGAGACGGGAGATTTACAATACGCTGCCTTTGGTCTATTGATGTACTCCTATTTAGCTTACTTTAGCGGCAAAGAACTGACTGTTCTTGAAACAGAGATGGGAGTCAACAGAAATGCTATTCATAAAATCAAGCAAGAAACAGCACTTCATTATATAGAAACCTATTGGCAAGCTATCTTAAATCTGCTCGGAAAAAGTGAAAATACTTGCTGTCTGAAGGGCGAAGTTTGCGATGAGCAGGTAAGATTACCATTGCATGAGCAAGCGAACGACAGACTGGGAATTGCCTACATATATTGGAACAAATTTTTACTTAATTACTGGTTTGAAAACTACTCACAAGCAATTGAAAATATTGCCATAGCAGAAAAGTATTTGGACGCACTAGTAGGATTACCCCTTGTTCCTATTTTCCATTTCTACGATTCTTTAATTCGGCTGGCGATGTATGGCGATAATTTAGAGTCTGAGCAGCAAAGCATTCTTGAGCGCGTCCAAGCTAATCAAGAAAAAATGCAAAAATGGGCACATCATGCCCCAATGAATCATTTACACAAATTCTATTTAGTAGAAGCAGAACGGCATCGAGTAAGGGGTGAAAAAATAGAAGCAATTGAGATGTACGACAAAGCAATTGCACTTGCCAAAGAAAACGAGTACATCAACGAAGAATCCCTCGCCCATGAATTAGCTGCTAAGTTTTATTTGTCATGGGGTAAAGAAACTATTGCCCAAACCTACATGACTAATGCCTATTATGCCTATCAGCATTGGGGAGCTGTTGCTAAAGTCAAAGATTTAGAAGCACGCTATCCCCAACTGATTACGCATAGACGCGTTCACGGAGCGTCTCGTAGAGAAGCGGCTTTTCGTGAGACATGGCAAAACATCCAAAAGTCAGATACAAATACCAAAGAACTTACTCAGACAAGTTCTACAATCATCGCAGGCACTGACAATCTTGACTTCATGACGATCATGAAAGCTTCTCAAACTCTTTCTGGCGAAATTGTTTTGAGTAAGTTGCTGGCTAAGTTAATGCAAATCGTACTAGAGAATGCTGGCGCTCAAACTGGATATTTAATTTTAGAAATAGACGGCAATCTACTAATAGAATCAAAAGCAGCCGTAGAACAAAAAGAAGTGATTGTTATGCAATCACAGCCAGTAGCCACTAGCCAAGAGTTACCTATTTCTGTGATTAATTATGTAGCCAGAATGCAAGAAAACTTTCTATGTAACAATACAATTTGTACAGGCATTTTTGCAACAGATCCTTATATTGTTACCCACAAACCCAAATCATTGTTATGCACACCGCTGCTTCATCAAGGAAAACTAGCTGGCATTCTCTACTTAGAAAACAATCTCACAACTGAAGCTTTTACCCCAGATAGATTAGAAATCTTAAAACTTTTATCTTCGCAAGCTGCAATTTCTATTGAAAATGCTCGTCTTTATTGTGATTTAGCAACAGCTAACACCACCTTAGAAGCAAAAGTTAAAGAGCGAACTCAGGAATTACAAGAAAAGAATATACATTATCAAGAACAAGCCAATCGGCTAGAGCTTGCTTTTCGTCAACTGAAAGAAACTCAAAGTCAGTTAGTCCAAAGTGAAAAAATGTCTAGTCTAGGACAACTCGTAGCAGGAGTAGCCCACGAAATTAATAACCCCGTGAATTTCATTTATGGCAACTTAACTCATGCAAGCCAATATCTTCAAGATTTGCTCTATCTCTTACATTTGTATAAGAAAAATACTCCTGTTCCATCTCCAGAAATTGAGGTTATGGCAGAAGTAATTGATTTAGATTTTATTGCTACAGACTTGCCAAATCTGCTATCTTCTATGAAAATTGGCGCAGAACGCATCCGCGAAATTATTCTATCATTACGGAATTTTTCGCGGCTTGACGAAGCAGAAATGAAGCCAGTTGATATTCACCAGGGCTTAGATAGTACACTTTTGATTTTGCAAAATCGGCTTAAAGCTAATTCAAATTATCCAAGCATTCAAGTCATCAAAGAATATGGAAATTTGCCCGTAGTGGAGTGTTATGCTGGGCAACTCAATCAAGTATTTATGAATCTAATTGTTAATGCAATTGATGCAATAGAAGAGTATGAACAACAACAGCATCTGCAAAATTCTCAATCTTGTCAAAGCCAAATTTGGATTCGGACTACAGCCATTAACAATGAATATGTTGCTATTCAAATTGCAGATAACGGGCCAGGAATGACTGAAGATGTGTTGCAACATCTTTTTGACCCATTTTTTACGACAAAGCCTGTGGGTAAAGGGACGGGTTTAGGACTGAGTATTAGCTATCAAATTGTTGCTAAACATGGCGGTAATATGCAATGTATTTCCGCACCTGGACAAGGGGCAGAGTTTACTATTACTATTCCTGTGCAACGGCGAAAACTATAACCACAAGAGGATAGGAGCTAGCATTGCAAGGTAATAGTCCACCAGATTAATTTTGACAGATAGCATCCTAAGTGAGAATTCAGATATCGCTTTTACAATACCATCATTCAACCTTAGAACACGAAACTTTGAGTTCTGAACTCGGAATGTCAACAGGACTTACGCACAAGTCACGGAAAAACAAATCCCAGAGGACACAGAATACACAGAGGAATGAGGCTTTGAGAGGTTTTTTGCGTAAGTCCTAGTCAAGCTTGGAACACAGAACTTTGAGTGATCCACAGTTGTCATGCTCAAGCATGGTCAAGCTGCATTTTCTCTGAATTCACTATTGACCATTTTGCGGTCAGTTTAACATGGCTGACCGCTTTTTCTTTTTTGGAAGGTTTTAAATCCCGTGACTGTCAAGTTTTCTACCCTAAATTTTAGGATGTTATTTTTTTATCCCTCGCCTTTAGCCTAAACTCCAGTACCTACGATACGCTGTCCAACTCCAGAGATGATTTTGGTTCTGGTTGGAGAATAAAGTTTTGAGACACTAACCAGCTTTGCTTTGCTAATATTAAAGAAGGGAGAATCTCGCAGGCTGTCGCTAAAAAATACTTGACAATTAAAAATCCTGTAACTATTCCAACTGAGTGTATCTACACAAGGTCAGTATATATCTTAAATTACAGGATATTATCAGAAATTTTCATGCGGAAACCGGGATCAATTATCTGTAGTAATTAGGGTAATCACAGCAAGCAATATATGCCTGATTACGTAGCTATCAGTATTGATTAGGTTCAGTAGAAAATTTGGCATCGCTTGAAAATTTTAGGTCAGCGCCGCCAATATTCTACTGGGCAAAACTTATCGATTTTTGCTTGATTCTGCCATAAAAACTCATTATGGGGGTTTTGCAGCCATTTACAGCTTAGGAATACCTGTCAGATGAATTTATAAGAAAATTCATCGCCTGATTCAATTACTTAAAGCAATTTTTCCTGACTAATGATTTGTTTATGTATGGATTTATAGAATTGACCCACAAAAATTTAATAGGAGTTTTTCATCTACCCTAGTTAACATTTCCGTTATGTGTGTAATAATGACTCGAAGTCGGGAGTATATATATAATTCTTCGCCCCCTCATCTGGGAGGGGCGGATTAAGTCTATTTGTGTTTGCATTTAGGGAGAAGTGATGTGAGCTAACCATGGCTACAACACTTTCTTAGCTCTGTGAATGTTATGGGAAATGCTCCTGAAAGGTTTTGAAATACTCTAGTTTGGTTGTCAAGGTTCTTAAACCGAAATTAGAAAAATAATTTGTTCAATTTAGAAATATGTCAGAGGTCTTAATGAAATTGTTAGATATTCATAATTGCGAGACTGAATTATCCTCTAGTACTGAGAATTATCAAATCTCTACCTTTAGAGAGATGAACTATCCCCGTCCGCAATTGCAGCGATCGCACTGGCAAAGTTTAAACGGCCCGTGGAAGTTCGCATTTGATGACAAAGGCGAATGCTCCCATCCCACGGAAATTACCGACTGGAGCCATTATATACAAGTTCCGTTCGCTCCGGAATCTACCAAAAGTGGTATTGGTGATACAGGATTTCATCCCAATTGCTGGTATGAGCGAGAATTTGAAACCCCGGCTGGTGAAGGTAGATTGCTATTGCACTTTGGTGCTGTAGACTATCGCGCTCGTGTCTGGGTTAATGGTCAATACATGACTGAACATGAAGGCGGACATATCGGTTTCAGCATCGATATTACCCCTGTATTGAATGACAGTGGCATCACCAAGGTGACAGTGTGGGCGCAGGATGATCCACACGACCTTGCTAAACCTCGTGGTAAGCAAGATTGGCAGTTACACCCACATAGTATTTGGTATCCTCGCACGACCGGGATTTGGCAGACAGTCTGGATTGAGCGGGTGGGTACAACTTATATAGATCACATCCGCTGGACACCAGACTTCGAGCGTTGGGAAATTGGTTGTTATGCGGTGATCGCAGGTAATGCACCTGTTTCGGGCGTACAAGTCAAGATGAAACTGAGCGTTGGCGAGCGGGTGTTAGCAAATGATACCTATGAAGTTTTCAATGGGGAAGTTAGCCGTCGCATCGCCCTTTCCGATCCAGGTATTGATGATTACCGTAATGAATTACTGTGGAGTCCAGAAAAGCCGACTCTAATTGATGCCGAAATTCAGTTGTGGTACAAAGGTCAATTGCTGGATGAGGTAAAATCCTATACTGCTTTGCGGACAGTCAGCATCCAGCGCGATCGCTTTATGCTCAATGGACGTCCCTATTATTTACGGCTAGTTCTCGATCAAGGCTATTGGTCTGATTCACTGATGACTGCACCCGATGATGAAGCATTGCGGCGCGATGTAGAACTCGCCAAAGCAATGGGTTTCAACGGAGTCCGTAAGCACCAGAAAATTGAAGACCCCCGCTTTTTATATTGGGCTGACATGCTGGGGTTGTTAGTATGGGAGGAAATGCCCAGTGCATATCGCTTCTCACCCAAAGCAGTGGAACGCACAACCAGAGAATGGACTGAGATCATCAAACGAGATGTTAGTCATCCCTGTATCGTAGCTTGGGTTCCTTTCAATGAATCTTGGGGAGTGCCAAATCTGGTTGAGACGGCGGCTCACCGTAACTATGTCTTGGCGATGTATCATTTGACCAAGACTCTCGATCCAACTCGCCCAGTGATTGGTAATGATGGTTGGGAAAGTACAGATACCGACATTCTCGCTATTCATGACTACGATACCAAGCCGCTGCACCTAGCTCATCGTTATGGGCCAGAAATGAAGCTATCTGATTTATTTGATCGTAAGCGTCCCGGAGGACGTATCTTAACATTGGATAACTATCCACATCAGGGACAGCCAATCATGCTGACCGAATTTGGCGGTATTGCTTATGCCCCTGAAGAAGAGCCTGATGCCGATAAAGTTTGGGGATATGAGCGTTGTTGGAATATCTCCGAGTTAGAAATGAAATATGCCGCTTTACTCGAAACTGTTAATGATATCGAGTTATTTAGCGGATTCTGTTACACCCAATTGACCGACACCTTCCAAGAAGCAAACGGTTTGTTGTACAGCGATCGCACTCCTAAATTTCCCATTGAGGCGATCCGTGCTGCAACCCTCTCAGGAGCAGGATTATGTACTCCCACAAGTTGTTAAAGCCGGATGGACGCCAACTGACTTTATACAGTAGGCAGCCAATTGCTGAAGATATTACGGCCCCTAGCCCCAGTAATGAGCCAGTGCGGGCTAATCCCCACCTGCGCTGGCATCCTTTGCGCGGCGAATGGGTTGCTTATGCGAGTCACCGTCAAGGGCGGACTTTTATGCCACCGCCAGAGTATAACCCCCTCGCACCTACCAGCAACCCAACGTTTCCTACGGAATTGCCTCAAGGTAAGTATGATGTGGCGGTGTTCGATAACCGCTTTCCTTCAATGGCACTGGCGGCACATAATCCGCCTGAATCCATTGTGGAAACCTTACCTGCTCAAGGTGCGTGTGAAGTAGTGGTTTTTACGCAAGATGCTAGTGCTTCCCTCAGTTCTTTAGAACTAGAACACCTAGATTTGCTGTTGCAAGTATGGGGCGATCGCACCCGTGTATTGGGAGATAATCCCCAAATTCAGTACGTGCTGCCGTTTGAAAATAAGGGCGTAGAAGTGGGTGTAACTCTGCACCATCCCCATGGGCAAATTTACGCTTATCCATTTATACCGCCAGTTCCTGCTAAGATGCTGGCAATGCAGCAGGCGTATTATCAAGAACATCGGCGCGGTTTGTTGGAAGATTTAATTCAAAAAGAGATTGCCGACAACCAGCGGATTATCTATCAAGATGATCATGCGATCGCCTTTGTGCCTGTGTGCGCTCGTTACCCATACGAAGTGTGGATTGCACCAAAACAGCCAGTGGCAAATTTTATGGATCTCACCCCACAACAACGTTGGGGTCTGGCCAGAGCCTTAAAAACTGTCACACTCAAGTATGACGGCTTATGGAATCGCCCATTTCCCTACTTGATGGCTTGGTTTGGTGGGCCGACTGATGGTGTAGATCATCCCGAAGCACATTTACACGCGCAGTTTTATCCGCCATATCGGACAAGCGAAAGGCTGAAGTATTTGGCGGGAACCGAACTAGCAGCAGGGATGTTTGCCAATGATGCCTTGCCAGAAGAGAAGGCGAAGGAGTTACAAGCAGTGACTGTAAATATCGAAAAGCAGATTGCGGCGTAATATCATTCCCAGTTCAGGGAAGAGGACAAGGGGACAAGGTGACAAGGGGGCTAGGAAGATACTCTTACCCAACCCCCAATCCCTAATCCCCAGCCCCTTTTACCCTCTAGTCTGCACTCAGTAATCGTACTATGGTACGCCAGATTAACCCAGCAACGATGAGTGCTAAACCTACTAGCCAAATCTGTCGTTCTACCCAAAAAGCTAGGAAAGCACAAGAAGCTAAACCCGCCCAAGCCAACCATTTGGGATAAAGTCGTTCGTGGGTAGGTAGTTGCAGTGCCGCAAAATTTGTGATTGCGTAGTAAATTAAAACGTTGAAGGCGCTGAACGACCAAGTAGTTTTTACATCCCCAACCATAACCAAAAGCGCGATCGCAATGCCAACAACTAACACAGCCAAAACTGGTGTCGTCTCTGACTGATTCAATCTTGCCAAAATCCCAGGCAAATCTCGGCGTCTTGCCATTGCTAGTACCACGCGAGACAATCCCAGAATTAAATTTAGTAGCACACCTAACATTGCAGTCATAGCACCAATAGCCAAGACTACACCAGCTCTCGAACCTACAACGTTGCTAACTACAACTTCAAGCGGTGCAGCTTGTGCTTGTTGAGTTACATTGCCTAAAACATCTGCCCCCACTGCTCCAATACCAACCACTGCCACTGTTATATAAAGCAGCATCGTCAGCAATAATGTAACTACCATCGCTCTGGGAATAGTTTTTTGCGGTTCTTTTGCTTCTTCGCCCATTGTGGCAATACGACCATAACCGGTATAAGCCACAAACATGAGAGCCGTAGCGTGGAGTACTGATGCGGTATTTCCTGTAAACAGAGGTGTGAGATTTTCCGCACCATTGCTGATAGCATTTGGGAAACAGACAACCACAAAAAAACATAAAGATAGCAGTGTCACCGATACAATGACGATATTGACAAGGTTAGAGCGGCGAATTCCACTCAAAACAATTCCCGTGAGAATCGCTACAGCTATTAAAGCTGTGGGAACAAAAAAGCCACTTCCGATAAGATTGGTAATGGTCAGTAAGTAGCTAGCAAAGCCCAAGGCGGCGGTGGCTGCTGAAGCGGTTTTGGCTAAGAGAAACATCCAGCCCGCTATGAAGCCAAACCAAGGATTAAGGTATTTGTAGCCATATTCGTAGGTTCCACCACTGACAGCATGATTAGCAGCTAACTGAGCGCTGTTAAGACCGTTGCTGGTTGCAACAAAAGCGGCCAGCACCAGTGCAATAATGACAGCAGATCCAGCAATCCCAGCAGCAATACCTATACTTACAAATACACCAGTGCCAATAATTGACCCTAGCCCCATCATGGTTGCACCCACAACCCCTAGTTCTCTTCGTAGTTGGGGCGTTACTGTTCTCTGTGACACAACACACCTTTTGTTGAGATAGAGATTGCAAAAGTATATTATCCTAAATAGATTTCTTTGCCACTGACAAAATTAAGAGTCTCCTTGTGGGTGAGAATTTTTAATTCCCATTCAAGATAGGAATTATTGCTGATGCAGATAAACCAACACAAGCTGCTAGTTCTTCCAAGGTTATTTGTTGTTGTGCGTTTGTGTTGAGCATTTCTGTTGCGGCGGCGACATATTCAGAATTGCTCAAGTTGTTGACTCTTACACGAGAGATTTCTGGGGAATTAGCACTAGCAACGCGATCGCCCTTGGCGCTGCGCTAAGTCCCTGCGGGACACGCTTCCGCGAACGCGCAATCGCTGGCTGTAAGATTTTGCATTCGATAAGCTGCGATTTTTGTGGCTTGGCGAGCTTGAATGTAAGCTAGGTAGTGCCGAATTACGGCTAATCGCTTTTGCTGCTTGGCTTCTTGCCAGCGCGATCGCATTATTGGTTGTTGTTGAAAAGCACTAATTAACTTAATCGGATCAAGAGAAACGCTCAAGTAAAAACTACTTTCTTTTTCTTCAGATTCATCAGGTGAGTTGTAATCTGTCGTAGTTATAGAGGGCGATAATTCTATAGATAAAACATCCTGAAACGCACGCCAGCCCATTGCAGATTTTGCTTCCAGCACTTGAGAAGAGTTACGCTCGGCAATAATAACTAATTGTTCAATAATTTTGATATCATTTTGTGTAATATTGGTTTGTAATAGTTCTAATTCATGATTTATATTGGAATTTTCTTCTGATGCCATAGTAGGCAAAGAATAATCAACAATGAAAACGGTTAGCAGACATAGAAAATAGCGCCTAAAAAAACAATAGTGTTTAGCGTTTAATAGTTTTAGACCTTTCAGCATATATGCAGATTGCCATCAAAATTGTATCTAGCGGGACTTAGATAAAGCATCTGTCAGCTGATGATTTTGATTAAATAATGTTAAAAATGCCAGTAATACAACTCCTATTGTGGCGATCGCAGTTCCCGATGCTTGTGCAAAAATAATCACAATTTGATAGCGGATAGCATCCACAGGACTAGCACCAGCCAAAATCTGACCAGTCATCATTCCTGGTAGACTAACTAACCCCATCACCATCATTGAGTTAATTGTGGGAATCATCCCGATTCTTAATGCTTCTCTAATTGGTTGATGTGCAGCTTCCCAACGAGTTGCACCTAAAGTTAATAGTGCTTCTACTTGTTCTCGACGATTAGTCAAGTCTTCCATAAAACGTTCTAATGTTAGAGAAGTACCAGTCAGGGCATTACCCAAAATCATACCTAATAGAGGAATGAGATACTGAGGATCATACCAAGGATGTACTTGAATAATCCCGCTAACAGTAAAGCCTGTAACTAAAAATGAACCACAAAAAAGCGAAATAAAATTATTCCAATAAATACTAGCAAACCGTCGGCGAGTCCGGTTAACACTTGATATACCCGCCATAATCGTCATCGCTAAAGCTAAAACTATAATTAATATTGGATCGCGAAGAGTAAATACCCATTGTAATAAGTATCCTACCAACAATAATTGCACTACCATGCGTAGTGAAGCAATTAAAAGGCTTTTTCCTAGCCCTAAATTTAAAGCTAATGAAAGACCTATATTAATGAGAATAAATAAAGCTGCTAACGCGAGTTGAGCGTAACTAATAGAAATATAACTAGCTGCCATTATTCTTGTATTTTTAAATTAATTTGACGATGGGTAATGCGCTGCAATTGTGCTGAATCGTGACTTGTCCAGAGATATGCTCGTTGGGGGTCTTCTTTTTGCCAAACTGCAACCAAAGCTTCTAAACTATTAGCTGTTGCGACATCTAAGGAAGCGGTAGGTTCATCAAGTAATAATACTAAAGGAGAAAGTTGCAAAGCGCGCAGAAAAGCCACAATTTGAGCCTCACCACCAGAAATTGCGCTTACAGGACGTTGTAAAAAATCAGCAGGTTTATGTAAAAGTTGTAAATAATTAAGAATTAGTTGGCGATTATAAACTTGTTGACGATGGGCTGCTAAACGATAAACTTGCTTGAGGTTATCTTCTACAGTTCCTTCCCAAAGTGCAGGGCGCTGATGGAGATAGACAACTTGAGAACGATATTGTGGTGTGTAAGAAGAATCAATAGATTTTCCTTGAAAAAAGATGTAACCTTCTTGTATTGGATCAAGATTGGCGATCGCTCTTAGTAGCTGACTTTTACCAGAACCGGAAGCGCCAACTACAGCAACGCGTTCTCCCGATAGCAATTCAAAGTTTAGATTTCGCCACAACCATTGATTTTGGATTTTTCTACCTAAGCCTTGTATTGATAAAATTGGGTCAGGAGTAAACGATTCTGAGTTAGTAATAAAAGTTTTGCTTAGTCGGTTAGCCATTCACCTTATTTATAGTATTTGATTTTAAATCCAAAAGTTATGCTGGCAACTGATACGGTAAATATTTAGCCAATTTTTCTAATAAAAGAGACTGGGCAGAATGTAGAAAAAAGTGATCGCCTGGAAACATATTTAAAGAAAAAGCAGCCTTTGTTTGCTCTTGCCATGCTTGCAATTCGTCACAACCAACTTCTGAATCTTGTAATCCGCCAAAAACAGTGATAGGACAATTTAAAGGCGGTTCAGGAGTATAAACATAAGTTTCCAAAACTGCAAAATCTGCCCTTAGTATCGGCACAAATAGCTGCATCAATTCAACATTTTCTAATACTGCTTTTGGTGTACCGTTGAGATGGCGTAGTTCTTTTATGAAAGCAGATTCGGGGAGATTGTGAATGGGTGGATCTGCATCGGGAATTTGTGGGGCGCGACGACCAGATACAAACAGGTGAACTGGGAGAATACCATAATTTTTGCGGAGTAGACGCGCTAACTCAAAGCTGACCAAGCCACCCATGCTGTGACCAAAGAAGGCGAATGGTTTATCTAAATATGGGTGGATATTGGAGGCGATCGCATCTACAAGCGAATCTATTTTATTATATGGTGGTAACTTTATTTGTCTTCCTCGACCGGGGATTTCGATTGCACAAACTTCTACAGATGGTGGTAGATAGTTTGACCAAGTGCGAAAAATTAAAGAACTACCGCCTGCATAAGGAAAACAAAATAAACGCAGATGTGCTTGAGGGTTAGGCTTGTGGCAAATTATCCAAGAGTTAAGATTTGATATGTTTGTCGTCATCACAAGTTAAATTGGCTCTTAAACTACATTTTGCCTTGTTCTTTATTTTTCACAAATAAAATTATTGTAGAGAAGTTCAACCTCTCTACAAATAGCAATCTCAGAGTAATTTAAGTATTAATTTTTACTAGATAATTCTTCCATTTTCTTTCGCAAGCTTAGGGGTCTCATATCAGTCCAAACTTCCTTAATGTATTCCAGGCATTCTGATTTGAGTCCAGTTTTACCTGCATCTTTCCAGCCTAGAGCATTTTCTCGCTCAACAGGCCAAATAGAATATTGTTCCTCATCATTGACTACAACTTTATAAATTGTTGTATCTTCTGAAGTTGTTTGGTTCATTTTTATTTCCTATTAGTGAACTAAAATTTCAAACAGAAGCACGGGGAGGTAAAAAACCTCCAGACCTTAGTTGTTCTACACTATCCTTTACAGCTTGAAGAATGTAGTTGATATCTTCATCTGTATGGGCTGTAGATAAATAACCGCTAACACCTAAAAGGTGAACTCCCTTATCAAGCAGATGATATTTTAATAAACCCATGGCTACTGAAGCAGCAGAATTTCCTTCAGAAAGTTCTAAGGATGCAGAACCAAAGAGTGAGCCAAAGTTTGCCATTTGTAGGGGTAGCCCTTCTGCGGCAAAATAATTATTCAAAGCAATAACAAATTGTGTTGTACGTTCATTCAACTTTTGATGCAGTGATGGGCCTTCACTTTGCAGATATTTCAGAACGGCTTTTGCAGCAGTCATTGCTAAGGGATGCTTACAAAAAGTACCTGCAAAAAATGTTTTTTGTGTTTGGGGGTAGGAATCATCGCCATAATTCCACATACCCCCATCAATTGCATCCATATATTTACTTTTACCAGCAATCACCCCAATAGGGATTCCACCGCCAACAATTTTTCCATAAGTAGCAATATCAGCTTTTACACCAAAATAGGCTTGTGCGCCGCCAGGAAGAATGCGAAAGCCTGTAACCATTTCATCAAATATTAAGGCAATATTAAACGCTTGTGTTAATTCCCGTAGCTGGTGCAGAAATTCCTTTGGCTGTAAAGCAGGTCTACTAGTTTGTACAGGAACTACCAAAACTGCTGCTAATTCTTGCTGATGAGTTTTGATGATTTCTAATGATTCAGGATTGCCATAATCTAACACCAAAACATCATTAACAAAGTTTGGTATTACTCCAGGTGCTAATGGTAGAGCAGAGTAATTATTTTCTGCCTTATTTGCTTTAATTAAAGTGCCATCAAAATGACCATGATAAGAACCTGAAAAGATAACGATTTTGTTACGTCCTGTAACTGCTCTTGCAATGCGGATAGCGCTCATTACAGCTTCTGTACCTGTATTGCTAAAACAAACCCGCTCCATCCCAGTAAGTTGAGAAACTAACTCAGCTACCTCACCAACAAGTTCTGATTGAGGCCCAATTTGAATTCCTTTATCCAGTTGAGTAATTAAAGCATCTTTAATAAAAGATGGGTTATGACCAAAAAGATTGATACCCAGCCCCATCATTACATCTACATATTCATTACCATCTACATCCCAGATTTTAGAACCGCAAGAACGATTAGCAACTATGGGATAATACATTTCTTTGAAGAGTAAATTGAACTCTCCTAAGTTCTTATCATCAGCTAAAAATGGCCGAGAACTTTGGGAAATTTGCTTTGATGTTTTTGTGCGATCGCTGTAGCGATTGATAAAATCTCGCAAATACTTCTGTTGCTGGTTAGTAAGCCCTGTTGTGGCTAATAGCTTAGTTAAGTTATCTAAATTTTGAGGTAATGTAACTTGTTGTGCATTCATGAACTTTTGGTTTAAAATTTGATAATCTTCTATATTATTTAATTGTTTATGTTCATTAAATAATTAACGCTTGTAGCAAATAAAATATGTACTGCCAGGCATTTGTGATATTCCTAAGTCATAATGTGCATCATAACTACTAATTTCGCTAAATCCAGCAGTTTCTAGAGCAGAAATAACCTCTTCTTTGGCATAACATTTTTCTGAAATAACTTTATCTAAACGCTGCCAAGTTTTATCTACTAATGAAAATACAGTAAGATAAATCTGTCCTATTTGATTTTCTGGATTATAGATATTTTTTGTAGCCCAGGCGTAATCATCTTTTACATTACCAGAGATTTTACCGTTCCAATTTGATTGAAATTCTTCTTTTGTAAAGAAGTGACATAAGAAGATCCCATTATCAACCAGCACATTATAAACATTTTTCAATACGCATTCTAGTTCTTCAAGTTTCATTACATAGTTTAGAGAACCAGTGGTTGAAACTACTGCATCAAAGGTTGCTGGTAAATTAAAAAATCTAGCATCATCAAGGATAAGTTTTGCTTCTGGTGCATTCTCACGAGCATAACCCAACATTTGCTCAGAGCCATCAATTCCTGTAATTTTATAACCTTTTTTTATTAATTGTTGTGCTAAATGTCCAGTTCCACAACAAAGGTCAAGAATATGAGATCCTTTAGTTAAATGACTTAACAACAATTCCTCTAAAACTGGTATTGTTTCTTGGAAAAGTCCTGATATCCAATCTTCGTTATATATACGAGCCAGAACATCATAATCATCATAACGAGTTGTAGTAGTCATAAAATATTACTCCTGAAAGATTATCGAAATTTAAATTATTTAGCCAAAAGGCCCAGATTCATCAGATGAGAAAAATAAACACTGAGTAACCGATTGTCTACTGGAGGACAAGTAATTGAAGTACCAACTAAGCCATTGATAACGTTTTGGTTATCAAGCTGTAAAAATCCTGAAGTTGAATTGTCTTCTTGAGCTTGTCTTGCTGGGAAGAATGGAATTAATGAATATAAAGGATGCTCTAGTGAACCTTGTGTAATATTGAGTAATTTCTCTCGCCATTGGTCATAAGAAATTTGCTCAATTGCATAACCCAACGAGCGAATATGGTCAATCAGTGTATTTGTGTGCAGAGTTTGGGGATGTACTAAGTGGAAGGTTTTACCGAGAGATTCTTCCTGCTTGGATAAATGAACTATTGCTTTGCTGACATAATCTACAGGAACTATGTTTTCTCTAATGTCTATATCTGGCGCACTTCCTAATTGCATACAACCTATGATCAATTTGTACAGAAAGTCATTGCTATTAAAAACACCAGTTTGGCTATGTCCAGATATGCGTGATGGTCTGTAAATAGAGATCGGGATTCCTCTTTTAGCCGCTGTTTGTACTAATTTTTCAGCTACCCATTTAGTTTGACAATATCCGTTACTAGGAAATTCGTTTTCATTCAGACTATCTTGTTCTCGAACTAATTTAACTCCAGATTCAACTTTTGCAGCGACAACACCAGAGCTAGAAATAAAATGTACTGGTTTAGTTTTAACTTGACTAGCTAATCTTAGAATCTCTTGTGTACCCAGTATGTTTGCAGGTTTTAGGATAGAGTAGGGATAAATATGATGCACCCAAGCACCATTATGGTAGATAATATCGATGGTAGATGCTAATTGTTGAAATTTTTCAGTTTCTAAACCCAAAAGTGGTTTTGCCAAATCACCGACAATGGGAATAATTCGAGAACTCCAAATTTCGTTCCAAAGTCCATAAGATTCGAGGATAGTTTGTAGCTTTGTATGGTCATCCTCAATTTTGTCAGAACGAACTAAGCAATAAATATCTGCTGTGGTTTGTTGCAGAAGTTCAGCTAGTAAAAATGCTCCTAAAAAGCCTGTGGCTCCAGTCAATAAAATAGCCTTAGGTTCAGGGATAAACTTACCAACAGTTTGAGGATAAATTGTTTGGTCTAAAACGGTTTCAGCTTTGAGATCCAACGTGGGATGCTCAACTTCTGTTTGACAAACTCGATCAATATTTTCTGCTAAACCTGCTACAGTAGGTTTTTCTAACAAACTACGTAAAGATATATCCAAGTTAAAAGCTTCTTTAACTTTGGCAAGTAGCTGAGTTGTTAATAAAGAATGTCCACCCAATTCAAAGAAGTTGTCGTAAATGCCAACTTTCTCAACTTTTAAAACTTCAGCCCAAATTTGCGTCAGCTTTTCTTCTACAGGGGTGCGAGGAGGAACAAATTCTCCTATTAAATCTGACCTGACTTGCTCTGGTGCAGGTAGCGCCTTTCTATCAACTTTACCATTGGGACTTAGAGGTAATTCTTTTAGCAATACTACAGCTGATGGAAGCATAAATTCTGGTAGTTTATCTTTTGCAAAGTTGCGTAGTTCATTAACTGTAGTGGCTGATTTTAGCTGGGGAACTACATAAGCAACTAAGCGTTTGTTTCCTGGTACATCTTCACGCGCAATAACTACTGTATCTTGCACTCCAGAATGTTGATTTAATAATGCTTCAATCTCTCCTAATTCAATGCGGAAGCCGCGAATTTTTACTTGGTTGTCAATGCGTCCTAAAAACTCAATATTACCATCACTGAGATATCGCGCTAAATCACCAGTTTTATACAAACGCATTCCTGGTTTGTGGCTAAAGGGATGGGGAATGAATTTCTCAGATGTAATTCCTGGCTGATTTAAATAACCTCTGGCTACCCCTTCACCGCTTATATAAATTTCGCCAGGAACACCAACAGGAACTGGATGTAAGTAAGAGTCTAATATATATATTTGTGTATTGGCTATGGGACGACCAATGGATATTTGCGTTCCAGTTTCTAAAGAATGGCAATGGTATACACTACTCCAAACGGTTGCTTCTGTCGGCCCGTACTCGTTAAATAGAGATGTTTCTGGCTGTAATTGAGAGTGATTTTCTATCAATTCTGATGGACAAGCTTCGCCTGCAACTATAACAGCACACAGGGAATTTAACTGTTCTGGTTTTGCTTGTTGCAAAATTAGAGCATATAGAGAAGGAAGGCTTAATAAATGGGAAATACGATTTTGGGAAATTAACTCTACGAGTTTAGGTACTTCTCGTTGTACGCCTTCTTCTGGTAAATGTAGAGTTCCGCCACAACAAAGTGTCCAGAAAATACCTGCAACCGAACTATCAAATGCAAAGGATGACAGTAATAAAAAGCTAGTGACAGGTTCTTTATAGTAGGAGATACGTGCAGTTGTGGAGTGAACTAGGTTACGATGTGCGATCGCAACTCCTTTGGGTTTACCTGTAGAACCAGAAGTGTAGATTACATAAGCTAAGTTCTCAGGAGATACTGTGAGAAGGGGGTTTTCCTGACTTTCTTGTGCTATCGTTTCCCAATCTTTATCTAAGCAAATGGTTTGTGCATCGTGGGGATGATCCCTCCAACCCTCCTTGATAAGGGGGGCGAGGGGGGATATTTCCAGTAAATGCTGCTGAGTCAATAATATGGATACTTGAGTATCCTCTAGCATGAAAGCTAAACGCTCTTGGGGATAGTGAGGATCGAGGGGAACATAAGCACCACCAGCTTTGAGAATACCCAAAATACCGATGAGCATTTCTAGGGAACGTTCAACACAAATTCCTACTAATAGTTCTGCACCTATTCCCAAACGTTGCAAGTAATGAGCTAGTTGATTTGCGCGCGCATTCAGTTCAGCATAGGTAAGTTGCTGATTGTTAAATGCAACAGCGACATTATTTGGTGTGCGTTTTACTTGCTCTGCAAATATCTGGTGAATGCACTTATTTTGTGGGTAATTAGCCTCAGTTTGATTAAACTGGAATAGAAGTTGGTGCAGGGTGCGATCGCTTAAAATATTGAGCTTACTAATTACCTCTTTTGGATTATTAATAACGCTGGCTACTAACTGATTCAAATTCTCTGCTATAAGTTCAATATTTTCGGCATTGAATAAATTAGAGTCATAATAAAATTCTAGATTTAAAGCCTCAGCTTGCTGTTGACAAGAAAGCTTTATTTTAAATCTTTCGATGCAAGTGTACTGCTGTTCAATTGAAAACTTTACATCCCCCGCATAACAAATAACAGATTCTTGTTGAAAATCAAACCCAAAAGGCAAATTAGTTAATTTTGTAGCAGAAGAATTAATTTGCTCCCAACTAAAGCATTCTTGCCATTTATTGATTTCTTCTGTAGATTCATTTACTTGTTGTAAAACTTGGCTAAAACTTAAATTTCCTTCTAAATGAGAATGTAGCGGTAGATATTTAGCAAACAAACCTAATGCATTTTTTAATTCATCATATTTTCTACCATCTACGCCTACACCAATAACAATTTCTGAATTCTCAAGCAGCCGCCACAGTAAGACTTGCCAGCAGGTAAGAAGAAATATAAAATTATGAGTATTATATTTTTTAGCTATTATTTCTATTTTTTGCAATAAATCAGCATCAATTAGTGAATTGATAGCTTTTGGTTCAAACTGATGCTTGTTTGAATTATCAACTTCGTAAGGCAGTTTTAAATTATCAATAATAGATAAGTTTTGCTGTAACCAATATTTTCTGCCAATCTCCGTTTCTTCTGCTTCTAATATTTGGTTCTGCCATTCAGAGAAATCTGCATATTGTAGCGGTTCTTCAGATAATTCACTGTCCAGCTTATCTGAGTAAGCACTAGCGATTTCTCGCATTAAATTATGGAGAGTGACAGTATCACCACAAATAGCAGGTAAACCCAGATATAAAAGATGCTTCTCTGAGGAGAGAGTAATCAAAGCAGCCTGTAAATTTAAACCCTTTTCTAAATCAAAAGGTAAACATTTCAAATCTTGAACAATTGCCTTAATTTTAGCCTCTTGTTCCTCAGCAGTGACATCGCTCAGATTATATGTTTGACTGAAAGTTACTTTATTAGTTGTAATCACCTGAACTGGGATAGTCATCCCTGGAAGAGAACGAAAACAGGTGCGGAGTATCTCATGACGATTAACAATATTTTGTAAAGCTAATTCCAAACCTTTTACATCAATATTGCCTGTAATTGAAATTATACAATCACTGCGATATACCGATTTATTATCAAGTTGTTGTAGCGACCATAAATGCTCCTGTTGTGGAGAAAGTCGAAAGCCTTCCATAATTGCTGTTTGCATATTTATACCTGTTTACTTATATGTACTAGCGTCTATTAGTGGTATTAAATTCTTTTTGTTTCGAGCCTTTATACTGCAACTGAAGGAGTATAGGGTTCAGCCATTCCTACTAAAATTTTTCTGGGTGGAACAAAGGGATTACGAGCGTGTATGGCTAACATATTATCGAGCATCAATACGTCTCCTTTTTCCCAAGTAAAAGTAACCATTTGCTGTTGATAAGCTTGGCGAAGATGCTCTAAAACTTCAGGCTCAATTACAGAACCATCACCGTAATATGTATTTGTTGGTAAATCTTCCTCTTTAAAAGAAGATAATAAAGTATTACGGATATTTGGTTCTAGTGTGGAGACATGGAAAAAAGTTGCATGGTTAAACCAAACGATTTCTCCAGTTATGGGATGTTTGATAATAGCTGGGCCAACTTGACGGGTTCTTAATTTATCGCCTTCTTTCCATTCAAAATCAATACCGTTTTTATGACAATATTCTTCTACCTTAGCTTTTTCTGTGCTTTGAAAAACTGTTTGCCAAGGTAAGCCAAATCCATCACCAAAGTTACGCATATACATAACTTTTTTTTCAATGAATCGTTCTCTTATTTTGGGGTCAATATTGGCGAAAACTTGACGACTATTACCAATTGGTGTTTCTCCCCCTTGTGCTGGTGGAGTTAGGCAAAAGAAGAATATTTTTAAAGGAAAGGTAGGCGAATAAGCGTGTTCGTTGTGTGGGAATATACTTTGATCAGCCGGATAGTCAGTGGAAGTGTAAATTCTGCCAGCTACTTGAGTACGCGGTGAGGCTCGATAGCGATATTCTAATGCTTCTCCACAAATAGCAGCTATTATTTGCTCAAATTCTTCTATTGATGTGACATTAAAACCACGAAACAGAATTGCTGCATATTTTAATAACTCTGCTTGTAAAAAGTCTCGATTACTTTTAGCCCAAGTTAGTAAATCTACACCTTTAACTGCTGGTTTGATAACTAAAGGAAAGTTAGGGCTGTGGTGAAGATACTCTGTTTTAATTAATTCATTCTCACCAACATTAACGGCTTTACGTCTTATATTACCTAATTTTAAGGAACCACTTTGTTGATTTTGGTTTGTCAGCATTGCTTGTATCCTATATTCGTTCAGTCAGATGTTGCAAATTAACCAAAATAGCTTACTTAACAGATCTACGTCTAATATTGCCCAATTTTTGTTGTAAAGAATTTTGATAATTTATCTCTTGAGTAAGTTTTTCTTGTTTGTCTGCTTGCGCTAAGATTTCTTTGATTTCATTGATTTTTACATTTGGCTTATCCACAATTTGGCTCAAAATCGTTTCAAAGTGTTTGAGCATCCGGGCGATAGTTTTAGCTGCAAACAAGTCTGTACTATATTTCAATAATCCCGTCAGACCGTGCTCTGTAACTCTGATATCAAAGAGTAAATCAAAGGTGGCGGTTTTGGTTTCAGTTTCCAAGGTCTGAAAAGTTAAACCTGAGATATTCAAAGCATTTGTGGGAGTATTTTGAAGAATTAATTTTACTTGAAATAATGGTGTACTGTGTAAATTACGCTCTGGATTGATAGCCTCTACAAGTTTGTCAAATGGTAAATCTTGATGTGCATAAGCATCTAAAGTGACTTCCCGAACTCTTTCTAGTATTTCTTGAAAACTAGGATTACCATCAAACTTGGTGCGTAATACTAATTGATTAACAAAAAATCCAATTAAGCCCTCGGTTTCTCCTTGGTTACGGTTAGCAACATCTGTACCAATCACAATGTCATCTTGCTCACTGTAGTAATGCATTAAGGTTGCAAAAGCCGCTTGCAAGGTCATGAAAAGCGTTACACCCTGTTGATTACTTAGGATTTTGATTTGTTGAGATAATGTGGGAGAGAATGTGAAAAGTTGTGCTGAACCTTGATATGTTGGTGTTATAGGCCGAGGATAGTCAGTGGCTAATTTAAGGGTTGGTAAGTTTTGAAGTTGTTGTTGCCAGTAACTAAGTAGTTGTTCTAAAACTTCTCCCTGTAACCATTGATGTTGCCAAATAGCAAAATCGGCATATTGAATCAGTATTTCTGGCAGTGGAGATGGCTGACCAAGAGAAAATGCTTCATACAGGGCTACTAATTCTTTAATTAATACTCCCATAGACCAACCATCTGAAATAATGTGGTGCATCGTAAAAAACAGCACATATTCTGTTTCAGATAGGCGTAAAAGTGTAATTCTTAATAGCGGCTCAGTATCTAAATTAAATGGCTTTTCTGCTTCTTGGATAGCTAGGTTATGGGCTGTTTGTTCTCTTTCAGCATCTAATAGTTTGCTCAGGTCTATAATAGACAATTTTAAATTGAGAGATGGGGCAATAACTTGAATTGGCTGCCCACGTTCTGAAATGAAATTTGTTCGTAGAATTTCGTGACGGCGAATAATTTCATCAAGGCTTTGTTCTAAGGCTGGAATATTCAATGAACCGATAACACGAACACCGTTACATATGTTATATGCAGTGTTATTTGGTTGCATTTGGTCGAGATACCATAACCTTTGTTGAGCGTATGAAAGGGGAATATTGCCTGATCTGGAAATATGCCCTATATTGGTAACTTTGACTTTTAAATCTGCTTTTGTAGCGTTCTCAATTTCTTCGGCTAATTCTGCTACTGTTGGTGATTCAAATAAACAGCGCAAGGGCAATTCTACCTTGAAGACTTTGCGAATTTGAGAAATAACACGAGTTGCCAACAGAGAGTGACCGCCTAATTCAAAGAAGTTTTCATGAATCCTCACTTGTTTGATAGCTAAAATGTCAGCCCAAATACCAGCAAGTATTTCTTGAACTGGGGTCAATATTAGGGAAGTATTTTCTTCTGACTGCTGTATTGTGTCAGGTACAGGTAAGGCGCGACGGTCGATTTTGCCATTGGATGTGAGAGGAAATTCCTCTAACACTACAAAGGCACTTGGTATCATATAATCTGGCAATTTAGCTTTTAAGAAGTTACGTAGTTCCAATACAGAAATATCTGTTGACTGGGGAACGACATAAGCCACAAGACGTTTGGCATCCTGTCTGTCTTCTGTGACTATAACTACAACTTCTCTGATTTCTGGATGTTGATGAATTGCTGCCTCAATTTCCCCAATTTCAATGCGGAATCCCCGCAATTTAACCTGATGGTCAATGCGTCCCAGGTATTCAATATCGCCCTTAGGTAAATAACGTGCTAAATCACCTGTTTTGTATAAAAAATGTCCTGATTCAAATGGACTTGAAATAAACTTTTCTTGAGTTAGTTCAGGTTTATTCCAATAACCACGCGCTAATCCCACGCCACCAATATGTAACTCACCACTGACACCAATTGGCACAGGTTGTAAATGTTTATCTAAGATATATATCTGTGTATTGGCAATTGGACGACCAATAGGAACTGTCTTCTCATTACTATTAGGTTGACAAGCCCAATAAGTTACGTCTATTGCCGCTTCTGTTGGGCCATAAAGGTTGTGTAACTCGGCGTTGAATCGTTCAAAGAAGCGTTGTTGTAGGTCAAAAGATAGAGCCTCACCACTACAAATTACCCGTTTGAGACTACCACATTGCTCTAGTTCTGTTTCTTCTAGAAACACTTGCAACATTGAGGGAACAAAGTGAATTGTGGTAATTTTTTCTTGAGCAATTAGTTGAACTAGATACCTGCTATCTTGATGTCCACCTGGTTTAGCTATAACTAAACTCGCGCCTGTTAACAAAGGCCAGAAAAATTCCCAAACCGAAACATCAAAGCTGAATGGTGTTTTCTGTAAAACACGATCGCTTGCTGTTAGCTGATATGTATCTTGCATCCACAATAGACGGTTACCCAAGCCTTTGTGAGTGTTCATTGCACCTTTGGGCTTTCCTGTGGAACCGGAGGTGTAAATTACATAAGCTAAGTTTTCAGATGTGGCTTGACTAATTGGGTTAGCTGTGCTTTGTGTGACGAATAAATTTTCGTCTTGGTCTAGATATACAGTCTGGGCGCTGTGTGCGGGTAATGTATCTAATAGATGTTTTTGGGTTAACAGCACCGAAACTTGGGTATCTGCTAACATATAACCTAACCGTTCTTTGGGATAGGCTGGATCTAGGGGGACGTAAGCACCGCCCGCTTTGAGGATACCTAAGAGTCCGGCTACCATTTCGAGCGATCGCTCTACACAAATCCCTACTAATACCTCTGGTCTTACTCCCAGTTTTTGCAAGTAGTGAGCGAGTTGATTTGCTCTGGTGTTCAGTTCCCGATAGGTCAATTGCTGATTCTCAAAGACCACAGCAACAGCATCAGGTGTTTTTTCTACCTGTGCCTCAAATAATTGATGAATGCACTGGTCTTGAGGATAATCAATTTCAGTGTTATTCCACTCTACTAATAGTTGATGTTGTTCATTTGCTGTTAATAATGGCAATTCTGACAGGCACTGCTGAGGATTAGAAACAATTCCCTCTAACAATACTTGAAAATGACTCCACATTCGGGTGATTTTGTCAGCATTAAATATATCTGTGTTGTATTCTAAATCTCCCTGTAATCCTGTCTCTGTTTCTGATAGCGAGAGAGTTAAATCAAATTTTGCAGTATTTTTTTCTAATCTTAATTCTTGTAAGGTTAATTCTGGTAACTTGATAGGTTCTGTTGTAGCATTTTGCAGCACGAACATTACCTGAAATAAGGGGCTATGGCTCAAATCTCGCCCTGGCTGTAGTTCTTCTACCAACCTTTCAAAAGGCAAGTCCTGGTGAGCATAAGCTCCTAAAGTTACTTCACGTACCTGCTGCAACAGTTCTCTAAAAGAGGGATTATTACCAAGATTTGTACGCAGTACTAAAGTATTGACAAAAAAGCCAATAAGCCCTTCTATTTCTGCTCGATTACGGTTAGCAATGGGAGTACCTACTATAATATCTTCCTGCTGAGTGTAGCGATACAGCAACACTTTAAATGCTGCTAGCAGAGTCATAAACAAGGTAACACCTTCTTGCTTTGACAGGTCTTTAAGTTTCTCGGTTAAAGATTGAGATAAATGAAAAGGCTGTGTTGCTCCGTTTTTAGATGGAATTGGGGGTCGAGGGCGATCGCTCGGTAATTCTAAAATGGGTAAATTACCACCTAACTGCTGTTTCCAGTAATCCAGTTGGGTTTGCAGCACCTCACCTTGCAACCATCTTCTTTGCCAAGTAGCAAAGTCTGCATACTGAATTGGCAATTCGGGAAGTGGGGAAGCTTGACCTTGAGAAAAAGCTGTATAAAGTGCAGTGAGTTCCTTAATAAATATTCCCGTAGACCAACCATCAGAAACTATATGGTGCATGGTCAACAATACAACATAGTCTGTTTCTGCTAGTTGGAGTAAACTAGCTCGTAGTAGTTGACCTTGTAAAAAATCAAAAGGTTTTTGTGCTTCTAAAGCAGCTAGGTTTAAAACTTCTTGCTGTTTTTTTTCTTCGGAAAGTGCCTGCAAATCTATAACTGAAAAAGTAAAGTTTTCACCTTTACCAATTACTTGTATTGCTTCGCCATCAACAACAGTAAATGTAGTTCTTAATATTTCGTGCCTTCTGATAATTTCATTGAGGCTTTTAGACAGTGCAGCTATGTTTAATTTACCTGTGAGTCTGACTGCTGTAGGTATATTGTAAGCACTGCTATTTGGTTCTAGTTGGCTTAAAAACCAAAGTCGCTGCTGGGCAAAAGACAGAGGTATATTTCCCTGACGTGAAACAGATTGAATAGATTCTGAAGAGGCTTTAAAAGCCTGATTCGCTTGGCTGATAAAAGCTATAATTTCTGATTTGCGTGCTGCTAATTCCGCTTTAATATCTGGTGTGAGGGCTTCTTTAGGCGCATTACAACGCAGGCGCTCATTCTCTACCCATAATTTTATATCCAAGCTGCAAAGGTAAGACAAAAATTCTGTGATCGTTTTCATAGTTCTATTTCCTCTCTGTCTTCTACCATTTGCACAGGCACAGCCTGCAACTTTTGCACTGTCAGAATTCCCTCTATGCACTCAACTAAAGTTTTAACTGTCGGATTTTCAAATAAGCTACGCAGAGGTAAATCAATTTTAAAGGCTTCACGCAATCGAGAAATAACTTGGGTGGCTAAGAGCGAATGTCCTCCCAACTCAAAGAAATTGTCATAAATTCCCACTTGTTCTCGCCCTAATACATCAGCCCAAATATCAGCTATTATCTGTTCGGTTGGTGTACGGGGTGCGACAAAGCTTGCTTCCAATGCAGTGGCTGTATCTGGTGCAGGTAAAGCTTTACGGTCTACTTTCCCATTGGGAGACAAAGGCAGTTTATCCAATATGACAAACGCCGTTGGTAGCATATAACTAGGTAGTTTATCTTGTAAAAATCTGCGAAGTTCAGGAGTATTAATATTTTGCTGTGAACTAACTATATAACTTACCAAGCGTTGATTGCCTGGTTTATGTTCTCGCACTATAACTACATTTGCTTGTACGTCGGGATATTGATTTAATACTGATTCAATCTCGCCTAGTTCAATGCGAAAACCACGAATTTTTACTTGATTGTCAAGCCGTCCCACTAATTCAATCTGCCCATCAGCAAGATAACGTCCTAAATCTCCTGTTTTGTAAAGGATATCTCCTGGTTTTTGACTAAACAAGTTAGGAATAAATTTTTCAGCAGTTAAATCCGGTCGTTGTAAATAACCCCTAGCTACACCAGCACCACCAATATAAATTTCGCCGATGATTCCCACAGGTACAGGCTGAAAATAGCTATCGAGGATGTAAATTTGTGTGTTAGCGAAGGGAGAACCAATGGGGACTAGTTGCTCAAAAGATAAATTTATTGTTTGTGTTTCAAAATAGGTACTGTCAATAGTTGCTTCTGTTAAGCCAAAGGAATTAATTAATCGGGTTGAGCTTCCACAAAATTGACGAAATTTTTTATATTCCTGCCCATACCAACTGTCAGAACCACAAATTATGATTCGCATGAAATCTAGGCATTTATGGTTCTGTTCTAAATACAGAATTAAACTTCTTAATACTGCTGGTACAAATTCTGCACAATCAATCTTTTCTCGCAGCATTAACTCATAAAGTTTTGCTGGTTCTAGCAATAGGTCACGAGGACAAAGTACGAGTTTGCCACCAGAACAAAGGGCGCGAACTAAGTCGCCAGTAAACACATCAAATGAAAAACTAGCCATTTGTAAATGGGAACTAGCCGCAGTTCGCAGTTGATAGGCCTCTTCCCAGGCTAGATAGGCATTTGTGAGGCTGCGATGTTGAATCATCACGCCTTTAGATTGTCCTGTAGAGCCAGATGTATAGATTACATAAGCAAGATTTTCTGAACTGACTTCGGTAGAAAGATTTTCTGTCGATTCTTGAGTGATGAGATTATCTAAACAGATAATTTGGGCTAAATTTGCTGGTAAACCTGCAACAAGTCTTTGTTGTGTCAATACTACAGGAACTTGAGCATCAGCTAACATGAAGGCGATACGCTCTTGGGGATAAGCTGGATCAAGGGGTACATACGCACCACCAGCTTTGAGAACAGCCAATAGCCCAACTACCATGTAGAGCGATCGCTCTACATACAGCCCTACTAATACCTCTGGTTTAACTCCCAGCTTTTGTAAATAGTGTGCTAGTTGGTTAGCTCTCTGGTTTAATTCTCGATAAGTTAATTGTTCATTTTCCCATACTACTGCTACAGCATTAGGTGTTTTCTCCGCCTGCGCCTCAAACAACTGGTGAATACACAAACCCTGTTGTAGATGTTCCCCTAATGTCTGATTTTGACCCCACTCTAGTAATTGGCGTTGCTCATTAGATGTTACTAAGGGTAAATTGCTTAAACATTGTTCAGTATTCGTAATAATACCTTCTAGCAAGGTTTGGAAATGTCCAACTACCCGATTTATTCTTTCTGCATCGAATAGGTCGGTGTTGTACTCCAAATTTCCTCTTAAACCTTGCTCTGATTCCTCCATTGTTAGGCACAAATCAAAAGTTGCGGTTTCGCTATTTACATCCAAAACTTCCAAATTTAAATCTGGTAGTTCTAAGGTAGTTCTAGGAGCATTTTGGAACACAAACATTACCTGGAACAGAGGATTATGGCTCAAATTACGTTCCGGTTGTATTTCTTCTACCAGCTTTTCAAAGGGCAAATCTTGATGAGCATACGCCCCTAGTGCTACTTCCCGAATTTGTTTGAGCAAATCACGAAAAGTAGGATTACCAGATAGGTTACTTCGCAATACTAAAGTATTAACAAAAAAGCCAATTAAATTTTCAATTTCTGCTCTGTTCCTGTTAGCAATAGGTGAACCAACTAAAATATCAGTCTGATTTGTGTAGCGATATAGTAAAATTTTAAACGCTGCCAACAGTGTCATAAATAAAGTGACACCTTCTTGTTTTGACAGAGTTTTTAATTTCTCACTTAAGCTTTTTGGCAGGACAAATGATAGAGTTTTCCCTGCATAAGTCTGAACTGTGGGACGAGGACGGTCAGTAGGTAATTGTAATATAGGGAGTTCACCAGATAGTTGCTTCTGCCAATAAGCAAGTTGATTTTTTAATGCTTCTCCCTCTAACCATTGTCTTTGCCAAACTGCAAAGTCTGCATATTGTATAGGTAATTGTGGCAAAAAAGAAGGTTTACCAGCACTGAAAGCTGTATACAGTGCGGCTACTTCCCGAATCAATATATCTGTTGACCAACCATCAGAAACAATATGATGCAGCGTCAGTAAAATTACATAATCTTCCGCATCTAATTGCAGCAATTTCGCCCGTAATAGTGGCGCTTGTGTAAGGTCAAATCCCGTTTGTGCTTCTTCTTTAGCTAGGCGGTATAGTTCTAATTCTCGCTGTTCTTGTGGAATATTTTGTAAATCTACAACTGGTAATTGCAAGTTTACCGAAGGAGAAATTACCTGGATTGGTTGCCCATCAGATATTGCAAAACTTGTCCGCAAAATTTCATGTCGTTTGATAATTTCGTTGAGGCTGGCTGAAAGTGCATCTATGTTCAGTTTCCCCTGTAAACGAACGGTTCTAGGCAGATTATATGATGGGCTACCTGGTTCAAATTGGTCAAAAAACCACAATCGCTGCTGGGCAAAAGATAGGGGGAGATTTTTATCTCTAGGAACGGGGGTAATGGTTGCGATCGCCAGTTGTTCACCCCGCATTGCTATTTCAATCTGCGCCGCTAGTGCTGCTAAATTTGCAGATTCAAACAGTTGCGGTAAGGGCATTTCTACGCCAAAGGTGGTGCGGATGCGAGAAATTACCTGAGTAGCTAGTAGGGAGTGTCCGCCCAAGTCAAAGAAGTTATCTTCAATACTTATCTGTGGTACACCCAACAATTGCGCCCAAATACCCGCTAATACTTCTTCTACAGGAGTACGGGGAGGAATAAAGGTTGTTTCTCTGCTGACTACATCTTCTGGTGCAGGTAAAGCGTTACGATCTAATTTACCGTTAGTGGTTAGAGGTAAAGCTTTGAGGATGACAAAGGATGTGGGTATCATGTACTCCGGCAACTTTGCTTTTAAAAAGTTGCGGAAGTCATTATCCGATACTGAAACAGATGTAGGGACTATGTAGGCGACAAGACGCTTTTCTTTTGATGTCTCTTCCCTAGCAATAACTACACTTTCCCGTACTGCTGGGTGTTGACTCAAGGCTGTGGAGATTTCGCCTAGTTCAATGCGATAGCCTCTAATTTTCACCTGATCGTCAAGACGACCGAGAAATTCTAAGTTACCATCACACAGATAGCGGACGCGATCGCCTGTTTTGTACAATCGCTGAACCCCATCACTGAAAGGATTAGTAATAAACCTTTGGGCCGTTAAATCAGGTTGGTTTAAATATTCCCGTGCTAAGGATTCACCGCCAATATACAGTTCTCCTGCTACCCCTAAAGGAACTGGTTGCAGATTTGCATCTAATACATAAATCTGGGTGTTAGCAATGGGTTTACCGATGGGAACTGTTGCAGTTTCCTGAATTTTCTCTCCTACTGAGTAAGTCAGTACACCAACGGTTGTTTCTGTGGGCCCGTAGTGATTGAGAATTAGACAATGGGACGCATTCTTTTCTATTTTCTCAATCAAATCCCAATCAGCTGCTTCACCACCGAGAATTAGTGACTGACGGGGTAAAATTTCCCAACACTCGGAACTTAACAAAGCTGCTAAATGAGAAGGAACTATTTTTAAGCAGTCGATAGGATGATCGCGGAAATAACCAGCTAATGCAGACGGATCTGATGCACGTTCCCAAGATACGATATGCAGACATCCACCACTACACAAACAAGGGAAAATGACAGTATTACCTAAATCTGCGGCGAAGGTGGAAACGCTTGCGTAACTTGCATTAGCTGGAAGTTGCAGTTTTGGCAAAATTCCATATAGGTAGTTAAGCAGCTGTTGATGCTCAACCGCAACACCTTTAGGTTTACCAGTAGAACCGGAAGTATAGATTATATAAACTAGATTTTCCGGCTTGGTGTTGTTAATTAGGTTTTCTGTACTCTCCTGAGAGATTTTTTCCCAATCATCCTCTAAATTTACGTCATTTTCCCAATCCCCAGTCCCCAATCCCCAGTCCCTAATTAACACCGATACTTCAGCATCTTGTAAGCGGAACTGTAACGCCTCTTGGGGAAGGGTGGGATCGAGTGGAAGGTAAGCACCGCCAGCTTTGAGAACAGCTAATAACGATATGATAAATTTAAGCGATCGCTCTACACAAATTCCCACTACTACTTCTGGTCTTACCCCCAACTTTTGTAAGTAGTGAGCTAATTGATTAGCTTTAAAGTTTAATTCTTGATATGTTAATTTTTCATCTTCAAACACTACAGCAATTTGATCAGGTGTTTTTTCTACCTGTTCTTCAAATAACTGATGAATACATTGCTCTTGTCGGTAATCAGCCTTTGTTTGGTTAAACTCAACTAACAATTGTTGACGTTCACTGGCGCTAAGTATTCCTAATTGACTGATAGGTGTATTTGAATTATCGAGAATATTTATTAATAAAGTTTGAAAATTTTTGGCTAGACGTTGAATTATTTCTTGAGAGAAGTAATTGATATCGTAGTAAAAATCTGCAACCAAACCATTGTTCCGTTGTAAACAGATGAGTTTTACTTTAAAAGGTTCAATAAAGCTGGAAATTTCCTGTACAGCGAAAGTTACTTTTGTATTATCAGAGTTAGTTTTAGTAATATTTTCAAATTC
The DNA here is from genome assembly GCA_019359325.1 of Mojavia pulchra JT2-VF2. GTDB lineage: Bacteria > Cyanobacteriota > Cyanobacteriia > Cyanobacteriales > Nostocaceae > Mojavia > Mojavia pulchra. The sequence continues at coordinate 43,567 of JAHHHN010000026.1, read as the reverse complement.
AAAACCAATAGGTAAAGCTATAAAACAATCCTGTTCTACAGCTTCAGGCACAAAATAATCTTGCCATTCCGCAGCATTTTCTAATGTTTGCGCTACTGCTGCTAATAATTCTGTAAAATTTAAGTTAGATGTAAATTTAGTTTTAATTGGTAGCCAAGTTGCTAATAAGCCAAGTACGTTATGAAGCTCTTCATAGTTACGGCGATCGCTTGCTGTACCAATGACTATTTCTGACTCTCCTGTGAGCCGCCAAATTAGTATTTGCCAACAGGCTAGTAAGATGAGATCAGGCGTTTTATCATACTTTTGGGCAAAGTAATAAATCTTATCAGATAATTCTTGGCTAAAAACTAACTGATAAGTATCAGTTAGAAATTGCTCACTCTTTCCTTGCCGTTCATTAGGTAATTTTAACGCTGATAAAGAGCTAATTTTTTGTTGTTGCCAATATTCTTGAGCTTCCTCTGCATCTTCATCTTCAAGTAATTGATTCTGCCATTCAGAAAATTGTACGTACTGTACATACTCTGTGCTAAATTCATTGCCTTGGCAGCATTGATCGTAAGCTTGACTAATTTGATTAACTAAATTTTTGATTGTTCTAGTATCAGCACATAATGCAGGCAGAGAAATAATTAAAATATGCTGAGCATCTAACAGCTTGATTAAATATAAACGCAGTGGATAAGCTTGAGATAGATTTTGATGTTCCTGTCTTGCTTCCCAAAATAATTCTTGAATTTTCAGAGAAATATCTTCCTGGACGGAATGACTGAAATCTAGATATTGCCAATTAAATGAACTCTTATCTGCAACTACCATGACTGGAGTTTTTACTCCAGGTGGGCGATAAAAACTTGTTCTTAGGATGTCATGAGCATTGACTATTTGAGCAATGGCTTTTTGAAGAATCTCTTTTTGGAGATTACCTTCAATCAAAATACTAGCTTGGGAGCAGAAAGCAGAACTATTTTGTTGTAAATTCCACAGTCGTTTTTGTTGAGGTGCGAGTCTAAAACCGCTAGTAGTTTCTGTTTGCATATTGAGTGAGGATTTTTTTAACGCAGAGGAGCGCGGAGTCAGCGCAAAGTAACCGCAGAGTATTAATTTTTAGGGGGTATTGATATCTTTACCATTAATCATTTCTGCCATTGCGACAACGATTTTACGCTGTCCAATGTATGGGTTTCTGCCGTGAGCAGCCAGCATATTATCTAGCATGATGATGTCGCCTTTTTGCCAGGGGAAGCTAGTTTGCGATCGCTGATATACTGCATTAATTTCAGCAATTTCGTTTTCTGTAATTGGTGTACCGTCACCATAGTAAACATTACGAGGTAACTTTGACTCACCAAATATTGATCGCAGTGATTCTCGAACGTCTGTATCTAAATAGGAGATATGGTGTAATTGAATTTGGTTGAAAAATACAGGTTCGCAAGTTTTGGGATGTACTGCTAAAGCTGGGCGAATTTGTCGAGTCACTAATCCATTATTATCATACCATTCAAACTCAATTCCAGCTTGACGGCAGTAATTTTCTACCTCTTTTTTATCTGTAGTTTGGAAAAATTTACGCCAACTAACATCTAAACCTTCAGCGAAATTTCTCACATACATTAACTGTTTAGTGGCTAATTTTTCTCGCAATTGATGACCAAGCAATTGATAAGCTTTGCGACAGTCAACTATTGGAGTTTCTCCACCTTCAGCCGCAGGTTGGACACAGTAAAACCAAATTTTTAAGGGAAAGCAATGTAAATGGGAACTTTCATTATGGAAAAGTATAGCTTTATCTGCTGGGTAAGGAGTGGAACCATAAACTTTACCACCTTCACCTATGCGGGGTAAGTCGCCATATTCAGCAAATAAATTAGGACTAATTGTTTGAGCGAAATTTTCAAACTCTGAAACTGATTTTACATTAAAACCTCTAAATAAAATCGCTCCATGTTTGAATAATTCTGTTTCAAGATAATCTCGATTATTCTCAACCCAAGATATTAAATCAACTTCTGCATTATTAGGCTGAATCACCAGAGGAAATTTTTGCCCCTCTTGCAGATAATCTGTTTTAATTAATTGCTCTACTGACAGACTCACTGCTTTAGGAGCAATGCTCATGAATTTTTGTTTTTTAGCTGCTTTACGCTCCTGTTGTTGCATAGTTTGTTGTACCTTCTCTGCTTCTGTGAGCATTTCTAATGTATTGATGCGACTTTGAGGTTTAGTCACAATGCTGTTGATTAATGTTTGCCAGTGATTTGTAAATTGAGTGATGGTATCTGGGGCAAATAAATCAGCGTTATATTGCCATTTACCTTCTATACCTTGCTCGGTTTCTGTGAGAAACAAGGCTAAATCAAATCTGGCATTTCTGCCTTCTAGTTCCAGTAAATTTAAGGTAAGTCCTGGTAATTCCAAGGCTGAAGTAGGTGTATTTTGCAGGACAAATAAAACCTGGAATAGTGGAACTGTGTTGCTTAAATGGCGCTCAGGTTGTAATTCTCTAACTAACTCATCAAAGGGTAAATCTTGATGAGCGTAAGCTGCCAATGTTTGGGTGCGAATACGTTGTAATAATTCTAGGAAGGTGGGATTTCCGCTTAAATCTGTGCGTAAGACTAATAAGTTAACGAAAAATCCTATTAATTGTTCAATTTCTGCTTGATTGCGGTTGGCAACATCTGTACCAACAACAATATTATCTTCATTGCTGTAGCGTTGTAGTAAGATTTTAAAACTTGCCAGCAGTGTCATAAATAAGGTTACACCTGCTTGCTGAGAAAGCGATCGCACTTCTTGCACCACTGATGCAGGTATCACAAAACTATGACTAGCACCCCGGTTTGTTTTCACCTCAGCACGGGGATGGGTTGTGGGTAGTTGCAGTACAGGTAAGTTTGCTAATTGCTGCTTCCAGTAAGTGAGTAAAGCCTCTCGTCTTCCACCTTGCAAGTGTTGATGTTGCCAAACTGCAAAGTCTGCATACTGGATGGGTAATGCTGGTAAAGGAGAAGATTCACCAGCCGCAAAAGCGGAGTAAAGTGCTGCTATCTCCCTAATTAATATACCCTTTGACCAACCATCAAAAACGATGTGGTGGATAGTGAATAGTAAGATGTGTTCTTGTTCCCCTAGCTGTAAAAGTGTGCATCTCAGCAAAGGTGCTTGGCTAAAATCAAAGGGAAGTTGGAATTCTTTAATACTAAAATGCCGTATTTCTGCTTCTTGTTCAGCTTTCGGCAATTCCTGTAAGTCCACCACAGGTATTTTTATCTGCACATCAGGAGTAATGACTTGCAAAGGTTGTCCATCCACGGAAGTGAAGCTAGTACGTAATACTTCATGACGGCGAATAATTTCGTTAATGGTTTCCTCTAACGCCTCTATATTCAACTCACCCACAAGACGAACTTTTGCGGGCATATTGTAAATACCGCTACCTGGGTTTAGCTGTTCTAATAACCATAATCTTGCTTGGGCAAAGGATAAAGGTAAATTTCCATCACGAGAAACAGGTGTAATTGCAGAAATACCCTGATGACTGGTTTGTTGAATATTTTTAGCTAGTTTTGCAATGGTTGGGAATTCAAATAAACGCTGAAGCGGTATATCCACCCCAAAGGTTTTGCGGATACGAGAAATAACTTGAGTTGCTAGTAAAGAATGTCCGCCTAGTTCAAAGAAATTGTCGTAAATACTAACTTGGGAAATACCCAGAACTTGAGTCCAAATTCCGGCTAAGACTTCTTCTACTGGATGACGAGGCGCAACAAAACCACTGACTAATTCCGCATTAGTATTTTCCGGTGCAGGTAAGGCGCGGCGGTTCACTTTACCGTTAGGAGTTAAAGGTAGAGAATCTAAGATGACAAAAGCACTGGGTATCATGTACTCAGGTAGCTTTTGCCGTAAATACTGGCGCAGTTCATCAGTAGCGTCGTTTTCAGCAACTAAATAAGCAACTAAACGCTGATTTCCTGGTACATCTTCCCGCACCATCACTACACATTGACGCACTGCGGGATGTTGTTCTAACACCGCTTCAATTTCGCCTAATTCAATGCGGAAACCTCGTAGTTTAACTTGATAGTCAATGCGTCCTAAATATTCAATTTCTCCATTAGAAAGATAACGGGCTAAATCACCTGTTTTGTAGAGTAATGTTTTTGGAATGAATGGGTTAGGAATGAATTTTTCTTTAGTTAATTCCGGTTGATTAAAGTAACCCCGTGCTAAACCCGCGCCGCCAATATACAGTTCTCCAGGAACGCCTACGGGTACTGGTTGTAAATGCTTGTCCAGGATATAAATTTGAGTATTAGCTATAGGACGACCAATAGGAACTATAGCTTCACGCTCATCTACTCTATGAATGGTAGACCAAATAGTCGTTTCTGTAGGGCCATATAAATTCCAGACACTAGCAGCCCTTTGACGTAACTGTAAGGCTAAGTTGTAGGGTAAGGCTTCGCCACCACAGAGAATTTTGAGTTGGGAATTTCCTTCCCAGCCTGCATCTAATAACATTCGCCAAGTTGCAGGGGTGGCTTGCATGATAGTTACAGCAGAATTATTCAGTTGTTTTAATAACTGTGTGCCGTCTGTTGCAACTTCCCGACTGACTAAAATTAATTTAGCTCCTGTTGTTAAAGGAAGGAAGATTTCTAAAACCGCAATATCAAAAGATAAGGTAGTGACTGACAGCAGGTTGTCTGTGTTGGTTAACTGCAACTTCTGCTGCATTGCGGTGAGGAAATTTACTACACTGCGATGGCGAATTTGTACACCTTTAGGTTTACCTGTTGAACCGGAAGTATAAATTGTGTAACTTAGATTACTTGCATCAATGTTGCTGTCAAGTGGGTTTTGTTGATGTGCGGCGATGCTTTCCCAGTCGCTATCTAAACAGATAACTTGGGCGTAGTTAGGTGGAAGAGTTTTTAATAAATGTTGCTGGGTTAATAAGACTGAAATTTGTGAGTCTTCCAGCATGAACGCTAAACGTTCTTGAGGATATGTAGGATCTAGTGGTATGTATGCTCCTCCTGTTTTGAGAATTGCTAAAAGAGCGATAATCATTTCTAAGCTTCGCTCTACACATATCCCCACTAATACCTCTTTTTTTACTCCCAATTTTTGCAGGTATTGAGCAAGCTGATTTGCTTTGGCGTTCAGTTCCCGATAGGTCAATTGCTGGTTCTCAAATACTACAGCAACAGCATCAGGTGTTTTCTCAACTTGTGCCTCAAATAGTTGATGAATACATTGGTCTTGGGGATAATCAACTTGTGTATTATTCCACTCTTCTAATAACTGATAACGCTCGGTAGCTGTCAGTAATGGCAATTCACAAATACGCTGTTGAGGATTTGCCACCATACCTAATAGTAAAGTTTGTAAATGCCCCAATATGCGAGTGATTTTAGCATCATCAAAACGGAGGCGATCGCAAAAAATTTCTAGTGTTAATTCTGAATTTACTTGTACTGAAATATTCAGTGGATAGTGAGGATGAATAAAACTATTAATATTAAATATTTTGAGATTATCTATCGGTTGTTGTAAAGAAGAATTTATTGGGTAATTTTGAAAATTAAATATAGCTTCAAATAATGGCTGCCCAGATGGAACATCACTCCATTTTTGAATCTCTATTAATGGAGTATATTCATATTGCCGCACCTCATTTTGTTGTATTTGTAATTGCTTGAGCCAAGGTATAAAAAATTCTTGAGGATTTAAGCTTATTCTGACTGGCAAAGTGTTGATAAACACTCCCACCATTGATTCTACACCTGCTAATGTGGTGGGGCGGCCAGAAACAACTCCTCCAAAAACAATGTCGTTCTCACCACTATAACGGCTCAGGAGAATCGCCCAGGCTCCCTGCACTATAGTATTTAGTGTTAGTTGTTGTTGTCGAGCTAAAGACTGCAACGCGGCTGTTTCTGTCTTTGATAACTTTAGTATCTGTGTAGCAAAATTTTTGCTTTTACTAAAATCATCTATTCCCAAAGAAGTGACCGTGGTAAAACCTTTGAGATATTGTTTCCAAAAATTCTCTGCTTTTGATAAATCTTGCTTCTGTAACCAAGCTATATAGTCTCGATAAGGACGAGGTTTTTGTAACTTTAAATCTTTACCTTGGCTTAATGCATGATAGCAATTAAATAATTCTTGAAGGAGTAAGGAAGAAGACCATCCATCTAATAGTAAGTGATGATGAGTCCAAATAAATTTATAGTGTTTCTCAGCTAACTGAACCAGCATTAAGCGCATCAGTGGTGCTTGAGAAATTTCAAAATCTTTTTCTCTTTCTGCTACTAAACAACTTTCAATCTGCTCTTGCTGCTCAATAAATCCTATTGTAGATAAATCTTGTTGTTGCCAAGGTAGTTGCACTTGTTTATGCACTACCTGTACAGGTTCTTTAATTCTTTCCCAAATAAAAGAAGCTCGCAAAATTGGATATCTTTCAACTAACTGCTGCCATGCTTGTTGAAATATATCAATATTTAAATTTCCCTGAATGTCACAACTTAGCTGTTCAACATACACTCCTGAGTTTGGGGCATAAAGAGTGTGAAAGAGTATGCCCTGCTGCATCGGTGATAGTGGATAGAATTCCTCAATATTCTTCATTTTTTTCCAATTTTTTATGTTTTGTTGATGCTTGCCAGAGAGTTGTTTAATTTATTTTTTCTAGCTTGGTTGGATCATCAATAAAGGAGTTGATTTTTTTGGCTACTAACATCGTGATTGTTCCTGTATACGTTCGTTCAATTTTATTTAACTTGTAACTTGATTAATGGCTGCCAAAATATTATCGATATCGTCTTGACTCCATTGGCTAGATTCAAATTCAGCAAAGTCTGAAGGTGTATAACTAGGTGCTGTAGAAGACTGGCTAGCACTGAGTATAGAAAGTAAAGCTGTTTGAAAATCTTGAGCTAACCTTTCAACTGTTGCTTGACGATAAACATTTTGGCTATAAATCCAATCGATTTTAAGTTGGTTTTGGACTATCAAGGCATTAATTTCTATTAGATGGCTGCGTTGTGCGTGTGAACTACGGGATAAACCGCCGGATTTTGGGGATAACTTTAATAAAGAAGACTCAGGTATAGTTTGCTCGTAGTTGCCAAGGTAAAGGAAAAGTACCTCTGCTTGTTGTAGCGATCGCAATTTTTCCGTAATAATCTCATCACCACTCAAGTAGCGCAACACACCATAGCCCAAACCTTGATTCGGGAAACTACGGATTTGCTCTTTCACCTGCTTTAAGATTTCCCCTATTTGTTCTGTATCGCCAATTTGCAATAGCATGGGGGCAATATTGGTAAACCAGCCTACTGTACGGGATAAATCGATATCATCGAAAATTACATCTCGGCCATTTCCCTCTAAGTCAACCAGCAATGATTGCTTACCAGTCCATTTACTAAATGCTTGTGTTAAAGCAGCAAGTAGTAGATCATCTGTTTGGACTCGATAAGTTGTAGCAATTTCTTCTTGTAATGCCTGTGTTTCTTCTACACTCAAGGTTACAGATATAGTCTCAGCCGATGCTACAGTGTTAGCACCATCTGGATAATCTACTGGCAATGGTGATACCCAGTCACGCTCAGCTGTTAACCAATAAACCTGTTCTCTTTGTAATTCTATTGACTGGGCATACTGAGTTAGCCGCAAAGCCCACTGTTTGAATGAAGTTGTCTTCGGCGGTAGTTTAATTGCTTTTCCTTGGCTGAGTTGTTGGTATGCAGTCTCCAAATCTTCTAGCAAAATTCGCCAAGAACCAACATCAATTGCTAAATGGTGGATTGCCAACAGGATGCGGCTTGGTTGATGAGTTCCAAAGTCAAAGAATGCAACCCGCACAATTGGGCCAGAAGTAAGATTGAGACTCGCTTGGATCTCTTGAATAGATGCTTCAAATGCCTGTTCTTGTTGCTGTGGTAACAGTTCTGATAAATCTATCTCTTCAAACGGTACAACTTCATCAGGACTAGCATTTATTTGTTGCCAACTTGATGCTTCTTCTGCAAAACGTAGGCGCAAAGCATCATGATGTATTAGTAAATGCTGAACTGCTTGTTTTAAGAACACAGGGATAAGAGATTGTTGCACTTCTAACACAACTGTTTGGTTCCAGTGGTGTGCATCAACTAATTTCTGCTCAAAAAACCAGTGCTGAATCGGTGTTAGGGGCAGTTCTCCTGTCACTAATCCCTGTTCACTTAAAACTGTTTGCGTTCTGCCTGCTATTTCTGCTAATTGGGCAATAGTTGGGTATTCAAACAAATGCTGATTAGTAAAGCGTAGTCCTGCTTTGTTGGCTCTGGCAGTAATCTGAATACTTAATAGAGAATCGCCGCCTAACTCTAAGAAGTTATCTTCAATACCTATTTGTTCAATTCCTAGAATTTCTTGCCAGATGTTAGCAATGGTTTGCTCTGTTTCGTTTCGCGGAGCAACATAACTATTCTGTAAGTATGGTCTAGAGTGTAGTGCTGGTGAATCGGTGCGATCAACAACTTCTGAAGGCTTAATCCACTGTTCAACTCTGGCTTGTAAATCAGTTGTTGAAACAACTATTTGATTGACTTTATTTAAAGTTAATACGCGTTGGAATACTTCGACACCTTCATGATTATTCATGAAAAATTGAGTAGAATTTTCTGGCTTTGCTGCCAATTCTCTAACTAATTGACTCGTTAACCAGTTATCCCAATTTACACTAATCCAAGGTGTATAACTTGTTTGATTATGTTTATAAACAAAGGCATCAGTGAAGTGATGGGCTGCTGGATAAGCCGCCATTCCTAATGCACCTATAACAGATGATAAGGAAGATATTAAAACACAGAAATCAAGCTCTATTTCTTGTAATGCTGTTTCTAAAATATACAGTCCATGACCATTAGCTTTTAGTTGTTGTTCGCATTCGCTTCTAGTAATTTCTTGAACTGTTCTAAACAGTTTAATTCCAGCAGCATGAATAACGCCATTTATCTGACCAAAACGGTCTATAGTCTGAGTAATAGCTGCTTGCATTTGGTCTGCATTGGCTACATCAGCACTCAGAGCCAGAATTTCTGCACCTAGTTGTTCTAGTTCCTGTAATTTGCGAATTTTACTGCTGAATTTATCTTCTGCGTCGTGAGTTGTTAGCCATTCTTCCCATTCATCTTTGTTAGGGAAAGCTGAAGAACTAATTAGTATTAATTTTGCTTTGACTGTTTGTGCTAAATACTCGGCAATTTCTAAACCGATACCACCTAAACCACCAGTAATTAGATATACTCCTTCTTGCCGCAGCTTGGGTGGTTGGTTGTTATCTAGCCGTAGTGGTTCATAAGATTGTAGCCAACGATGATGACCACGATAAGCGATCGCACTCTCAAATTCTTTAGTATTTAACTCTGCTAAAAGTTGTTCTAACAGTTGGCTTTCTGCAACAGTTCCAGCCGCAGGAAGCACAATATCAATACTGCGACAGGAAATATTTGCATACTCTTGCGGAATGGTTTTACACATTCCCAAGACAGTTGCTTTCTCTGGACTTAATTTTTCTAAACCTGTTACGTCGTAGATATCATTAGTTACGACCAAAATATCTACAGGTTGAGTAATATTTTGTTTACTAAGAGACTGTGCCAGAAATAACAAGCTATAAAAACCTACATTTTGGCAATTGTCAAAATACTCGATTCCTGATGTTGTTTGTTCAGTAGGTGCGATACTCCAGAGGTGTAAAATTGCATCTGGAATTTGCCCGAAAAATTGCAACTCTTCGATTAGATCATCATAATCATTAGGCTGGCTAGGATTGATGCTATATTCCCTTTCACTCAATTTGCTAAACTGCTCTCCCTGCCAGACTGTAATAACATTGTTACCCTCACCTTCTAGGCGTTTGGCTATTTGTAAACCTACTTGACAAGTATCAGCAAATACCAACACTTGTTTTTCAGATTTTACAGTTTGGGGTGCAATTGTTTGTTTCCAAACTGGTAAATAAAACCAGTCTGCTATGTCAGGCTTTTTCTGATTGACAGCAAAAGACTCACTAAACTTTTTCTGAGGTTCTATCCAATAACGTTGACGTTCAAAAGGATATGTCGGTAGTGGGATGCGATAACGACGTTCAGAACCGTAAAAGCTAGACCAATCTATTGCAACTCCAAAAAACCAGAGGCGACCAAGTGTATTTAGCAAGAACACAACATCTGCTTGTTCTTCTTTGGGATGCCGTAAAGAAGACAGTATCGGCTGTTGGCTTACACCTGCTTGCTGTTTAACAAAGGTACACAAAGTCCGCCCCGCCCCTACTTCCAGAAGAATTCGGTTTGGCTCTTGCAGTAACACAGATATGCCATCTGCAAACTTCACTGTTTGTCGTAAATGACTCGCCCAGTAATTAGGATCTGTAGCTTCTTGGGCAGTTATCCAAGTTCCGGTGAGATTCGAGATAAAGGGAATTTGCGGAGGATTCAATGTAACTTTCTTAGCTTCCGCAATAAACGCCTGCAAAATCGGTTCCATCATCTGAGAATGGAAAGCATGGGAAGTATACAGGCGACGACATTCTATCCCTTGCGCTAATAGTTGCTCAGACAGTGCATCTATCGCGCCATGAGTTCCTGACACTACACAAGAAGACGGTGCATTACTCGCAGCTAAAGATAAGTTTTCATTGAGTAAAGGTTTAACTTCTGCTTCTGAGAAGGGAATCGATAGCATACTGCCGCTTGGCAATTGCTGCATTAGTCGCCCACGCATAGCAACAAGAGTTAATGCGTCTTTTAAGGACATAACACCAGCAAGACAAGCCGCTACATATTCCCCGATGCTATGGCCAATCATTGCACCCGCAGAAATACCCCAGGACATCCACAACTGAGCTAAGGCATACTCGATGACAAATAATGCTGGCTGGGTTACGGATGTTTGCGTGAGTTTTTCTTGGGCAGTTTTGGTGTCAGACTCTTGGGGATAGATGACTGCACGTAAATCTAGGCTCAATAATGGTTGAAGTATCGAACAGCAACGGTCTACAGATTCACGAAAGGCTGACTCTGTTTGATAAAGTTCTTTGCCCATGTTGACATACTGACTACCTTGCCCAGGAAACATGAAGGTAATCGGGCGATCGCAAGGTTCTTGGTAGTGAGTGAAAATTTGTTGATAAGCTCTATTTTGCAAAGCATTGACCGCATCTTGAATATCTTCACACACCAAGATGCGACGATAATTAAACTCTTTACGCCCTAGTTGCAGGGTATAAGCAACATCCGCCAGATTTAGGTCAGGATGCTGCACCAGATGTTGAGTCAGATTATCAGTAGCAGTTTCTAATGCAGATTCAGTCTTGGCGGAGATGACTAACAGATGATACTTTCTCCCCTGCTCCCCTGCTCCTCTGCTCCCCTGCTTTTCTACAACTGGTGCTTCTTCTAAAACAACATGAGCATTGGTTCCTCCCATCCCCAAGGAACTAACACCCGCACGACGCGGAGATAGTTCTGGTTTCCATTGAGTCAGTTTTGTGTTGACGTAAAAAGGACTATTGTCAAAATCTATCTGGGGGTTGGGCTGCTCAAAATTTAAGCTGGGTGGTATTTGTTGATGTTTGAGAGCTAAAGCCGTCTTGATTAATCCGGTGACTCCTGCGGCTGCATCGAGATGACCGATGTTTGTTTTGACAGAACCAATCGCACAAAAACCTTTTTTGTCTGTACTGGCGCGAAAAACTTTAGTTAAAGCAGCAATTTCAATTGGATCGCCTAAAGTTGTGCCTGTACCATGCGCTTCAACATAGCTGATGGTTTCTGGTTCAACCCCGGCTAACATGATGGCTTCTGCGATCGCTTCTGCTTGTCCATCGACGCTAGGCGCTGTATAACCAACTTTCTGTGAACCATCGTTGTTGATAGCCCAACCTTTAATTACTGCATAGATGTGATCGCCATCTGCGATCGCATCCTCCAGCCGCTTCAGCAGAACAACTCCGACACCATTACCAACAGTTGTTCCTTGTGCTTGAGCATCAAAAGCACGACAATGGCCATCAGGAGATAAAGTTCCGCCTGGTTGATACAAATAACCTGTTTTATGCGGAACTCGAATTGAAACTCCCCCTGCCAAAGCCATATCACATTGATAATTAATTAAACTTTGACAAGCCAGAGTAATTGCTACTAATGAAGTAGAACAAGCTGTTTGAACTGTCAGACTTGGCCCAGTTAAATTTAATTTGTACGATACACGAGTAGAGAGAAAATCTTTATCATTACCAATTAATTTTTGATAAGACTGTGCCGAACCAACTTGGTCGCTATTTAAGTCAAAAGATAAATAATTATTTAAACTAGCACCAGCATAAACTCCTATCCGACTCTCACATCTATTGGAGTCATAACCAGCACTTTCTAAAGCTTCCCAAGCATATTCTAAAAATAGACGGTGTTGTGGATCGGTAATTTCCGCTTCTTTAGGATTAACGTCAAAAAATGCAGCATCAAATAAATCAATATCTTCTAAAACGCCGCCTGCTTTGACATAGTTACTATCATCTAAGCAATTAGGAGCAATACCTGCTGCTAATAAATCTTCATCTGTAAGCTGAGAAATTGATTCGATTCCCGCTTGTAAATTGTGCCAAAATTCTGCAACATTATTAGCTCCAGGGAAACGTCCTGATATACCAATAATTGCTATGCCTTCCATTGATGCGTCAGATATTGTACTACCCATGTTCTTTTTCTTGGGTTGAATTTAAAATAATGGTTTTTGTTGTCAAAAATTTATTTCCTCATGCAGAGTTGCAGAAAATAAATTGATGTTTTTATCAATTATCTCATGTAGCTGAGGAGCGAGTAAATTCTGCGTTTTGTATCAGTAAATGACCGACGACCATGCAAAAATCTAGAATTGTCAATCATAACTAAATCGCCCGATTGCCAGGGTATCACCTCAGTTAAGTTATTCATCACTTGCTGAATTTGGTTAATAACTGTTGATGGTATAGGTGAATCATCTGCAAAAGTGACGACTCCTCTAGGATTTTTGTACTCAGTAATTAGACTATTAGCAAATGCGTCTTGATGACCATATTTAGTCTTAACTACAGCCGAACAAATATATTCTATAGAAATAGATTGGTCTTCATTAATTTTGTAACTTAAACCAGGAATGCCATTCAGAGTACGTTTAACATCAGCTAAAGTAGCACCTACTCCTAGAAAACGCTTCCAGTCAGCAGCCGGAAATTTTTGGAAAAATTTGATTTTTTTAGCAATAAATAATTGTCGTAATTCTTCACTTAATGCTTGCCATACTCTTACACCATCCCAATATAAAGTTTCACCACCTTGAGAAGCTGGTACACCACAGCAAAACCAAATGACATCGGGACGAAAGGGAGAATTAGCGTTTTCGCAATGAGGGCTAACATAGTGCATCCCTGGATCTACTAAAGTGACATATTTATTACGTGGATCAACTATTGGTCTGTCTTTATCCAAGACAAATTTTGAACTGAATTTTTCAGCAAATACCTTCATCTGTTCATAGTCAACACCAAAACCTCGAAATAGTAAAATACCAAACGATTTAAAATCGCCTAAAGTTTCTTCAACAGGCAGTTGCAAAATTGATTGAGCAGTTTTGTTTTGAATTAGTTTTGCACTGTTAGTTAATAATGTATTAGTTTCAAGCATTATATTCTGAATTTCCTTATTTAACTGTTTAGTATTTTCTGGTTAAGTAGAAAGAATATTTGGTTATTTCTTAAAATTTCTACCGCGCTTCATCAAGTTTCTCTGTCTATTAGCAGCCTCTATTTGCTTTTGAATGCGGTTATTTAATGATTCAAAAACCGATGTTTCTTTTGAATTGATATTTATATACTTAGCCAAAGATTTAATAGTTGGGTTTTGGAACATTTCTACAACTGAAATGTCACAGTGCAGGTTTTCTCGGAATTTATGATTCACCTGAACCATTAATAATGAATTACCGCCCAAGTCAAAGAAATTATCATTGATGCCTACTTTTTCTAGATGTAAAATCTCTTGCCAAACTTTAGCGATCGCTCTTTCTATTTCCGAGTTTGGTGCTTCATACGTCTGTTTTAAATCAAGGCGTTGAATCTCTGGTACAGGTAAGGCACGACGGTCTATTTTACCATTAGGTGAAAGTGGTAATTTCTGTAATTCTACAACGGCAGAAGGCACCATATAATCTGGTAGTTTCTCTTTGAGAGAATCGCGTAATTCCTGTGCAGAAAATTTTGTTTCTGAATGAGGAACTACATAGGCTACCAATCGCTGATTGTTTGGGATATCTTCTCTGGCTACTACTACCGTTTCTTTAACTTTTGGGTGTTGTCCTAATACTGCTTCAATTTCTCCTAATTCAATGCGAAAACCTCGCAGCTTAACTTGGTGGTCAATCCTGCCTAAATATTCAATATTTCCATCAGCACGATAGCGTGCTAAATCACCTGTTTTGTATAAAAAATGTCCTGATTCAAATGGACTTGAAATAAACTTTTCTTGAGTTAGTTCAGGTTTATTCCAATAACCACGCGCTAATCCCACGCCACCAATATGTAACTCACCACTGACACCAATTGGCACAGGTTGTAAATGTTTATCTAAGATATATATCTGTGTATTGGCAATTGGACGACCAATAGGAACTGTCTTCTCATTACTATTAGGTTGACAAGCCCAATAAGTTACGTCTATTGCCGCTTCTGTTGGGCCATAAAGGTTGTGTAACTCGGCGTTGAATCGTTCAAAGAAGCGTTGTTGTAGGTCAAAAGATAGAGCCTCACCACTACAAATTACCCGTTTGAGACTACCACATTGCTCTAGTTCTGTTTCTTCTAGAAACACTTGCAACATTGAGGGAACAAAGTGAATTGTGGTAATTTTTTCTTGAGCAATTAGTTGAACCAGATACCTACTATCTTGATGTCCACCAGGTTTAGCTATAACTAAACTCGCACCTGTTAACAAAGTCCAGAAAAATTCCCAAACCGAAACATCAAAGCTGAATGGTGTTTTCTGTAAAACGCGATCGCTTGCTGTTAGCTGATATGTATCTTGCATCCACAATAGACGGTTACACAAGCCTTTGTGAGTGTTCATTGCACCTTTGGGCTTTCCTGTGGAACCGGAGGTGTAAATTACATAAGCTAAGTTTTCTGCTGTAACTTCACTAGTTGGGTTTTCAGGACTGTAAGCCGCAAATTCTTGAAAGTCTCTGTCTAGACATACAACTTGCGCTTGATGGGTTGGTAGTTCTTGGGCTAGATGTGGTTGCACTAACAACACCGACACTTGAGCATCAGCCAACATGAATGCTAAACGCTCTTTGGGATAAGTAGGATCTAAAGGTACATAAGCACCACCTGCTTTGATAATCGCCAATATCCCAATTACCATCTCTAAAGAGCGTTCCATGCAGATACCAACCAATACGTCTGGTTTTACACCCAGAGTTTTGAGATAGTGAGCCACTTTGTTGGCGCGTTGGTTTAACTCTTTGTAGGTAAGTTTTTGATTTCCAAAGATGAGGGCAATAGCATCTGGTGTGTGTTCTACTTGCTGCTCAAATAGTTGGTGGATGCACTGATTTTGGGGATAGTCTCTCTGAGTATTATTCCATTCAACTAGTAGCTGATGCCTTTCAACTTCTGTTAACAACGGCAATTCTGCAATACTAGTATCAGGCTTGTTAACTATACCTTGTAGTAGTGTCTGGAAATGTCCCAGCATCCGATGGATAGTATCGGTCTTAAATAGATCCGTGTTGTACTCTAAAGTTGCAACTAATCCCTGTTCTCTGTCTTCCATAAACAGAGTTAAATCGAACTTAGCCGAGCCGCTATCACCTTCGTGGAAAGTTAGAGAAATATCTGATAGTTGTGGATTTGGGATTGGCACATTCTGGAGAACAAACATCACCTGAAATAGCGGGTTGTGGCTGAGATCACGTTCAGGCTGTAATTCCTCGACTAATTTATCGAAAGGTAAGTCTTGATGAATATATGCTTCTAAAGCTGTTGATTTGACTCGCGCAAGTAACTCTCTAAAACTAGGTTGCTCAGATAAATCTGTACGTAAGACTAAAACATTGACAAACAATCCTATCAATGTTTCGATTTCTACTGCATTACGACTAGCAACTGGCGAACCCACCAAAATATCGGTTTGTCCTGTGTAGCGGTACAGTAGAGTTTTGAAGGCTGCCAACAAAGTCATAAATAGAGTTGCGCCTTCCTGATGGCTCAACTGCTTTAAAGAGTCTGTAAGATTTTTGGGTAAGGATAGTTGGACTTTCGCACCGTTGAAGGTTTGTACAGGCGACCTTGGGCGATCAGATGGTAAATCCAATATAGGCAGCTTACCACTCAATTTCTGTTTCCAGTAAGCAAGTAAGCTTTGAATACGCTCTGGATGTAAATTCTTTCGTTGCCAATAGGCGAAATCTACATATTGAACAGGCAGTTCAGGAAGTGTAGAGGGCTTCCCGTTGGAGAATGCTTCATATAATGCTGCCAATTCTCTGATGAATACGCCAATAGACCAACCATCTGAAACTATATGGTGGAAGGTTACAAGTAACTTATATTCATTATTTGTCAAGCGCAGCAGTAAGCTATGCAATAGCGATTGGCAAGACAAGTCAAACCGATGTTGAGCTAACTCCTTCGTTAGACGTTCTACTGCAACTGCCGCATTATCCTCTGACAACTCCTGCAAATCTTCTATCGGTAAGTTGAAGGTAACAGTCGGATTAATCACCTGAGCAGGTTGTTCATCCACTAATACAAACTTAGTTCGCAAGACCTCATGACGTTGGATAATTTCGTTGAGGCTTTGTGTCAGTGCAGCTATGTTTATCTGTCCCGTTAAATTAATTACAATCGGGATGTTATAAGCAGGAGTGTCTGGTGCTAACTGATGAATAAACCACAGTCCTTGCTGAGAAAAAGATAAAGGATGATAGTCAGTGCTTTTTTCAACTTTAGCTAAAGCTACTAATGGCACATCACCTGCTGTTATAATTTCGGACAGTATTTTTGTTGCCAATGCTTGAATACTCAAACCTTCAAAAAAGTCTGCTATCGATACAGCGACTTCTAAATAATTTTCAATTCGGTTTTTTAACTCAAAAACTCTTAAAGAATCGAGTCCTAAGCTACTTAAAGGTTGCTTGATATCAATCTGCAAGGGTGTTATTTTAAATACTTGCGCTACTTGCTCAAGTAAATATGCTTCCAATAATAGTTGAGACTCGTCCGGGGTAAGGGACAAGATAGTTACACGATTCAGCTTAAGATTATTCTCGGTTTCTACAAAATTAATACTTTCAGTAATACTGCTATTTATTATCTGTAATTCACCAGCCAGAAACTCTGCTTTCGTAGCACGACGTTGAATCTTACCACTAGAAGTCTTGGGAATAGTACCTGGTTTAATCAGAACCACCCCATAAACTTGTACCTCATGTTCTTCTGCTACTGCTTGACGAATTGCAGCTGTAACTTCCTCTAAATCCGGTTTGGCGCGAAATTCTAATTCTTGCACCACTACCAATTGTTCTTGATGATCAACTTCTATACAGAAGGCTGCATTACCACCAGCACGCAATGATGGATGAGAGCGTTCTGCGGTGAGTTCAATATCTTGAGGGTACAGGTTGCGGCCACGAATAATAATTAAATCTTTGGCTCTACCAGTAATAAAGACTTCCCCATTATCCAAAAAGCCTAAGTCACCCGTGCGTAAAAAAGGCCCTTCTTTTATATCTTGCAAAAAGGCATGGAAAGTCTGTTCTGTTTCTGCTTGGCGATTCCAATAGCCTTTGCCAACGCTGGGGCCAGATACCCAAATTTCCCCTACTTCTCTATCCTGACAGCGAGTTAAAGTTTCTGGGTTAACAATCACAACCTGCTGTTGTGGCACACTGTGACCACAGCCGACTAATGCTATTGAATTATCATTGTTACTAACAGCCTCAATTATATGGTTGCGTTCTAAAGCGCTTTTATCTATACGCTTGCTTTTTACTAACGTAGACTTGACGCTACCAGATACCATCAAAGTGGCTTCTGCCATGCCATAACAAGGATAAAAAGCTTCTGGACGAAAACCGCATTCAGCGAAGGTGGCGGCAAACTTCTCTAGAGTTTCATGACGAATTGGTTCCGCACCGTTAAAAGCTACACTCCAACTGCTTAAATCTAGAGTGGCACGTTGTTCGGGGGTAATTTTTTCAATACAAAGTTCGTAGGCAAAGTTGGGAGCGCCACTTGTAGTTCCTCTATAACGAGAAATCGCCTGTAACCAACGGTAAGGACGTTGGAGAAAAGCAGCTGGCGGCATCATAATACAAGGAAAACCGCCATACAAAGGTTGCAGTACGCCGCCAATCAGTCCCATATCATGATAGACAGGCAGCCAAGTGACAAACTTACTAATAGAGGAATGTTCCATATACTGGCGCGTCACCTCAGCATTGTGTAGCAAGTTGCCATGAGTGAGCATGACACCTTTGGGTGTGCCAGTAGAACCAGAAGTGTATTGCAAAAATGCCAGAGTATCTATATTGATAAAAGGCTCTTGCCAAGCTTCTTCTATACCTGGTGCGAGGTTATCAGTAGTTAGCCAGAGGATATTATCTATATCAAATTTATCGGCAAGCAAGGACTTTAACTGAGCCAGAATTGCCGTTGTTGTCAGGATTACTGCTGTTTGTGCATCTTGTAAAATTGCCAAGATTCTGGGGGTGTTGCGTGCATTGCGTGGCGGATATGCTGGCACTGCTACCAGCCCGGCATACAGACACCCAAAGAAGGCTGGTAAGTAATCACTCCCCGGTGGATAAAGCAATAAGGCACGCTCACCGCTTAAACCTAATGTTTGCAGTTGAGATGCGATCGCTCGACTATACCGATCTAACTCTTGATAAGTTAAAGTTGCTGCTTGCGTTTCGCCATCGTGCAGAAAAGTAAAAGCCTCAGCGTTTGCTTGTTCTACCGACCTGTAACGCAGCAGTTCCACCACTGTCGAACACTTACACACAATTTCTTCTAAATCATTGACACATTGAGTCATTGCACTTTCAAAATCCTGATGCACAAATAATTCTGGGTTCTCAAGCCGTAGCAACCTTTTTCAAAAGCATGACAGAGGTTAACGGCGTTCCATCTACATACAGTTTATTTTTATAATCTCATGGTTATTGCTATTTATTTGCAATTACTTGTAATAGACTAAAACAACTTAGCCAAGATAGCAAGCAAATATTAATCAATAACTCTTCTCACCATTTAGGCAAAAAATAAATTATTAAAAAAAGTATCTTAAGATAGATGACAAAGCCTAGTTTACATAAAAATGACTTGCGTATTACTATGAAAATGCCTTTAAAAGGCTTAATAGTAAGGATTTATCGTAAACTTTAGTAATATTTATGGTATCTGAAGTTTTGACAAATGCTTGCCCACATAGAGGCTTTATGATAATCTCTCCTAATAGCCCTAGGGATAGATGCAAATTATTAGCAGATAGTTTTTGAGAATTTTTGGAGAGAATGTCAAACATTATTGATAAAATATCGCGTTCTTAATATCAGACGTGACGTTTTAAATTGGGTCTGAGGATGAGGAGCAAAATGCAACTAGAGGCGTTGGTTAAAAGCCTGTTAATTACAGGTTCAGTTCAAGGAGCAACAAGAATGAAGTCTGGGTTAATGAGTGAGATACGTTCAGTAGGATTGGCATTAGCGGTAATTAGCAGCTTGGCACAACCAGCCCATGCAGGAACGCAGACAGCAGAACTATCTACTATTGATAGCCAGAAATCTTACTCTACTAGTGCGGCACAATTGCTTGTACAACGCAGCGATAGTTCAGTTACTAAAGTTACAGGCGTTAAAATAAATTCTACAGACAAAGGCATAGAAGTTATTTTAGAAAGTGCCAACGCAGAAGCACTCAAACCAGTCAATAATAATCAAGGCAACAGTTTTATAGCGGATATACCCAATGCAGTGTTAGCACTGCCCAACGGTGGCAACTTTACCCAAAATAATCCTGCACCAGGCATTGTATCTGTCAGCGTCACTCAAGCTAACACCAATACTCTCAGAGTAACAGTAATAGGTGAGGGAGGTTTACCCAACACCGAGTTATTTGATGGTGATGAAGGTTTGATTTTTGCCGTTACGCCAGTTATCTCTGCAACTCAACCACAGCAGCCAACGCAAACCGAATCAACATCTCCAGCATCTCAAAGCGTCGCAGAAGTCACAGGAGTCCAACTTAATTCCACCAGTAACGGTTTAGAGATCATATTGGCAACTCCAGATGGCGAAAAATTACAAGTGTTGCCTAAGAGTGAAGGCAACACATATATTGTCGATATTACCTCGGCTCAACTGCGGCTATCCAGTGGCAACACATTCCGCCAAGAAAAACCCATTGCTGGAGTTAGTGAAGTAACCGTTACTAACTCTGATGCCAACACTATCAGAGTCGCTGTGACTGGTGTAGATAGTATTCCTAAAGTAGAGTTATTTGATAGTGACCAAGGTTTGATTTTTGGCATAGCTTCAGCTGCATCCTCTACCCAAGCAGACGCGCAACCTCAAACACCAACAGAATCAACCCAGCCAGAACAGGCATCCTCCTCTGACGAACCTATTGAGTTAACAGTCACAGGTGAGCGAGACGGGTATCGCGTACAAGAGTCATCCACTGCTACAAAAATAGATGCACCGCTACGTGATATTCCCGCATCTGTTCAAGTGATACCAAGAGAAGTTATAGAAGACCGTCAAGTAGTGCGCCTGAGTGAGTTAGCCAATAACGTCAGTGGTGTACAACAGCAATCAGGCTATGGTGGACTATCTTCTTCAGGTTACTTTATTCGCGGTTTTGAATCGGGTTTTGAATCGCTGCGTAACGGATTTAAAAATTTTGGTTTTACTAGTCCTCGTGATGTCGCTAATATTGAGCGAGTCGAGTTTCTCAAAGGCCCTGCATCAGTACTGTATGGAAGCGCCAATAATCCTGGTGGTGTTGTCAATACAATAACTAAGAGGCCTTTACCAGACCCTTTTTATAGGGTAGGTATGACTATTGGAAGTTATGACTTTTACCGCCCAACAATTGATTTGACTGGGCCTTTAACAGACGATAAATCAGTACTGTATCGTCTGAATGTTGCCTACGAAAACTCTGGTAGCTTCCGAGATTTTATTGAAAACGAAAGCTTCTTTATATCTCCCGTAGTCACCGTGAATATTGGCCCAAGAACCAGTATGACGTTTGAGTACGAATATCAAAAATATGATTATACCTTTGATAGGGGGTTTCCGCCTGGAAATGTGTTTTTCCAAGTTCCTATTAGCAGATTTTTAGGAGAGCCTGGCTTCAATAATGCTGAGTTTACATCCAACGTTTTTACCTATAACTTAGAACACCAATTCAGCGATGATTGGAAATTCCGCCAAGGCTTTAACGTCGCTAGTGTCAATGGGAATACTCGAATAGCGCGTAACTCTACTTTTTCTGAACCTTTTTTGTCAGAAGACGGTCGGACGCTTCCACGAGTAGCTGAGACAACAGATGAAGAGCAAGAAAACATTTCTCTACAAACCGAAGTTAGCGGTAAGTTTAATACAGGTTCTATCCGTCATAATGTGTTGTTTGGAGTAGAACTAGCAAACTACAGATATTCTTACGATTTTTTCAGCGCTGAAATTGCTGGAATAGATATTTTTAATCCGGTGTATGGCGCTCAACCAGGAACCTTTGAACGTTCTTTCGCTGATGAGTATGGCGGTAATAATGTAGCAGTTTATTTCCAGAATTTAATTGAATTAACGCCTAATCTAAAATTGTTAGCTGGTGGTCGCTTTGATTGGGTAGATTCTTTCTACACAGACTTAGCAGCTAATGCTTATGATTACAAAACATCTGATTCTGAATTTTCGCCAAGTGTCGGTCTTACCTATCAACCTACTGACTCTACTTCCGTTTATGCGAGGTGGTCAAACTCATTTAATCCGCAAATTTCTGGACGCAGCCGTACCAATGAGCAGTTTCAGCCAGAAACTTCTGAACTATTTGAGGTTGGCGTTAAACAAGAATTTTTTGACAAGCGCCTCTCCGCCACTTTGGCATATTTTGACATCACTAAAAACAATGTACTAACTACTGATCCTGAAGATTTTAACTTCAGTGTTCAAACTGGTGAGCAGAAAAGCCGTGGTGTGGAATTAGATATCAGAGGCGAAATTCTACCGGGATGGCAAATCATTGCTACCTATGCCTATACAGATGCTTTTGTCAGCGGAGATAACGATCCAGAACTGGTGAACAATAGATTACAAGCTGTGCCATATAATAGCGCCAGTCTATGGACAACTTATGAATTTCAACAAGGTAGCTTGCAAGGTTTAGGATTTGGTTTGGGGCTTGTTTATGTGGACGAACGGGAAGCTACTCTCCCAAACACTATCAAAATCCCCTCTTATGTAAGAACTGATGCTAGTATCTTTTATCGCCGGGATAATTGGCGAGCAGCTATTAATATCAAGAATCTGTTTGATACAGAGTATTACGAATCTCAGCGCTTTTATGTAGTGCCTGGTGCGCCGTTGACTATATTGGGAACAGTTTCTTTTGAGTTTTGATATTAGGCAATAAACAATATTTCCCTATTTTTTTAATAAGAAAATATTGCCTTAATTAGAAAACACCCCACCCATTCAGGGTGGGGGTAATGCTTAATAAAAGCTTTTTCTAAGAATAAAGAGTTTAAGAAAGAGTGAAAAACTGGTTTAAAAGTATAGTTCTCAATTAACCAAGAGGCGACCTATGTCGTTGATGTACTCGTAGATTGAATTAGCCGCGAAGACTTTGCTCTTGGTGTCTAGAAAACAGGAAAATTTATGATTATTTTAACTAGCTATACTCCGCATCATGGTCGGGCACAATAGTTTCTACATCCCGCAGCACGCGTACAGAAAACCCAACCAAACCAACCAGTAACATCCACACGGCACAAATCACATATAAAAGGGATATCCCTGCACCAGTACCAGTCCCCAATAATCCTCCGAACATCCCAACCAGAACGCCCCCTGATTGCAACGCAGGTGTAAAAACTTGATCTGCCAAAGGCCCTGCTATTAAGTAGCCTACCGCAGAAGCTATCTGCAAAAGTAGCGATCGCGCTGCAAAAACTCTTCCTTGCACATTAGGAGGTACTTTAGCTAACCAAATAGCAGTATCCGAACTCCCATTTAAAGGAAAATTGAAAGATGAGCAAAATTGTGCAGGAATCCAAACCCAAGGAGTTCTACCCAAACCAAAGACAACTTTACTTAAACCTGCACCGATCATCCCCAATAAAACACCTTTGATTTTACGTCTAAAACCACCCCAAGTACTAAGAATTATCGCTCCCATTACACCGCCAAAACCAGCCGCAGAAGCCAAGCTACCTAGCACTAAAGTATTATTATTTGTTCTTGACAAAATCATCGGTGAGTATAGAGAATTACCAATGTCATGAGGAAGCCAAAATAATAAATTAACTACTAACAGTGCCAGTAAGCTTTTTTGGTTATTAATGTAGCGCCAACCAAATCCTAATTCTCGCCAGATATTAGCTAGTTTTTCATTTTCGGTTGTTGGTGGTTGAGGAATACTTACTAACAATAAGCTGCTAATTGCGATGGTAAAAGTAAATATATCAATTAGCCAAATTCCTAAAAAACCAATGATTGTGTAAAGATATCCAGCTAAAGCAGGTGCAATAATATTGCTGCCGTAGCCAGACACAAATTGTAAACTACTAGCGCGGGTATAGTGCTTTTTAGGAATCATCAGCGATACTGATGACGAGTATGCCAAAGACTGAAATTGATTGAAAGTTCCGACAATAGCGCCTGTCAGGTAAAAGTGCCAAATTTGTAAATGATTGGTGAGATACAATAATAAAATAATAATAGTAGTAATAACTGCTACTGTGTCACCTACCATCATTAATAGTTTTCGATTAAAGCGGTCTACAATGACACCACTGATGGGGGTAATAATAATACTGGGAAGCAAACTAAAAAAACCCACTAGAGTGAGGGTAGTTGCTTTGCCTGTAATTTCCCATGCCCAGATTTCAATCGCAAAACTGGTCATGCTGCTACCGATAGTAGACACTAGCTGACCAAGCCAGACGATCATAAAATTACGCATACTGGCAGGGTTTGGTTGTTGTGGCATTTGTAGTATTTTTCAGTCGTTAGATTAGTGTTATTTCAGCTATCTTCAGCCAACTCTTCTTTCATGAGTGCAATTCGTTCCTTTGGTTCTATCAGAGGACAGTTAGGACACTTTGCATCATATGGAGGAATAAAATTATATAAACAGCAAGTGAGCCGAACTGTGACTTGGGTAGGTAAACCTGGTTCATTGAGTTGTTCGGTGCGTACTAAATTGTAAAGGGGATTGCGATCCGGCATTACTGAACTGTAAGGTTGTTCATACAAAACCGAATAATCTGCTTGTATTGCTTCTGGGCTACTGCATTTGCTGAGTTCGGCAAACTGTCCTTCAGAGGCGTTAACCGCATTGCCCCACATAGTTTTTTTGGAGAGTTTGGTTAAACTATGAACGCGGTCAATCATTGGTGCTAAATTTCGTTGGAACAAGCCAGTAAATACGGCTTGGTGTAAAGCATCAACGCTGTTGACTATTTTTCCTGGATAGTCTTTGGGGATTGGGATGAACGATCGCTTAGGATAAATTACAGTACAACTGAGATCGTGAAACCATACTGCCTTGGGTTGACCGTCTTCCAAAACAAAACTTACATTCTCAAGAGAAGCATCTAGACCTACCCCTGCCCAAGTCATCAAAGCTAAAACACCCGGTAATGTTTTCCAGCTATAAACTTTGTTCCAGATAGATGCAGCAATGCGAATATCTTGGGTTTTTTCGTATTCAGGCCTAGCTTTTATAACAGATAGAAATCTTTCTGGTTGTAAGTAATCGTTAAGTGCGATGACCTCAGCACCATCAGGAGGCTGAGTCAATATCATGCAGTCAGTGTAGAAACTATCTAAAGTACGTTGAGCGTGTGCAAATATTTCTTCTATAAGATTACACACTTTGGGGATAATTAGTTGTTGTGACATCTATAAACTTCCTGTATAACTCAAAGTCGATATCCTCTTACGGGGCTTACAATAAATATTTAACTAGGTCATCTAAAATGGCATTTGCTGACAGGACACTGCCAAAAATCCAGTAACTGGAATCAACGGTATATACCCGATTTTTTTTAACTACATTTAGCGTTTGCCATAAAGGACTATTTTTATATTTTTGAAAATTTTCTTCCGCACCTGGGTCTAGAGCTATAAACATTGCGTCTGCTTCTAGCAGGTCTACACGTTCTAAACTAACATTGTCATAACTTACCTTTGAATTACTAGCTTGACGTTGTGCAAGGGGAATAGATAGTTCTAGCTCCTCCAAAATACTTACGGGAAATGATAAGTGGTTAAGAAACTGGGTAAATTTTAGGTCTGTATAAAATCGCATCACGCAAATTTCTGCTTTGCCAATTTTTTGAGCAAAAGCTAATTTTAATTTTGCAATTCTTTGTTGATATTGCTCCAGTACTTTTTCTGCTTCTTGACTTTTATCTACTATTTCGGCTATCTGTTTGAAAGTTTTTTTCCAACCAGCTTCTGTATAACCTATTGAAACTGTTGGAGCTATTTGAGAAAATAATTTATATTCTTGAGGACTAATCCACAAACCTAATATTAAATCAGGATTTAATTGTAAAATTTTTTCAATATTTATCTCGCTTTCCTTTCCTAGATAAGTAATACCATCGATTTTACCCTCCAATATACGTGCTTTATTACCCACGCGATTTGCGATTGTTGTTGCTATTGGTTTTAAATCCAAAGCTACTAATGATTCTAAACTGTCTTGGTCGGTTACAATGATACGTTGGAGATTGAAAGGAATACAGCTTTCCCCTAAATCATGCTTAATTGTTCGGCATTCTGATACTATTGAGTTGACATTTGAAGAATATATTTTTTTAGGTAAAAAAACATAGCAACCCTTAATAAATATTACACTTAGGGTTATTATCAACAATAATTTAATGTGTTTATACCAGCGTTTATTTATCATTGTGTACTTTAGCATTAACTGTGGAAATTAAGCAGCCAGATACTCTACTTTTAATAAGTTTTCCTTGCCTTACGTCCTATTGGTACACACATCGGTGTTCCTACAACTGGGTCAGCAACAATACGACACTCTAACCCAAAAACCTGTTGTACCATTTCCTCTGTCATTACCTGCTTTGGTTCGCCAGCCGTAAAAATTCGACCTTCCTTGACAGCAACCAAATAATCTGCATAACGACAAGCTTGATTCAAATCATGCAGCACCATGACAATAGTTCTTTCCTGAGTTTGGTTCAACTCATACAACAAATCCAAAACCTCTATTTGATGCGCCAAATCCAAAAAAGTAGTTGGCTCATCTAATAGTAAAATATCTGTATCCTGTGCGAGTGCCATTGCAATCCAAGCTCGCTGTCGTTGTCCACCAGACAAGGTATCGAGCGCTCTATCTGCCAACTCCAACAAATCTGTAATCTCTAGCGCCTGTTGGACGATTTTTTCATCTTTGGCTGACCACTGCTGCAACCAATTTTGATAAGGATAACGTCCTTGTGCTACCAAATCTCTTACTGTTAACCCTTCTGGTGCAACTGGACTTTGGGGTAAAATTCCTAACTGTTGTGCTACTTCTTTGGTGGAAAGCTTTAAAATAGACTCTCCATCAAGATATACCGTACCGCCGCAAGGTTTCAGCAATCTTGCTAAACCTCTTAATAAAGTTGATTTACCGCAACCATTAGCACCAACTAAAGCACTAATTTGTCCGGTGGGGATTGCCAAATTCAAATCACGAATA
Source organism: Mojavia pulchra JT2-VF2 (assembly GCA_019359325.1). Classification (GTDB taxonomy): domain Bacteria; phylum Cyanobacteriota; class Cyanobacteriia; order Cyanobacteriales; family Nostocaceae; genus Mojavia; species Mojavia pulchra. Next base: position 16,521 of record JAHHHN010000026.1, on the reverse strand, counting down.
ATTGGCACACCATCATAAGCTAAAGATAGACCTTTGGTTGATAGTCCTTTCATAATTGATACCATTTTGGATTTTGGATTTATGAAAACCTAATTTTTACCAATTCCCCAGCCCCTAGTCTCTTATTTTTTACGGTTACTAATTAGCAAATACAGAAAATAAGGAGCGCCAATAGCAGCAGTCACTACTCCACAAGGAATCTCGATAGGTGCAAACAAAGTTCGCCCTAGGAAGTCTGCGACTACAACAATCATTCCACCCAACAGTGCTGCGGTGGGAATCAACCCTTGATGGTTTGGGCCTACCAACTGTCGTCCTATATGGGGTGCAATTAAACCAACGAAGCTAATATTGCCAGCAGTGGCGACTGATGCACCTGCTAAGGCTACACCCACTAGCACGAGTAAAGCACGTTGCCATTCCACACGAGTACCTAGACCTTTGGCTAGATCATCTCCCAAATTCAAGGCGTTCAAATGCCTTGCTAGCGTCAACGCCATCGGTATAAAAATAATCAACCAAGGCAATAAAGAAAAGACTTGCTCCCAGGTGCGTCCGTATACACTGCCCGCTAACCACACCAAAGCATCAGTGACGCTATAAATCTCGCCAAAGGTAATCATCAAGCTGATGAAAGCATTGGCGATCGCAGACAAGCCAATACCTATCAAGATAAACAGAAGAGGAGAACTACCATTGTTCCAAGCCAGCCAGTAAATTAAACCACCCATCAGCAAAGCACCAGCAAAGGCCGATAAAGGCAAGGTGTAAATTGGCGCTGAGGGGAATAACACAATTACTGTGACTGCTGCCAGGCTCGCTCCTGAATTGATGCCAATAAAAGCAGGATCAGCCAATGGGTTACGTGTGATGCCTTGAAATATAGTGCCAGAGATTGCCAGCGCCACTCCCACCATAAAAGCAACAAGGGTACGGGGTAGACGCAAGTTGTGAATCACAAAAGCATGATCCCGGTTGCCTGTATCTAAACCTAATACAGTTTTGACAATATCTAAGGGCGAGATGGGATATTCACCCCGGCTGATATTCATCACCATCGCTACCACAATAACTGCTGCTAAACAAAGCAGTATCGCTGGTACACGTCTGTCTATACGAAAAGATATCGTTGGGGAACGGATGACTAGCCAATCAACTTTCATTTTTTAACCTTTGACTTAGCCAAATACACAAAAAAAGGAGCGCCCACGAGTGCTGTCATCACACCTACAGGTAATTCCTGTGGCTTGAGCAACAAACGGGCAGCAATATCTGCAATTAAGACTAAAATTGCTCCCACAATTGCCGAATAAGGCAAAATCCAACGGTAATCAGCTTTGATGAAAAATTTCACAATGTGGGGAACGACTAAGCCAATAAAGCCAATTGGCCCAGCAAGCGCTACTGAACTTCCCGCCAGTAAAACGACGCTGATGGCAGTAATTATTTTGATCCAAGCGGTTTGTTGGCCTAAACCTTTTGCTACATCTTCACCGAGACTCATGGTGGTAATTTGTCTACCAAGGGCAAAAGCAACTACTAATCCAATAGCGACGAAAGGTAGGACTTGTAAGAGTATATTGGCATCGCGGCCAGCTAGTGAACCAGCTAACCAAAATCTAATTTCATCTAATGTTCGTTGACTGACAATGAGGATAGCAGTGGTGAGAGAAGAAATTAGAGCTGTAAGCGCCGCACCAGCTACTGTCAGATTCAGTGGGGTAGCTCCTCCTCGTCCCAGAGAACCAAGACAATAGACTAACATCGCTGTGGCTCCTGCACCCAACAAGGCCACAACGGTTAAAACACTCAAGGACGAACTGCCAAAAATAAAAATTGTTGCAACTACAGCCAGTGCTGCTCCTGACTCAATACCTAAAATACCTGGATCTGCTAAAGGGTTACGCGTCAAACCTTGCATTAAAGCTCCAGCGACTGCCAAGGCTGCTCCTACAAGGATAGCAATGAGCGATCGCGGTAATCTCACAGTCTGAATAACTAAGTGATCATAAGAACCGTCAAAGGTTACAAAGGATGCCAGAATCGTGCCTAGAGGTATTTCTGCTGCACCCAGAGTGACACTGTACACCGAGCAAATCAGCAGGACAATTAGTCCCAGAACCAGACCCACTAAAGGTGACATTTGTGGCTTTTTTATTCCTCTAGGTAACGTTGTAGTTGCTTTTGCCATTCTCTTTGTAGGAGTGCTGAGTGCTAAGTCCTGAGTTGTGAGTAATAATTTCCCCCATGCCCAATGCCCCATGCCCAATCCCCAGTCCCCAATCCCCAATCCCCCTCCTAGTTAAAATACTTTGCGCTCCTCCAAATGAGCTGTAATCTCCTGTCGGGTTCGCCATACCGGACGCAATTGCTGACGAGCAAAAAATTGTAGTTGATCGCCAACATGAGGCGAATTAGGTTGAGTAGCATTGCCATAGCTGGTAAGAGCCTTTGCTTTGACTGGTTGGGAAAACTCCACAGCAGCAACGTAAGAGTCACCTGATACTGCTTGAAAGCGTCCATCATTGGCTGGGGCGAAATCCACTACGCGGAAGATACCTTTATCTCCATCACCACCATTAGCAGGTAAGTCTAACTTGCCAGACCGCAATCGAAAGACATCACCCCAAGCGACATCTAGTTTTCCATAAGCTTTTTCTACTTTTGCCGCTGCATCTGCTAGTGCTTTGACTGCACTTTTAGGATCAGCCAAGCCGTCGGGTGTCGTGCGTGGAGATTTCTCGTCCCAAGGAGTGCTAAACACCGTATCAAAGTCTATATCGTCAGCCCAGAAACTAAACAGTACAGCGCCTCGGCTGTTAGCATCAGCTTTGCGATCCCACGCCCTCAAGACATCGGTGGCGCGACGTGTTAATTCATCCCCTTGCTGTTGGGCTGCCAGAATCAAATCATCTATAATCCGCTCCGCCAGTTCCATCTGTGTAGAATGCTTATAGGCAATCATTTCTTCAAAGGAAATGCTGTTATCTTCAGCTAACATCCTGGCAGAACGCTGCGCCCGGAAGTACATCGGCCCCCGTGGAGCCATGTAAGATGGATAATTATCTGCTTTGATAGGAGATGGAAAAGTAGTAGTCCAAGGTGGGTCATTGGCATTTTGTAACCAACCACTGGGTGGATCAATTACTTTGGGTAAATCTTGATAAGGGTGAGTTGTAGTCCACAAAGTTTTGGATGTATCGCCAGGGATAATACCTTGCCAGTATGCAAAGTCTCCTTTTTGACGCACGGGAACCAGACCGTTGAATAAATGCATAATATGCCCCTCACGGTCGGCATACATGACGGTAAACATGGGTAGTTGCAAGCGTTGCAGTGCTTTTTGAAATTGGGTGAAATTTTTGGAGCTTGCCATATCCCACCACTGTTCTAAAACACCTGGACTGTCTTGACCAACAACACGCAGCGCTACTGCTTTACCGTCTTTGTGCGTAATTACTGGGCCGTGAATAGAACTTTTGACCGAGAATATTTGCTCTTGCAAGGAGCCATTTTTTTGCTTTACCTTTAATGGAAAGTTTGCTGTTTCAAAAGGGCGAACTTTGCCATCAAAGAGATAGCCGTTGTTTTGCAATTTCAATTCGTAGGCATCCCAACCATCATGAGTATTGACGGTGTGAGTCCAACCTAAATTATCGTTGAAGGCGATCGCCAACACGGGAATGCCTACCAATGTTGCTCCATAAGCATCAATTCCTGGGGCAGTAATTTGGGCTTCGTACCACAAAAATAAATCGCCCCAAGGTAAGTGGGGATTTGCCAACAGCATTGCTTTACCACTAGCAGACCGTTTCGGTGCGATCGCCCAACCATTAGAGGCTCCTGGAGACTGAGGCTGGGTGACATCTGCAACACTCCCTGGATTGACTATAAAAGTAAAAAGCAGTACCCGTTGCAGGTGACTTAATACATCCTCCGGCGTGACTGGTAATACTACTTCTACTTCATCATCAATTAAATTGCGATGCTCTTTGGCATAAGTATTAATCCCATTCGCAAAGGCATCTATGTTACTGCGAAAAGCAGGACTTTGGGCTTTATACCAAGCGCTAGCACTTTTGGGTACGCCCATTGTTAGTACCCATTTATCTGAATCTAAATATTCCTCTCCCCAATATTCGGCAGCCCGTCCCCGTGCTTGGCCGTAAAGGCGCAACAGCAAGTTACCATGACTTTGCATTTGTGCCCAACCAAAGGCTTGAAAAGCACCTTGGGCGTTATTACCGTAAATATGCGGTATGCCGTAGGTATCCCACAGGATTTCTGTATTTTTGGGTGCAGAGCTTATACTTTGGCTACTCACTATCAATGTAAATATGATGCCCAGTAGAAAAGGTAAAAATCTTCTTGATTTTTTCTGCCAGCCCAAAGAACTATCAAGCTTAGTTTTAGCCGTAAACAACATTTTATTTAGAGTAAAAGATTAAAGGCTGCGATATCGCCAAGCAGATCTCAGCAAAACAGCAATGAGCGATCGCGGTAACCTAATGTGAGTCTTAACTGCTTTTTTGAACCGTCATAGGTGATGCGATCCCAAAAACGCACCAACTCAATAATTAAAGCGATCGCCATCACACTAAAGCCCAGCAGTGGCCACCTAACCACGCCACCAGCGCTAAACAGTTTGTTGATTCCCATCTACTAGCCCCTAAACAAGTTAAAAACCCACTGTCAGACCAACCGATTCTTTTTATATGATGAAATATATTTGCAATAAACACTAAAATAAAATAGAACCCATGTCAAGTTTATACGAGTCTTAATTGCCATATTTTACTATTATGGGCAATTAGTTTTGTTCTGACAAAGAATACTGATTGTAGATTACGGCTGTTTTGAGCTATAATCCGCAGTCAATATAAAAAATATTTATTGCTTTAGATTTGTGTCTGATGGCTTTATTTTAAGAAAACTAACGAAAAAGACTATCAATAAATTCTTGACCCAAAAGAAAGGCTGGGGGGACGCAAAGACACAAAGATGGGGAGATTTAATTGATATGTTGCCAGATTTTGGAGAAGTGATATTAGCTTTGGCTGTCTACGGGATGTGTAAAAGTTAAGTCTATTATTTGTACTATTGTTGACAATTGATTAGCCTTACCTAGCCACTGTACTCTCCCCATCTCCAGTTATGTCCCATTCCATAGACGCTACCCATAACCCAAATTTACGCAGTTGGGTAGAATCAGCAAATCAACAAAATATTGATTTCCCCATCCAAAACTTACCTTTTGGCGTATTTCGCACTCAGGGTAGCGCTGAAACTACACGAATTGGGGTTGCAATTGGAGATAAGATTTTAGATTTATCCAGATGTTACCATGCACAGTTGCTTCAAGAACTCCCCGAACAACTGCAAGCAGCTTGTACAGCACCTAACTTAAATTTATTGATGGGAATGGAAACCCAAGCTAGATTAGCGTTGCGTCATCGCTTAAGCGAATTGTTGCGATACGAACAACAGCCTTCCTCAGAAAGAGAAATTCTCATATCAATGTCTGATGCTGAACTTTTATTACCAGCAAACATTGGCGATTATACTGATTTTTACGCTTCAATTTTTCACGCCACCAATGTAGGAAAGCTGTTCCGTCCTGACAATCCTTTGCTTCCAAACTACAAATATGTGCCTATTGCCTATCATGGACGCGCTTCCTCGATTGTGCCTAGCGGTACTTCTATTAAGCGTCCCAGTGGTCAAATAAAGAAACCAGAAAATTCAGCCCCTAGCTTTTCACCTTCTCAAATGCTGGACTACGAGTTAGAAGTTGGGTTTTTTGTAGGTGCTGGCAATCAACTAGGACAACCCATATATGTAGATAAAGCAGAAGAACATATATTTGGACTGTGTTTAGTTAATGACTGGTCAGCGCGGGATATCCAAGCATGGGAATATCAGCCCCTTGGCCCGTTTTTATCTAAAAGCTTTGCTACTACAATTTCTCCTTGGATATTAACTTTAGAAGCTTTAGCGCCTTTTCGCTGTCCAGCTTTTCGCCGTCATCAAGACGACCCCCAACCGCTACCCTATCTGTGTTCATCACTTGATACTAATTTGGGTGGTATCGACATTACCTTGGAAGTATGGATTCGTTCACCCCAAATGCAAGAACAGGATATGCAGCCGTTGCGTTTGAGCCGTGGTTCCTTTCAAAGTATGTATTGGACATTGGCGCAAATGCTCACCCATCACTCAAGTAATGGTTGCAATCTTCGTTCTGGAGATTTACTTGCTAGTGGAACCGTTTCTGGTGCTGAAGAAGGTTCGCAAGGTTGCTTACTAGAAATGACTCAACGTGGTTCTCAACCTATTGAACTTCCTACGGGCGAAGCCAGAAAATTTTTGTCTGATGGAGATGAAGTTATTCTTCGCGGATATTGTGAGAAAGCAGGTTACAACCGAGTGGGTTTTGGAGAATGTCGAGGCGTGATTCTAGCTGCTTAATTGGGGATTGGGGACAAGGGGAAAAGTTATTCATAGTTCTTTCCCCCTACCCCCTACCTTCTGGCATCTGCCTTATTTTAAAGACAGAGGTTTCTTTACAAATCACCTCCCTATTAGATCGCTTGTTCAAATTATTTTAAATATTTAAAACCTACAGGTTTACCGTCATATAAAACTCAGCTGAACTAAATACTTTCAGTTACAAAAAATACACTACTACTGAACTAAATCGGGTTCTTCGCGTACAATCCTGTTATAAAGTGGTTGAAAGCTAAACCAGCCAGTTGAATGTGTTCCTACTTGGGTTTGTGCTAAACGAGCAGTTTCATGCTTGATAATTTGAGGTTGACCAGCAGCCTCAGCTAGAAGTTGTGCTTGACTTGAGCGTTCTAGGCTGATGAACCACCAGACAGCTGCATCTACTGAACGTCCGACGGTCAAAAGACCGTGGTTACGTAAAATTACTGCTTTACGACGACCCAGAGTCTCAGCAATTCGTTTGCCTTCGGAGCTATCTAGCACAATACCCGTGTAGTCATGAAATACGCTATGGTCTTCGTAGAAAGCACAAGAGTCTTGAGTTAGGGGGTCGAGCGGGCGTCCCAAATTAGACCAAGCTTTACCGTAAATTGAATGAGCATGGGCTGTGGCTATCACATCGGGCCGAGCCTGATGAATTTGAGAAAGAATGCTGAAGGCGGCTTGATTCACTGGTTGATCGCCTTTGACAACCTCGCCTTGTTTATTCACCAAAATCAAGTCAGAAACTCGGATATGTCCAAAGTCTACTCCTAATGGGTTCATCCAAAAATGGTCTGGAAACTCAGGATCGCGAGCTGTAATATGACCAGCGACGCCTTCACTGAACTCAAACTTAGCAAACAAGCGAAAGGCCGCAGCTAGGCGTTGCTTACGGTGCAAGCGTTCTTCTTCAACTTTCTTAAATACGGGGGGTTGGGGTCTACTAAATTTCGTCGGCATTTTCTTTTTCTTTGTCTTGTTTACACGGTGCATTGCAGTATCCAGAACGACATGATTTGACGCTGTGCGATTCTGGAATAAACTGGTGATGCCAGATACAACCAGCATCATTACCCAAAAGATGGATAGATACGGTTGTAATCTGAGATATAGTTTTGACAGCGTGAATATCGCCATTTGGATGCAAGAGGCAATAGATATCACCTGGTTGCAGCGATCGCTTTTCTACCACTTTTAATTCTGCATATCTTTGCGCGCCACCGCTATCTACACACAGATACAGTGTTTCTTCTTAGTTGCCTTTATATAAACCCAGGAATTCCCCAGTGAAAGGAAAAATCGGTATTGCAGAACAGTGGGATGAATTGGGGCAAGCTGGGGTAGCTGGGGGAGAAGTTTTCTGATGTTGCTAAATCATCCCGCAAATATGCAACGCCGAAAAATCAAGCATCAGGATATGGCCCATCTGGCGCAGTTAAATACCAGAGAACTTCCATAAGGACGTATTGCGATGCGATCGCTGCCTACCCATACCTACCTGATTAATATTCGTCGTGGTGGATTAGTAGTAAGCAGGATAATAAGCAATTCAAAATTCAACATGCCATGAAGGATTAACCAGCGGTCAAAAGATGCAATACTCGTCAACAAAGCCACTAACTTTCTTTTGTCACTCCAGGTGATTGAAATTTATTAAATTTCCGATTCGTACAATCTTCCCGTTTCGGCACAGTGACCCCAATTGGCATGACTTAATCTTGCTGAGTCATTTTGTCATGCATTAGCATACATTAGTCTAAAAAAATATTATTATATTTCTAACTAATACATTTGACTGTAAGAAAAAATCATAAAAAATCTGTCTTAATTTGCTTGAGATTATGTAACTATTAAACATAGCTAAATGTTATTCAAATTTGAGGTTATCTGGGTTGATTCAAGCTATGACGGGGATTGGTTTGCACTAGCTGTATGATTTGATAATTCAAGCTCGTGTTGAAGCGATACGTCTTATTGAACCTACAGTTATGAGGTTTTATCTAAGCGTTGAGTAGTTAACGAACTTTTAGAGAATTTAATCAATATCGTCTGAGCAAAGATTATGAGCGTCTTCTACCAAATGCGTGAAGCTACCATATAATCTGTTATGATTCACATTGTGTCGCAATACTTAATTTTCTTTAGATTTACTTTATAAATAGTACCTAACGATAATACTTTTTTGCTAAGTATTATCTCAATATAATTTTTTGGAAAAGGTAAATTAAAGTTGGTGTAAATTATTCAAATTTTTAGTGAATCAGTGTAAGCTAATTACGTAAAATATTTTTTGCAAAACCCATTTAACCTTTTTAACTCATTGCCCTAGATGAGGTATCAAGTTGATGTATGTTAATCTCGGAGGTTCCCTAAAAGATAATACATACGGCAAGACAGTGCTTAATCATACCATTTTCCAAGCAAGCTTAAACAAGATTGTTTAAGAACAGCTTTTCTTGATTAGTAAAATTTAAAAATATTATGATGTGCTTTATAGTGCTTCTTGTTTATTGACTGTAGCCTAGCTAAAACCAGCTTTTTAATGCTAGAAGTTACACGTTTTAGACTGAGGCTATCCCCGGAGGCTACCCTCTAGACTCGCTAAACCCTAGAGGGATAACATCGGGAAATAATTGCACATTATGTAAATGCCAGACTAATCGTACAAGATTAATCTGAAAGCAGTTGTGTTGTTTTTGCTGTCAGGCTTTCATCACACAACTGCCTTGGATACTGTTGCCCACAATTTACGGCTAAGTGCAAGTTGATACAATTATGTCACACCATTTCACTCAATACAACGCTAAGGCTATTGCAAAGCAAGGGTTGTCTGAAATTAGTAGTTTTTTAACGCTTTTTCAGCATCAGGACTTATTCAAGAGCATAGAAGCTAATTTTAAAGACCAACATCTTCCTCACAATCAATATCTCGGTAAAATTCCGGTTACTGGTGATTGGGAGCTTAGAGAGCTTGCATGGGGATAGCTACACCCACCAATTATGCTCTGAAAATAATTCCACATTAATCACCATTGCGGTCGTAACTTATTGTCAAATTTATTATTTTTTCTTACGAAAAAATATTTAGCTCTTTGAGTGGTGGCTAACGTCTTTACCCATAGTAAGTATGACTCGAAGAAGGCTTAGGGTTATCTCCCTTAAGGAGGAGATCAAAAAACGAGAATAAAGAGGTGGAAAAAGCCTCTCTACCTGCTGAGGTACCTAATAGAAGGAGAGATATAGGGTAGGTGACAGGTGGCAGATGGAGCAAATCCATGAACTCACTTTCAATAGATAAATTTGCATATTAGAGAGACTGGCATGAATATCTGTGATTTGTCATCCAACTCATACCACAGAGACAGTTTGACCCATTTATATCCTGCAAGTCTGAGACAAAACCGTATCAGGTAATACTTTCATTAATCTTTTCGGTCTGATTCAGACTGATAACTAAATTCTGTCTAAGAGGTTAGAAAATGCCACCAATGTTTTCTGTGCAAGAACTCGGTGAAAGGCTCTTGTATACCTTGGGTGCAAAGCTTTCAGAAAAAGAATTACAACACTTCCAAGCAGCAATGGAAATTGTGGAGCCACCAGTAGCAAAGCAGTTCTGGCAATCTGCACAGACTAATCCTGGTATCTACATTATCCTTACAGGCAAAGTCCGACTTTTGGATAGTTATGATAATTTAATTACTACCTTTGGTGCATGGTCTGTTTTCGGGGAATTAACTCTGTTTAGCGAAGTTGACTTTAGCCCTTATGCAGCCAGTGCTTCGACAAACTTAAAGCTTGGCTATTTTAGGCAAGACGTATTGCAAATGTTGATGGACAGATATCCTAACATTCGCGATCGCCTATACGCCCGTGCAGAACTTTGGGATTTGCTATTGTTATGTCGCCAAACCTCACAATTCCCACACCATACATCACAAGTTCCAGGGATGGTCAAAGCCTTATCTTTGTTTGAGCGACACCAAATAGAAATAGGCTCTGTAAATACGCAAATATCCCAAGATTCTCAGTTGTGGCTATTGTACAGAGGTCAACTACGACATTCTCAAGGTCATCGTTTGACACCAGGCACAATCTTTGCTCAACCTCAACAAGGTGATTGGCAAGCAACCCAATCTACAACTGTTTATGTGCTGAAAAACTCTAATGTGCAAACAGCGCTAGAATACTTACCGGAATTAGAGAACTGGGGACTAGGGACTAAGGACTGGGAACCGGCAGTTGGAGACAGGGAAGTAAACACTGAGGATTGGAGACTAGAGACGAAGAGAAGGCTTTCACCATCTCAAAAATCCAAAATTATTCCTTTTCCCCAACGAGATCAGCAGTCACAACAACAGCCAAAAAAATCACGTCCTTACTTTCCTAGCCCGAAAGTGCAAATCGGGCATTGGTGGAAACGCCTCACTAAGAGCTATCCTTTCTATGCCCAACAAAGCGCTGCCGATTGCGGCTCTGCTTGCTTGGTGATGATTGGCAACTATTGGGGCAAGCATTTTAGTATCAATCGCTTGCGGGATATGACCAACGTTAATCGCAGTGGTGCATCTTTGAAGGCTATGACAACAGCGGCAGAAAGCCTGGGTTTTGCCAGCCGTCCGGTGAAAGCCACTCTCGATAAATTGACAGAACAACCGCTACCTGCGATCGCCCACTGGGAAGGCAAACACTTCATCGTTGTCTATGAAATTACCAAAACACGAGTGATTGTATGTGATCCTGCTCTTGGTCAACGCAGCCTGACAAAAGCTGAATTTCAAGCAGGTTGGAGTGGTTATGCATTGTTACTGCAACCTACAGCTTTACTTAAAGATACTAAAGACGAAAGTACAAGCTTCTGGAAGTTTTATGAATTAATCAAACCTCACTATTGGACACTGCTAGAAATTTTTATAGCTTCCATATTCATTCAGATATTTGGACTAGTAACGCCAGTATTCACTCAGTTGTTGCTCGACAGAGTACTTGTACAACGCAGCCTTACAACCTTAAACGCTGTCGCTTTGGGGATGATCGTTTTTGGGTTGTTTGGTGTCGCTGTCAACGGTGTACGGCAATATCTCTTATTTCACACTGCTAACCGCATTAGCATTTCCCTAGTCGTAGGTTTTATCCAACATACCTTCCGCTTACCCCTTTCCTATTTTGAGTCGCGTTATGTCGGGGATATAGTCTCGCGTATCCAAGAGAACCAGAAGATTCAGCGCTTCCTTACCGGTCAGACACTCTCCATCTTCCTAGATATGCTGACATTGGTGGTCTATCTGAGCTTGATGTTCTCTTATAGTTGGCGCATGTCGTTATTTGTGCTGTGTACTGTACCACCATTTTTTATCTTGGCGCTGGCTAGCACAAGTATTTTGCGCCGCATCTCCAGAGAGATTTTTAATGCAGGTGCTGAAGAAAGAAGCTATCTCATAGAATCCCTAACCGGAATTCGTACCGTGCGTTCATTGGCAATTGAACATAACGTGCGTTGGCGTTGGGAGGAACTGCTGCATAATTTGGTTAAAAAAAGCTTTAATGCTCAGATAATTGGTAATCGTCTCCAAATTATCGGTGGCATTATCCAAATTTTTGTAAATACTGCATTAATGTGGTATGGGGCAATCCAGGTAATTAACGGCGAACTCACCATTGGACAATTAGTTGCTTTTAATATGTTGGTGGGTAATGTCTTGAGTCCTTTCCAGAGACTGTCTTCGTTGTGGAATCAATTGCAGGAAATCGTGATTTCCACCGAACGCATTAATGATGTGTTGCAGGCAGAACCAGAAGAAGATTTACAAACTAAACCCCGGAAGACTTTGGGTAAACTGCGCGGCCACATTCAGTTTCAGAATGTCACCTTTCGCTATCACCCGGAAACTGAGACTAACGTACTAGAAAATCTCAACATTGAAATTCAGCCAGAACAAATGGTAGCGCTGGTAGGGCGCAGTGGTTCTGGAAAAACAACTCTGAGCAAGTTGATCTTAGGTTTATACCCTCCGACAGATGGCAAAGTACTAATTGATGGTTATGACATCACCAATATTTCCTTGCGATCGCTCCGTTCTCAAATCGGTGTTGTAGACCAAGATACCTTTCTCTTTGGTGGGACTATTCGTGAAAACATAGCGATGGCTCATCCAGATGCTTCTTTAGAAGAAATTATCCAAGCAGCAAAATATGCTGGAGCCGATGAATTTATTCAGAGGTTACCGCTGGGTTACGAATCCCAAATTGGTGAAGGCGGCGGTATGCTCTCTGGGGGACAGCGCCAACGCCTAGCTATTGCCCGTGCTTTGCTCGGAAATCCTCGGTTATTACTATTTGATGAAGCCACCAGTCACCTAGATTCGGAATCAGAACGAATTATTCAGAACAACCTCAAAACAATTCTCAAAGGGCGTACAAGTGTGATCATTGCCCATCGCTTATCTACAGTACGCAACGCTGACTTAATCCTGGTTTTAGATCAGGGTGTCTTGGTAGAAAGCGGTAGCCATGACGAATTAATTGCCAAAAAAGGACATTATTACTATCTAAATCAACAACAACTGGCTCAAGTTAGTTGAGTTTAGGGATCAGATACTGGAACGCAAGTGTAGCATTTTCATCTTCTATCTACTGTTATCGGAAATTAAAACTATGCCTCATTCCAATACATCATCTGCACCTCCCAAAAATGAGCAAGATAAGTATCAAAGTTATACACAGCAAGAGGAATCTATAGAAGTTCAGGAGCAGACAGAGACACAAAATAACGGCCAAGATTTGTTCAAAGGCTTGTACTACGGTACTGAAGAACTGCTCAATGGCTTACCCCAAATTTGGTCTAGAGGGCTGTTGTATGTGCTAATCGGCTGTGCTGCTCTGTTTGTACCCTGGGCCACTTTCTCAAAAGTAGATGAGACTGGTAGCGCTAGAGGGCGTATAGAACCCAAAGGTGCAACCCAGAAATTAGATGCTCAAGCTGGTGGGAGTGTTAAAAATGTTACGGTTAAAGAAGGAGATACAGTTAAAGCTGGCCAGATTCTACTTGAATTAGAGTCTGATCTGGTGCAAACCGAACTGCAACAGGCACAGACAAAATTGCAAGGGCTACAAAATCGCCAATCGCAACTCGAAGTCCTCAAAAATCAGCTTTTGTTGTCAACTAGCCTCTTAGAGCAACAAAATAAATCCCAAGAATTAGAAAAAATAGCTCAAGTTAACCAGGCGCAGCAAAACCTTGACACCAAAGTAAGTACCTATAACCTACAAAAGTTAGAAAAACAGGCATTAGTTAGGCAAGCACAACAGCAGATTTACACCACTCGTAATGATCAGAAGTCGGCTCAAGCTCGTTTGGGTATAGACTCAAGACAAGTTGAACGCTTTAGCAAACTCGTTCAGGATGGTGCAGTTTCTGCAACCCAAATTGATCAACTCAAAAAAGAAGAACAAGAAAGCAAGCGACTCTACGAAAAGGCCTCATCAGATATTAAACAAGCAGAATTCCGCTTAACGGAAGAGCTAAATCGTTATCAAGCAACTATTAATATGTTGGAGTCTGAGATCAAACAAGCAAAACTCCGACTGCAAGAAGAACAAAGTAGCTATAAAAGTGTAGTGCAAGCCGGGAAACTGGCTGTAATGAAAAATCAAGAACAGCTAAAAGACTTACAGACACAAATAACAGCAGTGCAAACAGAAGTTGCTCAGACTAGAAGCCAGATTACATCTATAAGACTTCAGATGCAGCAACGAATAGTGCGATCGCCTATTAATGGAGTAATTTTTGAGTTACCCATCACTAAACCGGGAGCAGTAGTACAACCTGGTCAAAGGATTGCCCAAATTGCACCCCAAAATGCAGGGATTGTACTCAAAGCCCAAATGCCTAGTCAGGATAGTGGCTTCTTGAAGGTTGGAATGCCAGTCAAAGTCAAGTTCGATGCTTATCCGTTCCAAGAGTATGGCATCGTCGAAGGGAAAGTTACTTGGATCTCTCCTGACTCGAAAGTTAGTCAAACACCCCAAGGAAACATCGAAAACTATGAGTTAGAAGTCACCTTAGAGCAGCAGTATGTCCAAAATGGCAACAAACGTATTCCATTAACTGCCGGTCAGTCCGCAAATGCTGAAGTCATTATTCGCCAGCGGCGAGTGATTGACTTTGTTTTAGATCCGTTCAAAAAACTGCAAAAAGGCGGTTTAGAGCTATAGCCAAAATTTTCAGTTCGTGCATATCAAGTCTGCGTTCGGTCTCCTAGCATCGAGAACTTACCTAAACATAAATCTAGCAACAGTATAAGTAAGGTGAATATATGCATCCAATTGAGCTAATGAAAAAATATGGCTGGTCTTACAATCGCCTAGCCGCAGAGTTTGGAGTTTCAGAAGTTGAAGCCAGACGATGGGGATTTAGAAAAACTGCTACCAACTACCGAAATCCCCCATTAATGGCTTACAAGCTAGCAGAAAGAATTGATAAAGAATTATCAACTATATTTTTGTCTGCATAGAACCATTGTGACCTAGACCCCGTTTTTAAATCGGGTTTTAATAAGGAGTTAGGCATCAAAACTCCATCTTATCTAACTTCTAGATAAGGAATATTTTATGGAGAAATTGCATCATGCTCGAACAAGTGACCATTTCAACCTCAAACATCATTCACAGCCTCAAACTCTCCTGTCAGATACCTGATGTTGTAGAGGCAATAGTATCGCAAAGAATTATTGCCGAAGCAGCTCAAGAGGCAGGAATTACAGTCACACCAGAAGAACTACAGCAAGAAGGAGATGACTTACGGTTCACCAAGAAGCTTACCAAAGCTAAAGACACCTGGACATGGTTAGAAAAACACCACTTGTCTGTGAGTGAGTTTGAAGAATTAGCCTACAATAATGTCCTTTCAAGGAAGCTAGCGAATCATTTATTTGCGGATCAAGTCGAAAAGTTCTTTTATGAACGCCAACTAGATTATGTCGCTGCTGTTACTTACCAAGTCCTCTTTGAAGAACGAGACTTGGCTTTAGAGCTTTTTTATGCTCTAGAAGAAGGCGAAATCACTTTTCCAGAAATTGCTCGTCTATATATCGCAGAACCAGAACTCCGCCGTACTTACGGATATCAGGGACTCCAATACCGCAAAGAGTTTCGCCCGGAGATTGCAGCGGCTGTATTTGCTGCTGCACCACCAGAAGCTCTCAAACCAATTACGACTCCCAAGGGAGTGCATTTAATTTGGGTGGAAGAAGTCATTCAACCCCAATTAGATGAACAGTTGCGCCAAAAAATCATTACAGAATCGTTTTCTAGTTGGTTAAAACACCAAATCGACAGTATAAAAGTTGTCACTCAGATAGACCCGGATGTAAATGTGCGATCGCCACAGGAATTGTTAGAGCAGGCTTAAGTCTGTTATTGCCCAATACCAAATAACTAATTAAATTTCAAATATGTTGATGGCTGATAATCTTCTCTAAATCAGGGTTAATTTATAAATTTTTAAGTAATAGTTCTAAAGCTGCTAGTAACTGCTCAGAAATTAAGTAGTTAGCTTTTGCTGTCTTTAAAAACAATATTTTTAAAGGGCTAAATTAGCAAATCTCAAGAATTAAATTGATTACCGTAAAGCTTATCGAGCAATAATTTTATTGATTTTTGCTCTAATTTTGTATGCAATTATATTGCTTTTAATAAAAATATACATAGCAAATATATAGCTTATTTAAGCTTAAAAATAAAAGTTGCCTATAAGAAAAAAACACCAAAAAAGCAGTTGACTTTTTTGGCGAATAAGTTATAGTAATTACGTAGCCAACAGAAACAAGTTGGTGAAGGCAATAAAACCTAAAACAACTTACACATTTCAGGAGAAAAAACAATGATTATTGCAGATTTGAACTACTTAGAAATTACCACTGAAGAAGTTCTTGGTGGTTTTAGCTTTAGTGCAGAGAAAAACGTAAACATTGACATTGATATTGACGAAAACATCGACATTAACAAGGACGTTGATGTTGACGTAGACATCAGTGG
>JAHHHN010000033.1 GCA_019359325.1 Mojavia pulchra JT2-VF2 | reverse complement strand
CAACATAGCTACCGCTGAATCTGGTGCAACCGCTGTTGGTAATAACACTCTTGCTGAATCCTTCGCCTTCACCTACACCGATGGCAATACATCTTCTTCTAACGCATTCGCCGTATCTGCTACTGGTGCTTAATTAAACCTACTTACGAAGAGTAACAACTCCTGCAAGTAGAGTTGGCTCGAAAGCCTAGTAGATTTATAAACCGCCGAAGGCTCTCTGGCAATGAAGCCCAAAACAATTTACACATTTCAGGAGAAAAAACAATGATTATTGCAGATTTGAACTACTTAGAAGTTACCACTGAAGAAGTTCTTGGTGGTTTTAGCTTTAGTGCAGAGAAAGACGTAGACATCGATATTGATATTGACGAAAACATCGACATTAACAAGAACGTTGATGTTACCGTAGACATCAGTGGCAACATAGCTACCGCTGAATCTGGTGCAACCGCTGTTGGTAATAACACTCTTGCTGAATCCTTCGCCTTCACCTACACCGATGGCAATACATCTTCTTCTAACGCATTCGCCGTATCTGCTACTGGTAATTAATTAAACTCTACTTACAAAGAGTAACAACTCCTGCAAGTAGAGCCGGCTCGAAAGCCTAGTAGATTCATAAACCGCCGAAGGCTCTCTGGTCATTTGAGCTTTCGGCATTCATTTAAAATATACTCTTTAATTCCAAATAACTGTTTTAGCAATAAACCTTTACAATATTCAGCCGTCAACCCAGCCTAACTTACATTTATATGCTGTTCACGCGCCCTGAGTTAAAACTCTGGGCTAATAGTTGTATGTGAAAAGTAGGGTAGAATAGTCAGTTTTAATCAGCTTCAAATTCAGTATTTTAGCCCGTTCAAATTGATGTCTTGCATCATTCTAACCGTAGGGTGGGTAGTGCCCACAAAAATTGCAAAAAAGCTAGCAGGTGTAGCAACAGAAAGATACATTAAATAATTGTAAAAATTTATGATTACAGTTACTGAGGCTCTCCAACTTGCTGCTCAACATTGTCGAGCCAAGCGCTTTACCCAAGCCGAACAAGTTTATCGTCAAATTATAGACATAAATCCTAATCAGGCGGAAGCATTATACGGCTTAGGTATGCTGGCGCAGCAACAGGGACAATATCGGAATGCAGAACAATTTTTTCAAGCATCTGTGCAATTGCAGCCAGAAGCAGCGGCAATACACAACAGCTTAGGGTTTAGCCTGCAACAACAAGGCAAACTCGAAGACGCGATCGCCTGTTATGACAAAGCACTAGAAATTCTACCCGACTGCATCGAAGTGCAAGCCAATCTCGGTAATGCTCTCAATGTTCAAGGAAAGCTGTCACCTGACCAAAAAGTTCATTATGCAGACTTAAATCGGCAGTTTGCTTTAGGTAGGCAACAAGTAGGAGAATTCGAGACGGCAGAATACTATTATCGGCAGGCTATTGCATTACAGCCAGATTTGGTAGAAGCTCATAATCATTTAGGAGAGGTACTACAAAACCAGGGACGCTTAGATGATGCTTTCAAGTTTTATCAACAAGCAATAAAAATTCAACCAGACTATCCTGATGCTTATCACAATTTAGGACATATTTTTAAACAAAAAGGCAATTTTAATAAAGCAATAGAAGCTTACCAACAAGCTTTAAAGCTTAAACCAGATATGGCAGTAACCCATAACAACTTGGGAACTACTCTGAAGGCACTAAATAGATTTGATGCTGCTATAGAATCCTATCAACAAGCAATCAAAATTCAACCTAATAGTGCTTACATCTATTACAACTTGGGAGTTGTTTTTAAAGAACAAAATAAATTAGAGACAGCAATACAAGCATTTGAGCAAGCTGTTAAAATTACATCTAATTATGCTCCTGCTAAATTTGGAATTTGTATCAGCCAATTGCCAATTATCTATTCTAGTGTTGATGAAATTGAATTCAAAAGAAATCAGTATCAACAGCATTTACAAAATTTAGCTGATAGTTATCAATTAACCAATCAAGAAGAACGGGCAAAGGCATCTGAAGCTGTTGGCGCATTACAGCCTTTTTATCTAGCATATCAAGGCTTAAATGACCGAGAACTACAGCGAACTTATGGGGAAATGATTTGTCAAATGATGTCAAGTCGCTATCCTCAATGGAGTCAACCGCGTGTTCTCCAAAATTTAGATAAAAATGATAAGGTTCGAGTTGGTATTGTTTCAGGGTTTTTCTATAACCACTCTAATTGGAAAATCCCTATTAAGGGCTGGGTAGAAAATTTCGATAGAAATGGATTTGAATTATTTGGTTATTACACTGGGGTAAAAAAAGATAATTCAACAATCAGTGCTGCAAAACTTTTCGATAAATTTGTTCAAGGTGTGCGTTCAATTGCTCAATGGTGTGAAGTCATAGCTGAAGATAAATTACACGTCCTGATTTTTCCAGAGTTTGGTATGTGCCCAATGACGATAAAGTTGGGTTGCTTGAGACTCGCACCAATTCAAATTACGTCTTGGGGGCATCCTGATACTAGTGGACTACCAACGATTGACTATTACTTGAGTAGTGAATTAATGGAAGCAGAAAATGCTCAAGAACACTATACAGAAAAGTTAGTTAAATTACCAAATTTATCTATTCATTACACGCCTTTAGCAATTCAACCACAAGTAGTTAACAGAGCAGATATAGGTTTAAAAGAAGATGAAATTGTCTTCTGGTGTTGTCAGTCATTATATAAATATCTGCCAAGCCATGATGATGTCTTTCCTAAAATTGCTAAGGAGTTAGAAAATAGTAAATTTGTTTTTATTAAACACGAAAGTGAAGATATAACAAAATTATTTCGCCAGCGCTTAAGTTATGCTTTTGATGAATTAGGGCTGAATTATCAAAACCATTGTTTATTTTTGCCGGGCATGAGTAACGAAAAGTTTGCTGGAGTTTCAGCTTTAGCAGATGTCTTTTTAGATAGTATTGGTTGGTCTGGATGTAACTCTACCTTGGAATCTATTGCCTATAATATTCCGGTTGTCACCTTACCAGGGGAACTTATGCGGGGACGGCATTCGATGGCAATTCTAAAGATGATGGGTATAGAAGAAACGATCGCCTCAAATAAAGAAGAATACGTGCAAATTGCCGTCGTTTTGGGGAAAGATGCAAGATATCGTCAATATATCTCCCAGCAAGTTGCAGAAAACAAGCATAAATTATATGGCGATTTAAAACCGATCAGAGCGCTAGAAGATTTTATTTTACAGTTAGTTAATAAGCCAAGAAAATTTAACGCCGAAGGAGTTGCTGAATTATTTCAACTTGCAGTTCAACATCATCGAGCTAATCGCTTAGATAAAGCCGAAAGGCTATATCATCAGATTATAGAAAAACAACCAGACTATTCAGAAGCATTATATGGGTTAGGGATGCTAGCACAGCAAAAAGGTGCATTCCAAGAAGCAGAGAAACTTTTGAGTAGAGCTTGTGAGCTTCAGCCTAACTCTGTAAAAATTTGGTTTAGTTTAGGCAATTTGCGCCAAGCCCAAGGACAATTACCAGAAGCAGAAACAGCTTACCAAAAAGCCATTGTCCTACGACCAGATGCAGGAACCATTTACAATAATTTGGGCTACACCCTCCAACAACAAGGTAAGTGGGAACAAGCAATAGCGTCCTATCAAAAAGCTCTAGAATTTCAACCTAATTGCGTAGAAGCGGATGTCAATTTAGGTAACGCACTTTTTGCCCAAGGAAAGCTTTCCAAAGAGAAACAAGCCTACTATGCCGAATTAAATTACAAGCTGGGCATTGCCCGCAAACAAGCAGCTGATTGGAAAACTGCCGCTATTTACTATCGACAGGCGATACTCCTTTTCAAAGCCGCGCAAAGCACGATCGCACTCAAGCCTGATTTAGTAGAAGCTCATTATCACTTGGGTGTGGTACTGCAAGAACAAGGGCAAATAGAAGAGGCGATCGCTTCCTATCAAAGAGCTTTAGAGCTCAATTTCCAACATGAGGAAGCCCACATGAATTTAGAACATATTTACCAAACCCAGCACTGAGAAATTAGCACTCTTTCAAAGCAAAAGGCAGAAAAATCAGCTTGGGAATTAAGGAGATAAAACTTATTTATGGCTTTACTTAGAGGAACTAACGGGGCAGACAGGCTTGAAGGAACCGCTTTGGCCGATCAAATCTATGGAAGTAATGGTAACGACACCTTGCTTGGGTTAGCAGGAGATGACTTCCTTCAGGGCGACCAGGGCAACGACCTACTAGATGGTGGCGATGGCAATGATCGTCTCTTTGGCGGTCTTGATACTGCTAACGATACTTTACTGGGAGGCGCAGGTAGCGACTACCTCGATGGAGGAGGCGGTAACGACAGTCTTGACGGTGGGGATGGTGATGACAATATTCAAGGCGGCCAGGGTAACGATACTATTTTGGGCGGTGCGGGTAATGACACCATATCAGCAGTTAGTGGTAGCGACTTCATCGACGGTGGCGATGGTAATGACTTCATTCAGGGAGCCAGTGGCAGTAGCTTGACAGGCGGAGGGGTAGATACACTGCGGGGGGGTGCAGGGGACGATACCATCCTTGGCAATGGACAGAGTGACCAACTCTATGGTGACGATGATGATGACAACCTGGATGGCGGTGGAGATGATGATTACCTGGATGGTGGAAGCGGAGATGATTCCCTCGACGGCAACATAGGTAATGATACCCTAATTGGTGGGGCTGGTAATGACACCCTGAATGGCAACAGTGGAACTGATATTGTTGAT
This sequence comes from Mojavia pulchra JT2-VF2, assembly GCA_019359325.1. Taxonomy (GTDB): domain Bacteria; phylum Cyanobacteriota; class Cyanobacteriia; order Cyanobacteriales; family Nostocaceae; genus Mojavia; species Mojavia pulchra. Next base: position 56,113 of record JAHHHN010000033.1, on the reverse strand, counting down.
TATTTATCAAGTACAGCCGCAGTCAATGTCAACTTGGCAACTGGTACTGCTAGCGATGGATTTGGCACTACTGATACGCTAATTAATGTTGAAAATATCGCTGGTTCTAATTTCAACGACACCCTGACTGGCAATACCGCGAATAATCTTCTGCGTGGCAATGCTGGTAATGACAGCATTAATGGCGGCGCTGGTAACGATACTCTGGCTGGGGGAGCGGGTAATGACACCCTCAACGGAAGTGATGGTTTTGACCGGGCTGACTATTCCTCCAGTACAGCCGGAGTTACTGTTAACCTGGCAACTGGTACAGCCAGTGATGGGCTGGCTGGAACTGATACACTCAGTAGTATTGAAGAAGTCTTAGGTTCTGCTTTCAACGACATCCTGACTGGCAATACCGCGAATAATTTCTTTATCGGCGGGGCTGGCAATGACACGATAAATGGCGCTGCTGGAACAGACCGTGTTAGCTATTCCTCTAGTACGGCGGCAGTTGTTGTTAATTTGACGACTGGTACAGCCAGTGATGGCTTGGGTGGTACTGATACGTTGAGCAATATTGAAGATGTAGCAGGTTCGAGTTTCAACGATACTCTAACTGGCAATGGAGGCAATAACACTTTTATCGGTGGAGCTGGCAATGACACGATAAATGGCGGCGCTGGCACAGACCGTGTGGATTATTCCTCCAGTACAGCCGGAGTTACTGTTAACCTGACAACTGGTACAGCCAGTGATGGGTTAGGTGGCACTGACACGCTAATTAATATTGAAGATATTATCGGTTCCACATTGAACGACGACCTGACTGGAGATGGAGGAAATAACCTCTTTGTTGGCGGCCCTGGCAATGACACGATAAATGGCGGCGATGGCACAGATCGGGTTGATTATTCTTCCAGTACAGCCGGAGTTACTGTTAACCTAGCAGCTGGTACTGCTAGCGATGGGTTTGGGGGGACGGATACTCTCAGCAATATTGAAGAAGTCTTTGGTTCTAGCTTCAATGATAGCCTGACCGGAAATACTGGCAATAACCTCTTTGTGGGAGGAGTTGGCAATGATACTGTGAATGGAGGCGACGGTACTGACCAAATTGATTATTCTTCTAGTATTGCAGTTGTTACAGTTAACTTGACTACAGGCACCGCTAGTGATGGATTCGGTAATACTGATACGCTATCGAACCTTGAAAACATAGTTGGTTCTAATTTTAACGACAGCTTGACTGGAAATGCTGCTACTAACTCATTAAACGGCGGTGCTGGCAATGATACCCTCCAAGGGGGCGCTGGCAATGATACGCTGAATGGAGGTACTGGTAGCGATCGCGCCGATTATGCCTCTAGTACCTCAGCAGTCAACGTTGACCTCACAGCAGGTACAGCCAGCGATGGCTTAGGCGGCACTGATACCTTAATCGACATAGAAGAAGCTTCGGGTTCCAGTTTCAACGATACCCTCGTTGGCAATACAGGTAACAACTTCCTTAGTGGCGGGTCTGGTGATGACAGCTTAAATGGAGGTGCTGGCAATGATACCCTCCAAGGGGGCGCTAGTAATGACACCTTCAATGGTGGTGATGGAATTGACCGGGCAGATTATTCCTCCAGTCTGGCAGGAGTGACTGTTAGCTTGGGGACGAGTACAGCTAATGATGGATTCGGTGGTACGGACACGCTGATTAGTATTGAAGAAGCCGCAGGTTCAAGCTTTGACGACAACCTCATCGGCAATGATGGCAATAACCTCTTTATTGGGGGTGGCGGCAATGACACCATTGATGGCGGACTTGGGATCGACCAAGCAGATTATTCGTCTAGTACCGCAGGCGTTGTCGTTAATTTGGGAACCGGAACTGCCAGCGATGGACTTAGCGGTACTGATACGCTGAGTAATATTGAAAACGTAGCTGGATCTACCTTCGTAGATAGGTTAATTGGCGGGACTGACAATAACCTATTTATCGGAAATGGTGGCAATGATGTTCTAATTGGCGGGGCTGGCAATGATGTCCTCGTTGGTGTTGGGACTGGCAGCAGAAGTGCTTCTATTAGTATCGGTAGTTTTGGTAATCGAGGATTCCAAGAATTCGATGTCTTAGCTGGCGGAGCCGATAATGATCGATTTATCCTGGGAGGCAGTAATGAATTTTACTACCTGGGCAGTGGCGGTAATGTCAGTAATGGTAGTGCGTTTGGTGACTTTGCCATTATTGGCCAGGAAGGCGCTACGGCTGGAGTCTATGCAAAAGACTTTAATGCGGGCGATGTGATTCAGGTGCAAAAAGGCTTAGTATACAGAGTCCAGCAGACAGGTCAAGATACATATATTTACGGGACTAGCACTGTTAGCACGTCGCCAACTTTCCTTGATTTAATAGCGGTTGCAGTCGGAACGTCCCTCAGTGAAGTTGCAGGTAGTTTACGAGATCAGAATGGCGCTAATCTTGCATTCGCAGGTCAAGCTACTAGTGGAGGTGTTCCAGTTATCCAATGGTTCAGTTAACTCGATATAACCACAAATTAACAGGAAAAGCAAAATGGATACAAGCAAAAAATACAACCAACAAATGGAAATCAATGATCTGATTGCTGATGCCGTTACTAATGCGGTAACCCGCAGAGGGTTATTAGGAACAGAAGAAGGTTTGTTAGGTTTATCTGATCACGAAGCTGCAAGTATTGCGGGTGGTTTGACTTCAGAAACTACAATCACAAAGTTAAAGCCAATTGACCCAGTTATAGCTGGGATGATTGCGTTACCAGATGATCCTCCAGTTAAGCCAATTTGTGAACCAATTATAGTTGGGCTAATTGCTGTAGATCCTCCTGAGGAAATTGCCTAATTTTTAGCCTTCAAGCGTTAAAAATTCTCTTCCGGTGGAGGTTCAAGGAATGGAAGATACTACTACTGCTCAGACTACCCTTTGCCCTAGTGCTAAACCCGAATTTGTGGATGCTGTTGTCTTCGGCGTAGTTGCTGGAGCAGCAGCAGCACCTCACATAGCTTATCTCAAACAACCTCTGCCCATCACAGATGAACTGCTGGCAAAGGCTAGCCCAGTTACACCCGCCGAAATTTTTCGCGCGGCCACATCCTGCGCCCAATTGGGTTGTCAGCATTTTGATGGCAAAGATTGTCGTCTAGCAATGCGAATTGTTGAGAAATTGCCTGCGGTAGTAGAACAACTACCACCTTGTTCTATCCGCCGAGATTGTCGCTGGTGGCAGCAAGAAGGCAAGGCAGCTTGTATGCGATGTCCGCAAATTATCACAGATAACTATTCTCCATCTGAGCAGTTACGTCAAGCAGCAGATCCTGCTATCAACTTGCAAAGTTAATGTATTCCTAACAAAGGCTGATATTCAAGGAGACAGTAAAAATATGTCTTTAGCAATTTTTGAGAAAGTTAAAGAATTCCTCATTAGAATAGCCAAAGATGAAGCTTTCCGCAGCCAACTAATGAGCGAGAAAGTAGAAGAAGTGAAAAAAGCTCTAGAAAATGGTGGTTATAAGTTTTCTCAGCAAGAATTTGAAACAGCTGCTATAAAAATATTGGAATTAAAAGAACTAGGCGAGTTTCATGAGCTTAGTGAAGAAGAATTAGTAGGTGCTTTTGGTGGTCTCAGAAAGTTCGATAGTGATATTCAACCGCTATACGGCGTAATTTACTGGCCTCCCGATGACGAGTATCCCAAACCCTGCCCAGAACCGATCCCACAGCCACAACCTATGTATGGCATAGTAATCTACGACCCACCTGTACAAGCAATGTACGGTGTAGTTGTAGCAGATTTAGAACAGTAATCCAATACAAGGATTAAGGTATCTGTAAGGTGAGCATTATACTGTAAAACCTAAAATAAACGCGGAATATAGTAGTTAATGTCCACCTTACATATATTTCAAAAATCAGATAGTAATTCCATAATAAAAACTTCTCTGCTTCTAGGCAGGAAAGAGGTTTTTCAGTAAGTTTCATGACTTTTACAACAAAGTTTCAAGTAATAACAATTTGAAAAAGGCTCATTAGTAAAGTATGCAGATAGCTGATTTATCCTATATAGAAAATGTTCTACAACAAGAGTTGATTTTAGGTTCTGATGGAGTACTCGTGATGTCTGAGGCATCAGCTACAGGGCTAGAGACTTTCACTTTTGCTATTTCATATAGTATTACCGAAACTTTGTCAGGCAGTAATTCTACATCAGAAGGTACAGGATTTGCTGTGGCAGTTGGCGGTGAGCCTACAGCTACCGTAACAGTCGCAGGTGATGGTGATATAGTAATTCAAAAAATTAAATCTAAACTCTTTCAAAACGTTGCTACTGCAAGTGGTTTTATCAAAACAATTAGTCTCTGACTTTTCACGGTAGATTGAGGATTCCTTGCAAAAAGTCAGCACTCTAAGCAACTAAATACGCTCCTCCGAATTTAACCATTATCCGGTTCAAGCCAACTTCTAAAACCGAGATTGAGAATTAACCTATGAAATACCACCGCAAAAGCTACGCAGTTTGGGAGATTACCTTAAAGTGCAATCTAGCTTGTAGTCACTGTGGTTCTCGTGCAGGGCATGAGCGCACCAAAGAACTTTCCACAGAGGAGGCTTTGGATCTTGTCAGGCAGATGGCAGAAGTTGGCATTAAAGAAGTTACTCTCATCGGTGGTGAGGCATTTCTGCGTCCAGACTGGCTAGAAATTGCTAAAGCTATTAATGAGGCAGGGATGCTATGTGGTATGACTACCGGCGGTTATGGCATTTCCTTAGAAACTGCACACAAAATGAAAGCCGCAGGAATTAAAACTGTCTCAGTTTCTATTGATGGCTTGGAAGCAACTCATGACCGTCTACGGGGTAGGAAAGGCTCTTGGAAATATGCATTTAAAACCATGAGTCATCTACGAGAAGTGGGCATTGCCTTCGGTTGCAACACCCAAATTAACCGCTTGTCAGCACCGGAGTTCCCCAGCATTTATGAGTGTATTCGTGATGCGGGTGCGCGTGCTTGGCAAATTCAGCTGACTGTGCCAATGGGAAATGCCGCTGACAACGCAGATATCCTTCTCCAACCCTATGAACTGTTAGATATTTACCCCATGCTCGCCCGTGTTGCTCGTCGCGCCTACCAAGAAGGTGTGCAACTTCAAGCGGGAAATAATATTGGTTACTACGGCCCTTATGAACGACTGTTGCGGGGGCGGGGAAACGAGCATGAATTTTCATTTTGGCAAGGTTGCGGTGCTGGGCTTTCTACCTTGGGAATTGAAGCTGACGGAGCAATTAAAGGTTGTCCCTCACTGCCTACTACTGCATATACAGGTGGTAATATTCGAGAGCGATCGCTGCATGACATTATCAACAATACAGAACAATTACGCTTAAATCTGAGAGCAGGAACACCTGAAGGTACAAAACACCTGTGGGGTTTCTGTAAAACCTGCGAATTCGCCGAACTGTGTCGTGGTGGTTGCAGTTGGACTGCCCATGTTTTCTTTGACAAGAGAGGTAATAATCCTTACTGTCATCATCGCGCCCTTGTCCATGCAGCAGAAGGCTTGCGCGAGCGTGTAACGCCCAAAGTAAAAGCCCAAGGTCTGCCTTTTGATAATGGAGAGTTTGAGCTAATTGTGGAGCCTATAGACACTCCTTTGCCAGTAAACGATCCATTACATTTTACTGCTGACAGCATTCAGTGGTCTGAAAGTTGGCAGCAACAAACAAAAGTTTCTTACTCGCTAGCAAGGTAATAGATTATGGCTGACAATTCAGAAATTACCACAATTCCCGAAAAAAGCACTGGTCTTGAGCCATCACCAGCTCAATCAGAGAACATTTCCCTGCTTCCACGTTCAGCTTGGAACAGTCAATTAACTCAATTGAAAGTGCTATTAAAAGCGAAGCAAGCCCTAGACAAAAGCGCACAATTGAATCTAGAGATATCAAGACCAGATAGCTAAACGACAGCCAACACGAGTGTTCAATTTATTAGATTTTTAAATTTTTTTGATGGAGTTCGTAAATGAGCAAATTTTCAGCAGAGAAACTCTCCCACAAAATAAACAGAGGCTTTCATGTCATCAGAAACTATCTTTTTACAATCGACTGCTCCAAATCCCAATCCCAATCCTAATTTTGCTAACGCTCAAGGATTTGGCCTTGTCTATAACTATAATCAAAGTGCTTCAGGAAGTTTAACTGATGCCCAGACAAAGACATTGGTAAAAGGTGGGGTGGCTGTTGCGATCGCTGAAGCTGGAGCACAATTTTTTAACAATGACCCAAGTTTTTCAGCACTGTTTACTGACAGTACTGGCATTGGATTAGATGGTGCTTATGCGGGAAGTGCCAATAGTAAAACGAAGGTGGTTGCTAGTTTTGCAGTTGGCGCTAATCAAACCTTCTCTTTCGATTTTTCAGCCGATTTAGCACTGAAAGCTAAAGAAATTGAAAATCCCAATGTTGAATATAACCAGGCTAAGTCAAAAACCGCTTTCTTGGTATTAGACACAACAAATCCCAATAAACCCAAAGTGTTAGATTATTTTGGGATGCGGGGTAAGTTAATTTCCTCTAAAATCAGCGATTTTACGCTTGGCAGTAGTGGTAAATTTACTATTACCAGTCGGGAAAAAACTACTGATCTTAATGGCAACAATGGTGAGGACTCCCTAACAGCAAAGGCTATTGGCAGTTATCAGAGAAAGTTTAAAAATAATACAAATATAACGATAGTAGAAATTAATGCCAGCGCTGTTACTTTTTTGGGAGATACTTTAATCAAAAATTTAGGTAAAGATGTTATCTATGGCACGATTCGGAATGATAATCTGACAGGAAACAACGGTGCAAACAAAATTTATGGCAGCTTGGGGAATGACAAGCTGGATGGACGCAAAGGTGATGATATCCTCGAAGGCGGTCAAGGCAATGATTGGTTAAATGGAGGCGAGGGCAATGATAAAATCCACGGCAGTTTGGGTGATGACACGCTGATTGGTGGTCGTGGTAGTAATGTTTTGGTTGGTGGCGATGGCTATGACAAATTTGTTTTTAACAGTGGTTCTAGCTTGTTGAATGGTGAGTTTGATGTCATTCAAGACTTCCAAGTTGGTATCGATAAGATTGTATTTAAGGGTTGGGGTTCTATTAACACTGATACATGGTTAAATGAGATGTTTTCTCAAGGTAATATAACTGATACCCCTGATGGTACTCTTTTTAATTTTAATGTTGGAAAAACTCAAGGAGAATTACTGCTTTCAGGCGTGAGTTCTAGCTTGATTAACTCTGAATCGATAATCTTTAGTTAGTGTTTATTTAAGGCTAATTACAGGGCAAACGCGTCTGAAAGTATAAAGATACTTTTTAGACAATGATTTTAATAGTTAATGTTTTAAAATGTTTATTTAACAAAATTTTTGTCTAATAAGTGTTTCAAACTTTAGACACGTTTACCCTTCTAAAGAATTTAAAATTTATACATAGTTCTAGTAACTTGATACCAACATAACTTAAACATGAATATTAGATATTTTTTAAAACCAAATGTTAAATTTTTCATAAATATGGTGATTTATCAGTATAAGCCATTAAAAACAGAGGAAGCTTATAAACCAGCTATTACCCTAGCCAAAATGCGACATCAATTCTTAATAACCTAGACTAAATATTAGAACAATAAAGTAATCTTAGTGAAGCGATCGCTTGCTATCACAAAGCTATAGAACTCTAACTCAACTGCAATGAATATATCTTTAGCAGAGAAACCATACGATAAGATTAATAAACAGAGGCTTTCATGTCATCAGAGACTGTATTTTTACAATCAACTGATTCAAATTCTAGTACCAATCCTAATTTTGCTCAGGCGCAAGGATTTGCTCTTGGCTCCAACTATAATCAAAGTTCTTCAGGAGCGTTAGTTGAAGCCCAGACACAAACATTGGTGCAAGGTGGGGTGGCTCTTGCTATTGCAGAAGCTCAAGCAGTTTTTTTTGAGAGCGAGCCTGTTTTTTCATTACTCTTCACTGACTCTACTACCATTGGTCTAGATGGTACTTATCAGGGAAATGCCAATAGTACAACGAAAGTGGTTGCTAGTTTTGCAGTTGGCGCTAATCAAACCTTCTCTTTTAATTTTTCCGCAGATTTAGCACTGTCAGCCAAAGAAATAGAAAATCCTAATGTTGAATATAACGAAGCTGAGTCAAAAAGTACATTCTTGGTATTAGACACCACCGAGCCTAATAAACCGAAGGTTATAGATTTTGTTGGCTTGCGAGGTAGTTTGATTTCCTCGATGCAATTCGGTGATTTGATATATGGCGGTAGCCGTAACTTTACTATTAATAGTTATGACAAAGCTAGTGATGTAAACGGTAATAATGGTAAAGACTCTCTTACAGGCCAAGTTACTGGCAGTTATGAGAGAAAGTTTACAAAAGAGACGACCATAACATTAGTAGAAATTGATGCGAGTGCTGCTATTGCTTACGGAGATAATTTAATAGATAACTTGGGTCAAGATGTTATCTATGGCACTATTGGAAATGATAATTTGAAGGGAGACAATGGTGTAGATAAAATTTATGCGAGCTTGGGGGATGACAAGCTGAATGGACAAAGAGGCGATGATATCCTCGAAGGTGGCCAAGGTAATGATTGGCTAGATGGAGGCGAGGGCAATGATCAACTCAATGCTGGTGGCGGCAAAGATGTCCTGACTGGTGGTCGTGGTAGTGATGTTCTGGTTGGTGGTGAAGGCGCTGACATATTTTTTTATCAACGAGGTAATAGCTTGCGTGATGGAGAGTTGGATATCATTCAAGATTTTCAGGTTGGTACAGATAAGATTGTATTTCAAGGCTGGGGTAATATTAATACTGCTACATGGTTAAACGGGATGTTGTCTCAAGGCAAAATAACCAATACCAATGATGGTCTTCTCTTCAACTTTAATGATGGCCCAACTCAAGGAAAGATTCTACTCACTGGTTTGAATTCCAACCTGATTACTGCTGAATCCATAGAATTTATTTAAAACTAATTGCCCTTTAAGAAAACTCTTAGGCAAGGCTAACCTACAAAACTAAATATCACAATTTGAATCGATATTTACAATACTAATTTATTGTGCATTTTCTTAACATACACTTTTGAAACTTTAAAAAAGCTATGGCAACTACTTTAAATGTTGATTCTTTGCCTGAAGTTGTAGGTGTTGATAACGTAACCGAAATCCTACAAAAAGCTGTTCAATATTACCAAGCTAATCGCTTAACTGAAGCTGAGAAGGCTTACCGCCAAGTTCTAGAAATTCAGCCTGATCACCCGGAAGCATTTTATGGATTAGGCATACTGTCCCAAAAAATGGGTAATCATCAGGCGGCTGAACAGTTGTTGAGTAAAGCGTTGCAATTTCAACCTGATTCAGTTAAAATCTGGTTTACTTTGGGAAATTTACGCCAATCGCAAGAGCAATTGAGCGAAGCTGCAAACGCATATCACCAAGCTCTAAAATTGCAACCAGATTCTGCACCTATTTATAACAATCTGGGCTTTACTTTGCAACAACAAGGGTTATTTGACGAAGCAATTAACTACTATCGCAAAGCCCTAGAGTTAAAGCGGGACTTTATGGAAGCAGAAGCGAATTTGGGCAATGCACTTCATGCTCAAGGCAAGCTTTCCAGTGAGCAAAAATTATACTATGCAAAATTAAATAATAAGTTGGCGATCGCTCGCAAAAAAGCAGGGGATTTGAAGACTACTGTTGCTTATTACAGACAAGCGATTAGTTTGCAGCCAGACCAAACAAACACCTATTTGAAATTGGGAATGACCCTGCATGAGCAAGGTCAGGTGGAGGAAGCCGAGTCTGTGTTTTACCAAGCCCTAGAACTGAAGTCAGACGGGGAAAAAGCTTATTTAACAGGACTGATTTACCAAATCCAGCACCAACTTGATAAAGCTGTGTCGGCCTACCGCAAAGGGTTAATGTTGCTGAATCCGCATTATGCCCAAGCAGTAAGCAGTTCCAGTAGCGCTCAAGTTTCTGTGTTCAACTTAGATGAACACATTCCCCCACCAATCCAATTTCAAGAAACGATTATCGGAAAATATAGTTTCCCTACTATTCCTCCAGTGCCAAACTCCGAAGAAGCAAGACCCTTCTGGAGTGTAGTTATTCCAGTTTTGAACCGTCCAGAATATTTCCCCGAATGTCTGGCCAGCGTACTGGCGCAATGGACAGGGCCGGAGGACATGGAAATTCTGGTTTTGGATAATGGCAGTAACCCACCCTTATTTGAAATTCCCCATGGGTTCGGAAAGGGCATGATCCGTTACTACCGCTTTCCGAAAACTGTACCATTACAGCAAAATTGGAATACAGCCGTTGCTCTGAGCCGGGGGCAGTGGATTCACCTGCTACACCATGATGATTATGTCCTGCCTGGTTTTTACGCTCGATTGAAAGCAAGCTTAGAAAAATGTTCCGAGTCCATAGGAGCAGCTTTTACAGGCTACGAAAATATTGATGAAAATCGAGAGGTTGTCTTCTCTCAGGAACATGGCTTAAAAGAGTATCGAGGTGTAGTTAAAGATTGGGTAAAACGGATTGGCGTTTCCTGCCCACTTAGTCCCCCATCTGTAGTCATTCGTCGCCTAGCTTACGAAAAACTGGGAGGCTACAAACTAGACCTTCCTTATACCTGCGACTGGGAATTCTATAAACGCGTAGCCGTGTTTTATGATTGGTGGTACGAACCAGGTATTTTAGCTCATTACCGCCAACACTCCAATAGTGTCACCGTAGCAGAAACTATGGATGGGTCTTGCGGTGCTGCACACCGACGTGCCATTGAAATGTCACAGAGCTATTTACCTGTTGAATCTTGTGCAGCCATCACAGCAAAGTCTCGCACATATCACTTTGAGTGGTGCTTGAGTCGAGCAGTTATACCACTTAAGTTTGGCAACTTGGAAGGAGCTTTGCAATTAATCCAAGAAGCCCTCAAAATTGATGATTCTCCTGAGTCAATTAGGAAATTATTTGTCTGGTTAACAGCTAATGAATTAGCACCAATTCGCCAGCAAATTGTCTCAAGATGCATCATGAATTTTTCCAATAACTGTTTGAAATAATTCAAATATTTTTAACCAACAATTTCAGGAGTATGCAATTATGAAAGTAGGAATTCTTGCAGGGGGATTAGGCACTAGGCTAGCTGAAGAAACAGAATCTAAACCAAAGCCGATGGTAGAAATTGGTGGTCAGCCCATTCTCTGGCACATCATGAGGCATTACTATCATTATGGTTTCAAAGATTTTGTTATTGCCCTCGGCTATAAAGCTGAAATGATTAAGAAATACATGGTGGATTATTCTTCATTAAAGAGTAATCTGACTGTGAATTTAGCAAATGGTGAAATAAAAAGGCATGGTGGTTATCAACTCGATTGGACTGTAGAGTTAATTGATACTGGACTGTCTACGAATACAGGCGGTCGAATTAAGCGACTAGCTCCTTATATGGGTAAGGATACTTTTATGCTGACCTGGGGAGATGGTGTTTCTGACTTGAATTTGCAAGATTTATTAGCCTTTCACCGCAGACATGGCAAATTAGCAACTATGACCGTGGTTCGTCCGCCGGCTCGTTTTGGATTGCCAACGCTGGATGGAGACCAGGTTGTAGAGTTTTCCGAAAAACCTCAAGTCCATGAAGGTTGGATTAACGGTGCTTTCTTTGTGTTAGAACCTGGGGTTTTTGATTATGTTGATAGCGATCGCACTCAGTGGGAAAAGGAACCCCTAGAGCGATTAGCCAAAGACGGCCAGTTGATGGCTTATCGCTACTCTGGTTTCTGGCAGTGTATGGACACCCTGCGAGATAAACATCGCTTAGAAAAACTGTGGGATGGTGGTAACGCACCTTGGAAAATTTGGGAGGATAAAGTAGATGAGAGTATTGGTTACGGGACATCGCGGTTACATCGGAACGGTAATGGTACCCCTGCTGCTGTCAGCGGGATATGAGGTAGTTGGGTTAGATAGCGATTTGTTTAAAGGAAGCACTTTTGGCAGTGGGATTCAAGAGATTCCTGAACTTAAGAAAGATATTCGAGATGTAGAGGCTGCTGATTTGATAGGCTTTGATGCTGTCTTACATTTAGCAGCACTGTCAAATGATCCTTTAGGCAATTTGCGCCCAGATTTAACCTATGAAATCAATCATGCCGCTTCTGTGCATCTCGCAACCTTAGCTAAACAAGTTGGAGTTGAACGCTTTATTTTCTCCTCTTCTTGCAGTAACTATGGAGCAGGTGGAGACGATTGGTTAACTGAAGAATCTGCGTTTAATCCTGTAACTCCCTACGGTATTTCCAAAGTGAAAACCGAACAAGATGTGAGTAAATTAGCAGATGATAATTTCAGCCCAACTTTTTTGCGTAACGCGACAGCTTATGGTGTGTCGCCACGTCTGCGGTTTGATTTAGTCCTCAACAATCTCGTGGCTTGGGCGTTTACTACCGGACAAGTTTATATCAAGAGCGACGGTACTCCTTGGCGGCCAATTGTCCATATTGAAGATATTTCTAGAGCTTTTATTGCGGTCTTGAAAGCTCCAAGAGAGGTCACTCACAATCAGGCTTTCAATGTGGGACGTAATGAGGATAACTACCGCATCCGTGAATTAGCTGAGATTGTTCAACAAACAGTTCCGGGCTGTCAGATTGAATATGCAGCCAATGCTGGCCCAGATAAACGCTGCTATCGAGTTGACTGTAGCAAAATTACTCAAATGCTACCAGACTTCCAACCGCAGTGGAATGCCCGTAAGGGAGCCGAAGAACTATACCAAACTTATCAACGCATTGGTCTGACCTTAGAAGAGTTTGAAGGGCCCCGCTATCAGCGGATTGCCCATATTCAACAACTGCTAAGTAGTGGACAAATTGATGAGACTTTACGCTGGAAACATCCGTCCCTAGCATATTCCCTAGCGGTATGAATTGTTAATAATTTCAGAAGAGAGCTTTTTTATGCTTAACCTAGTTGCTCGCGGCTTGCTACCACCTTGTCGTGCTAATGGTGAGGATGACCTAGAACTAATCATTTCCTTTGGTCATACACCTCTAGCCGATGCCCTACTGACTGAGGAACAACTCAATCAACCAGAATATACGGCTTCTCTGGATCTAGCTTTTTCTCCTAGCAGTGGGCTGTTGCAAATCACCGAGACAGTACCGCCAGAGATTTTGTTTTGCCGAAATTATCCTTACTTTTCCTCGGTATCTCCCTCTCTGATGCGGCATTTTCAAGAAAGTGCTTTAGCAATTATCGAGTCGCGGCAACTTGATGGTAATAGCTTGGTACTGGAAGCAGCTAGCAATGATGGTTATATGCTCAAGCATTTTGTCGGACGGGGTATTCCTGTGTTGGGAATTGACCCTGCCGATGGGCCTGCTGGGGTAGCCCAAAAAGCTGGCGTTCCTACCCTTTGTACCTTTTTTAGTAAACACCTAGCGGTAAATTTACGCAGTGAAGGAAAACAGGCGGACGTTTTTTTAGCCAATAACGTCTTAGCTCATGTGCCAGACTTGAATGGTTTTGTCGAAGGTATAGCGACAATTCTCAAACCAGCAGGTGTGGCGGTGATTGAGGTGCCTTACGTGGTTGACTTAGTTGACCATTGTGAGTTTGATACAATCTATCATCAGCATTTGTGTTACTTTTCTGTCACGGCTCTAGATCGCTTGTTTAGACGGCATGGATTGTTTCTCAATCGAGTGCAGCGAGTTGCTATTCATGGGGGGTCATTACGGCTGTTTGTGGAACATGATGATGCAGCCGAGGAATCGGTAACTCAGCTTTTAGAGCAAGAAATTCAACGAGGTGTAGATAGAATTGATTTTTACCGCGATTTTGGCGATCGCGTCCGGGCGATCAAGCAAACTCTAGGAGAAATTCTCCGGGATCTTAAACAACAAGGTAAGCGAATCGTTGGCTATGGTGCAGCGGCCAAAGCAACAACTTTGTTGAGCTATGTCGGGATTGATCGCCAGTTATTAGATTATGTCGTGGATCTCAATCCACATAAGCATGGACGCTATATGGGCGGTAATCATCTACCGATTTTTTCGCCCGATAAACTTTTAGAGGATCAGCCAGATTATGTGTTGATTCTGGCTTGGAATTTTGCTGATGAAATCATGCAGCAACAAACAGCTTATCGGCAAAAAGGCGGTCAATTTATTATTCCGATTCCACAACCCAAGATTGTCTAGGGATGTACTGATTCTCAATCAGCTGAATTTATCAATTTTTTTATAGCCATCGCTCAAAAGAAGATAGGGGATATGTCCACTGTTGGTGAAGCCATTAAACTTGCTGTTCAATATCAACGGGTTAATCGTTTAGTGCAAGCCGAGCAGATTTATCGGCAGATTCTAGCAAAACAACCCGATCATCCTGACGCCTTACATGGTCTTAGTATGCTGGCCCAACAGGCAGGACAATATCAGACCGCTGAAAAACTACTGTATACATTGTTAAAGGCACAGCCTGCATCTTTTAAAGCCTGGTTTAGCTTGGGAAATGTGCATCAAATTCAAGGTCATTTATCGGCAGCAGTAGAGGCATACCAAAAGGCTCTAGCACTTCAGCCCCAGGCATTTGTCATCTACAACAACTTGGGCTACACATTGCAACAGCAGGGAAAGGTCAACGATGCGATCGCTTCTTACCAAAAAGCTCTGCAACTGCAACCTAACTTTCCCGAAGCCGAAGTCAATTTGGCCAACGCCCTGCATAGCCAAGGCAAACTTTCGCCAGAACAACAAGTTAAGTTTGCACAGCTAAATCACGATCTAGGGGTGAATCGTAAGAAAGCGGGTGACTTTAAATCTGCAACTACCTACTATCGTCAAGCCCTGGACTTACAACCTGACTTGGCGATCGCTCATTATAACCTGGGAGTGGTACTACAAGCCCAAGGTGAAACTGATGAGGCGGTGTGTTGCTATCAAAAGGCGCTAGAGATAAATCCCAGTGATTCGTCATTGTACAAGACCTTATCCCGTCAAAAGCTGACTCAGCTAACACCGCCTCCCCAACAGCAGAATTCATCAAGATTAAAAGTGGCCTTTATCGGTCAGCCGTTTGTCTTGACGCGTTATCCTACACCCGCCGATTCGATTGGCATTCTCACCTATGAGATGGCCCGGCGGTTAGCGGCAACGAGCGACATTACGGTGTACACCGGCGGAGAAAAAAGACAGGAAAGTGTGTATGAAGGGGTGCGGTATAAATACATTCCGATCAAACTCGACCGTTCTGCCCTCAAGCGGCTGGAGGAAATTCCTGGCTTTTACAGTTCAACCCGTCCCAGTTTTGCGTCTAGCCTGTACTATGCGGCATATGCATTGCAAATCGCCCATGATTTGAGAAAGCATCCCTGTGATGTGGTTCATATCCACAACTTGTCTCAGTTCGCCCCCATCATCCGCGCCCTCAATCCGAAATGCAAAATTGTCTTACATACGCATTGTGAGTGGTTAAACCAACTCGACCATAAAACACTGGAGCGACGGCTGGGTGCTGTGGACTGCGTACTTAGTCCCAGTCAGTATATCTCAGGGCAAGTACAGCAGCGTTTTCTTCAGTTTAGCGAGCGATGTCAGGTAATTGCCAATGGAGTGGATGCTGACCGATATCTCGACTTTCTGGCTCAACCCCAAACCGTTAAATCGTCCTCGCAAAAACCAATTAAAAAATTACTATTTGTCGGCCGAGTCTGTCCTGAGAAGGGTAGCCATATCCTGTTAGAAGCGTTTCGCCAGGTATTGCTGCATGACCCCAATGTTCAACTAACTTTGGTTGGCCCTGTCGGTGTAATACCTTATGAATATCTAGTGGGATTGAGTGATGATCCAAAAGTTTCGGCATTAGCCTCATTCCACCAACAAGATGATGCTTGGACTGGTTATTTAAGGCAATATATGGCGCAGTTAAGTGAGCAGGTGGGTGAAGGCACAGCTCCTCCAGTTACCTTCACAGGGCTATTACCACCCTCTCAACTGCCGAACTTATATCAACAGGCTGATATTTTTGTCTTCCCCAGTATTTGTCATGAAGCATTTGGTATGCCAATTGCAGAAGCCATGATTACTGGATTGCCTGTAGTAGCTACCCAAGGAGGTGCTTTTCCAGAATTGGTTGAGCATGGCAAAACTGGTCTCATTGTTGAGCGCAGTGATGTAAATGCTTTAGCAGACGCTATTATACATCTGTTAAAAGATGCCGATCTCAGAAAAGCGATGGGTCAGGCTGCCCGTCAGCGCGGTGTGGAACAATTTACCTTCGACAAGGTGGCTGTTGACTTGCAACATCTGTATACCAACCTCTGCTGCCAAGCAATACCAGCTTCGAGTTTGGCCTTGTTAAGTGCCTAATCCTTAGGAGTCAATGCCATGAATCCAGTTGCTATACAGATACCTATACGTCGTGTCTGCCGCGCACTAATGGAAAGCCGCCGCATCGAATGCGATCGCACCCACCTCTGTCAATCGGCAATTGTCTTTGCTCCTCATCCCGATGATGAAACTCTTGGTTGTGGTGGCACTATTTTTCAGAAAAAGCAGGCTGGGGCGGATTTAAAAATTGTATTTATGACGGATGGCAGCCAATCCCATTCCCATTTAATCCCAGCCGAAAAGCTCAAGGCTATCCGTGCCCAAGAAGCGCTAGCTGCTGCTGAAAAACTGGGCGTTGAACCAACAAATGTATTTTTCCTGGGAATTGGAGATGGTAGTTTAGCTTATAATCAGGCGATCGCTATTGAGAAAGTTAAACAGATTATTTTCAGGATTTTCCCGGAAACTGTATTTATTCCCTATGTCCAAGATGGAGTGCCCGATCACGATGCCACGAATCAGATCGTGATTGCTGCATTAAGGCAGTGCGGCATTCCAGTCACAGTGTATGAGTATCCGATTTGGTTTTGGCGGCATTGGCCTTGGACTGTTTTTGAAGGCGATAAAAGTCCAGCTTTAGCGGTTTGGCGACAAAACTTAGCAAGCAGTCTCCGGTTACTCCAACAGTTTAGCTGCGCTGTTGATATCCATGCTGTTTTAGACCACAAACGCATTGCACTGGAACAACATCAGTCGCAGATGACTCGTCTCAAGCCCGATCCTCGATGGGTAACTCTTGGGGATGTTGCTCAGGGTGATTTTCTCGACTGTTTTTTTCAAAATTATGAGTTTTTCCGTCGCTATCGTTTCAACTAAAACTTAAAATGTCCAACCTGAAAAATTGAGTAAATAATGTTCATTTCGCTTAGTAAAGTAATCAAGAGCCAAATAAATGAATATATTATCTAGGCGGTTTGAAAATAAAGTTGCTTTAATTACAGGCGGAAATAGTGGACTAGGGCGAGCGATCGCCATTCGATTGGCTATCGAGGGTGCTGCTATTGGTGTTGTGGGCAGAGACTTAGAAAAGGCTCTCCTAGTACGCCAGGAAATTGAATCTCTTGGTGGTAAAGCATTGGAAATCAAATGCGATGTCACTCAAGAGTCCGATTGTCAACGTGCGGTTGACCAGATTATCAGTCAATTTAATCGGCTAGATGTTTTGTGTACCAGTGCGGGAATTTATGGGGGTGGCAGAACTGTGGTAGATACCTCAGTTGAACTTTGGGAGCAGGTGATTAATACAGACCTCAAAGGAGTTTATCTAATCTCAAAGTTCTCTATCCCCCAGATGCGAAAAGTTCATGGTGGTTCGATAGTCCACATCTCTTCTATTGGAGGACTGACAGGTTTTCCCGAAGGTATGGCGTTCCACTCAGCTAAGGGAGGAGTGATTAATCTCACTAGACACATGGCTGTGGCTCATGCGACTGACAATATTCGCGTCAACTGCATTTGTCCAGGGGTGGTGACTACACCGTTGACACAAAAGTGGTTAAGCGAGCCTGAAACTTATCAGAAAGTATGCCAATCCTATCCGATGAATCGCATTGGTGAACCGGAAGAAGTGGCAACTGCTGTTGCTTTTTTAGCTTCTGATGAAGCTTCTTTCATCACCGGAGCAATATTACCAGTAGATGGTGGCTATCTAGCAGCAGGTAAAGATTAGTTATTAGAGGATGTTTGAAAACTTTTTGATGTTGTATTTGAGACTTGTAAATCCCCCTAAATCCCCCTTAAAAAGGGGAGGCAGTGCGTTGCGGGGGTTCCCCCCGTTGTAGCAACTGCCGTGGACTTTGAGATTATTCCCCCCTTAAAAAGGGGAGCTATGGGGGATCAGGCGAAATATCTAATACTTTTCAGGCATCCTCTTAAGACTTAACAAATTTAAATGTATAAGGAGATAAAAATGATTCAACAACAATTAATCAAAAATATTAAGCAAAATAAACAAAATTCTCTCCAAGAATCTACCTGTCCGAACTGTGGTCATCACGAATTGTCGATATTTTATGAGGTGCGTAACGTTCCTGTGCATAGCTGTCTCATGACATCGACACCGCAACAAGCTTTAGATTTTCCTTGTGGAGATGTAGTCTTGGGCTATTGCGATCGCTGTGGCTTTATTACCAATGTAGCCTTTGATTCTAAGTGGTCAGCTTATGCCCCTAACTACGAAGACCAGCAAAGTTTTTCACCTACTTTCAATAAATTTGCTATTGATTTAGCCAATCACCTGATCGATAAATATGACTTGCACAACAAAGATATTATCGAGATTGGTTGTAGTAAAGGAGACTTTTTACTGCTGTTGTGTGAGTTAGGTAACAATCGTGGTGTGGGTATCGACCCCAGCGTAGTGCCAGGTCGGGTTCAAAGTCAAGCAGCAGATAGGGTGAAGTTCATTCAAGAATATTATGATGAGCATCATGCCGAGTATGTAGGCGATTTTATTTGCTGTCGCCATACTTTGGAGCATATTCAACCAACAGCAGAATTTGTCACCAAAGTCCGGCGTTCAATTGGCGATCGCACTAACACAATCGTCTTCTTTGAGATTCCTGATACAATTCGAGTATTGCAAGATTTAGCGTTTGAAGACATCTACTACGAACACTGTTCTTACTTTACCCCTGGTTCTCTAGCCCGCTTATTCCGTGCTTGTGGGTTTGAGGTCATAGATTTATATCGCACTTATGGGGAACAGTACCTCTTAATTGAAGCGCGTCCAGTCGCCACATCATCTGATAAAATTCATCCTTTAGAGGAAAGTATTGAGCAGACCGCTCAGTATGTCCAAACTTTTGCTACTCAAATCCAGAATCATTTGCAAAAATGGAGGCTTCACTTAGAGAACCTGCAATCTCAAGGTAAGCGGGCCGTAATTTGGGGTTCGGGGTCTAAGTGTGTTGCGTTTCTGACCACTCTGGATGCCATTGATCTGATTGAATATGTTGTTGATATCAATCCTCACCGTCATGGAAAATTTATCCCAGGAGTAGGTAAAGAAATCATGTCGCCAGAATTCCTCCGCGACTATCAACCAGATCAGGTAATTGTGATGAACTCAATTTACCGCAATGAAATTCAGGAAATGCTCACTGCAATGGGTGTTACTTCAGAAGTTATTACATTGTAAGAAAAAGCATACTCATTGTGCTGGGTGAATCTATGACTTTTCCATCACTCTGGGAAAATAAAAATAGAGGGCAAAATTTAAAGTACATACCCCGCAATTCTCACAAGCTTGAGGGGCAGAGGGGAAAGTACGCGATTAATCGCGTCTTATACAATAACTCTCCCCTGCTCCCCGAAGTTTGCTTGGAGGGAAACCCTCCTGGCAACTTCTCTTCCTGCTCCTCTGCTGCCCTAATTTACTATCTTTGAATGCAACTCGGTATGACCTCTCTCACCTAAACAGTGCTGAATAACAAAGTAAAATTAATTGCACAGTTGTCTTTAAATATTCAAGGTGGCTTTGTTTGTTGATAAGTAAATTGAGGTGATTTTTTGGCGTTGACGTCGCACTAAAATAGAAATTAGACCACAACTGATAAGCAAAGTTACGCCACTTGAATATTCAGGGACTGAAACACGAGCTTGATTTTTCTTAACCTCTATTAAATTTACAGTTGTTTTGTTACTGAAGTAACGTTGTACAGAACCTTCAAAAAAAGCAAAACCAGATTTTGGCGATTCAGTAAAATCTATAACAGAGAAATTTAAGGTAACATTATCAGTTTTTTGAGATTTGAGGAAATCGTTATCGCCCTTAACGCTTAAATTTCCTGTTAAATCAAAATAAGCTAAAATACTGTTATTAGAAATATCAATTAATGTAAAAAATATATTTCCACTTGCACTTGCATTCTCTGTTTCTGAATTATCGGCTGATGCTGATAAAGATAAAGAAGCTATGAAGTCAAATGAGAAAAAACTATTTTCCTCTATTACAAAACTACCAGCAATTATAGCTTCGCTTGTTGCCAGTCCGAAATAATTTTGACCGTTACCTGTAGCCTCACTAAATGAAAAATTGTCTGCTAATGTGGGATTTTCTTTAATAAAAGATGCGGTTGCCTCAGCTTTAGCAACTACGCTACTATCTTGACCAACAGTTACAGTATCAACATCAGTGTTTGTAAGAATACCAACTGGACTTTGGCTAAAGTTTGTAAACAGTACATTTCCTCCAGATGAAGCAAAAGTAGCAGCTTTACTAGGTGAGGTTACTAATACTGTACTCGCCAGCAAAGATGTATAAACTAATAAACAACGTTTCTTAAATCCTAAGTACTGTCTCATAAAATTCTAGAAGTCAAATTGAGGTAATCAACTTCGCTAAATTGGCTAAAGTATTAAAATGCAACACAAATAAGGCCATGACTGATACCTAGAAAAAGCTCAAGCTGTGGCTGCTATATAAAAAATATTTTTTGGTATTAAATCATACCTTTTGTATTGATTTAAATGACAAAAGTATTACGTCTGAGATTTTACTGAAAGCACCCGGTTGATATAATAATAAAGTAATAATACGGGGATTAAATAAGGTTATTGTGAACTAAACATAATTTTGAGGTAAATCTGCACATAAATCCTGCGATCGCCCTACAGCCCTTCTCCTAAAGGAGACGCTACGTGTAGCTTGCTTAAGCGTAGGGGTACGGGCATCCTACGGCAGGCGCTGCGCTCCCTTGCAATTGCGGCTTAATTTCCGCACCTTTTTTATGGTGGTCTGTACTTAGAAATTGTCAGATTCTACGATGACGATTGTTTACTTAAAGCCGTCCGCCATGCTTTAGCTTTTTTGATGGTATCTTTGATAAAATCGTTTTTCCCAGCTAGGTAACCGTTGATATCCTTTGGGAAGCGTTGTGCCAGTTCTTCCTTCAGACGGCTATAGGTTGTGGCTTCTTCAGGATGAGCGATGAGATAGTCGCGGAAATTGAGACAGTATTCAATCTCTTGATGTCCTATTTGAAAGATATGCAGATTGTGAGTGCGGTCAAAGTCGCCGCCCTTAGCAAAGAAACGCCGTCCAGGAATGCCAAAATCGCCAAGTGGCTCGTAACCGAGTTGGACTAAGGCGGGGTTAAACTGTTCTACCGTATGGATGTCTTGAACTACAGCTAGGATATCAATGATAGGCTTTGCTTTAATTTGGGGAATAGCGGTACTGCCAATGTGATAAATATCTATCAGCTGCTGCTTGAAAACTGCACAGATGGCTGCTGCTTCTAGCTTGAACTGCTGCGCCCAGCTTGGATCATGTGATACAACTTTTACTCTCTTAAGCATACGATAAATATTATGTCCATTCAAACGGACATAATTATGAATAATAACTGGTGATGACAGCAAGTCAAAAGCTCAGGCTACTTTATATGACTGCCGATCGCTTAAAAGCTTTACACCCCATCCCCTTACACCCAGCCTCAACAAATACAGAACTTACGCACTCAGATCCCCCAACCCCCTTAGAAAGGGGAGCCACTGTGCCCTTGCGGGTTCCCCGACTCCCTCAGTGGCGTGGCTTTAGACGTTCCCCCCTTAAAAAGGGGGGCTAGGGGGGATCGGGGTTTCAGGCTTGAGTGCGTAAGTCCTAAAATAATATTTTTGCGTAAGTTCTAATCGTGTTAATCAATGCCATTGGCGTGAGATCCTAGATAAAGTCACAACACGGTCAATGGAGTTTGAACAGATATGGAACAACATCGGCACTCAACGGTTGCGATCACGGGTGCTTCTTCAGGGGTCGGTTTGTATGCTGCAAAAGCGCTTGCCCAAAGGGGATGGCACGTGGTGATGGCCTGTCGCAATTTAGCGAAGGCCCAAAAAGCTGCCCAAGATGTAGGGATGTCCAAGGACAGCTACACTATTATGCATATCGACTTAGGTTCCTTGGAAAGCGTTCGACAATTTGTAAACAATTTTAGGACTAGCGGCAAGTCCTTGGACGCTTTGGTGTGCAACGCGGCAATTTATATGCCGTTGATTAAAGAACCTTTGCGTAGCCCAGAAGGTTACGAGTTGACTGTTACCACTAATCACCTCGGTCATTTCCTGTTGTGCAACCTGATGCTTGAAGATTTAAAGAAGTCATCAGCAGCAGATCGGCGGCTCGTAATTTTGGGAACTGTGACGCACAACCCAGACGAACTGGGTGGCAAAATCCCGCCACGCCCAGACTTAGGAAATCTGGATGGCTTTGCCGCAGGATTTAAAGAGCCGATCTCAATGATTGATGGCAAGAAGTTTGAACCAGTTAAGGCTTACAAAGACAGCAAGGTCTGCAATGTGTTGACCATGAGAGAACTGCATCGGCGCTATCACGAATCAACAGATATCGTCTTCAGTTCTCTTTATCCCGGATGTGTGGCAGAAACTCCTTTGTTCCGCAACCACTATCCCTTGTTCCAGAAAATCTTCCCATTGTTCCAGAAGTATATCACTGGGGGATATGTGTCTCAAGACTTAGCTGGTGAGCGAGTTGCGGCGGTGGTTGCCGATTCCGATTATAAGCAATCCGGTGCTTATTGGAGCTGGGGAAATCGCCAAAAGAAAGATGGCAAGTCGTTTGTGCAAAAAGTCTCTCCCCAAGCCCGCGATGATGAAAAAGCGGAACGCTTGTGGGATTTGAGCGCAAAGTTGGTTGGACTTGCGTGACCAGAACAGGACAAGGAGAGGGGGAGACTGGGGGACAAGGAGAGAAAACTATAAATACATCTTGCCCCTTTTCCCCAATTTCCCTTCCCCATCCTCTTCTTGACGGGACAGATCTGTGCATTAACATTCATGGCGATCGCAGGGCTTAAATCCTATGATCGCTGTAACATTGCGAATGCATCGACTTGCAAAAATTAACCTTCATCAAATCTGGGGCTATTTTGTTGCTCTTAAATTCTACGGCTGGACAGTAACACCAGCAAAATAATTTGCTCCGACTCTGGTACTTACAGATAAGGCGATCGCGGCCTAAAATTTCCGCCGCGTATACCGCTCGCGGTATACGCGGCGGAGAATATAGATTAGATAGCATATAAAAGCTAGATTACGAATTATTTAGTAAATAAACACCTTTTGACATTTGGATTAGAGCCTAAATTCTTTTTCTTATGGCGTCAGTTGTTTTAACAACGACTTAATTAAGGAGATTACTAATACCTCATGTCCTTTTCCTCCCCCCAAGTAGCCAATCGACTGCTTGCTGCTCTGCCAGATGCAGAATACCAGCGCCTTGTGCCCCATTTAGAGTACGTCACGCTCTCTTTGAAGCAAGTCCTTCACAGAGCTGGTGAATCAATTGAATACGTCTATTTTCCCAATTGGGCAATAGTTTCTTTGATTTCCACCCCGGAAGATGGCTCGACGATCGAAGTCGGCTTAGTGGGTAATGAGGGAATAGTGGGTATCCCCGCAGCTTTGGGAGACAACATCGCTACCACAACCGCGATTGTACAGATACCAGACTCTGGCATGAGGATGAAAGCAAGCTTGCTTAAAACCGAGTTTCAGAAGGGTGGCTCAATGCAAAGTCTGCTAATGCGGTACATACAAGCCATGTACGCCCAAACCTCTCAATGGGCTGCCTGCAACGCCTTGCATTATTTAGAGGAGAGACTTGCCCGTTGGCTGTTGCTCTTGTGTGACCTTGCAAACTCAAATGAGTTGCTACTGACTCAGCAATTTATGTCCCAGATGCTGGGTGTACGACGTTCTGGAGTCACGGTGGCTGCTAATAACCTTCAACAGGCAGGTCTGATTCGCTACAACCGAGGCAAAATTACTATTCTGAATCGGCAAGGATTGGAAGCGGCTTCCTGTTCGTGTTATGCAATCATTAAAGGCGAGTTTGCTAGGTTGCTAGCTAATAAGCATCAGTGAACGTGTTTAAATTAAGTTCTTCATCCAAACAACCAAGCCAAGCGATCGCTACCGATAAAATACAAGGTTTTTAGTAGCAGCCTACAATATTTTCACCTGATTTAATTAGCCCATTTGTATGAGGTAATAAGCAAGACAATAAGTGTATCTTGCTTATAGCCAGACCAACACAGATGCTTGAATGTTGCTTTCAAGCACAAAATGTATGAAAAAAGCTAAAGCCTTAATTTTATCAACAGTTTTTTTATTAGCCGGGCAAGCTTCTGCTTATGCTCAACAACAGTTACCTAGTCTTACTCCAGCACAAACTCAACGTTTATCCCGTGACTTAGTTCCATTTAACTCCCAAAACTTTTTTAACCAAGGGAGAGATTTGATAGAGAGAGAAATTCAAATGTTGATGCGGAGGCAATCTTCTTTAAATAAACCTGTTCTCAAGCTTAATTTGGATGCCGCAGGCAAGAAAAGACCACCCACTAATACCGTTCCGCTTTAAGGTTGATACACATAGGGAGTAGGGAGCAGGGAGCAGGGAGCAGGGAGCAGGGAGCAGGGGGAAAGAATTAGAGACAGATCATTTGTATCAGGCATTTCGTGAAATGGTATACGTGAAATGGTATAAGTAACTTGCCTAACACCTTATCAAAGTAATCTTCAAAGAGATATCAAAAACAACAACACCCAAGCTACGACTTGCTTAGTGATTTCCTCTTTTTTATCTTTCACACGGGGCTACATTCATTGATTACATACTCGCCATGTAATCTAGTTGTATGACCCCCTCTTTACCACATTGAGGAAATATAAGCTATCGAGTTGGGTGTTGTTGTTAGTCGACGAGACAGATGATGTAACAGCGTTTTTACCTCTTAACTAATTGGACTTTGGACTTTGGCTGTTGTATCTGCCAGGGAAGCTATGTAGCTTCAATAATTAAAATAACACTATTAAATTGTGATGGATTAATTTGCAACTAAACTTTACTGTTTTGATTATTTACAATCACAGCTTGTAACAATCACTTAAATAAATAATCCTCAAAACACATTAGCAACAGTAAGTCTTAAATTTTAGGGTGCGTTACGGTTAGTTTTCATTCTCTTACACTCTTAAATCTTTACATAACCGTAACACACCCTGCTTATCGAGCTACAAACTTAACTGCGATCGCGAAAACCCTGTTGTCCATTAGTTGGGTCAAAAAGTACATCGTATTTGTCGAAAAATGCAATACCACTATTCATAACCACAGGATGCTCTGCCCGTGGAGAGATATTAATGTTCCACAGATTAAATCCGTCACGGTTTCCCGGTACAAGGCTGTAGTTAAAGATGTTAGGAATTGCTAGCTTCACAACATTTTCTGGGCGTAACTTTCCTGGTTTGAGCTTACCCATCAAAGAAGCAGATTTAAATTGAGCCAAACCACTGCTTGCTCCAGTATCGACGATCATTTTGCCGTTACAGGAATTTTTCATTGAACTGCCAGAAATAGTTAAACAAACTCCATTGAGTTTAGAGTCCCATCTGTTGCCGGGTATACCATTAATTGCAGGTTGTTGGCTCAAAGAAGCCAACTTGAAACCTTCTCGATTCTTTGCTGTCAAGCCGAGAATGAGGCTACCGTTGCTGCTACTACCGCCATTACCAGTAACAATAAATCCATTGCTGAGATTTCCTGGTAGTTTTCTCAACGGATTATAGGGAAGCGATCGCTCCGAATAGTTGACACCGATAATACCGGAGAATGGCGCACCACTTTTCGCAGAGCAATTAGGTTTTTGGGCAATACATTGGCGACTTGTAACAGCCAGCACGGGAACAGGCTCCTCTGTTGAAATCAAACCAAATTGCACAGTGGCGTAAACTAATTCTCCCTCTAGGAGAGTACCATCGCTTAATTCTTCCTTGATAATTTCACCTGTGCTGCGAATCGGGGCATTTCCCAAAAATTCCTTAGGAACTCTCAACCCTGCTGAACCTGTATCCATTAAAACACGTCTTGGCTGACCCCCCGCGACTGCTAACTCCAGAAAATAGCCGCGAACACGTTGCCCAACTGAACCTTTTGTAAATAAAGGAACTGATATCGAGTCAAAACTGGGCTTTCTGGCAGTAAATTGAGAGGTATCGCGCAAAGCTAGGTTAGGAAAAAGCGTCAGAAATCCATTTTGTCGCTGTGCTAAAGGTTCTGGCGCATAGTCCCAAAGGCTTTCGTAGTAGAAAAAGGTTACACCTAAACCACGTTGTTGAGCAGCCCGTACTTGAGACTGAATTTGTTGCATAGAAACTGGGCGATTTCTCAACCCTGCCATAATACCTATTGCAGTAGGTATTAATTGTTGTGTTTCTATGATTTCTGGAAGAGTAAGTTTACTGGCAAAACTTTCCAAATCATTACGGTAAACCTGCATTACAAGTTCGTCTACAATACCCAGCCGTACCCAGTTAAGCCAGTCTTGCAGCTGAAGTTTATAAGCAAAGTCGTAGTAATTAGGAGAAACAGAAAAAATTGCGTTGGGTTTTATTGTTTTCACAGCTTGGTTTAGCCGCATCATAAAGGCTGTGATTTTATCTGCCCGCCATTTTATCCATGCTTGAGCTTGAGGATTGGTCGGGGGAGGATTCCCAGTTTCTTGAGTATAGAGGTTAACTGTGTACTTGTCGTAACCAAAATCAACCGGTAAACTCATGTGGTCATCAAATTGAATACCATCAGCGTTATACCTGGTAATGATTTCTACCACGAGGTCAGTAATAAACTTTTGCACTTCTGGGTGGAAGGGATTAAGCCAGGCTACCTCACCCGCAGCACTAATCGAAGTTTGGCTTCCATCCCGCTTTTGCGTCAGCCAATTTGGATGCTGAGATGCCAATTCTGAAGTTAGGGGAGCCATAAAACCAAACTCAAACCAAGGTATCGCCAGTACTCCTTGGCGACGGGCTTGAGTAATGATGTCTGCAATCACATCTTGTCCCTCTGCACCTTTGAAGAAAAAAGGGATACCCATTTGTTGCGTTATCGCACTCGGATATTTTGCATAGCCATCATTCCAAACCACGGGATAGATTGTGTTAAAGTTCAACCGACGCAATTGAGTAATTGTGTCTTGTACTTTAGCGCGATGCTTCAAGATATCAAAATCATTATTAGTCAGCCAAACCCCGCGGATTTCTTGAGAAGGTAACTGTGATAGTTGAGCGGTTGCAGGGGTGAGGTTTTCCAGCAACAATACTGTAGCAAATGATATCGCAAATAAAACTGGCAGAAGACGCTTAATTGTCCACCAACCTTGTCGAATGAAAAGCAATTGCTTAGGTATGGATAATAAGTTAGCTAACCAAGCGTTAACTCGTATACTTTTGTGATGGAACTGAGTTGCCATTATTCTGTTGGTATTTATGCTGAATAAATCAAGTTAATTTATAACATTTCATACAATGACTAAATTACTGCCCCAGAAAAACTAATGCAGATTTAGCTTCGTTCAGATAATTGACGCAGTTAGTGAGTGAGTTGTGCCAAGCTGAACTTACCCCAAAACAAGGTTGCGGTCTTAAACTTGATTCATGGCAAATCCACTAGTGTACATACCAGCAATCTATGCATATTAATATTTGTTTATTTATTGAATAATTGTTTCAGACTTGTGCATTTAAACAGTAGGGTTACCGCCATTGTTTTATGTAACCTAATATCAAAAAAGTAAAGGAAATCTTACATTTAGTTATTGTCTGTAAAAATAAGCTGAACAGAAGACCTGAACTATCATTGATTGAGATATCATTCCAATCAAAATGGTTATGTTGCAAAACTTCTAAAAGGCAGAAGCTCAGTTAGAATACAAAAGAATAAATGCTTAAGACAATTCAGCTACCAAATAGAATCAATCGCAAGGGAGATAAGTCTCTCTATCTATAGAGGGATAATCAGCTATAACTTACGGTATAGCGCTCTCCAAAACAGGCAGATTCCTCCAAACCAATCATAGAAGGATGGATCACATACCAAAGCAACCAGAGGTTGGCAAACCTACCTGCGAACTTCGGCAGTTACCTGAATTGACTCAAGAGCAGCTTGTCAAAGTTGTTGAGATTACTTACAGCACAATTAACCGCAGGGAAAACGATTGCACACAGCCTTGTTTACTAGCATTGAGCCAAGTAGTTAATAGTAATACCAAAGAGCTACTTAAAAAATATTTTCCAGAATTTCCAGAAGAGGAATAGAAACTGTGACTCAAGGAGCAATGCCTGGAATGGAGGAGCTTTTTGCGGGTGGTGGCGAAATGGGGGCACTCACGCGTGCGTTTAACTGGGCTAGCACACCACTTGGCCCAATGAAAAATTGGCCGCAAAGTTTACGAATTACTCTTAGCATTTGCCTGACCTCTTGCTTTCCAATGATCCTCATGTGGGGATCTGAGTTTATTCAGTTATATAACGATGCTTACTGCGCCATGTTTGGCTTGACAGAACATCAAACGGCTTTGGGTCAACCAGCCTACGAATGTTGTTCTAAGGTATGGCACATCATAGTCCCGGCATTAAAAGCTGTATTCACCAGTGGACAAGCCTCTGGGTTCGCCAATGAACGGTTTATGATCAATCGCAATGGATATTTGGAGGAGTGCTACTTTACCTTCTCTATGACTCCAGTTCAAAATGAAATCGGTAATGTGGTAGGGATTTTTACTACCATTACTGAAACTACACAGCAAATTACCAGTGAGCGACGATTGCGGACTTTACAAGACTTAGCAGCGATCGCACCTCAAACAAAAACTGTAAAAGTAACCTGTACGATCGCAACTGAAATTCTCGCCCAAAATCAAGCAGATATTCCATTTTGTTTACTCTACCTGTTGGATGAAGAAAATCAGCAAGTTAATCTGATGGGGTCACATGGTTTGGCTGTAGATACATCAGCAAGTCCCAGACAAATTCACTTAGATCGCGCAGCATGGCCCTTAGCACGAGTTGTTAATACCAAAAAAGCCGAAACTGTGACGCAACTGGCCAAACATTTTGCAAATGTAGAAGAATTTGCTACTGCCGATGCTCCGCACTCAGCGTTAATATTACCTCTTGCACAACCGGGACAGAAACACCTATTAGGGATGTTAATAGTTGGTGTTAGTCCGTGGCGATCGCTAAATAGTGAATATCAAGGGTTTTTTGAGATGATTGCCACACAGGTAGCCACAGCGATTGCAAAATCCCAGGATTCTGAAACTTTAGCAGGTTTAAGTCAAGCGCAAACAGCTTTCTTTAATAACTACATAAAACCTTTCTCAGGCTGTGAACTCTTACCAAAAGCCGCACAGTGTGAGCGATTACGTGCTGAAGCGGAGATAGCCCATAGACACATTAGTAATATTCTTGAAAGTATCACCGATGCTTTTGTGGCTTTTGATCGCCAATGGCGTTACACCTATGTCAACCAAAGCGCGGCAAAAATCTTGCAGCGATCGCCACAAGAATTAATTGGTAAAAATATTTGGGAAGAAGTATTCCTTAGCGCAGTTGATGAGTTGGCATACCAAGAAATGCACCGTGCAGTTGCACAGCAGGTTCCTATCTCTTGGGAAGAGTTTTGTCAACCGCTTCAGTGCTGGTTAGAAGTAAAAGCCTACCCCTTTAAAGATGGACTTGCACTTTATTTTCGAGATATTACTGAGCGCAAACGGGCAGAAGCAGGATTGCGGCAAAGTGAAGAACAGTTTCGTCAGCTTGCCGACGCTATGCCACAAATTGTCTGGACAAGCAATGCCGATGGCAAACTAGAATATGTCAATCAAAATTGGCGTGAGTATGCCGGACTGTCACTCGAACAAGGACGCAGGCGCGAAAACTCCAGTTTAGTTATTCATCCCGACGATGTTCAAAGTGCTTACCAGGAATGGGAAAAATCCTTAGCAGCAGGAACTTCTTACCAAAAAGAGTGCCGCATGAAGCGAGCTGCTGATGGAGTTTTTCATTGGTTTTTAGTTCGCGCCATCCCGATTAAAGATGAGCAAGGTCGAGTCATTAAATGGTATGGCACATCAACAGATATTCACGATCGCAAACTTGCTGAACAAGAGCGTGAAAAACTTTTACAACGAGAACAAATAGCGCGAGAACAAGCCGAGACTGCCAATCGCATCAAAGATGAATTTTTAGCAGTGTTGTCTCATGAATTGCGATCGCCCCTGAATCCGATTTTGGGTTGGGCAAATTTGTTACGAACTCGGAAGTTTGACGAAAAAACTACTGATCGAGCCTTAGAAACAATCGAACGCAACGCCAAACTCCAAGCTCAACTAATAGAAGATTTGCTCGATGTCTCGCGTATCCTCCAAGGCAAAATGGTCTTGAATATCTGCCCTGTGAACTTAATCTCTGTGATTGAAGCAGCCTTAGAAACAGTGCAGTTAGCAACAGAAGCAAAAGGTATTAAAATTCAAAAGCTGCTGGCGACTGATATTAAGCAAGTTTCTGGGGATGCAGGCCGCCTTCAGCAAATTATTTGGAATTTGCTCACCAATGCCGTCAAGTTCACACCGCCAGGAGGACAAGTAGAAGTGCGGCTAGAACAAGATGGGATGTATGCCAAAATTCAAGTAAAAGATAATGGCAAAGGCATTACCTCAGAATTTCTGCCTTATGTATTTGAGTATTTCCGTCAGGAAGATGGCTCTACTACCCGTAACTTCGGCGGTTTAGGATTGGGGTTGGCAATTGTACGTCACATTACAGAATTACATGATGGCACTGTAGAAGTAGAAAGTCCCGGAGAAAATTTAGGTGCAGTATTCACAGTTAAATTGCCAGTTTCTGCGATCGCTTTCAAAACCACTCCAGATTTTGAACTACCTATTGATACGCCTAATTTGAACGGTTTGCGGATTTTGGTGGTTGATGATGAAGCTGATATGCTCGATTTATTGCGCGTAATTCTAGAAAAATCTGGTGCAGAAGTATGCACAGCTGCATCACCAACAAAAGCACTCACTATGCTTGATCAGTGCCAGCCGGATGTCCTAATCAGCGATATTGGGATGCCAAGAGTTGATGGATATATATTGATGCAGCAGGTGAAGGAACGATTAGCAAAGCAAGGCAAAGAAATTAAGGCGATCGCTCTTACTGCTTATGCTGGAGAAATTAATCGCCAACAAGCACTAGCAGCAGGATTTGAAAGACATATCTCCAAGCCTGTTGAGCCACAAGTATTAGTGCGGGCAATTTCTGATTTAATTGGACTGGGGACGGGAGATTAGGGGACTAGGGGACTGGGGACTGGGGGACTGGGGTAGGACTTACGCACTCAAGCCTGAAACCTTGATCCCCCCTAACCCCCCTTCAAAAGGGGGGAACGTCTAAAGCCACGCCACTGAGGGAGTCGGGGAACCCGCAAGGGCGCAGGGCTGCCCCTTTTGAAGCTACGGTGTACACACATCTGTGTACTAAACCGAAATCATTGTAGATCCGTCATTATCCTCCGATAAATTGGAGGACTTTGAGGGATTTTAGCCCCCCTTAAAAAGGGGGGTTGGGGGGATCAAAAGCCTGTGGGACAACTCTCAAAGACTTGTGTGTACACGGTAGCCTTTTGAAGGGGGTTGGGGGATCTAAGTGCGTAAGTTCTAAAGGGACTGGGGACTTATGAAATCTTTGTTCTGAGAAGAAAAGCTTCTCTCTGTGCCACGGACGCTTTATAAGGGCGGGACGGCGGTGGTTACAAAATTTCTGATACTCGCCGATGAGTCTTTAATACTCGTGAATGAGGCTTTGATACTCGTGAATGAGTCTTTTATACTCGCCGACGAGTCTTTTATACTCGTGAACGAAGCTTTGAACTCCGTGAATGAGTCTTTTATACTCGCCGACGAGTCTTTTATACTCGTGAACGAAGCTTTGAACTCCGTGAATGAGTCTTTGATACTCGTGAACGAGTCTTTGATACTCGTGAACGAGTCTTTTATACTCGTGAATGAGGTTTTGAACTCCGTTAATGAGTCTTTGAACTCCGTTAATGAGTCTTTTATACTCATTAATGAGGTTCTGATACTCGATTGATAATTTTGAATTTTGAATTTTGAATTTTGAATCCCCCCAAGGGTGACCTAACTACCGAAATTACAAGACGGAGTGAGGAAAATGAGTGTAAAAATATTACTCTACATTGGTGCATTGTTGGCGATCGCAATCATAACTCTAGGCATCATCAGGGTAGGGGACGAAAAAGAAGTTGATCGGATTTGGCGATCGCTAGAATCTGTACCAGCAGAAAAATATTTCACCGAGGACATGGTTGCAGGCTTACCCACTCCCGTAAAGCGCTACTTTTACCATGCCATTATACCGGGAACTCCTCTTGCATCTTCTGTAAACTTAGAAATGAGTGGCAGTTTTAGAAATGGAGGGCAGGATAAACCGTGGATACCAATGCGGGCAAAAGAAATTATCTCTGCGTTCAAAGGATTTGTTTGGAAACCAGTTATCGGTCGCGGTTTGGTTCAATTTGCGGGTTCTGATTACTATGCAAACAAATCGGGTAGAACACGGTTCTTTCTTTGGGGACTCGTTCCCATAGTTAATGGGCATAGTCCTGATGTTACCCGCTCTAGTATTGGACGACTAGCTGGAGAATTAGTCTGGCTGCCTTCAGCTTTGTTACCTGAACGCGGCGTGAGTTGGGAGGCAATTGATCAAAGAACTATCCAAGCTAGTCTTAATATTGATGGTGAATTTGTAAAGCTGACGCTGATTATAGATTCTGATGGCAAACTGCTAAAGCTTTCTCTACCACGTTGGGGAGAACACACAAAAGATGGCAGCTACGCTTACATTCCCTTTGGCGGAGAATGCCAGCAAGAACAAACATTTGGCGGTTTTACAATTCCTTCTCAAATGAGTGTCGGTTGGTGGTTTGGTACAGAACGTTACTTAGATTTTTTCCGTGCCACAATTGAACAAGCTGAGTTTCGTTAAAATCACTAACGCCACTTTTCACTCCAAGCGCCTGTGACATCAAAACCACCACTAACAGAAGTTAACTGCAATGAACCCCAACCAAATGTATTGCAAATTGGGCCGAAATTAGCACCGCACAAATCACCAGCACCATAACCGTTAAAAGAACGAGTGCCGATGTGAGAATAAGTTGAACCTCCCCAATTACCGTTGCCAAACCAAGTAGTATTTTTTGGCCCCACACGCAGAACACAACGCAAACCTTCACCGTTGCGATTTCCTGTTAAATCAGCAACTTTGTATTCATCGAAATATCGACCACAAGTTTGGGGATGAGGTAAAGGTTTATAGTTAGTAGCTTGGACTAATTGCCACTCTTCATTCCATGCACCAGTAACCCGAATGGTTGATGAACCTAAGATTTGAATTTTGAGATTTCCCGGAAAGTTATTGTTAATATCTTCGCCATTACCGTGAATATCAGAAGCAAAACCCACAAGATTAGAACCTCGGTAAATAGCTTGTCCCGCGTGGCGATAGGTAGCACCACGCCAATTACCTTCGCCGTACCATGCTAATCTGGGAATCGTAGTTCCTGGTCTACCTTCACTGAATTTGACGCAACGGATACCTTGACCTTGACGATTATCTAAAGCCTTAACAACATAAGTCCGAGCATGAGGCCCACAACTAAAATTTTGTACTTGAGACAAGCGTAAATTTTGTAGTATGGGCACTTGGGCAAAAGCATTACTTGCAGTAGAAAGCGCTACCATCCCAGCAAGTGTTAAAGATTTTATTGAAAGTCGAAGCATGATTTCCATTCCTTGTAGTAAAGTTTGTGCAGGTGTCTTTAACCCAATCGGTTTAGATAAGAGTTGATCCTCCCTAACCCTCCTTAAAAAGGAGGGAATTAAGCCCCCCTTTTCTAAGGGGAGTTGGGGGGATCTTACGGAATTGAATCCCATTCAGAACCGTATTGTTCTTTAACCACCTTCACTACTTCTCTAGGTAGGCTTTCAGTTTTTTATGCACCCTCGGCAAAGCATCATTGAAATTTTTTCAACTTTTGTGCAATTCGTTGCCGATCGCTTCAGTCATTGGGCGACAGAATCAAGATTGCGTAGTAGTATGCAAAGTTGTGTCAAACGCACACCACAAGAAACTTCAGAGTATTTTTGGTCGCTTTATTGGTATAAGTTATGGCAGCTTGGTGAATCTCAGATGCTTGCCAAGCAACATCTGACTGCTTATTTGCAAGAATCTTGTTATTGGGTATCGCAAAAAACAGTGAATAGTTTCGCCAGTAACCAGTATCAATTGTCAGACTGTTTTCAAATTGCGATCGCCCACATTGATCGAGTCCTCAAAGGATTTAACTCTAATCAAGGTTTTAGTCTCAAAAACTACGCGAGTTCCATCTTTGCTAGTGCAATTCGTGAAACTTTGCGCCAACGTCACGAAGTTGATATCTCTTCAGACTGGGGACTGTTACGCAAAATTTCGCAAAAGCGGTTGCAGGAGGCTTTGCAAAATGCTGGCTTATCCAAAGACGAAATTCATGCTTATATTCTTGCTTGGAATTGTTTCAAAACTTTGTATGTGCCAACTACACCCGGTACATCTCGCAAACTTTCTCGACCCGACGATCAAATGTGGGAAGCGATCGCCAAAGCTTACAATTCCCAAAGTAGCCAGCGCATCAATCCACAAATTCTTGAAAAGTGGTTGCTAACTGCTGCAAAAGCCACACGTAAATATCTTTATCCCACCCCAGAATCTCTCAACATTTCCCAAGGTGGAGATGACTCGGTGGAATTACTCGATAATCTCCCAGGAAATCAACAAGCATCGCTAATTGAGGAAATTATTGCCCAAGAAGAACAACAAACCAGAATTTCTCAGCAAACAGAAATTAATCAGGTTTTAGTCGCTGCGATCGCCCAACTCGAACCGGAGGTACAACAGATTGTACAACTGTATTACGCTCAAGGACTGAATCAAGATAAAATCGCCAAACACTTAGAAACTAAGCAGTATACTGTATCACGCCGACTGACAAAAGCTAGAGAAAATTTGCTGAAGTCTTTGGCTAATTGGAGTAGAGACACTTTGCATATTTCCGTCACCTCAGACCTACTCAAAAATATGAGTACAGTAATGGAGGAATGGCTACAAAGTTACTACGGGGTATCTCCTCAATAACTAGCTGGAAAGTCGTGAGTGCTGAGTGCTGAGTTGTGAGTGCTGAGTTGAGTAATAATTTCTCCCCTTGTCCCCAGTCCCCAGTCCCCAATCCCCAGTCCCTAACTACCATGACTGAATTTACCTTCGCCAACCCCAGTGATTTAATTTTAGAAATTCCTACTACCAGCCAAAATCGGGCGGTTATTCAAAGTCCATCTTTTTCTAACCCCACTTCTCGTTATCAAGGTTATCTCAATGAACTTTGTCTGAGTGCAGTTTTACCTTGGTTACAAGAGGATTTCGCACCACAAGCAAAGGTTTGGCCAAATAGCACTGCTTTACCGAGTTTTTGGGAACTGGTAAATGGAACCGCAATCACAATCAACGCAACTCGAATTATTTTGGTTCCCAGTGAAACAATTGATTGTAGCGAATTGCGAGTACCGCAAGAATGGATAGATTTACCAAGTTGGGCTGGAGATTATTACTTAGCGGTGCAAGTAGAATCAGATGAAGGTTACATCAAAGTTTGGGGTTACTCTACCCATGAACAACTGAAGAATCGAGGCAGTTATGATGCAGGCGATCGCACTTATACTCTTGATGCTACCGACATCATCAACGACATCAGTGTTTTAGCTGTGACTCAAGAACTTTGCCCCCAAGAAGCCACACGTAGCGTTATTTCACCTCTGCCAACCCTATCACAACCACAAGCACAAAACCTGATAACTCGCCTGGGCAATCCAGAAATACTTACACCCAGGTTAGCTATTCCTTTTCAAGTATGGGGGGGACTAATTGAACATGGCGGTTGGCGAAAAAGCTTATATCAACAACGCTTAGGACAAACAGAACAATGGTCAGTGCTGCAATGGTTGCGAAGCGGCGTTTCTCAAGCGGCGGAAACTATCGGTTGGGGACGGTTGAATATGCAATTGAGTTTTGCTGGTGGTAGAGGTGTTGAAGAAAGACAATCGCAGGCTATTCTCTCTCGTCAACTAGCGATCGCTGGTCAAACATACGAACTATTAGTAATACCACAAGGCGAACCAGACGCACCCATCTGGCGGTTTGAATTGCGTAACACCATTGTCGGTGCAGCCATCCCTGGCGGTTTTAAACTCCGACTACTCACCGAAGATTTACAGCCATTTCCCAACAACGAAGACATAGCAACAACCGCCGTAGAACTACTCTTCGTAGAAGTTGCCTTAGAACCACGTGAAGGTATAGTGTGGGAAATAGAACCTCTCCCTGAAAACTATGACCGAGAAATACTTAAGTTTTAAACTTTGGTTTAGCTTGTTTTATAGGTACTAGGATGGAGAATTATTACTTCAATCCACCTAGCAAAAAAAGCTATGAAACAAAAACCAGAACAACGAATGCGTATATGGGCAATGTTGTGTCATTTCTCGGCTTTGTTAGCTTGGATATTATTGTTTTCTTTGATATTTATCGGAATTCCTTTATATTTACCAATAAATATTTTAGTACCGCTGATAGTTTGGCGATTTAACAAAGCAAAATCTCCTTGGATAGATTTTCAAGGTAAAGAATCTTTAAATTTTCAAATTACGCTAACTTTTTATATTTTGTTTGTCGTAATTATATCTTTACTATTAATGCTAATTATTTTTGGAATTGCAATTGTCACTCATAGTTCAGGAAAAGAAGTGAAGATAGTTTTAGATGCTTTAGTATTCATGTGGCTTTCATTAACTTTATCAATGTTAGCATTCCAATTAGCACTAGTAAGTTTTGCATCAGCTAAAGCTTACAAGGGTGAGCATTATCGTTATCCTTGGACAATTAGATTTTTACGCTAAGTAGTGAGGAAAAGAGATTGACAAAATAATGCTGCAAAACAAACAGCCAAAAGTTAGACTTTGGAGCATACTAGGCCATCTTGCAAATTTAAGTTGGATGCCTGGTTGGATTTTGTTAGGAGGTTTGTTTAATTTAATATAAATCTGTATATAGGACTCATATTTGATTTTTGAACAAAATTCAGTACACCTTTATTCCTTCTTTCCAGTCCCCAGTCCCCAATCCCCAGTCCCTTACCTCTACGAGTGATTCAGAAATCAAATCTGATTGCTATATGCCTTTAATAAATATTTTTATTACATACATTATTTGGCGTTTTAAAAAATCACAACATTCGCTAATTGATTCTAATGCTAAAAATTCTTTAAACTTTCAAATATCCATAACAATATATATAATTATTTGGTTAATTATAGTTTTATTCATGGCGAAAAATGGCGGTAGTTATTTGGGCGATATCACAAATCACAATAGCAAATTTGCTTGGAGGTTTAATCAATATTTATCAATGTTTGGACTTCCAATCTATTTACTGATAATGTTGCAAATGGTATGTAGTATTTCAGCCGCAATCACGGCATATCAAGGAAAATTATATCGGTATCCGTTGACTATTCGATTTTTTAGGTAAATATTATGGCTTCTACACTACAGACGAATCAGAGTAAGATTGGCGTGGCGATCGCAGGTACAGGTTTTGGTCAAAAAGTCCACATTCCCGGCTTGCAAGCCCATCCTCGAACTGAGATAGTAGCTGTTTATCACCGAGATATCAATAAAGCCAAAGCAATAGCCGAATCCCATAATATCCCCCACGCCTGTGACACAATTGCAGACATTGTGAAATTGCCCCAAGTGCAAGCAGTTACCATCGCCACCCCACCATTTTTGCACTATGAAATGGCAAAAACAGTGCTGCAAGCAGGAAAACATTTATTACTCGAAAAACCTACAGCCTTAAATGTATCTGAAGCCAAAGAACTTTATCAATTAGCTCAACAACAAGGCGTTACTGCTACTGTAGACTTTGAATTTCGCTTTGTCCCAGGATGGCAGATGTTTGCACAACTACTCTCAGAAGGCTATGTGGGTAACAAGCGCCTAATTAGAATTGATTGGTTAGGTTCTTCACGTGCTGATGCTTCGCGTCCTTGGAACTGGTATTCTTCCCAAGATAAGGGAGGCGGTGCATTGGGTTCTTTGGGTTCCCACGCCTTCGATTATATTTACTGGTTATTTGGGCCAGTACGCAAATTAAGCGCCCATTTGAGTACCGCCATTCCCACACGTGTTGACCCTGTTAGCGGTGAAAGTAAGCCAGTGGATACAGACGACACCTGTATATTATCTCTGGAATTAGCAGATGGCACACCTTGCCAACTAACGATCAGTGCAGTGGTTCATGCGCCGAGAACTCATTGGGTAGAAGTGTATGGCGATCGCGGTACTTTAGTTTTAGGCAGTGAAAATCAAAAAGATTACATCCACGGTTTTCGCATTTGGGGTTCCCAACCGAGTAAACCGTTAACGGAAATAGAAATTCTACCACACTTCATGTTTGGGCAAAATCACGCCGATGGGCGCATTTCGGCATTTATCCGTGTAGTAGACCGATGGGTGCAAGGAATTGATAGCCAGCAAGCAATAGTTCCATCCTTGCGTGAAGGAGTTTATTCTCAGTTATTGATGGATTTATCTCATAAATCCCATCAATCAGCAACCAGGATAGATGTACCTCACCTGGAAGATGTTTTGTGAAAAGGGGAATTGGAAAGAAGAAGAGTTTAAATAGCATAGGACTTACGCACTGAAGTCTGAAACCCTGATCCCCCCTAATCCCCCTTAAAAAAGGGGGGAACGTCTAAAGCCACGCCACTGAGGGAGTCGGGGAACCCGCAAGGGCGCAGGGCTGCCCTTTTTAAGGGGGTTTGGGGATCTGAGTGCGTAAGTTCTATAGCATTATCTCCTTCTCTCCTCCTCCCCTTGTCCCCTCGTCCCCTTGTCCCCTTGCCCCCCAGTCCCCAGTCCCCCAGTCCCCTTCTGTCATCGGCGACGAAATTCCACCTCTTTTGCCAAAATATTAATATCGTAGTCCCCAAAAAAATCGTGACCCAGTAAGCCAATGCCAGCTTTTGGGGCAACCGCTACTTCCAGATTATTAACTACAGCTCCACCAACTACAATCGATTGTACCCGGCTTGTCTTGAATCGAACTTGAGTACCATCTGCTATTTCGGCTTGCACCGTACCTGTAGCGCGGAGTTGCAAAGCATCCGCTATCTTCAGAGGTATTAGGGTACTACTAGCCCCAGTATCTAAAATCATCTCAAAAGTCTGTTGATTATTGAAAGTAACCGCAATGACAGGAGTTTTACCAATGCGGCGTTTGATTGGAACTCGAAAAACGTTACTTTCTGGCGTAACTATACCGCAAAGCTTACCCAAACTAATAGTTCTACCAGAGGAAGTTACCATGAAACACGCTCCTGGATCTTCAGCCGTTGCCGGATGCAGCAAGACTAAAGATATCAGCGTCGGCATTACTGCCATGACAGCTGAGTTAATAGTCAAAATTCCACGCTTTCCAGTATCCTTCATGTAATTTCGCGCTCCAAAGTTCCCTATAACCCTTGTTATTAGGTTACCCAGACTGGCTGAAAAACTTAGGCATCAAAAAAAACGCGCCACAAGAAGGTGTTGTGTTTTTAATCTACGATCGCAGCTGCATTTACAGCGGTGGCGATCGCATTCTGAATGGCAATATCTTTTTTAGGTAAAATAATATTTTCTGCAATAGTACGTTGAGCAACTACACCGCAAACGGCAGCAGCAGCAAATTTATACACCCCCGCCATTTTAAACAGCGTGCCACATTCCATTTCATAGTTCAAAATATTCAAGTGCCGATATTCTTCTGTTATTCCATGCAGCGATCGCATTAAATAAGGATTGGCTGAATCTGTGCGTTCCTGTCCTTCGTAAAATGTATCCACCGAAGCGGTAATTCCCAAATAATGTTCAACCTCTAATTCACGTGCGGCTTTCACCAACGCAACTGTGAGAAATGGATCGGCTGCGGCTGGATACTCCACAGGTGCAATATCATTTGCTGCACCCTGACGGCATAATGCGGCACTACTAATCACAATGCTACCGACTGCTATATGAGGTTGAATTGAGCCACAAGTACCAATGCGAATAATTTGCTGGATTCCTACTTGTATCAACTCATTCACCACAATACTCAACGAAGGCGCACCCATACCGCTAGTTGTAGATAAGATGCGGCGTCCGTTGGGTAAGTATCCCACATAGCTATTTAGTCCGCGATTCTCCGACAACAAGCACACATCCTGCAAATAGTTTTGAGCAATAAAATACGCACGTTGCGGATCGCCAGATAACAGCGCCATAGCGGGAGGCGATGCACCCAAATCTTCTTGCCCAAAGCCAATGTGGTAAAAGCGTTGACTGCTCATAAAGTTTAGAGTAGCGATCGCCCTAACACAACACTATGCTAGGGTGACTTTTAGACTTTTCATAAATCAAATCTCCTCCCTCCCATATCTGAAGTTGTCTTTGGGCTGCAACTATGGAGTTAAGATGCTTGGGTGGGTACAGAAAATGATTGTAGGCTAATGCCATCTGTCTAGCAGCTTCAGTATATGGCATTTGGCCTATTCCTGTACCCAATCCAGGACAGGCAATAATGTTAATTTTTTGCTTGGCGCGTTGGTTATTGTACAGTGACAAATTAAATGGCATTAAGACAAATTCATGTCATGAATTTAAGCCTTACCCACTTCAGGTTTGCAATTGTTGCTGTTGATATGGCTTGTAAATTCTTTGGGCTAATTCTAGGCGTAAAGCTAGAGATTGCAAGCTTTACACTCTTAATGACATTATTTTGTCACAGCGACAAATAAAAAGTCACTGTACACTTTTCGCTCCAAGTGCAGGCGATCGCTCTGTTCTTCTGGGGTTAATTCAGGAACTTCAACAACAGTAACTGTAATAGTTGCGCTAGAGGCATTGTCTTGGTCAAACATATCTCCCGCAGAATTAGCACATGGAGTGTTATCATATGATGCTGCTACTAAAGTAAGAATTCGGACGGAATGGAACCCGAATGCTGATTGGGGAGCAATCATTCACGGCATTCAAACGTTATTAGGTGGGACGCGAACTCAGCCACCGTCTACTGTAGATCCCCAAGATTTACGAGTCAGAAAAATACGCACTTTGCTTGATTACCCACTGGATTTAGTCAAGCAATGGTTGCAATTTCAAGATGCTACTAGCCCCAGTCAATTGCACGTGAGCAAAGTCGATGAACTAGTCAAAACAATGTGCTTGGCTTGGGCAACAGATAAGTGTGAACATCCGAATCATGCGGAATCTTCATATCAAAAGCAAGTTGTTGATGCTGTAGCTCAGGGGGCTGATGAATTAACAGCGATTAGCGCATGGATGGAGCAAATACAAGGGACAAAATCTGAAGCTGCTTGAAGAAAAGAAGGCAAGGGGCAGGGAGCAGAAAGCAAAGGAGAGAATCTTTACCCCTGCCCCCTGCACCGCTGCTTCTTCCCTCTCTACATTAGATATTGGAGAGTTACAAATGACTAGACAATTTACTGACTTAGACAACTACTCCTGTCATCAAATCGCCAGTGTTCTTTCACTGAATTTATCAACTGTGCGTCTCTGGATTAATCGCGGTTGGCTCAAAGCAGATAATCGTTCTCCAAAGCATTACGAAATTAGAGTTTGGCATCTCAAACAGTTCCTTGAAAATCCACCACAACAAATCAAAAAACGCATTGCTGCTCTTGATCGCGAAGCCATCATACCTCTTAGGGAGAAAAGCGTAATGGAAGCAATCACCGAGTTAGAAAAATGCTGGTTTCTATCCCCGCCTTGGGGTCAAGAAATTCCACCTGTTGAAATTAATTTATGGGAGCGAGTTTATTTCAAGGCTAACAGAAGATTTGGTTATTGCTGTGGACTGCAATGGTATCAACAGCGTTGGGACTACGTTATCGATGTTGAGAACGACATTGTACGCGCAACAAAACATGAAATTCTTGGCACTGGTCGAATAGAATCTACCACTGTGAAAAAACCAGCTTTTGTTTTAGGCGATTGCCTTCGGCACTGCGCGGGAGCGCAATCGCGTACTGTTGCAATTTCCCAATCGCGGCACAAACCAAAGGCTAGTTCTGGGAATTGAGCTAATCGAGAAGTCTTGGTTCTACAAAGTCGAATTGACATCACCTGCTTTTCCTAAAGCAACTACTATGACCAATCGATTCTCTTTAGTGCGGGAAGAGGATTTGGTGCGGGTGAATGTCTAAGTCCAAACACAACACTTTGTACTCATCACACAACTAAAACTATGTCTCAAATCGAAGTAGCTCAAATTATCGAACAGATTAAAGAAGAGATTGAAGTTGATGCATCGGGTAAAGCTAAAGCCAGTGTTAGAGCAACTGCGAGATTGGCTGGGGTAGACCACACTGCAATTATCAATCATCTTCAAAGCGGTGAACTAAAACCGACTAAATTAGCTCAAACTCTTATCGTACAAGGGTTTGATGCTGGTGAACTAACAGGGTGGAGAACAACTGGCATCCCTGACACAGCGCTCGCAATCATCTTGGAATACTACGCCTTTGACGCTGGGAGGTATTGTAACCCACAAGCAAGATTGGTATGCCGTTCATTCAACGCCATCGGTGTTCGCGCCTGGATGCAGGATATCACGGGCTGGACTAAACCCGCCAACAATAGGGAAACCGCCATGACACAAATACAGTTACTTGCAGCGATCGCTAAACATTTACCAGAGCAAGAACAGCATTTACTCCAACAACAACAGCAACAGACCGAAATTTTGCACCGACTAAAAGCGGTTGAAGTTGAGCAAGACAGGGTAAACACCCCCTGCGGTCACAAATATAGTGTTGTCGGTTTCGCTAATGTTCAGGGGTTGGAAATATCGGTGAAAGAAGCGAGTACTAAAGGCGACCAGGGGCGACGAGTGCTGATTATCACCCATCGCATTCAACTGGGTGAGGCATTATGCGATCGCTTTGGGGTGAATTGCATTAGAACAACGGTTCCGGCGCAAATTCCCCCATCTACGAATTTTGAGAATTGATAGCGATTCTGTTGGCGACCCCACACATCCAGCTTGTGGGTGTATCGCGCATCTCAACGAGATTCTCACACAGTACGATTTGGTTATCGCTTCCCCTAGTCTGGAAACTGGTGTTTCCATCGACATCAAAGGACATTTTGATTCGGTGTGGGGGATATTTCAAGGTGTGCAGCCTGTGAACTCCGTGAGGCAGATGTTGGCGAGACTAAGGGAAACTGTTGACCGTCATATTTGGGTC
The DNA here is from genome assembly GCA_019359325.1 of Mojavia pulchra JT2-VF2. Lineage (GTDB taxonomy): Bacteria > Cyanobacteriota > Cyanobacteriia > Cyanobacteriales > Nostocaceae > Mojavia > Mojavia pulchra. Next base: position 12,358 of record JAHHHN010000033.1, on the reverse strand, counting down.
AGTCGGTACGGTATGGGGACTGTTGGCAATGGTTCAACTGCCACTTGAAAAGTCTGTTTCATCCATGCAATATTGGCTGCGTTTCTCGCCGCGTACTCTGCTGGGTCAGGTGTAGTGTCGCATAGGTTATTGCACGAACCCTGGATGTTGAGTGTTGCATAGGTAACTCTGCCGACTGTCCAGCGGCGGTTCTCGACACAGGGCACCACACCGTTGACACCGAGGCACAATGGGACCACCTGCACTTGTTGAGCTAACCGACGCCGCCCCAGAGACAAAGAAGTACTGAAGAATACCAGACGCTCATAGTCGAGGCGCTCTAGCGAGTTAAATCCACCATTGGAAGGGCGATCGCAATCTGTCCAATCGTTATCACCTGGCGTGAAAGCTGCTGGCGCTTCCAGGGAGTTGAAGTAGCCGAGAGCCTTGGCGTATAGCGCGTTGTCGCAAAGGCTGTTAGAACCAGCTTTGAGATCGCCATCGTGGGCAGTGAAAGCAAGTTTCTGCGAATTCATGTCCTCAATTAGTCGTGTTACGCCAACCTCCTGTGCGTCTGAGTAGGGTAAATCGCCCCAAAGCCCGATTTCGTAGGGCGCGTTTGCAGTCTCATTCTCTCTGGCAACCACCAAACTCGTAGTAGTAGATGTCAGAAACGGTAAAATTAGGGTCAGTAAACACATTTTCCGCCGCAAATGTTTAATACTGATGCGTCTAAACACTGTGTAGTCAAGCTTGGTCATCATCATATCCTCGATTATTCTGGAATCCGTGAGCGTATTTTAGATAAGTAGTTTTTGCCCACACCATTCCAGTCGCAATTTAGACTACCGGATTGTTGCTCACAGATTGGTTATGAATAGGTTATGAGTGAGATACAAGTTCAAGCGATGCCCCAAAGTTGTTAAGGTTGATTGGATTAACACTGAAATGGATGAGGCTGAGATTGCGCCTTTGAGCGGCGTGTGCGGGTAAATTCTACGCCTGAGCTTGTTTCCTCCCTTGGTGATGCTATTAGTGTTGCTGATGGTGAGCCGTTCACCGAATCGATATTTGGGGAACTGGATGGTTGGAGTTAACTTTGCGGACGGTTGTAGGTCTGTGGTGGTGTAGCTCCAAGGCTGTTGCATCATCTATAGTAGTTTGCGACACAAAAGAGCAAGAGCGCGTAGTAGCAAGCCCTGGGAACAGGTAGTAAAAATTATTGCTAATAAGGGAACTCCAAAAAATAAATTATTCAATTCCTGCAATTAAAACGACTTTCCCTCCCCCTGCTCGCTGCCCCCTGCCGTCAAAGCGATGGGATATTTTTTTATTTGGAAGCCCCTAAAGCAAGCTATTTCCTCCAGCCTCAAGAGCTTGCCTTTACAAGCGCAATTTTAGGTTATCAGACTATTAGGACTTCTTTGATTTTTCGTTTTTTCTTAACTTTCTCTTAAACTAGTTAATATCTTCTTAAACGAAATTTCAGTCTGACTTAGGTTGGCTATGTTGAAAAAGCATCAAGTAACCTTACCAGGCATACCAGGGTTAAAACGGTTGCTGTCTTACCAGCGAGCATGGTTGCTCCCTGATTTACTGGCAGGTGTAACGGTAGCTGCTTATTTAATTCCGCAGTGTATGGCTTATGGGGAGTTGGCCGGGGTGCAACCTGTAGTAGGATTGTGGGCAATTCTGCCACCAATGATTATTTATGCAGTGTTGGGTTCTTCACCTCAACTCTCGGTCGGGCCAGAATCGACGACGGCGGTAATGACAGCGGCAGCGCTCGCTCCTTTGGTGGCATCTAATGGTACTAATTATGCAACGCTGGCTTCTGGGCTAGCTTTCATTGTTGGGATTGTATGCATCATTGGCTACATTGCTCGCTTGGGATTTTTAGCAGATTTGCTGTCTAAACCGATTCTGATTGGTTATATGGCAGGGGTTGCCATAATTATGATTACAGGGCAGTTAGGCAAAATTGCTGGCATTGACATTGAGGCAAATACTGTTTTTGGAGAAGTAGGTGAATTCTTCAGCAAGCTAGATCAAATTCATCAGCCAACCTTGATATTAGCAGCTATAGTCTTAGCTTTTTTATTCATAATTCAGCGATGCTTTGCAACTGTGCCTGGGCCATTGTTTGCAGTCTTATTAGCAACGGCTAGCGTAGCTGTATTCGATCTCGACCAACAAGGAGTAGCCGTAGTTGGCGAGATTCCAGCAGGCTTACCTCATTTGGCTTTCCCCAAATTATCGGCTCAGGAATTCTCCACACTCATTGCTTCGGCTGTTGGAATTGCGATTGTTGGGTATTCAGATAATGTACTGACAGCAAGAGCATTTGCTAACCGTAATCACTACAAAATTGACGCTAATCAAGAACTGTTGGCACTTGGAACCTCAAATCTGGGAAACGGATTAATGCAAGGTTTTCCAATTAGTAGTAGTGGTAGCCGCACTGCAATTGCTGACTCATTAGGGAGCAAAAGTCAAGCATTCTCTTTAGTTGCTTTGATTGTAGTTATCTTGGTGTTATTGTTCCTACGCCCGTTGTTGGCACAGTTTCCAAAAGCTGCATTAGGGGCGATTGTTATCTATGCGGCTACAAAACTGATTGAAATTCCAGAATTTCTCAGATTGGCACAATTTCGACGTAGCGAATTATTTTTGGCTTTGGTCACAATCTTTGGAGTTCTACTTACTGATATTTTGGTTGGGGTTGGTATTGCAGTGGGTTTATCTGTGATTGATTTGTTTGCCAGGGTAGCACGTCCGCACGATGCAGTTTTGGGAGAAGTGCCAGGTTTACCTGGATTACACGATATTGAAGATTGGCAAGGAGCCAAAACTATCCCAGGTTTAGTCATTTATCGCTATGACGCTCCCCTTTGCTTTGCCAATGTCGAAAATTTCAAGCGCCGGGCATTGTCGGCAATTGAAGCCGAAAAAACTCCTGTGGAGTGGTTTGTATTAAACACAGAAGCAATTGTTGAAGTTGATATTACTGCCATCGACGCATTAGCCCAATTGCACAGTGAACTAGCTGCTCAAGGTATTACCTTTGCATTGACACGTGTTAAACAAGATCTTTACAAACAACTAAAGCACTCGCAGCTTTTAGACAAGATTGGCTCCCAACACGTCTATCTGACTTTGCATACTGCGCTCGCTGCATTTCAAGCCCGCGAATACCATTCTCACAAACAGACTCTTGAAGGGGAATGAAACGCTCACCTTGTTTTTTCGTTTTTTCTTTATGGACATTTACGACCTTGAAAGCCCACAGCTAGAAGCTGTGAGCTTGTTGACTTAGACTACTAAATTTTCTCAGTAATCTTGAGTTGCTCTTGACTATGTTTCATTAACTCATAGAGATCGTAAGCATATAATTCTTCACGGCTTGGCTCACAAGGCGTTGCGCTTGTTGCTACGATGGGATCGCCGTAACCATTGGTTTTACCAATGAGTAAAAGTTTTTGACCCGCATACTCTCCAATTAACTTGTAATCAGTTTCAGGAAAAAGATTTACATCAGTCAAAGAATTCTGATTTTGAATGGACATTTTTTCTCCTAAATTCCTTAACAATCTTCATGCTTTCAGTTTTTTGAGAGATAGTGTTGTGACTCCACCTCCCAAGAGCTTATAAATTTTTTGCTTTCATCCAAGTGGAGTACACATCTTCTACAAAGAAGCTGTAACCACTATTTTCCTGATAATTTTTGAGATGAACTTTCAAAGTAGTAAAATAAGCACCATTAATGATTTGATGTCCGTAACCAAGAACTTGACCAAATTGCCCTGTTTCTTGATGCAAGGCATAATCCCCAATATTCAACATGGATGTGATTCCTTTTGAATTAACTAGTTAAGTAGTTTATTGGTGACTATTTGTAGATGCAATAATCACCTTCAAATAGTCAAATCAAGTCAAAAAAGGTCAATAAAGATTAAGCTGCAATCTGAGGTTGTTTTTGAGATTGAACCCGATTTTGAGTCAGGAAATCAGTGTAGAGATTGTTTAACCCAGAGGCAACACTATACCAACTCAAATAAGCCTCTACTCTTTGGCGACCAGCTTCTTGTTGACCGATTTTCACGGCAGGGTCACCATCAACAGATACCAAAACAATATGATGGTTTTTATTGAAAAACATAGTAAAATTTTACCTCAAGGCAACTAGTCTGCCTCAGATACCAGAAACACAAGTTATATTTTCCTTGCCTCCGGAGCGAGGGCAGGTACAACGAAGCGCAAAGTTACCAGCCAAGGATACTGACGAGACAAAGCATTGATTTTAATTATGCTGCTCGTTCAATCTCCTCCCAATGCCTACGAAGTTAGCTGACGGACTAGAACTGAGAGATGTCCTTCTCTAGATCATTCAAGCTTTGTGGGATGAAGTTGATTCTTCACACTTTTGCTTTAAACTTTGCCAGAGATACGCCCCGAATTTGGTTCCTCCGCTCCTTGTTTATCTCCATACAACATAAATGTCTTTGGAACAAACAAGAGATTAGGCAGACTGATTTAATTTTATTGCTCATCTTAACTGTCATAGTTAACAATGTCAAGTTCATGAACACGTAAATTATGTATGTGTCACACTTACTTGTTGCTAACTTATGTTCATTAACCCTGATATTATGTTAGTTTTCAAAAAACTTGCACTATCGTTAGAAAGATTCAAAAATCTTCCGTACGGTTCTGATTTCATGTCAGGCACTAATAATATAGTGTTATTCTCGACAATGCACAGACACACATGATATTCCCCAAACATCATCTCAAAGGGAGCAACGCGATTTTCCTCAGTCGGACAAAAACGAGTGACGATGCTCCACCCCACAGGAGGCGATTGCTAAACCGAAAGTTCAGTAAATTAGTAAAATAGATACTAGTTAGATAGCTAATCCCTCAGTAATACTGAGATAACTCTATTATTATGGTTGTTGAGTTCTCTGATGGAGACAAAAAAGTGTAGGATGCCCTTTGAGTAAAAGTTTTGAGATTTGATATCAAAACAGGGAATGCCTACACTTCATGAACGAAAAAATATATTCAAGTTTAGATTTAAGCAAATCACTGTCAGACTTTAAACAAAAAGTTACGAAACTTTTAGAAATTAAAAATCTGAGCGAATGGTCGGCTCAGACTTTTAAAGCATTAGAAGAAGAAATTAGAAATACAGCATTAGCTTTAGCAGGAGAATGTGTAGCAGTTTTACTAAATAAACTATCTCACTCTCAGTCAGCTGTGGATATAGCAATCAAGCAAACAAGAAGTTTGTCAAATCAGAAAATCAAAAAATATGGTAATTATACTAGGCAGATATTAACAGTTGGTCATGTCAAAGTATATGGATGAATTTATTTCAACAGCAACTGACGAGCGTTGTAAAATTTTGGTGCGAGAACGTAATTATATTCTCAAAGCTTACCGTAGGCGACTATTAAACTATCACTTAGTCGCACTCCATCAGCTACCCCTTGGGAGCGGTGCCGTTGAAAGTTTAATTCGTCAAGCTGTTAACTTACGCATGAAAGGGAACAGTAAATTTTGGCTTCCAGATAACGCAGAGATTATGTTACATCTGCGATGTCAATGGATAGCTGGCAGTTGGGACAATTTTTGTAACTCTATTTTTAATTCTTTCCTTAATCCCAGCAGTGCCTGAACATTTTATACATTTTACTTGAATTCATGTTTTAGCGATCGCCTGGCCTTGGGGTGGAGCATTGTCACTTGTTTTTGTTCGACTTCAGAAAATCGCGTTGCTCCCTATCTCACAGCAATGAATGGGGACTCACGAAAACCAGAAATAGCTGCCGCACAAAACTATTTCGCGGTGAAAACTCGTGAAGCAGAGTTAGCCCCGCAAACCTCAGAACTACTTGCCCAACTCTTGGAAAGAGTAGAACAGCAAAGCACGGTAATCGAAGAACAAGGCAAGGCGATCGCTCAGTTGCAATCCCAAATTCAAAACATACTACCACCATCAACCGACTTCATACCCCCTGGTTGGAATGCTGAGGTATGGCGTCAGCTATCCCCTCAAGACAAGCGCCACTTCCGCTATATCTTCCGCCGCCGTAACTTTCGGCCATCAGGGCAAGGAAAAGATAAATCACTGGCCTTACCAGCTGCCACAACCCAACAGATTCAGCACAAGCAACGGACGGAAGTACAGCAGTTGATTGGTGAGGTGTCGCCCGAAGAGCAAGAACGCTTTAGAAGCCTCAAAGCAAGAAGCATTGAAACAACTCTGGTCACAGGGAGAACAGTAATATGCAACAACTCAATCTGTTTGATGAACCCGCCCCAGTTTTACCCGTTACCTATTACCCCGACTTTTTGACTATCCAAGAGGCAAACGAACTATACCAGCACTGCAAACAACTCCAATGGCAGCAGAATCACATCAGGATGGTGGGCAAGATTATTCCTGTGCCTCGGCTAGAGTGCATTTATGGTGACAAAGGATGTGATTACCTCTACTCCAATAGCGTGTTTTTGAAGCCCCTGCCCTGGACAGAGCCACTAGCCCAACTCAGAGATAAGATTACTGCTGCCACCAGCTACAGCTTCCGCATCGTCATTGGCAATCAGTACCGCAGCGGCCAGGATTCTATCGGCTGGCATTCGGACAATGAACCATCTATGGGAATTAACCCAGCCATTGCATCTATCAGTTTGGGTGCTGTAAGAAAATTTCAGATTAAACCAATCAGTGGAAAGCCGACTGATTTGTGGCTCGAACACGGGAGTTTGCTCAATTGTTGGCGAGATTAAGGGAAACTGTTGACCGTCATATTTGGGTTAGTCGGTACGGTATGGGGACTGTCGGTAATGGTTCAACTTCTATTGGTGGATTATTGCGGAGTCAGCACGTTGCGACCCAGGCTAACATTGCTCTTTTGTCAGCTGCGGATAATCAGGATTACAGCTACATCGACTCCAACTTCCAACCCGAATCTTTACAAGCCTGGGGTAAGCGCGCTTGTGTGATTAACGTAGAAATGAAGCGCTATCAGGAGTTTGTGTTGAGAGGATTGGTGGCTGATGGGTATACCGTTATTGATGCTCCTGATGCTGATTCTGATGAGGGTGGGGAAATCATCAAGGAAGTTAAGGCGGCATCAAATGAATTGTACTCTGGTGAATTGAAGGCGATTGCGCGGAGCGCAGTGCCGGAGGCAATCGCTGATTCTGATGATATATCTGATGCCCAACTCAAGAAACTGCAAAACCAACGAGCGAAAACTCCAGCCGAAAGACATCAGCAGCGTAAAGCTGAATTATCCCACCGTTATGAAGTTGAGGTTACACCCGAATTGGTGGAGAAGGATGATGACGGCTGGTATACCCAACTGCGGCTGCACTATTATCTGACGCTGGGGCGGGAATTCTTGACTAAGCGTGATGGCAAACGAGCCAAGGGAATGGCGGAAGCTGGGGAAAATTGCATTTGGAAGCCTGATTTCAACAAGGGGCAGATGTTGTCTTCTGTTTTGTTACTGGAAAACCTCAATCTGTTGCAGTTTCTCACGCCTGAAGTTCAGTTGAGGGGGTCTGACGAACAAATGCAGGAGTTTAAGGCGAGGGCTGTGGAGAATCGGTATGTCATCAAGAATTATCTGAATGTGACTATTACCGAGAAATTTACTCCCATAGCGATCGCACAAAAGCTCCTCGACAAAATCGATTTGAGGCTGTCTTATGTTGGTCGGTTGGGGCCACGAGGAAAACGGGAGTGTGTATATAAGTTTCTTCCTGCTGACGATGGGCGAGATGGGATTTTCTCTAGGTGGTTAAATCGGGAGTTGGTGTAACGTCGCTTCGCTCCGAATTTAAAATTAATAATTCAAAATGCAAAATTAATTACCTCCATGTTAAATTTTGAATTTTGAATTTTGAATTGATTTGGTGTCAGTCACTAATAATATAAATGTACCAATACAAGTTGGTGACACATCATCACCTTATAACCTTCCCACTAATGGAAGTAATAATTTGGGGGATATGAACGGACAAGACAATCCAATTGATTTATGGTGGCAGCAGGTTAAATCTTATGCTGCATTAGCTATGGAACGATTGAAAAATGGTGTGGAAGCGGTCAAAGAGTTCCTCAGTTCCCTCACAACTGACGAGCGTTGGGGGGTGATGCTGGCATTTGAGGAGGCACAGCCGCAGATGTTCTCTCAGTTAGTGGCCGAAGCTCCCAATTGGGTAGAGTGGATGGCGTGAATTGGTTCTTAAACCCATCTTCATCGGTTTCGATTCACTGCATCAGCAGCGCGGATTTCCCTCTTAACAAGCCAATCGCGAGCGAATAATGACCATCCTTATTTTGTCTCAGCCAGTGTACATTCTAGCCTAGATGGTTTACGAGTCTTTAATTACAGCCAATGGAATCCTAAATTTGATCATCGTAGTTTGCCTCGTCCAACAGTATTGAATGAATTCTTTGCGCCTGATTCACTCCTATTAGAAGTTACTGCTAGCCGTTCGCTCTCACAAGAGGTTGAGCCTCTTAAATTTGGCCAGTTGGTTGCAGCTGCCCCCGATTGGGTACAGTGGATGGAATGAATTGTTTGGTTGTAGTGTGTTCGTTTAGCCGTTTGCACAGTCAACAAAAGCACCCAAGTTTCCAACAAGATAAATGAGTGCTAATCAATAAAAATACCATACAAGGATTATCTATCTGCACTTTGAACCGAAGTAGTTATAATAGTAACAGTCATTACGCAAATTGACTGTAAGCAAAGTGACAAATATTTTGTTAATAATATTACTTACAGAAGCTAAAGATCCTAGCTGTGCAGCATTGACGGCGACAAGGAATTAGGGGGACGACTTGGAAAGTAATCAGAACATTATTGTGTGCCCACATGATTACAAGCCAATAAATCTCCCGATTCAGCGGGGGCTTGAAACTTTTGGGTGTTACCGCACGTGGCTTGCGGGATGAGGAAGAGGACAAGGGAAAAAATTTGGATAGCATTGTCTGCTTGCCCCCCTTACCCTTATCTGTGCCTGTCTTTGTCCTCTTCTGGCGAGTTTCGAGTCAATTTAATAACCTCAATATTGCTGATATGAGTGTTTTTCAGTTGTGAAGACTACTATTTTTATCTTGCTTTACTTAGATAGTTCTGCCTGAGCCTATGCTTAAGAGTTAATCCAACACCAAAAAGGCTAAAAATTAGAGAACCAAGGCCAAAAGATGGTTCAGGAACAGACGTGCTATTAGAGAAACCATTGACATTTAAGGTGAGATTCAGCCCTGATGAATTAATTTCATTAACAAATAAATCAAAACTAGTTATAGTTTGACCTTGAAAATCTGGAAAAGGAGCATTCTTCTTATTAAAAGCTATTGATTCAAAACTGTTAACTTGCCCAAACGCAACTGCTGTACTTACTCCAGCTTCAATTACATTGTCGCTTCCATTCGATAAAATTGTTACAATTTCATCAAAATTAGGATTATTGGTTTTATCAACGCTAAATATTTTCCCTATATCTTTTGGAGTTAACTCCTTATCAAAAAAGGAAGACAGAATATGTTGCATACTGGTGCGTATCCTAGATATTCTGTAAAATTACTAACTCCAATTTTTGTATTGAATACAGGTTCAACATTAACAAAAGGGCGTAATGAAATATTCCATAAGCCTATCGAAGCTGCTAATACTGGTTTCTCAATTAGACAAGTACTGACAAAAAGTGAACCTGTAGCAATATTTAGGAAAAGCGTTTTTATTTTTCTTGAAACCTTCATCACGTCACCTAAAATTTTTTCTATTTAGTCTCCCCAAAAACGTTTTTTGAGGCAACTGCATTATATAGCCAATACCTTTGCCAAATTAAGAAACTACAAAAATTTTGGCTTGCACTAGTAAGATGACCCATACATGAGTGTTTAGCCTACAAGGGAGTTTGGACTCTTAAATCCTTTGGCGATCGCCACGATCAAAAAAATCCATTGAATGGAGACGAACTCTATGGGATTAATTCAGTGCTGCAATTTCTCAAGCACAACGGCTACAAGCGCTACAAAATCCAATGTATGGACTTGCTCAACAGGGTGTGATTATCGGTAGTCTAATCCAAATTAGTTGCTTAATAGCTATAGTTGCAATTTCAGTACTTAAACCTTGGGGAAGAAGACTCGTTAAACAATCCAAACAAATCGAACAAGTTGTTTCCTCAAATGGTTAAAGCTGAGATTGCGGAAAGGTTTAGATAATGCTGGCTGTTTTTACCCAAAGCTAGCTTCCTCATGCGGTGAAACTGTTAGGATGGCGGTGAGCCAGCCCCTGTGTTTCTGCTGACTTTTCACGGCATCTGGAAAACCGACATTTTCAGCTTTTCTCAAATCCTGATTTTTACCTTAGCGATTTTCATTAACTTAGAGTTATTGAGAATTAGTCTGTGGAAAAAGCCACGTTCTTTAGCGGTTTGAGGACTTACCGTGAAAAGTTAGGTGTTTCTGGACGAATGCGGTAAATATTTGATTTTAGCTGCAACTTACTTAATGTAATACTGCGTTTCGATCCAGATTCGCATATCAGCTTCAGAACCAAAACAAGCACTACGTCCAGTCATCGGGTCATAAGCGTGCCAAGAACAATTCCCATTAGCAAGATGAGTTTGCCAAACTTGTAATTGAGAACTGGTTGTGACGAATCTAACTAAATTGTGCCAAGCTTGAGCGAGTTTTGATTCCAGTAGCGGCCATCTATCAAATATCTTCATCAGAATTATCCTTTTTGGCTTAATCGAGCATCAGATATTTTTAAATTCGCTGATTAACATCTCTATGAGAAGGTACAGAACTGTCCACTTTTAACTAGTACAGTCACAGTATTTTCAACTGTTCTAGTTAAAATCAACTCAACTGTACCAGTTCAGGCAAAGAAAAATCTTTTATATTGCCTATAGCCCTGAGTCATCTTTTGAAAAAACAGACGCACTGTGAACATTCTCTTAGATCGAAACTCACCAACGCCGATATATATTCAGATTCGCAATTATCTGGCTTGTTTAATTCAATCTGACAAAATAGCGAATGGACAAAAGCTGCCCTCGATCCGGGCGATGTCTACAAATATTGGAGTTAACAAGTTGACTGTCATTGAAGCATACAGTCTGTTAGAAGCTGATGGATTAATTCATGCTCGTCCGGGTTCGGGATATTTTGTCAACCGGACAATAACACCAAACCTAGAGCCGACCTCACGTTCAACTTTTGCCCCGTCTCAAGAGGTAATAATTTCACAAGGTAGAGGTTCATTTTTTGAGCAATATATAACTTCAATTCAAGCTCGAAGACAAGGCGGCATGATTGAATTCAGTTCAGGTTTTCCCTCTACTACTATCTCAGATAATCTTCAACGGGTTGCTAAACGCGCATTAGTGAAAGCGGGAAATACTTTTTTAACAGAAGACTTCCCTCAAGGACAACTCATACTGCGGCAACTGATTGCTCAGATGTGAATTGGGCAAGGATTAGAGGTTTCGCCAGAAGAAATAATTACCACTGGCTCACAGCAAGCCCTATTCTTAGCAATGCAATATTATTTGCAAAAAGATGACTGGGTGATTGTAGAAACACCAACTTATCATGGTGCATTAGGAATCCTTGAAAGTTTACAGGCCAAGGTCATCGGTATTCCCATGACTGCGGAGGGAATGAATCTGGAATTGCTGGAGCAGTATCTTAAAACTCATCGACCAAAATTAATTTACACTATTAGCACTTTACACAACCCAACTGGAATTACAACATCCCTGGCTCATCGGCAAACATTATTAATGTTGGCACAACAGTATGAGTGTTTGATTTTGGAGGATAATGCTTACGAAGGGTTAAAGTTTCAACCTGTTCCACCTCCCATCAAGGCACTGGATCGTCATAATTTAGTTACTTACATCAGTACATTTTCAAAAACTCTCATGCCGGGATTACGAGTTGGGTACATGGTGGTAGCAGGTGAGCATCATCAACCTTTAGTGAAGCATAAGTTACTCAATGACTTGCATGTGTCTACAGTGTCTCAGGCAATTATGAGTGAGTTTTTAGCAACAGGGCATTACCGCCGTCACCTAAATCGTTTACGTATTAGTAACTTGCAAAGTCGAAATTTGATGTTGCAAGCTCTAGAAAACTACTTTCCCGAAGCGATCTCCTGGACAGTTCCTCAAGGCGGTTTATTTCTGTGGACTCATCTACCAAATTATTTACCTATAGAACCCATTTGGGATCTTTGATAACGAGCTAAGATTAGAAATAAATGCCGTACTCCAGCAGCTTAAGTGATAAAGAATGGGAAATCATTGAGCCATTATTGCCCCAAAAGAAGAAAACTAG
>JAHHHN010000004.1 GCA_019359325.1 Mojavia pulchra JT2-VF2 | reverse complement strand
GGATTGGGAATTGGGGATTGGGGATTGGGGATTGGGGATTGGGGATTGGGGATTGGGGATTGGGGATTGGGGATTGGGGATTGGGGATTGGGGATTGGGGATTGGGGATTGGGGATTGGGGATTCAAAACCATACTAATACCAATTCAAAACTCAAATACTCTGCGTTCCTCTGCGTTACCTTTGTGCCCCTCTGCGTTTAAAAAAGGTGAACTTATGCAAAGCGATACTAAGTCTTATAATGAGCATCAAAACTCCGTTAATGAGTCTTTGAGCTTCATTAATGAGTATCAGAACTCCGTTAACGAGTCTTTGAGCTAGATGAACGAGTCTTTGAACTGGATGAACGAGTATCAGAACTCCGTTAACGAGTCTTTGAACTGGATGAACGAGTATCAGAACTCCGTTAACGAGTCTTTGAGCTAGATGAATGAGTCTTTGAACTGGATGAATGAGTCTTTGAGCTAGATGAACGAGTCTTTGAGCTAGATGAACGAGTCTTTGAGCCTCATCAACGAGTATCAGAACTCCGTTAATGAGTCTTTGATTCTCCTTTCTAGGTATGATACAGGTAAATATTAGACCTGTTGCACGAATAGGTTCACGCAGAGACGCCATGAACACGGTGAGCGCAAAGCGCACGCTACGCGAGCACAACGAAGGAATAAAAATATTTCTTCCCCAGCCCCCAGTCGCCAATCCCCAGTCCCTATTTTCAAGGCAGGTCTATTGAATAAGCGACAGAATTGGTTAATTTAAGGAGTATTTTCGCCGACACGAGGCATTACCATCACCATATTTTCAGATTCATCTACAGTTACCCGTGCTAGCCCAAACTGCTCAATGATTGCAGCATTTGTTGTTAAATGCCTAGTAATCTCAGCTGTCCGATACCGACTTTCTTGTGAAGCTAAAGCCGCTGGCAATAATAATTGATCTGCCAAATGTTCATCTATCGGTGCGCCTGTATGATGAAACTCTATCAGTTGTCGGCAAGCAATGTCTGCAACTTTCTCAGCTGGTAATCGCAAACGCCCAAACCCACCAAATCCAGTCAAGCTGTGCTGATACTCAGCAGTTAAAAAAATACCCGCCCCTGGTGCTACACCTTTTTCTCGTAATGCCTGTACATTAGCTTTCAATCCCGCTTCGCGCAATAAATTCTCGGCACGATTAGCCATCCGTTGGGGAATATGCGAAGCCAATTCCGTCACAACTGCTAGTCCCCGTACCTGCTGCAACTTACCCCGTTCCAGCAAGGTGATCCCATTAATTTTGTCACCACCACTTACCTGTATCTGCATCTCTCCCCCACCTTGGGGATACCATCCCCAAGCGCGTAACTTTGCTGTTGTCTCTACCCCCATACGTCGTAGCATTGGCAAATAAACTTGCTCAATGTATGTCATGGTTGGGCTAAAGGGAACATGAGTTCCGCCTTTTAAAGTCAGTTGGGAGCCAGCACAGGCCATTGCCAGAGGCAAAAGAATAGTCTGTAAAACGAGTGTCATTGCACCAGCCGATCCACCTTGCTGTGCTTCTGTAACATCAAAAGTATAATGTCCTGGCTGTACAGAAGTACCGGGAATGAATTCCAACATCATAGAACCCAAGGCATCACCCCGCAGTTTGGCTTGACAAATTTTTGCCGCCGCGCGAACTGCTGTTAAGTGTTGTGCTGCTAGTCCTGGCCTTTTGCGCCCGGCGCGAATACCTGCAATGGTGATAGGTTGACCAGTGATAGCAGCTAAACTCAATGAGGTGCGGAGAACTTGTCCGCCTCCTTCTCCGTAGGAACCGTCAATTTCAATCATGCTTGAGTGACTTTAGATTTTAAATGTTGAATTCTTTCCACGGTTCTTAAAATCAAACCACAGATTGTAGATACTCAGCATCTAACTTCCCAAAAGTTACACAGATATACACACAAGCAAATTATCTGTGTTTATCTGTCAGTTTTGAATTCTAATACTTTGCTTTTACCAGGATTCATCAACCCATGAGGATCAACCATTTCCTTAAACTTTAACTGCTCAGGATCAATTACTTTTCTGCCACCGTCTTCAATAATATATGTATGGGGATTGGCAATCATCACACCTTGCGCCTCGTGGTAGCGGATAATTTCGTTGAGTCGTTCCTCGGTGGTGTAGCGTACTAGTTGCAAAGCGCCGGGAATGACCGCCCCCTTCACCCGAAAAAATTCTAAATGCATCATCACCTCATCACCAAAGTAATGATACAAATGTTCGACTAATTGCAAGTTAGGATCAGCAGGAAAAATACTTTGCAAATAAGTAATTGAGGTATCTACAGTCCGGGCGTGTAAGGTGGTATGGTTCCAGGTAAATTCTGCTAAATGTGTGCCTTTACCTGTATCCTGTGCAGATTTTTGATAGGTAATTTGTCCGCCAAATTGTTGTACTAATCCAGGTAATAATTCTAAGCTGGGTTCGGCAATCATTAAAAATGCTGGGTGAGTACCTGCGGGGATGTACTCTTGCAAGGCGTGAAAGTATTGGGGAATTGGTGATGCAAAGACACTTATTAACTTCTTAATCATGCCATCGGCATTGCCAAGGGTATTACCAAACTTGGCGGCTGTCATGAAGTCGTTAAAGGTGACAATAACTTCTGCCCAAGGATAAGCTGGCCCCAAGGGAATTTCTAGTTCAGTGATGATGCCGTTAATCCCCCAAGCATGGTTAACTTTTTGCACATCATCGCCGCGTAACTCGATAACACGGGGTTCATCTTCTAAAGTTACCACTCGCAGTCCTAAAAGATTGCCGCGATCGCCTAATAAGCCATATTGTATCGACCCAATACCTCCACTCCCACCAGCAATAAATCCGCCAATTGTCGCTGTGCGGTAGGTTGAGGGGGCCATTCGCATTTCCCAGCCGATTTCTCTAGCTTGTTTATCTAAGGCTGCTAATTTTACCCCAGCTTCTACCCGCGCTACTCCTGGTTTTACCCAAAGAATTTCGTGCATTTTGGTCATGTCGAGAATTACGCCACCATGTAGGGGTACGCATTGTCCATAATTTCCTGTTCCTGCACCTCGGACGGTTATAGGTATGCGGTGTTTTGCACAAGTTGCGGCTACTTTGATTACTTCTGCTTCGTTGGCGGGACGGACTACGATATCTCCAACTTTTTCTGCTAATTTGGGTACGAGAATGGGGCTAAAGGTGTGATAGTCCTGGGATAATTTGGCTACTTGGGTGGGGTCGGTGATGGTTTCTATGCCTTCTAAGGAAGCGATGAGGGTCTCTAAGTTGGTAGCTTTCATTAGTATTTGCGCCAAGCTAGTAAATTTCTTTTTATTTTCACGCAAAGGCGCATTCGCCGGAGGCGTTCCCGCAGGGTAGGCGCAAAGGAAGGCGCACAAGAATTTCAAAGCTAGTACAGTGCAACGGAAATAACTATGCAGTTAAAAATAATGCAAAGGCTTCTATCTTCTCAGCTTTCTTACCTTCTGCCTCCTACCATCTGCCTTCTGACCCCAATCCCCAGTCCCCAATCCCTATTACCTTCTACAGCTACTTCTGTTGCTGATCGGGTGGTGCAGCTTTCGGCAGTATAGAACGTTCTTCATCTAAGGTTGGAGCAGGTACGCCTAGTTGTTTCCGGGCCATTTCTTCTGCTAGTGTCCGATCTTGCTCATTATTGAACTGGCTTTCATCCAATAAATGCTGATTCCGTGCTGCTTCATCTCGACTTGGCGGTGCGCCATTTTTCCATCTGTACTTGAAGTCCATAACTTAAAAAGCAATAAACTGCTGTTCTGTTTTTACGGTCTTCATGGTAGGTATGAATAAACAATTGTACCTCTACCAATAAGTTGATAAAACTCTCGCAATGCTGCTTGCGGCGTAGTCAATAGTTACAGCAATTGCCGATTAAATCTCGCATCAGCGGTTATCTGGTAATTAGTTTACATTTCTTTAGAGACAGCCTTAAACACCTTAGCTTAATTCTTCTAGTAGAAGAGGTAGGTCATGATAAATGCCTATACTGCAATTACCAAGCAATAGTTTAATAAGCTTCTAGCTAAATAACTGCTAGGAGCTTTTTCTTAATCTATATAGATGAATATCAAATAATGTGGTAGTAATTTAAGTATTCCTTAAGGCTGCCAATAATTATTTCTGTTGGCAGATCGGTCAACAATATTGCGACTGTTACTATTACTTTCATCAAAAAACGTTTAATAAATTCAGAACAATGAACATTATTGCTTGGCTTGTTTTAGGTCTAATTGCTGGTGCTATTGCTAAGGCTATCTACCCTGGTCATCAAGGTGGCGGCATTCTGGGAACCATTTTATTAGGAATTATCGGTGCTTTTATCGGCGGTAGTTTGGGTGTGTTCTTCACCACAGGAAACTTTGCGCTAGCCGCTCCTAGTTTGAGTATTCCTGGTATTTTATTAGCAGTTCTTGGTGCAATTATTGCTGTCTTTTTGTGGAACTTGCTGAACCATCGCAGCACTGTATAAACAATTCAATTTTGTCCCAGTTATTAGTAATCATCAAAGAATGGATTTAAGCATTTTTTAGTGTCGGGCTAAACTAAAACAATAGCGCTTACCTAACTATATAGGTAGGCGCTATTATTTTTTGATTAACAACAAAATTAAGATGGGCATCAAATCTAACACAGTGCGATCGCCGTTGGTAGTTTCTGGTAATCTGAAAACTTATGCTGGGATAGAAAGCGATCGCATCATCAAGTACAAGTGTGCGAAGTCCCTGGTTTTATTGGACTACGCCCCAGCATTTCTCCAGGTTAGGGCCATACTGCCATTATCGCCGCCTTGATTGGTCGGTTAAACCCACTGGGCATAATTTTATCTCTTTTGCTGATGGTACTTTTGTGCGTAGGCAGCGAATTATTACAAATTAAACTGGGGTTACCCTTAGCCAAGGCTAGTATATTTCAAGGTATTTTATTCTTTTGTCTTCTAGCCGCGGATATATTAATCTACAAGCAAGCGCAAATTAAGTAACTGGTCTGCGATTTCCGTCTTAATCATTAAGATGTAATTAGAGATACTATAGGACTCATATTTGATTTTTGAACAAAATTCAGTACACCTTTATTCCTTCTTCCCAGTCCCCAGTCCCCAATCCCCAGTCCCTTACCTCTACGAGCGATTCAGAAATCAAATCGGATTGCTATATACCCTTAAATGAAGTTGTGTAGAATACAACCAACTAAGAATGCTCCAAGGTTTTGCATTAATAATTAAAATAATTGAAAAATTTTGAAATTTTGAATTATTAATAATGCTGCCTCCATCTTTTCAACCGATTACTCAACGTCCGGCATTAAAATTACCGAATAACGCTAGAGTTGCCGTCTGGGTGGTGATGAATGTCGAACACTTCACCTTTGGCAAACCGGGAACGGCAATTCAACCTCATTTAAATAGTTATCCAGAAATTGCAAACTATGGTTGGCGGGACTACGGTAATCGTGTGGGAATTTGGCGATTATTTGAACTATTTGCTGAGTTAGAAATTCCGGTTACAGCAGCAGTTAACGGTGAAATTTGTACACTTTATCCTGAAATTATGGCAGCCATGCAGCAATATGGTTGGGAAATCATGGCGCATGGGATTAATAATTCCACTGGGCATAGTGGTATGAATCGGGAAACTGAAATTGAGATAATTAATCAAACCATAGATTTACTCCGACAAGCTACTGGCAAAACTCCTAAAGGCTGGTTAACTCCAGGATTTTCAATTACAGAATCAACCTTTGAACTATTACATAATGCCAGAATTGTTTATACTGCGGACTGGGTAAATGATGACCAACCTTATTGGTATCCCATACCTAATGGTCGCTTGTTAGCAATTCCTTATACTATAGAAGCAAATGATATTAGCTTATGTTTAAGTAATCGCTTTTCGGGTGTAGAATTCGCCCAAGCTATTGAAGACCAATTTGATCAACTGTGGCAGGATGGGGAATCACAAGGGCGAATCATGGCAATTGGTTTACATCCATTTATTGTCGGGCAACCCCTACGCTTAAAATATTTAAAACAATGTTTGTTACACATTAAAAATAAGTCTGATACCTGGATAACGACAGGTGAAGGTATTTATGAATGGATGAATAAATCACATAATAACGCCGAGAAACCGAGATAATTATCAAAATTTCTCGGTGGTTCAAAACTCTTAATAAATTTAAATGCAAAAGTGTTAATTTATGAATCTTTCCTCAACCAAAGTTTTAAAAATACCTGTAATTGATGTCGATGCAGAAAACATCAAACTCTATGGGCATTTATTAGGTGATGATGTCAGCAAACCCGGCTTAGGAATTCCCTTTTATCAAGAACGGGTACTAGAAGGCGAAAATATTGACTTTAGCTATCGCGGAACAGCAACTTTTAGAACTGCAAAAATTCTACCAGGGTATCCACCAATTATTTGGCTAGAACGTCATATACACATGACCCAAATGTTTATTGGTTTGGGACAAGCACCATTTATTATGGTGATGGCACCACCAAATCATGCACAAGATGAAAGCTTACCTGATTTAAATCAAGTGAAAGCGCTAAGATTTCCCCCTGGTTTCGGACTATTGCTGCATCTTGGCACTTGGCATGATTTTCCCATAGCCTGCGATCGCCCGGTTGTGATCCTGACAGCAAATTCTGATGAAGTTGTCACCGCCTTAAGCCAAATGAAATCACCAGATGAGATGAACCAAGGCGATGTTTATAAAATTTCACTACCAAAACGTTTGGGGTATGAAATACAATTAGATATTTAATATAAATCTACGTTTCAATAAAAAATGGATTTACCAAACGTAGAAGGTTATTTAAGTCCTGATGACGTTCAAAGTATTACCAACTGGGGTAATGGTTGGGCTTGGTTAGCTGGGGGAACTTGGCTTTTTTCTGAACCACAACCATATCTGAAAGTGTTAGTAGATACACAGCATTTGGGATGGTCAGAAATTGAAATTCAAAAAAATTATTTAATTATTGGGGCAACTTGTCCATTAATTAAATTATTGGAATATTCCTGGTCATCAGAATGGATAGCAGTTGAGGGATTAAAAAGTGCTGTTTCTGCGCTAGCAGCATCATTAAAAGTAATTAATGTAGCAACTGTAGGAGGCAATATTTGTCTAGCTTTATCGGTAGGAACCTTAGCACCGATAATGGTGGCTTTAGATGCAAGTTACGAGATTTGGAACTTAAAAGGAGAGTCGCGTCAAGTTGCAGCAAAAGACTTTCAAATTGGTTCTCGCCAGACAATTTTGCACCCAGGAGAAATATTGAGGCGGGTTATAATTCCGTTGTCTAATTTAACTTGGCAAATCAATTATCAACGCTTTAGTATTGCAGTAACTGATCCCGCTTTAGCAATTGTGGTTAGTGCCAGAAATAATCAAAAATTACGGTGTGTAATTGCTGCTAGTGTCGCTGCACCCCGCCTGCTGGAATTTGACAAGATAGAACTTAGCGAAACGCAATTTACTGCATTATTAACCAACGAGAATTTTATTGAAGATGCTAGGGCAAGTGCAAATTATCGTAGAGAAATAATTATAGTTCTTTTCAGGCGATGTCTGCAACAATTAAAATGTCAAAATTACAATTTTTAGTCAATAACCAACCTTATACAGAAAAATTTGCCCCTGGAACTAGCCTGTTAACTTTATTACGCAAATTAGGCTATTTTGGTGTCCATCGTGTTTGCGATTCTGGTGATTGTGGTGCTTGCACTGTTTGGGTAAATGATAAACCAATTCATAGTTGCATTTACCCGGCAATGCGAATTGCTAATGATTCAGTAACGACAATTGAAGGACTTTTTCAGAATGGGGAACTTGCACCAATACAGCAAGCATTTTTGGCTGCACAAGGTTTTCAATGTGGTTTCTGCACTCCTGGGATGATTATGAGTGCGGCAAAGTTACCGGAGTTATCAGAAGATGAATTACGTTTAGCTTTAAAAGGTAATCTTTGTCGATGTACAGGTTATCAAGCAATTATTGAAAGTATTCTGCAATATCATCAACCGCAGATAAACACTGATAAACACAGATGTAATATCGGTACGGCGGTTCCAAATTCTTTAGAGTCTGTAGGAAAAAGCATTCCCAAACAAGACGGCACAGCAATTGTTACGGGGAAAGCATCCTACACAGCAGATATTGCACCACCAGGATTACTACATCTTAAGGTACTGCGATCGCCTCATCCTCATGCCCGTATCCGCAACATCGATACCGCAAAGGCGAAAGCACTCCCTGGTGTAGTTGCCATTTTCACCCACGAAGATGTCCCCAGAATACCCTATACCACAGCCGGTCACGCTGAACCAGTACCCGATCCGCTAGATCATTACTTATTAGATAATAAAGTAAGATTTGTAGGCGATCGCGTGGCAGCTGTAGTTGCAGAATCACCCAGTATTGCCGAACAAGCCTGTGAATTAATTAGCGTTGATTACGAAATTTTACCCTATGTTCTCGACCCTCACCAAGCAATGAACGATTGTGGTGTTGTAATTCACGATGAGCCAGAATCAACCCAAATACCTGATAAAAATCGCAACATTTCTGGCAAAATATTTCTCGAATCTGGTGATGTAGAACAGGGATTTAAAGAAGCAGATTTAATTGTCGAAAATACTTATAATTTACCAGCAGTTCAACACGTCCACCTGGAACCTCATGTAACTGTTAGTTGGCTAGAAGCAGATGGTAATTTAGTTGTCCGTTCGAGTACCCAAGTACCATTTCATTGTCAAAGGTTAGTTTCACAAATCTTCAATTTACCTAAAGATAAAGTTCGAGTTTATAAAGCACAGCTTGGTGGTGGCTTTGGTAATAAACAAGAGATTTTATCAGAAGATTTATGTGTTTTAGCAACGTTGCGGATAGGCAAACCCGTGCAGTGGGAATTTACTAGAAAAGAAGAATTTACTGCCACAAATAGCCGCCATGCAATGAAAATTAAAATTAAAACTGGCGTGAAAGCAAATGGTACAATTGTTGCCCAAGATATGGAAGTTATTGGCAATACAGGAGCCTATGGCAATCATGGACAGACAGTGGTATTTTTATCAGGTTATATACCTTTAGGTTTGTATCGTTGCCCAAATAAAAGATTTCAAGGTTTCGCCGTTTATACAAATACAATGCCTGCGGGTGCATTTCGCGGTTATGGTGCAACTCAAGGCACTTTTGTAATGGAAATTCAAATCGATGAAATTGCTCAAAAATTAAATATTGACCCTGTAGAAATGCGTTGTAAAAACTTAATTTGTGCGGGAGATGTAATTAATTTAGGCAACGCTGATAGCCACTTTAACTTAATTGGTAGCTACGCCGTTCAAG
The DNA here is from genome assembly GCA_019359325.1 of Mojavia pulchra JT2-VF2. Classification (GTDB taxonomy): domain Bacteria; phylum Cyanobacteriota; class Cyanobacteriia; order Cyanobacteriales; family Nostocaceae; genus Mojavia; species Mojavia pulchra. Next base: position 422,237 of record JAHHHN010000004.1, on the reverse strand, counting down.
AATGCTGGGAAAAAGTTATCCAGTCTCTAAATTATGTTCCTAATACAGCACCAATTATAGAAGGTTCTTGCCGTCGTGGTGTCGGGTTTGCCGTTTCCATGCAAGGAAGTGGTTTATGTAAAATCCACGTTGCTAGCGTCAAATTATCTTTGTTACCTGATGGCAAATATGAATTAAGAACAGGTTCAGTAGATGTTGGCACAGGTTCAGATACAACACTGCGACAAATAGCAGCAGAAGTTTTAAATGTCAGCGTTGCGGATATTAATATCATTTCCGGCGATACCCAAAAGACACCTTTTGATGCAGGTTCTTATGCTTCTGCAACAGTTTATATTTCTGGACAAGCTGTGAAACTAGCAGCCGAAAAACTACTTTCTACAGGTGAAACTAGCGTCGAAGTCACCTATACAGCAGATGAATCAACTTTAACTTTCGCCGTGCAAGGAGTAGAAGTAGAAGTTGATACAGAAACAGGTAAAGTTCAAGTTTTACGATGCGTACAAGCAATTGATTTAGGTAAAGCAATAAATCCGCGTATGTGCCACGGACAAGCAACCGGTGGAATTGCAATGGGAATTGGCTATGCTTTAACCGAAGAATTATTATTTGATGAACAAGGACAAATTCTTAACCCCACATTGCGCCAGTATCGCATCCCCACAGCCGCAGATATGCCACCAATGGAAGTAATTTTAGTAGAAGCAGCCGATCCTTACGGCCCATTCGGTGCTAAAGGCGTAGGAGAAATTACAACCAATTGTACAGCCCCTGCCATCGCCAATGCGATCGCCCAAGCCACAGGATGTAGACTCCGCCAACTCCCCATGACACCTGAAAGAGTTTGGCAACAACTCAACAACTCTCAAACCTAACTTCTTTCCCTGCGTCCTCCGCGCCTCTGCGGTTATGGAGCGATCGGGTATCACATCGAAATAAGCTATAGCCATCCTCATTTTTGCCAGCCTTGCCGCCAGTGGCATAGAAGGATTTTTCCAGAGCATTAATATAGGACTTACGCACTGTACAAACGAATCACCTTGTGTGTTAGTCTATGCTTTAAGAAAAAGCTAGAAACCCAGCTTTGGAATATTGCCGATTCGCTGCGGGGCAAAATGAATGCTGATGAGTTTCGGGATTATTGCTTAGGGTTTATTTTCTATAAGTACCTCTCTGAGCGTCAGCATCTTTACGCCAATGAGATTTTGGCTGAGGATCGGATTGATTTTCTAGAGCTTGATGAATCTTCGCAGGAAGGGCAGGAATATTTAGAGGCAATTAAGGAGGAGTCCATTGCCTCGCTAGGGTATTTCCTCAAGCCGTCGGAGTTGTTCAGTTCTTTAGCGGAACGGGCGTTAGGGGCGAAAAAAGCCCATGAGGAAAATCTGGCAGACGAGGATTTTGAGTCGTCTAATTTTATCTTGGATGATCTCGCCCAGGTGCTTAACAGTATTGAACGCTCGACAATGGGCAAGGACAGCGAAGAGGATTTTGATCACTTGTTTTAGGATTTGGATCTGACTTCGACGAAGTTGGGGCGGACTCCCAAGGCAAAGAATGCGCTGATTGCCAAGATTTTGGTGCATTTGAACAAGATCGATTTTCGGCTAGAGGAAACCGAGAGCGATGTTCTGGGGGATGCCTATGAATATTTGATTGGGCAGTTTGCCAGTGGTGCGGGGAAAAAGGCGGGAGAGTTTTACACGCCGCAGCAGGTGTCTAAGGTGTTGGCGAAGATTGTGACGACGGGGAAGAGCCGTCTGAAGTCGGTGTATGACCCCACTTGTGGATCGGGTTCGTTGCTGTTGCGGGTGGCGCGGGAGGTGGAGTCAGTCGGAGATTTCTACGGGCAGGAGATGAACCGCACGACCTACAACCTGGCGCGAATGAACATGATTTTGCATGGGGTGCATTATCGCAATTTTGATCTGCGGCAAGAGGATACGCTAGAGCATCCACAGCATGAGGGAATGCGGTTTGAGGCGGTGGTGGCGAATCCGCCATTTTCAGCCAATTGGAGCGCCAATAAGCTGTTTGAGTCAGATGATCGCTTTAGTCAGTATGGGGCATTAGCTCCCAGTTCTAAGGCAGATTTTGCCTTTGTGCAGCATATGCTGCATCACCTGGATGAGAACGGCATTATGGCGGTGGTGTTGCCCCACGGGGTTTTGTTTCGCGGCGCGGCAGAGGGGCGAATTCGCCAATATGTGATCAAGGAACGCAATTGGTTGGATGCGGTGATTGGGTTGCCTGCGAATATTTTTTATGGGACGAGTATCCCGACTTGTATTTTGGTGTTTAAGAAGTGTCGGGAAAATCCTGAAGATATTTTGTTTATTGATGCGAGTGCCTATTTTGAAAAGGCAAAGAACCAGAATTATTTGCGGGATGAGGATGTTAACAAAATTGTCTCTACCTATCGCCAACGGTTGCAGGAGGAGAAGTACAGTTATCGCGCCCCGCTAACGGAAATTGAAGAGAATGATTTTAATTTAAATATTCCGCGTTATGTGGATACGTTTGAGGAAGAGGAGGAGATTGATTTAGATGCGGTGGCGCAGGAGATCCGAAAGGTTGATCAGGATATGGTGGAGACGGATCGGCTGATTCGGGGGTTTTGTGAGGAGTTGGGGATTGAGGCACCGTTTTAGGGAATGGGGAATGGGGAATAGGTAATGGGTAAGAAGTTAAAGAAAAATGTGCCTGTGTTGCGCTTTCCTGAGTTTGAGGGAGATTGGGAGACGACAACTTTAGAGAAAGTTAGTGTTTTTCATGATAAGAAAAGGATACCTTTAAGCTCTGAAGAAAGACAGATAAGGCAGGGTGAGTATCCTTACTATGGTGCATCGGGAATAATAGATTATATTGACAATTATATTTTTGATGGAACTTACGTTTTATTGGCTGAAGATGGTGCAAATATTATTAACAGAAGCACGCCTATAGCTTTTATTGCCGAAGGAAAATTCTGGGTAAATAATCATGCCCATATTCTCAAGGCAAAAGGTTCTAATCATTTCTTAGTAGCATACTTAGAAAACTTGAGCTACGACAGATATAACACGGGTACAGCACAACCCAAGCTAAATGCGGATGTTTGCAAAAAAATCATTATTAAAATTCCCTCGATCGCAGAACAAGAGAAGATCGCTAGTTTTTTGGGGGCAGTGGATACGCGCCTAAACCAACTCCGCCGCAAACGGGAACTGCTGCAAACCTACAAACGCGGCGTAATGCAGAAAATATTTTCTCAGAAAATTCGGTTTAAAGATGCGATCGGCTCAGAGTTTGCTGATTGGGAAGAGAGGAAGTTAGGAGATTTTTTAATAGAACATCAGGAACGAGTCAATGCCAATACTCATTTACCTATTTACAGCTCTTCTCGTGAAGGTCTAAAACCGCAAAAAGAATATTTTTCAGATAGGGAACTTAAAAATGAAGGTGAATACGGAGTTGTTCCCAAGAACTTTTTTGTTTATCGTCACATGAGTGATGATCTTACATTTAAATTTAATATTAACGATACAGGTGAGGATATAGCCGTTAGTAAAGAGTATCCAATATTTACCACTAAAAATATCAACTCAAAGTTTATACTCTTAAAATTGAATTACAGTGATGAATTTAAAATATTTGCTGTAATGCAAAAACGTGGAGGTACTAGAACCAGACTTTACTATAAAAATTTAGCTTCATGGAAAACTTTTCTTCCAGAAATTCGAGAGCAAGAAAAAATAGCCAACTTCATAACCGCAATTGATCGCAAACTCGAAATCCTGTCCCGCCAAATCGACCAAACCGAAAAATTCAAAAAAGGCTTACTGCAAAAACTGTTTATTTGAAAAAAGGGAACAAGAAATAAAATAAAAGTATTACCAATTACCTAATAGAAAATATGGAGATTTAAGCAATGCTGAACTTGAAAATTACAAAGGAACAAGTATTTAGTTTACTTGAACAATTATCTTGGACAGAACAACAGGAGATTTTGCAATATCTGAGTCAAAAACTCCATAGTCAACCAGTTGATAGTCAATCTAATCCTGATTATGCTTCAGAGCATCCCATTAACCAACTCTCAGGGAAAATTACAGCTTTTCAAGGGGTTAATGCTTTAGCTTGGCAAGAGAAAATTCGGAGTGAGTGGGATGAAACTGGATTATCTCATTGATACTAATATTTTGATCTCATTGTTCAATCAAGAATTAACCCAACCAATACCCAATGGTAACATAGGTTATTCTGTCATCACAAGTATTGAGATTTTATCTTTTAAGGGTTTATCTTCGCAAGAAGATAATTTAATTCGCTCAACTCTAAAAACTCTTATCGAAGTATCTCTAGATACGACTATTGCCGAAAAAACAATTCAATTAAGGCGAAAATATAGCTTAAAGATGCCTGATGCTGTTATTCTTGCGAGTGCTTAGGAGTGTGCAGCAGTGTTGATTACCAATGATAAGCAGTTGTCCAAAATCAGCGAAGTACAGGTTCTTTCTTTGCCAACGAAAAGTTAGGGGATAGCGAATAAAATCAAAGTATTACCAATTACCAATCACCCATTACCAAAAAAATGCTCGCAGCCAAAGACAAACCTACAAACTTCACCCCTGAAGAATACTTTGCTTGGGAAGAACAGCAACTAGAAAAACACGAACTGATCAACGGTCAAGTTTATCCTATGGGTATCTATGCCATGACCGATGGTAGCAAAAACCATAGCTTACTTGCTGCCAGATTGATCACATTGTTTAGTAATCATTTAGAAGGGAGTGGCTGCGAAACTGCAACTTCAGACCTACGAATTAATATTGTCGGCACAAATAACTACACCTACCCAGATGTCAGCGTCACCTGCGATGATCGCGATAAAACCACAACCCAATATATTACCTACCCCTGCTTAATTGTTGAGGTTTTGTCAAGCAGCACTGAAGCCTACGATCGCGGTGGCAAATTCAGAATGTATCGCAACAATCCCGCCTTACAAGATTACCTATTAGTCAGTTCCACCAGCATCGAAATCGACTTATATCATAAAAACGAAGCAGGCGACTGGTTGATTATTAACTACAAAGAAGGCGACACAATTGAACTCAAAAGCATTAACCTCAATTTCCCAATTGAGCAAGTCTATCGCGGTTTAACCCTTGAACCAGGGAATGGAGAGTAAAACAAAAGCATTACCCATTACCCATTCCCTAAAAAGCATTACCCATTCCCCATTCCCCATTCCCCAATATGCTAACCCTCGAAATGGCAATCCAAAAAATCCAACAACTCCCCCCCGAACAACAAAAAAAAGTGATCGAATTTGTAGAATTCCTAGAATTTCAAGCCGATCGCCAACAACAAGATAAACAACCCGAAACACCTGCTGTGCTAGAAACCGCCGAAACATCATTCACCGCAGCGACTAAAGAATTTATCGGTTGCCTCGATAGCAATCTCGAAGACCTCTCCCATAATCCTAGATATCTAGAAGAATTTGGTAGATCATGACTAGAACCACCATCCTAGATACAGGAGTCTTAATTGCCTACCTCATGCCCAAAGATAAATTTCACGCTTGGGCAGTGTCCCAACTCTCTCAAATCAGCACCCCTGTCTTAACTAATGAAGCTGTAATTACAGAAGCCGCTTCCTCGCCCAAAGGATTCACAACGGACAAGAAACGATTCTAAACCTGATTAAGCAAGGTCATATTATTATCCCTTTCATCCTCAGCCAAAACATTGAAGCCATAGAAAAGCTGATGCAACGCTATGCTTCAGTTCCAATGTCTCTCGCCGATGCTTGTTTAGTCAGAATGAGCGAAGTGTACGAAAATAGCCAAATTATAACCCTGGATAGCGACTTTACAATTTATCGAAAGCAGCGCAACCAAACGATTCCCGTCATTATGCCTAACGAGAATTAAGCTATGCCCCAAACTGAAGCCGAACTCGAACAAAAGCTGATTGATCGCCTAACGGGGCTAGGCTACGAACCTGTCACCCTTCGCAATGCCGAAGACCTCAAAGCCAACCTCAAAACCCAACTAGAAAAACATAACGGTATCACTCTCAGCAACACCGAGTTTAAAAGCATCCTCAACCACCTCGACAAAGGCAACGTCTTCGATCGCGCCAAACGCCTCCGCGATAAAATGGAACTCAGCCGCGACGACGGCACCACCTTTTACCTAGAATTCCTCAACACCGAACATTGGTGTCAAAACCAATACCAAGTCACAAACCAGATCGCCCAGCAAGGCAACTACAAAAACCGCTACGACGTAACCCTGCTGATCAACGGCTTGCCCCTCGTCCAAATTGAACTCAAACGCCGAGGACTGGAACTTAAAGAGGCATTCAACCAAATCAACCGCTACCAACGCCATTCCTACGGCGCAGACAATGGGCTATTTCAATACGTCCAAATTTTCGTCATCTCCAACGGTGTCAATACCCGCTACTACGCCAACAACCGCAAACAAGAATACAAACAAACTTTCTACTGGGCAGACCAAGATAATAACCTAATTACCCAACTCGAAGACTTCGCGGATAGCTTTCTGGAGAAATGCCACGTCTCCAAAATGATCTGTAAATACATCGTCCTGCACGAATCCGATAAAGTGCTGATGGTGCTGCGTCCCTATCAATACTACGCAGTAGAAGCCATCATCGAGCGAGTGAAGGATACTGATAAAAACGGCTATATCTGGCATACTACTGGCTCAGGCAAAACCCTCACCAGCTTCAAAGCCGCCCAAATTCTCACCCAATTTCCCAAGGTGCATAAAGTGCTGTTCGTTGTCGATCGCGCTGACCTCGACTACCAAACCAGCAAGGAATTTAATTATTTCAGCCCTAATTGTGTAGACACTACTGACAACACTCGGCAACTGGTAGAGCAAATGGCTGGTGATAACCCCCTCATTGTCACCACTATCCAAAAACTCAACACCGCCATCAAAAAGCCTCGCCATGAAGCCGCTATGGAGAGTTTGAGAGATAAGCGCATTGTATTCATCTTTGATGAATGCCATCGTTCCCAGTTTGGCGAAACTCACAAAAATATCGTCAAATTCTTTACCCAAGCGCAAATGTTTGGCTTTACGGGGACTCCCATCTTTGCCGATAACGCTGCCAGTAATCAACACGGTAAACGCACCACTAGAGACTTATTCGAGGAATGTCTGCATAAATATGTAATCACCAATGCGATCGCTGATGAAAACGTTCTTAAATTTTCCGTCGAGTATTGGGGCGCTGTCAAAGATTCGGGCAAACGCAAAGATGACACCCTGATTACAGAGCCAAAGGGCGATCGCCACTTCTTTGAAAATCCCGACCGAATTTCTCTAATTGTTGATTGGATTATTGCCAACCATAACCGTAAAACCCACGGCAGAAAGTTCTCCGCGATGCTCTGCGTCAGTAACGTAGATACCCTAATCACTTATTACGAAACATTCAAAAATAAACAGAAACAGGGATTACATGACCTACGAGTGATCGCAATTTTTACCCCCAGCGATAACGAAGAAGACGAAGACGCAAACGGCTTAATTGGAGAACCTGATTTCAATATCAGCACAGATACGAGCAGCCGCAGCCATAGCCGCGACAAATTGAATGAATTTATCGCGGACTATAACCAGATGTACCAAACCCAACATTCAGCTAAAGATAGTCAGGCTTTTTATGCTTACTACAAAGATATTTCCAAACGAATGAAGGATAGGGATCGGGAAAACTTTCAGGAGCATGAACGTGCTGATATTCTGTTAGTCATTAATATGTTTCTTACGGGTTTCGATGTTAAGAAACTCAATACGCTCTATGTTGATAAAAATCTGAAGTACCACGGGTTAATTCAAGCATACTCCCGTACTAATCGCATATTGGGCGAACTTAAATCTCAGGGAAATATTGTTTGCTTTCGCAATCTTAAGGAGAATACCGATCAAGCCGTTGCCCTCTTTTCCGATCCCAACGCTAATGAAGAAATTTTCATTGAACCCTACGAATACTACACTGAGCAATTTAATGAAGGTGTGCAAGAATTGAGAGCGATCGCCACTATTCCCAACGATGTTAATAAACTTATTATTGAAGACGACCAAGTTGAGTTTGTTAAAGCCTTTCGTAATCTCATCCGCTTATTGAATGTTAGTAAATCATTTACTGAGTTTAGTTTTTCCGACTTAAATCTGGATGAACAAACCTTTGAAGATTACAAAAGCAAATATCTGGACATCTATGACAGAACGCGATCAAAACCCGATGAAGAGAAAGAATCTTTGGTCGAGGAAGTCGATTTTGAACTAGAACTGATCCAGCGAGACGAAATCAATGTCACCTATATTCTCAAGCTTTTGGGCAACCTCCAGCGCGATCGGCAAGTAGATGTCACCTCAGAAGAGTACCAGAGCCAAAAAGCCTCTATCCTTGAACTCATTGGTAAAGAAGCCCAATTACGAAGTAAACGGGATCTGCTGGAGAAATTTATCGAAGAGCGGCTACCCACCCTTGAACCCGAAGAAAAAGTCGAAACCGTCTTTCAAGACTTCTGGACTCAAGAACGTATTGAAGCAATTGGGCAACTCTGTATAGAGGAAAATCTCAAGGTCGAAGCTGTTAATCAAATGATAGCCGACTATAAATTTTCTGGGAAAGAGCCATTAAGAGAAACTGTGCTGAGTGCTTGTAACGAAAAACCCAAATTATTAGATCGTAAAAAAATCTTTGCGCGAGTTGTATCAAAATTACTCGACATCATCAACAAATTTGATGACGCTCTTGGTGAGCTTGGAGAGGAAGAATAAAACAGTTCTCAAAGCAGGCGATCGTTAAATCACTGTTGCAAAGCATTTAGGTCATCACAACAGAACTATTTCTAGACACTTTCCAGATTTGTGTAGTGCTATTTCTGCTAAATGTCGTGATTACAATAAAGCTTGTCGTCTCAAAAGCATAGAAAAATTGTGCAATGACGTTAGAGAGATTGTCCTTAGCCTTAATGCTCAGGATGTCTATCCAACAGAAGTTCGCGTTTGTGAATTAATTACAAATCCAGGGTGTTTTAGATATAAACAAGTCCGCGATGCTTTTAATGATGCACGACGTGAGTTTGGTTTGTAAGCTGTTATAGTTTTACCTATGAGCTTCAAAAGCTGGAACCATAACCTTATCGTTGAGGCAAAGTTATGGGTAAAGTCACATTTCTGCCCTTTATCTTCTGTCTTTAGTATGGGTAGTACTGGACTCGAACCAGTGACATCCTGCTTGTAAGGCAGGCGCTCTACCAACTGAGCTAACCACCCGTTTGACCCACAATTAAATAATATAGCGAACTATCTCGCATCGCGCAAGTGTTTTTGGAAAAATATTTTTTATCTTATAATCACTCAGTATTCAGCACTAAGGACTCAGGATGCCCTCTGGTCGAACGCACGATCGCATTACATTATGGGCTTTGCCGTTCGTGGCGGGTGTCACTTTTTGGCAGACTCGCAATAGCAATATAACTTTATTGGTTGCAGGCGGGTTTATGTTTGGCGGACTGATGTTTGGCCCGGATTTAGATATTTACTCTCGCCAATATCAACGCTGGGGTTTCTTGCGCTGGATTTGGCTACCTTATCAAAAAAGCCTGCGCCATCGTTCTTTTTTATCCCACGGCCCAATTATTGGCACAACGTTACGGGTGCTTTATCTGAGTTGCTTGCTAGCTATCTTGGCAATTTTTGCTTTAGCAGTTGCCGAAAAGCTGTGGAATATTGCTTTAAGTTGGCAAGATATGGGTGGAACAGTCGGGCGATCGCTAACTAGTTACAGCACTGAATTCCTCGCCTTACTCTTGGGCTTAGAACTGGGCGCTATGAGCCATTCTTTAAGCGATTGGGGTGGTTCAGCATATAAGCGTGTGAAAAAGCAAGGTGTTCGTGCTTTGCTTCCTAGTGGCAAAATTAAGAAACGTAAATCATCAAAGACCGCTCGTCGAATTACAGGGGCGAAGACGCGGAAGGGGACAAGGGGAGTTAAAGGGCAGAGGGGCAGAGGGGCAGGGGAGCAGGGGAGAAAGGCAGAATAACTTAATGAATAATAACTATGAATAATACTTTGGCGGCGTTGCAGGAATTAATTGAGGTGGTGGCAAAATTGCGATCGCCTGATGGTGGTTGTCCGTGGGATTTGGCGCAAACTCCACAGACTTTGACACCTTATGTAATTGAAGAAGCGTATGAAGTAGTGGACGCGATCAAGAGTGGCGATCAAAAGGCGATCGCAGAAGAATTAGGAGATTTACTATTACAAGTAGTGCTACAAGCTCAAATTGCTAGCGAATCAGGACAATTTTCTCTCAAAGAAATTGCTGAAGGTATTTCCCAAAAGTTGATTCGCCGTCATCCCCATGTATTTGGTGATGTTTCGGTAGCTAGTGTAGATGAAGTCCGCCAAAATTGGGAGCAAATCAAAGCCGAGGAAAAAGGAGAAGCATCCCAAGAGGCGCAAAAACTCAGTGATAAACTCAGTCGTTATGGGCGTACCCTTCCCCCTCTAATGGCGGCGATGAAAATTTCCCAAAAGGCTGCTGCTGTAGGCTTTGAGTGGGAAAATATTGATGGAGTGTGGGCAAAGTTTCATGAAGAGTTGGGAGAGTTTCAACAGGCTTTAGCCGAAGAAACACCAGAAGCACAAGAAGCAGAATTAGGTGATTTACTGTTTTCAGTGTTGCAACTTGCCCGTTGGCATAACCTCGACCCTAGCGCCGCTTTACAAGGCACAAATCAGCGATTTATTCAACGTCTACAAAAAATGGAAACGTTTGCTAACCGCCCCCTATCTGATTACAGCTTGGAGGAGTTAGAAACACTTTGGCAACAGGCAAAAGCGCAAATTGCTCAAGAAGGTTAGTCGTGAAAGGCAGAGGGCAAAAGCGAAGAAATAACACCAAGTCTAATTAATCAGCTTATATGGCTTACAAACTAAATTCTGCTGCATTATCTTCTGCTTCTGCATCTTGGGCTTTACCTGCCGCAGTGGGTTTAAATTTAGAACCATGAATTAATTCAGCAAAAGAGATTTTGGGATTTTGGTAAAGAATATTCAACACGCTAATAAAATCTCGCACAATTTCCCCTGGTGTTAGCAATGCTTCTGCACCCAAGCGATTGACAATTTCTTGTACAAATTCCAACAGTTCCCGATTTGTTAAAGTTTTTTCATAACCGAAGTTAACAGCATGAATTTCCGTTAAGCGTTGCAAAAGTGTCAAAATTTCTTCTTGACTCAACGGATTTAATCGAATTACTGGCCCTGAATATTCTTGAACACCTGCTTGGGTAACAAAACGGCTTTCTTTGGTACGTCTTCGCCAAGCCTGATCTGCAAATAACCCACGATTTGGATCTTCTAAAAATTTTGTAGTACCGCCAATAACAATACCGAGATGTTCAGCTTTGCATTGCATGGTATCGTTAAACATTGCCAGCAGTCGATTATAGTTTTTTTCCCGGCTAACTGTAGTAGATATTTGGTATAAATGTACAGATTCATCAAGTAGAATTAACAGCCCTTTATAACCAATCTCAGCTATAAACTTGGCGAATAGTTTAATGTAGTCATACCAACTATCATCATCAATGATGACACGCACTCCCAAGGCGGCTTTTGCCTCAATCTTTGTACTAAATTCTCCGCGCAACCAGCGCATAGCGGCATTTTTTAATTTATCATCATCCAAGCGGTAACCGCGCCAATAAGCAATAATTACGCTGCCAAAATCAAACCCGTGGACTAAATCTTCAATATACTGAACGACTTCCCTAATTTTCGCTTCAACTTGGTCATCAAAACCATCATCATTAGGGCGTAATCCTGCTTCTTTTACTACTTCTTGTTGGATTTTATTAATCCATCCTTCTAAAATTGAGACTAAAGCGCCACCATCAGGACGAGTTTTTGTAGCTAGGCGACTTATCAATTCTCTATAGGTGGCTAAACCTTCATTGTTTGTTCCTGCTAGCCGGCGTTCAGAAGATAAATCAGCATCAGCGACAACAAAACCTTGCTCCATAGCATGGTTGCGAATCAGTTGCAGCATGAAGCTTTTTCCCGATCCATAGTTGCCAATAATAAATCGAAATGCGGCGACCCCTTCTGCAATATCATCGAGATTTTGTAAAAGGCTTTTTAGTTCTTGTTCTCGACCAACTGCTATATGTTCAATTCCTAGCCTTGGTACTACTCCTGCACCAAGGGAATTAATCAAAGCAGTAGATATTTTTTTCGAGATTTTGAGCTTTGCCATGTATGTAATCTCACTTGATTTTGAACGCAGAGGCTCGCAGCCAGTAAGTTAAGTAAAGTATATGCCATACTAACCTAATGATTTTACAACGGCATGAATGATTTAATTAATTTTATGAAAATTAATTAGATATATGATTTTCATGTATTTCAATCATTTTTTTGACGTTGCTTGTATGCTCATGGTAAATTTCTGGAGTTTCCGCGTCAGGATTAATTATTAGTTCTCCCAGAATAGAATGTGCGCGTTCATTTATAGAATCAATTAATAAATTTGGCATTGTAATATTTGCTTCAGCAATCTTTTTAATAGCAGAATTTGGATTTTCTTGCTCAAGGATAGATTTTAATACCTGAATTTCATAGCTTGGTAGCTGCTCCATAAAATTACTCCATTCTTGGGGTAATTTTTCAGTTGCATCGGCTTTTGTATCTATTATTTCTAAAGGTTCAAGTAATTCAGAGAAAGGAAACAGTTCCAGAACATCTTCCTGTTCTTCAGGTAAAGAATCTGGGCTAAGTGTTTCCATTTGTTGGAGTAAATCCCAAACTTGGTTTTGCAACAGGTCGCGTTCTTCTTGTAATAATACGACTTGCTCTTGTATTTGGTGTAATTCTGTTTGTTTTTCGAGTATTTGGGTTTGGAAAAAATTCAGGCTATATTCTATATTTTCTCTTTGATTTATGGTATCTACAAGTAATTTATTTTTCTGAGCAACTTCAATTTCTAACTCTTGAAGTTGAATTCGCAACTCATATAGCTTTTCCTCTATTTGAGGTTTAAGTCTGCCTAAGAGGGTTAAATTACTTTCGATATCTTGCTTTTCTTGCTGGAGGTCACGAATTTGGGCTTGCAACTGATTGCTTTCAGAACGCGATATATTGTAATTTAATTCTAGACGGCGTTTTTCTGCTGTCAGATTAGACAAGGCATTATTTAGTTCTACTTTATTTTTATCTAGGTTATCAATTTCAATTTTAAGGGTAGTTATTTCAGTTTCTAGCTGTTTTTTTTGTCCTGCAAAACTACTTAACTCTCTATGAAGATTATCTCTTTGATTGCGACATTCTGATACCTGATTTTGCAGTTGTTTTGACTCTGCATATAATAAACTATGATGCTCTTCTATTTTGTTGATTTCTCTAAATAACCGTAACTTCAGTCCTTCAAGTTCTCTAATTCGCTTTTGCTGCGAAATTAAAACCAGCATTTCATGATTTTTACGCCGCTTATCTACACAAAATGCTGCTGCATAGCTTGATATTACAGTAATTGAACCTGTGAGAAAGGCTTTAGTAAAATCCCAATTGGGAACGAGGCTAAGACCAAAGCTCACACTAAAAGCAACTATTCCTAAAAAAAATCGATTGCTTACTACTGTTGAGTGCGTATTGCTTGTCTTTAGCCGATTCGAGTTGTCAGAAGAAGTATTTCTTAAGACCATTACCCCTCACATTTTTGCTCGAAATTCCCCGGTTCTAAATATTTGTGCATAAGTTTATTCTGTAATTAAAAAATTGCAATAAGTAAGTAATTCCGCCACTAATTGTCAGATATAGTTTTACTGGCGCTAAGAAGTGCCAAATCTGCTTTTAGGAAATCAACAAATTGCCGTGCTGTACGTCCAGAACGACCATTATGGCGTGTTGCCCATTGTAATGCTTGAAATTCTAAATCTTCTTGGCTAAGATTAATTTCAGCTTGTGCTGCTAGATGCCGAACAATTTTTAAGTAAGTTTTCTGATCTGCCCCCTCAAAGGTCAAAGTTAACCCGAAGCGATCGCTAAACGAAAGCTTCTCTTGCATCGTATCCCACGCATGGATTTCTTCGTTATCCTTGGGCGTTGGTCTATCTGTAAAAAACTCTCGAATCAAGTGACGGCGGTTGGACGTAGCATAGACTACTACGTTCTGCGATCGCGCCGTTAAATTCCCTTCTAAAACCACTTTTAATGCTTTAAAGGCATCGTCATCTTCTTCAAAGGACAAGTCATCGACAAAGATAATAAATTTCTGTGGCACCCCCCGCAATTGTTCCACGATTTTTGGTAAGTCTTGTAATTCAGATTTTGCCACCTCCACCAAGCGTAGGTTGCGATGACCATACTCATTCAACAAAGCTTTCACTAAAGAAGATTTGCCCGAACCACGGCTACCATAAAGTAATACATGCAGTGCTGCCTCACCTGACAATAAAAACTCTGTATTTTTTAACAAAGCGTCCCGTTGAGACTCGTAACCTACTAATACATTCATTTGAACTGGATCAGGATGCTGGATACCAACAAACTGTCCACCTTGCCAGCGTAAAGCGCGATACTCTGCAAATAAACCTGTGCCAAATTGCTGATAATAAGCCGCTAAATCTTCTACCGCATCAGGCCAATTTTCCCAACTTTGTAGACAGGCCATAGCAGTTACTTGACGGTGCTGCTGCATCAATTCTGTCTCCAGATTTATCTTATCTGGCTCTCTATACCACACAATTGGTGAAACAGGTAGATGAGCTACTGTTTGTACCCACTCGCTCAAACAAGCGCTGCTACATTCAGATAAACTCTGCAACACTTGTAAATCATGCTGAACTGCTGCTACTAATGCAAGGGGCATATTCTCCAATTCTTCCTGTTGAGCAAGCCTTGTAAAGGGATTTTCACAAATCAGAATTTGAGTAATTAGGTAATCTTCCCAATTTTGATTTTTAGCAGCTAAGGCGTGAAAGTAACTGCCGTAGGCTTGGAGGCAACCCCGCGCATCGGCATCAGTGTAGCGTATAGCTTGCAACAGATCAAGAAATGCGATCGCTACTTCGTTCTGGAGAACAGATTGGTAAAGTAAGAGTGATGCTGCTTGGCGCTGGAGGAATTGAATCTTTGCATAGAATGAAGTGGTTCCTGTAGACATCGCTTGATTATCCATCAATCAACTCAATCAATTTAGTGATGTAGCTAGACAGCTATCGTAAATTGTCTGCCGACCCTTGCCGTAAAATCAAAATCTACATAGGTTTTAACAATGGAATTAAGTATAATTGCCACCTTTGCCTACGGAATTTTGTCGATAATTGGCGGCATAATAGGCTCTATTCAGGCTAATAGTAAGATTTCTCTATTAAGTGGTAGTATTAGCGGTTTATTACTAATTTTTGCCGCTTTTTGGCAATTACAAGGACAAACTTGGGGTTTGTTGATGGCAACTTTTATTACTGCCGTTTTAATAGTCTTCTTTGCTATGAGGCTAGCTAAAACGCGGAAGTTTATGCCCGCAGGATTAATGTTTATTTTGGGTATGCTGGCATTAGTGCTGATGTTGAATCAATTAGTTGCCGGAAGGTAGCGCCAGCCTGCTGCTAAGATTATCTGCTTTATTTGGCATAGATGACTATCCCTGCGTAAGTAATTATATATAGTACATTTATATTACTATGAAGTTGATTTTGCGACATCACATAAAAAAGCGGCAAAGAGTAGGCGATCGCCGTTGTTACTCTTAGATGAATAGTCACTATATAAAATACCTTAGATTATTGTTGGTTACATAACAAAATAAAAGACACAAATCAGCTATTGCGATCGCACCTGCCTCTAAACCTTAAAAAAATTTTAATCAAAAATTTTAATTTGGACGTTTATAAATTACTTGGGTGCTTGGTTACAAAAACCACTGACTACCGTGCATTCAAGCATTAATGATTAAAAATTAACTAAAAAAAATAATTTTTACTTACCTAAAATATCCGGTTTTCCTGGCTTTGGGATGATAAATAAAAATAAGAATGCTGAATGTTATGTTTCATCAGTCAATAGCAAATTAAGATTTTGGGCTGTATCAAAGATGAACAAAATGTTATTACTACTACATTTTTCCCATTATCTCCATAACAGCAAACATTCTCATTTATAAGTTAACGCTTAACATCAAGCAGCATTAGCTAATAATTGTTTTCTTGTGCGTTACTCAGTTGCTCAAAAATGATTTTTTAGTCTAAAAGACAGCAAAAACCTTGATTTCTGCCGTAACTTTTGCCAGGAAATTAAAAATGTTGCACAAACTACGAAGAACTGATTTTAATGACAAGCACAATTTTCCTTGGCTAGAGAGCAAAAAAGAGCTTGAGGCTCAGAATATCAGCTATTACCTCAAGGAAGGTGAAAAAACTATAAATACATCCTTCTCCTTCCCCATCCCCCCTACCACTTGTCCTCTTCTGCTCAGTCCTATACGTACTTGGTTACAGCAGGGTTGCAGTATGAATAAGCTCATTAATTCTTTTTGAAGCTGCCAAAACCTGGAAACTGGGCTAGCTCAAAAGACACAACTAAAAAAATTGATGTGTACCTACGTAAATATCTTCATAAGAGTAAAGATTAGGCCTGTAATCGATTAGAATTTAAAGGAATAGTGAAGAGCAAATTGGCATTTTGGCAGGTTTTTATCAAATAGATGGGGTATTAATAGATTGTACCAATCGTTATTGATATTTACGCATTAGTTGCTATCTACCGAAAACTGCTATAGCTCAGTCATTCCTGACATAGGCGATTCTCTAAGCAATTTTACGTACTAGGAAATAATAATACATGGTATTCTCACTGTCTTCTCACAACGTTATCCAGTATCTGCAAGATGCAGGTCTGTGTAGCTCAGAAGATGGAGCATCAGACGAATCTGAGCCGCCAAACAGTAGTAAAAATTTAAATTTACTGGTGAAGCTGATAGATAATCGCAAACTCCTGGTTAAACAAGAACGTAGCAATCACAATCATGAAACTCCCCATGAATTTTTCAATGAGTGGCTGTTTCACCAATTGCTCCAGCAGTTTCCGGTTATAGGCAACATTTCTGCGATCGCATCATTAGTACTGCATTATGATGAGGAAAATTCTATCCTCGTTCGTAATTACTTAAGTGAATATCTAGAACTGGGAAGTTTTTACCAAAATAACGATATTTTTCCACAGGAAATTGCCACTGCTATTGGCACTACGTTGGCGGGGCTACACCGTGCCACGTTCAACCGCAAAGAATATCGTAATTTTATGGCAACTGCTCCTGAAGGACAGTTTCGTTATAACTTTTATAATCCAGCCCAAGGGATAGAATCGATTCAACCAGAAATTTTTGGTATGATTTCCACCGAGGCGCTGCAATTTTATATTTTCTCCCAGCGTTATGAGAGTTTAGAATCAGCAATTGCAGACTTGGCATATGAATGGAATCCTTGCTGCTTAACTCATAACGACCTGAAGTTAAACAATATTTTGGTTCATTCTCGGTGGGAGCAGCTAGACAATTGCTTGGTAAGAGTGATTGACTGGGAAGCTTGCGCTTGGGGCGATCCAGCTTTCGATTTAGGAACTTTAATCGCAAGCTATTTAGAAATTTGGCTTTCGAGCCTGGTAGTAGATCCTACTCTCG
Source organism: Mojavia pulchra JT2-VF2 (assembly GCA_019359325.1). GTDB lineage: Bacteria > Cyanobacteriota > Cyanobacteriia > Cyanobacteriales > Nostocaceae > Mojavia > Mojavia pulchra. Next base: position 404,516 of record JAHHHN010000004.1, on the reverse strand, counting down.
ATTTAGAAGAATCTCTGCGTCTGGCGGCAACACCGCTAGAGGTTCTGCAACCTTCGATACTTGCTTTAATTCGAGCTTATCTTAATGCTTTCCCAATAATTTTGGAGTACCGTAGTGACTTTCTGTTGCGGGTTATCCAATTCGCTGGATTGGCGCTAATTCATGAAGTTCAGGAAATGATTAAGTGTCGCAAACATTTTGATAATGCCAATATCTGTATGTTGCAAGTGGCTAAAAACTTATTGACTATGCCTGAGCAAGCTGTACTAACAGTTTTCGGCATCTCACAGTCAGAAATTTTAAAACCTATGGCAAAAGTCCATCAACTTCCTCAGCCAGAAAAGGAAAAGCAGTTGGTTCCTCTTTATTACGAAAAAACCCGCCTCCGTGGTTGTTAAGACGAGTAAGCCAACGATTAAAATGCAAAATAGCAAATTTTGTATTTTGAGTTTTTAACCATCTCTCTATAACTAATTCTCGATAAATCGTTATATCGGTTATATCGATGAATTTGCCATGACGAGACAAAATTACTGCTACGTAGTAGTTGCCTAATTCCAAATTCTAAAATTTGAGATTTAATTAAATGCTAAATTCTGCTGTTCAACAACCCCTAACCTCTTTATTTGATATCGCTAGCAACATCCAGATCGAGCCTAACTTCTGTATTCATCATCCCAATTATCAACCCTTTGCTCTGCCGACTAAAATAGCAGACAGATTTCAACAAAATTCCGCAGATTTGCAGCGTAAGTATCTTAATTTACTACTGCGTAATTTCCTTTACGGAATCTATTACAATGGCTCTCTGCAAAACGTTTTGGCAGTAAATGCTAAAAACGCTAATCATCTACCCCACCAAAATATAGAAAACAACTCCACTTTGGGAATTGATGGGGAATTTTACGAACGACTGCACAATTGCAATCACGGCACAGGTTATTTTGACCCTAGTTGGGAAGTGTTACGGCGAGAACCTGATGGTACGATGGCAGTCACCAAAGGTGGTTTGACATTGTATATTGAGCCAGAATGCCATCTCAAACCCAAGTCTCAAACTGCCAAGGCTGGTGAGTTGGTTGCAATCTGGATGCCCAAAAATCGACTGCAAAACGGCTGTTACTTGGCAGTTAGTAATTTTGGACAAGAACGCCAAGGTAACCCAGACGCTGATTTGGGTATAGGACGAATCTTCTTTAATATCACACCATTTGGTGCGATCGCCCTCATGGATAGTCTTACATTAGAACTAAACGCAGCAGCGATTCCCTTTAGCTTTCAGGTACTTTACAATCCCTCTGCCTACGGACGCTATGACTCAGGGGTACTTTATTTTGAACGTAGCGATTATCCAGCAATTCGTAAAATCCTTCAAGCTGCGTATGCAGACCATGAATCGCATTTTAACTCTGAAATACCATTGTTCACCAAGTTTTTAGCACCAGGGCTGAGTTTAGCTGAAGAACCAATCAAAAAATTTGCGGCACAAGAAAGTTTTGGCATGAATCGTTGCCAAATTGTTGCTAATGCTTTACTAGAAGCTTGGCAGAAAGGTAGAAATGCCCTCGATGAACGGATGAAGACAATTGATCGGCACTTTGCACGGCACTTAATTGATGTGCAACGTCCTTATCTCAATCCTAATTCTGAGGATATCTACTATCCCTTAAACTAATCACTGCGATCGTTGCGGTAAAATTACTTTGTAGAGCAGGCTTCTAACCTGCTCTTTTTTTTGAATTGGGAATTTGAAAAAATGCCATTCACTTATAACCGTAGCGTTCGCTTTCAAGATACAGATGCTGCTGGTGTAGTTTACTTTGCCAATGTTTTGGCTATTTGTCATGAAGCCTACGAAGAATCTCTAGCGGCATCAGGTATTAATCTCAAAGTATTTTTTAGCAATCCAACAGTAGCTTTTCCGATTGTTCATGCAAATGTAGATTTTTTACGCCCAATATTCTGTGGAGATAAGTTAATAGTTAGCTTAATGCCTCAAAAATTAGGTCTAGATAAGTTTGAAATTGCTTACGAAATTACAGTTTCTGATGTGTTGGTTGCTAAGGCAATTACTAGGCACGTTTGTATTGATGCGATTAGTAGAAGTAAGCAGGAATTTCCGAGTGAGATCAACCAGTGGTTGGAAACGAACCGCAGAGACACGGAGGAAGCAGAAAGAAGAAAGTCTAGAGAGATTACGGTATAGAATTTTGCAGTAATTCTGTAGCTATTTGATGTAGCTGTTGGCGGTTAATTTTACCTTGAGAATTGCGGGGTAAGCTATTCTGTGAAATCCAATGTTTAGGAATTTTGAATTTGCTGAGTTTATCTTGGAGTGCAACTTTCACATCTAAGCTAGTTATCTTAAAGTTTTGAGGAATATAAATCGCTGTTAATGCTTGCCCCCATTGTTTATCTGGTATACCAATTACACAAACATCAGCAACTATTTTAGTTGATAAAATAGCTGATTCAATTTCTGCTGGATAGATATTTTCTCCCCCAGTAATTATTTTGTCACTACTACGACCAACAATACTTAGATAGCCTTGGGCATCTATAAAACCTAAATCATCAACTTGAAAGTAATCTTGAGTTTGCCAGATATTTGGATAGTAACCAAGGGCTAAAGATTCAGCTTTGATAGTTATATTTCCTATTTCATTTATATTTAATATCTCGCCTTGCTGGTTGCAAATTGTGACTTGGGCATGAGGTAAAATCTGGCCGGAGCTAACTTTACCATTCAGAAAATCATTAGGTTTGAGGGTAGCAATTTGAGAGGCGGTTTCTGTCATTCCATAGGTAGGCGCTAATTGAATGCGGTGAAATCTAGCTTGTTCTAGCAGTTCATTCCACGCAGGCGCACCTCCCAAAAGCACAGTTTTAAATTGCGACAGCCAATCGGTTAATGCTGGGTTTTGGAGAAGACGCTGTAACTGAGTTGGTACTAAAGATATAAAAAACTTTGAGATTTCAATATTATCTAATAGTCTAGATTCTAGTGTTTTAAAGTGAAGAATAGCTAGTTGACCGCCAGTGGTGAAAGAACGCATAAATTGCATCAAACCACTTACATGATAAAACGGCAAGACGCAAAAAGAATTAACACTATTTAACTCGAAATATGCTGTAAAACCTTGCACCGATGCCATCAGAGTTTCCCAAGTATGGATGGCAAACTTAATTTCTCCCGATGACCCCCCAGTGGGAATCATAATCAGTGATGAGTGCTGAGTGATAAGTTCTGAGTGATAAGTTCTGAGTGATAAGTTCTGAGTAACAATTTGTCCCCGCGTCCCCGCGTCCCCGTGTCCCCATGTCTCCCCATATCTCCAAACTATATCTGGCTGCACTAAATCAAAAACTTGCTGCCATTCTTGTGTCCCCCAATCGGGGTTACATAGAAATACTGGACAGTTAGCTGCACAAGCTGCAATAAAGCCTGCTAAAAACTTCTCTGGTTGGCGTTCAGCTAAGATGATTTTCGGTGAGATTCCTGATGCAGTTAACTGGATGAGTTCTAAATATAATTCTTCTGCTATTTGTTGAAATTGACGAATATTACAACCGATTAGCCAATCGCGATCGCCTAAATTTCTCAGATAAGCTAAGGGTTTTTCCATAGACTTTGAGGACATATATCTTCTTCAAAAAAATGACTAATACCAAAACCAACTGCCCGATTGTGTCGAGATAATTCTGCTGCTAGTTGGAGTGCTGCTTGTCTTGCGATCGCAGTCTCAAAGACTGATGAAAACACGGCATCAATTTGATGTTGTTGGCAAAACTGCCGCAGACGTGATGGCGATCCCGCTATCCCCGGTTTAATCACAAAAATTTCTCGCCACCCTTGTTCATAGGCTGCGGTAAGTTGCTGGAGTGTGGCGACAGACTCATCTAGGGCGATCGCTGTTGTATAACGCTTAGTTAGTTGCAACATCACTTCTAACTGCCCAACGGGTAGCGGTTGTTCGATAAATTCGATATTTGCCGAAAGATTATCGCAAGTTTCCAGCCATAAGTTCGCTTCTTCATAGCTGAGTCCACCGTTTGCATCTAACCGCAGTTTTGTCGAGGCGGGTAAGCTGTGAATTAGTAAGTTAAAAATTTCCAATTCTTTGGCGATCGCATCGACACCAATTTTCCATTTAAACGTGCGATATCCTTGCTGCCATAGAGTTTGCCATTGATTTAATGCCGCCTCTCCTGTGGGTAATAAGCCGCTGTAGCTAAGGGATTGGGGATTGGATGAACAGGACAAGGAGCAAGAGTTATTCATAGTTCTTTCCCCTTGTCCCCCAGTTCTTAGCCCCTCTAGTGCTGATTCAAAACCAAATTGACAGGCGGGTAAATTATCTGGAATGGAGAAAATTGTCTTGTCTGTAATTTCCGGCGGTAGTTGGCGACAAAAATCTAAAGCTTGTTCGAGGGTTTCAGAACCAAACCAGCTGATCGGGGCAATTTCTCCCCAACTAAATCTACCTGCTTCATCAATCAGACGAATAATAATGCTTTCGCGGATATCCCAATTGCCATGACTAGTAACAAGCGATCGCACAAATTTCCGCGCTATCGAACGAAATTCAAATCTATAAGCCACGCTGTGAAAATCAAGCTAACTAATTTGAAAGATTACTGAGTTGTGAACAATAAGAATTTTTCTCCTTATCGCCAACCCTCAGTCCCCAGTCCCCTTCTCAAAGCATGAATCCCACACCCAACATTAAGCAACACCAAAAATGTACAGCTACGGCAATAAATTTACAATTTTTAACTTTATCTGGCTGGTTGTGATTGTCCTGGACATGACGGCATAATTTAAAAGCAAAAGGTAAACTTACCCAACTTAACAACGTCCAAATGGGGAAAATGCCCCACAGTACAAACCCTAAGGTGAGAGGATAAATACTGGCAGTAAACCAATTGAGGACTTGGGAACCTTTTCGAGTTCCTAGACGGACAATAGGCGATCGCTTGCCTGCGGCTATGTCATCTTTAACTTGGTGAAAGTGGGAGCAAAATAAAATTAAACTTGTAACAATGCCGACTATTACTGAAGCGAGTAAACTTGTCATTGACCAAGTTTGGGTTTGGCTGTAATATGCTGCCGCCACTGCCAACGGGCCAAAAGCAAAAAAGCAAATAATCTCCCCTAAACCCTGGTATCCTAAACGAAAAGGAGGCCCTTGGTACATATAGCCCAAAGCACAACAAAGCAGAATTATTGCTACTATAGTTAGGTCTTTTTGCAAAGTTGCGATCGCTATTATTCCTAGCAAACCCGAACCCAAGCAAAAATTTCCTAACCAAAATATTAATAATTTTTTGCCCGTGAGGTTTACCAAAGAATGATGTTTATTTTGATCAATCCCCGTTTCTGAATCAAAGACATCATTACTGATATTTTCCCACGCCAAAATTAAAATTGCAGCAGCTATAAAAATTAAAAATACTACTCCATTAAAAATTTTGGTTTCTGCAAATGCTACCGCTGTTCCTACCCAAATAGGCATAATGGCAACGCTGTACATGGGCGGTTTAATCGCTGCCATCCATAACTTAAACTTAGTCTTAGGATATAAAATCTGCTTTGTAGTCATCAGTCGTGATTAACTAAATTGCCAGAAACTTACTCATCTTTAGATTTTATAGTTTTGAGAGACACCTCATGTTGGCGCTATACAAAAAACTACTACTTTTGTTGTAGCTAGTTGAGCTTAAATTGCAGCACAAATCTGAGTATGGCTTGTAATGGTATTGCAACACCAAAAACAAGGCAAACCATACTCTGGTGAAATGGCGACTGAATATGTTACCTGTAGAAATACGACCACGTTTAATTGCACTTTAGGAAGTTAACTTAAAAAAAATTTACTATTACTAGATCCATGACAGTTTCACCATGTCGCAACAACTTCTTGGTAGAGCACAAAGACTTATACCAATTTCTTTCGACAGTTCAGGAAAATTGCCTCAAAAATAATTGCAGGCAAATAGTGAGCATTTCGCTAGAAATTGACTTAGTTGATCCCTTAGTTGTGTTAGATAAACTGGCCCAACCAAATGAGATAAATTTTTATTTTGAGAATAAGGGCAAAGGTGAAGCGATCGCTGCCATTGATGCTGTATCAAAATTACATATTGATGGTATGGAGCGATTTAGTAAAGCTGAATATTTTATCAAAAATTCTCTGAAAAATATAATTAGTTTTGATAAGAAAAACCAACCTTTTGCTGGGCCCCACTTTTTTTGTTACTTCAGCTTTTTTCATCAAAATTCTCAAGCAGATTATCCATTTCCATCGGCTACAATTTTTCTTCCGCGTTGGCAAATAGCTGTAAAAAATCAGCGCTGCATATTAGTAATGAACACAATTATTAATTCTAGCGCCAATATTTCAAGAGTATGGCAAACATTGTGGGGCAAAATCGAAACGATTAATTCGTTAAAATATGATTCTCCACATATTGATTATTTCCCTGCAAAAATCAGCAAAAACTCTGTTACAAATTCTAACAAATTTAAAAGTTCAGTTTTGTCAGTTTTAGAAAAAATCCACTCTAGTCATTTAAGTAAAATTGTTCTAGCAGATGCCTTAGATGTTATTTCAACAAATCATTTTAATTTATTTAAATCTTTAAACAATCTCCGCAGAATACATCCTAATTGCTATATATTCTCTACAAGTAATGGCAAAGGACAAAATTTTATTGGGGCTAGTCCAGAACGCTTAATTAGTATTCACCAGCAACAGTTAATTACTGATGCTTTAGCAGGTTCTGCACCACGAGGTAGAACACCTTCTGAAGATGCTGTCCATGCCAATCGTTTACTCAGTAGTGTAAAAGAAAGGCACGAACATTTGCTGGTAATTGATTTCATTACCCAACGTTTATCTCAGATCGGTTTGTTACCCCAAGTATTACCACCACGCTTGCGGCAATTATCTAATATCCAACATTTATGGACACCCATTAGCGCGTTAGTTCCTGCTAACGTCCATCCTTTAAAGATTGTCGCTCAACTGCATCCTACGCCAGCGGTTGCTGGTGCAGCTAGAGATGTTGCTTGTGCCGAAATTCGTCGTTACGAAAATTTTGAGAGGGGTTTATATGCTGCGCCACTGGGTTGGGTAGACTCTGAAGGTAACTGCGAGTTTATTGTCGGCATTCGTTCAGCATTGATAGATGGCGATCGCGCTAGACTTTATGCAGGTGCTGGTATTGTCGCTGGTTCCGATCCTGAAAAAGAGTTTGCAGAGGTGCAGTTAAAACTTCAAGCTTTATTGAAAGCTTTAGTGTGAAATTATAAATAAGACTTTGCTGAATTGAGGTATGAATGGCGAAAGTTTCATCTTTCAAGCTCTTACTCTCTGCGTCTCTGCGCCTCTGCGTGAGATAAATTCATATTTTTACTCAGCAACACCCTAAATACAGTTCAGAGATAACATTGGTATCAAGTAAAAACCGACTCAAAAGTTTACCTCACGTCCAGTAAACTCGTTGCGTACATCCTTCCAAACCTCATCAGGGTCAATTTCGATTCCTTCTTCTATAATTTCTTGACGGAATTGCTCTAAAGATTCTCGAAAACTTGTTTTTCCATGTGTTAGCCGCGCATATTCCGCCATAGGCAAAATAACAGCAACTTGTTGTCCATGCCGCGTAATTTTTACCGATTCTCGTTGTTCCACTTCCTGAAAAATTTTGTCCAGGTTCGTGGGAAGCTGTTCAATGGAATACTGCTGAGACACTGCGCTTTTACCTTCGTCCATTATTACAGGTTAAAACCTAACGCGCTTACAACTATTTTCAGGTAAATCAGCCATGTTTTTTGCCCTATGCATAGACGCAAAGAAGAAAATAAGAGTTTACCACTGTGCGTTTTTGCATAAGACAAAATAATGGTAATTTTTTTATATCAAATCCTGATGAGTAAATGATTTAGCATTTGCCCCTGTATAATTGGCAACAATATGTCCATCACCAGTCATTTGATATTTATATGTTACTAATCCTTCTAAACCAACAGGGCCTCTAGGTGGCATTTGTTGAGTACTAATTCCTACTTCAGCACCAAAACCATAACGAAAACCATCAGCAAAACGAGTAGAACAGTTGTGGTAAACACCAGCTGCATTCACTAATCCTAAGAAAGTTTCAGCCGCCGCTAAATCTTCAGTGACTATTGCTTCTGTATGGCGAGAACCATAATTATTAATATGTGCGATCGCCTCTTCTAGCGAATCTACAATTTTAATCGCCAAAATCAAATCGCTGTATTCGGTTTGCCAATCTTTTTCTGTGGCACTGATGATATTAGGCAAAATTTTAGCAGTGCGTTCATCGCCTCGGATCTCTACATGATTTGCTTGTAAAGCTGCGGCAACTTTGGGGAGAAATTCTGAAGCTATGCTTGCATGAACTAGTAAAGTTTCAATCGCATTACAAGCAGCAGGATATTGAACTTTAGCATCAACGGTAATGGTTACTGCTTTGGCAATATCAGCGGCTTGATCTACATAAAGATGACAAATGCCATCAGCATGGCCAAGTACAGGAATGCGGGTATTTTCTTGCACGAACCGCACAAAAGAATTAGAACCTCTGGGAATAATTAAATCTACATATTTATCTAACTGCAAAAGTTCTAATATTTCTTCTCTAGTTGTTAGCAACTGCACCGCATCAGGGTTAACAGTAGTTTGCGATAAGCCTTGCTTAATTGCCTTAACAATAGCTTCGCAAGAACGTATCGCTTCTTTGCCACCTTTGAGAATCACGCCATTACCCGACTTGATAGCTAAAGAGACAATTTGAATTGCCGCCTCTGGACGGGCTTCAAAAATAATGCCCAAAACCCCTAAAGGGCAAGTAATTCGCTTGAGAATTAAACCAGTATCAATTTCGCGGTGAATTTGCACTTGACCGACTGGATCAGCTAGTTTACCTACATCTCTGACTCCAGCGATCGCATCTTTTAACTTATATTCATCCAACTGCAAACGCTTATACAGTGGTTTGGCAATGCCATCAGCAGCAGCCGCTTGACAATCAGCAATATTTGCCTGCAAGATTTCATCTTTTGCCGATTCTAAAGCTTGAGCGATCGCTTCAATAGCTTGATTTCTCGCATCAGTGGAAAGAAGTGCCAGCGAACTCGCAGCTTGGCGGGTTTTTTGGGCGATCGCAATCAGGGGAGAAGTACTTTGGGCAATAGTCATAGCACAAAAAAACTTTCAAATATGGCACAAATCTTTGGCTTTTCCCCATCCTATCAACCTTAGTTAGTCAGTTATCAGTTGTTTACTGTTTCCTTTTTTCAGATAAAAAGTTAACTAGATTTATTGCTTAAAATTTAGTTATTTGTTAAATAAAAACTACTTTTATCACAGTGTTAATACTGAAACAAAATACTTACTTTATGAGTAAAACCCTATCAGGCAGTGATTAAAACCTCTATCTCATCTGCTATTAACAATACAATTTATACCTTTTTATTTAAAGATTTGCGAAATGACGATGACGAGGGCTGGATCTATTGAGTATTGATGGATCAATTACTACTCCTTTTCAAGGAGATTTTATGTCATTGCAATCTGGATTAGATGCCTTTCAACAAGGACGTTATCAAGAAGCAGTTCAATTACTAGAACAATTCTGCCGGAATGCTGTAGATTATGATTCCCCGGATTATCTTACAGCAAATATGTGGCTGATGAAATCCTATCAAGGCGCAGGTGAAATCGAAAAAGCCACAATCCTGTGTCAAAAGCTAATGGTGAGTGAAAACCCCCAGGTGCGGAGTTGGGCAGAAAAAGCCCGCCAATCCCTACCGCAAACCCCAGCAAACCATGCTAGCGCCATGGAAAAAGCTGGACGTGCTGCTAGTGCTGGTGTCAAATTAGCAATGAAAGGCGTGGGCGGAAGTCTAGCATTAGCTTCTGGTGTCACCATGACCTTGTTGTTTGGGATGGTGTTCGCTTTAGGTTTGAGCTTAGTATTTATTTTAGGTAGCGATAATCCACTCCAAGGATTAGCGATCGCCATTAGTATCAGTTTAGTTTTTAATCTTGCTGCCTTTTTCCTGTCTCCCTTCCTCATGGACTTAACCCAACGCTGGCTTTACCAGACGCGGTGGGTAGAGTTGGCAGATGTTGAAATTCTCAGTCCAGAGACAGCAAGAGTTATTCAGCAAGTCTGTCAACAGAAGAAACTTAAAACTCCTCGACTGGGCATTATTAACGACCAAAACCCCACAGCTTTTACTTATGGCTCATTGCCTAATAGCGCCCGGTTAATCGTCAGTCAGGGACTTTTTACTTACCTAGATGATGATGAAATTGCCACTGTGTATGCTCACGAACTAGGGCACATCGTCCATTGGGACTTTGCTGTAATGACAGTGGCTTCTACCTTAGTGCAAATTTGCTACTTAATTTACAGCACAGCTAACAGGTTGGGTCGTCGTGGCGGCGATAGCAAAATTAAAGACGCCATGCAAACTGCGTCCCTCATTGCCTATATTTTCTATATTGTCGGTACTTACTTATTACTTTATCTTTCCCGCACACGAGAATACTTTGCTGACCACTTTGCAGCGGAAACTACGGGGAATCCTAACGCCCTATCCCGCGCTTTAGTGAAAATTGCCTACGGTATTTTAGAAGAAGGTTCCCGGACACAAGAACCTAGCCGTTTGATTGAAGGTACTCGCGCCTTGGGTATTTATGACCCGAAAGCCGCAGCTTCTACTGGTACTGCTTACCGCATTGCTTCCGATCCGCAAAAAATTGGTCGCGTCTTTTTGTGGGATATGTTTAATCCGTGGGGCTGGTGGATGGAGTTAAATTCTACCCACCCTCTAACTGGCAAACGAGTTCGTGCCCTCAGTACATACGCTGAACAGTTGGGTTTACCCACTGAGTTCGACATGGGACGAGTGATGGGTGAAGGCAAAAATCTCAATAAGAGTAAGCTATACGGTAATTTCTTTTTAGATGTAGTGCTTTACGGCGCTGAAACTATCGGTTTCTTCGCTGGTTTGGCAATTGGCTTGATTTTGTGGTCTAGTTCTCCAAATTCTGGGTTGATATTGGGCGCACCATTCATTGGCTTAGGTATCGGAATTTTAATCAAAGCCTTTGTGATGTTCCCCGACTACAAGCAAGCACCAGCTACCGACATTCTTACCCTGATGTCAGACCCCTATGCCAGCCCGTTACGCGGACAACCTGCAAAATTAGAAGGGCAACTTATTGGTCGTGGCGACGCAGGCTATAAATTTGGTTCTGACTTAAAAATCCAAGACAGCAGTGGAATGCTTTATTTACACTACGCCTCACGCTTTGGCCCTATCGGTAACTTCTTGTTTGGCATGAAACGAGTCAACAGCTTAATTGGTGAACAGGTAGGGGCTGTCGGTTGGTTCCGTCGCGGTGTTGCTCCTTGGATGGATCTGATCCAATTCGTAAGTGAAAATGGCACAGTTGTTAATAGTTATCATCGCTTCTGGTCATTTATCCTTGGTGGTGGAGCAATTATCTTGGGATTGGCCTTGACGATACTTACAAGTGGCAGTTAACTTGTTGCCAGAGCATTTCTAATTTATCCAAGCTGTAATTTATAAGGGGGCGGTTTGTAACTGCCTCCATTTTTTTGGATATGTGTATTTTATGTAAAGCAAAGCCTAAAAATATATAAAGAAATTAGCAACAGTGCGGTATACGAGAAAACATAATTAATAGATTTAAGCAAATTTTTCATCGCTTAAGGAGGCCTGATGGTTACAGCAACAGTACCAGAACAACAGGTCAAAATCGGCCCCAACCAACTGCTGATTAATAACGAGTGGGTAGAAAGTGTCAGCGGTCGCCGATTTGAAACAATTAACCCAGCGACAGGCGAAACAATCTGCGAAGTAGCAGAAGCAGATGCCCCAGATGTAGATAAAGCTGTACAAGCAGCTCGCAAGGCTTTCATTAGTGGGGAATGGCCTAAGATGTCTGCCACCCAGCGCGGTGAGCTACTCTACAAGTTAGCCGACTTAATTGAACAGAATATTGATGAGTTGGCGCGGTTAGAAACCCTCGATAATGGTAAGCCCCTGAACGATTCTTTGGGTGACTTGGGGCTAGTTATTGCTTGCTACCGCTACTATGCAGGCTGGGCTGACAAGGTGCAAGGTAAAACAATCCCGATTAATGGGCCTTACTTCTGCTATACCCGTCATGAGCCTGTGGGTGTGGTTGGTCAAATTATCCCTTGGAACTTCCCACTGTTGATGCAGGCGTGGAAGCTAGCACCAGCTTTGGCTACAGGTAATACTGTAGTCATGAAAACAGCCGAGCAAACACCTTTATCTGCACTGCGGGTGGGTGAGTTGATTGTTGAGGCTGGCTTCCCTCCTGGTGTGGTGAATCTCTTATCAGGGTATGGGCCAACAGCCGGAGCAGCAATTTCTCGCCACATGGATATTGACAAAGTGGCATTTACTGGTTCCACTGAAGTCGGGCATCTGATTATGGAAGCAGCTGCCAAGAGTAACCTCAAGCGTGTGACTTTGGAGTTAGGTGGTAAGAGTCCCAATATTGTCTTTGCCGATGCTGACATGAGCAAAGCACTTGAAGGCGCTCATCAAGCTTTATTCTTCAACCAAGGTCAGTGCTGCTGTGCTGGTTCACGGTTGTTCGTTGAAGAAAAATGCTACGACGATTTTGTGGCAATGGCTGTCGAAAGAGCTAAACAGCGAGTTGTCGGTAATCCCTTCGACACCAACACAGAACAAGGCCCCCAAGTAGACAAAGAGCAATTTGACAAAGTGATGGGTTACATCGAAGCGGGAATGCGCGAAGGGGCCCAAATGCTTTGTGGTGGTAATCGCGTAGGAGAACAAGGTTTCTTCATCGCACCGACAGTGTTTACTGATGTCCGTGATGATATGAAGATTGCCCAAGAGGAAATCTTTGGCCCAGTGATGAGCATCATCAAGTTTAAAGACATTGATGAGGTAATTAAACGGGCAAATAATACAATGTACGGACTTGCCGCCGCAGTTTGGACTCAGGATATCACTAAAGCCCATGCGATCGCTAACAATGTTCGTGCTGGTACAGTCTGGGTAAATTGCTACGATGTATTCGACGCTGCTGCACCCTTTGGCGGATTCAAGCAATCTGGTATTGGTCGTGAACTGGGCGAATATGGCTTGCAGCAATATACGGAAGTGAAAACCGTTACCATCAAATTGTAAACTTGATAAATTAATGCTCTTGGGCAATTTGGGCTTTTACCTGTTGCCAAATATTTTCTAACTCCTCCAAGCTCTAATTAGATAGGAGGCGGTTTTGAACCGCCTCCATTTTTTTAGTTTCTTTCACCACCCTTACTTCCTTGTCGGTATAAAATTACTTATCTTCTTCCTAAGCAAGAAATGAGCGATATCTTCAGTCGGCTTGCACCCTTTATCCAAGAGTACATTTATGAAAACAACTGGACTGAATTACGTCCAGCTCAGATTGCGGCTTGTCAGGTGATATTTGAGACTGATGCTCACCTACTAATTGCCGCTGCAACTGCTGCGGGCAAAACAGAAGCAGCATTTTTACCAATAGTGACTCGATTATTTGAAAACCCCCCTACTACCATAGGCGCATTATATATAGGCCCTATTAAAGCTTTAATTAATGACCAATTTGAGCGACTCAACGGCTTGCTAAAAGCAGCAGATATCCCAGTGTGGCACTGGCACGGTGATGTTTCTCAAAGCCATAAACACAAGCTTTTAAAAAACCCCAGAGGTATTCTACAAATCACACCAGAATCTTTAGAAAGCTTGTTAGTTAACAAACATAATGACTTAATTCGCTTATTTGGTGATTTACGTTTTGTCGTAATTGATGAAATTCACGCCTTTATGGGTTCAGAACGTGGTTGCCAAATTATTTGTCAATTGCAGCGTTTGGCGAATTTAACACAAACCCAACCCCGTCGCATTGGTTTGTCAGCAACTCTTGGTGATTACTTAATGGCAGAAGAATGGTTACGTTCTGGAACTAAACAGCCAGTAATTACTCCCAAAATTGAGGCAGGAAAACGCCAAATTAAACTTGCTGTAGAACATTTTTATCTGAAAGATGAGGTTGACGAATTAGAAACAACTGTATATGACAAATATATTTTCACTCTGAGCAAATCTCGTAAATGCTTAATTTTTGCTAATAATCGCACGCAAACAGAATCTGTAATTAGTTCTTTGCGAAGAATTGCCGCAGAAGAAGCATTACCAGACATATATCATGTACATCATGGCAGTATCTCTGCTAGCTTGCGACAAGCAGCCGAAAATGCTATGCGCGAACCAAATAATCCGGCGGTTACTGCTGCTACCCTAACTCTAGAGTTAGGTATAGATATCGGTCATTTAGAAAGAATAATTCAGCTAGAATCACCCCTCTCTGTAGCCAGCTTTTTACAGCGTTTAGGACGCACTGGTAGAAGAGGTGAAGCTGCTGATATGCGTTTTGTTTGCGCTGAAAATGAACCATCGCCAGAAGCATCACTACCAGAACAAATTCCCTGGCAACTTTTGCAGTGTATTGCCATTATTCAACTTTATTTAGAGGAGCGTTGGATTGAGCCAATCAAGCCGATTCAATATCCTTTAAGTTTGCTATATCACCAGACAATGAGCATTTTAGTAGCAGAAGGTGAACTGTCTCCTTCTGCCTTGGCTAAAAAAGTTTTAAGCCTGCCACCCTTTGCAGCTATTACTCAAGAAGATTTTCGATTATTGTTACGCTATTTAATTGATATCGACCACGTCCAGCTAACTGAAAAAGGCAAATTAATATTGGGTTTAACTGGAGAAAAAGTGGTGCGGAAATTTCAATTTTATGCTGTATTTGCCGATAATCAAGAATATGTTGTAAAGCATGGTGCAACAGAAATTGGTAGTATCCTGATGCCCCATCCCGTTGGAAATCAATTTGCTTTGGCAGGTAAAACTTGGGAGGTGGTAGAAATTGACTTTAAAAAGAGAGCTATTTCTGTTAAGCAGGTAGAGGGCAAAGCTACTATTTATTGGCGTGGTGGCAGTGGAATAATCCATACGAAAGTTTTACAAAGAATGCGGCGAGTTTTGCTAGAAAATATAGAATATAGCTATTTACAAAGTAATGCTTTTCAAAATTTGCAAATAGCTCGACGAACTATTCAAGATGCTGGTTTAGATAAACAAAATATATTGCGTCTAGAAAAAGGTAAATGCTGCATTTTTCCTTGGATGGGTACTTTGGCCTATCGTACTTTAGAAAGATTGCTTAATTCTTGCTGTAGAGAAATTTTAGAAATTAAAAGTATTAGTGGGATAAATCCTTATTATTTGACATTAAAATTAGGCAAAGATAAATTTAAACACCTGAAAAATGAAATAGTTTCATTATGTGAACAAAAAATTACGCCAGAATATTTAGTAAGCGAAGCAGAAGCACCGGAACTCCAAAAATATGATGAATTTATTCCTCACCCACTTTTACGGAAAGCTTTTGTCAGCGATTATTTAGATATTGATGAACTAAAGCAGCAAGTGATACAGTGGTAGTCTAAAATTGCGGGTTTTGATTAAACAGCACAAATGGCAAAGTCGGGTTTTAACCAACAGGCAGCTTAAATATAAGTATAAAATATTACATTAAATAAATAGTATTCTGTTCTGGTAGCTGTTTGTAACTTATGAGCAGACACTGAGAAGTTTTTGATCTAGTCAGGGAACATTTACTTAGAGAAAAATTTCAATATGAAGTAACTTACTTTTTTGCGGCATAAGATTATGCAATTTATAATGCCATTTTTCCTATCGAACTTGTCCTAGAATCGCACCACCGACGAAGAGAACAAGGCAAAATCATGGTTAAATCTTTTGATTCCCGCCCTGAGATTTTATGGCGACAAGTTTGGGGATTAGCTGCTTTACTGGGAGCAATCGTCTTCAGTTGGATGGCATACGGTTTTTATCAGCCAAAAATTCTACAAAAACTGCAATTTGTAGAATTAGCAGGTTGGTTGGGGATAATGCAAGGCTTACTCGCTACAGTTATAGAACCTTTTGCGGGCAGATTCTCCGATCGCATCCAGTACCGCTTGGGCAATCGCTTACCGATAATTAGTGTGGGAGTAACACTAGCAAGCATGATTTTTGTGGCTGTCTCGCTGTTAGTAGAACAAAATCTGCAAGGAGGTATACGTTGGCTAGTACCTTTGCTGATGAGTGTTTGGGTAATAGCTATAATTTGTCTTCGGAGTTCGGCGATCGCACTGTTAACTCAGTTTGCACCTATGACCGAATTACCTCAAGCTAATGCAGTTCTAGTGTTAATATTTGGCTTATTAGCAGCCATTGAGCCACTATTGTATGCCTTTCTCAACACAACAGGCGCATCGATTACTTTTTTGTTAGGCGCGATCGCTTTAGTTATGGGAGCATACGTTTTGCGATCGCTAACTCCCACAAATATTTTGAATAATTATTCCTATAAAGAAGACGTAGCATCTACTCCAACTGCATTATTAATTTTGATGTTTGTGATTGGTTTGGGCGTAGGATTGGAAGTAAATCTGCTCATGTTGATATTTCCTCAAGAATTACAAAATCAACTGCCCAGCATCAAGAGAGAATTTATTACCTCTGGCATACTTTTAATATCTGCGATCGCCTCAGTTCCTTTGGGAGAATGGACGTCTCAATTAGGCGCTAATAAAGCAATTTTATTGGGTTTAGGAGCCATGACAGGTTTAATGGGACTGGCACTGTTAAATGATAGCGACATCTTAGTAGTAGCATTCATAGTTGCTTTTGGTGTTAGTTTCGGACTAATTTTTGTCAGTATGATTCCCTTTTGCTTAAGTAAATTTCCTCTTCTTCAGTCCGGTTTAGCCATTGGTTTATACTTTAGTGGTAACGCTGGAGCTACTGCTTTAGTATTAATTTTGAGCAAACTTGGAATGCTCACATCCTTAGCAGCATTTTTGTTGGCTGAACTTGCTTTTTTCGTAGTAGCTGGATGTATTGTAATCACCAAGAGAATACAACTTGGTTAAACCCCTGTTACTTATGAATTTATTCCTAGCGTCAGTTAAATTACAACCAAGCGAGCGGCTTTAGTTTGGGCTACTGGCTCTGGTATAATTACCAGATTTTAGCCACCCTTTAAGCTTTTAATTGATATAGGCGTAACTCTTTTCTCGCGTCAACATCAAACTTTAATCCAACCTCACTTTCACTAATTATTTCCACCTGTTCTTTATCAACTTCTTTTGCGTCCTCGATCATCCTAATACTCTCAATTTTGGCTAACTGGCAGCAAGAACGTGCCTCGTTAACAAGAAAAAGGCTTCCTCCGACTGATAGGGTAGTTTTCTCAACCTTTGCTACTCCAGCTTTAGGCCCCTTAAACCATTCTGTAATCCGGCCTATTTCTCTAGCGTCACCTATTGATTTCTTCCGCTCAATAACCTGATAAGTTACCAACTCAGCAAGGGCTTGACACAAAGTCTCAATAAAGTCACACAATTCTAACAAAGCATTGGAACCTAGGAAGTTGTCTATGGGTGCTCCATGTGCAGCTTCATTACGATAGCTAATCAGTTCATTGAGTTCTCCTTCCGCAGTATTTTCACTTGCTCTAATTTCTTGGACGAAATACTGGATATCTCTATGCTTTTCCACCCAGTTCCATGCGTCCGCTATACCAGCATCTGCCAACAATTTTACTAATGTTTCCTTGCGTAAGTTTTGTTCATGTAAGAGAAATGCATCTGGCAATAGCTCATATTCTGCTTCACCAGTAGTTCCATGAAATAATCCACGAATTACTTCCTCAATAGATAAGTGTTCATATCTATTTTTCTTCAGTTCAAGTAACAATCTTCCCACCCCTGTTTGGTGAGTATTTCGGATTTTTTCTTCTAAAGTTAGATAACGTGGAAATAATCTTGGCAGAAGTACTAACCAATCACTAACTAAATCTTCCACAAAACGCTCATAAATGGCGTATAAACGCGTGACAGCAGCACAGTGATCATAAACTCGCCACTCTCTTGCTCTAGGGATATCCTGCATTAGCGTGTCGAGGATTAATTCCGTTTCTTCATACGATTCTTTCTGTATTAGAGTATTTGCTCCAAACGAAATTTGTCTCAGTCGTTCATTGGTCTTGATGATCGAACGTACAGTAGAAATATTTACTCTTACTGTCGTTAGGATATTCTGAAACATCGCTCTTTACTCTGCGATGATTTGGGAAAGCATATCATCGAACAATCTGATTCTTTCCTGGATATCAGTCTTGGTTCTTCCACCACCTGTAAAAAGTTTTGATTTGTCTTTTATAAACAGCCTTTTTGTTTCTTCAATTACTCTTAGCTTCCGCTCAATTAAAATATCTGCTTCTTTCAAATGTCTGCTAAATCCAACCATAACGGCATCGTAATAGGCTTTGTAAGCGCTATCTTTCCAGTTGTCAATCTTAGGATCAAAGGGCTTGAATAAATTCTCTGCGTAGATTTGGTGCGCTAAATCTATAGTTTTGATAAAAATATTTTTGAGAATCTCGATATCCTCATCAGAAAATTTCAAACTCTTAATCATGTAAAGGTCAAGAAATCCCTCCATTCCTCTACGGAAGTCGTTTACATGGCGTAAAGCAAAAAAACGAAGAACTAATTCAGCATCTTCCATTTTTTTGTATAGATTATTTTGAACGAGTTCTTCACGGCTGTTTAGGGGAATTCCCCAAGCCTCTGCAAAGATAGAATGAGCTGCTAGTTCAAGTAATAGTTGATTGAACTTGCCATAATACAAACAGTTACGTACCTCTTGCTGACTGAGTGCGATCCCACCAGTATTCAAACGCTCAAAAGCAAGCTGTTTTAAAAGCATTGCTTCTTCAGGATTAGATGCTGACTCTGTAATTAGAACTATAGATGATATGGAGCGACGATCAATCCCTGCTCTAATTTTTGTAGGAAGAGTGGCATAAGTACGTTTATTAAGTTCTGGCCAAAGTTCTAGTCCAGTCAATATGAGGCGGTTTTCATAAAAATCCCGAAGAGCTGTAATTCTTTGTTGACCATCCATTACCTCATAAAAGTTAAACTCTTTCTCATAAAGAACAATTGGAGGAACAGGAATGTTGATCAAAAACGACTCGATCAACCGTGATTGCATTTTTTCATCCCATCGATCCCTTCTTTGATAAAAAGGTCGCACATCCATATAACCAGGCTTTTTTAGTGCTTCGACAAAACTCGGAAGTTTTTCACGGTTCATTTCGGTGAGTATTCTTTGTTCACCAGACTCATACTTATCGTTAATTTGACTATCAGACATTTGGATGCGGCTATGGGAGGCTGATGCTTCCCACATCTGTTCTTCAGTTGGTGCAAGTTGCATTGATTACATCCTTCCCTAGAGCGGTATAGTGAATCGTTAAATATGCTGAATATAGCCTAGCGCTTCCTAATCCGGTAAAGTCGTCTGATGTTACGTGTTCGTAACACTGTGTTAATAACCAGCTTCAGAAGTGCTATATCTAGAAAATTTACTCCACTTTGACAGCAAATAGCCTAGCCACAGTTGAATTGCTTAAGTATAAATACAGTAGCAAGTTACATACTTGATGAATTTTTCAAGAAGTTGTTTGGGTTGCCACAGGCAATCAAATGATTTTTGGTTAAGCTGTAAGCGCTATTATCGAGAATAATTGAGCGCCTTATGCACTGGTTGTTATCTGGGCCGTTGAGTGTACAGAAATTGACGGTTAAGATTGCAGATTTGCCTGCATCGTTACAAGGTAAAAAGCTGGTGCAGTTGTCAGATTTTCATTATGATGGCTTGCGGCTGTCGGAAGCAATGCTAGAAAAGGCGATCGCAGTTAGCAACCAAGCTGAACCAGATTTAGTTTTATTGACAGGTGACTATGTAACTGCAAGCCCAGAACCGATTCACACGCTGCGCAACGGCTTAAAAACCTCCAAAGTCGTGCTGGTATTTATGCTGTACTCGGTAACCATGACATCTGTTACAGACACTCAAAAGTAGAAATTACCGTCGCCCTCAATAATATTGGGGTTCACGTCCTGTGGAATGAAATCGCCTATCCACTTGGGAAAGAATTACCACTAGTAGGATTAGCGGATCGTTACTCACGAGAATTTGATCCTGGATTAGTGATGAACCAACTAGACCCTACTTCGCCCAGAATTGTTTTATCCCACAATCCTGATACTGCGGAGATATTGCAAGCATGAAGAGTAGATTTGTAATTATCTGGCCATACTCACGGTGGTCAAATCGTGATTCCTGGGTTAGGCGCTGTAATACTTTATTACAAAAGAATTGTGCGAAAAATACCGCTAAAACTCCGACGTCAGATTCCATGTTTGCAACAAGATTACGTTGTAATGCGCCATTGGGAATGGGCACAGGGTTTACATCGGGTCGGAAAAAATCAAATATATGTCAATCGCGGGTTAGGAACCTATCTCCCAAGACGTTTATTTTGTCCACCTGAAGTTACTATAATTACGCTACAAAATGAGTAGTTTAACAATAAAAATGAAATTGATTTTCTAATTACTTGAGAAATTTATAACATAACTTATTGTAGTTACTCAAGATACATTTTGTTTTTTGGTAAGCTGTAATCGCTGCTGCTATGAGGAGTGTCTGTTGCTCTATGCATTGGTTATTAACAGGACATTTAAGAGTAGATAAACTAACGGTTAAGATTGCAAATTTACCTGCATCTTTACAAGGTACAACACTAGTACAGCTATCAGATTTTCATTATGATGGCTTGCGGCTATCGGAAGAAATGTTGGAGGAGGCGATCGCACTTAGCAATGAAGCTGAACCCGATTTAGTTCTATTAACTGGTGATTATGTAACCGATGATCCCAGCCCAATTCATAAATTAGCGCACCGACTCAAACATTTGGAAAGTCGCTGTGGTATTTATGCAATTCTCGGAAACCATGATATACATTACAGCTACTCCAAAGCAGAAGTGACAGACGCCTTTACTAGCATAGGAGTTCATGTCTTGTGGAATGAGATTGCTTACCCACTGGGAAAAGAGTTGCCATTAGTAGGATTAGCTGATTATTGGTCACCAGAGTTTAAACCTGTACCAATAATGAATCAATTAGACTCCACCATACCGCGCATAGTTTTATCTCACAACCCAGACACTGCCAAGATATTACAGCAATGGCGAGTAGATTTGCAGTTATCTGGTCATACTCATGGAGGTCACATTGTATTACCAGGCATTGGCCCTCTAGTCTTTTATTATAAAAAGTTCTTGAAAAAATTACCCAAAAAATTGCGGCGTTGGATACTTTTATTATTAGGAGACTCTTTTAAAGTAGTGCGATATTGGGAGTGGGCCCAGGGTTTCCATCAAGTGGGAAACAATCAGTTATACGTCAATCGTGGCTTAGGAACTTATCGACCAGGACGCCTATTTTGTCCACCAGAAGTTACTGTAATTACCTTAGTTAGCCAATAAAGATTAGTTCAGAAAAACTCGCTTACTCTAGTACTCTAGAGTTTTGAGCATAGACTTTTAACTTACACAAAACTTAAACCGCCTCAAGCTACGAAGGATAAATATCAGCAGCTTAGGGCGGTTAACGCAACATGCAATTGTTTGAGAAAACTTTTAAAATTTTGAGACAATCTAACTAAACTAACGTGGATAAACTTCGCAACCTTTCTCTATAACTACTTGTACATCTTCGATTCCAATTAGGCAGGCATTTCTGGCTGTGCGTTCAATCACCTCCACAACATTTATTGAGGAACTTAAGGCGAAAACACGTTCAACAGATGCCACAAGTGAGTAGTGATTGCGAGGGTATTAGAGCAGGAGGCACAGGCTCTAATTTCAAGATTTAGGTTAACTTTTAACCTTTTTGTACCTTGTTCTTAATTTAGCATTATCCTTTGAGGATTAATAGTATATTTACTAAACTTGATCACCATTAATTTCTCGCAATAATACGGAAACATTTCTTAAAAACTTTGCCGCTTGACTTCTGTGGCTGTAAGTGTAGTCAATACCAAACTGCTTGAGAGCAAAACAGTTGAGTTAGCAGCTAGCTAAAAAGATTCAACTATCTAAAATTAGTTACACAAATGTAGTAGCCCCTTCCGAAGATGGAAAGGTCTACCAAAGAAATCACACAAAGATACAGTAATTATTACTGGACAGAAGCACCTGTATCAGCATCTTCAGGGGCTGTAGAACCGTTACTAGTCGTACTGTTTGGCTGGTCTAACCCTTGAATGGGACTGTTTACAGAAGTGTCGCCTTTATTTTGTTGAGTAGGAGTGTTACTAGTTGAATTTTGTGGGCTGGGGTTTGCCTGCGATGGAGACGAGGTTTTTTCAGATGTAGGTCGCTGAGGCGGAAGAGTAATATTAATATTCGGTTGGGAAGGTGCAGACACTGATGGAACCTGCTGTGGAATCGGAATAGGTATCTCCTTAGTTCTTTCAATGATCGTAGTTTGTGGTTGCGGAGATTGAGTAGGTGTGGGAGAGGGACTAGCATTAGTTGGTACAGGAACCACTAGTGGTACAGCATTGTCAACGGCTTCGTTGTTGCCTTGATTGAAGTACCAGAGTGCTCCTACGAGCAAACTAACTAGGGAAGTAAGGATAACGCCTAACAGTAAACCATTAGCAGTATTACTGTTATCACGCTCTGCTAAATTAGCTTGCTGATAACTACGCTCAGTATTTCGACCTTGTACATAGCCGCTACCGTAAGAATTAGAATTACTTGTGCTGCTATTTACTGTTTCAGTAGTTCGCTTTATGTGGGTATCGCCGTTAGCATCTGTGTAAGATTCTTGCCTATTTTCACTGTGATAGATTTCGCGATCGCTTGGACTAGTCATAGCTGTTGATTTCACTCCTCAATTTGAAAATGTTGACAAATTAAACTTTGCAATCACCAAAGATTTTAAGAATATTGAAATCTTTTTATGTGAGTGTTGTTTTATTTATTACCCAACCTTAGATATGATTCAGAATAACCTTTGTAATTATGTAGTTGGCTCTATCTCAAGTAGGGAGTTTTTCCTCAATCTCAAGGAGGAATATTGTCCAGTTTTTGTGACTTATTAGCTTATTAATAGGTTAATAAGCTAATAGTCAACTTTGGCGTCATAAAATTTGAGTAAGAAGAATTATCCACAAGGTTGCTGTAAATATTAGGCGATAGCCCTAACAAACAAATAATCTTTTACTGTAGAGAAATCAAAAAAAGGACATAGCCCAAAATGCTTACCTCTGACTTCAATAATCGTCAAAAAAAGGTTAGAAAAGCCACGTAAAAATTGTTGTTTAACAATAGGTTTGTCAGTCCGTTTACAGCTGCCAACCAACAACAACCTGTGTAGCAGAACAACATCGTCGATTCGCTTGTTCGATTATTTTTTGAGGTAAATAAGCCATTTTTCGCACTTACCAACAAATTTTTTCGTGGGATTTGATGACTAAAAGCGATCGCCCATATGAAGACACGCCTGTTTTTACAGAACAGGCTCCCTCAAAGCTCTGCTTTCAGGCAACCGCACGGAGTGCCGTTGGGCAACAGGGCGCGCTACGCGATCGCCTGTTTTTACTAAATTCAGTCAATCTTCTCTTCTCACGATTAAAGTAACGGTAGAACCAAAACTACTTACTGCTTCTTTTTTTGCTCTTCTGCACCCGTGTAACCAGTTGCCAGCCAAAGTATAGCTCTAGCTCCATCGCGGATTGATTTTTCAATCGGTTCAGGTGGTTTCTCCGAAGGAACTGGTACTGCTTTAAACACAATATTGCGACTACCTAAAACAATTTCGCCAATGACACAAGCACGGCGCATATGGAAGTCAGAAGTAATCAAATAAACGCTCTTAATACCTTGAGCTTGCAACTCATCTACTAACGTAGTAAAATTAGTAACTGTATCTACAGCTTCGTAATCCAAGCGCAAACGGTCGGGAGCAATGCCAGCTTTGGCAAACACCTTTTGAGTGTATCTAGGTGGACTACCTCCACTAATCCAAATTGGTAAATTTGGATGCTTACGGACAAAATCTGCTGTAAACTTCTCTCGCTCTAAATTTTTCGTTGAACCGCCTAACACTACAACCGCTTGTGGTTCCACGAATTGGCTTTTCACTTCCTTATATCCCCACCACATTAATAGTGGTAGAGCAAAAGTCATAAATCGAAAAGAGTTACCTGCAAACACTAGCTTATTCAAGGCTCGATTACTTCGTCTACTAAATCAAAAATTTTCTCTAACTATAAGAAAAACAATAATTATGTAGGGTAGCAGAGTTCCAAAAAGTTTATCCAAATAAAAATTTGGGGATTTGCCTGTTAGAACTCAATGAAAAGCGTTTTCACACTTTCATCTCTAGTTGATGGACTATCCTACCTTGTATCGGCATATCAATCAAAGACTGCCGATAACTATATACACTATATTTTTGTAAGCGACAGGACTGGACAGATATAAATCGCCAACTTAGCGCCTAGAGGTCATTTATAAAGAAAATCTAAACTTACGTCAAGTAAGTCGTGATAAAACTACTCGTAAGTGTAATTTTTGAACAATTCAGTAGTTTTTGCGCCGTAACCTACCACTAATCGCGGTTCTACACACCAGATTAACGCATCATACAGCTATTGCCCAGCAGAAATTATGCTTGAGATCATAGTTTTTTACTAGCTCACGAGTTATTTCTGCACCAAACCCCCAAGTGAGGAGATTTGATGAATCTAACTCGTTCAAACCAAGCAAACAGAGGAATATAATTGCGATCGCCTGTCCGCTATTGAGCCAAAACATAAAATTCCTCAAATTTTTGCTGTAAAGGGATTCTTGGAATTTTATAATTACGGGACTGGCGCGATTCGAACGCGCGACCTAGCGCTTAGGAGGCGCTCGCTCTATCCAGCTGAGCTACAGCCCCAAGTATGAAGCATGTACAATGATAGCAGTATTTTTAACGAGACTGCCAAGAATTATCCCAAGAACCACCCCCAACTTCTAAGCCACAAAGCGAACTTTGTGCTTTGAGAATAATTTGAGGTTTTCCCCCAGTAATATCTCGTAACTGCAAATCTAGCTTTCCTTGCATGGTATCTTGACAACAATAGATTAAACCGTTGGCTGTCGGTGCGCGTAGAGGTGTACCGGGTAGATTTGTGGTTCCTGTTAACTCTACTTCATAATTTGAATTTCGTGCCTGCATTTGCCATCTGCCCCAAGGCTGTATATCCCAATGAACTTGTGAGTTCCACGGCACAAACTCATAAAACTTGCCCTGATAGTGCAAGCCAATCATCGCTACCGATTCCATCCACCACAGCACACCACGCCGCCCGCCACCTGCGGTTAACGCTAAGTCTGGTTCGCCATCAAAGCTATTACAGTTTAGCCAAAACCATTTTTGGGGAAAAGCACCGCCCCAATTTTTCTCACCGTAGGCTGGGGCGTTCTTGAATTCATATATTTTGCCATTCCAGTCAATCCAACCGCTAGCCAACCCGTGAGCCATTAAAATTTGCCATCCAGGTTCAAAAATCTGCAAAAACGACAGCCAACCAGCGGTTGACTGCTGAATACTACCTTGATTACCCCAACCGTATACAGGCTGAATTTCATATTGCCAACGGCAATAATTACCAGTAGCAGGATCGCGAATCACTCCTTGATTTAAAGTGGCTGTAGCTTGATATCCTTCCTGAATATGGCGTTCAAATTCTGTGCTTAGGAGGTAGAAAGGCTGCGTAGGTAAATTTGTTTTGCCCCAATGACCTAAAGCTAAGGCATCTCGACTAGCCCAAAATTTTTTTACATCAGGAAAAGTACGGCACAGATATTCATCCTGCGGCCCAAGGATTTGGGCTGCACCACCACTATGGGGTTTACCGCCAATCGGGTCTTCAATAGAGTACATGAATGCAAAGGTTTCACCACAATCCGGTAAAGTAACGCGGTAATACCAACCTTCAAAAAAGCGGCGGCTACTACCGTCCCAGTGATAGCCGCTATGAGGTGTTTGGGTTGAGTCTAGGAAATTTCTGGGAATACTAACCATAGTTTCAATGTGTTGCCTATTCTCAGTATGCACAATAATGTCTAATGACAAGTCGGCACATCTACGTCTCGATATCGGTTGCTGTGCAATATAGTCATACGGTTTATCACTAATTAGTTACGACAGATCATATACATACCCAACCATGCAAGATTTAATATTTGTACGCACTCTGAAAGGACATTCAGATAAGGTGATGTCTGTTGTCTTCAGCCCTAATGGGCAGAAGTTAGCCAGTGGTAGCGATGACAAAACCATAAAAATTTGGCATTTAGCTAATAAAGAACCCTGCACCCTCAAGGGACACGGAGAATCTTCTTGGTCTGGAGGTATTAACTCAGTAGCTTTCAGTCCTGATGGGCAGACCTTGGCTAGTGGTAGTGATGACAAAACTATTAAGTTGTGGAACGTACATACAGGACAGGAAATCCGTACTTTTACAGGACATGAAGAAAAGGTTTACTGTGTTGCTTTTAGCCCAGATGGAAAGAATTTAGCTAGCAGCAGTAAAGACAAGACTATCAAACTTTGGTCATTAGAGACTGGAAAAGAAATACTCTCACTCAAGGGGCATTCAGATGAAGTTTTATGTGTTACTTTCAGCCCAGACCGAAAGATTTTAGCCAGTGGGGGCGCTGGGAATGATAAAACCATCAAGATTTGGTATCTGGCTAAACAGAAAGTTTTAACTCTCAGTGGTCATTCTGGCTGGTTTGGAGGAATTAATTCTCTTGCTTTCAGCCCAGATGGTAAGAAATTAGCTAGCGGCAGTTGGGACAAGACGATTAAGTTATGGCAGGTGGAGAACGGCAAAGAATTATGCACTCTCGCAGGGCATTCTGAACACGTTTTTTCTGTCAGTTTTCATCCAGATGGCAAAACTCTAGCTAGTGGGAGTAAAGACAAGACTATAAAATTATGGCAGGTAGATACTGCCAATGAAATCTGCACTTTTACATCCTCTGAGGATGTTGTGTATTCCGTTGCCTTTAGCCCAGATGGTAAGACTCTAGCTAGTGGCAGTGGGGATAAAACTATTACGCTATTCCCTTGTTAGCGAAACTGTAATGCTTTTTTAGTTGAGTTTAGGACATTTCTAGAAATCGTTATTACAAATTACCCTGCGGGTATCTCCTTTGGAGACGCTACGAATTTAAACCTTACACCACAGCAGCTTGAAAAATCTGGTTTGGGGTAAGATTCAATTCGGGAAAAGTTTGGGAGATAATGCGATCGCCATCTCGAAACTTACTTATCTGATATTCTTCATCAACCAAACTACAGACGGAGATTGTCGGTTGTTTGGGGTTGCCAATAAAATTACGTCCACCCAAGGCAGCATAATCGACAATCCAATATTCGGGGATACCCATCTCTTCATAATCAGCGTATTTCAAGTGGTAATCATCCCGCCAGTTGGTTGATACAACCTTAATTACCAAAGGTATGGATGCACCCAAGCTCACAGTAGATTCTTTTTTCCACAAAGGTTCATTTGCTAGATTTGCACGATTTAGCACCAACACGTCTGGAAAATAACCCGAATCTTTTCCAGAAGGTCTAACTATGGCTTGGTTGGGGATAACATAAGGAAGATTTAATCGGTCAATTGAAGCACTAAGCTTTATTGTTAAAAACCCTTTAACTTCTTCGTGTTCTCCTACTGGTTGTGCCATTTCAACAATATTTCCATTATGCAGTTCATAGCGCACCCCTGAATTTTCAGGCAGCCAATCGACGAACTCCTCAAAGGTTACTAGCTTGGGTATAGCTTGAGTCATAGCTTTTGAGAATTACTGCTTTGGAAATATTATCTCTAATCTATAAGACTGCGGACAGTTTTGAGCTTTGTATGCAGAAAAAATTTGTATATTGCCTGAAAAGGGTGATTAGGCAGGAAATTTCTAGAAATCGTTAGCATAGATTTATATAGTTAACTATTTAGTATGCGCGATGTCTAACGACAAGCCACGAGAGCGTCTACACCTCGATATCAATTATCTTTATGAAATTCTAGGGCTGAAACCAGGTGCATCGCAAGCACAGGTGAAGCGAGCATATCGTAAGTTGGTTAAAACTTGGCATCCCGATCGCTTTTTTGATCAGAAGCAAAAACAGGAAGCTGAGGAAAAAATTAAAGAAATCAACGTAGCTTACAACCAAATTAAGTCTGAACAGCTAGCTACTACTGTTGAGTATCCATCTTCACCGACAAACCCAACTAATATATCTGTCAATCGCTGGGATGCAGAAACTTTCTATAATTTGGGAGTGGAGAATGCTACTCATGGGAGGTATCAGGAAGCGATCGCAGATTTTACACGAGCAATTCACCTCAATCCTCGCTACATTGACGCATATAAATATCGTGGGCTAGTTTGTTCTCAACTAGGATATGAATATCGAGCTACCTCAGATTTAAATAAGGCTGCACAAATAGAACAGGATTTGGATATTTCAAAAACTCCTGTTACATCGCCACGTTCAAGATGGTCAAAGCCATCAAGAACTGCATCCAAGTCTAGGCCTTTAGCAAAAAGATGGTGCCAGAAAATCAAAAGTTTTTTGAAATTAAATTGGCTTTGGAGATGAAATATAAATATTTGAATTGAAAGAATTGCCCCCGTTATATTGTAACTTCTAGTCCAATTCAAACTCTAACTGATGACTACTGAGTAAATCATGGGTGAAATGATCAACCACATTTGTATCAGCGAGTTCTAAATTATAAAAATCTACAACTTCATGCTCAAAATAAGGGCCGGCGTGCCAAGTGCCCTCATTTAACTTAATAAAACAATTCCCTGGAATGCGAAAAGCAGCAATCTCCTCTAAAACTGGTTCATCCAATTCATTATGAGGAGGACAAACCGCAATTAACCAATCTTTTCCTTCCAAGGAACCTAAACATTGAGTACATTGGACATGACGGGTAATTTTATGAAACTTTCGCCCTCGCCCATGCAGGCGCATAATATAAAAGCGCGGAGTGCCATTTTGCAGATTTAATTGTGCATCTTCTGTATCAAAAGGCTTGCCATCTGAACTAGGAAAAATCACCTGTCCATAACGGCGGAAATTTTCTGGTGTTATCCATTCTGCCTGCAATTGCTGTACTGTTTGCGATGTACTCATAAAATTATAAAATTACTATTTCAACTCTTTAGGAATGAGTGATTTGGGAATTATTGAAGCTTGTTTTTCTTGGTCTGAAGGTTTTGTATACCACCAAGCCCAAGCAATGAAAACTGCTTGTAAGGGAAGCCTAATTGCTTGAACCCAAGGTGAATCTGAGTAGGGTATGCTTTCAATCTTAATATGATTAACCGCCATATTAATATTGGCAGGGAAAACCGCAATAAATAACAAAATTAATCCCCAGGCAGCTGCTTGACTCACAGGCGGGACTAATAATCCTATCCCACCCAAAATTTCATAAAAGCCACTGAGATAAACTAATCCTAAAGGATATGGCAGTTGTGGCGGCATAATTTTGACGTATGGTTGTGGAACAACAAAGTGCGTCACTCCAACTATAATTATCGATACTGCCAGGATGACACGCCAAAGTTCCTTATTTTTGTACATGGGATTCGCCTTATTCTCGATTTGCTCACA
The DNA here is from genome assembly GCA_019359325.1 of Mojavia pulchra JT2-VF2. GTDB lineage: Bacteria > Cyanobacteriota > Cyanobacteriia > Cyanobacteriales > Nostocaceae > Mojavia > Mojavia pulchra. The sequence goes on along the minus strand of JAHHHN010000004.1, from coordinate 374,729 downwards.
TTTATTCAGTTTTGTTGACTAATACTATTTTGTCTTCAGTCAACAGTGAGAAAAATTGAGAAACTGCTTCCAAAATCTCACTTACGACTTTAGAGTGTTGAAATAAGTAAAATAGCTATCTTAAGGCGAGGTATGACAATAAACTTTAGTCGGCGTCAATTTATCTTGTTTGGTTCAGCGGCGTTTGGTACTAGCTTACTGCTGAAAGCTTGCAGTAGTAATCAAACGATGACACCAACAGCCACAACAACGGGTGGTGCTGAAGGGTTTAAAATAGCGATCGCTCTCCCTGGAATTATTACTGACAAAGCCTGGAATCAATCTGGCTATGAAGGCATAAATCTAGCCAAACAAAAGCTAGGCGCAGAAATTGCCTATGTAGAAAAAGTAGCACAAGCTGATCAAACAGAAATATTAACAGATTTCGCTCGTAAAGGCTACAATCTCATCTTCGCGCATGGCGGGCAATTTGATGCCGCAATTGAACAAGTCGCCCCACAGTTTCCCAATACATTTTTTGTTGGTGTTAATGGTAATCTCAACAAAGAAAACATTGCTTCTTTACGCATAGATCACCTTCAAGCTAGCTATTTGTGTGGCATTATTGGCGCTTCTGTAACTAAATCCAACAAATTAGCTTATATTGCCGGAGAGAAATTCCCAGCCACTGAAGGAGAACTGCGGGGATTTGAATTAGGGGCAAAGTCTGTTAAACCCAATATTCAAATTACTTCTACTTTTACAGGCGATTGGAATGATGTTGCCAAAGCAAGAGAAGCTACATTAGCTTTAATTTCTTCTGGTGCTGATGTCATCTATCAATGGTTAGATAATGCCTCAGCCGCAGTTTTACAAACAGCAGGTGAAAAAGCAGTATATGCTTTTGGTAATACAAATGATCAATTGGACGTTGCGCCAAAAGCTGTTTTAACTAGCGCTGTCAAACGCTTGGATTTAGCCATAGCTTATATAGCAGAACTAGCTAAACAAAAACAATTAAAAGGAGAAATATATACAATTGGTTTAGAAAGACCAGATATATTATTTTTAGGAAAATTTGGGGCGATGGTGCCGGAAGCAGTTAAGCAAAAGGTATTGAATGCAAAGCAAGAAATTGTTGATAAAAAAATTAATTTTTAAAATATCAATTATACACGTTGTATCAAAAAAACAACAGCATATTTAGCATGATATATTGGAAAATTACCCAGTTTTCTAACCTATAATTTTAAGACTTTATAAACAAATATTGCCTACCCTTCGGTAACGTAAAAGCCGAATGCAGGCTACATATATTAATAGTATTATGAGTTATTTACGGTTAGAAAAAATTGCCAAACGTTTTGATTGCTTGATTGCCAACGATGATATCAGCCTGAATGTAGCATCTGGAACTATTCATGCAATTCTAGGTGAAAATGGTGCAGGGAAGAGTACTTTAATGAATATCATTAGTGGACTCTATCAACCTGATGCTGGCCAAATTTACCTCCAAGAGCAACCGATAAAAATTCGCTCACCCAATGAGGCAATAAAATTAGGTATTGGCATGATTCACCAACACTTCATGCTTGTGCCCCAGTTGACTGTCACAGAAAATATCATCTTAGGCACAGAGAAAAGTTGGCGACTGAACCTCCGCCAAAAACATCAAGAAATCGCCGGTTTATCCCAAAATTACGGATTAGAAATTGACCCCACAGCTAAAGTTGAAAATTTACCTGTTGGGGCACAACAACGGGTAGAAATTCTCAAAGTTCTCTACCGCCAAGCAAAATTATTAATTCTCGATGAACCAACAGCAGTATTGACACCGCCGGAAGTAGAAACATTAATTGCTATCTTGCGCCAATTGGCAGCCGCAGGCAAGACAATTATTTTTATCAGCCACAAGTTGGAAGAGGTAATGAATCTCTGCGATACGGTAACAGTTTTACGGCAAGGAAAAGTAGTAGCCACAACATCAACTGAAGCAGCGACACCTCAGCAGTTAGCAGCATTGATGGTGGGACGTGAGATGGTTTTACAGTTAAATAAAAGTCATAGATTACCACGAGAAATCATCCTGTCGGTGCAAAATTTACAAATTGCTGATGACAGGGGTATTACTACTGTAAATAATGTATCTTTTGAGTTGCGGGCAGGAGAAATTTTAGGAGTTGCTGGTGTAGATGGCAATGGACAGCGAGAAGTAGCTGATGCGATCGCTCTTTTACGAACTATCAAGCAGGGTAAAATAGAGTTTACGCACAATCCTTGCTTAGTGGGCTACATCCCAGAAGATAGGCAAACAATGGGATTGGTATTGCAATTTAGCATTGCCCAAAACTTGATTTTAAAAGCTTTTAAATATCTACCATTTTGTCGCCGTTTTCTGTTACAACAAGAAGCGATCGCTGCTCATGCCCAAACTGCAATCCAAGAGTTTGATATTCGGGCGACAGGGAAAGATGTCAAGGTAAGTCAGCTTTCGGGAGGAAATCAACAAAAGGTAGTGTTAGCGCGAGAACTGGCGCGAGAACCAGCTGTAATTGTCGCCATGCAACCAACACGGGGGTTAGATGTCGGGGCGACAGCAGCCGTTCATTCTCGATTATTAGCAGAACGCGATCGCGGTGCTGCAATTTTGTATATTTCTACTGAGTTAGAAGAAGTGATGGCAATGAGCGATCGCATTGCCGTAATTTACAGAGGCGAGTTTGTCGCTATTTTGGATGCACAGACAGCGACGGTAGAAGAGATTGGTTTATTGATGGCTAGGGGGATGGTTTGATATTTGACTGCATATAAAAAGGACATCAGCGTCTTTACTACTCGTCCATCTGACTAACGCGACGTATATTGAGAATGTCGCTCATTTTCTTAATTTGGGTAAATACTTGTTCTAATTGCGGGCGATCGCGTATATCTATACCCAAGTCCATCAAGGCTGGTTGTCCAATAGCAGTTTTCACTTGAGCATAGCGGACATTGATCCCCTGGTCGCTCAAACGAGACAAGATATCTTTTAAAACCCCCACACGATCAAGTGCTTCAATTTGAACGTTCACAGGGTAAGTATGAGGACGAGCGCTATTTTCTACTGCTGCGTTCCACCCGACTGGTACTAGCCGCTCATATTCCACACTATCGACATTATGACAGCCTTGGCGATGAATGGAAATTCCCCTGCCGCGTGTCACCACACCGATAATTGCTTCTCCCGGAATTGGGGTACAACACCCAGCCAGATGATACACCAAACCTTCTACCCCAACAATTGGCGAATCAGTAGAGCGTGAAGTAGTTGGCCCATCCCGCAAAGCTTTGGCTGCTGCTGCTGACTCTTTTGGCAAAAACTGGGGTACAACGGCAATAGGTTGTTGCGCCTTCACCACTTCTCGCCAACGATTAAGTACTAGATTCAGCGTGATTTCACCGTAACCTAAACCTGCAAGTAAATCTTCGACACTGTGGTAGTTACATTTTTCTGCTACACTTTGCATCGCATCCGATTTCAGCAGACTGTCAAAACCAGTTTTACCAAGTTCTTTTTCTAAAAATTCTCGACCACGAGCAACATTTTCTTCACGGCGCGATCGCTTGTACCATTGTTTAATCCGATACTTTGCCGCCGAAGTTCTGACGAAGTTCAACCAATCCAAACTGGGATGGCAATTCTTTTGGGTCATAATCTCCACAATATCGCCATTTTGCAGTCGCGTTGACAGTGGAACCATTCGCCCATTAACCTTGGCCCCTGCACAGTGGTTCCCCACTTCTGTATGAATGCGGTAAGCAAAATCAATACTAGTAGAACCAGGACTTAAAGGAACAACATCTCCTTTAGGAGTAAAGACATAAACATCATCTTCAAATAAATTGTCTTTGACACTATCTAGATACTCTTGAGCGTCTTTCAGATCACTTTGCCATTCTAATAACTGCCGCAACCAAGTAAACTTTTCGTCTGATGTAGTTAAATGACTGTTGTTAGAACTGCCTGTTTCCTTATACTTCCAATGAGCTGCAATTCCATATTCAGCGATATGGTGCATTGCCATTGTCCGAATTTGCACCTCTAAAGGACGACCAGTTAAGCCAATTACCCCAGTATGCAACGATTGATAACGATTAGGTTTTGGTAGTCCAATATAGTCTTTAAATCTACCAGGAATGGGGCGAAAGGCATCATGCACTACCGCCAAAGCACGATAGCATTCTTCATTGGTTTCAACAATAATTCGCAGCGCTGCCAAATCGTAAATTTCATTAAATTCTTTTTGCTGCCGCTGCATCTTTTGGTAAATGCTATAAAGGTGCTTAGGACGCCCATTGATATCGAGACACTTGATTCCTGATTGCTGTAACCGATCCCGCAAAATTGCCGTAGCCTTAGCCAATTTCTCTTCCCGCGATGTCCGTTTTTCAGAAACGTGCTGTTGAATTTGGCGGAAAGCTTCTGGTTCTAAATACTTAAAAGATAAATCTTCTAGTTCCCACTTTAAATGCCAGATCCCCAAGCGATTGGCTAAGGGTGCAAAGATATCTCGCGTTTCTTGAGCAATCCGGCGGCGTTTTTCGTCTGGCATAAATTGTAAAGTTCGCATATTATGCAACCGGTCTGCCAACTTCACCACAATTACCCGGATATCTTGCGCCATTGCCAAAAACATCCGCCGGAAGTTTTCCGCTTGGCTTTCAGTTTTGCTTTTGAAATTGATTTTAGAAAGCTTAGTGACACCTTCTACCAATTGCCGCACTTCTGGGCCAAAGCGCTCATCAATCTCTTCAATTGTGACAGATGTATCTTCCACTACATCATGAAGAAATCCAGCTGCTATCATAGCAGCACTGCCTCCCAAGTCACGTAGCAACCCAGCCACAGCGACAGGATGACAAATGTATGGTTCTCCCGATTTCCGATATTGACCCTCATGTAGTCGATAAGCAAATTCAAATGCTCGACAAATTAAAGTTGCATCACCATGCCTTCGGTCATCTGCTGCTGCGCCGTTACTTCCTGATGACTCGTTTAAACAAGTCTGTAGCCATTCTGGAAGAGGAACATCAATTGTGGAATTGATAACTATGCTGCTCATACAAAGGGAATTAGTGGGGATCGGTAGATAAGTTAGAGATGGACAAAATTGACGGCATCGCTAAGAGAAGATGCTGTTGATTGTCCATATAGGGGTAAAAAAATTAGTTAAAGAATGACTCCCTATTTGCCTATGGTAATCATCTAGTAAAAATTGCAAATTTCATCATCCCGACATATATTGCTGGCAAATGAAGCCTCAAAGCATGATTTGAGGCTTCTAGTTCTGAAAAGAGCTTAAGAAAGTTTATTGTAGAAGATAAATTACTTGACATTAATACTATCTTAACTAGCACTGGATGTCTCTAAATCAAGAGAAGTATCAAGCATTGGCAAACTTGCTAGAGCAATTACGCTCTGATGCCACCAATACTCAACTAGATGCAACTGAACTGCGACAGCGTTTAGCCTCCTTACACCAATTCTTTCAACGGCAGATTGTGCCTTTAGCTGATGTAGACTCACGAGAGCAGTCTTATCGGACAGAGATTAGCAAGCAGCTGCGCCTATTGGAAATTGACGTCATGTTTTTCCAAGGAGCTAGGCAGGCGTCTACTGTACAAGCGAGGTTGCAAACAATTTGCGATCGCCTAACAACTCTCATGCAATACTGTGATGCTATCCTGCAACTACAAGAGCCAAAGGACAAATAATTATTATTTCCCTTTGTCTGTAGTTACTTCATCATCGCATCTATACCCTATAGTTAACAGCTAGTTTGGCAACAAGTTTTCAAATCTGTAGAACTGGGACCTGGGGATCGGGGATTGGGGATTGGGAATACTGACAATTAGGGTGATGGATTGCAGTAATCCATTGAGGAAGAGCTATTTCCTGCCTCTCACCTAAAGCTTAGTCTTTCCAGGATTTTACTATTTATGAAAACCGTTCAAGTTGAATACGCAGGCACTATTGCAGTTGAAACAGGTGAAACTCCCAAAGAGCTATACTCCCATCAGAATGAAGCAATTAAGGCGCTGAATGAAAAGAATCAACTTCCTTTTGAAGGCTTGCTAGTTCTTCCCACAGGCGGCGGCAAAACATTGACAGTAGTTCACTGGCTACTACGTAATTTTATTAATAAAGGTAAAAAAGTTCTGTATTTATACCCTTCACTGAGAGAAGTAAATGTGATTTGTCCATTGTGGCAAGACATATCTACGATAATTCATTAGGTGGTAAAGCCAAGGCTGACTATATCGACTCACTTTGGAATGATGAAAATTCTTTTTGGCAAGTTTTATTCAACTACAAAAAGCTATATTTCATGAAGCAACTGGCAATTGAAATTATTAAACTTGAAGCCCCAGAAATATATGATAACGTAGCTCCATCAGCACCAAATATCACTCCTGAAACTATATCCATAGAAAAGTTATCTCTGTATGGGATTAACGAGATAGATAAAATTGAATACAAGAGAATTAGGGATGCTGTATTTGCAAAGCATACAGACGCAGATGGTTTTATAACTTGTCCAAAGAGTGGCTTCAAAAGTAAAATACGAGGATATTTCCAAATTGATCACATTAAACCTATGTTTGAGGGCGGTTTAACTATGATAGATAATCTCCAAGTACTGTCACGCAAAGCTCATGCAGAGAAGACCAGTTTAGAGAATAGAAAGCGTTAGTATTTTAGGAATATCAGTATAGCCATATAGCAATTCTATTTGATTTGTAAGAATTGATAGTCCCAGAATACCGATATCTCCAAAATATCGGTATTCTCGTTTTTCACTATTGCTAATCTGCTAGCTTAATTTTTTAGTTAAACCTTAGTACAACTAGAATAATTGTAGGGCACTGGATAGTAAACAAAGATGGATACATCTATTTTGGACAAGGTAATTGAGGAACTCAAACTTATGCCTCAAGACTTGCAATTGCGGGTACTTGAGTTTACAAGGGATTTAGCTAGTTCAACAATTAAAGGTGTTCCAGGACAAAAACTGCTACGTTTTGCAGGTGCAATACCATCCGATGACATAGAGTTAATGCGTGAAGCGATTGAACAAGATTGTCAGCAGGTTGACACCGATGAGTGGTAAATACTTGCTGGACACAAATATCATCATTGCTATATTTGCGGATGAGGTAGAAATCAAAAACAGTCTTGCACAAGCAAATGAAGTTTTGATCCCAAATATTGCAGTTGGTGAGTTGTGTTATGGTGCGCGAAAATCAGGACGCTCAAAACAGAATTTAGAACGTATTGATGAATTTATAGCTAACTGTACTGTACTTGGATGTGACGCAGAAACCGCTCGTCGTTATGGTGAGGTGAAAAATGAGTTACGGTTGAAAGGCCGTCCATTACCTGAAAATGATATTTGGATTGCAGCGATCGCACTCTAGTATAATCTAACTTTAGTTACACGCGATGCTCACTTTCAGGTGATTGGAAACCTAGAAGCAGTCGCTTGGTAAACATTCACCTATGTCGCCCTCTCTTTGAGAACAGCTACTTTTGCCGATCTGATACACTATCTTCAATTTGAAATATAAAAGCTGGTAGCTGATAACTCAGGGCTGATAAATAACTATGAGTGAAGACTTATTTTGTATAAAAAATTTACGAGTTGCTTATCCTCAACCGAGTGGGGAGGAACTCAATTGGGCGGTTGATGATGTGTCTTTTACTCTCCAACGCGGTGAAAGAATGGGATTGGTGGGAGAGTCGGGTTGTGGTAAATCAACGTTGGGACGGGCTGTGATGCGCTTGCTACCTTCATCTAGTCGCATTGAGGGACAGGCGACATTTCAAGGTAAATCAATATTTGATTTAACACCCCAAGAAGTACGGAAATTTCGAGGGGAAGCGGTAGCATTAATTTTTCAAGATCCAATGACGCGCCTCGATCCGTTGATGACGATTGGTAAACATTGTGTTGAAACTCTGCAAGCGCACTCACCAGAATTATCAGCACGACAAGCGAAAGAAAAAGCGATCGCCACTTTAGAAAAGGTAAAAATTCCTGCTAGTCGGTGGAATCAGTACCCCCATGAGTTTAGCGGTGGGATGCGGCAAAGAGTAGCGATCGCCCTAGCTTTATTACTCAATCCTAAATTAATTGTTGCCGACGAACCAACTACCAGCTTAGATGTCACTGTCTCTGCTCAGATTTTACAAGAGTTAACTCGTCTGTGCAGTGAAGAAAACATGGGGCTGCTGTTGATTTCTCACGATTTGGCAATGGTTGCAGAGTATTGCGATCGCATTGGTGTGATGTATCAAGGCAAGATGGTAGAAATGGGCCGTACAGAGTCTGTATTTCGCCAACCCCAACATGAATACACGCGATCGCTACTAAAAGCAGCTTTACATATACAAACTGTCGATGAAATAGAAACTGATGACTGGGGACTGGGAACTGAGGAGAATTCCTCCGAATCTCCAATATTGCGTATCACTGAACTCAAGCAGCATTACACTATAGAACCTAACTTTATTGAACGAATTTTTAAGGCGCAAAGTCAGACAATTAAAGCCGTAGATGGCATAAACTTGGATCTGTATCCAGGAGAAATTCTCGGATTAGTTGGTGAATCAGGTTGCGGTAAAAGTACCCTTTCACGGACAATTTTGCAACTAATTCGTCCCACTGGTGGCAAAGTCGAATTTTTGGGGCAGGAATTAACTACTTTGTCGCGCCAAGAAATTCGCTCCTCACGGCGACAAATGCAGATGGTTTTTCAAGACCCCCATGCTTGTCTCAATCCTGCTATGACTGTGGGACAAAGTATAGGCGATCCTTTATTAATTCATAATCTTGCGGATGCAGCTAAAGCCAAGGAACAAGTTTTATGGATGCTGCAAAAAGTAGGGCTAACACCGCCAGAAGTTTATTATCAGCGTTATCCTTCAGATTTGTCTGGCGGACAACAACAACGAGTTGCGATCGCCCGTGCTTTAATTACCCGTCCCAAACTGCTGATTTGTGATGAACCTGTGAGTATGTTAGATGCTAGCGTGCAGTCGCAAGTACTGGATTTGATGTTGCAATTAAAAGAGGAATTTGAGTTAACGTATTTATTTATTACTCATGACCTCTGGTTAGCGAGATTTTTGTGCGATCGTATTGCGGTAATGAACGGAGGTAAAATTGTCGAACTTGGCCCAACAAAACGAATTTTTGCCAACCCCCAACATCCCTACACTAAAACTTTATTATCCGCTGCTCCCTTACTAGCACGAGCTTAACTGACGAATTCTTGATGGGTTATAGCGATTTGCCATGAAATCACAGATAAACACCGATAAATATCGGTGTTTATCTGTGTCCATCTGAGGATTTTTTAATCTTATACCATCAAATTCCATCTTCTGAGGAATTTGCTGGCAATTGTTGATAGCGATTTTGTTTATTAAAGCGTTCGCTAGTTGTTTTAATCACGATATACAAAATCGGTACTACAAACAAACTTAAAAAGGTAGCAATTAGCATTCCACCAAATACTGCTATTCCTAAAGATTGGCGGCTTCCTGCGCCGGCTCCTGTAGCCGTAGCTAAGGGAAAAATTCCTAAGAGAGTAGAAAAAGCAGTCATCAAGATTGGTCGCTACCGCTCTTGTAACCCTTCAATTGCTGCTTTTGTAATTGGTAGCCCTTGTTCTCGTAATTGGTTAGCAAATTCGACAATCAAAATAGCATTTTTACTAGCTAAAGCAATTAACATTACTAAACCAATTTGGGAAAGCAGGGGAAGAAAGAAATTTTAGTTTTTCCAAAAAGCCTGAATCATATTTCAATTCAGCAACACCCTAAAAATTAAGAGTTTGGATAAGGGGTTTAGGGGCATAGAGGTGTAAATATTCAAAACTTTTATACCTTTATACGCTTATACCCTTACACCCAGGCTCAACAGAAAACTTTTGTGCGTAAGCCTTAATTACAATCACTTCCTTCAAGTAATTTAGGTGCTTTTGTGTGTGAACCATATAGCTCAACAAATCTTTTAAACAGCAACATGGTTTTGTGATTTGAAGCTAAATTCAAGTTAAATAAACGCTCTATATTTTTCTCGCCTAGATTACGTAAATAAGGCAAATCCTCAAACAGAGTTAAGCAAGAAGCAAAATGCAGTAGTATTTGTAGTAATGGTTTAGGCCAGTCCAGGTCGCTGTAGATTTCTATAAATAAACGATGCTCGCTATGATTTAAGGGTATTGCATAAAACATTACAGTTATTCTCTTATTATTGTAAACCGGAATACTAAGTTCCACTGTGTAGGGAGTATGCAATATTAAATCGACCTCAACAATCGGTTGTCTCCAAATTCTTAAAGCATTAACTGGAGACTCTAAAATTGTTTGAAACTGGATGATACCACCAATGGCTGTAGGCTGGAAAGAACTAATATTAATCACCCTCAAGTTGTTCAAGCTAAACTTATGGACTGTTTCTAAATGTTTTAAATTCAGCAGGTGATAGATTTGGCAGAGATACGAAAAAGGTAAAATATATTCCTGGCTAATCATATGTCGCTTCTTCAACTCAAATTTGTTGTCTTGAGTCCGACATAGATATCCTTGATATTGCGTAGTGTCTATATCATTGCTATTTAAGTCCGTTTCAGGTCTTAGATACAGCCAACTGAAGAAAAAGAATGAGGCTGTAAATAGCTGAAATACTTCAATAGCAGATAAATAGCCATCAGCAAAGGCAGCTAGGCTCCTATCGGTTATTCCGAAAAGCCAAGACGGAATCCCAAAAAGCCAAATACCATTCCTGAGCTTGAGTATAAAAATCGCAAAATCTAATTCTAGAGATTGCTTGTTAGCTTGAGTAGAGCTATCACTATCTTTATTGGTGAGATTAATAGACATAGTAGTTCAAACGTATATAAATTTTTAACTCTAAGACTTAATGTCTGCAATTACGTTGATCCTAGCCGTAACATAATTTAATCAACCTCTATCTTTGGCTGTATATACAGGTGATAAATCTTTTTGTAATTGATCAAAAATTTTCTAATTCTGGCAACAAAACAAAAACTATTAGCATATACATTTTAAATTTATTAAAAAGTAGTTTTTAATACTTACTTTCCAAAAGTTTTATATTTTATACATACAAATAAAAATAGCTAATAACAGCCTAATATTTATTTGATTAAACCTAAATTTCCTAGTCTAACAAAAGATATATATAGACAATTAGAGAAAAAATATGTTTTTCTCTAACAAGGTACATAATTTACATCTAGAGGATGAGTGCAGAGCAGGTAGTAAGTGAGTAATCCTAACTTCAAGAGACGATGGCATAGCGATCGCAACTATTTTCTCAAGAGTAACAATGCGAATATTCAAAACATCGCCTTGAAAGCAATTACCACCTCAACCTATAGAATAACTACCACTAAGGTTGTATTATTTTTAAATATTTTCTGCGAGACGGCAGCAATGACTATTCGCCATGCGACTGAAGTTGACTTACCTGCTATTGTGGCAATTTACAATGCTGCAATTCCTAGCCGCATGGCCACCGCTGATTTAGAGCCAGTGTCTGTAGAAAGTCGCCTGAATTGGTTTCGGGGGCGATCGCTTTCACAAAGACCGCTTTGGGTGGTAGAAGTAAAAGGTGTACTCGCTGGGTGGCTTAGTTTCCAATCGTTTTATGGGCGACCAGCCTATAGTAAGACTGCCGAAATTAGTATTTATATTGCCCCAACTTTCCAACGGTGTGGTTTAGGACGACAACTCTTAGCGCAAGCAATTAACGAAAGTCCTAATTTGGGTTTAAAAACCTTAATCGGCTTCATCTTTGCCCATAACCAGCCCAGTTTAAAGCTATTTGAAACATTTGAGTTTAAATCTTGGGGACATTTGCCCAACGTTGCAGAACTTGACGGTGTTGAACGTGACTTAGTAATTATGGGGCTGCGGATTGAAGATTAGGGGCTGGGGACTGGGGATTGGGGATTGGGGATTGGGGACTGGGGATTGGGGACTGGGGATTGGGGATCAGGGACAAGGAAGAAAATGCACTTATGCGGTTATGTCCGAAGGAAGTAAATATGTCGTGGATGGAGTTGAGTATAGACACAACAAATGAGGCTGTTGATTGGGTCTGTACGCTACTGGCAAAAAACAACTATATTAATGACGTTCATATTAGAAAATATATTGAACCAGACTTAGGCGAAGCGGCAGAGCAAGGTAATGTAAAACCCTATTGGACATTTAGTATCTGCTTATACTTACCTGATGATGTCTATGCAAATACTCGTGGGTCAGAAATCGCCAATTTGCTCTCGCCATTGGAAAGAACCGGACTTTCTTCTACTCTTCAAATAGCTATAGTTGAGGAAAAACCAACAGATGCAGAACTAGCAAGTTCCCTTATACGCCGGATTGGGCAAAAGTTTGTTGTCCTCTCTGCCGATATGCCATATAGTTCGCAAGCAGAGGAAATCATCTTAAGGCTTAAACCCAGCCTGGCTTTTGGTAGTGGTTTGCATCCAGCGACTATACTCAGCCTGAAATTGCTTGAGCGTTATATTACTCCCGCAATGAATGTCCTTGATTTGGGGTCAGGTTCTGGTATTTTGAGTGTGGCGATCGCAAAGCTGGGAGCAAATGTTTTAGCCTTAGATAATGACAGTATTGCTGTGCAAGCAACTCAAGACGCTGTACATATTAATGGGGTAGAGCAGCAAGTAACAGTCATGGAAGGCAGTCTAGAATGTGGTAGCGAACTAGGGCATTGGATGGGTGGAGACTCCATCAATAATGTGTCTACAGTTGAGGCAAAAAATCAATTTGATTTGATTGTTGCAAATATCCCAGGTAGAGTACATATTGCCTTAGCTGCTGATTACCAAAAAGCGCTACGTCAAAGTAATATTCATGCAAGCTTGCTAATTTTAGCTGGGTTTACTGTAGATTATGAAGCAGATTTGGCTACAGCATTCACAGAAGCAGGTTTTGATTTAGTCGATTGTGAACGACAAGACGAGTGGCTTGCACTTGCCTATCGGTTGAAAGCAAAGTAATTTGCAAAGTGATAAAGTGCGATCGCTAATTTCTAGTATTTTACTTATGGCTATAATCGTAAACTTTGCTACTTTATGGGCAACCTAATCTATAGTCATACTTTGGTTTTGATAAATTGATGGATTTATTTACCGATGCAGTTGCACAGATAGAAGATGCTTATGTTGCGCTAAATCATCAACTGGGTTGGCGCTTCTTATACTCTCCATCTCACACACTTTCAAGTACTGTTCCAATCTTTTTTGCAGGGATTCATCCTGGTGGTCATTTTTACGAAACGCCAAAAGCAAGTGTAGAAGAAGGCAATGCCTACCGTGTGGAAGGCTGGGAAGATGGCCATCATAATCAATTACAGCAGCAGGTTTGTTTGCTCTATGAAAAAGTTGCTAAAAAACTTGAGAAAGTCAACACTGCTAAAAATTCCTCAATTTCATCATCTTCAACCCAACCCCGTGCTTGAATCATTCGTTGCGTAAAACGGCGTAGTGCTTGTAATTTTGGATCTGCGAGTGGGATACCATCACCTAACGCTTGAATATCTTCACTCTCCCCATTGTGTCGTCTTCCGTGCCAAGCCCAGAAATGCTCTTATTACTGGTGAGGAATCATGCTGCCGCCAAGTAAGATAAAGTCCGGTTTTAGGTATCTGCTCTTGTAAGGGTCTATAAATGACTCTGCTTCTGTGGAAGTTTTGCAAGGAGGCGGGAACGAAAGCAATGCCCAGTCCTGCTGCAACCAAGCCGATGATAGTTTGCATCTGAACTGCCTCTTGAGCAACTTTCGGACGAAATCCAGCTTGTTGACAAATGTTAATAATCTGCTCGTAAAAGATGGGTCCCATTTTGGCAGGAAATAGGATAAATAATTCATCTGCCAAAGCGGAGAGAGACACTTTAGTCTGAGCAGAGAACGGATGGGTTTCTGGCAACGCCAATACCAATGATTCTTGCAAAATGCATTCCACACTCAAACCTGGCTCAATGATGGCAGAACGAACAATGCCGACATCAACCTGTTTGTGATGCAGGGCTTGAATTTGCTCTTGCGTCGTCAGTTCATGCAATCGCAGTTGTACAGCAGGAAACTGTTCTCGAAAGACACTTACAATATCTGGCAGTACACTATACGTTGCAGAGCCGACAAAGCCGATCGCCAACCGTCCAACCTCACCCCGCCCTATCTGTTGTGTCACTTCGATTGCCTGTTCGAGTTGCGCTAACACTCCATAGGAGCGATCTAAAAACATTTTGCCTGCTTCAGTCAGATGCACTTGCCGCTTCGTTCGTTCAAACAACTTGACTCCTAGTTCATCTTCCAAACCACGAATCTGCTGACTGAGCGGAGGTTGGGAAATGTGCAACCGCTCTGCTGCTCGACTAAAGTGTAGTTCCTCAGCCACCGCGATGAAGTAGTGCAGGTGCCGTAATTCCATCTTACTTATATGTCTAACCTATTAATCTTAGTCAAATATATATTGGACAGTCGCATGGCTGTCTCCTACCGTAAGAGATATGAGGCGCGTCTCATCGTTTTTGGTTTGGAGAAAACAAATGAACTTAGACAAAAATTGTGTCGCTCCTAAAGTTTGGTTAATTACAGGATGCTCAACAGGATTCGGACGTGCCCTAGCAGAAGCTGTGTTGAAGAAGGGCGACCACCTGCTGGCGACTGCTCGCGAACCAGAGCAACTTCGCGCTTTAATTGACGATTATCCAAAAACTGCATTCGGCGAGCGTCTAGATGTAACCATATCCCAAGAGATACAAGCAGCCGTTGATGCAGCAATCAAAACATTTGGTCGAATTGATGTACTCGTCAACAATGCTGGCTATGGACTGATTGGCGCACTCGAAGAAGTCAGTGATGCTGATATTCGCCAACAGTTTGAAACCAACTTCTTTGGGGCAGTTCATCTAATCCGAACTGTTTTGCCTCTGATGCGTCAGCAAGGCAGCGGTCACATTGTGAATATGTCATCTACGGCAGGATTAGTGGGGTTTGGTGGTAGCAGTATCTACTGTGGCACTAAATTTGCCCTTGAAGGTATAAATGAGTGGTACGCCGCCTAACAATTCATTTAAGCCGAAGCCGCTTGGCGGTTCAGCTTAATTAGAGTCTGGTAGTTAAGCTCTGAGCTAGTCATTAAACAGTGCATACACCTACTAAAAAGCAGAATTTAAGTCAGGAGAAAGTGAAGTGATTCGGCTCGACGATCAAGTAGCGATTATTACTGGAAGCGGGCGAGGTTTGGGGGCAGCCTATGCCCGCCTGCTTGCACAAAGAGGAGCGCGTGTCGTTATACATGACGCAGGCGTTAACAAAGATGGAACCGGATTCGATGCGAACGTGGCGGCTGATGCTGCACGGAAAATTCAAGAAGCAGGTGGAGTTGCATTCCCAATCAACGCAATCCTTGATAGTAGAGATAACTGCCAAAGTCTAGTGGAAACTACGCTCTTGAAGTTTGGTCGCCTCGACATCTTGATCCACAATGCCGGATGGGTTGCCTATCAGTCAGTGCAAGAACTAACGCCTGATTTTCTACAGCGCGCCATCAGCATTAATTTAGAGGCACCAACATGGCTGGCTCAAGCCGCCTTTCCGACGATGAAACAGCAAAACTACGGACGGATTGTGCTGACGACTTCGGATAGAGCGATTTATCAGCAATATGCACTCAGTGGTCTCGCCCCCTATGCGATGGGAAAAATGGCACAGATAGGTCTGATGAATGTGCTCGCGGTTGAAGGCAAAGAGCATGGAATTCTCGTTAATGCGATTTCGCCGGTAGCCAAAACGCGTATGTGGAACGTACAAGATCAGCCAGAGGAGTTGCGACCCGATCAAGTAGCCCCCGGATTGTTATATCTCGCTTCTGGTGAATGCCAAGAGTCTGGATTTATATTAAGGGCAAGCAATGGTCAATTCACAGCAGTGCGCTGGATCGAGCGAGACAATGTGGACTATCCATTAAACCTTGCCGCTGTTGAGGTTTCTACTGCGGAGGATTTGGCTACTCGCTGGCAGGAGATTGCTGCGGATGTTGCGTTTTAAGGACTGGGCTTGTACTTCGAGATGGTCTGTAGGGAAACAATCGAGATTATTAGCGGGAGAGTAGTTGAAAGGATGTTGTGGGTAAGGGGCGATCGCCTCTCTCCCCAATGCCTCCTGTGAATGAGGAGAGCAAGGCATTACACCCAAAGAACGCTTACTAGCAACGATTGATGTTTTACGTGAGTGGTACTCAAGCCCCAATTTTCCCGGTTGTCCGTTCATCAATGCTGTTTTGGAGCTTGCCGATGCTTCTCATAAAGCACATCAGGTTTCGGTAGACCTACGTGAGTCGATTCGACAAATTATACCAATTCTCTAAAATCCGGCTACAGATAAAGCCACCAAAATATATCGCCTTCGGGCAATAGATGCAATAATACCAATTCTCTGAAAACTCGATAACGGCGCATTTGATAAAGCCAAACGTCTTCTGTTGCCAGATAACATCATTTTATTATTTCAGCCGCCACATTCTCCACAGTTAAATCCAATTGAGCAGGTTTGGCAATATACTAAGCGCCGACTTCGTTGGTTATTACCCAAAAATCTTGATGATTTACGTGCTGCTCTCTACGCTGAAATTGGGAAATTAACCAAATCAATTATTGCATCTATTGCCCGAAGGCAATATATTTTAGAGGCGCTATCTGTAGCCAGTTTTTAGAGAATTGGTATTAGTGTAGATGGCGGTAAGGTGAGGCTTCGGACTGAAAAAAAAGGAGACCCATGTATCTGGAAAGACTATAAAGCCATCTGCATCAACCAAGAAATAAAAGTAGCTAGATTAGGTGAAAATGAAGCTTTAATTGATTACGTAAATCAACAGCAGTTGGCAGACCCATTAATATCATGTCCGGCAAATCACCCTTAATATCATTGCGAGTGGAACGAAGTGAAACGACGCAATCGCAATGTTTTTGGGATTGCTTCCCTACGGTCGCAATGACGGTTATTTGAATGGACATGATATAACTTGCTTCTGACTTTTCCCGTTAAGTCGTGAAACAACGAAATAGCAAGGGTTTCAGGCTCTATGTTGCTTCTCAATAAATTAAGATTAATGACAATGAATTACGAGAGAATAGAGCTTTTGGCTAGGGGCATGGTAAGCGATCGCTCAATCAAGGAGATAACGGGAAAAGTCAGAACTTGCTTAGGTGATGGACATCCTGGGATTTGGAAAATAATTCGACAATTTAATTGTCCTGGAGAAAGACGCGAGATTTTAGATTGGTTTCATCTCGTTGAAAATCTACATAAAGTCGGTGGTTCTCTCAAACGACTCAAAGCTGCTGAAACTTTTCTTTGGCAAGGAAAAGTTGATGAAACACTCGCTCTATCCTAAAAATAGCTTGTAGGCTGGATTTTTGTTTTCATCCCAATAGCGATAGCCGAGTGTATCAAGAAATGCCTGCCACTCTTCCATCTCCTGCGGCGGTACTTGTATACCTACGACAATTCGCCCGTAATCTGCCCCATTGTTGCGGTAGTGGAACATACTAATATTCCAGTTGGGACTCATAGAACCAACAAACTTCATCAACGCGCCAGGACGTTCAGGAAACTCAAAACGGTAGAGCAATTCATTATGTGCTAGGGGAGAATGTCCACCAACCATGTGCCGCAGATGCAATTTTGTCAGTTCGTCGTCGGTTAAGTCGATAGTTTTGAAACCGCAGCCTTCAAAAGTTTCCAGCATCTTGGTAGCATCGGCACGGTTTTGAATTTGTACACCAACGAAAATATGTGCTTCTTTTTCATCGGCAATGCGATAGTTAAACTCAGTTAAGTTACGCTTGCCAATACATTCACAAAATTTACGCAGACTTCCCCGTTCTTCGGGAATAGCTACAGCAAAGATGGCTTCGCGGCGTTCACCAAACTCTGCCCGTTCTGCCACAAAGCGGAGTCGGTCAAAGTTCATATTAGCACCGCAGGCAACAGCAATTAATGTTTGTTCCTGGATTTGCTCCCTTTCTGCATAGGCTTTAGCAGCTGCGATCGCCAATGCCCCAGCTGGTTCTAAAATTGATCGTGTATCTTCAAATACGTCTTTAATGGCAGCACAGGTGGCATCGGTATCCACCAAAATGATTTCATCTACATACTGCTGACACAAGTGAAAAGTTTCCTCTCCCACTTCGCGCACTGCTACCCCATCAGCAAATAACCCTACTTGAGATAATCGCACCCGATGTCCGGCTTTGAGTGATTGATTCATCGCATCAGCATCCACCGGTTCCACACCAATAATCTTGATTTCTGGACGCAACCGTTTGACATACGCTGCAATCCCAGCAATCAATCCACCGCCGCCAATTGCTACAAAAATTGCATGGATGGGTTGTTGATATTGCCGGAGAATTTCCATCCCAATTGTTCCCTGTCCAGCAATCACATCTGGGTCGTCAAAAGGATGAATAAAGGTGAGTCCCTTTTCTGCCTCTAATTCACGGGCATAAGCATAGGCATCATCGTAGGTATTACCATGTAATACCACTTCTCCCCCACGCGCTTTGACTGCATCCACCTTAACCTGGGGTGTAGTTACTGGCATTACAATAATCGCTCGTGTTCCCAATCGGCTAGCGCTCAAGGCGACCCCTTGGGCATGGTTACCCGCAGATGCCGCAATTACACCCTGTGCCAATAAATCCGGTGGCAGGTTCACCATCTTATTATAAGCACCACGTAATTTAAAAGAAAATACTGACTGCATATCTTCTCGTTTCAGCAGGAGCCTATTATTCAGCCTCTTGGAAAGATTTGGGGCGTACTCTAGTGGTGTTTCCTGGGCAACTTCATACACACGAGCAGTTAGGATTTGAACCAGGTAATCGCAATACATGGACGTCAATGGGGTAGCAGATGCCGGATGGACTATAATTTTACGGCACTTGTGTACTTATTTTATTGACACATGAGGAACTATCTAAAAGGTGACATCTACAAGTAACGCTAGCAATGGTTACAACAATTATTGTTTTTCTGATTATTGGGCTGATTGTGACTGGTATCTTAATCAATCCTGTCCTCATTAAACAGCGAAGAAAACGTCTGAAGCATCACTCTTTTCCTCCTCTGTGGAATGCGATTCTTGAAAATAATCTTCCTATTTACCTGTGTCTTTTTCCTCCTGAACGCAGACGGCTTCAGGGACATATTCAAGTATTTTTGGCGGAAAAACAATTTATTGGCTGTAGAGGATTGCAGGTGACAGAAGAAATGAAACTAACAATTGCTGCTGTCGCCTGTTTGCTTCTGCTTAATGAACGAGGAGAGTACTTTCCCAAACTACGTTCTATTTTGATTTATCCTGGCGCTTATTTTGTAAATGAAATTGTCGCCACTGGAAATTATGTTGTCGAAGAAAGGCGCGTAGCCAGACTGGGAGAATCATGGACTCGTGACCAACTAGTACTATCGTGGGAACAAGTGCAACAAGATATTCGCAACTGGAAGGATGGACATAACGTTG
Organism: Mojavia pulchra JT2-VF2; assembly: GCA_019359325.1. Lineage (GTDB taxonomy): Bacteria > Cyanobacteriota > Cyanobacteriia > Cyanobacteriales > Nostocaceae > Mojavia > Mojavia pulchra. Next base: position 355,119 of record JAHHHN010000004.1, on the reverse strand, counting down.
TGCTGCATGAATTTGCCCATCAGTTGGATCAAGAAGATGGTAAAGCAGAGGGCGTTCCTATTTTGCAACGAAATTCAGACTATCCTATTTGGGCGCAGGTAATGACAGCAGAATATCAACAACTCTGCAATGATGTTCAACAAGGTATCAAAACTGTCATAGATAGCTATGGTACAACTAATCCTGCAGAGTTTTTTGCCGTAGCGACTGAGACATTCTTTGAGCAACCAGAGGAATTACAGCAGCGGCATCCAAGACTTTATCAACTACTGCAAGGCTACTATCAAGTAGATCCTATCCTATGGAATTAGATTTTAAAAGTTATACCAATTTGAAAAAAGAATGCAACAGATGGGTAGGGGAGCCACTCCGTTCGGTCGCCAGACTTGTAGACGCGAAGCGGTGAGGCAGTGCGTTGGTGAGGCAGCGACGGGTACGCAGGGGGTTTCCCCCATGAGCGACTGCCGAAAGGGTTAAGCGACTTGAAGCAACTGCCGCTCGCGCAGCGTATCCGTAGGATTCACCCGAAGGGCTTCCCGCAGGGTAGGAAGTGGCGTCGCACGGCACTGCTGTGCCCCTACGAAGAATTTATGTGTCGCAAACATTATTTGAATTGGTATTAAATGTCTAATTTATTAATATGTTGAGCTATTTGAATAAACAAATGTAAAACCCCTCTCAGTTAAGAAAGGGGTTATGTAAAGTTTTTTTGCTAAAAATTTGCTGTTGTTGTATTAAAATACACTCATGATGGTGATTATGCTTACGCTAGTCAACATTATGAGGGCACCCATAACTATAGATTCACCCAATGAACCTGGAGTCTTTAAATTGTTCATGTTAGTAGAATCCTTTGATTTCTGATGATTCTATTAACAATATCAACATCTGTATTGTATATCCATATATATACGTAAAAAATTAAAATTTCGTAAAGTTTCTTAGTAAAGGCTGTAGTATTTACTTATCAAAAGCTTTGTAAACTTCCTGAGCTAGATAAATCCAAGAATGGATTCAACTTTTTCTAGCTGTTACTGGTAGTAAAAGCAACTAAGCAATTCATTAAAAATGCATCTTACGAATACCTAATTTCCGAGCGGCTTATGTGCCTTTATGTGTGCCTATATGGGGTAAAATAATGTTTGTTGAAAATAAAGAACTATTTAGCTAGAAAATTATCATGACAGTTTCCACGGACTCTAAAAACCAAACAGGCAATTTTGACTTAGAGCAATTAAACCAAAAATTTGAAACTGCTACTCCAAAAGAGATACTGGCATGGTCTATAGAAAATATCCCCACGGGACTGGTGCAAACCAGTGCCTTTAATGTGGATGACATGATAATTACCCATATTCTTTACAGTGAACTGAAGCATCCAGTTCCCGTTATATTTCTCGATACTCTATACCACTTTCCTCAAACCCTAGAACTAGTTGCCAAAGCTAAACAAATCTACAACCTGGATCTGAAAACCTACAAGACTCCAGACGTAGATAGCCGCGAAGCCTTTACCGCTAAATACGGCGAAGCTTTATGGGATAAAGATATTACCAAATTCCACCACATTACAAAAATTGAACCTTTGCAAAGAGGTCTAGACGAACTAAATACAATTTCTTGGATAACTGGACGTCGCCGCGACCAAGCTGTTACCCGTGCAAATATGCCCATCTTTGAATTGGATGGTCAAGGGCGCTTGAAACTCAATCCTTTAGCTAACTGGACACGTCAACAAAGCTGGGTTTATGTAGCTGAACACGGAGTAATCTACAACCCCTTACATGATCAAGGCTATCCCAGTATTGGCGACGAACCGATCACCACCAAAGTAGGCGAAGGTGAAGACGAACGTGCTGGACGCTGGCGGGGAACCGGTAAAACAGAATGTGGAATACATATTTAGTTATTGGTTATTAGTCATTAGTATTTAAACAAATGACTAGTGACTAAGGACAAATGACTAAAATGATTAAAATCCTCCATCTTTCAGATATTCACATGGGGAGTGGCTTCTCTCATGGACGCATCAATCCGGCAACAGGATTAAATACACGATTGGAGGATTTCGTCAATACACTATCTTTATGTATTGACCGAGCATTAACAGATGAGGTGGATTTGGTGATATTTGGTGGAGATGCCTTTCCAGATGCCACCCCACCACCTTACGTGCAAGAAGCTTTTGCTAGCCAATTCCGTCGTCTTGTAGATGCCAGTATTCCGACAGTGTTGTTGGTGGGAAATCATGACCAACATTCCCAAGGGCTGGGCGGAGCGAGTTTATGTATATACCGCACTTTAGGAGTACGGGGATTTGTTGTGGGAGATACAGTAACTACCCACCGCATTCAAACTCGCAATGGCAAAGTACAAGTTATTACTCTTCCTTGGCTGACTCGTTCGACGTTGATGACGCGCCAAGAAACCGAAAGTTTATCGCTAGCAGAAGTCAACCAACTGTTAACTGAACGTTTACAAGTAGTATTGGAAGGGGAAATTCGCCGTCTTGACCCCGATGTGCCAACTGTGCTTTTAGCTCATTTAATGGCTGACAATGCGGCTTTAGGAGCCGAACGTTTTTTGGCAGTAGGCAAAGGCTTTACTCTACCCTTATCTTTACTAACGCGTCCCTGTTTTGATTATGTAGCGCTGGGACACGTCCACCGCCACCAGAACCTGAATAAATCTAATGACCCTCCAGTGATTTATCCAGGAAGTATTGAGCGGGTGGATTTTAGTGAAGAGAAGGAAGACAAAGGTTATGTGATGATAGAACTGGAGCGGGGTAGAGCTAATTGGGAATTTTGCCCTTTGCCTGTTCGGACTTTTCGCACCATTGAGGTGGATGTATCTAAGGCAGATGATCCACAAGCAGCAATAATCAAGGCGATCGCTAAGTATGATATTCAAAATGCTGTAGTGCGGTTAATTTACAAACTCCGCTCCGAACAGTTAGATTTAATTGATAATACGTCGCTGCATAGTGCTTTAGGTTCTGCTCACACCTATACCATTCAGCCAGAATTACTCAGTCAGTTAGCTAGACCCCGCATTCCAGAATTGAGTGCGAGTAGTAGCATTGACCCAATGGAAGCATTGAAAACTTACTTAAGTAATCGAGAAGACCTCAAAGACATAGCAGCGTCAATGCTAGAAGCAGCACAGATGTTACTAGGAGATGAGGTAGAAGTCTGGCTGGAAGGAGCAACTCATAAGTAAACTTTCTAGTAGTTAATAACAAAGGCTAAAGCCTGCTTTTGCTCTCTATAAGTGTTGTTATACCAATTCGTAATACCCTGCGAAAAGCTTTACCCTTTTCCTGTTGGAGAGGCCGGTAAGCAAAGCTATGCCCGTTCGCGTAGTGTCTCCGTTAGGAGAAGGGCTTTACGAGAACGGCTAGCCTACCTTGCGGGAACACTTTGTCGAATCGCAACGCCCGCCGTAGGATGCCCGAAGGGCTATAGGGAGAACGCCGGACGGGTGACAATTACACACAAGCAACCTTTTGTTGTCAATGCCTGTTGACAACTTGTAATACAATCGTTATATTTATATATATAAGTTAACAATAAAAATCAAACCAAGGATACACATAACATATTAATAATCATTGTTATAGTTTTGCTAGTTTTATATTTTAATTAAAATCTATTTTTCAATCGCTGTATCTAATCGTCATTAGGACTTCTCCCATCAGCCTCGGTGAATAGCCGGGGTTTTTTGTTGCTGTTAAATGTATAGATACAAAACTTAGTGGTGAGTGCTGAGTGCTGAGTGGTAAGTGAACGTAAATTCGACAAACCTCACCCACCCAACCTCTCTCTCCTCGCAGGAGAGGGGCTGGGGGTGAGGTCAAAATCCTGTGCATCAAACTCACGTTAAGTGATGAGTGGTGATGTACTTGAAAAAAGCCCCGCCTGTGGTGGGCAGTCTTTAAACTCAGCACTTTTAACTCAGCACTCACCACTTCTATAACTCAGCACTGTTTATCGCAACTGATTCTCGATCGCACTCACATCAACGGCTAACTTTTGTCCTAGCTTCAGCAAACGAAGGCACTGAGTAGTGTCTTGCCCATTATTAACAGTGGCAAAACACTGGGGCATTATTTGATTGTGCAAACAGCTGAAGTAAAGTTCCTGGGATCGATGCAGAGAGATACCAAGATTTAGTTGATATCCGACATCAATCAACCGTTCTAAGCGTTGGATATCTGCATCCAAACTGCCGTTGGGATCATGCAGCAATTGCCAAAGCAGTCGCACAATCAACTGTTCTAATATCTGCTTGCCTTCATGAATATCCAGTCGGCAACGCAGATGCTTTGCTTCGGTGGCGATCGCCTCCAATTCTACTATGTGATTCCAACTCATTTGCGAGTCAGTTATATCTTGCTCAAGCGATCGCAATGTCATCAGACAGCGATACCCTAAAGCAATCTCCGCTGCTACCTGCAACTCTTGTGGCACTGTTAGTTCATCCCGGTGAAACGCCATAATCACACCATAATTATCACGGTATGCTTGGGTATAAAGCTGGTCTAAACGTGTCAGTGTTTCTTGACTTAACAGCCGCATAATCCGGTGGCGTTCCTCAGCAAACAGATTTTGCAAGCTAAAGGTTTCTTCTCCAAATAGCTGCGTCATCATCAAGATAGTTTGAGCCGCACTAGCCTGTTGCAGCGAGCCAAATAGTTTTTCTTTCAATTGGCTGTAATCACGCTGTCCCGCAAATGGCTGAATGCAGCAGTGGAAATCCCAACCGCCCAAATGGAGAACTGCAAACACCAAATTTTCGCTTTCCCAAGTAATTTCTGACATTAGTTTTAATTGACCCACTGCCAGAGTTAATGATCCCATGCGTTGCATTTGGTAATCTATCTCATTGGCAGCGTAACAATAAACTCGCTTTTGGTAAGCGGAAGAATTTTTGCTAGCCGTATCTTGTACAGATATGGAACTGCGCGTTTCTGTTTGTTTGTGATTGGCAAATAAAGAAGTAATAGCGTAATGGGCTGCTACTTGCTTGAAACCAATATGGGCAGTCAGCACCAACTGGCGATATACTTCCCCACCATGTTTAAAGTGGTCAACATTACTAGGAGCCAAACCCAGACGCTTGAGGAAGCCTTTTTCTAATTGTACGCCCGCCACATCTCCCGCTAGTTCCAAAGCACGGGCGGCGTAACGCAGAATCTGCGTTCCTTCAGGGCGAGAAAGTTCTTCAAAAAACCATCCACAACTAGTAAACATCAATAATGCATGACGCTGCATTTCCAACAAGCGTAAAGCGTCTACTTGCTCAGATGCTGTGAGTTTGTGAGTTTGATGGCGGGAAAGAAAGCGGCTCACATTGGCAGGAGAGCGATCGCGCAGCACTTGAATATATTCATCTCGTGCTTGCCAGGGATCGCGGAATAGTTGCTTACCATGTTGTTCATACACCTCAATTAATTGATCCCGCAGCCAATTGAGAGCATTCCGCAGAGGACGACGCCATTTCTGATGCCAAACACCGCCTTCACCACCACAACCACAGTCATCTTGCCATCTATCTACACCGTGGGCACAACTCCAGGCAGTTATGGGCTTCAATTCCACTTCCCAAGCGGGAGGATTTAAGCTTAGGTAATGAGCATAGTTCGTTACTGTCCAACCGTGGTAAGGAAACTCTCTGGTAAAAGCGTAGGCTAAAGTTTTCTCAGTTCCTTTCTTGTGATGTCCAAAGGTTTCCCCATCTGTCCCCACAGAAATTAATTGTGCTGGACGATGATCCCCACGCACTGCCGAACCGATGCGTCCTGCAAAATGACTGGAACTATAAACAACATCACTAAAACCCATGTCCCGCGATATCGGCCCATCGTAAAAGAAGATATCGATGTAGCGTAATCCTTCTAAGGATTCTGCTGTGGTATCTGCGGTGGATGCATCCTTACCATTATTTGTAGAAGTCGTGTTGAGCGGTGAAGATGCAACGCTGAGTGATGGTTTCAAATAACAACGATATGGCCGGGTGGGATCAATCTGACTACCACCAACCTCATGCCATTCACTATGGGGATCATTTTGATTGGGTAAAGGACGGCAACGCTGGGCTTGAGATGGTGCCAACACAATAAACCGAATACCTTCATCCACTAAAGCTTCTAGAGTGGCGTAGTCTACGGCAGTTTCTGCTAGCCAAATACCTTCGGGATCGCGCCCAAAGCGAGAACGGAAGTCTTCTTTGCCCCAGCGAATTTGGGTGTATTTATCGCGTTCATTGGCCAGGGGCATGATAATGTGATTGTATACTTGCGCGATCGCATTGCCGTGACCATGCAGACGTTGAGAACTTTTAGCATCCGCCTCTAGAATCCGCTGATAAACCTCCACATCATAACGTTCTAGCCACGACATCAATGTAGGGCCAATGTTAAAGCTCATGTACTCGTAATTATTCACGATCCCGATCACTTCGCCTCGGTCATTTAAGATTCTGGCAAAGGCATTCGGACGATAGCATTCCCAGTGAATCCGCTCATTCCAATCATGGAAAGGTGCAGCACTCGGTTGGCGTTCAATCGCGTCTAGATAAGGATTTTCTCTTGGTGGTTGGTAAAAATGTCCATGCACAGTTACATAAACACCCATCGCCGTTTTCAGGGGATCGCTCTCCAGAGTATGCCTGGGATCTTCATGAGACGTGAATGTTGAGCCAGAGCTAGCTGGCAGTTCAGCAGCAGAAGTCATGTATATTTATCCAAAATCAAAAAACTTGCAGTTGTGCCAAAAAATTGGTCTGTTAACCTTTCTACAGGGGCTTGAACACAAAATCCGTGATCGACAACAACTATGAAATACAACCAAATTTCCGAGAAGGCGGTTTTAGTATAACGGGAAATCTGCGTTATCGCACAGACCTTTCCCTGAAGACATTAAATTATTAGCTATTGAATAACCTCTGATTGCGGAGGTTTTGTCGTGGGTAGTGCTAAAAAATTTAATTGTCTTTTAATACATTAAACCGCATTATTGGAGTAAAATTTTGCTTCTAAAGCATAGTTTTGCAACAAAACATTGCAATAACTATTTAAAACGCAATCTTATATTACATATCTAGCTCAAGAAAGAGAACCGTAAATTCGCGTAACTACTTCTGGAGGAAGTTGAAAGTATCTGAGAGCAAGTTCAAAAACCCTTTTTTGCAAGTATTTTCCCTTGTCTTTATACCACCCGACTTTAAGGTTGCCCATATTTAATAACCTGGGAAGGCTGGGAAAGTTATTGTTATCAAAAATTTTGCGAAATAATATCACCTTTGCAAAATACCTCTAATGAAACAGTACTAGTGCAATCAGGACAAGTCTGGGCACAATAAAAGGGCTAACTAAGGTGACGCAGGCTAGCTCTATAGCAAAAGGAAATATTTTTTAATTTCCGCCTGTAGCTTTAGTCAATGATTTGCCAAGATATAAAACCTGCATTTCGGTAAGTTTGCCATAAACGCAGGTTTTGGCAGCTAAATCGTGATAAGTGCTACGGCAATGTTAACCTTTTTGTTCAAGGTAGTATTCTTACTTGGGAAAGAGCTTCAGCCCGAAACTAGGGTTGAACAGCTGAGGGTAAATTACCTCGGCTTAATGATGTAACAGTCAATATTCCACATGACTATTGACTATGCAGGTGTCTGTAACTAATACCAATTCAAAGTGACCCATGTCAGGCAAAAACATTCTTTTTCTTATTCTGTTAGTGTTTATCCCGGTTTCCTTAACAGCCCACTTTTTGGGCTGGGGAGACTTGATAGTTTTTATCACAGCGGCATTAGCAATTCTGCCCTTAGCTGCTTGGATGGGTACGGCCACTGAAGAAATAGCTGTAGTAGTAGGCCCGTCGTTGGGTGGGTTGTTGAATGCCACCTTTGGCAATGCTACAGAACTAATTATTGCTATAGTTGCCTTGAGAGCTGGGCTAATTAATGTGGTTAAGGCCAGTATTACCGGATCGATTATTGGCAACTTACTACTAGTGATGGGTTTGTCTATGCTTTTGGGCGGACTACGCCATAAGGAACAAACATTTCAGCCAATTGTAGCGCGGGTGAATGCTGCTTCCATGAATTTGGCGGTAATTGCTATTCTGCTCCCCACAGCTATGAACTTTTCCTCTCAAGGAATTAGTGAAAAAATCCTGCAACATCTTTCTATTGCTGTTGCGATAGTATTAATTCTGGTCTACGCTCTGACGCTGCTATTTTCTATGAAAACCCACGCCTATTTATATGAAGTGGGTATGGTAGACGCAGAAATAGAAGAAATCCCTCATACTAAACCAAATCTTTGGCTGTGGAGTGGCGTGCTGCTAGTCTGTACTTTGTTAGTAGCGCTAGAGTCGGAAATGCTGGTCGATTCTTTGGAAGTAGCCACATCTCAACTAGGGTTGACAGCACTATTTACTGGGGTGATCATTGTCCCAATTGTTGGCAATGCTGCGGAACACGCCACAGCAGTTACCGTAGCTATGAAAGATAAGATGGATCTTTCTCTTTCTGTAGCTGTGGGATCAAGTATGCAGATTGCTCTATTTGTTGCCCCTGTTTTAGTGATAGCAGGGTGGATATTTGGTCAACCAATGGATTTAAATTTTCAACCTTTTGAATTAGTAGCCGTCGCGGTGTCAGTCTTTATTGCCAATAGCATTAGTTCTGATGGCAAGTCTAATTGGCTAGAAGGCACCTTATTATTAGCTGCTTATACAGTATTAGGCATAGCTTTCTACTTCCACCCAGCTATTGATGGCATCGGGTAGTTACAAGCAAACATTAACTTCATCAGCGATCGCCTACACTCTAATTGAAGGCGATCGCGAAGCGCGCCCTGTTGTCCAACCCAACTCTGTTGGGTTGGACAACATACGGGCGATCGCTTTTTGCTATGGCTAAGAGGTAGTGTTAGTTGTTTTTTTAACTAATCATCAAAGTTAATTGCCTATTGAAATATCTGCCCAAGCAAGTACAGCAATAGTTAGTTTTTCACAATTACTCAACAACTATGGAAACACCTACAAATCAATCACAGTCTTTAAACGCACGAGCAAAATCCAACCCCAGTCTGCCTAATCTGCGTTTTGGCGATTCCGGTGATGCCGTTAGAGTGTTACAGAAATTACTACTAAATAATCGCTATCCTGTTAAAGTTGATGGGGTTTTTGGTGCGTTAACAGAAACTGCCGTTAAAGCTTTTCAGAGCCAGCGAAATTTAGTTGCAGATGGAGTAGTGGGAACTCGGACTTGGCGCGAGTTAGCATAACAGAAAATCGAACTTTTTGCCACCCACTTAGGCAGGTTTTAGCTGTATAGTTGCAATTTCTTAACGCTGAGTTGGCGTTAACTTGATACCAATAAATAATGTTGTATTATTACCACATTTTGTATCCAAACAGTGACTTTTTTACTGTTGCAAATTGTTCTATATTTTTTTTCATTTATTGGTATGTATTATTCCGGAGTAGCCTGAATTTGGGATGTCAAAAGAAATAGTGGTGTTAGTAAATAAACCATAATGAGTGAAATTGGCCTGCTGATGACGGGCATGTTAACAACAGGGCAAGCATCTGTACCCAATTTGCCAAAACAGCAACAGCTTCATTTGGCAAATGGTGTGCAAGAGTCGATACAAAGTCATTTACCTCAGGTAGTTTCAACTGCTCAAATCACACCTCCAGAATTTATGCAGGCAGATGGGACTTCCCCAGACACTGCGTCAAGCGTCTTAAAGAAAGACAAACTACTTAAACAAATCCACAAAAAGCTTTCCTCTCCAAGCTCCTCTAGCTTAGACCAAAACAACCATTCTCAGTTCTTAATGGCAGACGGTGTTAGGGTTGCAACACGATCACAAAAGTTCAACAGTCAACCAATGCCACTTCTGCGTTTTGGTAGCTCAGGTATTGCTGTGAGAGTTTTGCAACGGCTGTTGGTATCTAACGGCTATAGGATGCGGGTTGATGGAGTTTTTGGCCCACTGACAGAGACTGCTGTTAAAGCATTTCAATATCGGCAGAGTTTAGCAGTGGATGGAATTGTTGGTCAAAAAACTTGGTATCAGTTGTCAATTTAATTAAGCACTTGGTCAGAAATAATTACACAAAGGGGAAGGTTTTAGAAACGTCAAGATAGAAGTTGCTACAGACTGCGCGAAACACGGAAACGTCAAGGCAGAAGCTCTTACAGGGAAGACGGAAGTTGCTACAGACTGCGCGAAACACGGAAACGTCGAGGCGGAAGCTCTTACAGGGAAGACGGAAGTTGCTACAGCCTGCGCGAAACACGGAAACGTCAAGGCAGAAGCTCTTACAGGGAAGACGGAAGTTGCTACAGACTGCGCGGAACACGGAAACGTCGAGGCGGAAGTTGCTACAGCGAAGACAGAAACAGTGTCGCCCCAGTAGCGCAACGCACCATCCTGGATTTTTGATGCGTTATGGCGTTCCGTGCATAACGCACCCTAACGAATGCAAACCTATGTGAGTCGAACTTAGATGGTTGGCTCTTAGCGATACTTATGTTGCTCCAATAATTGTTGTGCCCTCGGCTTATAAATTAAATAGAACAAAGCCTCTATGTAGCGCAACAAATCTTCTCGATTTTCCTGTGAAGTGAAGTTCCAAAAGCCATAAATTTTCGCTAAAGATAGAAGCTTGGTAGTGTGAATTTTCCAAGTATAGGTGCTGTAAACGCGCTCAATTCCTTTTTGCGAAATTTCGTTCCAGTAGTTAGGATTTTGTTCGCATTTGGTTACAAAATCCACAATTTTAGTTGCTACCTCGTCTAAAACTGTTGGGTTAATATAAAAACCATTCACCTGATCTTGAATAATTTCTAGAGGCCCACCAAATTGTGTAGCGAAAGTTGGTAATCCTGAAATCATTGCTTCCAAAATAGTCAAACCAAAAGCTTCAAATAAGGCTGGTTGTACGAATATTCCTTGGCGGTCGGCAATGACTCGGTAGATTTCACCTGAATCACTTTTTGATAAACGTACACCTAGCCAGCGAAACTTACCATGAAGATTGTACTCGTCAATTATGTGGTAAAGTTTGACAATTTCATCCCGCTCTTCGTTGTCGTCTGATTCTTCGACACGCAACTTACCTGCTACTAAAATTAAGTTGCAATGCTCTTGTAAGTCTTTACTTCTACCAAAACATTCAGCTAAACCAGTGAGGTTTTTAATCCGATCAAGACGTGCCATTGAGAAGAGAGGACGCTTGTTGGGATCGTCGAGTTTACCTAAGATGTGGGCAGGGTCATCTAGAGTGAAAAGCATTTCTGCAATTCGATGGCGATCGCTCTCCACTCTGTCTTGTTCACGGGTGTAGGGGAAATAGTAATTCTCGTTCACCCCAGGTGGCACCACATTAAATTTAGGACTAAATAATTCTACCCCATTAACTACATGGTACAAATCGGGCATGGTGAAGCACTTGTAAGATTCATACTGCCCTACACTATCCGGTGTTCCTACAATTTCTTGGTATGTGCTGCTAACGATGAAATTGGCAGCATTCATTGCAATTAAATCAGCAGTAAATTGTAAGGAGAAATGATATTTCTCTTCCAAATCATTCCAGTACAAGTTACTGAACAAATATTTAGATTTTTCCAAAGCATGGGCAATGTTGCACTGGGTAACTTTCATGCGCCGTGCTAGCAAAAATGCTACTAAGTTACCATCAGAATAGTTACCAACAATCAAGTCAGGTCTGCCTTGAAATTCTGCCAGTAACTCTTTTTCTGCGTCAATCGCATAAGATTCTAAGTAAGGCCAAAACTCAAACCGCGAAATCCAGTTTTGAGTCATGTTGGGATTGAATTCCCGCAAAGCTACTCGCAAAATCCAAGCATTTTCTGTGCCGTGGACTTTTTCTAACCGTTGGTTACAAAGTGTACCATCACTATTGGGGATCAGCCGACTGAGAATAATTACCTTTGGCTGAACGTTGAGATTCTCTAACCCAGCTAAGATGACATCTTCTTGTAGCTGCTTTTCTAGAGACCTCGCCTGATCTAAAACATAAACCACCTGTCCACCAGTATCAGGACGCCCTAACACTCCCTCTTGCCCAAACCAACCGTGGGCAGATACTAGGACGATTCTAAAAATCATCGGGACGCGAGAGATAAAAGCTTCTAGAGCCTGGGGATCAGGAGAATCAATCAATTCATCAAGAATATTCAAGGTTTCTTGGACGCGCCCGGCTGTGTTACCCCAACCCGGTTCAAAACCCATTGATTGCAAAGAAAATCGGAATTGTTCATAGGGTTCATCGCTGGGGCGATCGCTCACAAAGGCTAGAGCTTTCTTAACTTGCGCGGAAAGTTGCTGCTGTGATTGAATGCGATCGTTGATCAGCAGTTGAACACCGTTATATTGATGCAGGCGTAAGAAAACAAATAAGCTTTCTAACCACTGTTTGGAGTCTTGTAATAATTTGCTCGATAGATAACGGTTAAGAAACTGGACTCCCTTGCCAATATTTTTCGGGTCACGAATTGTTGGAGAGTAGTCATAGAAGGGGCCAAAATCAAGTTCTAGCAAATCACCCTCAGAAGGATGAAATCTGTTGACTAGGCGATCGCGCACATCCAACAGTTCTTGCACAGTCATCTGTTCTACACTTAAGTCCGCTGTCAGTCGATAAACTTCTTGACTAGCAATCTTAGGACGAATAATAAAACAGAGATTTGATTCTTCTTGAATAATTTCCTGAGTATAGTAAATTAGTTTGCCTAAATGAGAAGCATCGGAAAACTTTTCAGATTTCTGGTATTTAGAACAATATTCCTTATATAAATTAACTATATCGTTACGCAATAAGTATTTCTTATCTTGCTGGCGCAACTCGCTTATAAAAGAACGCAAATCACTTTTTTCTTCACTCTCTAGAACTGTTTGGATCAATTCAGACATAGCAACTCCAAAAGCTGATTTTATATTTTTGACTTCCAGGGCAAAGTTAGATGCTACCCTGTTGTTGAATCGTTTAGAAACACGACTTTTGACTATACAGCCAGTCTTCTCCAGACTACTAACCAAATCGTCTTCACTTTACTTAAAGTATCTGTAACTCAGTATTTTTGACTCTAACTAAAGGAATAGAATTTTGCATACTTTTTGTAGATGTCGTGTCTGTAAGCTATTCTGCGTCAAGCTTTAGGACTCTTTTTAATTTTCCTAATAAATTAGTTTCAAGCTAACGAGTGTGTAATCGAGAGTAGTTTTAGAGTTAGCTTCTATCTCTGAAGTTTAATTTATTGTTTCATAACTCAATGTATGTTGTATATCCGCTATCAACTCAGTAAAGTTTTATCAGATAAGATTGGTAAGGTTGATTTTGCTATTAAGGTAAATATCAGCTATTTTTACGACTGATTAGACTGGAAACATTGAGAAATGTATAAAAGCAAGGTTAACTTGAAATTAACAGTTCAATCAACAAAAGTTAATTTCATAGTTTTAAGATATGGTAATTAATTTAAAATTAAATAAACTAAAATTAACTTTTAATTTGGAAAGGGACAATATCAATCTAATCTAGCTATAATTGCATCAAAACTAATTTGCACAGGGTCGATTACTATGGCTGATAATACACAAAAGCTAGCGAGTTCAGACCACAGCGTAGGCAATATTCTAATTATCTCTTTGCTGACCTTCTGTGGACTAACTTTCATATTTCTTCTAGGCCTTTTCTAAAATTTGACCGTGAATTTAAAACTTCATGTGGAAGTAGATTAACTATCCAGCTATATCTGCTTCCACTATTGTTTGATGGCTTTTGAATAATTGGGAAAGTTAGCCTAGTTTATTGGGGCTTTGCTAACGTTTTATATTTATTTGTTAAATTTATAAATATTCATAAAAAATGCTACCTTGGTAATAAAAATACCAATTACCAACCTTATTAGTTATAAATGTAAGGCTAGAAAATCTTGATTCCCATCTATGAAGTAATTTTACTTACATACAACAAATTATCTATAAGATAAACTAATAAAATAGGAATCTTGTTTTATTCACTCAGCCAATCGAATTCTGAGTGATAGATTCTTGCTAGGTAAAAGATATTAGTATTCGTAATAAAAATACAGTGTCTCACCGAATGAGTCAGAATGTATTACTCTATATTAAAAAAGGGCGAACGATGGGACTCGAACCCACGAATGGTGGTACCACAAACCACTGCCTTAACCACTTGGCTACGCTCGCCATTGACTATTTGATTATAACACTTCTCTGCTGATTTGAACCAGAGATTTTTTGTTCCAGGAACGGACTCAATTAATTAACAGTCTAATGACTAAAACAAATCATCAGCCGATCGACATGAGACCACTAACGATTATCACATATTTAGGAGCAGTAGGGCTAGCTGCATTGGGGCTAACAATGGCGAATACAAACCCTACTCAGGCTGAATATGAAGATTATGCAGTGCAACAGCTAACAGCATATTTAAGCACCGATGTTTGTAAGAAAACTAAGGGTATTATAGAAAATTTGCTACATATAAACTGCGAAAAAGTGCTGAAGTCGGCTAACCCGCATATGCGAGAAATTATTGCCGGGACGACGGAAAGACAAAATTTTATGATTTTTAGTGTTTACCGTACAGATTTAACACTAAATTCTTTGATACCTGCTTACAAATTTGAGACAGTAGGAGCATTTAATAACTTTTATACTTATTCTGCTGAACAGCAATAGAGCAAGGTACTAGGGGAGATTGGTAAATAAATTGGGAATACTTATAGGTAAACCCAGGTAAAGCTCTACCTTTTGATGAAACTCTGCCCAAACATTAGCTGTTTGTATCCACACAACTCAGACACAGCTCGATTTTGTATTAGATGTGGTAAACAATTATTGCTCAAAGACCGCTATCACTTGCTGCATATCATTGGACGTGGTGGCTTTGGCATGACTTTTTTGGCTGTGGATGAACACCTTCCCTCCAAAACTAGGTGCGTCATCAAACAATTCTGTTTTTCAGAAAAAAATGGAGAAAGTTCTCAAAAGGCAGTGGAATTATTTCGCCAGGAAGCAGTCCGCCTCAGAGACTTGCAGCATCCCCAAATACCCCAACTGCTGGGGTACTTTGAACAAGAAAATCAGTTGTATTTAGTACAAGAATTAATTGCGGGACAGACGCTAGCGGAGGAATTGCAACAGCAAGGAGTTTTTCAGGAAACGCAAATTTGGGAACTCCTAAAAGATTTATTACCAGCGCTGCAATTTATCCATGTCCGACAAGTTATCCACCGAGACATTAAGCCAGCCAATATTATGCGTAGATCCTCTGTGACCGGAACTGGGACGGATCTAGTTTTGATTGACTTTGGAGTTGCTAAACACATCACTGCGACAGCTTTGCTACGCACGGGTACTACAGTTGGAAGTCCAGAATATATGGCTCCTGAACAAATGCGGGGTAAAGCCTTACCAGCTAGCGATCTCTACAGTTTAGGAGTGTGTTGTATTCACTTATTAACGGGGATTTCTCCGTTTGATTTATTTGATGTGACTAGCGATCGCTGGGTGTGGCATGATTATTTGCCAAGTAAGGATAAAGTCAGCGATCGCCTTCATGCTATTCTCGACAAACTCCTACAAAATGCCCTTTCTCAACGTTACAAATCTGCCGCCGAAGCTCTACAAGCGTTAAACTCTGCGTTAAAACTTAATTATTCCCAGCCTATTCAGCAAAAACCACTTCATACCTTAATTTCTGCGACGGGAGTTGATTACCATCATTTGCGCGATTTACTCGCCGCCAGACAATGGCAATCAGCAGATCAAGAAACTTGGGCATTGATGTGTCAAGCACTTTCAAAACCCAGCGGTAGCTATCTTTTTACTACTGATATTGAGAAGTTGCCTTGTGAGGATTTGAACACAATTGATCAATTATGGGTCAAATACAGTAAAGGGCGTTTTGGGTTCAGCGTGCAGAAGCAAATTTACGAAAGCGTTGACGAGGACTATGGCAAATTCTGCGCTGTCATTGACTGGAATACCTACAATTTCGGTTCTTCTAATAATAGATATGATTTTAGTTGTTCAGCTCCTGTGGGACACCTACCCACGCGTAGTTGGGCCGGTGGTACTCAGTGGTGGCGACACGCCAGAGCTTTAGCCTCAAAGCTGGCAGTCTGTTACCATTAACTTAATATTCAGTAATATTCTCAATATAGCCACTAAGAGTTAAATCGTTATTCATGCCATCTGCGTATCTGCTGGTATCCCACGGAAGTCGTGATCCCCGCCCAGAAATTGCTATGCAGCAGCTAGCAGGGTTGATATCTGACAAACTACAAAGCAAAAACAAGCCAGAAAAGCTGGTAAGCATAGGCTATTTGGAACTGAGTCCTGAACCGTTGCATGAGCAGATCAAAAAATTTGCTGAAAGTGCTTTTGCTTGTGGATGCAATTGCCTCAAGGTGATACCGCTATTTCTGCTACCGGGAGTCCATGTGATGAAAGACATTCCTGATGAAGTAGCTCTGGCTCAACAGGCTCTTGGTCAGGATATTATAATTGACCTACAACCATACTTAGGCAGCGATCCCAGTTTAAGAGGCTTACTCGCAAAGCAAATAACTGGACAAAATAAACAAGCATGGATTTTGTTAGCTCATGGTAGCCGTCGCCCTGGTTCTCAACAGCCAGTAGAAGCTATGGCAGCAAGTATAGGAGCAGTGGCAGCTTATTGGTCTATAGCTCCTAGTTTAGAATCACAAGTTAAAGAGTTAATTGCTATCGGCAAGCGTGAAATTGCAATTTTGCCATATTTTTTATTCGCTGGGGGCATAACCGATGCGATCGCTCAGTCAGTAGAAACGCTAAAATTACAGTTTCCTCTCGTGCGTTTTTATTTGGCTGAACCTTTGGGAGCAAGTGCAGAATTAGCCGAGCTGATTTGGGATTTGATAGACACATGAACCGCACAGAAACACAGGAGAGCAAGTTTTTGGGAAAGGTTTATTTAATAGGTGCGGGGCCAGGAGATCCAGGATTAATGACCCTCAAGGGGAAGGGTTTGCTGGGCTGTGCCGATGTGGTCATCTACGATGCTTTGGTGAGTCCGGCAATTCTGGATATGATTAATCCGCAAGCAGAGCAAATAAATGCAGGTAAGCGGATGGGGCGACATTCCCTGCTGCAAGAAGCCACAACCCAACTGCTAATTGAGAAGGCGCAAGAACACACAATAGTAGTACGTCTCAAAGGTGGTGACCCGTTCATCTTTGGTCGTGGTGGCGAAGAAATGGAAGAATTGGTAAAAGCGGGAATTGCAGTGGAAGTTGTGCCAGGTATTACATCAGGGATTGCAGCAGCAGCCTATGCAGGCATTCCGTTAACGCATCGCTTATATAGTTCGTCAGTGACTTTTGTGACTGGACATGAGGCGGCTGGTAAGTACAAACCGAAAGTAAATTGGGGTGCGATCGCCCACGGTTCCGAAACAATTGTAATTTACATGGGAATTCACAATTTACCTTATATTGTGGAGCAGTTAAGTGCGGCTGGCTTGAGTCTAGAAACACCAATTGCTTTAGTGCGTTGGGGTACAAGACCAGACCAGGAAGAATTAATTGGAAAATTGGAGACAATTGTCGCGCAAGTAGAAGAAACTGGGTTTGATGCACCAGCGATCGCGGTAATTGGTTCTGTAGTAAATATGCATAGTATTTTATCTGGCTGCCGTCCAGTTTAAGGCTTCGGGCACAACTAAATAGGTATTAGAAAATTAAACTATGTGTTGAAAGATAATCTTCAATAAATCTCCTTGCGTAAAAGGCTTAGTCAAATAACCCGATGCTTTGACCATCTTGGCTTTTGCTTTATCTATCAACCCAGTTTTTCCTGACACCATAATCACTGGTGTATTTTTAAAATATGAATGCTTACGCAATAAAGAACATAGTTCATACCCATCTAAATTTGGCATTGAAATGTCCAATAAAATTAAGTCGGGTTTAGTGCGGAGAATTTCCATTAAAGCTTTTAAGGAATCTGTAACACCTGCTACAGAAAATATTTGCTCATCTAAATAACTTTTGATAGCATTCAACACGCTTGGACTATCATCAATGCAAAAGATAGTGTATGTTTTTCTGCCAGCTGATGCTGAGGAAACTTGCTGACGAATATTTTCAGCATTTCTACTATGGTTAGGTCGGTTATTAGAGTATTCTACAACCTGATTACTCTTATTAGTACCGGGTTTGGGCGATGGTGGAATTGTTATTGGAGGTAGTGATGGACTTTTACGTGCATGTGACTCTTGGCTTTGAGAAGCTGGCGACTGGGCATTATTTTTAGGTTGCGATGTCTCACAATAAGCAGCTTTACCTTGATACTTTTGGCACTTTTCAACTAGTAAGCGCAGATTCAGATAACAGAACTTGGGCATGTCATCAAGAAAGCTTTCTCGAATAAATTCATAACTTCCTTCTTCCAAGCTCAAAAATGATTCTAGGGCTTCTAGTGCCAACTGTTCTATCAGTATCCCTGCTTGCGAGGAACTAATATATTTTTGATTAACTAACCAGCAAATTGCTAGATAATCTGGATTGGGTATTGCCTGATGATCGATACCAGTTTCAAATATTGCCCGCAGTTGTTCATGAATCCCTGTAGGGATGGTAGAGATTTGCTGACTCAAGCGCTGCAAGTTTCTGTAAAGCGGCTCAAACATTTTTTCTGAGTAGCAGGCATAAATCAATCTACCTTCTTCTATATATATTGACCAAGAACCTGAAGTACTAAATACTTGCAAACAACCAGTAACAGATTTATTAGTGATTTTTTTTAAAAGTGATAGGGGTTGTAGTTTCTGAAAAAATCTGTATCTACTAATCGGAAGTGTCTTCATTGGCACGGCTGTAATGTAAAAGCAATATTTGCAATTGAAATTTGTAGAAGCCCCTTCCTAGCATCATAGGGATAAAGTTGGAAGTGCTTTCAAATAAACATAGCGCTTCATACGTAAATGAGGATAGTAACTCTCAACCCTCAACCCCTTAAACCCTGACACACTGTAGTGAATTTAACTGCAACTAGCGCTTAGTAGAAAAGCCATGCTATTACCAAATAGCAGAATGGCTAAACTTGCTGCCAGGAAACAGTATTCCAAAAATCAGATTTACTTTCTGTATCTTTGGCTAATCTAGCTAATCTCACAATAACGCAAGTGCTACAAATAGACTATGACCTCAAACCCCTAGAGGGTGAAAGCTCTACTTACTAGTCAGCTAGCATTTTGCATAGCATAAGATTGTCGCCAGTAAACCTTGACGACTCCAATAAGTTTATGTCTATTTATTGGAACTAAATAAATGTCAAACTTATGATTTTACCCAAGTTAGAGATTGTGGAGCTTCTGTCTACAAACTTGAACAAAATATCACTTATACAACAAGAATGACAAATTGCTAACAAGGGTGAAACAGCTAATCATTTACGCTGTAATAATGTGTGTTTTGCTACAAAAGTAACGATTTTAGCAGAATGTAAGCTTTGATTAGTGCTAGAAGCGAATTATATTGTTATGTAGGGGAATTAGCCTCTATGCACAATGTGAAGTGCTAAATTCTAGAATTTTCAGTAAAATCCAAGAAATATATAGCACTACTAAGCTAGTTCCGAACTCTCCGTTAGCTTTGTCTGTGCGTACCATTAAAGTTTTGATTTTCAAAGCTCATAGGGTCTTTGATGGTGGAAGCAACGACTGGTTTTTCTTCATTTTCTCTAATTTTGGTTTAAACATAGTCCTCTTTTACAAATTGAACGGGATTGCTATAGGATATACCTGAAAATAACAATTTTCATTTAAATGGTACATTTGAAGCAACTTACTAAAATTTAGGTTACTCCAAAAATTACAAAAAGTGAAATAAAATATGTGATTTTTATAATAAATCAATCAAGAAAATATGAAAGCAATTAATTTCAGCTTATAAGAATTTCTCTAAAATATTTGTCTGATTATCCGGATCAACAAAAAATGTACAGTATATTAACTTTGTTTCATTTAAACATACTTATTCCTGAATCAAATATGAAAGATTTTATCATTTTGCATTGCTGGGAAGATTGAAGAACTTAGCTCAACTTTGTTCAAACGAAAGAAGACAACCGACTAGCAAAATTTGTGGCATGGTGGAGATTGAGCAAGCACAGCGCGCTACGCGATCGCATTCTCAACAATACTGTAGCGATCGCAGGCATATATATAGTATAATTACTTACTTTTTGTGCTAAATAGTTCTATTACTTATTCTCTATGTCAGCTATTCGTTAGAATTAGCAATGCTACCGTCGAATTATTATTACTGCAATGGTTACACAGTTAGAATCTTCCAGCCAAAAACGCATCATCTACCCCGAAAGCGACGGACAGCCAATGGCAGACAACACAAAACAGTTTGAGTTGATTGTACTGATTAAAAAAAACTTGGATTTGTTGTTTGCTAATGACCCTAATGTATTTGTTGCTGGCGATTTACTTTGGTATCCGGTTGAAGGAGACAATTTTTTACGCAGAGCGCCGGATGTAATGGTAGCCTTTGGCAGACCAAAAGGAGATCGAGGTTCTTATCTACAATGGCAAGAAAATAATATTCCTCCGCAAGTAGTATTTGAAATTCTTTCTCCTAGCAATACTGCCAAAGAGATGATTGCGAAATACAAGTTTTATGAACGCTACGGGGTAGAAGAATATTATCTATATGATCCAGAAACAGGTGAGTTAAGCGGTTGGCTACGTTCTGGTAATGAACTAGTAGAAATTCCGCAAATGCTTGGTTGGGTAAGCCCTCGACTTGGTATACGCTTTGAACTATCAAGTGGCGAACTTCAGATTTATCGTCCTGACGGACAGCGGTTTTTGACATATCTAGAACAAGCGCAACAACGGGAACAAGCACAAGCTCAAGCAGAACAAGAACGCCAACGAGCAGAACAAGCACAAAATCAACTAGAAGCACTCCGCGCTTTACTTCAAGAAAAGGGAATTAATCCAGAGGAACTGTAAATCCCTGATGCTGACCGACATTAATTTAGAAGTCCACGAAAAAAGCGATCGCCTTGATCGCTACCTTTCCCAAGAATTACCAGATTTATCTCGTTCTCGTATTCAACAGTTAATTGAACAGGGTAAAGTTCAAATTAATGGTGAAGTCTGCACATCTAAAAAAATTAATCTTAAAGCAGGCGATCGCATCACTCTAGAAATACCAGAAGCGCAACCTTTAGAACTGCAAGCAGAAAATATTCCTTTAGATATTCTCTATGAAGATGACCAGTTACTCATTCTCAACAAACCCGCAGGTTTAGTTGTTCATCCTGCACCTGGCCACCCAGATGGCACATTAGTTAATGCTTTGTTAGCGCACTGTCCCAACTTACCAGGAATTGGGGGAGTTCAACGTCCAGGGATTGTCCATCGACTAGATAAGGATACAACCGGGGCGATCGCTATTGCCAAAACAGATATTGCCTATCAGCACCTACAAGCACAACTCCAAGCGAAAACTGCACGGCGAGAATATTTAGGTGTAGTTTACGGTGCGCCAAAAGCTGAAAGTGGCATCATAGACTTGCCCATTGGTCGCCATCCACAAGACCGCAAGAAAATGGCAGTTGTCCCCATAGAAAAAGGTGGACGTTCTGCTATTACTCATTGGCAAGTACTAGAACGTTTGGGTAATTACACATTAATTCACTTTCAACTAGAAACTGGACGCACCCATCAAATTCGTGTCCACAGCGCCAAAATTGGACATCCTATTGTCGGCGATCCTGTTTATGGTTCTGGTCGTTCTATAGGGGTAAATTTGCCTGGTCAAGCACTACACGCTTGGCGGCTAAAGTTACAGCATCCTCTATCAGGAAATTTAATTGAGGTGGTAGCTCCCCCTCCTCAAACGTTTCTCACTTTGCTAGAAGTTCTACGACGACGTTCTGTTATTTCTCATTAGATAAATTAAAAATATTGAACAATATTGACTATTTTATTGCTACTTAAACACCATGGATGATTATATTTAATCGCAGTGTTTATCTATTACCAAAAACCCAAATTTATTTACAAATAAAATTGGAAACAGAGCGTTTGTAGAGATGAGTAGTTTAGTCGCAGAACGGCTAGCAATTTAGAGATGAAGTCGGCAGAAAAGTTGAGTTGCGTCCGAATTGAAGCGAAGATAATTCACCAGGTGTGATCTGAACTGCCTACGAGCGCTTTGCCCAAGAAAAGCTAGTTTGGAGAGCATTGCATACTGCTGTGGTATCTCTACAGAAAATCGCTACACCAGAGGCTCAGGTAGCCTTACAACGAGCGAGCGCCCACGAAGCAGATAAAGTGTCCGCTCTCAGATTGGTTGTGCCTTAGAGGTTTTAATGAAATAACACTCAGTTAACAGCTAAGGTAGCTGTGGAGAAGTTTTCAACCAATATTGCCCCGCGTCGGACTTTTAGCTACTGGCTTTGCATAAAGTAAAGTAATTGTCAACAAACTTTCGCTTCTTCATCTACCCCCCTATTTAGAAAAGAATTACAGCTACTCACAACAATGTTAAGAAAGTTAAAGTTTATGTTTCTTAACAAATTTGCTCTCAAGAGCAAATGCTAAATCAAACTGCAATAACTTGTATTTTCAGGGTTTTCGGAAAAATTAAAAAAATATAAAACTAGAATATTTTTCTAGTTTATGGGCAAATTATAAAGTTATGTAACGAAAATATTTAACTTTTCTCAGGCACAGCCCTTATATGTAAAGGATTTGAGGCTTATCTTATTCATGCATCTTATTTATTCATAATTTGTAACAAATAAAGGATCTATAGCGTTGTATAAACATAAGCTGGAGGGGTTAAATAACAGACAAAAGTTAAACAAGGTAATCAATTCACAAGGTTTGCCAGCTTCTCATAAAATCACCCCAGATTCTCATAATTTCTCGTTCATGTAGTAGCAAGTAAATGTGAGACCAATTTGAGAAACAGTTTGCTCTTAAGTCTGTTGTGAACCATTCCACTGATTGAGCGATAAGACATTACCCGTTTTAATCAAAACATCTCTCGACTAAGTAATTAGGAGATTAAGTCCATGACATTAGACGTATTCGCCAAGGTGGTTTCTCAAGCTGATGCCAGAGGAGAATTCCTGAGCAACGAACAGCTAGATGCTTTAACCGAAGTAGTCAAAGCAGGCAACAAGCGCTTGGATGTTGTCAACCGCATCACCAGCAATGCTTCTGCTATTGTCACCAACGCTGCTCGTAGCTTGTTTGAAGAGCAGCCCCAACTGATTGCTCCTGGCGGTAACGCTTACACCAACCGTCGTATGGCTGCTTGTCTCCGCGATATGGAAATCATCTTGCGCTACGTTACCTATGCTGCATTGGCTGGTGATGCAAGCGTCCTTGATGACCGTTGCTTGAACGGCTTACGTGAAACCTACCAAGCTTTGGGTACTCCCGGTTCTTCTGTTGCAGTTGGCGTTCAGAAGATGAAAGATGCAGCAATCTCTATTGTTAACGATCCCAACGGTATCAGCAAGGGTGATTGCAGTTCACTAGTTTCTGAATTGGCTAGCTACTTTGATCGTGCTGCTGCTGCTGTTGCTTAATAAGCAATAAACAACCCAGAGTCAACAAATAAAGCTCTCCCAGCGAGAAATTAAGAAACAACAAGGAGATATTAAACGATGAAGACACCTATTACCGAAGCAATCGCAGCTGCTGATACCCAAGGACGTTTCCTGAGCAACACCGAACTGCAAGCCGTTAACGGTCGTTTTGTACGTGCTGTTGCCAGCATGGAAGCAGCTCGTGCTTTGACCTCCAACGCTCAAAGATTGATTGACGGCGCAACCCAAGCCGTTTACCAAAAATACCCCTACACCACCCAAACACAAGGTAATCAATTCGCTGCTGACAGCCGTGGTAAGTCCAAGTGTTCTCGTGACGTTGGTCACTACCTACGGATCATCACCTACAGCTTAATTGCTGGTGGTACAGGTCCTTTGGATGAATACTTAATTGCTGGCTTGGCTGAAATCAACAGTGCTTTTGATTTGTCTCCCAGCTGGTACGTAGAAGCTCTGAAGAACATCAAAGCCAACCATGGTTTGAGTGGTCAAGCTGCTAACGAAGCTAACACCTACATTGACTACGCAATCAACGCTCTCAGCTAGATAGCGTTATGCCCGGAGAGGGGTGCAGTTGCTAGATGGAATCACCTAGCAGTTGGATCTCGCCCCGGGCATCGTTTTATGTAGAGATAGATAAAAAGCTTTAGCAAAGCAAGCATTCGGCAAGAGCCGGAATGCCAATAAATAGGGGGAAATTTAAATGGCTATTACAGCAGCAGCATCCAGACTAGGAACGGAAGCTTTTAGTCAAGCAAGTCGAATCGAGCTTCGCCCCAGTGCTAGCAGAGAAGAAGTAGAATTAGTTATCCGTGCCGTTTATCGGCAAGTTTTGGGTAATGACTATTTAATGGCATCGGAACGCCTTGTAAGTGCAGAATCACTCTTGCGAGATGGCAACCTGACAGTACGGGAGTTTGTACGTAGAGTCGCCAAGTCAGAACTTTACAAACAGAAGTTTTTTTACAACAGTTTTCAAACCCGGTTGATTGAACTCAACTACAAGCATTTGTTAGGTCGCGCTCCCTATGATGAGTCGGAAGTGGTTTATCACTTAGACTTGTACCAAAACAAAGGGTATGATGCCGAAATCGACTCCTACATTGATTCTGTAGAGTATCAAAACAACTTCGGCGACAATGTTGTGCCTTATTATCGTGGTTTTGAAATCCAGCCAGGGCAAAAAACTGTAGGCTTTACCAGAATGTTCCGCTTGTACCGTGGTTATGCTAACAGCGACAGCGCTCAGGTAGAAGGAAACAAATCTCGTCTAGCGCGTGAACTAGCAAGCAATAAGGCATCTTCCATTGTCGGCCCATCCGGTAGCAACAATAACTGGAGTTTCCGCGCCTCAGCCGATGTAGCGCCGAAAAAGAACATGGGTAATGCAGTAGGTGCAAGCGATCGCGTATACCGCCTTGAAGTCACAGGAATTCGCGGAGCTGGATATCCTAGCGTTCGCCGCAGCAGCACGGTATTTATTGTACCTTATGAACGGCTTTCGGAAAAGATACAGCAAATTCATCGGCAGGGCGGAAAAATCGCTAGCGTTTCGCCGGCGTAATCGGTAATCGGCTAGTAATTAAAACTTAATGCCCAATTACCAATTACCTCTTAACCTATCCGCATTTATTACCCGACACTAATAGGAGACAGAGAATTAATGTACGGTCAAACTACAGTTGGTACTGGTGGAATTTCTTCAGCTGATAGCCGGATGTTTCGTTACGAAGTTGTAGGCTTACGGCAAAATTCAGAAACCGATAAGAATAAGTACAATATCCGTCGCAGTGGCAGCGTGTTTATCACAGTGCCATATAATCGCATGAACGAGGAAATGCAGCGGATTAACCGCTTGGGCGGTAGAATCGTTGGCATTCATCCGTTGGAGCTTGCTGAACAGAACTAACGCTCTGCTAATGATCGAACCCAGTGAGGAACAAGATTCTGTAGAGAACGCGCCACCGCTGACGCCAGAGCAAGCGCTCGCTAACCTGCAATCATCAGATTTAGGTCTCCGCTATTATGCAGCTTGGTGGCTGGGCAAGTTTCAAGTTAACCAGCCAGCTGCCGTAGATGCTTTAATTGCAGCTTTAGAAGACGAAGCCGACAGAACCGAACTGGGAGGTTATCCTCTACGACGCAATGCGGCAAGAGCATTAGGGAAATTAGGTGATCCGAAAGCTGTACCGGGTTTAATTAAGTGCTTAGAATGCTCCGACTTCTACGTGCGAGAAGCAGCAGCTCAGTCCTTGGAAATGCTGCGCGCTACAACTGCGGCACCAGCACTGATGCAATTGCTAGATGGGGGTGTAGCAGAGGCCGTGCAAATAGTGGGACGTCCCCACTTAACTCAGCCCTATGAAGCGGTGCTAGAAGCCTTAGGAACTATTGGTGCTACTGAAGCTATTTCCTTAATAGAGCCGTTCTTAGAGCATTCAATACCAAGAGTACAGTGCGCCGCTGCTAGAGCAATGTACCAATTGACACAAAATTCAGTCTATGGTGAACGTTTGGTAAAAATTTTGGACGGTACCGATCTGAAATTGCGCCGCGTTGCCTTAGGAGATTTAGGTGCCATAGGTTACATAGCAGCAGCAGATGCGATCGCTCATGCCAAAGTAGAGAATAGCTTTAAACTCATTGCCCTCAAAGGATTGTTAGAGCATCAGCTAGTTGAGGAATTAAAAATACTTTCCTTGTCTGATGAGGCAATTCGGGTAATGAACCTGATGGATTCACTGTTGTAGTCATTGGTTATTGGTCGTTTGTTCTTTGTAAAAAGCAAATGGCTAATGACCGATGACTAATGGCTATTAACTAATGACTGATGACTGATGAACTAATTCGCGCCGTCGCCCTTGCAGACACACCAGCGCGAATGGTGATGGCAGTGCAAAACTTGGCAGCGGCAAAAGATGTAGCGGCGATTCCTACCTTAATTGCCGTTTTTGGTTATAACAACCCAACGGCAGCAGCAGTAGCCGTGGCTGCACTGACGGAGTTAGGAGAAGTAGCTGTGCCGCAGTTATTAACACAAATCGATGATTATAACTATGGCGCACGGGCTTACTCGATTCGCACCTTAGCAGCGATCGCCGACCCCCGCGCCTTAGATGTGTTAATTGATGCTGCTGCCACCGACTTTGCCCCCAGCGTCCGCCGCGCCGCCGCCAAAGGGCTAGGAAGCTTGCATTGGCATAAGCTAGGTTTTCCTGAAAGCCAAACTGCATCACAAAGAGCGCTGGAAACACTACTATTCATTTCCCAAGATCCAGATTGGTCGATTCGTTATGCCGCTGTTGTTGGTTTGCAAGCCCTAGTGAAAATACCTGATTTGCAGCAGCTCATCCGGGCTAGACTCGAAGAGATGCTGGCAACTGATGCTGAGAAAGCTGTTCGTGCCCGTGTACAGCTAGCTCAAGGCTAATAAGTTGTTTTATTTACCATAAAAAAAGGTAAAAGTAAAGATGTCGTTACCACTTCTTGAATATACACCAACTACGCAAAATCAGCGTGTAGAAGGCTACGAAGTTCCTAATGAAGACACGCCGACTATTTATCGATTATCTGATGCAACTTCAGATAAAGATATTGATGCCATTATCTGGGCAGGATATCGGCAAATTTTCAGCGAACACTTAATTATCAAAAGTAATCGCCAGCCTTTCTTAGAATCGCAACTGCGAAATCGAGCAATTAACGTTCGTGATTTTATCCGGGGCTTGGGTAAGTCTGAAGTTTATCGCACACAGGTAGCAGACACAAACTCCAACTACCGTTTAGTTGACATTACTTTAAAACGGTTTTTGGGTCGCGCTGCTTACAACAAAGACGAAGAAATTGCCTGGTCAATTGTGATTGCAACCAAGGGATTGCATGGTTTCATCGATAACTTATTAGACAGTGATGAATACCGTGAGAATTTTGGCGATGATATTGTACCTTTTCAACGCCGTCGCTTCAAAGACCGACCCTTTAACTTAGTTAACCCCCGCTACGGTAGAGACTGGCGCGATCGCTTGAACCTGCAATATCTGGGAGGTCGTTCCTTCTATAAGATTCGCCAATCAGGAAATGTCAGCAAAGAAGAAATTCGTCAGGCAATTCCCAGCAATTTCTTGGCAATGGCAGGGAAAATGCTCACCACCGAACGTAACTACCAACGCACCATCGATTCTGTAACAGCCCAGGTAAGAAATCTCCAAATACCAGACACATCCCGTGAATCTGTTACCACCCAACCAAAGGTGAAACCTACAGCAGTAGCTTTACCTTATCGTTACATACCTAGCAACCCAACAAATTGAGGCATGGCTGATGGGGAATAGGAAATTTCTTTTTCCCAATTAGCAATGACTAATTACCTTTTTACCCGTTGATTAACTAACCATGTCAATCCCCTTACTAGAATACAAACCGAGTTCTCAAAACCAGCGCGTCCCTGGTTACGAAGTGCCTAGTGAAGATACCCCTAGACCTTACCGGATAGAAGACTGCGCTTTTGATAGCGACCTCCAAGAATTAATTTGGGCTGCTTATCGGCAGGTTTTCAGCGAACATGAAATCCTCAAATTTTATCGCCAGACTGATTTAGAATCGCAGTTGAAAAACCGTGCCATCACTGTGCGTGACTTCATCCGGGGCATAGCGAAATCTGATTCGTTCCGGCGTTTGGTAGTAGAGACAAATTCTAACTACCGCATCGTAGAACTTGCCCTCAAAAGACTTTTAGGCCGCGCGCCTTACAACAAAGACGAAGAAATTGCTTGGTCGATTAAAATAGCAACTCAAGGTTGGGGTGGTTTTGTTGATGCTTTAGTTGACTCTGATGAGTACCAAACTAACTTTGGTGAAAATACAGTTCCTTACCAGCGTCGTCGCTTCAAAGATAGACCATTTAATTTGGTAACGCCTCGCTACGGCGACTACTGGCGCGATAAGTTAGAAAGTGGACGTTATAAATGGGGTGATATTAATAACTTCTTGGAAATGGCGAGTTCAATCCCTATCCAGACAGTTAGCTATACACCAGTTAGCACAGCAAACATCACAATTCCCGACACCACAAGAGATACTAGCTCGCAGGGTATTCCCCTTTCCATAAATACCAGCGCTAATTTCCCTATACGGTGAACCGAATGCGGGACAATAAAGAAAGCATGAGTGAAAAGTTTGAGGAATCAAGCCTCTTTAAGTTTCACTAGCTAACTCTTTGTTTAATTTATTTAATTAAGAGGAACAACGCAGCATGGCATTGCCATTACTTCAATACAAACCAAGCAGCCAAAACCATCGAGTTAATAGCTTTGGCACCGCTGACCTGAATGAAGATACACCATATATCTATCGCTTAGAAGATGTCAGCTCTTACACTGATATTGAAAACATAATTTGGGCAAGCTATCGCCAAGTATTCAGCGAACATGAGATTCTAAAATTTAACCGTCAAAAGAATTTTGAATCTCAACTGAAAAATGGCTCACTATCAGTACGGGACTTCATCCGAGGTTTAGCCAAATCTGAGGCTTTCTATCGTTTAGTTGTTTCAGTAAACAACAACTACCGTCTAGTAGACATTACTCTCAAGCGCTTATTAGGCCGTTCTGCTTACAACAAAGAAGAAGAAATTGCTTGGTCAATTGTGATTGGGACTAAGGGTTTTAGCGGCTTTGTTGATGCGATCGTAGATAGCGAAGAGTATACCCAAGCCTTCGGCGACAATACTGTACCCTACCAACGCAAGCGTTTAGAAAGTCGCCCTCACAACTTGGTAACTCCTCGCTACGGCGAAGACTTCCAAGAAAAAGTTGGCACCGTTACCACAGACTGGCGCTTCACCTTGGAGAAATTCTACAGCCGCAAGTTCCAAGAAAAACGCCTTGCAGAAGGCGACCCACGGAAATTCGCGGATGTGGCAGCAGCAATTGGCGCTCAAGGCAACTACGCACAAAGAGTTTCTGCATTTAACATCGATTATCTCAATGCAGTGCCCTACCGTGGTGGTAGCAGACGCTAAAATTTAAAATCTGATTGTTTAAAATTTAATACTGGGTCTAGTTTCCGCGTTGATGTGACCGCTAGTTTGCAGTTTATCTGTTAACTGGATGTGATATTAAGTGGAGATTAGACCCAGTAGTTTTTGATGCTATTTTTTGCGCCCAGTGACAAAAAAAGTCATATTTTCATACCAAACGCCTTGTTCTGTTACCAGCGACTCAATTTGTTGGCGGTATTCTGCTTTCAAGCCTGCCATGTGTTCTGATGACAATTTTGATAAAGTATTTTCTCTAGGATGAAACCATCCTCCATTCCATTCTCTAGCTTGAGCAAGGCTACGGTAGAAACCTAATTGCTGAGTTTTTACTTCAATATCTTGAAAACCAGCTTCTGCCAACAAATTATGGCACTTTTCGATACTACCTGT
This sequence comes from Mojavia pulchra JT2-VF2, assembly GCA_019359325.1. Lineage (GTDB taxonomy): Bacteria > Cyanobacteriota > Cyanobacteriia > Cyanobacteriales > Nostocaceae > Mojavia > Mojavia pulchra. The sequence continues at coordinate 324,988 of JAHHHN010000004.1, read as the reverse complement.
TGGTTCATTAATATTAGAGAGCAAAATTCCATGTTTAGCACAAACTGTAATAATGAGGGGTGCTTCACATGAATTTTCAGAACAACAAGAAAATCCTACAACTCCCCCTGGTTTCAGCCAACTATGCCATTTACGTATAGCAGATGGAATATCTTTGAAATAAACGATCGCAGTGGAACACAGAATAACATCAAAACTCTCATCAGGGAAATCTATATAGTCTACATCTGCTTCAATCAATTCAATATTTTGTAAGTTTAATGCCTCCATTTTTTGCTGTGCTTGAGCAAGCATTCCTGAAGAAAAATCTACAGCAATTACCTTGCCAGAATAACCAATAATTTGGGCAGCAGCAATGGCAATGATACCTGTACCAGTTGCTAGATCTAATATAGTTTGTCCTTCTTGTAATTGAATGAGCTTTAGTAACGGGATAGCACGACGAATTGTGTAATCGTTATCGTAGCTAGTTCTGCTGTTAAAGAAACCAATTACTTCTTTCTTGTATTGTTGTTCGTATTCATTATTATCCATAATATTTTCATCGATTAAGAATTTTAATTTCCGCTTTAAGATTAGAACGGGCAGATTGTTCAGCAATCTCAAACATTAAAGGCGTAAAATAGATGCGATCGCGCTGCAAAAATCGCTCTAAAACCTGCCTACGGCCTGTAATATAATCTGCTTCTGTCACCCATGCATATTCTTGGCGAATCGCATTGGCGTATTCCTGATACTGAATTGGGTCAGCAGCTAAAATAGCTAAATCTGCATCAAGTAGGACTTGACTATCAAAATCATCCGCAGCGGCTTGATGATGTTTTGTATTCAAGATTAAACGGGTAACTGTGGCGATATTGTCAAGTGGAATGCCTAAATTACTCAACAAATTAAAAGCATAATCAGCACTTTTTTCTTCGTTATCTTGAGAGCGAGTGTCATAAACTATATCGTGAAACCAAGCAGCAAGTTGTACAGCATTTATTTCTTTAATGTAGGCTTGTAAAGTATCAATTGTGCTGAGAATATGCAGAATGTGTTTTAGTGTGTGGTAGTAACGACCAGGACTAGAATAAGCTGCAACTAGGTCATTAAAAGCGTTATTTGCAACTACTTGGTCAAGTTTAAAAAATTGGAGTGTTTGTTGCCAGCGGCATAACAAGATATCCATGAGGTTATCTTTTTATAAGGTACTACTGCCTAGTTGAGAATTTTATCAATTTGAGGCAGTCCTGCGCTCCGATCCCATGTTTTGTATATCGAACCACTGATAAAGACTGATGGATACATAAAAATAGAACTTACGCAAAATTATGAAAAAACGAACCGCTAAGGACGCAAAGTACACAAAGTTATAAGAGTTTCGGAGAGTTCTTGCGTAAGTCCTGCGCTAATAAGTATTGGTGTTTATCTGTGGTTTTTTTGGTCTATTCGGATTTTTGCAATAAGTCTACTGATTCAGCAATACCCTCTACCATGTCTGTAAGTGGCTTCCTCTAGGGGATTGTGAATTTTAAATTACTAATATATGGTGGCAGCAAAATGAAAGAGTCAGAATAGAACATATAGGCAAATACAAAAAGCCTTATCTGGAATTAGGAGTTTACTATCAGTGGTATTACAAGTAAAAACAAGCACCTACGAAGCTAAAACTCAAGAAATTGCTAAACAAATTCTAGAAGTAACGCAAGAAAATCGTTCATTTTTTGCTTCGCTGCGCGATCAGATGCGCTGGGATGATAAATTGCTAGCTTGGGCGATGAGTAATCCTGGTTTACGGGTGCAACTATTTCGCTTTATCGATACACTACCTGCATTACGCAGTAACTCAGAAATTGCTGCACATTTACAAGAATATCTAGGAGATGAATCTGTAGAATTACCTGCGGCTTTGAAGGGGATGCTAAACTTTGCTAACCCAGATTCAATGCCAGGGCAAGTTGCAGCTAAAACTGTGGCGACAGCAGTTGAGACTCTTGCTCATAAATATATTGCTGGGGAAAATATTCAACAAGTCATTAAAACAGTAGAAAGGCTGCGTAAAGAAAAAATGGCTTTCACCATTGACTTACTTGGTGAGGCAGTAATTACAGAAGCAGAAGCACAATCTTATCTAGAACGCTATCTAGAATTAATGCAACAGTTGGTGGCAGCATCTAAGAATTGGACAACAATTCCGGCTATTGATACAGCAGATGGCGAACAGCTACCAAAAGTCCAGGTTTCTGTGAAATTAACGGCGTTTTATTCGCAATTTGACCCCTTAGATGCTAAGGGTAGTGAAGAGCGAGTTAGCGATCGCATTCGCACTCTTCTACGTCATGCTCAAACAGTAGGGGCAGCTGTACATTTTGATATGGAACAGTATGCCTATAAAGATATAACCTTAAATATCTTAAAAAAACTATTGACCGAAGAAGAATTTAGGCAACGTACAGATATCGGGATCACAATTCAAGCATATCTGCGTGATAGCGAGCAAGATACCAAGGACATAATTTCTTGGTTGAAACAGCGTGGTTATCCTTTAACAATTCGCTTAGTCAAAGGCGCATATTGGGATCAGGAAACAATCAAAGCAGCACAGAAACATTGGCCGCAACCTGTTTACAACGATAAAGCAGCCACCGATGCCAACTTTGAAGCCATAACTCAGTTATTGCTAGAAAATCATCAATATGTATATGCTGCCATTGGTAGCCATAACGTGCGATCGCAAGCACTGGCTATTGCTATAGCTGAAAGCTTAAATGTCCCCCGCCGTCGTTTTGAAATGCAAGTTCTCTACGGTATGGGCGATAAACTAGCGAAGGCGTTGGTGGATAGGGGTTACCGGGTGCGAGTTTACTGTCCCTACGGTGAACTATTGCCGGGAATGGCTTATCTAATTCGTCGTTTGTTAGAAAATACGGCTAATAGTTCTTTTCTAAGGCAAAATTTGGAGAATAGACCGATTGAGGAATTGTTAGCGCCGCCAGTGGTGGATTTTTCTCACGCAGAGGAGGACACTGCGTTGGGCGGGTTCCCCGGCTTTAAGCAAGTGTCCGTCGCGCAGAGACGCACAGAAGAAGGTGGAGGTTTTGTTGGGGCGGCGGATACGGATTATGCGGAGGAGGAAGCAAGACGAAAATCTAATCAAGCTTTTCAAGCTATCCACCAACAATTGGGGAGAACTTATTTACCGCTGATTAATGGTGAGTATGTGAATACCCAGGAAGTGATTGATTCTCTCAATCCTTCTAATTTCAGCCAGGTAATTGGTAAAGTCGGATTGATCAGTGTTGAACAAGCCGAACAAGCAATGCAAGCCGCCAAAGCTGCTTTTCCTGGTTGGCGCAAAACGCCGGTAAGACAACGTGCTGGGGTTTTGCGGAAAGCTGCTGATTTGATGGAACAACGCCGTGCTGAACTTTCAGCTTGGATAGTTTTGGAAGTCGGGAAGCCAGTTAAGGAAGCCGATGCAGAAGTTTCGGAAGCGATAGATTTTTGTCGCTACTATGCTGATGAAATGGAACGGCTAGAACAAGGTGTAAATTACGACGTAGCTGGCGAGACAAATCGTTATATTTACAAGCCGAGGGGAATTGCTGTGGTGATTTCTCCCTGGAATTTTCCTTTAGCGATCGCTTGCGGAATGACTGTTGCTGCCTTAGTTGCGGGAAATTGTACTTTCCTCAAACCTGCGGAAACATCCTCTGTCATTACGGCGAAACTCACGGAAATTTTAGTAGAAGCTGGCATCCCTAAAGGTGTATTTCAATACGTACCGGGTAAGGGTTCCCAAGTTGGTGCTTACTTGGTAAATCATCCTGATACCCATGTGATAGCCTTTACTGGTTCCCAAGAAGTAGGCTGTAGAATTTACGCCGAAGCTTCAACCCTAAAACCCGGTCAAAAGCACATGAAGCGCGTAATTGCCGAAATGGGTGGTAAAAACGCAATCATTGTAGATGAGAGTGCTGACTTAGACCAAGCAGTAATTGGCGTGGTGCAATCAGCATTTGGTTATAGTGGACAAAAATGTTCTGCCGCCTCAAGGGTAATTGTACTGCAACCGATTTATGATACCTTTGTGCAGCGGTTGGTGGAAGCCACAAAATCTCTCAACATTGGAGAGGCAGAGTTACCTAGCACTCAAGTCGGGCCTGTAATTGATGCCAATGCCCGCGATCGCATTCGTGAGTATATTGATAAAGGAAAGGCAGAAGCAAAATTAGCATTGGAGTTACCAGCGCCTGAACAAGGTTATTTTATTGGGCCAGTCATCTTTAGCGAAGTGCCACCAAATGCAATAATTGCCCAACAAGAAATTTTTGGCCCTGTACTGGCGGTAGTTAGAGTAAAAGACTTTCAAGAAGCATTAGCAGTAGCCAACGGTACTAATTACGCTTTAACAGGGGGAATTTACTCTAGGACACCATCCCATATTCAGCAAGCACAAGAAGAATTTGAAGTTGGGAATTTGTACATTAACCGTACAATTACAGGTGCGATCGTTGCCCGTCAACCCTTTGGTGGCTTCAATCTTTCTGGCGTTGGCTCTAAAGCAGGAGGCCCTGATTACCTGCTACAATTCCTAGAACCGCGCACAGTGACAGAAAATATTCAGCGCCAAGGTTTTGCACCAATTGAAGGCGTAGATTAAAGTATACAAGTAGGGTGGGCAATGCCCACCTTAACTGATAACCGCAAAAGCACAAAGAACACAGAGAAATTGTGATTAACAATGTCATCATTAAAATCGTTGACTTTCCTGAAGACTTTGCTGCAATTAAAGCAATTAGAATAACCGTTTTTCAGGAAGAACAAGGCGTCGATCCAGCTTTAGAGTTTGATGGCAAAGATGAAATATCTCAACATCTCATCGCTTATTTAAATCAGCAAGCTGTCGGGACTGCTAGAATTAGGTATTTAGATAATAAAACTGCAAAGCTAGAAAGACTTGCAGTTTTGTCTACCGCTAGGGGAAAGGGGATTGGTCAGCAAATCATGGAAAAAGCACTAGAAATTATAGCCTGCAAAAATATTCAAGAAGTGGTAATTCATTCCCAAGAATATATCAAAGATTTGTATGAAAAATTAGGTTTTGTACAAGAAGGAGAAATATTTATAGAAGCTGATATTTCCCATGTAAGAATGAAGAAAAAATTATAATTTAATATGTTTATAGACAAAAGTTAATTTGTTCATTTTTCCAATGTTTCAAATCATATTAATTATTAATCTTATATAACCATAAAATTTATTAATTTCTACAAAACTGCAAGCCTAATTATCTGTCTCCTCCTCTACCAAATAAGGTTGATCCGGGAGAAACAGAGTAAACCGACTGCCTACTCCTACAGTTGATACCACCGTCACATCGCCACCATGCAAACGTGCTAACTTGCGCGTTAACGCTAAACCTAAACCGGTTCCTTCGTACTGACGATTTAAGCGACTATCAAGTTGTTTAAAAGGTTCAAACAGAAATTGAAAATGATTAGGGTCAATACCAATGCCAGTATCTGCAACTGTAAATGTAATGCCATTGGTTACTTTATTAACTTCTAAAGAGACCTGGCCTGTTGGAGTAAATTTAATTGCATTGGTGAGCAGATTCAGTAGCATTTGCTTGAGCCGTCGCTCATCAGCAATGCAAATATCAGCTTTTGGATCAATTTCGCTGGTGAGTTGCAAGCCCTTTTCTAGAGCTTGATCAGACATCGTTGATATCACATAATTGCATAACTCTGATACCAATAAAGGCAACAGTAACAGTTCTTCTTTACCTGCCTCTACCTTAGACAAATCTAAGATATCGTTGATTAATGCTAGTAGATGTTCGCCACTACTATATACACAACTGATATATTCCTTTTGTTTTTCATTGAGAGAGCCAACCATTTCTTGTTGCAGCAACTGAGATAAACCCATAATCGCATTGAGGGGTGTTCGCAATTCATGGCTCATAGTCGCTAAAAACTCGCTCTTTGCACGACTACCAGCTTCTGCTGCTGCCTGAGATGCGCGCAGTTTCAACTCTGTTTGCTTGCGTTCAGTAATGTCCTCGACAATTGCTAGGAAAAACTCAGGCCTACCGTTACTGTCTGGTATCAATGAAATTGAAAGGTGGGCCCACACTAATCGGCCCTCTTTATGCAGGAACAACTTTTCTGTCTCAATGCGATGTCTATCAGCATGGCGCTTTGCATCTACGCTCGTTTCTGACACAAGTTGTCTGTAAAGCTCTAAATCTCCTGTTGGTTGAGAAATATAATCTGTAAAGTGCTTGCCGCACAGATCTTCGCGGCTGTACCCTAGCATCTGACACAGCGCCGGATTAGCATCCACTATTTGTGCTTTCATGTCTATCAGCCCAATACTGATAGAAGAACATTTAAAAATTGCCCGGAATTGTGCCTCGCTCTTTCTTAGCGCTTCTTCTGCGGCGTTACGTTCGCTTGCTTCTATGGCAAGTGTGACGAAATCTGCTATTGAGCCTGCAAAATTCTCTTCTTCTAATGCCCACTGGCGAATCTCACCAATGTGTTCGTGGGATACTACCCCCAGTAAACGACCCCCGAGCCAAATCGGTGCATTCAACAATGACGTAATGCCTAATACTGAAAGATAAGAATCGGATAATTCTTGGGTTCTTTTGTCATTGATGGCATCATGTGCCGCAATGCTACGTTCTTCTTCCAATGCTTGGAAATAAGCAGGATAATTTGCTTTTAGCAGTGATAAACCGCAGGTATGCTCTTTTGTCTTGGCATTGTATAAATTAATGCATTCAATGGTTGAGCAGTCTTCGTTGTATAACCACACACCTACTCGCTGCACTGATAGTGTTTGAGCAGCAGCTTCTGTGATTTCACGAAATGCTGCATGAAGATTGCCTTGTTGGAATGTTTTACTTCTTGCTAATTGCACCAACGTTTGGCTTTGTTTTCGGCGCGTATGTTCTCTAATTTGCAAAGCCTCTTGGGCCTGCTTGCGTTCTGTAATATCTCTAGCTGCTACCACCTGCATTGTTTGACCCGCATAAGAAATAACTTTACCTTGCAGTTCTACAGGAAAAGTAGAACCATCTTTCCTAACTACAATTACTTCGCAAGCTTTTTCAGACCCGGAAATTATATTTTGTATTATCAAATTTTGCGATTCTAATGTGGTGAAATCAAGACTATTTTTGCCAATTAGTTCTGCAATTTCATAACCAGTCATTTCTGCCAGAATATTATTTGCATCTAATATTATTCCATTATCATGTAGCATGATTCCTTCAAAAGTTGCCTCAGCAAAGCAACGCCAATGGGTTTCGCCCTCAGACAGTTTAGATAAATCTGGAAACTGCCTCTTTTCAACTTTTTTCTGTCTGGCAACAGTGATTTCTTGTTCCCTGCATTGACGTCGTTGTTGTTCAATTACACTGAGCAACCTCCGGCGTAAAAGCTGAGGGATAATCTCACTTCTAATTAAATAGTCCTGTGCGCCGATATTCAGAGCTTGCAAACTGTGAACTTCATCTTCCGCATCAGTGATTACTACAATTGCCACGTTAGGAGTAAGCGATGTCTGACGACAAGCTACTACACGTCTACGCACATGAGAGATAACTTTTAAATGTTTAGCATCCTTCATTAATAAATTCAAGATAAATATATCTATAGATTGAGTTTGTAAAATGTATATAGTCTCTAGAAAATCTTGTGCTTGAATCAGTTCAAACTGGGGCTGGACGTTAGAGTCTTGCATCTCTAAATCAGAGAGTATAGAAGACACAAAGCCAGCATTGTTCCCGAAGCTGGCAACTGCTGTTGTCGTTCCAACTTCTGTGTGATTGTCACAAAACAGCAGAATTTTGATTTGGTCACAAGTCATGCTGGTCACCAATGGGACAGCTTGCTCAAAAGGGCGACAGAAAAAAGCTCCTTGAAATACACCTTCAGCTAAAAAGTATATTCGCTCATCAATGTAAATTAGTATTATATGCAGACTTATAAATTAACTATAAAGACCAGCTTGATAATAACCTCATACTTCAAAAACTGTGGATGAAGCCAACCCTTAAGCTTAAAGCCTTCGGCAGGTGAAAAAAGAAGATTGATTTTATTTTATTTCCTTCCTCTGTGCCCTATATTTTTGTCTCGACTTCTGCAAGCAGCGTAATTTACCGCTTAGTACTGACTGCAAAAACACTTGTGTATTCCCTTAGATAGAGATACTCCTCCTCACAACTTTTGCGACAATTAAACTAAGAGCAGCTGTTGCATAGGTGGAGCCATGGTAGATAGCAGTGTAAGAATTGTATCTCTAATTCCCAGTGGAACGGAGATTTTAGCAGTACTGGGTTTGACTAATGCAATTGTTGGGCGATCGCACGAATGCGACTACCCCCCAGAAATTCAAGATCGTCCTGTTTGTACCGCAGCACGCTTAAACAGCAATGCCTCTAGCAGCGAGATTCACAATGAGGTTAACAAGTTATTGCAATCTGCTCTTAGTATCTATGAAATTAAAACTGATACTTTAGAGCAATTGCAGCCCACCCACATTGTGACGCAAGACCAGTGTGATGTCTGTGCAGTCAGCTTGCAAGAAGTAGAAAAAGCAGTTGCCAATCTTATCCACAGTTCGCCCCAAATTATTTCTTTACAACCCAATATTCTCCAAGATGTTTGGACTGATATCGAGCGAGTGGGCAACATCTTTGGAGTAGACTCAGCAAAAGTTCTAGAAAACTTAGAAGCTCGTGTCAAAATCTGTCAGCAAAAAATTCAAGGGCTTTCTTTAACAGAACTACCAACTGTTGCCTGTATTGAGTGGACTGATCCTTTGATGGGAGCCGGTAATTGGATTCCTGAATTAGTCAACTTAGCAGGTGGACAAACACTGTTTAGCACCGCAGGGGAGCCATCTGCTTCTTTGCCGTGGGAAACACTAGTAGCGAGCGATCCCGATATTATGATTTTGATGCCTTGCGGTTGGGATTTACATCGTACTCGCCAAGAAGCACAGTTATTAACTCAACGTTCAGAGTGGACAAAACTCAATGCTGCCAAAAGTGGTAAAGTCTACATTACTGATGGTAATTCTTACTTCAACCGTCCAGGGCCACGATTAGTAGATTCCCTAGAAATTTTGGCAGAAATGTTACATCCCGAAATTTTTGATTATGGCTATAAAGGCACAGCTTGGGAATCTTTATCGGCTGATGGAGCGATGGCTTTACCGATTACTTAGTACCGTTACGCAAAATTCAAAATACCTTAGAGTTACTGCTTCTACTCCAAAGAGGCGATCGCATAGCTTGCTTCTTTGGAATTCTAAGGTTGGCGCGTATTCAATGAAAACTCTCTCATCAAGTTGAGCGATGTGATACCTGATTCAGCCATTCAATTAAGGGTCTTAAGGTTCCCGGTAATGCGGCCTCACTCACCGTCACTGTATGTTGCTTTCCCTGGTCTTCCACTGTCAACTTATATTGAAAGCGATCGTACTGAGGGTTAGGGGAAGTAATTTTTTCAGGTAACTTAAATAAATCAGCAGCTTCTACCAGTCGGGGTAGTTCGTTTGCTTCGTTTGGTGGCAAAGTAGCTGTATCAACGGTTGTTTTCTTACTAATTCCAGCAAAGCCGCCCGTCCGTTCAAACGAGATCCGCATTTTTTGCTCTCCGTTGTGCTGTCTAGGGGGAGAAATAAAAAGACTGGGAGATTGTACCTATCATCTTCCAGTTTAACAATAAAGGACAACACAGTGTAAATTCTGAATGATGAATGATGAATTATAAAACTTTTACTCATCTATCATTCATCATTCACTATACTCATACCATAAGTACTCCTACCTTTTGCCAGGCGTTCTGTACAGCTTTCTGTTCTTTACTACCACTACCGTAGAGTTCTCCAGCCACTTTAATGGTTGTGTCGGCAGCTTTTTTAAAATCAGATTTAGCCCGCAGGCGATCGCGTAAACTTATATACCATATCTTGCCAGCTTTTTCCCAAGCATAGCCGCCAATCTCCACTGCTGTTAAATAAAAGGCATAGTTGGGGATTCCTGAGTTGATATGTACTCCACCGTTATCTTCAACACCATTATATTTATCTTTTACATGGGCTGGCTGGGGATCTTTACCAAGTACAGGGTCATCATATGCAGTTCCCGGTGCTTTCATAGAGCGAATACCAACACCTTTGACAGCCGGAGCCAAAAGACCCTCCCCAATGATCCAATCTGCCTCTTGTGCTGTTTGATTTTTGACCTTTTGTTTTACCAAAACACCAAAAACATCAGAAAACGATTCATTTAGCGCGCCTGGCTCGCCGTAATACTGTAATCCTGCTTCATACTGAGTTACACCATGAGTTAGCTCATGTGCAATCACATCAATTGACTTAGTGAAGCGTTGGAATAATTCTCCGTCACCATCACCATAAACCATCTGGTCGCCATTCCAGAAAGCATTGTCGTATTTGATACCATAATGTACGGTAGAGTCTAAACGCAGTCCTTTATCATCAATAGAATTGCGATCAAATATGTGATGAAATAGGTCATAAGTAGCGCCAGCAGCATCATAAGCTTCATTAACTGCTTCATCACTGCTTGGCGGATCACCCTCACCACGTACCAGTGTACCTGGCAGGTATTCAGAATTTTTAGCATCGTAGATAGTACGGCGCTTTACACCTGGAGATGGCGCAAACGAAACAGTACCTACTACATTCCGTCTTCCACGCAGCTGTGCCGAAACATTTAATGTATGAAAAGCCCAGCGACGCTGCTCAGGGTTGCCATTCACGGCGACGGTTTCTAGTATATGTGGTGGGATAATACAACATATAGGGCATCTAGAGTAAACTGGATGTTCACACTTAAATCCAGTTGATTTCTTCTTATTTCGAGCCATCCAAAATATTCTCCTTCGTAAACTAAGTGATGGCAGACAGTGGAGTTACACCCACTTTTTAAAGGAGCAGAAAAATTAACGCAAGTGGCGTGTCCCGATTTTGCCTGGTTTAAAAAACTTTCTACTCTATATTTACGGACGGGTCTGTTGAGAGAGGACAGTAGCCTCATCGTAATTAGTAATTATTAATTCTTAATTCGTAATTAAAGACGAATACGGTTCAGTTAGTGGTATTTGGTTCGGGAAGATTCCCCAGCCCTCCTTTTCTAAGGGGGGGCTTAATTTCCTCGTAATTAAGAATTACAAATTACGACTTATGAATTTTTAAAGGGTATTGTGATATTGGCATATCAAATAGAAACACAAGACAAATTGTGATTCCGCAAATTTCGCCCGAAATCTTTGTCTCATTTAGCAAAACCTCCTTCACAGGCCCAATGGGTTTCTATAATAGGTCTTGCCAAGGATAAATGTGTAATTTATTACTGATTTGTTACTAGAAACTTAAATATCTTCGAGTTGATATGGAGCTTTTTGAGTTAAAAACTAAAATTTAAAATCTGCACAGCCAGCCACCAAAAACCGCCAATCCGTAATATTTCCAAGGTACTGCTACTGTGACAAAACCAGCTTTTGTTAGCATTTGTATATGTGTATCCAAGGAAGCTAACTGGTCTTGGCTGGAGTAACCTTGCGTCACACTTGTACCAACCTTAGCACGTACTTCTGCCAGTGTTTTTCCTTGTTGCGCTGCCCAGTCCTCTCGCGCCGCTTTATATACCTCTGCTAAGACAGGTGATTCTGGTAGTATAGGGTCAGCATTCCAAAAACAGCCACTAGAAATGAGGCTGGCGGCAATTTGTTGAAATAGCTTAAATTTCATCTCATCATTGAGATGGTGAATTGCTAAGGACGATACACAGGCATCAAATTCGCTACCTATATTTAATTTCTCTGGATTATCTGCCCAGTCGCCAAAATCTGCTTCCACACCACTCCACCGATTTTGATATCCAGCTGCTGTGATCTTAGCTTGGGCAAATTGCAGCATTCGGGGCGAGTAATCTAGGGCTACTACTTCAGCATCTGGACAACGGTTGAGTATTTTTAGACTGACTTCACCCGTACCACAGCCTAATTCTAAGATGCGGCGACTTGTGGAAGGTAAACAACGAGTAATTACCTCCAGCATCTCATCGTATCGCGGTAATAGCTGGCGAATTCCTGCATCAAAATCAGCAGTGTTGGCAAATACCTCACCGGGAAATATTTTTTGCATATTGCTAGCATCAGGTTTGGCATCCATTCATCAATCTTAAAGCATCTGATGAAGAACGATATATTGATATTGGTCTTTTTGTACGAGGGCGGTTAATTAAATATTCGCATTATCAGTTGCCGCCAAGCCACAAAAGCAGAATGAAAGATTATTGCGATCGCATTAGCCTTGTTGCATTCTTATTTACGTCTTTGCACGATCAAATATCTCCCTAAACTCCCTTTTCAAAATTCACATTTTCATAAATTAAATCAATCGCACAGCTAAAACCGATGCTTTCTATAGTAATAGAATCTCCAATTGCGTATGGATAATACAGCCACATCCTACCTTCACCACGACGGTAAGATTCAACTGCAATTTTTTCTGATTCAATCAGAATGTATTCTTGCAAATTAGGAATAGTCCGATAAAATGCAAATTTTTCTCCCCTATCTTTAGCTTCCGTACCTAGAGACAAAACTTCAATAATTAGTTTTGGAAATTGAATAAATTTCCGAGCATTTAAATCTCGTGCATCGCAGCTAACTACCACATCAGGGTAGTAGTATGGGCTTTCAAGACTTACTTGCAATTTGACATCTGCAACATTAATTCGACAACCTCTAGAACGCAGATGGGGATACAATGCTCTGTAGAAATTCAGGACAATATCATTGTGGGGAATTGTACCGCCAGTCATGGCAAAGACTTCGCCGTTCACGTATTCGTAGCGACAGTCTTGTAATGGTTCCCAATCGAGGTATTGCTCGATACTCATTTTTTGAGGTTGAGGATTGGCAATCATCGCATCATGACTACAACAAATTATCTTAAACTTCTGCTACCAATCCTATCACCGCTAATTGCGTTGGCGCAGCCCGTCGTAGGCATCGCCTCCGCCCTGATCGTTGGCGCAATCCTTATCCTACTTGCTGGGGCTAATCCCATCGCTGCATACACGGCTTTATTTCAAGAATCCCTCTCTACTTACTTTGGGTTTGGTAACACCCTTACCAAGATGACACCGCTATTGTTCACTAGTTTAGGGGTGTTGGTGGCGTTGCGTGGCAGACAATTTAATATCGGTGGGGAAGGACAAATTTACCTTGGTGCTTTGGGAAGTAGTTTAATTGGGTTGTACGTGCAAGGATTACCTGCTGTAGTTCATATTCCCTTAGCGTTGTTAGTCGGATTTCTTTTTGGTGCAATTTGGGGTTGGATTCCCGGTTATCTTAAAGCAATGCGGGGGGTGAATGAGGTAATTACGACGTTGTTGTTGAACTATATCGCAGTCAATTTAGTTAGCTACCTAGTACAAAATCCTTTGAAAGCACCAGCTGCGCCTAGCCCTTATTCGCCATTAATTGCCAAATCTGCTCAGTTGCCGATTATTTTACCGCAGAGTCTTGCCCATGCGGGGATTTTGCTGGGGTTAATTGCGGCAGGGATTTTATGGGTGTTGTTAGCGCGATCGCCTCTAGGTTACCAAATTACGGCAGTAGGATTTAACCCGATTGCCGCCCGTTACGCCAAAATTTCTGTAGAACGTACCATTATCCTAGTAATGAGTTTAGCAGGTGGTTTAGCTGGGTTGGCTGGTGCTTGTGAGGTAATGGGGTTGAAATATCGGCTATTTGAACAAGTTTCACCGGGTTATGGGTTTGATGCGATCGCGATCGCCTTTTTAAGTCGTGGTAGTGTTTTGGGTGTGGTACTCGCTTCTGTATTTTTTGCCGCGCTTCGTAGTGGTGCGAATGTGATGCAGCGTAGTGCAGGTGTTCCAGTAACCGTAGTTTACGCAATTCAGGGTTTAACGGTGTTGTTTATTGCTATCAGTTTGGCGGTGGAAAGACAGATAAGAGTAAAAACGCAAAGGAGCGCGGAGGTTTAACGCAGAGGTTCGCAAAGACTTCTCTGCGTTCCTCTGCGCTTTCCTTGGTGAACCTCTGCGTTTCAAAATAACTCTATGAATAATCTCAATTTTTTCTCTGATTACCTCGTAGCTACTTTACGTCTAGCTGTACCCTTGGGATTTGCTGCACTAGGCGGATTGTACTCGGAACGTTCGGGGGTGCTGAATATCGCCCTTGAAGGTATGTTGCTCACTGGTGCTTTTACTAGTGCTGCTGCCACCTTTTACACTGGCAATCCCTGGCTTGGTATCCTTGCTGCCTTAATTGCTGGGGGATTGGTAGGGTTACTCCATGCTTTTTTGTGCGTGTCTTTGTGCGTTGATCAATTGGTGTCCGGGTTAGCAATTAATCTTGTTGCAGCTGGGTTAACATCATTTTTAGCCCGGTTGGTATTTAGCGGTAGCAGTACACAGCAATTACCCAGTATTGGGACAATTATCGCTCCCGGTTTTGCCAATATTCCCCTGATTGGGCCGTTGTTATTCCAGCAAGATATTTTTGTATATTTGCTTTTTATTTTAATAATTTTTACTACATACATTTTATTTCAAACCAGTTTTGGCCTAACTTTGCGGGCTGTAGGTGAATCTCCCAAAGCCGCTGATACAGCAGGAATTTCGGTGCTAAGGGTACGTTACATTGCGGTGATAATTAGTGGTTGTCTTGCGAGTTTGGGGGGTGCTTATTTAACTTTGGTACAGGTAAGGTTTTTTGCCGAGGGGATGAGTGCTGGTAAGGGATTTATTGCGATCGCAGCATTAATTTTTGGCAGATGGCATCCTGTAGGTAGTGCTTTGGCTTGTTTGCTGTTTGGTGCTACGGAAGCTTTACAACTACGAATTCAGGCATTAGGTGCAAATATCCCTTACCAATTTCTGATCATGCTACCCTATGCGATCGCTTTGCTAGCATTAGTAGGATTAGCTGGGAAATCTACACCGCCCAAAGCTTTAGGCACTCCCTACTTCGGAGAAAATCGCCACTCAGACTAATTATTTTGTGCCAAACAAGCGATCGCCTGCATCTCCTAACCCTGGAATAATATAGCCATGTTCATCCAGATAGTCATCAATAGCAGCTGTATATATGGGCACATCAGGATGTACTTCGCAAAAATGCTTGATCCCTTCTGGTGCAGCGAGTAAACAGACAAATTTAATTGACAAGGGATTAGTTGATTTCAATCTTTCCACGGCTGCAACCGCAGTATTACCAGTGGCTAACATCGGATCTACAACAAGCATATCTCGCTGCTCCACATCATGGGGAACCTTAAAATAATACTCAATAGGAATCAGGGTTTTTGGGTCGCGGTATAAACCAATATGCCCTACCCTTGCTGATGGGATCAACTCCAACATCCCATCTAAAATTCCCTGTCCCGCCCGCATCACAGAAACTAACACCAGCTTTTTATCAGGCGCAAGTAAGGGTGCATTCATTGAGGCTAGTGGTGTTTGAATCTCTTCATATTTCAGCGGTAAATCCCGCGTTACTTCATAAGCCAACAACAAACTAATTTCTTTGACGAGGTTACGAAATTTCGTTGTGCTGGTTTCAACTTTACGCATCAGCGTTAGTTTGTGCTGAATTAATGGATGTTCGATTAATGTTACTTGATTTTCCATATTAGTTATGAGGATTAGGGATTGGGAATTGGGAGAAGAGGAAAAGGAGCAGGGAGCAGGGGCATGGGAGAGAGTTTTTCTCCCTTGTCCCCTTTTCCCCTTGTCCCCTTTTCCCCTTGTCCCCCAGTCCCCAGTCCCCACTCAAAATACCGTGCCATCACTTTCTATTTGTATGGGGGGTGTACCACCCGTTCTGAGTTCAGCGGCAATTTTACGCCCAGCTGTCCAGGTTCCTCCTTGGAGGATTTTCACTAATGGTAGTTCCTCGGTACTCATACTCAATTTTTCGCGGACTGTAGCAGCAATTCTATCCAACAGAATCACAGTCAAAGCGCGCCATTCAACTATAACTTCTGATGCGACTGAGTGAGATGAGCTTAAAATATCTGAGTTTTTAGCACTGATGAGTCCCAAATCAAGACATAATCCCCCATTGCGATATTCTGGTAATCCAGTGAGGTTATCTAAACCAGTGATTGTTAAACCAAGTTCTTGTAGTGGTTCTAATAAAGAATATGTTAACCACTGAGACAGTTTGTGAAAAGGTACTAAACCATCATCGTCAATAGCTGGGTGAAACCACACATCACCCAAATTCACCCCAGCCACCTCTAATCTGCCGGGCCAAATGTTACTTAGTCCTTCCAGCACTGCACTTAACACCATTGCAGCTGCTAACTGCCCATTTTCTGACTTACTCAACAGATAATTTACTAAATTCCCTGGACGGGGATTTTCTTCTCCAAACAGATGAGGTGAAGAAAGTAGGACTTGTCCTAACTTTTGTAATAATTGCAACCGTCCAGAAACTCCTACTAAGGGATTTTCTGTTTTTACCTGGAATCCAGTTGCTAGTTCTGCTTCAGTTAATATTTGCAATTTTAGAGCATCAGCTTGCAGCAAACCATTACTCGCAAAAGCCCCTTGACAAAACATCTGGAAACTAGCAACGGCCAATCCTTCGGAACGTCCCAACCTTAACCCAGTCTCCTGCTCATCATAATGCCAGCGATCGCCTGCACCTGCATCCAACAACACACTGACAATTGCCAAATCAAACTTAGCAGCAGCTTTCTGTAAGCGAGTTAGCCCCCTTAACTGAGTATCCAACTTAACTAATCGCGGCACACCCCCAGCCTCAAAATGCCGCCAACGGCTATGAAATGGAATTTGCAAATCCGGGTATTCCTCCCGCATCACCTCAATCACATAATCCGCGACTCTTCCCAACTGCGTTAAATCGCAAACAAAATGATTTGATTTTCCCTCACACACCCATGCAAACAACTGTCCACAACGTTCCCGAATCGCCTCTGGGGAACGAAGATAAGCAATTAAAATCCCCTGTTCTCTGTGCGTCCTTTGCGCCTCTGCGGTTCCTTTCTCCACCAATCACCTACCCCACTGCCGATACACCCCAAAAGGATGAAGTTTTATCCTTCTAAAGAACGCCCCTTCACCTCAGCCAAACTATCAACATCTAACACATCTCCAGTGGTATAATAACCAGCCGCTTTCTTCGCCTCAATTTCTACCCGCGCATCTTGGGGAATTAAATCTTCAGGTATTGGTATCCGTTCGACAATTTCAATCCCCGCTTGGGTAATGGCGTTGAACTTCATATTACTCATCGACACCATGCGGTCAATGCGGGTAATACCCAACCAATGCAGCACATCCGGCATTAGTTCTTGAAAGCGCATATCTGGAACTCCCGCCACACATTCTGTACGGGCAAAGTAGGCATCAGCGCGATCGCCTCCTTCTTGACGCTTGCGAGCATTGTAAACTAGAAATTTCGTCACCTCTCCTAAAGCACGACCTTCCTTACGACAGTAGACAATGACACCAACGCCTCCTTCCTGTGCAGTTTGCACACATACTTCAATGCCATGTACAAGATAGGGGCGACAGGTGCAGATATCTGAACCAAAGACATCGGAACCGTTACATTCATCATGTACCCGCACAGCTAGAGGTTTGTTAGGATCGGCGATCGCGGCGATATCACCGACAATATACACCGTCACACCCCCAATCGGTGGTAAAAAGACTTCCAAATCCGAACGTGTCACTAGTTCTGGGAACATTCCCCCGGTTTGCTCAAATAAAGCCCGACGTAAATCTGCTTCTGTAATCCCAAAGCGTTTGGCAATTCCTGGTAAATACCAAACCGGCTCAATTGCAGCCTTAGTGACAACCAAATCACCACCGAGTTTCATAATCTTGCCATCAATTTGCAAGCGCCCTTTGTCTACTGCCTCTTGCAGTTCCGGCATATTAATATGAGCCTGAGTTATGGCGATCGTTGGACGGATATCATAGCCCTGTGCGTAATAAGATGCGAACACCTCACTAGCCACCGCCCCAAAAGGATCAAGGGAAACTATTTTATCAGGGTCTGCCCAACTCGGATACGGGCCAATATGCGCTACCGGGGATGTGTTGGTCAAATCTGCCCGATGATCCGACTGTAAAGCACCGCTAGCTACTGCTAATGCACGATACACTGCATAGCTACCAGAATGAGTACCAATTACATTGCGGTGTGCCTGCTTTGTCAAAGTGGCAATAACTGGGCCACGTTGCATAGCATCCGCTGCTCCCCAATGAATGGGGATTGGTTTAGGCCCAAAGCTACTAGGATGAGATGTTAGAACGATATGCCTGGAAACACTATCGGGTCTTGGCATAGTCAATTTGTTTTTTTGTAATGTTTTTATCAACAATTAGCCAATAGGAGCTTGTCAAGCACCTTAAGTTAGTTTTTATCTTTAAAATTTTTATGTCCTAATGACTAATTTTATATGAATCCATATATTTAATTCAGTACTAATAGTATTACTGAATACAACAAAAATAACACAACAATTGTCAAATTTGCAATTGCAATGAAAGAATTTTAAAGATGACTTTAAAAATGACTAAGTAGAGAATTTTGTGCGAAAGTTGATATAAAGATACAATTACTTAGATCAGATTCATGGATTCTTTATCTATCAATTCCTTACTTAAAGATTTGAAAAACTCCGATGTCACAGTCCGCGAACAGGCAACTAAGAAAATCTGGCGCATCTGGTTTCAGCAGAAAGGAATTTATGGACTGGAGAAGATTGACCACAGCCAGAAGTTACTAGATGCTGGGGAAATTACTGAAGCCGAAACAGTACTGACAAGACTAATCAACGAACAACCAGATTTTGCTGAAGCCTGGAATCGTCGCGCTTTTCTTTACTACAGTATCAGCGATTACAAAAAGTCCTTGGCAGACTGTAAGATGGTTGTTCATCTCAACCCTGTGCATTTTGGCGCACTCCACGGCATGGGTTTATGTTATGCAGCATTGGGTGAGTATGGTGAAGCGATCAAAGCTTTTAAACGCGCTTTAGCAATTCAACCTTATTCCTTGGTGAACCAAAAGCTGATTCTAGAATGTACATTCAGAATCAGCTAAAACACCAATGTCAAAAAAGCATGATCTTGTTCCATGAATCCATCTCCATCCTCATCAACAGCAATTCATCGCCTTAGCCGTCGTCAATTATTTCAATACAGTTCGATTTGTATAGGCAGCAGCATCATTGGCGCTTGTGCTAATAGCAACCAAAAGCCAACCACTAGTTCAGGATTAGATAAAGTCACCTTTGGCACAAATTGGATAGCACAGGCAGAACATGGCGGATTTTACCAGGCTATAGCGGCAGGAATCTATAACGAGTATGGTCTTGATGTCAGTATCAAGATTGGTGGGTCTCAAGTCCCCAACGGTACTCAGTTGTTGATGGGGGTGCGGTAGATTTTTTCATGGGTTATGGCGTTGATGCCATAAACGCGATCGCTCAAGGAATTCCGAAAATCACTGTAGCGGCAATCTTCCAAAAAGACCCCCAGTGTATTATTGCCCATCCCAACAAAGCAATTAAAACCCTTGCCGACCTGAAAGGCAAACCAATTTATATCTCAACTGCTGCCAATGTTACTTATTGGCCTGTTCTCAAAGCTAAGTATGGTTTTACCGATGAGCAAAAACACCCTTATAACTTTAATCCTGCTCCCTTTCTTGCCGACAATCAGCCCAGCAAGGCTATGTAACATCGGAACCCTTCGCAATTGAAAAGCAGGGTGGGTTTAAGCCAGTAGTTTTTTTACTAGCAGATTATGGTTATGAAACATACGCAACTACTATTGAGACAAAAAAAGAACTGATAGAAAAAAGCCCAGATTTAGTACAAAGATTTGTTGATGTTTCAATTAAAGGTTGGTACAATTACTTAGAAAATCCCCAGCCGGCTAATCAATTAATTAAAAAAGAAAATCCCGAAATGACAGATGAACAGCTAGCCTATAGCATTCCTAAACTCGAAGAATATGGAATTGTCATTTCTGGTGCAGCAGAAAAACAAGGCATTAGGGCAATGACTGAGGAACGTTGGCGATCGCTATTCGACAGCATGGTGAATACCGGAATTTCTCAGCCCAATGTTAACTATAAAGATGCTTTTACCTTGCAATTTGTCAATAAAGGAGCAGGGTATTATCAAAATTAAAGTATTGATAAAGGACATCCTAAAATTTATTCTTGGGGATTGAGCCTTCAATTCCTTCAACATACCAATCCATCGCCAATTGTCCCTTATCATCAAGCACTTTACCCTTTGGTACGCGCACTACGCCTTTTTGGTCTTTCATCGGGCCAGCAAAAGGATGGGCAACACCTTGAATAAACTCTTCACGCTTGGCGATTACTAATTGCTGAACATCAGCGGGAATTGTCTGATTCATCGGGGAAATATCTACTATCCCTTGAGCAATACCATACCAAACTTCTTTAGACTTCCATGTGCCATTTATGACAGATAAAGCTGTATCTGTATAGAATTTGCCCCATTTATTAATTGCTGATGTGAGGTGTGCTTTTGCACCAAACTTACTCATATCAGTATTGTAGCCAAAAGCATAAATACCTTTCTCCTCTGCTAGTTGAACAACAGCAGCAGAGTCAGTATGTTGCGTCAATACATCCGCACCTAAATTTACCAAAGCTTGCGCTGCTTCTCTTTCTTTAGCTGGATCGTACCAATTCTGTACCCAAAGTGCCTTGACTTTTGCTTGGGGATTTGTTAATCGCAGTCCTTGGGTGAATGCACCTATTCCCCGTATAACTTCAGGAATTGGATATGCCCCAACAAAACCAATAACATTTGATTTTGTCATTTTGCCAGCAATCATACCAGTTAAGTATCGCGGTTCTTCTAAGCGACCCAAATAAGTGCCGACATTAGCAGCACGTTTATATCCTGTGCAGTGTTCAAATATGATATTAGGAAAATCCTTGGCTACCTTAATTGTTGGATTCATATAGCCAAAGGATGTCGTACAAATTAGTTTGTTCGCTTCTAACGCGAGTTGGCGAATTACCTTCTCCGCATCAGCACCTTCTTTGACATTCTCAATAAAAGTAGTTTTTACCTGATCTTGAAGATTGGCTTCCATTTCTCTACGACCTAAATCATGGGCGTAAGTCCAACCAAAATCACCCACAGGTTCCATATACACAAATCCAACCTTCAGAGGTTCATTTTCCACTACAGACGACACTGAAGGAGAAGCCTCACTTTGTACGTTGGAATTTTTACCCTGAATACAACTAGCCAAGGCAAAACTAGATCCTGCTAAAGTCGCATACTTTAGAAAATTCCGACGATCCATTTTTATCGATTTGAGTTACCTGCTGAAGAATGTTTGTCTAATTGCTAGTAGCGGCAGACACAGTTGAGCATTATCTATTAGCTTAATTTTAGCTTTTTATTTTTATCGTCAACTCACTTAAAAAATAACTGTAAAAATGGTTAATATTATACAAAACCACGAAATTCTTTACTCAAATGTATATTTAAACTTAGATTTTTGATGAAACTATAATCAAAAATTGATGAAGTGTCATCGGTAAGCAAGGATAGGGAAGAATTTATGAAAAGATTCTCAACAGCAGGAATCTACGCAATAGCTTGGTGAGAATCTAGTAATAATATTGGTAAAACTCAACTAAAATATTCAGTTGTTAATTAAATAGCGAGCGCCTAAGAGTAATAAAAAGATTCCATACAGCTTCTTCATTATCTCGTTACTAATAAATGGCTGATTGGCAAACAATGCCCCAAATAGATTGCCAACTACTAGACCAAGCGCAATAATTACAGCGTATTTGATATTGAGATTCCCATTGCGATAGTAAACTGCTGCTCCTAAAATCCCGATTGGTAAGATTTGTGCAGCAATGGAAGTGCCTGTAGCAAATTTCTGCTCCAATCCCATTATTAAAACCATCGCTGGAACCATAATTGCTCCCCCACCGATGCCAAACATACCTCCAGCAACTCCAGCAACTAAACCAATTAGCAATAGTTGGATGAGAATATTAGACATAAAAAATGAACGCTAAATTGCAACCTATAAATTGATTGTATTAGAGAAGATAGATTTAGGGAGCATTCCATGTACACCTTTATGTGGGCTATTCACAACTTGAGTGATGCGAAAATTTACTGCTAAACTACACAATACATATGCATCTTCTGGCGATAAAAAGATAAATCTTTCCAGAAAATTAATCATGTTTTTTAAAGCTACTTCTAAGGCTTCATCTAAAGTTTGACCAAAGCCCATTGTGATGATATCAGTAGGAGTTTCAGCAATTGGTGTTGTCAGATGCAAATCTTTACGCAGGTTGAGTTTGATAGTCCCGTTCATTGAAGTTTCAATGGCGGTGACATTGACTTCGCCATCTCCTTGTGCTGCATGTCCATCACCAATAGAAAATAATGCACCAGGGACAAAAATAGGCAGAAATATCCGAGAACCTGATTGGAGTTCACGGTTATCGATATTACCACCATAAGAACCAGGTGGAATCGAAGTGCGAGACGTTTCTGGAGTGGCGACACCAAGGATACCAAAAAATGGTTTGAGGGGAATTTTGATGCCAGTACCCGCCGGAAATTCTGCAATGTTGTTTTCTAAATCGAGGGGAATGAATCTTAAGGCAGGTTGCTGAAACTGCTGTGGTAAGGCTCCCCAGCCTGTACGAATTGCATTGAAGCCAACTGGGAGACTTGGTGCGATCGCCTCTAATTTTACTTCCAAAACATCGCCTGGTTCTGCACCTCTTACATAAATTGGCCCTGTCAGTAAATGTGGGCCTCCAGCAATTTTGCGTTCTGGTGCTAGATTTTGGCAGATATCAAGAAATTCGCTAGTAAGAAACTTGGGTGGTGCTTTGTCGTAGACATAGTAACCAGTGTAAGTTTCCACCTCAATCGTATCGCCCGAATCAATAGTCAGTGCAGGTTCTAGCAAATACGAAAAACCACCAAGATGAACTGTTTCTCTGGTTGCTTTTAAAATGTGATGATTATTCATACCATCATTTTTATTCAGTATTATTGCTTAAAGTAATGTATTTAATTATTGCAAAACATTTTAATTTTTATCAGAATAGCAACATATTTTCTATTCCAATCTCTTTTGAGTTTGGTTAATTTTGTAGTGTTATACAATTTTGCCTTCGGTTAAAACTGAGCAAATAATAAAAAAGGTTTTGTTCTGCCAAATTTAGTTATATTAAACTTTTCAAATATGACAATTTAGTTCTGCCAGTTTTGCGATCATGTTAATTAAGGTAATTGGCTCAACTGGCTTAGAGACATACATATGAAAGCCTGCTGTTAACGCCTCTGTAGAGTTTGACTCTTTGGCATAAGCTGTTAAGGCAATTGCTGGAATCCGCCCTCCTTGTTCTGGTTCGAGAAGCCTCACTTTACGGATTAGTGCGTAGCCGTCTTCTTCGGGCATTCCAATATCGCTAATCAATATATCTGGTGGAAATTGTTGAATTGCTGAGAGTGCTTCGTGAACTGAAGTAACAGCTCTGACATCAGCTCCAGACTCTTGTAGTGCTATTGCCAAAAAATGACGTGTATCATTGTCGTCATCAACAAGTAGCACTCGTACATTCTTTAGAATTGCTGAGGGTAGTGAGCTAGAAGAATTTGGCTCTGGGGTTTCTTCTGTTTGTTGGGTGGTTTGCTCTTTTATTTCTAAAAGAGGCAACTTCACAGTAAAGGTGGCTCCTTGATTTTCGCCAGGGCTTTCTGCATGGATAGATCCTTTATGCAGTTCT
Organism: Mojavia pulchra JT2-VF2; assembly: GCA_019359325.1. GTDB lineage: Bacteria > Cyanobacteriota > Cyanobacteriia > Cyanobacteriales > Nostocaceae > Mojavia > Mojavia pulchra. The sequence continues at coordinate 301,109 of JAHHHN010000004.1, read as the reverse complement.
ACCAAATGACGGGCGATCGCCAGCCCTAATCCCAGCCCTGTGTGAGTTCTGGTTGTACTGCCGTCAGCTTGACGAAAACGCTCAAAAACATATTGGATAAAGTCTGGCTTGATACCAATACCTGTATCGCTCACCTGGATCTGAGCATAGTTGTTTGCTGTTATTGATTCATTGTCAGTGCTTTGTTCTGGTTCTCGGCCACTGATAATTGATAGCCTAATTTCTACCCGACCGTTTTGGGGTGTGAATTTGATAGCATTGGTGAGTAGATTCCAAACAACTTGCTGCAAGCGGTCTGGATCACCTGAGACGGTGAAAGGTGAGGAAAGATGGATCGCAGGAGAGAAATGACCATTATTGGCCTTGTTACTTGGTTTTTTGTCCCGACTGCTGATGCTCGCTATTTCGGTGGATGCAATCACAAACTCAAATAAAATATTCTTAGCTTCAGCTTGGAGACGCACAGTATCGACTGCGGACTCAATCACCGAGACTAAGTTAACAGGGCAGATATTCAACACTAACTTGCCGCGAATAATGCGAGAGACATCCAAAATGTCTTCTATAAGTTGCTCCTGCAAAAGTGCATTGCGTTCAATTGTTTCCAAAGCACGTGCAGTGGCTTTCTCATCTAATTTGCGATTGCGGAGTAGTTTAGACCAGCCAAGTATTGAGTTTAAAGGTGTGCGGAGTTCGTGAGAAAGAGTAGCTAAAAACTCATCCTTGAGACGGTTTGCTGCTTGCGCCTCTTTAAGCGCTGCTTGGTCACGAATCAATTTAATGTGTTCTTCCTCAGCTTGCTTGCGATCGCTAATGTCTTCTACTGTGCCGACATAACCGATAACTTCGCCTTGATCGGATAGCATCGGTGAGGAACGGAGGTTAACCCAGCGCTCAATTCCTGCGGGAGTTATTAGGCGAAACTCACTATGGTATTCTCTACCTTCACTAGCACAGGCAGACCAATTGGCAAATATTTCATCTCTTTCTTCTGGATGAAGCGATCGCAACCAACCCGTTCCTAAACTTTCCTCTGAAGTAATTCCTAAAATAGTTTGGTAGCGAGGATTAGTGTACGTACATTGTCCCGAAATATCTGTTAAAAAGATGCCCACAGGTGAGCAAGCGCTTAAACTGCGAAACTGTTCTTCGCTTTTTCTCAGATCGGCATTCAAGGCTGCTAATTGTGCTGCTTGTCTTTGCACCTCTGCTGTTTTCTGAAATAAATCAACAAACGCCGCCACTTTAGATTTTAATATTTCTGGCTCAATTGGCTTGAATAAGTAGTCTACTGCTCCTAAGGCATATCCTTTAAATACCATCGACTCATTCGTGCTAAATGCTGTCAGAAAAATTATTGGCGTATGGCGCGATCGCTCACGTTGTCGAATGAGAGTTGCCGTTTCAAATCCATCCATATCTGGCATTTGAACATCAAGCAGAATCACGGCGAAATCTTGATTGAGCAAGCATCTCAGAGCTTGGGCACCCGATGTCGCCCTAACCAGATTCTGACCTAGGCTTTGTAATATTGCCTCTAAGGCCAACAAGTTTTCTGAGTGGTCATCAACCAGGAGAATATTTACTGGTAGTTCGGACGGCATTGTAAGGTACATACTCCTAGGTAGAGTAAATTCAGGTTCTACGCTTTTTTATAGACTTTCAACTTATAATGGCGGTTTTGCTACTATCTCAGGTTGCAAATTTGGCCCTTCTAGGTATATATTGTCGAGCAGCAAGATTTAGTGTAATACAAGCACTTTGCTTACAAAAGCATAGGGAAACAAATTTTGGCTAAGAAGCTAGAGATATCTTTTAGCGGCAGAATTTTGTCTACTATCATAGCGGCGATCGCTGCTGCTGGCATAATCGGGCATTCAGCTGTTGCAGGGTCTTGTACCACGGCTTTACCACCGCGTGCTTTAATTTTTGCTAGTCCTCGTGTACCGTCGTGATTGGCTCCTGTTAACAGTACACCAATCACCTTTTCGGCATAAGCATCGGCTGCTGACTCAAATAGTACATCTATCGAAGGTCTAGTATATGTGACGTTTGCTTCTGTTGAAAGCGCAAAATAAGGACGTACTATAGAACCGTCTCCTCCTTCCACCAATAAATGATAATCAGCAGGAGCCAAGTAAACTGTTCCTGGTAAAATTTCTTCTTTGTCTTCTGCTTCTTTGACATGCAAATTGCTGTAATGGTGCAGCAATTTGCTTAACCCATCCTCGCTATTCGACCGACGGTGTTGTGCTATGGCTACAGGTACGGGGAAGTTTTCTGGTAGCCCTCTGAGCAGAATTGCTAAGGCGTTTAGCCCTCCTAATGATGCACCAATCACGACGAGTTCAAAGTAGGGGCGATTCGCTGTTTCTTTGCCTCTAGACAATTCGTCGGTAGAGCTTCTCACTTCTGACTAACTCCTCATAGTGTTTCTCATATGGTGTGAACTTTAGCGACTCTTGGCGTCCCAAGCCTAAAATTCCAAACCTAATTAAGCTTTCGTACAACAAACTATGCACTTTTTCTTGGAGTGATTTGTTGAAGTAGATCAAGACATTACGGCACAGAATGACATTAAATTCGTTGAAAGAACTATCAGTTGCTAAATTGTGAGGTGAAAAGACGATATTTTCTTTGAGAGATGGGCGAAAAATCGCGTTATCGTAGGCGGCAGTATAATACTCGGAAAAATAGTTTTTACCTCCAGCTTCTAGATAATTTTGAGTATACTGCTGCATCAATTCTAAGGGAAAAATTCCAGCTTTGGCTTTGCGTAATACCATTTCATTCATATCAGTGGCATAGAGCCTGGAACGATGATAAAGTCCTTCTTCTTGCAGCAAAATTGCCATAGAATAAACTTCTTCACCTGTAGAACAACCTGCATGCCAAATGCGAATAAAAGGATAAGTTTTTAATAGCGGCACAACTTTATTTCTAAAGGCAAGATAAAAGCTAGAATCGCGGAACATGGCGGTTACGTGAACCGAGAGGTTAAGTAAAAACCGCTCCATACAATCGCGATCGTGGAGAACTTTTTCTTGCAGTCCAGATATGCTGTCTAATTGCTCTGAACGAATCGTATTCCAAATGCGGCGCTTCATTGAAGCTAGGGCATAATTCCTAAAGTCAAAACCGTAGTAACGGAATATGCCCTCTAGCAGCAATTGAATTTCAATATCTTCTAGATGGGGATTCATCTATATAACCAAACGCGTAATAACGAAAGTAACTGTTCAGTATCAACTGGTTTGGTGATATAGTCGGATGCTCCAGCTTCAATACATTTTTCGCGATCGCCTTGCATGGCTTTAGCGGTAAGTGCAATGATTGGCAACGATTTCAACTGAGCGTTTTGGCGAATTAGGCGTGTTGTTTCGTAACCGTCCATCTCTGGCATCATCACGTCCATTAAAACGACATCAATGTCTGGTGTACTTTGTAACATGGCGATGCCTTCCCTGCCGTTTTCAGCGTATAAAACTTGCATGTGATGGCGCTCTAGCATACTCGTCAGCGCAAAGATGTTACGTACATCGTCGTCTACAATTAGCACCTTTTTACCAGCGAGTAAGTGGTCTCTTGATTGGAGTTGTTCTAATATTTGGCGTGTGGGTGCGGGCAAATTTGCTTGGACGCGGTGCAAGAATAATGCTGTTTCATCGAGGAGACGTTCGGGCGATCGCACGTCTTTGACGATGATGGTATCTGCTATGCGCTTAAGTTCAGTTTCTTGCCCTCTGGTAAGTTCTTGGCCAGTATAAACAATAATCGGTAGCGATTCGCCATTGGGCAGGAGCTTGATCTGCTCGATCAATTCAAAACCGCTCATATCTGGTAGCCCTAAGTCGAGGACAAGACAATCAAAATGCTGTGAGCGAATCGCTTCTAAAGCTTCTGCACCTGTGCTAACAGCAGTGGTAGTGACATCGCTATTGCCCATCAATTCGATAATGCTGTGCCGTTGAGTATCGTTATCTTCAACTACCAGCAGGTTTTTGACTCGACGTTCAATAAAACCTTTGATTTTGGTTAATGCTTCAGATATGGTTTCACTAGTTACAGGCTTTTGCAGATATGCGAGTGCTCCTAGTTGTAAACCACGCTGCCGTCCTTCCTCAACTGTCATGATATGTACGGGAATGTGGCGCGTATTTGGGTCGTGCTTTAAGCGGTCTAAAACTGTCCAACCATCCATTTCTGGCAAGCGGATATCCAACAAAATGGCTGATGGCTGGAATTGCTGTGCCAATGTAAGTCCAGCAGTACCAGTTTGGGCAGTGATCACCTTAAATCCTTGCTCTTGAGCCATCTCAATTAGGATGCGCGCAAAGTTAATATCATCTTCTACAATCAGCAGCACGCGATCGCCATCTACGATATTGGCGCGATCATCATCTAGGAGCGATGAGTGCTGAGAAGCCAGTGCTTGCTGACTAGGAAGTGTTATGTGCTGAGTATTAATTGCTGAGTGCTGAATCTTGGACGGTGCTAAGGTATACTCCGGGCTAGGACTCAAGGCTCGTGGCTCAGAATTAAATTGCGGCAGATAGAACGTAAATGTACTACCTTGACCGGGTTGACTGACAAGTTTAATTTCTCCACCAAAGAGGCGGGCGATTTCACGGCTAATTGACAAGCCTAATCCAGTACCACCATACTTACGACTGGTAGTACCATCGGCTTGCTGAAACGCCTCGAAAATTACTTTTTGTTTATCGGCGGCAATACCAATACCTGTATCACTGACTGCAAAAGCAATAACTAGCTGGGCACGATTGAGGGTATCTTGGTTGAGGCTCCATCCCTGTTTTGCAACTTCAATCTGCAAACGTACCTCTCCTCGCTCTGTAAATTTAAAAGCGTTGGAAAGCAGATTTTTCAGGACTTGTTGTAAGCGCTTGGCATCGGTATAAATGGTTTTTGGCAATTCTGGAGCTAATTCAATTGTAAAAGCCAGTCCTTTGTTCTGAGCTACTTGGCTGAAGGTGCGCTCAGTCTGGTCTTTTAACTCTGTCACCAGCATCTGGGTCATTTCAATTGACATAGTTCCCGATTCAATTTTGGCGAGATCGAGAATGTCATTAATTAACGTTAAAAGGTCAGTACCTGCTGAGTAAATTGTTTGGCTGTACTCTACTTGTTTGGTGGTGAGGTTGCCATCAATGTTATCTGCTAATAGCCTCGCCAAAATCAACAAGCTGTTCAGTGGTGTCCGCAGTTCGTGGGACATATTAGCTAAAAACTCAGACTTGTATTTTGACGAAAGCGCCAATTGTTCGGCTTTTTCTTCCAAAGACCGTCTGGCGTGTTCTATTTCAAGATTTTTATGCTCAACTTCTTTCTTTTGCAACGCCAACATCTCTGCTTTTTCTTCTAATTCGGCATTAGTTTGCTGTAATTCTTCTTGCTGTCTCTTGAGCAAATCTTCAGAAGCTTTGAGTGATTGAGCTTGTTGTTCTAGGCGCTTGTTGGTTTCTCGCAGCTCGTTTTGCTGGGTTTGTAGTTCTTCTGCTAGAGATTGGGATTGCTTGAGCAATTCTTCTGTACGCATTGAAGCTGCGATCGTATTGAGGACGATCGCAATACTTTCGGTGAGTTGATCGAAGAATGTTAAATGAATCTCGCTAAAGCGGCGGAAAGAAGCTAATTCAATTACCGCTGTTACTTGCCCTTCAAATAGTACGGGTAGAACTACAGCATTGAGTGGAGAGGCTTCACCCAGTCCAGAACCAATTTTGACATAATCGCTCGGTACGTCGGTGAGCAGAATGCGCTCTTTTTCTAAAGCACATTGTCCTACCAATCCTTCACCCAAGTAGAAGCGGTTAGCCAAATGTCTACGCTCGCGGTAAGCATAGCTGCTAAGTAGTTTTAAATAAGGGTTATGCTCTAGTGTTTCCATCAGGTAGAATACGCCATGTTGCGCTCCTACCAGAGGTGCTAGTTCCGAGAGAATCAGTTTAGATACGGTTTCCAAGTCTCGCTGACCTTGGAGCATCCGGGTAAACTTGGCGAGGTTAGTTTTTAACCAGTCTTGTTCGGTGTTTTTCTGCGTTGTCTCTCGGAGGTTGGCAATCATCTGGTTGATGTTGTCTTTGAGGATCGCCACTTCTCCTAAAGCTTCAACGGCAATAGAACGAGTTAAATCGCCTTTTGTTACCGCTGTTGCCACTTCTGCGATCGCTCGTAACTGAGTGGTGAGAGTGGCAGCAAGTTCGTTTACGTTGTCGGTCAAATCTTTCCAAGTTCCGGCTGCCCCAGGAACTTTAGCTTGACCGCCTAACTTCCCTTCAATTCCCACTTCCCGCGCCACTGTGGTTACCTGATTTGCGAAAGTGGCAAGGGTGTCAATCATCTCGTTGATTGTCTCTGCTAAGGTTTCAATTTCTCCCTTAGCATCGAGCATTAATTTTCGTTTCAAGTCACCATTAGCAACTGCTGTGACGACTCTGGCGATGCCTCGCACTTGGGCTGTTAAGTTGCCCGCCATTGAGTTCACATTGTCTGTCAAATCTTTCCAAGTACCAGCAACACCTTGGACTTGCGCTTGACCGCCCAGTTTTCCTTCGGTTCCCACTTCCCTGGCAACTCTCGTTACTTCCGATGCAAAGGAACTGAGCTGATCCACCATCGTGTTGATCGTGTCTTTTAGCTCAAGAATTTCGCCTTTAACATCAACAGTAATTTTCTTCGAGAGGTCGCCGTTTGCCACCGCTTTAGTAACTTCGGCAATGTTCCGCACCTGGGCTGTCAGGTTACCCGCCATCGAGTTCACGTTATCTGTCAAATCTTTCCAAGTGCCGGCTACTCCCCTAACGTAAGCTTGCACGCCTAATTTACCTTCGGTTCCCACCTCTCGCGCCACCCGCGTTACTTCTGAGGCGAAGGAGTTAAGCTGATCCACCATCGTGTTGATGGTATTTTTCAACTCCAAGATTTCACCTTTCACATCAACGGTGATTTTCTTCGAGAGGTCGCCATTTGCCACCGCCGTTGTCACTTCGGCAATGTTCCGCACTTGGGCTGTCAAGCTTCCCGCCATGAAGTTCACACTGTCTGTCAAGTCTTTCCACGTACCAGCAACGCCTTTTACCTCTGCTTGTACACCTAATTTTCCTTCGGTTCCCACCTCTCGCGCCACCCTTGTGACTTCTGAGGCGAAGGAGTTAAGCTGATCCACCATCGTGTTGACGGTGTTTTTCAACTCTAAAATTTCACCTTTCACATCTACAGAAATTTTCTTGGAGAGGTCGCCATTTGCCACCGCCGTTGTCACAGCAGCGATGTTTCGTACTTGGGCTGTTAAGCTACCCGCCATGAAGTTCACGCTATCGGTGAGATCCTTCCACGTCCCAGCAACACCGCGCACATCTGCTTGCACACCCAGCTTACCTTCACTACCCACCTCGCGGGCAACTCTTGTTACTTCTGATGCAAAGGAGTTGAGTTGATCCACCATGATATTAATGGTGTTCTTCAACTCCAAAATTTCACCTTTGACTTGGACAGTAATTTTCTTCGAGAGGTCACCATTAGCGATCGCTGTGGCTACTTCCGCGATATTCCGCACTTGGTCAGTGAGGTTACCCGCCATCATATTCACCGCACCAGTCAAATCCTTCCATGTGCCAGCCACACCGCGCACCTCGGCTTGCACGCCCAGTTTCCCTTCGGTTCCCACCTCTCGCGCCACCCGCGTTACTTCTGATGCAAAGGAACTGAGCTGATCCACCATCGTGTTAATGGTATTTTTCAACTCTAAAATTTCGCCTTTAACATCGACGGTGATTTTCTTAGAAAGGTCGCCATTTGCCACCGCCGTTGTGACTTCAGCAATGTTCCGCACTTGGGCTGTTAAGCTTCCCGCCATGAAGTTCACGCTGTCTGTCAAGTCTTTCCACGTACCCGCTACGCCGCGCACTTCTGCTTGCACGCCCAACTTCCCTTCACTGCCCACCTCGCGGGCAACTCGCGTTACTTCTGAAGCGAAGGAGTTGAGTTGATCCACCATTGTATTGATGGTATTTTTCAGCTCTAAAATTTCACCTTTCACATCGACGGTAATTTTTTTGGAAAGGTCACCGGTTGCCACCGCCGTTGTGACTTCGGCAATATTACGCACTTGGGCTGTTAAGCTGCCCGCCATGAAGTTCACGCTGTCTGTCAAGTCTTTCCATGTACCCGCCACACCGCGCACATCCGCTTGTACACCTAACTTTCCTTCACTACCCACCTCGCGGGCAACTCTTGTTACTTCTGAAGCGAAGGAACTAAGTTGATCCACCATGATGTTGATGGTGTTCTTAAGTTCAAAAATTTCGCCTCTGACATCGACAGTGATTTTCTTCGAGAGGTCACCGTTGGCGATCGCTGTGGCAACTTCTGCGATGTTGCGTACCTGTCCGGTAAGATTGCCTGCCATTAAGTTTACATTATCGGTTAAGTCTTTCCACGTACCCGCCACACCACGCACTTCGGCTTGTACGCCTAACTTACCTTCGGTTCCCACTTCTCTGGCAACTCTTGTTACTTCTGATGCAAAAGAATTAAGCTGATCCACCATTGTGTTGATCGTGTTTTTCAGCTCTAAAATTTCACCTTTAACATCGACGGTAATTTTCTTGGAAAGGTCGCCATTTGCCACCGCCGTTGTGACTTCGGCAATATTCCGCACCTGTGCCGTTAAACTACCCGCCATGAAGTTTACACTATCGGTCAAGTCTTTCCACGTACCCGCTACGCCGCGCACTTCCGCTTGACCACCTAATTTACCTTCTGCTCCCACCTCACGGGCAACCCTGGTTACTTCTGATGCAAAGGAGTTAAGTTGATCCACCATGATGTTGACGGTGTTTTTCAACTCTAAAATTTCGCCTTTAACATCAACTGTAACTTTCTTAGAAAGGTCACCATTGGCTACCGCCGTTGTCACTTCAGCAATATTTCTTACTTGGGCTGTCAAATTACCAGCCATCATATTCACTGACTCGGTAAGATCCCTCCAAGTACCTGCTACACCCCGTACTTCTGCTTGCACACCCAACTTACCTTCGGTTCCCACTTCCCTGGCAACTCGTGTTACTTCTGATGCGAAGGAGTTGAGCTGATCCACCATCGTGTTGACGGTGTTCTTGAGTTCTAGAATTTCGCCTTTAACGTTAACTGTAATTTTTTTCGAGAGGTCACCGTTAGCGATCGCTGTGGCAACTTCTGCAATATTCCGCACCTGGCCAGTCAGATTACCTGCCATTAAATTTACGTTATCGGTCAAGTCCTTCCAAGTACCAGCCACGCCGTTTACTTGTGCTTGCACACCCAGCTTACCTTCGGTTCCCACCTCACGAGCAACCCTTGTAACTTCCGATGCAAAGGAGCCGAGCCGATCTACCATTGTGTTGACAATATTGGCAGTTTGGAGAAACTCTCCTTTGAGGGGTCTGCCTTCAATTTCCGGGGCGATCGTTTGGGATAAGTCGCCATTGGCTACAGCTCTAATAACACGAGTAGTTTCTGCTGTCGGCTGAACTAAATCTGTAATTAGGGTATTGACAGAATTAACACAATCTGTCCATGAACCGCGAACATTACCTAGAGAAGCACGTTCAGTAATCTTGCCTTCTTTACCAACTACAGTACCAATCCGCTGAAGTTCAGCCGCCATCCGCTCATTCTGGTCAATAATATCGTTGAGCGTATCGGCTATTTTCCCTGCTATGCCTGTTTGTTCAATAGGCATCCGAGCAGAAAAATCACCTTTTTTAACAGCAGTTAGTGTTCTCAGTAGTTGTTTTAAATCTAGACTATCGCTTTCTCTAGTTAGCTGTTCAGTTGCCATTGCCTGATCCTTAAGAAATTTTTATATTTTTTCTACCCCCAACTTTCTTAGGAGGGTACTGTTAAGTTCATAATTAGCGGTATTTTGCCTGGGGTTCAATTAACCTTATGCTTCTATCCATTAAACAAGGCTGTTGCCACACTTGTTGCAGCCTTACTTAGCCAATGATAGCTTTCGCATCGTCCTTAAGATAGCTGCTTAAAAGATATTTTTCACAGTAAATATTTTCCTAGTTTTATTACCTATTTATTTTGACATATATCCCAAGGGGGAAGATTTTTACGCAACCATGAATATGACTAATATTGCTCTCCTTAACTCAACTAATTTTCCCAAAATTGACCAAATAATTTCAGAAATTATTAAATTGGGCGACTACCATTTCTTTAAAAGAATTCGCGGCTATTACCTCGTTGGTAGTTATGCCGTTGGCGAGGCAGTAGCAACCAGTGACATCGATATAGTAATAGTGTTCAAGGATAAGCAAACTCCAGAGGAAAAACAAAGATTTACATCTTATAAACAAGAATGTCAACAGCAGTGTCCGTTTGCATTGGATCTCATCCCAGTGGATGAAGCACAACTATTGTCTGTTGGTGGGGTGAAATTCCAAACAGCTAGCCTTTTGATGTATGGGGAAGACATTCGGGACTCTGTTCCTCTCAAGGCAGTCGCAGGCCATATCCGTGATTCAATGTTTGGACAGTATCGTTTGTTTGCACAGCTACGCGGTAATCCTCCCCAGTTAACCTTTCCTCTCGGCTATCCTGACCCAGTAGGTGAGTTTTATGGCTATGACCGCCGCTTGATGCATTTGCGCGATGGGGCGAGTCAGAAGGGAATCAAAGATTTGGTAATAAATGTACTTTCCCCAGCAGACGCACTAATTTTACATAAAACTGGTAAGTATATTGGAACCGGAAGCTGGAAGCGCAATTGTGCCACACAATACCGCATTTGGATTAATGACCAGTGGACAGAATTAGTAGAGCAAATTTACGAGTACTGCTGTAGGCGATGGGCTTATTTGATACCAAAAGCGACGGGTGATAGACAGTTGTTACACCACTTGTGCAAGCAGGCGCTAGGTTTTGAAAACCACTTTTTAGAATGCTATAGGTCGTATTTGCTGGAAAAACTACCGCAATCACAACCTTTCGAGCAACTACAATATGTCAAACAACTTGGACAACTCATCTACCCAGGCGATCGCAAACTTGTCACAGTTCTACAAGAATTAGCGCAGAATGGCAATCCTGAACTTCAGCAGGCAGCTGTTCAGACATTGGAATTGTGGCAAAAATCTGAATAGTAACAAAACAAACCACAGATAAACACCGATATTTATCGGTTATTTATCGGTGTTTATTTGAAAATTATTCTGCCTTCATGAAAATATCCTTAACTGCTTAAGGATTGCTGCTACATTACAAGCAATGCCAATAAAAATAGGGTGTGGGGATGTCTGCAATAATTTCAGAGTTTATATCAGAGAAATCTGCGATCGCTTCCCAATTAGTAATCTCAATAGCCTGACAAATAGGGCGTTGCTGAGTGGAAATATGAATTAGTCTCACGCCAAGGCGCAAAGCTAAAAAGAAAAAGAAGACAATCTGTCCAGCATCTTCAAGAGTAAAAATTATAGATTGTGAGCAAACTAATAGCAATTTAATATTAAGTCTGTTGTAATTCATAATTCATAATTATGCTGTAACGTTGCGCTGCTTGCGACATATTAAGTTGAAGCAAGCTCTCCAAACCCAATTTATATCGGACGCTTGGCTTGCTAGGTAACACATTTAATTGACGAATAATTTCAGTAGCTACAGCCTTTGCTAGCAATGGAGGTACAGAGTTACCCACTTGCCGAAAACCGTGCCATTTTGTCATATGAAATCTAAACCAGTCGGGGTAAGAATGCAGGCGTGCTGCTTCTCTTACCGTGATACATCGGGGTGTGAATGGATGAATCGGTCTAGGAGAGGTGAAAGAACCTTTATACTTGTCTGTTCCTGCTCTTAAGGTGTTACAAACACCGCCAGGATGCAGCTTATGAAAACGACTAATGGGTTCTCTTTCTCCTGGAACTGTAGCAGTAAAACGTTCAATAGTTGCAGTTGAGTGTTTTGTGCGAAGACTGGAAGAGAGAATTCGAGAATCAAATTCACGTTCGTAGGAATAATCATTTTCTAAAGTAGCGATGCCGCGAAGTGTCAGAGCATAGTTACTAGGTTTGCCATACTCTGCCACTACCCAATCTCTTACTAATAACTCTGAATAGTTTTCTACTTCGGGAATATCTTTAATTGCGTCCCATACTGTGGGGCCGAACGGTAAAACCAAGGAATTTTGCTGTGTAGAATCGTTAGGCTTTGCGGGTTGCGTAATTGGCTGGGGGTATTTCGGTAATTTAACATCTTCTCTAGCACCAATGAGAAATAATCTCTCACGAGACTGTGGTACTCCATAATAAGCGGCGTTAAGAACTTGGTAATTTTCTTCTACCTGATAACCTTTAATTTTAAACTCGTTAATTAAGGTTTTAAGTATTTGTTTATGTTCACCGACTGTAATACCCCGAACATTTTCCATGACAAAAAATTTCGGTTGTAGCTCCAAAACTAATCGATGAAAGTGAAATACTAAAGAATTGCGCGGATCGTCAAAAGCTCTTTTACCAATAAGCGAAAACCCTTGACAGGGTGGATTATAGTTATTCCACAATGTAAAATTACGTCAAATCAAGGATTTTAGATTTACCTTCTACAAAGTAAGCTAAATCAAGCTATGAAAAATCCAATTTTATATTTATTTAATTATTGGAGATAGTTCTATTTATAAAAAGCTTCAAACAAAAAAGAGACGTGCTTAAATGCACGTCTCTAGGTGATGGAAAATTGGTGTATAAAAAGTAATTATGTATTACGCTACATCTGCAACTAGCAACCCGTTTACAGCAATTATAAAAAGCTGTGCTAATTCAGGGGTGTCGCAACAAGGTCTTTCATCTCTATTACAGGCTTGTGCGACCCATTTGCCTTCAAGGTTCTGATAAAAAGTTCCCAGCAGATGATAGCTATTCCACACTCGATACAGTTCTCCGAGTTCATCTGGTACTGAATCGATCTCAATTTCTGGCGCTATTGTTTCAGCAAGCTGGTCAATGTATTCCTCAAACTCTGATTGAGCCGAGGTTTCGTCATCGAACTCTTCTTGTACAATCATTTAAGTAACCTCATTAACGGGGTTTAAAAGGCGATCGCATACTCTTGCCGGAGGACGATCGCCTTTTTGATGTCATTAAATATTTTAGATACTTTAGTATCTAAAATCAAGAAAAAATATTCAAAACTCTAATTAGTCACTTCGACAGTACTGAGAAAGTCACTTAAAGAAATATCTAATGCAGCACAAACAGCCTCTAATACTTTGGTTGAGACACTTTCGGACTCACCGTACTCTAGTTTCTTGAGATTTTGATGGGAGCATTCCCCTCCCTTAGCTGCAATTTCATCAGCTAGTTTTTGACGTGATTTTTTTCCCCGCAATCGCTTTAAAAGCATTCCTCTGTCTTTGTTCCAAGCAACTGCTACAACATCTGCAACATAAATATACATTCTGGTTTTTTTATCGTCCTTATTGCTCATATAATAGCTACAGCAGTAAACAAATAATAAAATTTTGAGCTACTACAGTTTACAAACTATAAGGATTTGGAGTGAAATTGAGTCTCCTTTAGACAACCTGAATTTTGCGTTGCTGTTGATAAAAATGCGATCGCAAAGTCGATATTGTGATTCCTGCCATAAAGGATTACTGCAATTTCAGCAATTTTAACTTTCACATGTGTTAAAAAAGACTTGATATGAATCTTGTCTTGCGGTGAAAGGGTATGGATGAAGTCGTCAAAAAACTTGCTGCTATCGGATTACCTTGTATTATCTTGGCGGTATTAATGGCGACTACAGGTTTAAAAGATGCCGCTGCTATCACCGCAGCTTTAGCATTCCTGGGAGGTCCAGCAGGGATGGTGGGTGGAATTGCTGTCTTAGGACTAATAGGTTTGATTAGCAATGCTTTGGCAAAAGTAATTCTGGAAGGTTTCTTAACAGGTATTTATAGCCAGAGACGGCAGACTCAATCACATACCAAGCTGTTTAAAGAAATTGATTTTTTGCTATTGTTTGACAGAAACCTTAAAGAAAGGCTCAAAGCTACGGTAAAAACTCACACCAAAAATGTCACTCAAGAGGTAATGGCTATTTTGGAGAATGTCCCTGGTATGACTCCTGCAAACCACAGAGATTTTCAGCGGTCAATTCCCTTCATGAAGCTTACAGACGGGACAGTTGTGAGAACTTGGAAAAACCCCGTTGGTGTTGACCATGCTTTTTTAGGCGATCGCAATGACAGAATGATTTACGGCGGGTTTGTCGGTTGGATTCACAGTGAGGGATTAAACCAGGCATTAACTCGTATTAGAAGAGATTTTACTTAAGGGAGTAGTTATTAGTGGCTCGTGGTCAGAAAAAAACGGAACAGAATAACGGCAATGGGGCGACATTAGGTTTTGAACAAGCTCTGTGGTTAGCTGCGGATAAGCAGCGGGGTCACATGGACGCAGCGGAGTATAAGCACGTTGTCTTAGGGTTGATTTTCCTTAAATATATTTCCGATGCCTTCGGTGAACTTTACGAAATCCTGGCAAAGCAACCCTATGCTGACCCGGAAGACCGCGACGAGTACACGGCAGAAAATGTTTTCTGGGTTCCCAAGGAAGCGCGATGGTCATATTTACAAGCTAATGCCAAACAATCCACTATTGGCAAACTGTTAGATGAGGCGATGGATGCCATTGAGAAGGAGAACCCATCGCTCAAAGGCGTGTTACCCAAGGATTACAATAAGCCAGCTTTAGATAAACAACTGCTGGGAGAACTAATTGACCTAATTAGCAAAATTGGCTTAGGAGATGAAGCAAGCCGTTCTAAAGATATTTTGGGGCGAGTTTACGAGTATTTCCTGGGACAGTTCGCTACTGCGGAAGGAAAGAGAGGCGGACAATTTTATACCCCGCGTTGTGTGGTGCAGTTGTTAGTAGAAATGATTGAACCTTACAAAGGGCGAATTTATGACCCTTGTTGCGGTTCTGGGGGAATGTTCGTGCAGTCGGAGAAGTTTGTCGAAGCGCATGGAGGAAAGATTGGCGATATTTCCATTTATGGGCAAGAGTCAAACCCGACAACTTGGAAACTGTGCAAGATGAATTTGGCAATTCGCGGGATTGACGGCAATATTGGCGATCGCAATGCTGATACTTTTCACAATGACTTGCACAAAGACCTGAAAGCTGATTTTATTCTGGCAAATCCCCCGTTTAACATGAGTGATTGGGGTGGGGAAAGGTTGCGAGAAGATGCCCGTTGGCAGTATGGCACTCCACCCGTAGGTAATGCTAACTATGGTTGGGTACAGCAAATGATTCACCATTTAGCACCAAATGGTATTGCTGGTTTTGTGTTGGCGAATGGTTCGATGAGTTCTAACCAATCAGGGGAAGGTGATATTCGCCAAGCTATTATTGATGCCGATTTGGTCGATTGTATGGTGGCATTGCCAGGGCAGTTATTTTACAACACTCAGATTCCCGCTTGTTTGTGGTTTTTTGCACGAAATAAGAAAAATGGCAAGTTTCGCGATCGCACTGGGGAAACATTATTTATAGATGCGCGGAAGATGGGGGTTTTAATTGATCGTGTACATCGGGAACTGACAGATGAGGAAATAAAATACATTGCCCAAACTTACCATGCTTGGCGTGGTGAGAAAGAAGCGGGTAAATATGAAGATATTCCGGGTTTTTGTAAGAATGCCAAGTTAGAAGAAATTGTTTCACATGGTTATGTTCTCACGCCGGGGCGGTATGTAGGGGCGAAGGAAGTTGAGGATGATGATGAGGGGTTTGAGGAGAGGATGTTGCATTTGACTAAAAAGTTAGAGCAGCAGTTTGAGGCATCGGCGAAGTTAGAAGCATTGATTCGACAAAATTTGGGCGGGTTGTTTTATGACCAATAAACTTTATCGTGATTGGGATATTCGCCCTCTTGGAGAGTTAGGAGAATTTAGAAATGGAGCTAACTTTAATAGAACCCAGTTTGGAGTCGGTTTACCCATAATTAACGTAAAAAACCTTTTTCAAGGTAGATATGCGTCAATTACTGACCTTGATGAATTAAGGGCAGATGCTTTGTCAAATCCAGAATCACTTACGGATCGCAACGATTTAGACGACCAATTATTTAATACTTTTGCTTACTGTTCTGACTTGTTGCGCCAGAACCCAGTCCAAGCTCAAGATAGGGAAAATTTAACCGAACTTCTACAAGTGTCATCTGGTGGCGTTGTCTTTACCACAATTCAAAAATTCGCACCAGAACCAAGACAACAATACCCCGAACTTTCTCCCCGTCGCAACATCGTTGTCATTGCAGATGAAGCACACCGTAGCCAATACGGTTTAGAAGCGCGTGTAGTCACAAATCAAGATGAAAGTGACACGTATCTTGCTTACGGTTTTGCCAAACATTTAAGAGATGCTTTACCTAACGCTTCATTTATTGGCTTTACAGGAACTCCCATAGAATCAACTGATATTAATACACCAGCCATATTTGGTGACTATATTGATATTTACGATATTCAAAGAGCAGTTGAGGATGAAGCCACAGTTCGCATTTATTATGAAGGACGCATGGCGAAACTGGAACTCGAAGAATCAGAACGTCCTCACATTGATCCAGAATTTGAAGAAGTCACCGAAGGTGAGGAACATTCAACCAGAGAACAGTTAAAAATTAAATGGGCAAGATTATCAGCTTTAGTTGGTGCAGAAAAACGCATTGCCCTAGTTGCCAAAGACATAGTAGAGCATTTTGAACGTCGCCAAGAAATTATCGACGGTAAGGCAATGATTGTCTGCATGAGTCGTCAGATTTGCGTCGATTTGTACGATGCAATCATCGAAATTCGCCCTGATTGGCATCATCTCGACGACGACAAAGCAACTCTGAAAGTCGTGATGACTGGTTCCGCAGCAGATCCTCTAGAATTCCAACCCCATATCCGCAATAAATCCAGACGTAAAGCACTAGCAAAGCGATTTAAAAATGAACATGACCCCATGAAATTGGTAATTGTGCGGGATATGTGGCTAACAGGATTTGATGCGCCATGCTTGCATAGCATCTACATAGATAAACCAATGCGTGGTCATGGGTTAATGCAAGCCATAGCCAGAGTTAACCGCGTCTTCAAAGACAAACCAGGCGGTTTAGTTGTGGACTACTTGGGCATTGCTGACCAACTCCGAGCAGCACTGAGAGATTATACTGCTGACAGTCAAGGTCAAACAGGCATTCCTCAAGAACAAGCGATCGCACTTATGCTAGAGAAATACGAAAACGTCACAGCAATGTTAGACGGGTTCGATTATTCGCTGTTCTTTACAGGTACTCCAACCCAGCGTGTCTCCATCATTCCCGCAGCAATGGATCATATTCTCGAACTGGAGGATGGACAACAAGAGTTTATCCAAGCAGTGAACGAATTAGCCAAAGCATTTGCTTTGTGCAGTTCCAGTGATGATGCGATCGCAATTCGGGATGAAGTCGGTTTATTCCAAGCTATTCGTGCTGCTTTTGTTAAGCACACCACCACTGGCGGTAAAAGTCCTGAAGATTTAGATACTGCAATTCGCCAAATTGTCTCGAACGCCGTTGCGAGTGATGAGGTAGTAGATATTTTCGCTGCTGCTGGGGTAAAAAATCCTGATATTTCCATCCTCTCGGATGAATTTTTAGCAGATGTCCGCCAACTACCCCAACGCCACCTAGCATTAGAACTGCTGCACAAATTAATCAACGACGAAATCAAAACGCGATCGCACAGGAACTTGGTACAATCCCGTTCCTTTGCCGAAATGCTAGAACAGACAATTAAAAGATACCAGAACCGCGCCATCGAAACTGCCCAGGTGATGAGCGAATTAATCGAACTAGCAAAGGAAATTCGGGAAGCGACAAAGCGAGGCGAAAACCTGGGGTTATCAGAAGATGAACTAGCTTTTTATGATGCCTTGGATTTAACTGATACCTCAGTCCAAGCATTAGGCGATGATACCCTCAAGGCGATCGCTCGTGACCTTGTAGAGACAGTTCGCCGCAACGTTACCATCGACTGGACACAGAAAGAAAGCGTCAAAGCAAATCTCCGGCGTTTAGTCAAACGCCTACTGCGGAAATATGGCTATCCACCAGAAAAGCAAGAGAAAGCGATGGTGACAGTGCTGCAACAAGCAGAACTACTGTGTAAAGATTGGGCAGCGTGAGGGTGAAAGAGTGCGATCGCAGCACTATGACTAAAATACTTTACTGTTGAGGGCGAATTCCATTTTTCTGGTGCGATCACGTTCCTTACACATAGCATTACTTTTCAAATAATCATGCAGCCAAACACAACTTTGCATGAGCAAATTATCCGCATTAAATTCTACAGTTCACGATTTAGCTACTCTTTGTAATCAGAAAAGTTACCAATACTAGGGTCAAACACCACCTTACAAGTATCTGTTATACCATTTCTATTTTTAGCGACTATTACCTCCATAATCCCTTTATCAATAGTATTTGAGTTGTAATATTCATCTCGATAAAGTAATAATCCTAAGTCCATATCTTGTTCAATGTCGCCAGAGTCTTTAATATCAGCCATAGAAGGACGTTTATTACTTTGACCTTCTACACCACGATTAATTTGAGCCAGAACTACAAATGGGACATTGAAAGTTTTAGCGATATCCTTACAAGCACCACAATATTTACCAATGGCTTGCGCTCTATTGCCTGCTGCTCTATCTCCAAGCTTTTGAATGTAGTCTAATACTACTAATCCTAACTCTCCTCTTTCCGATTCTATTCTACGAAGTGCAGAACGAATTTTAGTAGGAGTTAAGTCACCCGCAGGAGTATCATCAATTATAATGGGCAGTTTACCTAGATTAGATAATCCTTGTACTAAAGAATCATATTCCTCCTCATAAATTTGATTGTGCATGAGCCTTTGGGAGTCAATACCTGTGTGCATAGAGAGGAATCTTTTAGCCAGTTGTTCCTCAGACATCTCTGCACTAAAGAACAATACTGGCTTCTGAATACTGCTTGCAACATAATTAGCCAGATAACAGCCAAACCAGCTTTTACCCATAGATGGTCTAGCAGCAACCACAATCAAGTCTTGTTTAATTAAGCCACCAATGATAGCATCTAAGTCTACTAAACCCGTAAGGTAAGCAGGAGATGAACCTTGCTCTATCTTATTCAAAACATTAGCTAAACACTCATGAATGGGTTTAGGTTGAAATCTAGCTTTCTTGTTAGTTGTGAGATTAAATAGTCTTTGTTCAGATTGCTCAAATACTTGTTCTAATTCAATGCTAGTATCGCATCCTAAATCTACTATTGTATGTCCTACTGCTACTAATTGACGGCGTTGGTATTTATCCATTACTAGTGCCGCGTAATGGTCTATATTTACTGCCGATACTGTACAAGTAACAAGTTGAGATAGTTTATTCTTACCTCCTACCTTTTCTAATAGTTTATGGTCTGCTAGCCAAGTAGAAACAGTCATCAAGTCCGTTTGTTTATTATTTTGATATAGCTCTAAAGTTGCTTTATAAATTTGTTGATTACCATTAGTACAAAAAGCCTCTACAGGAAGAATATCAGCAACTATACTGATAGCATTCGGGTCAAGTAGGATGCCCCCCAGTATGGCTTCTTCTGCTTCTACGTTTCCTAAAAACTGATTACTCTTAGACATTGATAATATCTTTAGTTGGTATACTAAGCTGCCAATAATTTGCAGCTTGTTTCATAGTCATTGATAAAAGTTTGGGATCTCCCAGATCCAAAACATCTTCAGGAGTAGTTGGATTCATTCCCAAACATTTCATAATTTCTGTAGCAATTGCTCTCGCCAATGGTGGCGGAACTGAATTTCCTACCTGTCTCGCACCATGCCATTTTGTGATGTGAAAACGAAACCAATCAGGAAACCCATGTAATCGTGCCATTTCTCGTACAGTAATACAGCGAGGGCTACTGTAATGAATAGGTCTTGGAGAAGTATGTGAGCCATGAGCAGCATCAGTTCCTGCCCTTAAAGTATTAGCTATACCATTTTCTGCCAAT
Source organism: Mojavia pulchra JT2-VF2 (assembly GCA_019359325.1). Classification (GTDB taxonomy): domain Bacteria; phylum Cyanobacteriota; class Cyanobacteriia; order Cyanobacteriales; family Nostocaceae; genus Mojavia; species Mojavia pulchra. The sequence goes on along the minus strand of JAHHHN010000004.1, from coordinate 281,018 downwards.
TTGAAGAAGTGAGAAACAGGTTCTTTCTTTCCCTGTTCTGTAGCATGAAATCTAGCTCGTGAGATTGGTGAATGATTAGTTCTTATGCTAGAAGTCAAAAGAAAGGGATTCCAATTTCTCCTATAGCCAAAATGCCAGCTACTATCATCTAAACATCTCATTTCTCGCCCATAGTGGCTGGGATTGCTCCATTTCTCCGTTTCAACGCAATCACTATATACTAATTCTTCAAATTCTTCTGCTTCTGGCAAATCTTTGAGGGCATCCCAACAAGATGGAGTAGGAGGTAAGATAGGATTGGCTAACTTTGCAAACAGTGGTTGGCTACATGGAGCAGGATACTCAGGCAAGACACAACCTTTCTTTGCGCCAATTAGAAATAGTCTTTCTCTCTTTTGTGGTATTCCATAATAAGCAGCATTAAGGACTTTCCAGGGTAAACAGATGTGATAATTATTATTACTGAAAGTTTCGATTAACTCATCTAAAAATGATTGATATTTACTAACTGTAAAACCTTTGACGTTTTCAAAAACGAAATAAGAAGGCTTTAGCTCTAAGACTAATCTTATAAAATCTTTTACTAAAAAATTTCTTGGATCGTCTAATACTCGACGACCCATATAGGAGTAACCCTGGCAGGGAGACCCAGAGATAATAATTTCTATATTTTGGTTGCCAATTCCACTTCTTTCTCGAATATCTTTTCCCGATAACTCAGTTATCGAACAAGGTAATACTACGCAATAGGGAAAATTAAACTTATGAACAGCAGCATGAACCGGATCGATTTCAACGGCAGCTTTCACATCAAACCCAGCTTGCTCAAATCCTAAACTTAGCCCTCCCGCACCAGCAAATAGATCTATTGCTATTGGTCTTTTTAGCTTACTCTTCATTCTTTTCGTTAAATAACTTGCTAAGTTGTTTGAGCTTATCGTGAGAAATTAATTTTTTTTGATTATTTTGCATAGCAACTGAAGATTTACTTGATGGTTTAGGTGTAGATTTTTCGGGAATATTAGGTTTTGCTTCATCACGTATCATAGTTAGTAAGCAAGCAGCAGGATTCTCTATATCAGTTTTACTACGATACTCTTGAAAAGCTTCAATTGATAACTTAACTTTATGAGATTCACGACTTGCTATTTCTTGCTTTAGTTTTGAATTCACCTTAATCCCCATTTCGTTAATGAATTGAAAGATATCCGAGTCTTCTAGCTGAATATCAGCAGTATGAACTTCACTGGGTTTAGGTGTATCAGGTGTAGAGGAACTTGTCTCAGGTTTATTTATTCTTAAGGGAATTATCTTTGTCGATGAATCAGCAGAAGCTTTCTCTCGTAACTGCGATCGCAGGCGATCGCACTCATCTCTGAGTTCGTTGATTTCTGCAACATGACCTCTAAGTTTTTCATTCTGGTGCTTGAGTTCCCTAATTTCTGCTTCCAGTTCTCTAATTCTTTGCTTAGAAACTTCATGTAAAGTTTTAAGACTATGGGGTCTTGGGTCTTTTTCTTCTAAGGGATTTAGTTTAGTCTCCTTTTCGTGTTGAAGTTCGTGGATATATGCCTTAATCTCATCCCATTTGTAGAGATAAGAAATAGAACAGCCAGAAACATTTGCAATATTTGCAAATGTTAATGGCTGTTTTTGAGCAAGTATTTCTTGAATTGCTTTTAATACTTGCTCTTTTTTTTGTTCCTTTCTTTGAGCTTGAGTACGACGCAGAACTTCAGCTTGTTTATCGCGATTATGTTTTTTAGCCATGTGCTAAATTTCTTAGTTCTGGTAGCCATTTATCCATTGCTTCTATAGTAGCTTCGGCTTCTTCTTTTGCTAATTCTGCACCTGCTTGTTTAGCTTCAGTTAGTCTTTGTTGTTCTCCTTTATATTGGCGTTCATAGAGAGGTAATTTACCAGTGCTAGGGCGAAAACTGGAACAGCCATAGCATTTGGGGTAAAGATTAACAGGACACGGCGTTTTAGGGTCGAGGGCACAGTGTCCATAAACCACTAAGCGAGGAGCAATTTCGAGATCGAGTTCGTGTGCTTTAGGGTTGTTGAGTAGGCTTTCTGGCAAAGATTGCCAAGGGAGGAACTTGCTATTGGTGTTCATTAAAAGTTCCTGAAAAGGCAAGTCTACTTCTGCTACTTGTTCTCTGGTAGGAGGTGTATAGTTTTGAAAAGTAGTGCTACTTCTAACATGGTCAGCATAAAGTTTAGCAGCTTCAATACCATATTTTACTCGTACTTCTTGTAACCTGTTATGGCGAGTAATTTTACCTGTGAAGTGGGGTCTCTGCCCATTAGCATCACGGATGTCTTCTTTTTCTATCAGTAAACGAATAATGGCTACCATCCTATTATCATTTATAGTTAACGGAGGTGGTATTGGCAAAGGCTTCATAGTAGTAAAATTAGGGTAATTTTTGCTCCTGACATTCCTGAAATGACAAAATAAATGTGTATATTCCAGACCAATTTCTTGTCTTATCCATTGTTGTTGTTCCTCAATTAATTGCCTAATTTCACGGGTAACAGGTACTTGATGCCAACGCTTAGTTTTATGTTGATAGAATTTGATATACCATTTGCTATTTTCCTCTACTAAGCAATCAAAAATTAATTGGCAAATATCTCCTGGACGAGCAGCAGTGTACTCCTGTACCAGGTAATGGCAAGCAATAGGTGCAGGAATTTTCGACAAATGTTCTTTAATAGATGTGCGCGTTAATTCATCCAACCAGTCAGCATCATTTTTTATCTCTTTAAGATAATCACGGCTACGAATTAGGTGTGATGCATCAAGTTCTAACCATTCAAAAAAAGATTTTATGTAGCTTAATTTATGATTGATTGTTTTGTTGTCGCAATTTTTGTAATTATCTAAAAATCTGAGTACAGCTTCGCGACTGATATCAACTGTTTGTTTTATTTTATAAGTGTCTAGAATTTTTCCTAATTGCTTTAAATTTGTTAGAGTATGTCTAACTCCTGATGGTGAAGAATACACTCTAGATTTAAGTAAATATTGAATATATTTTTTAACTTCTAATAGATACCATTGCGGCGATATGTTTTGAAAATTAATTGATTCGGGAAAAGGATTATCGTAGAAATGTCTTAAATACCAAATGTCATCCTCAAAACAAAAAGGTAATAATTGACGTTCCGTTGTGCTATTAACCCAGCTTGATGCGGCAGTTGATTGAGGCACAAAGCCAACACCGCAATAGCGACATTCACACTGTTCATATATATTTCTTCTTGTATATATCCATCCTTTTTGCCCATCATGTCCTAATTGAGTACAAAGTGGGTTGGGACATTCTATATCAGAGCGGTATTTGTAAATAAAGGCAGGAACTAGACAAGTCAGAGAGATACGTTTATTGCAGGTATGACAAATAAATCTAAGTTTACATATTGAACTTTCTTTGTAAGAAGTTTTTTTCAGCTTGGTTTTCTGACAATGGGGGCAAATAAATTCGTTTTGATATTCTTTATTCCAATCTACTTCTAATTGTCCATATAAAGTAGGATGAATGGAAATCGTATGGGATATCTGTTGAGTCATTATATTGCCTCCACCTTCAAATTTTGTAGTTTTCCTAAACCTTTTAATCGAACTTTAAGCAAATCTATTAATCGATTAATTTCAGTAATTCTTCTTTCTTGACCTACAGTTTTTGCTTGCTTTAAATCTTGTTGTAAGCTTTCGTAATCAGCCTCTAACTTAGTCTTGTCTTCTAGAGTAACTCGATGGTGATCGCAACTCAGACAGGCATAACGGGACTGGCAATCACCTAACATAGTGGGTCGGTGGCATTCTCCTAGCGGAGTGCTAACTTTCAAAATTTCAGCTAGTTTTTCGTATCTAAGTTTTCTAGGTTTAAAACTACTAACTTGACCATACTTATCGACATAACCTTTAGAATTAGCTTCTTTTTCCAATCGCTCTAAAGAACGCTTACGATAATGTGGCAGCATATCCAAAGAACCATGTCCTAAAACCGCAGCAATATATTCATCTTCTGCGTCACAATAAGCCATGATGCTAGCTTTAGTACGGCGGAAATGATGGGTAGTAAGATGAAATCTATTACCGTGCTTGTCTTTAAGATCTGCTTCTTCTCTAAAATCTTTTAACCAAAGTGCAATTGATATCTTAGATATAATTTCTGATTCATAAACTAATTCTGACTGAAATCTCCCATGATTATTATGGTGTGAAATAACAACTTTACAAAACAATTTATCAAATTGAGAATTAGCACCAAATTCAACATCTAAAAATTTTTGTTGCTCTCGAACTAATTCAGCTACTAAAGGATGAATTTGATAGAACCGCCAGTGTTTACGTTTTTCTATCCAACGCAGCAGATACCAGTTATCACCTTCTTGTTTAAGACATTGGCGAGGCATCCTGATCATTTCTACGATGCGACATCCCAAAACAAGCTGGAGTCTAAATAACCTTTCTAGTTGTGGTGGGAAAAGATCAAAATTTTTGTAAATTTGATAAAGGACTTCTTCTGGAATTGTCTCTAATTTAGGATTTTCTTTTTGAATTTTAAAAGCAGTGTAAGTTAATTTCAACCATCCTTCATCAGACCATAATCTGACTGCATAGGCTATACATTGTTGACGAGCTTTTGTCATTCTTTGAGCTACATACTCTCGCAATATATTATTAGTTAAATCTTCTGGATGACTATACCCTTTAGCCATCAAAAACTCATCCAATTGTTTTAAGTAAGTGATTCGATGCCTAATATTATCCAATGCTCTTTTTTGTCTAAAGGTTGCTAAAACGGTTAATTTCGTCAACAACTTAAGCCAAGGTAATGAAAAACCCTTAAAATAAAGATTTTTTTGTATAGCCAATTTACGTTCTTCTTCTGTGTAACTAAGTTCTTCAAGAGACCAAATATCTCTCTCGAAAAAAGGAAGACATAGCCATTTTGGACCCAATTCCGAATTTGCTATTTTTTCTTTTAAGACTTCTAGAGGTAACATAATTATTTTGACTCATCTGCTGATAAATAAACATCTAGACTCATTTCATTCAGTACATGAGAATAGATATCTTTAGTAGTCACAATCGAACTATGCCCCAATAGTTGCTGTACGTAGTGATCGGCATAACCAGCTTGGAGCATTCTAGTAGCGAAAGTATGTCTGAACAAATGAGGATGTACCTCAATTCCTGTTCTATCTTTGAGTTGATAAAACAGACTATTTAACCTTGCACTGGTCATGGGTTTTCCAACATACTTGCTATCCAAATTAACGAACAGCATCCCATGTCCGAGTTTTTCTGCTTCTGGGGGATATTCTTCTAATAGATAAGCATGAAAAGTTTCTTGAACCGCCTCTCTGTTATGAAGGACTGGTATTTCTCTTTCTGTGCCTTTAGCTATTGCACCATTGGGATTATTGTCCCGCCTTACAACTCTAATTCTTCCTCTAGTATCAAAGTCTTGTACGTCTACTAAATGTAAGCCTAATAGTTCTCCCCTCCGCATTCCCGTTTCTCTCAGTAGCATGACTAACAGCCTATCTCTGTAGCTGTAACAGGCATTTGCTAGTTGACCTACTTGTTCGTCGGTCAGACAACCAGGGAAGATTTTTGGCTCTTTTACTTTAATCCGTTTGCGTTTTTCTGGGGTGCTTTTAACTATGCCCCGTAAGAAACCACCTCGTTTGCCCCATCCATGAACCAATTTGGTAAAAAGCTTTTCGTCAATCCTACCTTCTACAATGTGGAATTCATAGAGTCCTTGTATAGCTGTAACTGCTTGATTGACTGTTTTTGGGCTACGTTTGGAAACAATTTCCCGTACTTCTTCGGAGATGACTTCTACTTCGCCACCAAGGAGATACCAGTTAACAAAATCAGCCAGTTCTTGGAGTCCTACATCTTGCCAGTTAAGAGATTTATATTCTAGCCACTGCCAGAAATCTACTAATCGGCAAGCATAAGTGTTAACGGTGTTAGCTGCTAATTGACGCTTACGGCAGTAGTTTAAGTATCGCTGGATGGGTTCTATTGGCAAGCATGTGTCTGTGTCAAATACGCAGCAAAATCTTTCCTCTGTTTGAGGATCAATTGCTCTTTCTAGGCTTATCACTTTCTACTTTGTGGAAGATTTAATAGAGTAACTCTACCATGAAGATTAGCCTACTTGTTGTTATTTTTTCTAAATTGTGGAATATAAAATTGTTGTTGTTATAAGGTGAGCCACAAATTACTACATCAATGTCGCGATCGCCAATCTCGGATCGCTTTCTAATCTCTTCCCCTGTTGTTTCCACAACGCTTTGACATAGCACTGTCCAGAAAGGAAAGTTAAATTCGTGGATAGCACAATGGATAGGGTCAATTTCCACAGATGCAAGGACATCAAAGCCAGCTTGTTCAAAACCAAGGGTCATGCCACCCGCACCAGCGAACAAGTCAACTGCAATTGGCCGTAATTCGTAATTCATAATTCGTAATTCGTAATTCGTAATTAAGACCTACTGCAAAAACCTTGCTAAAAGAATTCCATTTGCTATCTTACTCCTGAAACAATACATCCTTTCCCAACTGGGCACTCACAACTGGGCACTATTTGAGCATTTGCAAAATTTCTTGAGCAGCGCGATCGCATACTCCGACTTCTCCTAAACACTGCCGCATTTCTTGATAATCTGCCAGAGTTTGCTGTTGGCGATCGCGGTTAAGTAGTAATTCCATCACCGCTTGGGTAATATTCTCCGGTGTTGCTTGCTCTTGTAAGAACTCTGGCACAATTGGCTTCATCACCACTAAATTAACTGGTGATGCAAAGGGTATAGAACCCCTTAAGATTTTACGGGCAATCCAAGCAGTAATCGGATTCAGGCGATAGGCAACCACTTGCGGTACGTTTAACAAAGCAAGTTCTAGGTTGACTGTGCCTGATTTGGTAATGGCAAAATCAGCAGCGGCAAAAACTTCTTTTTGTTGACCTGATAAAACTGTAGCTTGTAGAGCGTAATGCTTAATTGCTTTTTCAATTGGCTGTCTGTACTCTTCTAGAGACAAAGGTATCCAGAAATGAACCTCTGGTAATTTCGCTTGAATAGTTTGTGCAGCTTGAAAAATGACTGGTAAAAGATATTTTAATTCTTGGTGGCGAGAAGCAGGTAAAAGAGCGATCGCCAGAGACTCTGGTGAAATACCCAATTTAGCGCGGGCTTCGTGGCGACTAGGAGCGTCTTGCATCCGGTCAACAAGAGGATGCCCTACCCAAGTCACTTTGGCTCCTTGTTGGCTAAAATAACGCGCTTCTTCTGGGAAAATTGCCAAAAGTTTATTTGTAAAGCCAACAATTCGGTTAGTATTACGCAGGTTAACTGACCACACCCACTCCTGCGGAGCTATGTAATATACTACTGGTACGTGTGGCAGATGCTGTTGCATATAAGTGCCAATGCCCAGATTTGGACTCATGTAGTCGATTAGCAGCACTAGGTCAGGTGGATATTGTTTGAGGTGGGCGATCGCTTGTCGCTGTACTTTCAGAGTTGGTACAACAAAAGGCAGGGCTTCTAATAGACCCATTGAGCCAATACCACTCGTATTACCCAGTATGGTCGCCCCTGCCTTTGCCATTTTTTCTCCGCCCAGCGCCGCAATTTCTAATTCCCAGCCAGCAGCCACAGCTTGACGCTTCAGCGCTGCAATCAGCATCGAACCTTGCAAATCGCCAGACACTTCGCCAGTGCTGATAAATATCCGCATTTGGTAATCGGTGATAAAAAATAAGGAACAGAAAATTAGCAATAGAGAATGATGAATGATGAATAGCAAATTAATTCATCATTCATAACTCCTAACTAACTCAAGACTCATCACTTGCGCTCGGTTTACCCTTTCCAGGAATTAAACCACGTCTTCCTGGCATCTTAGAAAGTAGCAGAAAGCGACGCAGATGTTGTAGCTGTTCAGTATCGCCAAGCAATTCTAACTGTTCCAAAGCCTCTGTAAAAGTTAAATTAGAGCGATAGAGAATGCGGAAGGCTTTTTTGAGGATTTGTAAATCGCTTGGGTTCATACCAGAGCGTTTTAACCCCACAAGGTTGAGGGTTCGTACTCGTGCAGGATTGCCCTCCACAAGCATATATGGCGGTACATCTCGGTCAATACGTGCCATGCCTCCTACCATTGCATGTCTACCAATATGTACAAATTGATGAACTCCTAAAACCCCACCGAGCCTAGCGCGTGATTCTATGTGGACATGACCCGCTAGCGCTACTGAGTTGGGAATTATTACATGATCTTCAATAACACAGTTATGAGCCACATGGACATAAGCCATCAGTAGATTGTTGCTGCCAATCACTGTTGCTTGTCCAGCACCGGTGGCGCGGTTAATAGTGACGTACTCACGTATTTGATTATTGTCACCAATTTTGACCCAGGTAGGTTCTCCCACATATTTGAGATCCTGGGGTTCCATGCCGATAGCTGCTCCTGGAAAAATTTGATTTCGCGCCCCAATTTCGCAGGGCCCTTCTAGCACTACATGAGCGCCAATTATACTTTCAGGGCCAACTTTGACATGCGCTCCAATCACAGCATAGGCACCGACTTGCACTGTTGGGTGAAGTTCCGAGTTAGGATGAATTACAGCAGTTGGGTGAATAAGCGTCTTCAAGGGTGAATCTCCGAACTGTCTTGAGTGCTGAACGTTTAAGTATTCGGTTACCGAAAATAAGTATTCAGTTACCGAAAGTGTCGGGCGAAGCAAGTTGTGTGTGAGGGCGGCGAAATTAAGAAATTATAAAATGCTATTGTGGCTGATTGGTTTTACTGCTATCCTTTTTCAGGTCAAAGTAAAGGCACTTCACGGCTGTGCCTGTACCACAAGAGCAAATTTTTAATTTATTAGGGAAAACATCAGTTCGCCTTCAGCAGCAATCTGACCGTCGACTTCAGCACGACCTTGCATTTTACCGAAACGACGTTGTTTAACCCACAACAGTTCCACGGTCATGATCAGCTGATCGCCTGGAACTACTTGGCGACGGAAACGGACTTTATCGATACCAACAAAAACGAATAGTCCACCTTCAAACTCTGGTAGCTGCGTCATAACTACGCCGCCTACTTGTGCCATTGCTTCTACAATTAGCACTCCTGGCATCAGTGGACGCTCTGGAAAATGACCTTGAAAATGGGGTTCATTGACAGTGACATTTTTAACGCCCACTGCTCGTTTCCCTGGAACATAGTCAATAATCCGGTCTACAAGTAAAAAAGGATAGCGGTGGGGTAGCAGTTGTTGAATTTCTTCTGTGAAGAAAGTTGTTTTTATCTCTGGTGTGTTATTGGTTTCATTGTTAGCTTGAGGTTCGGTAGATGCAGGTGCAACCGCATTGATAGTATCAGCTTCAGTGAGGATTGACATTGGCTGTGTGATAGATTTTGAATCTGGAATTGATGTAGATGTGCGTTGAAAACCTTGAAGATTTGAAATTTTGGATTGAATTCAAAATTTCAAATCTAAAATTTTCTGTGCCAGTTGAATGTGTAAATTGTGGCTGGCCTTATACGCTAAGAAATGAGCAACAGGAAATTTTCCTAGTAAACTCAAATCTCCTACTAAATCCAAGATCTTATGACGTACTGGTTCATTTGCAAATCTTAATGGTGGATTGATCCAACCTTCAGGGCCGCAAACGAGTGCATTATCCAAGCTCCCACCCTTGATTAAACCGGATTGCTGTAAATGTTCAATTTGATGCAGCAAACCAAAGGTGCGGGCTGGAGCAATTTCCATAGCGAAGCTAGCAGCAGCTTTTTCTAGGTCAGCACTTAGTGACCAACTATGCCATTGGTTACCAATAGCAGACAGGTCAAAGTCAATACCATAGCTAAAGCGGGTTTCTGGTGCTGGGAGGGCACAAGCAAAGGCATCGCCTTGATAAACCCAAATTGGCTCTTGAATAGTGAGGGCTACTTCACCGTCAGTGACTGGTTGTGATAACAAGCCAACTTGAGCGATGCTTTCTGCCCATAGCCTCGCCGAACCATCCATCAGTGGTAGTTCCGGGCCATCAATTTCAATCCGGGCGTTATCCACCCCTATAGCAGCAAGAGATGCTAACAAATGTTCTACGGTGCGAATGCACGCCACGCCTTTACCCAGCTCAGTTGAAAGCACAGTTTGACTAACTGCTGCAACTTGTGCCGGAATAATTGGCGAATCTGGTAAATCTACTCGCACAAAGTAGCGCCCACTACCCACCTCGGCTGGTAATATCCGAACGTGGGTACTCACACCACTATGCAGCCCCACACCGGTTTTGGTGATTTCTGCTGCTAAAGTGTGTTGTTGCATAGGCAAAATCCTCGAACTGCACCTAGAAATGTTACTAATATCTGAACAGTATTGAGGTAAAAGTCAAAATTGGCAAGATAACGCGGAAATAGATTGGTTAATAGTCAGCAGTCGTTAGCAACTGACGCACAACTAACAATCTAAAACCTTTCGCCAATGCCAAAATTGATGCGGCTGTCACCGTCATCGTTGATACCGTAGTCAATGCGAATTGGCCCTAGTGGTGATTGCACACGAACGCCAAGACCGTAGCCATAGCCAGTACCATTTTTGTTGAGGATCTCAGCAGCCCTAGTACTAGTTCCGAGATCGCTACCAAAATCAAAAAATAATGCGCCGCTAACTACCGAGAAAACTGGGAAGCGATACTCAACTGAAGCTTGCACATAACTGCGGGCGCTGGTTAATGTTCCTTCTTCATAACCACGGACAGAGTTACTTCCACCTAAGGTAAAGGCTTCATAGGGAGGTAAGTCACCTAAAACAGTTCCGCCTTGCAAGTTAAAAGCGAGAGTTTGTGGGCCTTTAGCCAAACTAATTAACTGTATGGGTAAATACTGGCTGTAACTACCGCGTAACCTGGTAAGGAAAATATTACCTTGTCCTACTGGCACTGATTGATCGACGCCAAAACGGAGATAAGAACCGCTAGTAGGTTGCAAGGGGTTATTACGGCGATCGCGTTGCGCTCCTAGTTGGAATAGCAATAAATCATCATTACCTGTCCCAGATTGAGTCAAGGGAATTATTTCTGTAGGCTGTCCATCCCTGAAGATTGTTCCTTGGCTTCTGCTGTTGCCATCAGCATCTTTAGTGGAAACACGTTGATACTGCAAACCAGCTGAGGCTGTCCATTCAGAATTTTCGTAGGGATTGGCAGAAAGGGGACGAGTAAAGGTGACACCGCCACCTAAACGGACAACACGAGGGCGATCGCCATCTGTTGCATCTGGTGCGAAAGTCTCAATATTTTCATCTTTGCCATCAAAAATCAACGAAATTGAACGGCGACGGAAAATATTAGCTGTGTAGGAAGTCCGGTAAGGATCTCCCGCAATCCAAGGATCGGTAAAGCGTAGGTCAAACAGCAGTTCCCGCTGACCTACTTGTAACTCTGCTCCCAGTCTTTGGTTTCTGCCATTGAGGTTTTGCTGCTGATAACTAATGGTACCGAATAATCCACTGGCAGAACTAATCCCTGCACCTGCGGCAATAGAACCGCTATTGCGTTCAGCCACATTCACTACTACATCTACTTTGCTGGGGTCGCTACCAGGGTCTAAGGAGATATTCACATCTTCAAAGATTCCCAGCCCATATACTCTTTGTAAGTCTCTTTGTACTGTGTTGCGGTTAAAGACTTGTCCTGGCTTCAACTGCAATTCTCGCGTGATTATATATTCCTGTGTCCGTCCGCGAATTGGTTGTCCCTTTTCGTCTGTTTCCTGACCTTCTTTACTGCGGAACCGGACTCTAATGTCTTCTACTACCCCTTCAGCTACTAGTAGGGTAACAACTCCATTTTCCGAGACTTGGGGCGCTCCGATCACATTGGCCAGCACATAACCTTGGTCTTGATACCGCTTGGTTAACTGCTTGATACTTTCCTGCAAGTCACGCAAGTTGAGAATCCTACCATACTGATCGCGAAAAACTTCATCAGCAGTATTTTGAGGCAGTACAGAGGCAACACCAGTGCCGGGATTAGCTTGAATTTGTACTTTGGTGAGGATGGGGTTAGGCTGAACGACAAAACTCACCCGCACCCCTAAAGGTGTATCTTCTGGCACTGCCTGGACATTGGAGAAAAAGCCAGTACCAAAGATGGCATTAATATCTTCTTGTAGTTGAGAACGAGTGGTTGTCCTTCCCGGTTGGGTACGAATCACTTTGTAAATTTGGTTTTCCAAATCTGGTGTCAGTTGCCCTGTTTGGGTTCTTACTGCCACTTCCGATACCAGCACACGCGGTTCGGTCGTTTCTGGAGTTGTTTCTGGAGTTGCGGGAAATACAGGTTCTCCCACAGGGGGGTTGACATTCTCTTGAGATGGAGCATTACCAGGAGATGGGGAAGGTAATGGTTGCTGAATACCTGGGGGCGGAATGTCAGGAGCTGGAGTTGGTTGGGGATTAGGCTGTGTGGTTCCTGGAGAAACTTGTGCAGTTATTGGCTTTGTCGCGCTTGGCAGTATGACATTTGCTGTCGTAGTCGCTGCTGATTGATTTGGAAACGCCACAACATTTGCCACGCTTGGCAGTATGACATTTGCTGTCGTAGTCGCTGCTGATTGATTTGGAAACGCCCCAACATTAGGAGACTGAAGACCCTCCAAGACCGCAGCCCCAGTTGACTCAGCGCTAGAACTAATATGATTCTCAGGCTGTTGATTTGTTGTCGGTACGATGACCGCTGCTGTTTGTTTGAAACTGTTAGCGGTTTGTGCATTTGCACTCAACGGCCCACCTAAAGGCGCTGCAATTGCTACCGCTGCCACCAATACGGGAGATAAACGCATTTTCTTTACATTCCTGTTCAAGTCCACACACCATCACAAAGCAATAATGCTTGCTGCAAAAGGTAAGAATCAAAAATGATATTTTTACCTTTTAAATTTAATTTTGACTTTCTACTGCTTGTAAGACTCTTTGTAAAACCTCCTGGTAGGCATTTTCGATGTTTCCTAAGTCCCGGCGGAATCTGTCTTTGTCCATTACCCGGCGATTAACGTCCTCTTCTGCTGTGTCCCACAACCTACACGTGTCGGGGCTAATTTCATCAGCTAAAAGCACCTGCTCGTTTGAGTCCAAGCCAAACTCTAGTTTGAAGTCTACTAGTGTAATTCCGCAACTCTGCCAAAAGCCTCTGAGAAATTCGTTAATTTGCAATGCTAGATGAGTAATGGTATCAACTTGTTCCGGAGTGGCTAATTCCAGCAGGTAGAGGCGATCGCGTGTCAACAGAGGATCTCCTAATTGGTCATTTTTGTAATAAAACTCCACTAAAGGCTGTTTCAATATTGTGCCCAATGGCAGCCCTGTTTGTTGACACAGACTGCCTGCTGCAATATTTCTCACAACTACTTCTATTGGCAAAATCTTTACCGCCTTCACCCGCATTTGATGTGGGGCAGGGCTGTCAATAAAGTGAGTTTTGATACCCTGTGCTTCCAACTGCTGAAATAGTTTGCTAGAAATGCTACAATTAATATTACCCTTACCTATGATACTGCCACGTTTCTGGGCATTAAAGGCAGTGGCATCGTCTTTGAAATCAGCCAATAAAACTTCAGGATCATCCGTTTTATAGAGGATTTTTGCTTTGCCTTCGTATAACTTGGGATAGACAGACATGGTAGTAGGTACAAGTAAGAGGTGATGGGCAAGTTTTATCTTTTGAGGCTAAACCATTTTATCTTTAGTTATTGGCGATTAGCCATGAGTCATTGATCAGTAGGCAAATACTGTAGGTTAATACAGAAAATTTACAGATAGAAGATAAACAAGCAAAGTCATCTTTAGCACACAGCAATTTTTCATAAAATAGGCTTTTTTAAACAATAAATATAGAAATTGTTTTTGCTTGGAGTAAAGTATTGAAAATAAAAAAGCTAGTATATATTAATACGTTGATAAAATTAAATCTGAGTAGGATTAGTAAAAATTCCCATTGCAGCAATTAATGAAAGAAGCTCAACTGAATTGGCGATTAGGAACAGATGAAGCTATGCGCTTTTGGCATAAGGGAAGTGACATACTTGATAAAGCTTGCTGTTCAACAATTCTCGGCTTTAATTATTTTTTTCAATTTTTGTATTGACAAATTTACCCACAGCCATTAAACAAGAGTGGTTAAATAATCTAATTACTCCCTGCTTGACAAAATAGACATTAAGGTGAGTACTGATTAAGCTTCGGAATATCAACACAGGGGGGAATCGAATAATGGAGAAAAATACAGTGAGCAAAGATGATTTTCTCTATCCTCGTGGTCGCTACTACGGTCAGGTAAAGCCTGAAAACTTGGTTTTCAATGCGAATCTACAGGAATTTGCTCAAAAAGTAAGTTATATCTGTAACTTAGAAACAGGCGGAAAACTACCGCCAGATGAAGCGTATGAGCAAATAAAGGATCTTTGGAAACAGTTGAAACGCTCTAAGAAACAACTAAGAATCGGTGAAGATGCTTTCAAAGATGACCAAGAAGATTCTGAAGGTGGAAGCTAAGGAAGATGGAGCAAGTAAGGGACTTCCAAGTAAAAAAATATTCCATCGCTTTGATGGCAGGGGAGCAGGGAGCAGGGGGAGGGAAAGCCGTTTTGAAGGAGTAAAATTAGATAATTTATTTTTTGGAGTTCCCTAAATATCAACAATAAATGAAATGGGTTTTGGCTTTTAACAAGTATTCTTTTTCATTCTCTCATTCGCAAAATGCCTGGATTTTTTGAGAAATAGTTGATTTACTTGGTTATTTAACATTTATTGTCCAAACACCATCCCAAGAATCTGGGGGTGGTGTTTTTTGATAATTGTACGCGCGTTCTAGGTGGATATCTACAGCGTAGTCTTTGGGGTGAATGCGCTGGGCTGCTTCAAAGCAAGCGATCGCGTGTTGGAAGTTACGTGATAAATAAGCAATACGTCCAGACTGGTAATAGAATAAAAACTCTTGAGTGGCGTCATCTAGGGGAGTAGTGCGATCGCCAATTAACTCGTAGATATTAACTGCTTGATATTTACCTTTGACCCGAATTTTATCTAACTGACGCGCCCAAATGCGATCGCTGCATAACTGATAAGTAAATTCACTTAAGATAATGTCACAGCCATATTCCTTCGTTACACCTTCCAAGCGCGAACTTAAATTTACCCCATCGCCAATTACGGTGTAATCCATCCGTTTGTGAGAACCGATATTACCCGAAACTACTTCTCCCGAACTGATACCGATACCAATATGAATTTGTGGCTGTGCTTGAATAATTCGCCGTTGGTTAAATTCCGCCAATCTGAGACGCATATCTAATGCTGACTGTACCGCTCTCCAAGCATGATTTTCCGTCAACGGTAAGGGCGCGCCAAACACTGCCATTAAAGCATCACCAATAAACTTATCTAAAGTACCCTCAAAGTTAAATACAGCCTCCACCATCGTTTCAAAATACTGATTGAGCAACCTTACCACCTCTGCTGCACCGAGATTTTCTGTCAGCGTCGTATAGCCACGGATATCAGAAAATAAAATAGTAACGTCCTTGCGCTCACCTACCATTAAAGTATCTTCCCCCAAAGCCATAACTTGCTCGGCAACATGGGGTGTAAGATAACGGGACATGGTATTTTTCATCCGTTTTTCCCGGCTGATATCTTCCAGCACTACCAAACCACCCCGCACTCCACCTTCTGGGTTAGTTAGGGGATTAACAGTGAGATTGATGCTGCGTTCTAATTTTTGCACCTCACTAGCACTCAAAAAGTTTAACTGGGGAGTTAGGGGTTGATTCCAGGGAATGAAAAAATCTGGATTAGTGCGATCGCGGACTGCCAAAATATAGTGCTGAGTCTTGATCTCTAAATCTTGAGTTTCACTTATTACTCGGTACTCAAGATTTTTGACTTGATAAACTCCCACAGTCAAACTTTGTTCTGGAACATAATGTTTAGCACCTGTTTTCAAACTATCTTCCAGCCGCATTTGCAAATTTTCAATGGGCACAACCTCCCAAACTAAGCGACCAAGCAAATTTTTTTCCCACAACAGCTTATGAGTTTTGGTATTAGCCTCTCTTACAGGAAAACCAAGTAATTCCAGTGCTGCATCATTAATTGTGACAATTCTACCTTTCATATCCGTAGAAATTACAGCATCAGACAAACTTTGTAGAATGTCTTTTTGATACTGTTTTTCTAACAGCACATTTTCAAACAAGCGGGCATTTTCCAAAGCAATTCCTGCCTGGATATTAAAAGCTCGCATAAATTCTTCATCGGAGGCGGTAAAACTGCTTTGTTGTTTATTAATTAACTGTGTAACGCCAATCAATTCATTTGCAGAATTAAACACTGGCAAACACAGGATATTCCGAGTTACATAGCCAGTCTTTTTATCTGTAGTTGGATCAAAACGGGGGTCTTTGTAAGCATCAGGGATATTCACCGCTTGGCCAGTCGAGGCTACATAACCGACAATGCCACGATTCGAGGACATACGGATTTCTATCAACTTATTGCCGTCTACCGCAGCCACTTTCGTCCAAAGTTCGCCCATTTCTTTACGATACAAGAACAGTGTGCTGCGGTCTGCTTGCATTAATATCCGGGCTTGCTCCATTACTATTTGCAAAGTTGCTTCTAAATCTAAACTTTGTCCCAGTGTCTGAGTTGCCCGTAAAAGCGCCGTTGCGCCCCGCTGATTACGAGCTGCTACATAGAAAGATTGGCAACTTTCTAAAATAATGCCGATAGAAGAGGCAAAGTCCCGAAATCGCTCCTCATCATCTTGGTTAAAAGGAATATCTGCTGCTTTATTTGCCAGTTGTACTACCGCTACCGTTTGGTTTTTACTACTTATAACTGGCATACACAAAAGATTGCGGATTTTATAGCCCATTTGTTTTTCTAATTCTGGGCTAAATAGGGGATGAGTAGAAGTTTCTGATATATTCAAATATTGACCTGTGCTGGCAACATGACCAGGAATGCCAACGGTAATAGGAGTACGAATTTCTAAGAATTTTTGGCTATTATCTTGAGGCAATTTTGACCACAATTGACCTTTATCATGGTCTACTAAAAAAATTGCTGTATGCTCGGCTTGGAGAATTTGACCGATTTTGAGCGTGATAGCTTCTAGCACTTTTTCCAGCATAGTTTCTAGAGCTTCATTATTGATCAGATCAATTGCTCTGAGAAATTGCTGAAACTCAGCAGTAATAAAGTCGAGTAAGCAAATAAATTCGTTAACAGAAAGCTCTTCAACACGACTTAGTAACGCCTGGGTACGATTAACTTGAGTTATTTCAGTTAATGCAGCCAAGATGCTACCAGGGTTAGGGAGTGTCATGATGACTGGGGAATGGGGATTGGGGGTTGGGGAATGGGGGTTGGGGATTGGGGAATGGGGAATCGGGTTGGGGGTGTGATATTCAAAACCCTCACCCCTTACTCCCTTACATCCAGTTCTTACGTACTTAGATGGCTGTTGTCAATTTTTGAGAAAACAGCACCTTTTGATAATAATCCTGTAGCTGGCGGGTGGCATTTGCCCATCCCCACCTCTCAGCTTCCCTACGAGCATTTTGACGGATTAGCTCACGTTCTTGTTTCTGCTGTAAGAGACGAACAGTAGCTGTTATTGCTCCTTGAATATCTGCTGTTGGCTCAAAAAGATAACCATTTACCCCATCTGTGACAATATCAGGAATTCCTCCAGAACGGGCGGCTACTACTGGACAACCAGCCGCCATTGCTTCTAGTAGCACTAATCCTAGTGTCTCTGTACGGGAAGGAAAGATAAAGGCATCAGCACTAGCAAAGGCAGAACCTAACTCTTGCCCAATGAGATAGCCCACAAAATGGGTGTTTGTGCCAGCAAAATGTTTTTCTAATGCTTGGCGGTGAGGGCCATCTCCTACCAATGCCAACCGCGCTTCTGGAATTGCCTCTAAAATCGGTTTGATCCGCTCAATTTCTTTTTCGGCAGAAAGACGCCCGACATAGAGTAGCAAAGGGCTTTCAGGGTGATTTTGTGAGAGACGCGATCGCATCTCGGCACTAGCCAAATTAGGATGAAATAATTCGGTATCCACCCCGCGTTGCCATAAATCAACTCGTTCAATGCCGTGTGCTGTTAATTCCTCTACCATTGCTGTGGAGGTGCAAAGGTTCAAGGCTGCTTGATTATGTCCGCTCTTCAGTAATTCCCACAGTAAGCCTTCTAGCATTTGCAAGCCGTAATGCTGGAGATATTGCGGTAAGTGCGTATGATAAGATGCTACTAAAGGAATTTTCAGGATCTTGCTATAAAATATACCAGCCAATCCTAAAACTGCTGGATTGACGACATGGATAATATCTGGTTGAAACTCTTCTAAGGCATAACCAATGGCTGGCCGGGGCAGAGCCATTTTCAACTCTGGATACAATGGTAAAGGAAACCCGGAGACACCATAAACTTTGGCTCCTTTATGTTCGGTGATGCCACCATCAGGGGCAATCACTAAAACTTGGTTTCCATGACGCTGTAGATGGTCAACGGTGTGACGCAGGCGGGTCACAATGCCGTCAACCTTAGGCAGAAAGGTTTCGGTGAATAGGGCAATTTTCATGAAAAACTATTCAGTCCAGGCAGATAATCCCAGCTTTGTTTGCATTTTGGTATCACACCCAGAGTAAACCGTCTCCTGTGGCGTAATCAATTCTGCACAGTCAGACTTAATGTTTTGTCGTTGCTGTTGCACAAAGTCCGAAATATCTTCGATGTTCATAATCCAATCTTTGGCGTAAGCTCATCCCACCCCGGCATGAGTGGGATTTTGCGGACATGGGGCATGGGGAATAGGGCATGGGGAAGAAGCTACCAATATCCTATGACCAATCCTCGAAGCGACGGGGCGACTATCCCTCTCCACCCATCTTGGCGATGGAGTTTCCTGTCGCTTTATATAAACAACAATTGACTGGTCATCATATTGCGCTAGGATATGACGACCAGTTTTTGACCAGCGACTTACTTGACTTAAATAAGGTTCTGTTATTAGCCGCACAAAGACTTGACTTTATTTTCTATGCCAAGAGACTTTGGGCAGAATTTGCTTATTATCAACTCGTTTCTGATACTTGATAGCAAAGTTTAACAGAGAATCAAGTAGAGAATCAGAGAGATAGTGAGGCTGTAAACCTAAATCAAGCAATTTGGTGTTTTTAGCATTGAAGTAATGTTCTTCTTTCTCAACTCTGGGATTATCAAGGTGATTGACTTCTACATTCAATCCCATTGCGTTCCCGGCTTTTTTCACCATGGTTGCCAATTCGCCAACGCTGAATAGTTCGGTAAATTGGTTAAATACACGGAATTCACCTGGTTGAGCAGGATTAGCGATCGCTAGTTCCACACACCGCACTGTATCCCGAATATCTAAAAATCCGCGGGTTTGTCCGCCTTTACCGTAGACAGTAAGGGGATGACCAATAGCTGCTTGAATACAGAAGCGGTTGAGTGCTGTACCAAACACCCCATCGTAATCAAGGCGGTTGATCAACATTTCGTCCATTCCCGTTTCTTCGGTTAAGACGCCATAAACTACACCTTGATTCAAGTCTGTGGCTCGCAAGCCCCAAATTCGACAAGCAAAGTGGATATTATGGCTGTCATGGACTTTGCTAAGGTGATACATTGAGCCTGGCTGTTTGGGATAAGGCAATGTATCTTTACGCCCATTGTGTTCAATGGTGATGTAGCCTTCTTCGATGTCGATGTTGGGTGTGCCGTATTCACCCATTGTCCCCAACTTCACTAGATGACAGTCTGGGAAATCTTCCCGCATGGCATACAGGAGATTTAAAGTGCCAACTACGTTATTGACCTGGGTAAGAACTGCATGTTCGCGGTCAATCATCGAAAATGGCGCAGAACGCTGTTCGCCAAAATGTACTATGGCACTTGGTTGGAATTTGTGCAGCGCTTTATTGAGGAATTCGTAATTAGTAATATCCCCAACAAACAAGTCTATGGATTTGCCAGTCAAATCGTACCAGCGCTGGAGACGTTGCTGAATTGGCGCGATCGGAGTTAGAGTTTCGACACCTAGCTCGTTATCCCAGTGTCGCCGCACTAAACTATCCAAAATCCCGACTTCATAACCTTGATTGGAAAGATAAAGAGCAGTTGCCCAACCACAATACCCATCGCCACCAATAACCAGGACTTTCATTTTTACCAGTTTTCACTCGCTGTTAGCTAAATCTATCAGGTTTGTGTCCCCTCTCAACCACCAAAAGGGAGATACTAGTAAATAATTCAGTTGTTAGTCGTGAAAAATACAAGTGCTGAGTCCTGAGTTGTGGGTGCTGAGTCATGAGTTGCGAGTGCTGAGTCCTGAGTTGTGAGTGTTGAGTTCTGAGTCATGAAGTGAACACAATTCTCATCTGTGAGGTTTTTATCGGAAGCGGCGGGAAACTCCACCCACAAG
Organism: Mojavia pulchra JT2-VF2; assembly: GCA_019359325.1. Taxonomy (GTDB): domain Bacteria; phylum Cyanobacteriota; class Cyanobacteriia; order Cyanobacteriales; family Nostocaceae; genus Mojavia; species Mojavia pulchra. The sequence goes on along the minus strand of JAHHHN010000004.1, from coordinate 260,452 downwards.
GGGATGGAGTTTTTTATTACTTAGCACTTCATTAGCGCCTCTGCACCCAGTAAATGCCGCGCCCTTTGTGAGCAGTCTTTTAACTCAGGACTCTTAATTAATTGGGAATTTTGTACTGGTAGGCAATGTAGGAAAACAAACGATAGTAATCTGAAAATTTTTGGCTCTGGCTTCGTCCCTGCCAATAATATTTGACTTGACCCTGAGTTAGTGTTAGGGTCATCGAGCTTACTTGGGGCCCGACTTCCACAACCATGACCCCAGATACTCCTTGAGCAGTTTTAAAGTTAGGATTTACCGTTATTTTTGCTTCGGGATTTTGGCTGATGGAATCTGCTAGCCGATTACCTGCCCACGAGCGAATCTCTACAGAGCTTGTTTGTGGTGGTATAAAAGCAACCCCATCATCATTGTCTGGTGGTGGTAAGGCAGTCCAATTGCTCGGATAGGGAAACTCAAAGTTATATCGGGAATTACTATAAGTCTTCCAAGTTAAACTAGAGGAATTAAAACTAGGCGCACTACACCCCCAGAGCATAATGAATAAGGCGATCGCTCTACCAAAGCTATGGGTATTACGAGAAATTTTTCGCCTTAAACTACAGGTTTTGACCGTAGCAGTAGACATTATTACACCTAGCTAATAATTCTCTAAAAAGAGTTTTACTTTATACTTAATACTTGCTTTCAGTATATCGAGATTTTATCTGAACCGCTCGCATCCAGTAGATAAGATATAATCAAGAAAAAGAAAAAGATATTACTGGGGCTAAAGCCAAAGCCTCTACTTTAAAAAAGTTTCAAAGAAAAGTTTCAACTATGCCACACGTGGCTTTATACTAAAGATTTTTATATACCATCTAACCTATAGCCGCTTCTGTCTTTATAAGGAAGCTAAATATTTAGAACCTGATAACATAATCGCTATTTTCTGTAGAACGACCTTAGCGATCGCTTTTTAGTTTTGAAAGCAAATTTTATATGCAGACACTTGAACAAAAGTCAACCAAAAGAGCCTGGGCAGGCGCGATCGCCAAACCTGCTACAGAATTTCCCCTTACCCAATTACCTATTCTTTCTGGTAGCATCCCTCAAGGCTTACAGGGGACACTTTATCGCAATGGCCCCGCACGACTAGAACGTGGTGGCGTCCACATGGGGCATTGGTTTGATGGCGATGGAGCAATTCTGGCTGTGAATTTTACCGATGCAGGAGCCACGGGAGTTTATCGTTACGTGCAAACTGCTGGTTATCAAGAAGAAGCAGCAGCAGGTAAATTGCTTTACGGTAACTATGGCATGACCGCACCAGGGCCAATTTGGAATCAATGGCGTAAACCAGTAAAGAATGCTGCCAATACCTCTGTTTTGGCACTTCCAGATAAACTATTGGCATTATGGGAAGGTGGTAAACCCCACGCCCTCGATTTACAAACTTTAGAAACTTGGGGCGAGGATGATTTAGGCGGGTTAACCGCAGGCTTAAGTTATTCTGCTCATGACAAATGCGACCCTCAGACAGGGGAAATTTTTAATTTTGGCATTAGCCCCGGAAAAAATGCGACACTGAATATTTACAAAAGCAATTCTACTGGCAAGATTATCCAAAAAGCCGCATACCAGCTAGATGGAGTGCCACTAGTACATGATTTTGTCCTAGCAGGACAGTACCTTGTGTTTTTCGTTCCTCCAGTGCGGATGAATGTTCTACCCATGCTAGTAGGGATGAGCAACTATAGTGATTCGCTGAAGTGGCAACCGGAAATAGGGACTCAAGTTTTGGTGATTGACCGCGAAACTTTATCTTTAGTAAGCCGTGGGCAAACTGAAGCTTGGTATCAATGGCATTTTGCTAACGGTTATGTAGATGCTAACGGCTCAGTAATTGTGGATATTGCTCGGTATGAAGACTTTCAAACCAACCAATATCTCAAAGAAGTAGGCACAGGTGAGACTCACACTCCTGCTAAAAGTACACTAACGCGAGTCCATTTGAACCCGCAAACGGGCAAAGTTACGGAAATTCAACAACTATTAGACCGACATTGTGAATTTCCAGGTGTACCACAGCAAAATGTTGGGCAAGCCTCACGGTACACATATATGTCTTCATTCCGCCAAGAATCAGATATTAGCCAAGAAATATTAAACACGATCGCTCGCTTCGATCACTCCACCGAAACTTTTACCGAAGCAGATTTAGGGGAAAATCGTTATTGCTCCGAACCTATCCACGTTCAAAATGCCCAAAATTCTGAGCAAAGTTGGGTGGTAACTGTTGTCTATGACGGTAATACTCATAGTAGTGAAGTTTGGGTATACGATAGCGATCGCCTGGATGAAAAACCCGTTTGCAAACTAGGATTGCCCAGCGTCATTCCCCCTAGCTTTCACGGCACATGGAAACCAGCATAAAGTACAATATCTCCCTTTCCCTTTAACGCCTAGCGATCGCAAAATCACACTTACGATATGTATTCCTCTTCAAATACAAAACCATGTAGTCTTTTGCTGCTCGTGGGGCTAAAGGGAGCTGGCAAGACGTTTATCGGTAGTGTTTTGGAGAAATATTTAGATGTAAAATTCTTACGGGTTGAACCTATATTCCTTGAAGTGATGCGGCTAGAGCCAGAATTGCAAGCAATTGCTCTTGAGAAACGAGGGTTCCAAATTGTATTAGCAAAACTGGATGAGTTAGCTCAACTGCATTCCACACTGTGCATTGAGTCCACAGGAACAGCCCATACTTTCTCAGAGTTGCTACTAGCTTTGCGACAAGGATTCCGTGTGTTCGTCATCCACATACAGGCTCCACTAAGTACCTGCATAGAACGAGTCATGAGCAGAGATGCATCAGTTCACATTCCTGTTTCAGATCACAGATTGAGAGAAATTAACGAGCGTGCATTGCAGGTTGAACTTCCTTGGGATTTGAAAATTGATAATTCAGAGTTTCAGGATGAGACTGTCATTGTTGAATCCGTAAAAGAGCTTTTACAACGCTAATCTCAGATGCTATGACAGCAGCCTAACACTTCAGCACAGCAGAACGTTTGTTGTTGCAGCGGTATAACAAATCATAAGTGCGAAAATTACTGATATGAGTTAGCAAATAAGTGAATTAAGAATGTAATTTGCCGTTTGCTTGCGGAAAACACCAAAATGAGTGCGTGATCTACCGAAATGAGAAAGTCAAAAGGCATTTTGCTTACGGAAAACACCAAAATGAGAAAGCCAAAAGGCATTTTGAGAAAGTCAAATGGCATTTTACTTGCGGAAAACACCAAAATGAGAAAGTCAAAAGGCATTTTGAGAAAGTCAAATGGCATTTTGCTTGCGGAAAACACCAAAATGAGAAAGTCAAAAGGCATTTTGAGAAAGTCAAATGGCATTTTAAGTAAGCAATTAGGCATTTTGAAAACTTAATTAAACAAAATGTGAAACTAATATGCCATTTTGCTTATTAAAATCAAGTTTATGTATTTTTTGATGTAGTAAGCAGTTATGGCGATCACAAAAATCTAAAAACTAAGGTATAGCTGAAAACAGAATCAACCTGTGGATGGGTAAAAGATAGATTGCGATCGCCTAGTTTGAGTTGTAGGCGATCGCTTGAAGGTTGGCTTGATGTTGCTAACAGTCTTCATACAGTTGAGTCAACTTCAGCAAAAAGAGTACGATAATGATAAGTATTTAATTTTATCTGTGTCAGCAAAGGACATCTTTCACGAAGCAGTCAAGCAAGCTCTACAAAAAGAGCAGTGGGTAATTACAGATGATCCACTCAAATTTAAATTTGGTAACGTCAACTTTCAAGTAGATTTGGGTGCAGAAAGACTGGTTGCAGCCGAGAGAGCAGATGAGAAAATAGCAGTTGAGATCAAGAGCTTTTTGAACCCTTCTGCAATTACAGATTTCTACGCTGCTTTAGGTCAATTCCTCAGTTATCGGCTGGTGCTGGAAGCGACCGAGCCAGAGCGAGTATTATATTTAGCAGTTCCAGTAGATGCCTATGGGACTTTCTTTCAACTTGATTTCACGCAGATAGCATTACAAAAATATCAAGTTTTGTTAGTTGTCTACGACCCGGTGAATGAGGTGATTGTGCAATGGACAAAATAGCTAAATATCGAGAGTACATTCAGACCTTGCTCACTCGTTATGCCAGTGACGATGTTTCAGATGAGCAGGTGGAAGCTCAACTTATTTTTGATACAGAGCGAGATCATTATCAGTGGATGAATGTCGGTTGGCAAAAATTTGATCGCATTTATCGATGTGTAATGCATTTTGACATTAAAAACGGAAAAATATGGCTTCAGCAGAACTTAACAGATCAGAATCCTGCTGAGGAGTTAGTTAAGATGGGTGTTCCCAAAGATGACATTGTTTTGGGATTGCAGCCTCCGTATAAAAGGCAGTACACAGATTACGGCGTTGCTTAAAGAATAGCCATATTTACAGTAGGAGTGTAGTGCGTTGCGCGAGCGCCAGTGCATCCTACTAATTAATTGAAATCGACTTGATCCATGATGCAGTGACTAGTTGTGGCGATCGCTTATTGGCGAGACACAACCCATAAGGCTAGACTTAGCGAAGCGCGATCGTCAGAGCAACATTTTCATCCAGATGAAAGCGAATTTGCTCACTCATTCCTCAACTGTCTAAGTTTCTCTTTGAGACGTGAGGGATGATTTTGCTTCAGTACCTCAACTAACTCATCCTCTTCTGCTGTGCGGCGATCAATCTCGTCTCGGAGATCGAAGTAATAAGCCATTGCTGCATAAATAGATGCTAGTGACAGGTCATACTTACCAGCAATCTCTACCAAGGAATATCCTAGCTTTAAATGCATCATCGCCACGTCTTCTACAGCAATGCGAGTACCGATAATGCAGGGCTTCCCACTCCGCACCTCAGAAGCGATCGCAATATGCTCCCGACTGACTAACTGCATTGATGAATCTTCCAGGCCTGTTCCATTATTTAATAATATACAGTTGTCCTGGCTCTGACAAAGTTATATATGGAACCAGACTAGCAGAATCGCTGTTTGAGCAAGCTGGGCGATCGCTAACCAGCAGGTATTTTTGCAGAAAGCGATTTTCCCGATGCAGTGACTAGTCGTGGCGATCGCAAAAATCTAAAATTTAAACTGGCTGCGATCGGCGTTTGGTTAGGAGATGGGTTTGGCTCAATCCTTTTGCTGCTATTGATGAGTAAAAGGAATAAATGCTATCTCAGTGATATCTTTAACGAGATGCACTGCCTTAACGCCATAAGTTAGAGGTGATTGTAGCTTAAGAATCAAACAAAATGGTTTTTTATTACCGAATTTTTGCCTTAAATAACTATCGTAATTTTTATTCAAATAGTGAACGGCTCCCCGATTACCTTTTGATGTCTGCCCACAAATTAAGATTACAGGATAAGAATCAGACTCTGGATAAAATCTTGCCAAAATAGCGTGTTCATCCTTATTGTTTACGAATCTATACTTTTTTTCTTTCGTAACAAACGCAATATTATCAGGATCATCAGGCATATAAGGATTAATATAAATGCCTTGAAGAAAGTTTTCTAAATGAACTTTAGTTCTCTCATTAGAATCGGGCCCTCCTATACAGAATTCGGTTGTTTCTCCTGCGGGTTCCAATATGCGATCAAAACGTGCAATGACTAACTTGCCATGAATTTCAGCTACGAGCTTTGCAATCTCAATCAATGTTTCCACATCTCCATGCGTCACCGAATTCTGATTGCGAGGATCATGATTTATAACTAAAAGACAATTTTCTTTAGGAGAAATACCAAAAAAAGCAGACTTTCGATTTAGGATCTGGGATGCTCGTATTTTTCCCCACAGCCAAACAACGACAGCAGTTACGACACTTGTGACGATGCCAACTGTAAAATTCTCAATGACTGATGGAGTTATTAATCCTCTCACTGGCAATCTCGTGCTAACTTAACCTTAAACACTAACAGATTAAACTATTTTTTGTATTTGATGGAATTAGCAACTGAAAGTGCTTCTAATGGGAGCAATGAAGCATTGACAGAGCTAAAAATTTGCTCGTGAGTGCTTGACATGAATTTATAACTTGAAGAAGCTTCAGATTTTGTATTATGTCAATTCCTCAGTTATGGCCTAGCACTGGAAGCGACTGAGCCAGAGCGAGTATTATATTTAGCAGTTACGAATTACGAATTTTTTTAAGGGCTTCGTACAATAATTTATATCGGTTAAACCCTGCTTCGTACACAGAATTTACTTGCGGCTGTACCACATTGCTATCCTGTGGCAATATCTTGAATGCAGCTTCTAAATTAGGATATGCACCAACCCCCACCATTGCTAAAATCGCTGCACCGTAAGCGGCTCCTTCTTCGGCTTTGGGTGCAATGAGTTCTGTTTGCAAAATATCTGCCAAAATTCGTAGCCAAATGTTGGATCGTGCGCCTCCGCCTGTTGCTAATAGTTGATGTACGGGAGCAATCGCACTAATTATCTCCAATGCTTCTCGCAAGCTAAATGCTACACCTTCCAGCACAGCACGAGTTATATCTGCCTGGGTGTGAGCTAATGACAGATTCACTAAAGCACCGCGCGCATCTGGATCGAGGTGGGGACTGCGTTCTCCTGCGAGGTGGGGCAAAAATAAAACACCACGCGCACCAGGTAAAGAATCCTCTGCCAGATCCATCAATTCGGTGTAGGATATCTGCGGTGCAAATGTATCTCTATACCAACGCAGAGATCCACCTGCTGCTAGCGTCACTCCCAAGAGATGATAGCCACCATCAACATGACAGAATAAATGCACTCGACCTTGGGGATCGGGAATTAGGCGATCGCATGGTGCAAAGATAACTCCTGATGTGCCAATACTCAAACTACCCCGGTTGAGGTTGCTTGATGAAATACCTAAACCAATTGCTGCTGCTGCATTGTCGCCTCCGCCTGCAATCACAGGTAATCCGGCTGGTAGTCCCACACGGGTAGCAATTTCTGATTTCAATCGTCCGGCGATCGCAGTAGACTCGACTACTGGGGGGAAAAATCCTGGATTAATATCAAGAGCATGGAGAATATCTGTATCCCATTGCCGATTTGCCAAGTTCAAACACCCAATACCAGAAGCATCAGAGGGTTCTGTCACTGACTCGCCAGTTAGCACATATCCTAGATAATCTTTTGGCAAAAAAATCTGCCACAGCCGAGCATAAGCATCCGGTTCTTCAGTCCGCAACCATACAAGCTTCGGCAGTTGAAATCCAGTAATTGCAGGGTTTCCAGTACGCTGAATCAACTCCTGATGGGGAATGGCGGCTTCAATCTCAGCAACGGCTTTACCTGTGCGCTGGTCATTCCACAAAATTGCTGGTCTAATTGCTTTTCCCTCTGCATCAAGAGGAACCATACCATGCATTTGTCCAGATAAACCGAGGGCGATCACTTGGTGTCCATCTAGCTGTTGAGTAACATCAGATAAAGCATCCAAACTAGCTTCCACCCAATCCGATGAATTCTGTTCTGTCCAACCGGGTTGTGGAGTTAACAGGGGATAACTTCTCGTAGTCTGAGCGATAATTTTTCCTTGCAGGTCAACCGCGATCGCTCTTACTCCTCCTGTACCTAAATCTAAGCCAACTACAACGTCAGTCAATTGCTCCCTCCCAAATTCTGAATAATGTTCGGCGAGCTTAGTGTATTTTTACTATGTCAATCTTATCTAACCTTGAGTATGCTCAATCAGAGATAAGCTTTCAGGATAAAATACTTTGGCGATCGCCTTTTACATCCCAAGTTTTATGCTTTGAACTCGGAGTTTCGACCTTTTTACTCGGCTGTTCGAGTTTGGAACTCAAAGTTTCGACCTTTTTGCTCAGTCGTTCGAGTTCAGAACTCGGAGTTTCGACCTTTTTGCTCGGTCGTTCGAGTTCAGAACTCGGAGTTTCGACCTTTTTGCTCGGTCGTTCGAGTTCAGAACTCGGAAATTTTAGTTATGAGCTTCAACTATGCACTTCAGAAGTACAATCACCGAGCTATTTTCTCTAAAGCTAGTTCTTGAGACTTAGGTTTGCAAGTTCTACGGAAGCTAGACAAATTTTTGAGGCTAAAATCGCCAGTTTACTTGTAAACCAAAGACATCAACTGCGCTTTCAAATTTCCCTGTGAGTGTACCTGCTGTGGTGCTTGATTGGTTAATCGAGCTATCGTCAGAGAAAACATGAAGATAACCAAAGTCTAAATCGAATGAATCGGAAGGTCGATAGGTAGCACCAAATCCAATCAAGGTGCGATCGCCTCCAGGTAGCCGTGGAGTATTATATTCATTGCTAATCGGACTAGGATCGTAACTAATACCAGTTCGCAGCGTTAATTGATCATTGACTGCGTAGTTTAAGCCAATACCTACGCGGTAAGTATCGTTCCAGTTCTCTGGTTGTACACTATCTGCTTGAGCTGGGTTGTCAAATCTCACTCGCAGTTCTTGAAAGCGGCTCCAGTGCGTCCAGGTAACATCACCGACAACTGATACACGCGGGTTAAGTTCGTGATAAACCGCAAGTGAGAGTGTATCAGGCAAGTTTAAAACAGCGCTAGCTCCCGTGTCTGTAAATTGCCCTCTGGCTGTAAGTATTCTCAGGTTGTCTGGTACGGTAAAATCTGCATTACCTCGGATATCTTGGGTAATGGGAGAACGGTAACTTAAACCAATTCGCGTGCTTTTGCTCGGTTCATACATCACCCCCAAGTTATAGCCTACACTCCAGTCAGAACCAGTGACTTTCACAAAGCCGTCTGCTTGTTGAGATTGGGTAGGTAAACCAACACTCCGCCCAATTAAACCAAAGTCGATGGCATTTGATAGTGTAGCCTCAGCATATTGAATATTCAGACCTGCGCCTACAGAAAAGTTATCACTTACCTTGGCGGCGATAGTGGGATTAATATTATAGGTGATGAGTTTAGATTCAACTGCGTGGTAACGCCCAACCCAGTCATTGTCATATTGGGTAGTTAGCCCATAAGGAACGTTAATGCCAATGCCTAGTTTAACGCGATCGGAAACACTCCAAGCAGCATAGAGGTTTGGCACAATAGCATCTACACCTGCATCACCGCCGTTACCACCTGTTAATGGTTGACCTGTTACTACCCTAGAACCTTGGTTCTGAAAACTAACATAAGGGAAAATTACGTAAGTACCCCCAACTACAGAAGTGTCTGGTAAGCGAGTTAAACCGGCAGGATTAAAGAAAATAGTGCTAGCATCATCAGCGCTAGCTGCACTCCCAGCAAAAGCATTTCCCAGAGTTTTGACACTTTGTTCATTAAGGGCAAATCCACCAGCCAATGCAAAGTTGGCTGTAGCGTTGACTATGAGTGCCATGAAGAGAGGCACTAGCGATAAGTTCACCTGTAATTTTTTCATATTATTTCAATTTGTGATTGATTGCGAACTTACAAATAGAGGCGATCGCTGATCCGATTATTAAGCAATTCAATATAATTAGGATTATTTTTTAACAACTTTTTGCGTATAACTACTGCATTCTTAGCCTTACCTCATCCAGACTGGAGGGTTGATCGAATTGCAGAGTTTGCCAACCACCTGGAGAGCCGCCTAGAGTAGAAAAGTATTGGTGATATTATGAGGCGATCGCTTGTTACCTCAATTTGAAAAATGATTGCGACCCATAGAGTAGCGTTACTACCTTGTCTATCATCACAGGGTTAGGTATTTTAAATCCCTATCAGGCCGATTGAATTTTTAATTTACGAAGTTACGATTATATTTAGTGTTACTGCCTAGCTTATAATAAAACAAATCTTAAAGAGGCAAAAAATGTTATTTTTACTACTCAATATTCCTGATACAGAGAACTAATACCATTTCACGAAATGCCTGATACAAATGATTGCTTTTTAATTCTTTCCCCCTGCCCCCTGCTGCCTATTTGTATCAATCTTAAAGTGAAACAGTATAAACAGGCTGAGAGTTTTGCGTTTAATGTAAAGAATATTACTAAAAGTTTTATATGTCGCAGCCATCTACCCGTGTTGTAGAGTTACCAATTCATATCTCTGCTAAAACAATTACACAACGTTTGATTATTATAATCTTATGTCTCACGCTAACAGGTGCTGTGAGTGCCTATTTCTGGGTAATAGAGTTTCCTTTTCCAAGTTCAAAATGGTTTTACAAACTCTTTAGCCTGGATGAAGAGTTAAATATTCCTGCTTGGTATTCATCGTTTTTACTATTATTCTCTTCGGGTTTGTTAGCAGTAATTACTTCAATTAAAAAAACAGATAAATATTATATTTATTGGAGAAATTTATCTTTACTGTTTTTATTTTTTAGCCTAGATGAAGCATTCAGCTTTCACGAAATTTTGATTATTCCATCATTAAGAAAATTCTTAAATTTACATCCTATATTTTTTCAAACTTGGGTGATTTTTGGCATTCCTTTAGTAATATTTTTTGCATTTAAATACTTCAATTTTTTACGACATCTACCTAACAAAACTCAATATTTATTTTTGCTCGCTGCAACTGTCTATATAAGTGGAACTCTGGGTATGGAAATGGTAGGAGGGATTTTAAGAGAAGTTTTTGGTCGGCTCGGCCTAATAACAGCTATTGGTATAGTTATTGAAGAGGTGCTGGAAATGATAGGAATTGTAATTTTTATTTATACACTGTTAGCTTACTTGAGCAGTTTGAAAGAAACTATTAATCTAAAAATTTCTATAGTTGAAAAGTAAGTTAAGAAACTATTTAGAAAGTAAATGCTAAATTTGTAGGACGTGTTGCGCTTTAACGCATTATTCATCAAAAGTGCGACTTGTAGCAACCTAAAGGCTAAATGCTATTAGCCCGTGGATAGAGGCTATTGCTGATTACTGCATAGAAACTAGATTTAATATGAGTTTAATCAGAAGGGTTTTCTAAAGAAAGAAACGGCAAAATATCCTTTCTAACCCCCGTTCCCCATTCCCCTCTTAATATTGTGGAGGATGTTGTGCAGCCTATATATGATGAATCATTTGAGATGATAGTCCAGGATGTTGAAATCGAACCTCAGCGGGAAGAATATCATCCAGTCAAACTAATCACGAGTCGGGGTTCAATTCATTGTCGCTACTATTCCGTGCAAGATGCTGAAAAAGCGGTGATTTGGGTAGGAGGTGTTGGTGGTGGATGGGATACACCTGCACGTGGACTTTACCCTTTGCTGTGCGAGCATCTTAGAACTGAGGCGATCGCTTCTTTGAGAGTGCGCTACCGCAACCCAACACAATTAGAAGAATCAATTCTGGATGTTCTTGCAGGTATTACTTATTTGCAAGATGAAGGTATCGAATCTCTAGCCTTAGTTGGTCACTCTTTTGGGGGTGCGGTAGTTATCCAAGCAGCTGCTCAATCTCCAGATGTCCATACAGTCGTCACCCTTGCGACTCAAGCCTATGGTACAGATCCTGTTCCAGAACTAGCCACACAATGCTCGCTTCTGCTACTGCATGGCATCGCTGATGAAGTATTACCACCTGAGTGTTCACAACGTGTTTATCAGCTAGCCCTAGAACCCAAACATCTAATTCTTTATCCTAATGCCCATCATGGTTTAGATGAAGTAGCCGATGAAGTTTACCCAACAGTCCGGGATTGGATTATTCAGCAGTTAAACCGTTCTTGAATCCATTTACTGATGGAATCCGATTCAAGGTGAGCAAACTCGCTGTATCCTCAGATAGGGGTATTTTTGCAAATTGCTTTATGTCTGCTGGACAAAAATTACGACAGTTATTAGCACGTCCTGAAATTATTGTGATTCCTGGTGTCTATGACTGTCTGAGTGCCAAGTTGGTTGAACAGTCAGGTTTTGAAGTGGCGGCTACTAGTGGCTTTGGTATTGCCGCTTCGACGCTGGGTTTACCAGACTACGGTTTTCTCACGGCTACGGAAATGCTCTACAGCGTAGGGCGGATTGCTCAGTCAATTAATATTCCTCTAATTGCCGATTTGGATACTGGCTACGGCAACGCTTTGAATGTGATCCGCACTGTTAAGGATGCCGTGCAGTTGGGTTTAGCTGGAGTGCTGTTGGAAGATCAGGAATGGCCAAAAAAGTGCGGTCACTTTGAAGGAAAGCGAGTTATCCCAGTTGCAGAACACGCCGGGAAAATTCGAGCAGCAGTAGAGGCGCGTGGTGACAGTGGTTTAGTAATTATTGCTCGTACTGATGCCCGTGCCCCTCTAGGTTTAGAGGAAGCGATCGCCCGTGGTCAAGCTTACATTGCAGCCGGGGCAGATGTACTGTTTGTAGAAGCCCCCCAGTCTGTAGCAGAATTAAAAGCGATCGCCTCAGCTTTCCCAAATGTGCCACTGGTAGCCAATATCGTTGAAGGTGGTAAAACTCCCGAAATTTCTACCTCTGAGTTACAACAGTTGGGTTTTAAAATTGTGTTTTTCCCTCTCACTGCCCTGTTTGCTGCCACACAGGTAATGGCAACTTGTTTACGTCACTTAAAAGAACAGGGAACCACAGCGAATTTTCCAGACTTAGTTAGCTTTCAAGATTTTCAAGACCTCATGGGCGTTCCTAAATATTTGCAGATGGAACGGGAGTTTGCTGCCCAAGATGACATTCACAAATGACTTAGTAAAGCTGCCTTGGCGGGCTACTACATTTATGTAAGGAAAAAGCAGAAATCAGCTACCTCAGACCAATACTTTAGGGCGATCGCACGAAGCGCAGTACCGGAGGCGATCGCAAAAGTTTTCGGTCTAAAGAGAATTGGTGTAAGTGGAGGAAAAACTCTCATACCAATTCTTTAAAAGCCAGCTACAAATAATTCTTCTCTGCTCACACCAGTCGCCTCAACGGTAGGCAGCCTTTGCGATCGCCTTGAATGAACTTCCCTAAGTAAGTTACGCATTTTTGTTTTTTTAAACAGTTTCATTAATTACACTTAAATAAATAAATCAATTATTAATTTTATGTACTGTTTTTGCAGCTTAATTTAAATATTCAGTATTTTTACGGTTAGATGCCAGATATTAGGATAACTATAATGCTCTGAATAAATTGGCAAAAAACGCTTTTTTCTTGAGCAATCAAAGAATATCGCGCAAATGCTAGCTTTTTGGTTGTTGTTAACGAAATTGACATACTTTTAGTTGGCATCTAACCATACATACTGGTAACTTTTATCAATCTCGGAAAAAACCTTAAATGAAAAAAACGTTTCTAGGGCTTTTTGTCTTAACTCTTTTTGGATTTGCTAGCTTACCGTCACTTGGGCAAGAGCAAAACAATAGTAAAAGTGTCTCTCCAAACAATACAAATTCAGTACCAGGAGAGCTATTAGTACAGTTCAAGAAAGAAGCCACTGCTGATGATAAAGCTCGTGCTTATGGACGAATTAAAGCGAAACACTTAGAGAAACTTGCTTCATCTGATAAGCATTCTGGTGGTCGTGGTGACTTAGTTTTAGTGAAACACCAAAACGATTTGCCTCCTCAAGCAGCAGCTCAGAAATTGATGGATGATCCTGCCGTTGAATTTGTGGAACCGAATTGGATCTACACTCATAACGCCACATCAAACGATCCGTACTATCTAAATGGTCAACAGTGGGGAGCGTACAGTAATGACTCTCCAACATCTATCGGCCCAAGCTTGACAACCAACCAGTACGGTAGTCAAGCAGAGAAGGCTTGGTCTACAGGAAATACAGGTAGTTCCACCGTTTATATCGGTGTCATTGACGAAGGAATGCAAGTGGAACACCCAGATTTAAAGCCTAATGTGTGGAAGAATCCTTATGATCCGGTAGACGGCATCGACAATGATGGGAATGGTTATGTTGATGACACAAATGGTTGGGACTTTGATGGTGGTAACAACACTGTCTATGATGGCGTTCAAGATGACCATGGCACTCATGTAGCCGGAACTATTGGTGCTGTGGGTGGTAATGGAATAGGTGTTGCAGGTGTGGCTTGGAATGTGAAGCTGATTTCAGTTAAATTTTTGGGAAAATACGGTGGCACAACGGCTAAAGCAATTAAAGCGATTGACTACATCACCGACCTCAAGACTCGCCATGGACTGAATATTGCCGCAACCAATAACTCGTGGGGTGGCGGCGGCTATTCTCTAGCCCTAAAAAATGCTATTGAACGGGCTAACGCTGCCAATATTCTATTTGTAGCAGCAGCTGGAAATGGCGGTTCTGATGGAGTCGGTGACAATAATGATCTCAGTCCCTACTATCCATCTGGTTATAGCAACGCAAACATCATTTCTGTAGCAGCAATTTCTAAAACTGGAACCAAGGCAAGTTTCTCAAATTACGGTGCAACGTCTGTAGATATTGGCGCACCTGGTGTAGGCATTGTCTCAACATTACCAGGTACAAATAACTCCTCAGTCTATGGAACTGGAAATGGTACATCAATGGCTACGCCCCATGTCGCTGGTGCGGTTGCGCTTTATGCAGCCTCACATCCGAGTGCGAATGCAGCGCAAATTAAGAATGCCATCTTGTCCAGTGCTATTCCAACTACTTCACTAGCAGGGCTAACAGTGACTGGTGGACGCCTTAACGCTTCTTCTTTCTAGCCAACCCTCTAATGGATTTCTGACAGTTGAGGGTGTGGAATATAAATTCTAAATAGTCCTCTTCTGTCACTCTATAAAAAAATTTTTAGTGGCAGTTATATTGGTGTGGTGTAGCTTAAGCTTATCTTGCAGCCTAAAGTCATCAAGATGCTAAGGCGCTATTTTAGGTTAACAATTAAATTATCCAAAATCTTAAATCATTGCTGCCTCGATCTATTCAATAAATCGCCCAACGCCCACTGTTAAAATTACTACGTAACACTAGATAATGCTGTTATTGCTGAGTCAGTCACTGTCTTGTAGCTTGAGAGGCTAATTTTAGTAATTTCTTGCTAATTTATACTTAATATAGTAGTAGTATTTTTTACTTAAGCTCAAATGTTTAGTTATTGTTGAGCTTATACGCAGAATTGAATAAAATTAATACAATATAAAAAGATGCACGGCGGCTTCTAAAAACTAAGTCTTTATACCTAAAATCTCTTTCAATCAATTGGTGTCAAGCCCTCAAAACGCAAATCGTTGGTATCAGCATTTTTGCTTAGGTTAAATTTATTCTTATGGTATTGACAAACACCAAAAATTAGATACAAAGGGTGAAAGATCACATCTACTAAGGGTAAAGTTTTAACTAGGTAACTAAGGATTATTTGTCTTGTTTTGTAGCTAGCATCTTAGCGCTCACTACATAATTACAAAAACTAATCATAGTAACCACAAGCAAAATCTCCAATTGCGTGCTGAGGACTAAATTGTAGAACTACGCATGTGGAGTTACAGTATGGCACACATCGAAGGCACCTTCACCGGAGCAGGAGGGCTTAACCTTTATTATCAAAGCTGGCAGCCAGAGGGAGAATCACGGGCAATTGTTGCCATAGTACACGGGCTAGGAGCGCATAGTGGCTTATTTAGCAATGCTGTGCAGTATTTGCTTCCCTTAGGCTATGTTATCTACGCTTTTGACCTGCGGGGGCATGGGCGATCGCCCGGACAACGCGGGCATATCAATTCCTGGGCAGAGTTACGAGAAGATTTGTATACCTTTTTGACACGCATTCAGGAACGAGGCCCAGGTTGTGCCTGTTTTTTATGGGGCCACAGCCTGGGAGCAGTAATAGCAGTAGATTATGCCTTGCGCTTTCCGCAAAGTTTGCAAGGACTTATCTTGACAGCACCAGCTTTGGGAAAAGTTAAGCTTCCTGTTCTAAAAGTTGCACTGGGGCGAATGCTTTCACAAGTATGGCCAAACTTCAGCCTCAAGGTTGGGATTGAAAAAAATGCAGGTTCACGCAATCCAAAAGTCATTGCCACGCCAGATCCATTGCGCCATGACTATGGCAGCGCACGACTTGCCGCAGAATTTTTTGCTACTAGCAAATGGGTTCAAAACCATGCTTCTGATTTACAAGTTCCTTTATTAATTCTGCATGGTAGTTATGACCAGGTAACACCTCCAGAAGGCAGTTTAGCCTTTTTTCACAAAGTAACTTTCCCTGACAAGGAACGTTATGAGTATGAGGGGGACTATCATGACTTTCACCAGGATATTAATTACCAAAAAGTACTTGTAGATTTGCAGAATTGGCTCGAAAAGCATTTGGCAGGAGAAATTGGTCTTCAGCCGACAATCTGCCAGATTAAAATCCCCACTTTGCAAAGTGAGTTGTCTAGTCTTTAGCTGCGTTTCTTTGCGAAAAAGATACAAACCTTGTCTTTGATCCCAGCTATGAACTACATTATTATTAGTACAGAATAAATAGATTTAAGGCGCTTAGACTAAGTAAGGTCTAATTCTTAAATAAAAATTAATTCTGTATTTAATAGATACCAAATGAAAGGAGATATTTGGTAGCATTAGGAGCTTAGGTATTAGAAGTCGGCATCTTAAAATATTACCTAGTCTTGCTTATAGCTTTGCTAAAGCATCTTTAGATAATAAGTTATTCAACACAGACCTATAGCTTCCTAAATTCATAGTAAAAGAAGCTAAAAGACTGAAATTCAAAGGATTGGTGACTGAAACTTAGAGACTGGGTGCTGGGAAGTGGTAAATTTTGGATTTCCAAATTTGGAAGCTTCCCGAATACCCAATATTCATATCAGTTATTGGTTAACATTAATAATTAATAACTGATAACTATTAACGAGGTGAAGAGTTTAAGACTCTTCCAGAAAAATGTTGTCGTCAAACAAGATATATAGAGCGCCTGCCAACTCTGGAGAAGTGATTTTGGGGCGTACTTTACCTTCCTTATTAGATGAAGCTTGCTCCCGCTCTCCCAACTCCCAAGCTTTAAATCAATATACAGAAACAGGTTGGCAACCTTTATCTAATCAAGAATTTCGCAATACTGCGGCAGAATTGGCATTAGGATTGCTGAATCTGCAATTAGAAACAGGCGATCGCATTGCTCTGTTAATGCACAGCGATGTCAATTTTTGCATTGCTGACATGGGTTCTTTACTGGCAGGTCTAGTAAATGTACCGATTGATTTAAGCCAAACAATTGAACACATTATTTTCATTTTGCAGCACACAGAAGCAAAAGTGCTGATTATTGCTGATTTAGATTTGTTTGCTCAAATCATTCCTTACCTGAAAAACTTATCTCATCTCCAGACAGTAATAGTTGCTGATGTTCCTAATGATTGGCATGAAAGGCGACAACAAATAATCTGTCAACATAATGTTGAAAATGGCACAACACTAAAAGATGAGGATAATCAACTTCCTGACTATCTATGTTTGTGTCTACCAAAATTCCTCTTATCAAAACAAAATGAACAATCAGTTATAGACATTTTCCAGTGTATTCAAGTCTTTTCATTAGAGGAAATCCGCTTACAGGGACGGACTGAAAATCTTGCAGATCGGTTACAACAACTCACATCCAAACTAGTAGCAACTGACCTCGCTACTATTATTTATATTCCTGGGATTACTGGGGAACCTCAAGGAGTGATGCTAACTCATGAGAATCTCTCTGCCAACGCCTTGGCAATGTTTACAGGAATCCCCGATTTAAAATTTGGCACACAGGAGGTAGTGCTTACATTCCTACCACTGACACACGTTTTTTCTAGAGTATTTTTTTACGGCCATCTCAACTATGGGCATAGCATTTATTTCAGTAATTCTAACCGAGTCCTGAAACACCTTAAAGAAGTCAAACCTACAATATTTGCTACCGTTCCTTTATTGCTGGAAAAAGTTTACGGCAAGCTTTTAGAGGAAGAAGGGAAAAACCAGACACGGGGAAATTTACCGCGTCGATTTTCTCTACACCTATCTCAATCTATAATGATTTGGGCATTAAAAATAGCCCAAAAATATGAATTGGGAAAAACATCACGAGGTAAATATACCTTAATGTTGATGTTAGCTAATAGGTTAGTCTTTTCAAAATGGCGTTCTGTTTTTGGGGGTAAGGTAAAATACCTAATTAGCGGTGGTGCAGCCTTAAAATCAGAAATAGTCAATTTATTTGCTGCTGCAAGAATAACCATTTTGCAAGGATATGGTTTAACCGAAACGAGTTCAGGATTAGCTTGCAATCGTAGTAAATTCAACCGTGCAGGAACAGTAGGTTTACCCATTGCTGGAGTAGAAATTGCTATTGCAGAGGATGGGGAAATTCTTACTAAAAGTCCTTACATTACTCAAGGCTACTACAAAAACCCAGCAGCGACTCAGCAACTAATTGATAGTGAAGGTTGGTTACATACAGGCGACTTGGGAGAATTTACAACTGATGGGTTTCTCAAAATTACTGGTTTGAAGAAAAGCCGATTTAAGCTTTCTACAGGTAAGTATGTAACATCGCAACCAATAGAAAGCAAGCTGAAAAAATCTCCTTTGGTAGCCCACGCTGTTACTGTTGGTGCTGAATGTAAATTCTGTGCTATGCTGATTTTTCCTCATTTAGAGAACTTACGTCAGCAGGCTTTATCAATAGGAATTGATTTACCGATTGAAGCCTTACTACAGCATCCTTGTATTGTTGCTTTGTATCAAGCCTTGGTCGATGAAGCTAATTGCCATTTGCCTCATTGGTCAACGGTAAAACGATTCCAGCTAATTAATGCCAACCTCACTGTTGAGAATGGAATGTTGACATCAACTCAGGAGGTAAATCGAGCAACAATTGTTGAAGTGTTTGCTCAAGAGATTGCTGCAATATATGAAGAAAAAGGGCTACAAAGACGCGGCAAAGCCAAAATAGAAAAGATAGATGATTTATGCCCTTTTATTCCAGCAGTTTCATGTCCGGCATACGCTCAATCTCTAAATTCATAACAATTATTCAACCAAAATCGTAAATCAAAATTCAAAAAGGAAGGGTGGAGTATGTTTAAGCCGTTCCAAACAGCCGCAGTTTTGGGTGCAGGGGTAATGGGAACTCAAATTGCTGCACATCTAGCTAACGCTGGACTTACAGTTCATTTATTGGATATTGCGGCCAAGGGCGACAATAAAAATGATGTAGTAGAAACAGCATTTAAAAAAGCTCTCAAGCAGTCTCCACCAATTTTATTTACAGAAAAAACAGCCCGTCGCATCATTTTGGGCAATTTTGATGAGCATTTTCATCGTATTGCTGATGTTGATTGGGTAATCGAAGTTGTGGTGGAAAATTTGGCTATCAAGCAAGATTTGATGGCGCGGGTAGAAAATACTATTCGTGATGATGCTGTAGTGTCTACTAATACTAGTGGTCTACCTATCAATGAAATTGCTCAAGGGCGTTCTGAGTCTTTTCGGAAGCGGTTTTTAGGTACTCACTTTTTTAATCCTCCACGCTACCTTAAATTACTAGAGTTAATTCCTACTCCAGATACAGACTCACAGATTCTCGAAAGAGTGCAATGGTTTGGCAGGATACACCTTGGTAAAGGCGTAGTAGTAGCTAAGGACACACCAAACTTTATTGCCAACCGCATAGGTATGTATGCAACCATGCTTGGTTTAAGAGGCGTTACTGAGCAAGGTTACACAATTGAAGAAATTGATACACTAACAGGAGTAATTGCCGGCAGACCGAAATCAGCAACATTTCGCACTGCTGATTTAGTGGGGCTAGATACATTAATGTATGTGGCACAAAACCTTTACCCAGCCATTCCTCACGATGAAAGCCGAGAAGCCTTGCGAGTGCCTCAATTAATGAAGAAACTCGTAGAAACAGGAACGCTAGGAGCAAAAACAGGACAAGGATTTTATAAGAAGCAAGGTAAAGAAATTCTCTCAATTAATCCTACAACACTCGCTTATGAAGCAGCGAAGCCACTTGATTTAGGGAATATTGAGACAATTGGGAAAATTAGTGATTTAGGCGATCGCCTGCGCGCACTTTATCATGATACTGGTCGTGCAGGTGCATTCTTTTGCAAATCAACCTTAGAAATCCTGAGCTACAGTGCCCGTCGCATTCCTGAAATTGCTGACAGACCGGCAGATATTGACCGGGCTATTCGCTGGGGTTTTGGCTGGGAAATTGGCCCGTTTGAAATCTGGGATGTGCTTGGCTTTGAGACTGTCTTAGCAGACATGAAAGCTGCTGGTATGTCTGTGCCAGAGTGGGTAGAAAAGATGCATGATAATGGCGTGCAAAGTTTCTATCAAAAAGACAGACTATCTTGGGCTGAACAAAAAGTAGTTGATGCCTGTGCCGTGTGCGTAGCCGAACAACCAAAAGTCCCAACAGATGAAATTCAGATAGCAAAAATCAAAGAAGATGCCAAAAATATCTTGTGGCAAAACTCAGAAGCTTCTTTGTTGGACATAGGGGATGGAGTAGTTTTGTATGAGTTTCATTCCAAAGGCCATACCCTAACTTTAAAAGTCGTAGAAGGTTTAGCTGCGGTATTAGACCTGATTGAAAACGGTGAATACCGAGGATTGGTCATTGGTAACGACAGTGCAAACTTCTCTGGTGGCGCAAATTTGGCAGAAATGGCCATGCTAGCGCAGACAGACAATGGTAAAGGCATTGCCGATTTAATCGTCAAGTTCCAAGCATTACTGCAACGTATTAAATATTTCCCTAAACCAATTGTCGCGGCAATTGTCGGGCGGGTTTTAGGTGGAGGTTGTGAATTAGTCTTAGCTTGTCCCCATGTAGTAGCAGCCGCAGAAACTTACATCGGACTGGTAGAACTCAGCGTCGGTTTAATTCCTGGGGCTGGCGGCATTATGCGGATGGTAACCTGGGCAGATGACAAAGCCGCCAGCGAATCACCACAAGATATTCTACCCTTCCTGCGGAAAGTGTTTGAAACTATTGGCATGGCTAAAGTTTCCAGTAGCGCCCACGAAGGGCAAGAATTAGGTTTCCTTTCACCGACAACCAAGATTGTGATGAATGCTGACCGACTTTTAGCTGTGGCGAAAGAGGAAGTCCTATGTCTAGACCACATCGGTTATTTTCCACCACCACAACGGAACG
The DNA here is from genome assembly GCA_019359325.1 of Mojavia pulchra JT2-VF2. GTDB lineage: Bacteria > Cyanobacteriota > Cyanobacteriia > Cyanobacteriales > Nostocaceae > Mojavia > Mojavia pulchra. The sequence continues at coordinate 239,358 of JAHHHN010000004.1, read as the reverse complement.
CCATCATGGTGCTAGGTCGTCCGGCCCGTGCCATGCTAGAACACGCCGCCTACGTCATGCAACAAGGTGGTTTCATTTCCGAATACGACAGTTATTTAGCTAGTCGCTTGGCTTACGTAATGACCGGTGGAGAATTGACTGCGCCTGCTTTAGTTGATGAGGACTACTTATCGAAATTGGAAAGAGAGTCGTTTTTACCACTGTTACAGCAACCGAAAACCCAAGAACGGTTTGCTTATACGTTAAAAACCAAAAAGCCTCTGAGAAACTAACGCGAAAACTCTTTTAATCCCTCTTACCTTTGTGTCCTTCGCGTCCTTCGTGGTTCGTTCTAAATTTTGTTAACGAACCGCAAAGGCGCAAAGGACGCGAAGGAAGAGAAGAAAGAGAATTATCTTTTTTGCCTTATTTATCAATAGGTGGGAGTTATTTATGAAAGATGCCTATATAGTCAGTAGCGTTCGCACACCTGTAGGAAAAGCGCCACGAGGTACGCTACATAATATGCGCCCGGATGATATGGGTGCAGTTGTAGTTAAAGCAGCAATTGAGAAAGTTAAAGACTTAGAACCTGTATACATTGATGATGTAATTATGGGTTGTGCTTTTCCAGAAGCAGAACAGGGGTTTAATATCGGGCGGTTAATTGCCCAGCGTGCAGGTTTACCTGATTCTGTTGCAGGTGAAACTGTGAACCGCTTTTGTGCTTCGGGACTGCAAACGATCGCAATGGCAACCCAAGCAATTATGGCTGGACACGCCGAAGTCATTGTGGCGGGTGGTGCAGAATCTATGAGTTTGATTCCGATGGGAGGACATTATTTAGCTCCCAACCCAGGCATGATGATCGATACGCCCAAAGCTTACTGCACAATGGGCATGACAGCCGAAAACGTCATGCAGCAATACGAAATTTCTCGCCAAGAACAGGATGCTTTTGCCTTGCGTTCCCACGAAAAAGCTTTAGCGGCAATTAGGCAAGGTCGGTTTGCAGAAGAAACTGTACCAATTACAGTGCAAGAAACACTTTATATTGATGGCAAACCGCAACCGATAGAAAAGGTGTTAGAGGTGGATGAAGGGCCGCGTGCTGATACCAGTATGGAAGCCTTGAGGAAATTGCAACCTGTATTTCGTGTTGGTGGTGGTGTGACAGCGGGTAACTCATCGCAAATGTCAGACGGTGCAGCTGCAACAGTGGTAATGAGCGATCGCATGATGCGTATGCTCGATGTCCGTCCTATGGGCAAGATGTTGGGCTATGCAGTGGCGGGTGTCGCACCGGAAGTTATGGGTATCGGCCCGGTGGAAGCTATCCCTAAAGTCTTAAAACAAGTCGGTTTGACCATAAACGACATTGGGTTAATCGAACTCAACGAAGCTTTTGCTGCTCAAAGTTTGGCTGTAATTCGTAAACTCGGACTCAACGAGGAAATTGTCAATGTTAACGGTGGTGCGATCGCCCTTGGTCATCCCCTCGGTTGTACTGGTGCGAAACTCACAGCTACCCTCTTCCACGAAATGAAACGGCGTAGTGTCCGTTATGGTTTAGTGACGATGTGTGTAGGCGGTGGAATGGGCGCAGCGGCGGTGTACGAGAATTTGATGATTTAGTTTTCTTTTTTAAACGCAGAGGTTAGCGCAAAGTCACGCAGAGTGTTTATGAGGAAAATTCGCTCTTGTATTTGTTTAACTCTTACTCTCTGCGCCTCTGCGTAAAATTTTTCTAATTTTGGGGTAAAACTAATGAACCTTCTCCAGCCAACCATAGTTATTCCCACACTAATTTTTCTACTACTATTACTTGGTTATATTGGCGTTCCGTTGTGGGTTTGGTCACTTTATTTCGCAGCATTACTAGTAACTGTTCATGCGCCTACTTGGATTTGGGTAATTTTTGGCGCGATCGCTCTCATATTAAATGTCCCAATTCTGCGGCAAACTATCATCACATCACCCTTAATTAAAGCTATTAAAGCCTTTAATTTATTACCAAAAATATCTGATACCGAACGCGCAGCCATTGAAGCCGGAAATGTTTGGGTAGATGGAGAGTTTTTCTCTGGTAAACCAAACTTCCAAAGAATTAATCAGGAACCATATCCTCTAGTCACACCAGAACTGCAAGCATTTTTAGATGGGCCAGTGGAACAAGTTTGTCGGATGGTGAGTGATTGGGAAATTTATCGCCGCAAAGATTTACCACCAGAAGTTTGGGATTATTTAAAACAAGAGCGCTTTTTGGGGATGATGATTCCTCAAGAGTATGGTGGCTTGGGATTTTCTAACTTCGCCTACAGCAATGTGATGACTAAGTTGGCATCGCGTTCTTTTACCCACGTTGCTACTGTTGGCGTAACAAATTCACTAGGCCCAGCAAAATTATTACTACGCTACGGTACACAAGAACAGAAAAATTATTACTTACCGCGCCTCGCACGAGGTGAAGAAATTCCTTGTTTTGCGCTGACAGAACCAACTGCGGGGTCAGATGCAGCCAGTATCAAGTCTGAAGGAACAGTGTTTAGAGGCGATGATGGCAAGCTTTATCTGCGGTTGAATTGGAAGAAGCGATATATTACTTTAGCTGCGATCGCAACTTTGTTAGGCTTGGCGTTCAAACTGCGCGACCCAGAAAACTACTTAGGTAAAGGTAAAGAACTTGGCATTACTTGCGTTTTAATTCCTACCAATACACCCGGCGTGAGCATGGGGAGACGACATGACCCTATGGGCGTGCCTTTCTACAATTCCCCCACGGAAGGACATAACGTTATTATTTCCGTTGACCAAATTATTGGCGGTGTGGAACAGGCTGGTAATGGTTGGAAAATGCTGATGCAAAGTCTAGCCGCAGGCCGTGGAATTAGCTTCCCGGCTAGCTGTACCGGAGTGGCAAAGTTAGTAGCGAGAGTTACAAGCGCTCATGCTGTAGTGAGGCAGCAGTTTGGTTTGTCGATTGGTCGCTTTGAAGGTGTAGAAGAACCTCTAGCAAGAATTGCTGGTCTTACCTACCTGATGGAAGCCGCGCGAACTTATACCTGCGGTGCAGTAGATCAAGGAGAACAACCTGCGGTAATTTCTGCGATCGCCAAGTATAGTTTGACAGAACTCTCCCGCAAAATTATTAACGACGGCATGGACATTATGGGCGGTGCGGGAATTTGTCGCGGCCCCAGAAATTTATTAGCAAATATTTATACAGCCACTCCAATTTCTATTACGGTCGAAGGTGCAAATATTCTCACCCGCACCTTAATGATATTTGGACAAGGAGCGATTCGCTGTCATCCTTATGTTTATGCGGAAATTACAGCCCTGCATCAATCTGATGTCGCTGCTTTTGATCAAGCTTTTTGGCACCATTTAGGGTTGACGGTGCGTAATACGTTCCGAGCCAAAATTCTGAATATTACCCGTGGATATGTGGCTTCATCTCCAGTCCCAGGTGCAACAGCCAAATACTACCGCAAACTGGAGTGGGCTTCTGCTACCTTCGCTTTACTGACTGATATTGCCATGTTCTCCTTCGGTGGGACTTTGAAGCGACGAGAGAAACTGACAGGAAGGTTTGCCGATATTCTCACTTGGATGTACTTAGCAACTGCAACCTTGCGACGCTTTGAAGCCGAAGGGCGAAAACCTGAAGACTTACCTTTTGTTCACTGGGCAATGCAATATGCTTTTGCTCAGATGCAGGAAGCTTTTGAGGGTATTTTCCAAAATTTATCTGTGCCAGTTCTAGGGACATTATTCGCTGGGCCTATAAGCTGGTGGTGGCGATTAAATCCAATTGGTTCCCTACCTACTGATAAACTTGGTAGCAAAGTTGCCCATGAGTTACAAACTCCCGGACAAATACGCGATCGCCTCACCGCAGGTATTCATATTCCTAGCACGAGCGATGAAGCATTGGGACGCTTGGAAAAAGCTTTCATGTTGTTATCTAAAGCTGAACCACTACTTAAAACTATCAAAAATGCTAGCCATGCAGGGAAACTACCACAGCAAAAACCTGACGTACTAATTTCAGCAGCCCTCAAAGCCGGGGTGATTAGCGAAAAAGATGTTGAGCTTATCTGTGAAGCGGAGTTCGCTCGTAATGATGCGATTCAAGTAGATTCGTTTACCTTGGAAGAGTATATGCAAGGTACTCAAAGCTTTGTAGATAAGGTAATGGCTCAGACTGTTGGATAAGCTTATCTTACTTCGTGTCCTTTGCGTCCTTTGCGGTTCGTTTATTCATAATATTTACCTCACGCAAAGGCGCAAAGAAAATTATCGAATTGTTTCTCTAGATAACTCCGCATTAATAGGTTTGACAAGGTAAATCCGTAACATATACCAGATGATGGCGATGATGACTGGTAATTTTTGGCAGAACTTGAGAAACTTGGGGCGATCGCTTCTAAAAATGTTTCCTGCACAGGTGCTTTAACACTTGGCTTCAGTATCTGAGGCTCTGGGTTTTCAACTGACTTCACCATGAGAGTCCTTTTATTTTTTAATCTTTAAATAGCTATATAATAATTAAATTCTGCAAACGAATGTCCCTAAACGCTTTGTGCCTCCACACACAGAAAAAGATAAATAAATGTTAATAACTTTATAGTTATACAAATATAAATAGTTAAATGATTTTGGGAGAAATAACAAGGACAGGTCACAGATCAGGAAGGACGTATCAAGGGTATCGGGCTGAGTCAATAATTCTTTTCGGACTTCCCTAGCCTCTCTTCCCTAGCCCCTGGCTCCTGAAGTTGCACACCCAGTCTCTACAGATAATATGCGTAAGTCCTGAGTGGTATTTGCTGGATTGCCTGATGCAGACCCACTCTAACTCCAGAATAACAATCTTGACTGTCAACTAGCAGGCATCCTGAGTCGGTGGCTGTCTAGAAACCTGACGCTTGAATATGAAGGAAGCAAAAATGAGTAGTAATCTGGCCGTCAAACTCCGCTCTGGAACTCAACAAGCTCACACAGCAGCGGAAAATGTAGGCTTTATGAAATGTTTTTTGAAAGGAGTTGTAGATAAAGACTGCTTCGCCAAATTTTTAGGTAACTTATATTTTGTCTACAGTGAACTCGAAGCAGCTATAGCAACTCATGTAAATCATCCTGTGATTGGTGCTGTCTACTTCCCAGAGCTGAATCGCCAAGCTTCTTTAGAGAAAGATATGGTGTTTTACTATGGGAAGGAATGGAAAGCGCAAATTACACCCTCAACCACCGCCCAAACCTACATCGCCCATATTCAGGAACTTGCAGCTACAGAACCTGCCTTGCTACTAGGTCACGCTTATACCCGTTACATGGGTGACCTCTCCGGTGGTCAGATGTTGCAAAAAATTGCCCAGTCAGCCTTGAAATTTTCTGGTTACGAAGGCACGAACTTTTATAATTTTGAACAAATTCCTGATAAAAAAGCATTTAAAGACAAATACCGTCAGGCATTAGATGCACTAGCTATCGATGATACAACTGCCGACAAAATTGTAGCCGAAGCTAACAATGCCTTTTATTTGAATATGCAAATGGTGCAAGAGCTAGAAGAAAGTTTAATCAAAGCGATCGGTCAAGTTCTGTTTAATAGCCTGACTCGCTCTCCAAACTCCGGTAGTACTGAAGTGGCTAAAGCTCAGTAATTTTCTTCAAATCAAGCTGTTGAGTTTGAGACAAAAACATCATCACTTATATTGGCAATTTGTTAGGTGTTAAACCGAACAAATTGCCGCTTCTACTATCTCTATCTATTCAACCAATCGCTAGAAATTACTCGGAGATTTTGATGGTTTATTTATTACCTGGGGTCAAATTTGATTTGGATATGATCCAAAAATATGATGCGCCTGCACCGAGATACACCAGTTATCCACCTGCGACTGAGTTAAGCGAAGCATTTACCGCAACTGATTTTCAAGCTGCGATCGCTGCCTCAAATCAACGAAAAACTCCTCTATCTTTGTATTTTCACATTCCTTTTTGCCAAAGCGCTTGCTACTTCTGCGGCTGTAACACGGTAATTTCTAACAACAAGAATATTGCCAAACCTTACTTGGAACATTTGGTTAAAGAGATTGAACATACCGCAGCTTTCATCGATACAGATCGCCCAGTTCTGCAAATTCATTGGGGGGGTGGTACACCTAACTATTTAGAGCGTGACCAAGTAGAATTATTATGGAACAACATTACTAAACGCTTCACTATTGATCCACAAGCAGAAATCTCAATTGAGATAAATCCTCGATATGTAGATAGAAATTACATTTTATTTCTGAGAAAGCTTGGATTTAATCGCATTAGTTTTGGTATTCAAGATTTTAACCGCCAAGTTCAAGTTGCTGTCAATCGTGTCCAACCGGAAGAAATGCTGTTTGATGTCATGAGTTGGATCAAAGAAGCCCAATTTGAAAGTGTGAATGTAGACCTCATTTATGGTCTACCTTATCAAACACGCCAGACTTTTCGGGAGACGGTACAAAAGACTATTGAATTAAATCCCGACCGGATTGTTGTATTTAACTTTGCTTATGTACCTTGGCTCAAACCTGCACAAAAAAATATTCCTCAGGATGCTTTACCTGCTCCACAGGAAAAGTTAGAAATTCTCAAAATGACGATTGAGGAGTTGACAAATAACCAATATCTATTTATTGGTATGGATCACTTTGCCAAATCTAATGATGAACTGGCGATCGCTCAACTTAATGGCACTCTAAAGCGTAACTTCCAAGGCTACACTACCCATGCGGAAACAGAACTCTTCGGTTTTGGGTCAACATCCATTAGTATGTTAGAAGATGCTTATGCCCAAAACCATAAGCAATTAAAAGATTACTATCAGGCAGTTACATTAGGTATTTTGCCGATTACTAAAGGCATCAAACTAACTCAAAATGATATTATCAGGCGGGAAGTGATTATGTGCATTATGTCTCACTTTCAACTGCATAAACAAGAGATTGAAGCCAAATATCACATCAGCTTTGATGACTATTTCTCTCATGAACTAGAAATGTTAAAACCTCTAGAAGCTGATGGACTTGTCAGTTTATCAACAAACCACATCAAAATTACAGACATTGGCAGATTACTGGTAAGAAATATTGCCGTTATTTTTGATACTCATATAAGAACTCAAGAAAAACAATTCTCTCGCGCAATTTGAGTTCGGTGTCCTGTAAATCTTACCTAAAATAAAGTGCTAGTCAGTCAAACTTAAGCGTTTAACATTATACAAGTTAATAGCTGTGTAGTGTTAAATGCTTATTAATAATAAGTTTCTATAGCTATTTATCAGAGCAATGTTTTTATAAACACATCACCAATAAGGCTGATTTAGGATTATTACTAAAGATAGGACTAAATTCAATATGTTTATACTTGATTATATATCTCTAGCAGGAATGAATAATTAAATCTCATTTAATGTGCTAAATTTACTAATTATTTTGTACTAAATTTGCTTATATTTTTGTATTTATAAGTTTTATTAGACATAAATTATTTCAGATATCTGAATACTAATATCAACTCTTTAAACACTGTATCTACCTTTTGGAGCTACAATTTATCTCATTTGATAGAAATAATTATATGTATATTTTTGATAAATTGAAACCAAATCAAAGCAAATTTTTGATTTCTGAGGAAACGATATGAACATTATTGCTTGGGTAGTATTAGGTCTCATTGCTGGTGCGATCGCTAAAGCTATTTATCCGGGTTCTCAAGGCGGTGGCATTCTTTCAACAATTATTCTAGGTATTGTCGGTGCATTCGTTGGTGGAAGTTTGTTTACATTATTCCAAACTGGAACCTTGCAACTTACTGCTGCTGGTTTAAGTATTCCTGGTTTATTTATTGCTGTAATTGGTGCGCTTGTTGCTATATACCTATGGGGACTTCTGAGCAGAAGCAGGAGTGTGTAGTTGAAATAGGCGACTAAAAAATAAATCAGAATAATTGGTAATTCTTGCGATTGGCAAGTTTTCGTTGCAGCTAGTGAAAACTTCTGAGAATTACCGAAACAATTCATTCATTTGTCACATCATTATTTCTGGAAGCACAAGGGTATGTTTTATCATAAAAAAGAACCAATTCATGTAGTCGATGTTGCTGAAGCTAACCCTCGGTATGCTCAGTTGCTCCTAGAGCAGTTTGGTGGAGCTACAGGAGAACTGTCGGCAGCACTACAATATTGGGTACAATCTTTTCATGTCGAGAATGCTGGCATTCGAGATATGCTCCAAGACATTGCGATCGAGGAATTTAGCCATCTAGAAATGGTGGGCAAACTCATCGAAGCTCATACAAAAAATGTCGATCAAACAGAAGCTTATAAAAGCACTTTGTTTGCTGTACGCGGTATGGGGCCTCACTTTCTAGATAGTCAAGGTAATGCTTGGACTGCAAGCTACTTGAATGAAGGTGGAGATGTAGTACGTGATTTGAGAGCTAACATTGCGGCTGAAGCTGGAGCGCGTCAGACTTACGAAGAGTTAATTAAGCTAGCAACTGATGAAGGAACTAAAAAGACTTTGGTTCATCTTTTAACCAGAGAAATTTCTCATACTCAGATGTTTATGAAAGCTCTGGATTCGTTAGGTAAGCTGACTGATCCAATGTTTGGTAATATTCAGCCTGACGAAACTGTTGCTCTTTACTACAACCTATCTAGCGATGGTAACGGTCACGATGAGCGTGGCCCTTGGAATTCTGAGCCAACATTTAAATACATTGCCAACCCACTGCTAGAAAAGAACTCTTAATTAACTTTATTAGCAGATTTATATGAGCCAGTTAGAAGTTAATTCCCTGGCTCATTTTTGAGGCTAAAACTCCTCTGAAACTCACAATTTAGACTATGGAGATTAACTGGTGATTGTCAATGCCACACAAAATGGTTGGGAAGTAATTTATCACCGTACACATGCTTTGTTAGCAGCTCAACTAGCAGGACAGTGGCGGCGCAAAAATGCCCCGGAACGTTTATACGAAACGCTAGCCGCAATTTCCCACCATGATGATTTAGAGAAAGAGTGGGAAGAGGACAATCTGACTGAGGGGGGTGCGCCAATGGATTTCACCCTGAGCCAAGAAACTTCTGTCGAGAAACTGGCTAATCTAGCAAAAAATGCCCGCTATCGGGGGCGGTGGGTATCTCTGTTAATTTCCAAACATATCAGTCGTTTGAATGAGTGCAAACGCGGCCAGTCTTCAGAAATGGATAAATTTCTTGATGAGCAACTGGAAAATCAGGAACGTTGGCGCAAGGAATTGGGTATTAGCAAGGAAGATGTAGATGCTGCTTATGCATTTATGCAATGGTGCGATCGCTTGTCTCTCATCCTTTGCCAACAAGAACTGCCTGCTGATGAGCGATTTTTAGAAATCAGCAAAGGGCCTGATGGGCAACGTTATGACATTATGCAACGCAGTGATGGCTTAATTACTGTCGAACCCTGGCCTTTTGAGGATGATAAGTTTACGGTCAACGTTGACGCGTGTGACTTGTCTCAAGTCAAATTTAAAAGCAGTGCTGAACTAACTCAGGCACTCCAAAAAGCTCCTATCAAGGTGCTGGAGTGGACATTTGTGAAGAGTTAGCCTAATTTCCCTATATTCAACAAAAAACGCCCAGGAGTGTTGCCGTGTTTCCACCCCAGGCGTTTTTTGTTTTTAACTTGCTCCTCACACACAAATAGAATATACCACTCGCTTTTAGAAAACGCAAGTAATTTAAATAATATTTTAAGAATTTACAAAGTATAAAACTTACAGTAATTTTCGGATACATAAACCATACTTAGAGGCGGACATCTGCCCGCCCTTACAAAAGATTGTGGTTCAAATAGATGAAAAACGCGGTCAATTTCTTGTTTAAGCTTGTGCCAATTTCCCAAACTCCTTGAAAAGGTAGAGTTTGCATGGGTAATGGTTTTGTTAATTTGCTAGTTGATACGATTTCTGTTAAGAAATTAAAAAACGCCCAGGAGTGTTGCCGTGTTTCCACCCCAGGCGTTTTTTATTTTTAACTTGCTCCTCACACACGACTAAAGCATATCACTTGTTTTTAGAAAGTACAAGTATAGTGTGTGACACTTTATTAAGTGAACTATATGCTGCCAAAAAATTAGTGTAAAAAGTGACGCACACCTGTTAATACCATCACTAAACCTAATTGATTAGCAGCTTTGATGGAATCTTGATCGCGCAAGCTTCCCCCTGGTTGAACAATGGCAGTAATTCCCGCATTTGCGGCAGTTATTACCGAATCATCAAAAGGAAAAAATCCATCGCTGGCTAGAATTGCACCTTTGGCTTTGTCTCCAGCTTGTTCTAAAGCAATTTTAACTGAGCCAACACGGTTCATTTGACCAGCACCCACACCGAGAGTGGTGCGATCGCCGCTGACAACAATTGCATTTGATTTGACGTGCTTGCAAACTTTCCAGGCAAATAGCAATTCTTCTAATTCGCTCTTCGTGGGTTGGCGTTCGGTGACGACTTGCCATTTATCGGTGTTAGCGATGATATCATCAGCGGCTTGGACAAGAAAACCACCAGCGATCGCTTTAACTGTTTCCTTGGGGCCACTGCTCAAATCTGGTAGGATCAAAACTCGAACTTTAGATTTGGCAGCTAAAATTGCTTCCGCATCCGCTTCACAACCAGGTGCTACGACACATTCTAAAAATGTTTTAGTTAACTCACTAGCTGTAGCACTATCAATCGGACGGTTAAGGGCGACAATACCACCAAAGGCAGAAATAGCATCAGCGTTGAAAGCTTTGTCGTAAGCTTCTTTGAGAGTATTGCCTAAAGCCACACCACAGGGATTAGTATGTTTGAGAATTGCGGCTGCGGGGGTATCAGTAAATTCCGCAATAATTCTACGTGCTGCTTCTAAATCAACTAAATTGTTGTAACTTAGTTCCTTACCTTGTAATTTAGTAGCACCAGCCCATCCTGTTGAGGTAGTACCAGTTTGATACCAAGCAGCGGTTTGATGGGGATTTTCGCCATAACGCAAAGATTGCAATTGTTCCCCAGATAGGATGTATTGCTCTGGTAAAGACTCACCATGCTGCGCTCCAGCAAGATAAGATGCGATCGCCTGATCGTAACTAGCAGTATGTAAAAAGCCTTTTAAGGCAGATTTTTGGCGAAATTCTAAAGATGCTTCACCGTGATTTTGGCGTAATTCTTGTAAATACTCATCATACTGCCCTGGATCGCTCAATACTGTAAGATGAGCAAAGTTTTTTGATGCTGCCCTCAGCATAGCAGGGCCACCGATATCAATTTGTTCAATTGCTTCGGGTAATGTAACGCCCCCTTTAGCAATAGTTTCTTCAAAAGGATAAAGATTGACTACCACCAAATCAATCGGACGAATTTGGTTATTTTCTAAATCTGTAACATCTTGAGCAACATCGCGCCGTACCAAAATTCCGCCATGAATTCTAGGATGTAGGGTTTTGACTCGACCGCCTAAAATTTCCGGTGAACCTGTATAATCAGAGACTTTTGTAACTGGTATCCCTGCATCTTTAAGAGTTTTAGCTGTTCCCCCACTGCTAATTATATCAAAGTCAAATTCTTCAACCAAGCTACGGGCAAGGTCAATTAAACCAGTTTTATTAGATACACTCAGCAAAGCCAGACGCGCCATAATTCCCAAATTCCTTTGGTATAAACAATTTAAGGGAGAAGATTATTTTACAAGCGACCAAGAACACCAGGAAGAATAGAGAAATGTGAAATTTCTCGTATTGTCGTTGCCGACTTTGGATTAGGATTGTCCTTTGCCAGTTATTTCTTACTACTGACCACTAACTAATGACTAAAACTTTGGAATTCATTTCAGTTCCCCCGAAAACCGGGCAAGCACCTTCAGGCTTAATCGTTACTTTACACGGTTGGGGTGCTAATGCCGAGGATATCGTACCTTTAGTACCCTTTTTTAACTTGCCAAATTATTACTTTATATTTCCCAATGGCCCTTATCCCTATCCCCATTCTTCTGTTGGTAGGGCATGGTATGACCTGAGAACAGAAAATATGTATCAGGGTTTACCAGAAAGTCGGCAACTACTCATAGATTGGTTGCAATCTTTAGAAAGTATAACAGGCGTGCCTTTCTCACGAACCATTTTGAGTGGATTTTCTCAAGGCGCAGCCATGACTTTAGATGTAGGAATCAATTTGCCTTTAGCAGGTTTAGTTGCGATGAGTGGTTATTTGCATCCTCAGGTAGGAAAGACAACTAAAAGTGATTTTCCCCCAACTTTAATTACTCATGGTAGACAAGATGAAGTTGTGCCACTGTCAGCTGCTGTGAAGGCACGAGACACCCTACAATCTATAGGAGTTCCAGTCCAGTATCATGAATTTGATATGGGCCATGAAATTCAGCCACAAATGTTAGACCTGCTACGGAATTTTGTGGTGAATGCAATTGGTTAGGCTGAGTTGTAATTTTTTTACAAATTCTGGTATAAATCCGGAATTTTTTTACAAAATCCACGCCATCTAATGAGTAATATAGATTGGGTGGCTGCGAAAAGCGCAACTCAATCCATGCTGAGTGCGGATGCTGCATAATGGAGGGGCAAGCATTATGAAAACTCTAGGCATTTCCAGAAAAGAGATTGCTGCCATGACTGCGGCAGAGGTAGAGGAATTAGCTACACGTCTAGAACTGGATAATTACAGCAATGCTTTTGAGGGTTTGAATGATTGGCATCTACTGCGAGCGATCGCGTTTCAGCGTCCAGAGTTAGTTGAACCCTACATCTATCTCTTGGACTTAGAACCTTACGATGAAGCATAGTGTGAAGTCTCAAGTATGAAGGATGAAGGATGAAGTATGAAATTACTTTATCCTTGATCTCTCATCATGAATATCATCCCCAATGCCTAATCCTAAATCTAATCCTAAATTACAAAAAGTTTTAATTTGCGTAGGCGGCGGTATCGCCGCCTATAAAGTCTGTGAGTTGGTATCGACGCTCTTTAAAACAGGGGTAGAAGTACGCGTAATTCTCACCCGTTCAGCGCAAGAATTTATTACACCTTTAACTTTAGCAACTCTTTCCCGTCATCCCGCTTATACAGATGAGCTATTTTGGCAGCCAACTCACTCTCGTCCATTGCACATTGAATTGGGTGAATGGGCAGATTTATTAGTAATTGCGCCTTTAACTGCTAATACATTAGCAAAGTTAGCTCATGGCATGGCTGACAATTTATTAACAAATACTGTACTGGCTTCTACCTGTCCTGTGCTGTTAGCACCAGCAATGAATACAGATATGTGGGAACAACTGACAGTGCAGCGAAATTGGCGACAATTATTAACAGATAGCCGATATCATGGCATGGGTACGGCATCTGGATTGTTGGCGTGCGATCGCGTCGGTGCTGGTAGGATGGCAGAACCTCCAGAGATTTTGACTTATATTCAATCGTTATTACACACAGGCGGTAAGCGAGATTTAGCAGGTAAACGAGTATTGATTAGTGCTGGGGGAACGCGAGAGTATCTTGACCCAGTTCGGTTTATCGGCAATCCCTCCACAGGTAAAATGGGCTTGGCTTTAGCACAAGCGGCACTGCATCGAGGCGCAATTGTTACATTAGTACATGGGCCAGCTAGTTGGGATGTACCTTTAGGCGTGCAAGCAATTCCTGTAATTAATGCCGAGGAAATGCAGCACGTTATGAGGGAGTATTTACCCAATGCAGATATGATTGTCATGTCCGCAGCAGTAGCGGATGTCAAGCCAAGAGATTACAGTACAGAGAAACTACCCAAGCGATCGCTTCCCCAATCTTTACCCCTAGAACCCGTACCAGATATTGTCAGTGAATTAGCACAACTCAAACAGCCACATCAGCGTTTAATTGGATTTGCTGCCCAAACTGGTGATATTGTTACCCCTGCATTAGAAAAGTTACGCAGTAAAAAACTAGATGCTATTGTTGCTAATCCCATTGATCAAGCGGATAGTGGTTTTGGTAGCGACAATAATCAAGCCATATTTTTAGATCAACAAGGAAGACAAATAGAAATTGCACCTTGTTCTAAATTACAAATGGCACATCATTTATATGATTTTGCCCTCACTGGAAAAACTTAAAATCTTCTTTTCCTCTCTTCCTCTGCGTCCTTTGCGTCCTCTGCGGTTCGTTTTCACCTTATTTTTGGCACTCTACTCAGGAACAGCTTAAAATTCACCCAGATACAAATTTGCCAGTTTAATTTCATCAATTATGCTAACGTTTACCCAATATAAACCCCCCGATCCTGATGCCGTAGTTACCTTAACTCTACCTCTCACAGCAGAAGAACGCACTCGTAGCCGTCATCGCTTTGAAATAACTGATGGCAGAGTTGTATTTTTGCGTTTACCCAGAGGAACCGTACTGCAAGATGGTGATATTTTGCAAGATGAAGCCCACAGCAATTTAATCAGAATTACTGCCAAACCAGAACCAGTATTAACTGTTTTTGCTCAAACACCACTGTTATTAATGCGGGCGGCTTATCATTTAGGCAATCGTCATGTACCTGTAGAAATTACAATAAACTATTTACGCTTATCGACTGACTCAGTTTTACGCACAATGTTGGAACAACTGGGGCTAGAAATTAAAGAAGAAATTTTACCATTTCAGCCAGAAGTGGGAGCCTATGGACATCACGCTCACTGATAGCCAATTTTTGTCTATTTTGCAGTTGACTAGCCCAGCATTACCTGTAGGAGCATATAGTTATTCTGAGGGTTTAGAAACTTTGGTTGAACAAGGTGCGATCGCTAATCAACAAAACCTCAAAGATTGGTTAGAGTCCCAGCTACGTTACGGAGCAATTCGGATAGAGGCGGCGGTAATGCTACGAGCTTATGAATTTGCAAAAATTGGGGATTTAGAAGCTCTATGTCATTGGAATCTGTGGTTATCTGCGGCTAGGGAAACAGAAGAGTTACGCACCTCTAGCTGGCAAATGGGGCGATCGCTAATTCAATTACTTGGTAAACTAAAGCCACAGATATTACCTCTTATCAATGCTGTTGGTAATCCTTGCAATTATGCGATCGCTTATGGTATTGCTGCTGCTCATTGGCAAATAAATATTCAAGCTGCCTTACTAGGATATCTGCATAGTTGGGCAAGTAATTTGATTACTGCTGGGGTAAAACTCATTCCGTTAGGACAAACAGCAGGGCAGCAGTTATTACTAGAGTTACAAGAATTGTTCAGTGCTGCGGCGGTAGAAATTTTGGCTTTGGAGGATGATGAACTCGGCTGTTGTAGTTGGGGTTTGTCGTTAGCCAGTATGCAGCATGAGACGCAGTATACCAGATTGTTTCGGAGTTAAGCGGCAGCATGGGGGCAAAGGGGCAGAGGAGACATCAAAGGGATTACTATGAGTACATTTAGAGTAGGGGTTGCTGGCCCGGTTGGTTCGGGGAAGACTGCGTTGGTAGATGCTTTGTGTAAAGCTTTGCGTGAGCAGTATCAAATTGCGGTGGTGACGAATGATATTTATACACAGGAGGATGCACAATTTTTAGTGCGTTCTCAGGCTTTGGCAAGCGATCGCATTTTAGGTGTAGAGACTGGTGGTTGTCCCCATACTGCGATCCGCGAAGATGCTTCGATGAATTTGGCTGCAATTGAACAGTTAGAACAGCGCTTTTCCAACTTAGATTTAGTCTTTTTAGAAAGTGGTGGCGACAATTTAGCAGCTACATTCAGTCCTGAATTAGTCGATTTAACAATTTATGTCATCGATGTGGCGGCTGGTGATAAAATCCCTCGTAAAGGTGGCCCTGGTATTACTAAATCTGATTTATTAGTGATTAATAAAATCGACCTTGCACCCTATGTCGGTGCAGATTTAAATGTCATGGATCGAGATGCAAAAAAAATGCGTAGCAATAAACCCTTTATTTTCACTAACTTAAAAACTCAACAAGGACTAACAGAAGTAATTCAATTTGTCCGTAAACATATCGGATAAAGCGATCGCCTGATTGTCTCAATCACTGTTTCTTCCTTCAACGCAGACAATTGCTCATCAAGCACCACCTGTCTCACCCTTCCTTTGCTGACTTGCAACTCAAAGGCTGTAACCTTACACTATTGTTTTCTGTCTCTAGCGTAGGTGTATTTATCTGATAGAAGTGCTCAGTTTTGTGTTCACCGTAGTCCTAAATGATTGATTCAGTTTTCTTAAAAAACTTTTTGGTTAAATTTATATTTAAATTGCTAGTCTATTGACACAGAGCCGAATATAATTCTAGTTTTAGTTAAAATGTGAAAGACGGTCTGTGCTAACGCTAAGTTTAGCTATATAAATATTAGGTTGAAGTGATAAATAGGAGGTGTAATGCACAAACCGATCAGTTTAGAAGAATATATAGAATGGGCAAAGCATTCGCTATTAAGCGATTTTAATGATCCAAGAATTGAGAGACTTTATGAAACTAATACAAGTAATATCCAAAATGCCATAATGCAGCATGACTTTTTTGTTTTCTTCTCTACTCATGCTTCAAACTGGCAAAAAGAATATAATCAAAAAACTTATTCAGAGCTTTTTATGAATAGTCATGAGCTAAGAATGATTACAAAACCGTATTTATCAGCTATTGAAAAAACATACAGAATTAATATATTATGGAATCAAAATTTTCCTGAGCCGCCTAAAAAAGGCTGGGTAAACCACCAAAGTATGTTTACTCAGTTCAATGATATTATTCGTGGCAATCTAGTTTGTAGATTTATAGATGGGCCAGATTTCGTGGCTAAAAAAATTATTGAATATGGCAAAATCAATAAATTAAGTGTTAGAAAATATAGCCAAGAACGTGAAGATGGATACTATGCCTATCATGTTTATGTTTCCTTACCTGCCAAAATTTTTGATATAAATTGGAATGTAGAAGATATTTATATTGAAACCGAGATACAAATAACAACTCAACTACAAGAAGTTCTAAAAGAATTAACACATAAATTTTATGAAAAAAAACGTATTTCCATAGAACAAGATACAAGTAAATGGAAATGGAATTTTTCATCTAGTCGTTTTAAAGTGAGCTATTTAAGTCATACTCTACATCTCTTAGAATCAATTATTTTAGAATCTAGAGACAAAGTTTTAGGAGATTGTTTAGCTGATGATGTAGAGGAAAATAGTAATGGCTAAAAATTATATTATCTCCCACACTCTAAATACCATTTTTCACATGATGGAAAATGGTACTCTTGCTGTTCCTGCTTTTCAGCGTGGGTATGTATGGGATAGACAAGCAGTTAAAGAACTTTTTGAAAGCATAAATAATGGTTATCCAATAGGAATCTTAATTGCAGTCGAGCATGATACAGAACATTTCGAGAGTGCGTCTAGTGAATTAACTTTTTTTCCAAAACTTAACTCTGATAAATTAGTCAGTTCAAAAAGACTTTGGATAATAGATGGTTCTCAAAGGCTTGCATCTCTTTATAATGTGTTTTTGGGAAAAAATAGCTCTTTCACTCTTTTATATGATTTAGAGAATAAAAAATTTATGTTCCCACAAGAGGCTGAAAATACAATTAAATTCTTGAATATGTCATCACTTTTTAAAACTGAAAATTTTATGGAACAACAGGCTAACATTGCCAAGAATAATGATGAGTTTCTGTTAGAAGAATTGTATTCAATCTTTAATAAATTTAAAGATTATCAAATACCTATTCAAGTAATTGCAGAAGTAAAAGACCAGGATATAGTTAATATTTTTACTGCTATGAATACCTCTGGAATATCTTTAAGCGAGGATGAAATGCAACGGGCACAAAAATATAATAAATCTACTTAAATAGGATTGAAGCGGCGATAAAAATAGCAATCAAACTCAGAATTTAATTTATAAAAATCTGTCAAAATCTTGTTATTAGAACAGGATGCTCATACCTCTAAAGCTACGTTACGGGGATTTTGGCAGGGTGATTCTCGTTCCGAGACAGTTGAGTGTTCGCATTCATCGTTGAGAGCAGCTGCGATCGCAGTTAAAAATAGAGATGAGTATTTAAGAGCATGACTACAATGCCCAAAATTTTAGGGGTGGTTATGTAACCACCCCTATATTCCCCTCATATTAGAATTTACTTGCAGCACCCTTCTTGAAAAATATATTTACTCAGCAATATTAACTAAACTTTCAACTTGAGAAGCAGCCAATGTTGGTGCTTGAAAAAGACGTGAGTACAGGCTTGATGGTTGCTGGTGAGCAACAACTGGTAGAACTTGGCGAGCATGGGCTGCTAATTCCACTGCCTTCACATCATAAGTCTGTGTTACCAACTTGGGATAGAAGCCAATACCGATGATAGGAACTATCAAACAGGAAGTAATAAACAATTCACGGGGTTTGACATCAAGTACTACAGCATCTAGATGTAATTCTTCGCTTTGCTTGCCGTAGAAGACTTGACGCAGCATCGACAGTAAGTAAATTGGAGTCAAAATTACGCCCACTGCTGACAATAGCACAACTACAACCTTGAAGCTGGAACTGTAAACATCACTGCTGGCGATACCTAGAAACACCATCAATTCACCAACAAATCCACTCATCCCAGGTAAGGCGAGAGAAGCCATTGAACCAGCTGTAAATAAAGCAAAGGTTTTGGGCATTACTTTCCCTATACCGCCCATTTTGTCCATCATCAAGGTGTGGGTGCGTTCGTAAGTTACACCAGATAAGAAGAATAAGCTAGCAGCAATTAAACCGTGGGAAACCATCTGTAGCACAGCACCGCTGATGCCGATTTCTGTGTATGAAGCAATCCCAATCAATACAAACCCCATGTGGGCAATTGAAGAGTAAGCCAACCGACGCTTGAGGTTTGTTTGAGCAAAGGCGCAACAAGCACCGTAAACAATATTTACTACACCCAAGATAGCCAGCACTGGCGCAAAGGTAACATGGGCATTAGGCAACATTTCAATATTGAAGCGAATTAGTGCATAACCGCCCATCTTCAGCAACACACCTGCCAATATCATCGAACCAGGTGCTGATGCTTCACCGTGGGCATCAGGTAGCCATGTATGTAGAGGGAAAATTGGCAACTTGACCCCGAAGGCAATTAAGAAACCTGCGTAAACTAAAAGTTCAAAGGCTTTGGGATATTGCTTCATTCCCAGAGTTGCCATGTCGAAGCTGACGGTATCTCCAGAGAATGCCATTGCAAAACCCGCTACCAATATAAATATTGATGCAGCAGCGGTGTAGATAATAAACTTGGTAGCTGCATAACGACGGTTTTGCCCTCCCCAAATCGAAATCAACAAGTACACAGGTACTAACTCGATTTCCCACATCAGGAAGAATAACAGTAAGTCTTGGGCAACAAACACGCCAAGCTGGGCGCTATACATTGCCAGCATTAGTCCATAAAATAAACGCGGCTTGTTGGTAACCTTCCAAGCCGCGAATATTGCGAGAGTGTTTATTAAGCCTGTTAGTAAGACTAGCGGCATCGACAGACCATCAACCGCTATAGACCAGTTCAAACCTAACTGCGGAACCCAAGGATAGTTTTCTACAAGTTGGAATGTGGAACTGTGGAAGTCGTAGTTATACCAAAAGGCACAAATCATTAATGCAAAGTCTGCGATCGCAACCCCCAGACCGTACCAGCGAACAGTTTTACCTTCTTTGTCTGGGATTAAAGGGATGGCTAGAGACGCCACCAGGGGCAAGAGGATTATGGCCGTTAGCCACGGAAATTCAATAGCATTCATCACTTTTGACAATCATTTTTGTATTTTGCTTTTAATTACATTATATTAAGGAGTTCATACTTTTGTAAACGGAATTTCTCTCTAGAATCTTAAATTTTCAAAATAGATAAGAATAAATACTCATAAAATTTGCCGCTCACTATTCTAATTGTAAACTTTTGCAACGTCAACAAAAAACGGCGGCTCATGCCACCGTTTGTAGTTAAGGTATTGGGGATTGGGAACTGGGAAGTGGGTACAAAGGGACAAAAAGAGGAATTCTTATTCTCAACTTACGACTCAGCACTCCGCACTTTTTCAAGTCAGATATTTGTTAATAAGACGTTGAGTTAGTCGTTAGACGATGCGGTTAACAATTGTCCAGACATCCCCATCGGAGCGCACATGAGGAACCGAGATCGTTTTGAACCCGGTAATGAAGGGTTTGTAATAAACTTGCCAATACATTGGACTAAGCTGATCGGCGCAAGTCTTCAATAGGCGGATTTCCTTAGCCAGTTCGCCTGCTAGTTGATTAATGCGTTGAGCATGAACCTGAGCAACTTTTCTCGCTTCCTCTAGCTGCTGCTCTTGATTAAGTTGTTTTGATTCAATTTGCCAACGTGCGAATTCGGTTTGTTTTTGTTGCAACTGAACTTCCAAGGCAGCGATCGCATCATCAATGCCTTTGAGTTCCACAGCCAATTGCGGATTTTCCCTAGCGTAGCGACGGTAAGCCTCAGCTATTTTTAGAGGTGAATCATCTTTTCCAGAAATCACATTATCAGTAGTGAGAGCAACACGTTCTTGCTGAAGAGCTTGAATTTGATTGCGAAGCGCCGCTATTTCTGCCTGAATTTGCTCCATAATTCCGGTTTATCCTTCGTGAAAGGTTCTTGCACCTTGAGTATCAACAGAAAGCGATCGCACAACAGCTGTAATTCCGGCTTCGTGCCAAGCATTGGCGATCGCGGCTTCAACAGCTTGGGAGTGTCCTACATCTGCTAAAGCCAACAGCGTCGGCCCCGCACCACTAATTACCATGCCATAAGCACCAGCAGCCACAGCCGCAGCATTAACAGCATCGTATCCAGGAATCAAAGCTTTTCGATAAGGCTGATGCAATCTATCTTGCAAAGCGGCCCTTAACCATTCTCCCTTGCCAGTTTCCAAACCGCGCAACAATAATCCTAAATGGGCAGTATTAAAAATCGCATCCGCACGACTCACCTCGGTTGGCAATACCCGTCGCGCTTCTTTTGTTGATAGTTCAAAATCAGGAATTCCTACTATCGGCACAACATCTTTATGCCAGGGAACATCACAAATTTCCCAGCCTGCATCACTGGTAGCAGCAAGACGACATCCCCCCAATAAAGCTGGTACGACGTTATCGGGGTGTCCTTCCATAGCGATCGCTAATTCCATCACCTGCAATTGAGACAGAGGCGCACCCGCTAGCTGATTCGCAGCAACTAACCCAGCAACAATTGCCGTTGCCGAACTACCTAAACCCCGCGCCAACGGCACACCCAACTGGATTTCAATTTTCACTGATGGCGGTGTCTGCTCTAAATGACGATAAAACTTGAGAAACGCTTCATAGACCAAATTACTTTCATCAGTTTTTACTCGTTCAGCTTCTACACCTGTGACATTAATTGTTAATCCACCTGCTTCTAGGCGAGTGAACTTAAACTCGTTGTATAGCGTTAAAGCAGCACCGATACAGTCAAAACCAGGCCCCAGATTCGCAGTGGTCGCGGGAATAGTAACAGTGACACCAGAAACAACAGACATCTGCAATTACTCACTAATCGATCAACCAGCATCCCATGTAAATGATTGATTTGCTCATTACTGATGTCAAATTCTTCCTTTAATTGCTGGGAACGGGTAACAGCCTAGAGAATATATAGGACTCATATTTGATTTTTGAACAAAATTCAGTACACCTTTATTCCTTCTTCCCAGTCCCCAGTCCCCAATCCCCAGTCCCTTACCTCTACGAGTGATTCAGAAATCAAATCGGATTGCTATATAATTAATTTTGTTTAGGTATATCAATTGCTGGGTCTTTCGTAGAGATACAGTAGCGCTTCACCAATAGTTTTACCATCGGGACGTGTCACCTCTAGATAAGCATTAATGGCATTTTGGGGGCCCCCACCGTCTCGATAAATGGAATAAGTGTATCCATTATTATTAAAAATTAATTGATATGCTGCGTCTTCATCCTTACTTGTAATGGTAAGGCTACTTTTGCCATTCTTCGCGCGGCTCAGGTAATATTTAGGTTGGTTATAAGTCTTTTCTTTAGTACAAATTTCTACCTGATAATTCGTACTTTCCGCATAGGCATACAAATTAGAATTAGCAGGACAAGACTTAAACATTTGGTTGCGCTTGAATTCTCGCAAAGAACGACGAATCGTCACCTTGCCAGTTTGAGGTAATGGCGTAGAAAAGCCATAATCGCGCAAATAGTTGGGATTATCTGGATCTGGTTTAAACTTTGATTTATTTTGAGCCGACTGCACTTGATTTTTAGGGAAGAATGCAGAAATGTGATTTTGATTCAAATTAGCGCCGTGGGACGCGCTAAAGCCGTAAGCGCCAAGTACAACAAACAGACTAGCTCCGATAAAAGGTAATTTTTTCATTGGCTGAGGTTAACAAGAGAAAGTTAGATTGTTAACTCCATTAGTTAAATGCATGATTTCGCATTCTTAATCTAAGTTTTGCAAGCGATCGCTGCTACATCCTAATGCATACCATCTTTAGGTAGAAGTTTATAAAGTATTACATTTGGGTAAGCAATGCTTTAGGTAGAGGCTCGAAAAAATACTAGCAATTATTTTTCAAAGTAAAGGTAATGGAACCCTTAGTCACTTGCTTAAGAGTTCTGACGCTATCAGCGTGCCAGCCTTGGGAAACAAAGCTGAGTATTTAAATCCATATGGCAGACAACCAAAGAACGGATGAGTTGGGTAACGAAGAGAGAATTTTAACCAACCGTCAGGGTCATCCAATCTCTGATAACCAAAATACACGGACTGTTGGTGACAGAGGCCCCACGGTACTTGAAAACTACAACTTTCTGGAAAAAATTACCCATTTTGATCGTGAACGCATCCCGGAGCGGGTCGTTCATGCACGAGGAGCAGGCGCTCATGGCTATTTTGAAGCTTATGGCACAATCGGCGATGAACCTGTGAGCAAATACACACGTGCCAAGCTTTTTCAGGAAAAAGGCAAAATTACGCCTGTATTTATTCGTTTTTCAACGGTCATTCACGGCGGTCATTCACCCGAAACACTCCGCGACCCACGTGGGTTTGCCATCAAGTTTTACACTGAAGATGGTAACTGGGATTTGGTCGGGAACAACCTGAAAGTATTTTTTATCCGAGATCCCATTAAGTTTCCCGATTTGGTTCACGCTTTCAAACCAGACCCGGTAACAAACCGTCAAGATCCCAACCGGATCTTTGATTTCATCAGCCACACCCCCGAAGCTATGCACATGATTACGTGGCTGTTCAGCCCGTGGGGAATTCCTGCAAGTTACCGCTATATGGAAGGCTCAGGCGTCAACACCTATAAAATGGTTAACTCTGATGGTGTAGGACACCTTGTCAAGTATTTCTTTTTGCCTAAGCAAGGAGTTAAGTGCTTAACTCAAGCTCAGGCTGAGGAAATCCAAGCGAAAAACTTTAACCATGCGACTCAGGATCTGTATGAGGCGATCGAACAAGGCGAGTATCCTGAATGGGAATTTTGTGTCCAAATCATGTCCGATGATGAACACCCTGAACTTGATTTCGATCCGTTAGATCCAACTAAAATCTGGCCTACAGACCAATTTCCATTGTTAGCGATCGGACGAGTGGTACTCGACAAAAACCCTGTCAACTATTTTGCTGAGGTTGAACAAGCCGCCTTTGGTACAGGGGTGTTAGTCGATGGGTTAGACTTTTCAGACGACAAATTGCTGCAAGGTCGGACGTTCTCTTACTCTGATGCTCAACGTCACCGTGTGGGTGCTAATTATCTTCAGTTACCAATTAATCAATCGAAAACACACGTTGCAACTAATCAGCGCGATGGTCAGATGACTTACCGTGTTGATGGTATTGAAGCAGGCGAGAACCCTCATGTGAACTACGAGCCAAGCAGTTTGGGCGGGCTGAAAGAAGCACCGAAATCGGGCAAAGACCACACGCCCTATGTTCAAGGCCCAGTCATCCGCCAGAAAATCAGCAGAACCAACGATTATCAGCAAGCTGGCGAGCGTTATCGTAGCTTTCACGACGATGAGCGTGATGACTTGATTCTCAACCTTGTAACAGCACTCAATAAGTGCGAACCACATATTCAAGAGCGTATGCTAGAACACCTCATGCAATGCGATGCAGAATACGGTACACGAGTGCGAGAAGGGCTTAAGCAAAACAAAGAACACATGATGTCGTGATTTATAGTCACAATCATAGTTTGAGTTGTAATCAGTGGGCGGAACAGACGGGTTAACGTAGAGCTTTCATACCAATTGGGGGCGATTGCTGATGGAGTGTGCAATCGCCTTTTTTCATTCAGCTAACTATCCAAATTCTTTCAAAATTGCCTTGTGCGAACTTGACACTATCTGGGGATGCACATCGCATCTCAATAATTGCTTGGGTGAAATGAAGAAAAAAGACGTTTTAAGAAATTCTCAACTCCCAGTCCCTAGCCTCTAATCGCCAGCTAGAACGAAAGAAGGATTAGCTATTGAGCCTCTGGGAAGAGGTTTTGATATGTTGCATTGTTTAATCTGCAATAAATACCGTGTTGTTGAGTTTACTTAATCGCAGCTCGGCGGTCTTTCTGCTGCAAGGTAGGAAGCAAGAATAGTCACATAGTTCAATTTGAGTGAGAAATCAAAATGCGATTGAATCTAGTTTTGTTTTGGGTCAGCTTATCGTTCATAGTTGTAGGAGCGATTATGCTGCTTCTTCAACCCGCAATCGATTTTCATTCATCAGTAAGTTGAGGCAGTGTATGAATTATCTTGTTGCAGTTTTACCAGACCGGATGCAGGCCGAAGCAGCTTACTCTGCTCTGGCAAAAGAAGGTTTATCTGGCAACCAAATTGACATTTTAGGCAGTGGCTATAAAAGTGCTGATGAGTATGGGTTAATTGACCCTAGCCAACAAGCTCGTAAAGGAGCAAAACGCTTATTTTACTGGCTTGTACCCTTCGGATTTGCTGCGGGTTATGCTTTCAACATTTTAAGTGGTATCGAAATCTTTCCAGCAATTGGTAATGTTGGTAATCACATTATTGGTGGGCTTTTGGGGGCCATTTCTGGTGCATTAGGTGCCTACTTTGTTGGAGGTGGCGTAGGTCTAACCGAAGGTAGTGGAGATGCTTTGCCTTATCGGAATCGTCTCAATGCAGGCAAGTATTTGATCGTGGTGAAGGGTACAGAAGAACTAACGCGTCAGGCAACTCGTGTGCTGCGTCAGTTTGAGCCGGAAAATATTCAAGGTTATACACAACCAACAGGTGCATAAATAGCACTAAAAAAAATCAGGACTGGGATTTACATCTCAGTCCTGATAAAAAAGCGGGCTAACCGCTATTTACTTGGTTAACCCGTTCAGCTTTGGGAACGCGCAGAGAAGTTGCTATTGCAATACCAACTTGACATTGGCGTTTTGCAGACCGCGCTGTTTTACTTCAGCCAAAGTCTTGTTAACGGCATACTTTTGGTTGATGGAATTGATCAACTCAGTTTGGTTGTGCTTCTTAGCAACGCCCCACAGGTCAGCGATTAGGTCAAAAGAACCATCGCTATTGCGAGACCAACCGAGGTCATATTCGCCTTCCAATACAGCAACAATGTCGGAACGGACGCGCTGACCGTTATAACCACGAACATCAGCTTCAGTCTTCACGCTGATGCCTAGGTCACGCAGGGAAGCCTTGAGGATTTCTGCATCGGTGATCTTGGTGCGCAGAGTGCTAAAATGAGACATTTGGGTTTCCTCCAGAGAGAAGATTGAGAAAAACGACAACGGTTTGTTTTGGGGAAGCCGCGCTTAGGTGGAGGCGGCTATTTTGTCACAACTGCTAGCATTTTCAGCTAGCCTTTCCTCCTGGGTTAACAGGAGAAAGCTTTTAAAACTCCATTCGCTGATATTCAGCAACGGAGGATGCTGCGGGTCTTGCTCGCTGTCTGGCCCAGTCTCTTAGGGCCGTTACCTGTTCTTGCATGGTACGAGACAGTGGCAGTGTTGCCTTCAGTGCAGCAATAATATCTAATTGGGTGAACTCTCGATCTTGGGCAAAAGCTTCGTACATTGCCGCAACGATCGCTTGTTCAATCTCTGCCCCAGAAAAGCCATCAGACATTTTAGCTAGTTGCTCTAAATCAAATCTAGTGATGTCTTCACGACGCTTCGTCAAGTGGATATTGAAAATATCTTGACGTTCTTCAGGAGTGGGCAGATCCACAAAGAAAATTTCATCAAAACGCCCTTTTCTTAAAAATTCTCCAGGCAAGCGTTCTACTCTATTAGCAGTTGCCATGACGAACACTGGAGATTTCTTTTCCTGCATCCAGGTTAGGAAAGAGCCGAATATCCGACTGGAAGTGCCACCATCAGAATCACCAGAACCAGCACTACCAGCAAAAGATTTATCTAACTCATCGATAAACAGAATCGTTGGGGAAATTGATTCTGCTGTTTTTAGAGCATTACGCAAGTTTGCCTCACTTCGACCCACCATTGAGCCGTCGTAGACTCTACCCATATCTAGGCGTAAAATTGGTAACCCCCACAGTCGAGAAGTAGTTTTAGCAATCAATGACTTACCGCAACCTGGAACTCCTAAAATTAGCATCCCTTTTGGCTGAGGTAACCCATACTCTCTCGCTTTTTCTGTAAAAGCATTAGAGCGTTGCTTGAGCCACTTTTTCAGTTCTTCTAAGCCGCCTACTGCGTCAATGGTTTCATCCTCTTCAATGTATTCTAGTATACCATTGCGCCGAATAAGCTGTTTTTTCTCAGATAAAACTATATCTACTTCATCTTCCGTCAGCCGCCCTGTAGTTACCTGTGCCTTACGATATACTTTTTCGGCTTCGTCTTTAGTTAGACCTAAGGCTGCTCTTAGAAGCTTTTCTCGCGCCTCTGTGGTTAAGCGTCGCCCACGGTTTTGATCCAAGTGGTGAGTTAGAACTTTATTTAGTTCAGCCATATCTGGTAATTGAAAGTCAAGAACTACGACTTCCTTTTCCAGCTCAATGGGCACTTGCTGCACCGGCGACATTAAAATTATATTTTTCGGAGAGCCTTTAAAACTAGCGATCGCATCACGTAACGATCTTGTTGTTGCAGGCGCATCTATAAAAGGATGTAAATCTTTAAGAATAAATATACCGGGTTCTTTATGCCGGATAATCCACTCAATCGCTGCTTCTGGAGAAACAGTGTTGTGTTGGGTGACATTCCGGGGTTGACCATACTCCACGATGCCGTGAGTTACTGTCCAAACAAATACTCGGCGTTGGGGCTTTAATAACTGGGCGATTGTGGAAATTCCCTGCTCAGCCCGCTCTTCCTCGGAGGTCACAAGGTAGATTAGAGGGTATTGAGCTTGAATTAGGATATTGAGCTCTTCTTTCATACATCGACCTACTTGAGACCTTAGTACAGTACAGACATCGTTTCGTTGGTAACGAATCTCGAATTATGAATTAACTACTCATAATTCTTACTAGCAAGGGACTAACTCTTCCTCTTCCTTGGGATGAGTTTCATCTGCATCCATTTCATCAATGGAAAGATGATCCTGACCAATTATTCCTGGCTGATTACCCAAGGTAACCAATTCTCCATCACGTAACGCTAATGAACTCTCACAACTTGGACAGGAATATACTCTATGAGTTCGTCCATAAGCAGAAGCTTCTAATTCCTCAACCAACTCTGGATTAGCCAAGTAAAAACCTAACGCACGTTCGGCAAGTTCTGACATGGGTTCAGAATCGACTGCTGATCGAATCTTCAATCTTCTGTGCAGTTCTGGTGACAAATACAAAGTAACCTTTTGCTTAGTTTGCATATAACTTTTTGGCGGCCTTACCCGGGTATGTATATTACGTTATCGGCTCTTCTGTTGCTTGTCAAGACGGCAAAACGTTTTGACGGCAATATTGTTACATTACTTAATATATTAATGCGATTTTCAGTTTTTGTGGGGTTTGAATCCCCATCCATAAGACAATACGGTTGAGTTAAGGTAATTTATCTGTTGAGGCAGGCTGGGGAAGCAAGGGAAAAGAATCTGATAAAAGTGTTGCTTGCAGGGAGGAATTCGATAATTTATTTTTTGGAGTTCCCTAACAGGCTAGACGATTGAGGGGATAGTAGTGATGTTGAGAGTTTTTGTTGACCGGGGTGGTACATTCACAGACCTTATTATTGTTACTGATAATCAGGCAATCGTAGATAGGCTCTCAAGACATCCTGAACGTTTTTTAATTGTTCCTCTTCCTCAAGAGCAATGGATTATAGTTTACAAATTACTTTCAGAAAATCCCGAACAATATCAAGATACAGCTATTCAAGGTATTCGAGATATCATAGGGCTTTCAAACAATGAACCCATTTCAACAGCAGCAGTAGAAGTGGTAAAAATGGGAACGACGGTAGCAACAAATGCGCTGTTAGAAAGAAAAGGCGATCGCGTCGTTCTTTTAATTACCAAGGGGTTTAAAGACGCTTTGCGAATTGGCTATCAAAATCGTCCTGACATATTTGCTCGTCATATTGTTTTACCAACCATGCTTTATGAACGAGTTATTGAAATTGAGGAACGCTATGATGCTCATGGTCAGGAATTAACTCCTGTAAATCTTGAACAAGTCAAACAAGACTTACAAGCAGTTTACGATACAGGAATTCGTAGTTGTGCTATTGTTTTCATGCACAGCGATCGCTACCCTAACCATGAAGAACAAGTAGCCCAACTTGCCCAAGAAATTGGATTTACGCAGATATCAATATCCCATCAAGTTAGCCCTTTGATGAAATTGGTTAGCCGCGGAGATACAACAGTTGTAGATGCTTATTTAACTCCTATTTTGCGTCGTTATGTTAACCAAGTAGCTAGTCAGTTACCTGGAGTCAGATTAATGTTTATGAAATCTGATGGCGGGTTAACTGATGCAGAACAATTCCAAGGCAAAGATAGTATTTTGAGTGGCCCGGCTGGGGGTATTGTTGGTGCAGTACAAACTAGTAAAAGAGCAGGGTTTGAGTTAGTAATTACTTTTGATATGGGTGGAACAAGCACAGATGTCGCCCACTTTAAAGGAGAGTATGAACGACAATTAGATTCTGAGATTGCTGGGGCGAGGATGCGAGTTCCTGTATTAGCAATTAATACTATTGCTGCCGGTGGCGGTTCAATTCTGTTTTTTGATGGTTCTAGTTATCGTGTTGGCCCGGAATCTGCTGGATCAAATCCTGGGCCTGCTTGTTACCGACGTGGCGGGCCGTTAGCAGTTACAGATGCCAATGTGATGTTAGGCAAAATTCATCCCCAATATTTTCCGCCTGTATTTGGAACTAATGGCAACTTACCTTTAGATAAAGATGTTGTTCTCCGGCGATTTACGCGATTAGCCAAAGATATTGCATCTATTACAAAAAACATACGTACTCCCGAACAAGTAGCTGCCGGATTTATGGCGATCGCAGTAGAAAATATGGCAAACGCGATCAAAAAAATAAGTCTACAACGAGGTTACGATGTCACACAATATGTTCTTTGTTGTTTTGGCGGCGCCGGAGGACAAGTTGCTTGTTTAATTGCCGATACTTTGGGGATAAAAAAGATATTTTTGCATCCTTATGCTGGAGTTCTTTCTGCTTATGGTATGGGATTAGCTGATGTTAGGGCAATTCGAGAAGGGGGAGTAGAACAGCCTTTAACTCAAGCATTAATTCCGCAATTACAACAGTTAATGGAAAGATTAGAAACTCAAGCAAGAAATCAACTAAGTAGCTATAACGATAATAGCAAAGAGGAAATAGCGCGAAAAGTTAATTTAAAATACGACGGAACTAACTCTACGTTAAATGTTGATTTTGCCGATGATGTGGTAGGAATGCGACAAAAATTTGAAGTTGAACATAAATCACGCTATGGATTTATTCAAGCAGAAAAAAACTTAATTGTTGAATCAGCTTCAGTGGAAGTAATTCAGAAAATGGATACTCCTGAAGAATCTTTAATTACTCGTACTCGTGCCAATGATGAACTTCCGGTGTCTGTAGAAATAGTCAGGATGTTTACTGGCGATCGCTGGCATGATACACCTGTTTATCGGCGAGAAGATTTACAACCAGAAGATAATATTAATGGCCCTGCAATTATCGTTGAAAAAATTAGCACAATTGTAGTTGAACCTAACTGGAAAGTAATATTAACTGAACGCAATCATTTAGTTTTGCAGCATTTATGACTGGAACGTCATATTTAAATTAAGCCTTAAATGATTTTGATAATAGCAGTATGTACAAATTTGCTCCAGCGTGGGAAAGTGAAGCGATTGTGTTTGGTTCTGCAAGACCTGGATACAGTAGCGAGAAGGTCAACCAGTGGATTGAGTTTATGCAGAGTCAAGACATTAAGCGTGTTTGCTGTTTACTTTCCTATACTCAGCTCAATCGTTATTCAGATTTGCTTGGAGTTTACAGGCAGAAATTTGGAATGGATGAGGTTTGTTGGACACCAATTGAGGATTTTCAATTTGCTGATTATGAAACCCTAACCCAGCAAATTTTGCCGTTCTTGGTAGTTGCAAATCAACGAAACGAAAAAGTAGTGGTTCAATGTTCCGGCGGGGTTGGACGCACAGGGCATATCTTAGCAGCTTGGTTAGTTAGTGGACGCAGACTCTCCAACCAAGCAGCGATATCAGCAGTTAGACGAACTGGGAAAAATCCCTATGAAGCAGCAATTTTTGCTGGACTAAAAGGTCGAAATCCTTGGAAAGTTATTGCAGAACTAAATACACTTTTAGATGATTGCCGTCATTATGGAAAAACTTTAATTTAGCCTATTACTTAGTTATAACAGAATGCAACCCAACATTAATAATTAAATTTTCAGTCTCTGCGATCGCTAATAAATATTATAATCTATCTTAGTTTTTTACTGTTCTCTATACGTTGGAAATTATTATAAATAGGAAGCAAATATGTGTAAAACATCTCAACCCGATCCCGTCCGCTTAGAAATATTCAAAAACCTTTATCAATTTATCGCTGAACAAATGGGGATTGTTCTGCAAAATACGGCTGCATCGGTAAATATTAAAGAACGTTTAGATTTCTCCTGCGCTATTTTTGGTTCTTCTGGATTATTAGTTGCTAATGCCCCCCACATTCCCGTACATTTAGGCTCAATGAGTGAAAGTGTCCGCAGTTTAATTAAAGATAAAGGCAACACTTTAAAAGCAGAAAATGTGTATTTATCTAATAATCCCTATAACGGTGGGACACATCTTCCTGATGTAACTGCAATTACGCCTGTTTTTGATGAGGATAGAAAACAAATTATTTTTTATGTTGCTTCTCGCGGGCATCAAGCTGATATTGGTGGTATTACTCCCGGTTCAATGCCGCCCCATAGTACTACAGTAGAAGAAGAAGGAATTATCTTTGATAATTTTCTCTTGGTTGAAGCAGGATATTTTCGGGAAAATCAAGTACGAAATTTACTTTTAAATCATTCCTATCCAGCCCGTAACCCTGACCAAAATATAGCTGATTTTAAAGCCCAAATTGCCGCCAACGAAAGAGGAGTCCAGGAACTTCGTAAAATGGTTTCTCAATACGGGCTTGAGACTGTTCAAGCTTACATGAGATTTGTGCAAGGCAATGCTGAGGAAGCAGTCAGACGGGCGATCAATCTTCTCAGGGATGGCTCATTTATTTATGAAATGGATAACGGGGCACGAATTCAAGTTAAAGTAACAATTAATCGAGAAAATCGTAGCGCTTCCATTGATTTTACTGGCACATCTGGACAACTAAATAGTAACTTCAATGCTCCTAAAGCAGTCACTCAAGCAGCAGTCTTATATGTTTTCCGTACTCTGGTTAATGATAGTATTCCCCTCAATGCTGGCTGTCTTAAACCTTTAGAAATTATCATTCCTGAAGGCTGTATGCTCAATCCAACTTATCCAGCAGCAGTAGTAGCGGGTAATGTAGAGACTTCCCAAACTATTGTCGATGCTTTATATGGTGCATTGGGTGCGATCGCAGCTTCTCAGGGAACGATGAATAATTTTACTTTTGGTAATCAGCGTTATCAATATTATGAAACTATTTGCGGTGGTTCTGGAGCAGGGGCTGACTTTGATGGTACTGATGCAGTCCACACCCATATGACTAACTCCCGCTTGACCGACCCAGAAGTTTTAGAAACCCGCTATCCTGTCTTGGTAGAAAGCTTTAGTTTACATCCCGATAGCGGTGGTAAAGGAAAATATTCAGGCGGTAATGGAGTGATTCGCCGCATCAAATTTCTTGAACCTATGACAGCTAATATTCTTTCTAATCATCGCTGTATCCCTCCCTTTGGATTAAATGGTGGAGAAGCGGGACTAGTAGGACGCAACTGGATACAACGTCAGGATGGAACCCAAGAAAATTTAGACAGCACAGCAACAGTAGAGATGCAACCTGGGGATGTTTTTGTGATAGAAACTCCTGGAGGAGGAGGTTTTGGTGAAGTCTGTTAAATTTTCAATAGAGTTAACAAAATCTTCGTTAGATGTAGTACATCAATTCTCTTTGTTTTTGCTGACCTCGCCGATCGCAAAGGTCTTGCAGTGTATATTTTTCTAAAACAGAGTTAGCCGCCTGACGTGCTTCTTGCCAGATTTCTTCAATTATTTGACTTTCTAATGATTTAGAATTTTGCTCAGAAGCAGACACAGCAGCCTCTGTCCCTTCCATACAAGTCCACGCTTCCAGCAATGTAATTTTGCGAGGATCTCTTGCCAAAACATAGCCACCTTTGGCTCCACGTATACTTTTAATCAAACCTTGACGCCTCAAGGTCGCTAGTAGTTGTTCCAAATATCGGTTCGGGATATCTTGCAACACTGCCATCTGTCGGATCTGTAGAGATTCGCCACTTGGATAACAAGTTGCCAACTCTAACAGTGCTAGAAGTGCATATTCAGATTTGTTAGAGAGTTCCACAGACTTTATATGTTAGATTTATACCGAAAATATGTACACGTGCTGTTGATTTTTTCTTCAGCTTGTGCTTAACGAAACTTGACACTCAAGTTTTGGTTAAATACCTGATCTAAGTTTAGAGACTATCAACGATAGAAGCAAATATTTTTAGTTCTTAATTTGATAAATAAAAGGGATTAAACAAGTTTACCCAAGTAAAATCCTCGCCTTTAGTATGTATTTTACTAGGACACTGTTTGTTATGTAGCTAGCTTTGATGCCACTGTTCCACGCTTTACGCGTTACCATATTTTTGTTGAGCTAAACCCAGTATAGCCAAGCATTTGAGAAAATTATTCGTTTTGTTCAAAATGAGAAACAAAACAATTTAGTCTGACAAATCTATCTCAATTATTTAAGTGGAACTGTCAGCAGTAAATTAACTGGCGTGTTCCCAGTCGCTAAGTAACTCATGCTCCTGCTTTGCCTTATATTTACGGAGTGGTACTTTAGGTGTACCAATATCAGTCCTGGGAAAAGACTGTTGCCTTTTCTTTGTGGATATTTTCTCTTGTGTAGTGGAACTAGTCTGTGTGGTTTTCATTAGTAAGTAAATTTTTGATGAAAAACTGAGGTCTAATTTAAATCAACAATTTCTAAAAGGCAAGTTTCGGAAGAAGTATATTGTTTTTTTAGGTGATTATACTAACATGGCGATCGCTTAACTTATTAGAAATAGCTAAATGATGGTCATGCCACATTTATAAAGTTATACATCTTGTTATTAACTTGATTAATGACGGTTATTATTTAGGTGAGAATTCACAACAGAGAAGCCCCGACGTGTGGGTTTTATAGTAGCTAACTGTACTTGAAAACTTACCTTGTCGCTCATTGCACCACTTCTGGCTTCCAAAGTCCAGTTACCAGGGCGCAAGGGCCAAAATAAAGAATTGGCTGATTCTGTAGCTAGTTTTTCACCATTTAGCCACCATTCCACAGGTTTAGTTGCTGTCCCTGTTAGTTTAAATTCTAATTTTTGCTTGGCTTGTTCACCTGGGTACAACAAAAATAAATCACCATTATGAGGAGATAAAATTCTTAGATTACTAGGATTTAAATTCGATTGTTGCTGTCTGGCTAACCACTCGTCATACTCTGGCGGCAAATTTTCTTGCTTCTGACTTTCGTAAGCAATTTTGTCTTCTGGATAAAAATATTCCTGTACCACGGAAGTACAATCTGATGTTGGTTTTAACCCAGAAATGGCACAGATGGGTAACTGCACTAAACCTGTAGGAGGCGCAAAACTTACTGGTTCTTGATGTTCATGCAGATGTAACATTATCCGATTCCACAAAGGCGCAGCCCCTGTAACGCCTGATACCTGTCGCATCGGTTCGCCATTGAAATTGCCCACCCAGGTAGCTACTGTGTAATCGGTAGTGAAGCCTACCGTCCAAGTATCACGAAAATTAGAGGAAGTACCAGTTTTAACAGCGGCTGGGAAGGGTAAATTTAACACCGAGTCTACACCAAAAGCTGTAGCACGGGCATGGCGATCGCTCAACATATCGGTGATTAATTGCCATGTTGTAGGATTGGGGATTGGGGATAGGGGATTAGGGATTGGGGATTGGGAAATTGTAGTTAGCAGTTGTGCGGCTTCTCCCATTTTTGCCATAGTGACATAAGCCCTCGCTAATTCCCAGAGGCTGACTTCGCCACTACCGAGAGTTAAACCCAAACCATAATATTCTGGGGTTTGATTGAGGTGTTCAAAACCCAATTGATGCAGATGTTCTAGGAAAGTTGGCACACCTACCTTCTCTAAAACCCTAACAGCCGGTACATTAAGGGAATTTGCCAAAGCCACCCGCACTCGCACAGGCCCCAGAAAGGTTTGGGTATAATCTGTAGGACTATAAAGTTTTGCAC
The DNA here is from genome assembly GCA_019359325.1 of Mojavia pulchra JT2-VF2. Classification (GTDB taxonomy): domain Bacteria; phylum Cyanobacteriota; class Cyanobacteriia; order Cyanobacteriales; family Nostocaceae; genus Mojavia; species Mojavia pulchra. The sequence goes on along the minus strand of JAHHHN010000004.1, from coordinate 204,368 downwards.
CAGGAATCGCGTAGTGGGCAGGTACATCTGCCAAAATTGTATTCGGGCGAATTATACCTTTTTCTAAAGCCAACTCATACACAAACGGCTTGAGGGTAGATCCTGGTTGACGCAGCGCCTGAACTCCGTCATTGCGTCCCAGTTTTGCTTCATTGAAGTAATCGGGTGAACCGACATAAGCCAACACTTCCCCAGTGTGATTGTCAATCACCAAAGCCGCCGCATCATGAACATTATTAGCGGCGAGAGAAGAAATTACCTGCTGTACTTGTGCTTCAACAAATTGTTGTAAAGGTCGATTTATTGTAGTGCGGATTAGTCCCTCTCCTTCTGGGGATGAAGCGCTTTGCTGTGTCGCTAACCAAAATAAAAAGTGTGGTGCAGCAATAATTCCTCTTTGGCGAGACTGAAACACAACCTTTTCGGTATATGCGCGTTCTGCTAATGAGGAAGTTATGTAGCCATCTTGTACCATCTGATTGAGAACGTATTTCTGGCGTTTCTTCAACCGTTCCCAATGCTCTAATGGATCAAAGTAAGTGGGATTATTAGGGATAGCTGCGAGGAGACTAGCTTGGGCAAGATTCAAATCACTCGCTGGTGTAAAAAAATAAGTACGGGCTGCTGCTTCTACACCATAGATATTTCCCCCCATTGGTAAGCGATTGATGTATGCAGAAAGTATTTCATCTTTGTTCATCCCAGCAACTAACCGCCAAGATAACCAAATCTCACGCAGTTTACCTGAGAGAGTACGCGGAACAGGATCTAACATCCGCGCCAACTGCATAGTAATTGTAGAAGCACCAGACACAATCTTTTTAGCGTGAATCGCTTCTTTGATAGCGCGGACTACTGCTTTTATATCCAACGCCCCATGATGATAGAAGCTACCATCTTCGGCGGCTAAAATAGCATGAATAAACTGGGGAGAAACCTGATTTAATGGGACTACTGCTGTATGCTCTTGGTCACGAGTGAGTAGAGTTCCCAGTGGTAATCCATTGCGATCGCTAAACTGCATCGCTAGCTGATTTTGCATAATATCTGTAGCATGAACGGGCGCAAAATATGGCATTAAGCGCACCGTCAAGCACATTAACAGCAAAGCCAAAATAACTTTGCGCTTTCTTCTGCGATTAATCCAACGCCAAACTTTTTGCGTAATTTGGATCAGCCAACGTGAAGTTAGTTTCATCAGCGAATCCTCTACCCATCAAACTTACTTTAATTTTGACGCAGCGATCGCAATTAAATCAGGAAATATTTTTAACACTTAACAACTCATCTATAAAAATAAATTTGGAGATGGTAATTAGTATTATCTAAATTTAAATACCTGATAAAATCTTCTCTTTACTCTCCTCCTTGGCGTTCTTGGCAGTTCGTTAAAAAAAGTAAATGTTTTAGTTAAGAATTATAGTAATTTTAAGGAACAAACACATTAGATTAGTTATCTATATAAATAACTATATAGCAGATCTATTGGAGTTTTGAAAACTTCATAGATGGGCATTGCCTATCCTACATAATTATTAATTAAACATGGTTATTAAAATTTTTATTCAATTCATACTTACCCTAGCACTTATGTTAGGAATAACAGGGTGTAATTTTTTTGGAATTAGCCCAGGTAAAGAACCACTACCAACGGTTGCGCCTTTAACACCGCCAAATTTACCAGACTGGATTGAACAAATTAGTCCCATTGGCGATGCGAAACCACTCAATCAAATTCGCATCCGATTTAAAGAAGCTTTAATTCCTGTTGAAAGTCTTGACAGCCCAGAACAGCAGAATTTGCTACAAAAATTTGAACTATTGCCACCCTTACCCGGCCGATTTCGTTTTTTAACACCGCGTATGGTGGGATTTCAAGCTGATAAAGCATTGCCACAAGCGACAAGATTTAAGGTTACCCTAAAAGCAGGTTTAACAGATTTAAAAAATCATCATTTAGATAAAGATTTAGCTTGGACTTTCAATACAGAACTGATTAAGCTGACAAATTTACCTGGTGTAAATCCTATTGAGAAGGCTGATGCTCAACCGATTGATTTGCAACCTAAACTACAATTTACATCCAACGTAGAGCTAGATACAGCTTCAGCCCAAGAACATTTACAATTACTTCCAGAAGGTAAAAAGCAGGGGATTGGCTTCAAAGTTGATTTAATCAAAGAAGATAAACCACTAGAAAATGAAGATCCTTTAGAAAAATTTGACCCTTCAGCACGTAATTGGATTTATCAGCTTATCCCCCAAGCAAATCTAGAAATAGCAACTCGTTATCGATTGAATTTTTCTCCAGGTATCCGTCCAGCTTATGGTAATTTGCCTAGTGAAAAAGAATTTGCCAGCAAGTTAACAACATATTCACCCTTAGCATTTCAAAAAATTAGTTTCTATGGACAACCAGATGCAGGGGGAACTTACGGCAGATTTACTCAAGGTAGCCCTCAACTGGAATTTAATAATATCTTAGTGGCAGATTCAGCCCAAGAAAATATCACAATTAATCCTGCCCCAAAAAATATTCCACGGCTTCTTCAAGTTAATGAGGAAGATAACATTATACGCATCAATCCTTATGCACTTGCACCAGCCACTAATTATACAATTACTGTTGGCGCAAATCTCAAAGATAAATTTGGGCAAACTTTAGGTAAGCCTGTCACAGTCAAGTATGAAACTGGCGATTTAGCTGGGGATATTTGGGTTCCTTCAGATTTAAATATTTTTCCTTCAAGTAAAGACTTACAGCTAAATATTAATACGATAAATCTGCCAGAAGCGAAGTACAAAGCTGCTTATCGCGTAGTCCAACCAACAGATTTGGTTTACTTTAATTATGGGAATGATTTATTACCTAAACCTGCTGATTGGCAAAGTTTCCCAGTATCAGCTAAGAAAAATCAAGCAGTTGATATTACTATTCCTTTACGAGAAAAGCTATCTTCGTCTACGGGGATGTTAGCTTATGGGGTGCAAGCACGTACTAATAAATATCAAGAAAATCGCAAGGAACTGTGGCGAGAACCTACAACTTATGGCTTAGTACAATTAACCAATTTAGGTGTATTTTCGCAGTGGTTTCCCGATTCTGGTTTAATTCGTGTTCATCATCTTGGCGATGGTTCACCTGTGAAAGCTGCTGCTATTGAAATTTATCAATCAAAATTAAACGTAAAATCTCGTCCTCAACCTCTACCTTGTGCATCTGGTAAAACAGATGATAATGGTAATCTCAGCATTAAACGCGAAGATTTGCAGCAATGTTTTCCTGGAAATCAAAGATTTGTCAAAGCACCAGAATTGGTAATAATTGCCCGTGAAAATCAAGATTGGGCATTTACCCGCACAGAAGAATATAGCGGTGTTTATGGTTATGGTATTGATGCAGGTTGGCAAGATGGAAAACCAGAATCACGAGGAATTATATTCTCAGATAGGCAATTATATCAACCAGGGGAAAAAGCTTGGTTAACTGGTTTCGCTGATTACTTACAAAATGGCACAATTCAGCAAGATAAAAATGCTGTTTACCAATTAACTCTAGTAAATCCTGATGGACAAAGGACTAATTTAGGCACGAAGACAAGCAATGAATTTGGTACTTTCTCCCTAGAGTTGCCGATTAATAAAGCTCAACGCTTAGGATATTATACAGTCCAGGCTAGAGGTAAAAGCGGACAAGAAATTTCGGGTGAATTTCGGGTGGCTGAATTCAAACCGCCTAATTTTAAAGTTGAACTCAACTTGAATAAAGAATTTGCCTTAATTGGCGATAAAGTTGAGGCTAAGGCTGCTAGTAATTATTTATTTGGTGCGCCTGTCCAAGGAGGAGAAGCAAAATATTTTGTCACGCGCCAGCAGGCTAATTTTACTCCCAAAGGATGGGAAGAGTTTAGCTTTGGTAGGCAATGGTTTTGGCCGGAAGAAAGCCCAAATTTACCTAGCGATGTGTTGCAGGTAAATTCTCGGTTAGATGCTAGCGGTAGCAGCGGTCAAACTGTGACAGTGGCTAAAGATTTACCATATCCAATGACTTACCGTGTAGATGTGCAAGTCGCAGATGTTTCTAATTTATCGGTGGCGAATTCGCAAACTTTTACAGCCTTACCAACTAACCGCCTGATTGGGTTAAAAAGTAATTTTATTGCTGATGCTGGCAAACCATTTTCTATTGAAACTGTTGTTACTGACCCTACAGGAAAACCCATCACAGGTCAACGGCTGCGTCTGGAGTTACAACAGATGAAATATAGCAGCGTCACTAAATTGGTAGAAGGTAGCCGAACACCAAAGAATCAAGTGGAATATAAGACAGTGGGACAAGCAGAAGTGACATCTGCTAGCAATCCTCAGTCGGTAAGTGTAACACCTCAAGAATCAGGTTCCTACAGAATTAGAGCGAATTTTAGCGATACTAAAGATGAATTAAGCGCCACAGATTTACAAATTTGGGTAACTGGAGACAATCAAGTATTCTGGGGTTCTCCAGAAGAAGACCACCTAGAAGTTAAACTAGATAAAAAAGAGTTTAAACTCGGTGAAACTGCAACAGCATTAATTCAATCTCCCTACCCAGATGCAGAATTATATTTTGCGGTAATTAAAGATAAACCTCTCTATCAACAGATTACCAAAGTGAAGGGAGGCGCACCGCAAATTCAATTTCAAGTTACGCCAGAAATGCTACCTAATGCAGCAGTACAAGCTGTGTTAGTTAGACAAGGCGCACCACTTAATCAAGTGGAACCGGGAAGTTTAGATAAATTAGTAAAAATTGGTTTTGCACCATTTAAAGTCAACTTGCAGGATAAATATTTACAAGTGCAAGTGAATCCAGCGCAAGCATCACTGGAACCTGGTGCAGAGGAAACTGTACAACTAGAACTCAAGGATAATCAAGGTAACCCCACCCAAGGACAATTCTCAGTCATGGTGGTCAATGAGGCGGTACTACAACTTTCTGGTTATCGTCCGCCAGATTTGGTAAATACAGTATATGCTGAACAGGCGATCGCAACCCGCTTCAGTGATAATCGTCCCGCTGTCGTCATTCAACCCCAAGATATCCCCAAACCCAAAGGCTGGGGTTATGGCGGTGGCTTTTCTTCAGGCGCAGCCAATACCCGCGTCCGCACAGATTTTCAAGCTTTAGCTTACTACAACGGTTCTGTGGTTACTGATGCTACAGGTAAAGCACAGATTACATTTAAACTCCCCGATGACTTAACTACATGGCGGGTGATGGCTGTTGCTACCGATGGAAATCTGCGTTTTGGCAATGGCGATGGAACATTTATCACTACTAAACCATTGCTAACTAATGCCATCTTGCCACAATTTGCCCGTCCAGGCGATCGCATCCTCGCTGGTTTATCCGTCACGAACAACACTGGAAATACTGGAAATCTCGCAATTAACGGTGAACTCAGCGGTACGGTGAAGTTTGCTGATAATAACCCTACCGCTACCGCTTTGCAAACCAAAGCTGAAACCGCTACCCAGGCTTATCGCTTTCCCATGGTCGCAGATAGTGTGGGAGTTGGGAGAGTTCGCTTTACCACGCAGTTAAATAATGCAGCCGATGCTTTTGAAGTACCTTTGGAAATTAAGCCCCTGGAAATTACAGAACAAGTTGTTGAAACAGGAATAACTGAAAAGCAGAGTAAAATCCCTTTGAATGTTGATAAAAATACCTTCCCAGACGCGGGAGGTTTAGATATTCAGTTAGCAAGTACCTTAATACCAGAAATTAAAGCACCAGCCAAACAAGTTTTAGCAGATAATGAATTACCATTCGCAGAACCAGCAGTGAGTCAGTTAATGATTGCGGCGAATTTGCGAACGCTGTCACAAAAATATAGTCAGACATTTGCAGAATTTAATCCTAGCCAACAAGCAAATCAAGCAATTGAACAACTGCAAAAACTTCAAATAGCTGATGGTGGTTTTGCTTCTTTCCCTGGACAAGAAAAATCCGACCCTTGGGTGTCTTCCTACTCAGCTGAATCTTTAACTAAGGCAAGTCAAGCCTTCCCTAGTTTGATTGATTCTAAAATGCTTTCTCACCTCAAGGGTTACTTACAAAAAGTCCTCGCTAACCCTGGACAATACGAATTTTGCAAACAGCAACTTTGTAAAAATCAACTGCAACTAAATGCCTTGATAGCTTTAGCAGAATTGGGCGATAAACGCAATAGTTTCTTAGCAGATATTTATCAAAAGCGCAATAACTTTGATGTAGTCAATCAAATAAAACTAGCGCGGTACTTATCCCAGTTCTCCGAATGGCGAGACGAATCACAAACAATGTTGAACCAGTTACAAAAAAATATATATGAAACTGGTCGCACAGCAGTTATTAGTTTACCCAATAGTTGGGGATGGATGAGTTCATCGACGACAGCACAAGCGCAAGCTTTACGTCTATTTATTGCTAACAAGGCTAAACCCGAAGTTATCGATAAATTATTTCAAAGTTTGCTAGCACAACGAAGAGATGGCACATGGCAAACTAGTTATAACAACGCCCAAGCACTCACAGCCTTAGTAGAATATAGTCAACTACAACCCACACCACCTAATTTTGTGACCTCTGTACAATTAGCTGGTAAAAAGTTAGGAGAAAATCGCTTTGATGGCTACAGCAATCCTAGCCTACAGCTAAATGTATCAATGGATAAATTACCTCATGGACGTCATGATTTAGTGCTACAAAAATCAGGTAGAGGTAAATTACACTATCTGGTTACTTATAATTATCGCCTGCAAGGAAATCAATCAGGAAAATTCAACGGTTTAAGGGTAACAAGAGAAATACAGAAAGTAGGTGAAGAAAAAGTTCTGCAAAAATTAGGACTTTACGCCTTTGATAAACCATTAACTTTAACACCTGGACAAGTTTTTGATATTGGTTTGGAAATTATTACCGATCATCCTGTGGATCATATAGTAATTACAGATCCTCTACCAGCCGGATTAGAAGCAGTAGATGCAAGTTTTCAAACTACAACAGCAGCATTAGAAGCAAAAGCCGATAGTTGGCAACTTGGGTTTAAAAATATTTACCGCGATCGCATTATCGCCTATGCCGACCACCTCGACCCAGGAGTTTATAGCCTGCATTACTTAGTGCGTTCCGTTACTCCCGGTAAATTCCTCTGGCCTGGTGCAGAAGTCTATCTGCAATATGCACCCGAAGAATTTGGGCGTGCTGCTGAGTCTACATTAATACTGGAGGATGGTAAGTAATAATTATGTAATCTGTGGCTACAACAAATCTAAAAATCTTTCCAGGTCTATACGAGCCTGCTTTAAAATCTTGGCTAGAGTAGAACGCTTAACTGGTCGATGAGCCGGAACTGTCAATTTCAAAACTTCATCTGACCAGGTTTTTTCTAGCCTAATGTGACTACCTCGCTGGCGTACAACTGTCCATCCATCCTGTTCTAAAGCAGCGATAATCTGAGTGTAAGGTAAAATAGGAACTTTACTCACAGTACCAATTCCCTAATAATTACTCCCTCTTGAGTGCTCAATTCATTTTCCAATGGCTCAAGATAGAGTTCGATTGCTTCTTGGATATTCTCTAATGCTTCTTCAACAGTTTCCCCTTCACTAATACATCCAGGAAGTGAGGGAACATAGACGGTGTATCCACCTTCATCACTGGGTTCTAATACAACTTTGAGTTTCATAATTTGGTAATGAACTTACTTCTCTATTTTTAATCATTTGTAGCTATCGCATTATCGCCTACGCCGACCACCTCGAACCAGGAGTTTATAACCTACATTACTTAGTACGTTCTGTAACTCTCGGTAACTTCCTCTGGCCTGGTGCGGAAGCGCATTTGCAATACGCACCAGAAGAATTTGGACGGGCGGCTGAGTCTACACTGGTATTAGAGGAGCATTCCTGAATATTCATCGCCTGCTTATATGCTCATCTGTAAAATTAGGAAAGAAAGATAAAAGCCAGCTATAGCTTTTAGGAGAAGCTTTGCTATGACTGTAAATATTAATCTTCAAGAGGCAGAAGTTACCTTTTCTGAACTTCTGAAGCGGGTAATTCAGGGTGAAGAAGTGACAATTATTCAAGATGGAGTTGCGATCGCTCGTTTAGTACCTGTGAATCAAAATCTCCCAAAGCGGATACCAGGAAGCGCTAAAGGCTTAATCACCATCGCTCCAGATTTTGACGATCCCTTACCTGATGATATCCTTGCGAGCTTTGAGGGATGAGAGTACTGTTTGATACCCATACTTTTCTGTGGTGGATTACTGATAGCTCTCGGTTATCATTTACAGTTAGATCAATTATCAGTGATGCCAACAATAAGTTATTTTTCAGTGCAGCTAGCGGTTGGGAAATAGCTATTAAAGCCAATACCTTAGCCAATTTACGAGGGTAAGTTCATGTATTAACGTCCTAGTCTCTAGGGTTTGGCAAAAACAATAAGTCCTAAAAATTCCTTCCCGATTTGTCACAAGGCTTTTTTTGACGTACTACCGCAGTATCAAGGGTTTGAGCGGAAAACATACCTTGTAAGCTCAACGCTTATGTATCGGTTATTTTGCCATTTTTGCCAAAATTTTTTTAACCTCTTATTTTGGCGAAGGTATTGAAAGCACAACTAGGTAAATTGCTGTTACCAAAAATTCCAGAGCAGTTTATTTCTGAGCAATTGCTGATTAACTCTATTGAAAGTCTACCAATCCAACTTAATCACGCTGTTGGAGTTTATCATCTTCCCAATCATCATAAAGATCCATTTGACCGGATATTGGTTTGTCAAAGCCAACTTGAAAATTTACCAATTCTGACTCTAGATCCGTTAATTTCTCAGTATGATGTGAATGTTATTTGGTAGGCAATATAATTTTTTCCAGAAAGCGCTCGCACCACTACAACATTAACAACAAAAGGCGATCGCATTATCGCCTACGCTGACCACCTCGATCCAGAAGTGTATAGCCTGCATTATTTAGTTAATTATTTTACTGATACCTGCCTTCAAAAAGGATGCCTATAATTGGGTAACAGTGACACAATGGCAGCTATTAGACTTTTGAGATGGAAATTTTTACCATTGGACATTCCAATCACAGCATTGAAGCATTTATTACATTGCTACAAAAGCAGGGGGTAACAGCTTTAGCGGATGTGCGATCGCATCCATACAGTCGCTATTTACAACACTTCAGTCAAGCACCACTTAAAGCAGCCTTAGTCAATGTAGGTATTTCTTATGTATTTTTAGGACGAGAATTAGGAGCAAGACCTAGTGATACAACTTGCTATGTTGATGGTAAAGCTTTATATGAAAAAATTGCATCTACTCAACAGTTTGCAGATGGAATTCAGCGATTGTTAAAAGGAGCAGAAAATTACAAAATTGCGCTGATGTGTGCAGAAAAAGATCCAATTACCTGCCATAGAGCAATTCTTATTTGCCAACGCTTACGACAGTTTGACCTAAAAATTAATCATATTTTGTGCAATGGTGATTTAGAAACTCATGTTTACCTCGAAGAAAGACTGTTAAGATTACATAAACTCAAAATACCAGAGTTACCTAAACAAATTCAACTGTCTTTATTCGAGAGTATTTCCCTTTTTGAACCATCGATGTTGCAGTATTCAAAAGAAGAATTACTGAAAAAAGCCTATCAGCAACAAGGCGAAAAAATTGCCTATGTAGAGAAAACAGAAAATAAATATGAGTAAGGCAATTAATTTATTTACTATTGGTTTTACTCAAAAGACTGCTCAAAAGTTTTTTGACACTTTAGTTAATTCTGGAGTTAAGAGAGTTGTTGATACCAGACTGAATAATATCTCTCAACTTGCAGGTTTTACTAAGCGGGGAGATTTAGAATATTTCTTAAGACAAATTGGTGATATCGAATATGTACATATTTTAGATATGGCACCAACAAAAGATATTTTGGATAATTACAAAAAACACAAAGGTGATTGGCAAACCTATGAGAGCAAGTTTTTAGCATTGATGAGCGATCGCCAAATTGAAAAAAAAGTTTCACCACAGCTTTTAGATGGTAGTTGTTTGCTTTGTAGTGAAGCGAAACCTCATCATTGCCATCGTCGCTTAGTGGCTGAATATTTGCGTGACAAATTGGGAAATATAACCATAAGTCACCTATGACAAACTTTTATGGCTCAAATTATCTGCCTTGCCAATTCTTGGAAACTTAAAGAACGTTGTATTGCAGGAGTTAATCTTGCTACAGGTCAGTGGCTGCGTCCAGTCTCTAGTTTGTATCCAGAGGATGGTCGAGTTCCTGCAAGTATCCGACTTATACAAGGCAAAGAGCCTGCACTATTGGACATTCTAGAAATTCCGTTAGATAAGAATGGCCCCGACTTTGGTTTTGAGAGTGAAAACTTGACTATTGCTAGTGGAGTCTGGAAACGAGTCGGGCAGGCTCAATGCAAAGATATCTTGCAGTACTGTGGTAACTATTCTCATGTTCTTCATAACTCTAACAAGTATGTGACTGTAACTTATCTACAGTCACTTCCACTTCATAAAAGACGCACCCTGCAATTAGTATACGCAACAGAATTATCTGTAGAGGCTATATCGAAGGCTCAAGGTGGTCAGAAATGGCAAGGTACTTTGCTGACAAATACAGGTCAGCAACTAACTAATGCTATTATTACTGATCCTGTATTTGTAAAACGATTGGAATCTGGCTATCGTCCTCAAAATCCCTGCTTAGTAACAGTCAGCTTGAGCCTACCCTACTTACCATCTAATGATTGGGAAGGAGACAAGCCTTGCTGGAAATTGATTGCTGGCATTATTGAATTGTCGGATTATGACTTGATTTTATTTAAATAAACCGCTTGGGCTAAAACATATATCGAGGGCGCTCTTATCTACAGCGAACCTACAATAAGCGATCGTGTCAGGAATTTACTAATACTGAAGTTATTCAGTTTTTGAATCATCTCAAAAGTTTTTAAAATTGCTTACAGAACTTACGCACTCAAATCCCCCAACCTTCTTAGAAAGGGGGCTTTAGGCGTTCCCCCCATTTTAAGGGGGCTAGGGGGGATCGGGGTTTCAGGCTTGGGTGCGTAAGTCCTAGCTTAATGGTCTGAGTGCGATCGCCTTCTAAATAATGTGCTAAACCTATTCCAAAAAAGATTGGGGTCACAGCTTTAGCTATTATTTGGCACTTTTTATCTCCTAATATCGTCAATATATTTAAATCTAGCTCAAGCTCTTACACCAAACAAATCTAAGCGATTAGTTTGTTTAAGTTAGGAGAATTTATAGATAGAAAATATATGAAAATCACAAATATTGTACTGGCAGCCGCCTTAGCAGGTGTAACTCTTGCTGCTCACCCCAAATTAGTACAGGCTCAAGTCTGCCCCCAAAATGGTATAGTTCCTGCTGCTATCAAGCCTAAAACTATTCATCAAAAACAATTTGGCTATCGCTTTAACATCCCTGATAACTACAAAACTTTAGAAGTGGGCGAGAATGGATTACTAATACTTGATCCTCACAGTTTTGCACAGGCACAATGCTTAATAAAAAACAAAGTTCCTACAGAATTTCCTAAAAGTATCTCGATTTATACACAATCAGTTAATTATAATAATCGTAGTTTAGCTGATATTGTAAAGCTAAATGACCCCACAGCCGAGAAGTTTGCTAATACTAAAGTTGCTAATCAGAATGCCATTAGTTACACATCTAATACTTTAGGCGTTGAGAAAAAGGTGGCTTTCTTAACCCCCGATCACAAATACATAATTAGTATTTCGGCTCCCTTTAATTTTCAACAGGGACGTCCTACTACGGTTTTTAATAAAAATGTATTTGACAAAGTTGTCTCAAGCTTTAGTTTTATCCGAAGATGATTTCTTGCAATGTATTAAATTTGAGCGCTATCTGATACATAAAATGAGAAAGCGATCGCGAACTCAATAATTATATTCAACAAAGTATGATCAGTTAAAATTTCGTAGCTAGAATAAAAGCGCCAGTGAATACGGTAAAGAAACTGGCGCTGGTGTTATCAATCTTTGTGGCAGCATCATCTTAAGCAAAGCGCTATTGATGTGCAATGGCGTCAATCCCCTTGTGGGTTTTGCCCCCATAAGTGCTTATATCAATTCCCCAAATAAGGTAACTAATGATACAGATTATCGCGGAAACGGGAAGACGCGGAGATTATGTCTAGCCAGATTTTAGAGAAAGACTATTACACTAATCAAGGACGAAATTTTCTAAACAAATTAGTATGTATCCCTGAACAGATAGCCAACAAACTATTGCAACCCCACCCAAATACTTCCTTCTTCCACACGGATAGGAAAAACAGGCAGTGTCTTTTCTTTAGAAATCATACCCATCACCTTGCCAAGTCCAGGGGGAAAGGTAATCCATTCTGTAGGATTACCACTGGACAAATCAAAAGCACTACGGTGGAAAGGGCAGACAATCGCTCCATTATCTGTAATTTTGCCCTTCTGCATAGGTAGCTTCATGTGCGGACAGGAATTTGCTACCGCGTAAATTTGGTTGTTGTGGTGAATTAGTAAGATAGCGTGTTTTTCAACTTTTACCACTTTGCGCTCATTAGGTGATAGTTCATTTTCTGGTAGAACTTTAACCCAGTTCATAAATACCTCGCTTAATATCATCTACAAGGCTGCTGCTTAATGGAAGACCTTGAGATCTTATGCTTTTTATCCCTCAAGCAGCTGATTAAGTACATCATTTTACAAGTTTGCAAGACTATAAATAGCTCAAAATCTTGCTTGCAACTAGTAATATTTCACTTTTAGGTCGCTTTAATTCTCAATATGTTGCTTAAATCTCGTTTTAATCGACGTTTATTGGTAATTGGGGAAAAGTTGATTACCAATTACCATCGCAACGAGAATACAAGGGTTTTCACGGACATGAGATGATTTGTTCAGCAGACTCTGAAAAATAATTAGTGGCTAATTAGGCAGCAAAGTTTATAAAGTATTATGGTTGAACATATTCAACCACTTGATGCCTGAATTTTTTGCTGATTCTAAAACAGAGTAGGACTTACGCATAAAAACGGAAAATCAAAGGTTTGGGCGTGTAGGCTATAAGGCTTTAGGGGGGATGGTGTTTAAAAGCTGTACATTCCCACAACCTTGTACCCAGCCTCAACGAATAATATTTTTGCGTAAGTGCTAAACAGACTTGTTTGGCTGACTTCGCCCAAATTGGATACGAGCAATTGATATCAATCGCTTAAAATAAACTTTGTCACATTGAGAATTCTTCTAACAAAGTTTTGATTTTAAACTGGAAACTGTTAATTTAGCTAGGAGTCGGGGAACTATGGATACAGTAATTCTACAAGTATGGTCAGTCAAGTAGGTAGCGACTGAGCAAGTGAGTAATATCTGCAAACCTTGCGATCGCCTTTGGTGCTGCGCTCCGCGCAATCGCCCTACAGCCCTTCTCCTAAAGGAGACGCTACGCGTAGCTTGCTTAAGCGTAGGGGTACGGGCATCCTACGGCAGGCGCTGCGCTCCCTTGCAATCGCAGCTTTAGATGAAGCTAATGCATCTTCCAGCGGAATTTTCATAATGATAAGCCGGTAAGTTATGCACACAACGTCTGTAACCTGATTATGCCTTCCTTCCTAGTAATTAACAATGGCAGCTACATCACTTTTGATGTCACATTTATAGTACTAACACTTAACTTATTTTAGGAATTGGCTACATATCAATTTCTATTCTGCCAAGAGATTTGTCTAAAATTAATTTAAATTTATTAAATATTATAATTATCCTTTATTTTATTCAAGTCGATATGGTTTTAGATTTTTATTGCTACACTTTAACATCTATAAGATTTGCTCTAACAAATATGTCAAGTTAAATGCTTTCTAGTTAGTTTACATTGAAGTATTTCTTTTTTGTCAATGATTTAGGAGAACAAATATGAGAGGAAAACAGGCTGATATTTTGATACTTGTAATTAATTTGGCAGTTACCTAATGGAGATGCTCCTCTTAGGGAAGTAATGCTACATGAACAGACTTTGAAGCTTAAAATATTGATTTACCCTAGTTATCCACAGGATGACGCTAGTTCAATAAGCGATTAAACTGTAAATAATGCTAAATAACTGTTGCTGTTGGCAACACTTAATAACATTTCTAAAAACTCATCTCTATATATCAAAATTTAGTTATGTCATTGCATCAACATAGTTTTGATGAGACTGCCGATTTAATTATTGGTGTTCGTAACCAAGACAAAACATATTTAAAAGAAAATTCTGCTGCGATGGGTGGTTTAGCTACAAGGCAAGGAACGATTTCTAGTTTTCTTGCTCCCCTGACTCAGGATACTTTTAAACAGGTTGTTAAAGAGGTCGAACAAAAATTACAGATTGTCCATCAAACTTTGTCAATGCTGGATTCTCATGGATTTGAGAAAATCCTAGAAGAAATGTTGCATTCGATTACCCTGAAAATTGGTGAATTATTAGGGGCAGATCGTACAACAATATTTTTATTAGATGAAGAGAAACAAGAACTATGGTCTATTTTGGCGGAAGCAGAAGGCGATCGCTCTTTGGAAATTCGCATTCCAGCGGATAAAGGAATAGCTGGTGAAGTTGCTACTTTCAAAAAAGTGATTAATATTCCGTTTGATTTTTATCAAGATTCGCGCTCAGTTTTTGCTCAGAAACAAGAAAAAATAACTGGTTACCGTACCTATACAATGCTGGCTTTGCCATTGTTGAATGAACAAGGGAAATTAGTTGCAGTAGTACAATTACTCAATAAGTTAAAATACCTGGATAACCCCGATGATCCCCTTGCAGAACGCATCGATACTAGGGGTTTTACTAACGTCGATGAAGAATTATTCCAGGAATTTGCGCCTTCAATTCAACTGATTTTAGAGTCGTCACGCTCGTTTTATGTAGCAACGCAAAAACAAAGAGCAGCAGCGGCGCTTATGAAAGCAATCAAGTCGCTAAGTCAAAGCAGCCTTGACTTAGAAGATACCTTAAAACGGGTAATGGATGAAGCCAAAGAACTGATGAATGCTGATCGCAGTACTTTATGGCTAATAGACCGCGATCGCCATGAATTATGGACGAAAATAACTCAAGGTGATGGTTCAACTAAAGAATTGCGAGTCCCAATAGGTAAAGGCTTTGCTGGCATAGTAGCTGCATCTGGTAAAAAGCTAAACATTCCCTTTGATTTGTATGACCATCCAGACTCAAGTACTGCCAAACAAATTGACCAGCAAACTAGCTATCGTACTTGTAGCTTACTTTGTATGCCAGTATTTAACGCCGATCAACAATTGATTGGCGTCACTCAGTTAGTAAATAAAAGAAAATCAGGAGATTTTCCGGCTTATAACCCTGCATTTTGGCCAAAAGCACCCGAATGCTTCCAAGCTAGTTTCGATCATAATGACGAAGTGTTTATGGAAGCTTTTAATATTCAAGCGGGAGTGGCACTGCATAATGCCCAGTTGTTTGCCACAGTCAAGCAACAAGAACAAATGCAACGAGACATTTTGCGTAGTCTTTCTAATGGTGTAATTTCTACTGATAAAGCAGGGTTAATTATCGCTGCCAACGAAAGTGCTAAACGCTTGTTAGGCCATGAAGAACAAGACCGTTTAGAAGGTCTTTCAATTAAAGATGTCATCGGTATTAAAGAAGGTGACTTTAGTAAGTGGTGTCAGGATGCTTTAAATGCAGCCGATTTAAAACAGCGACAGCAGTATTATCCCGATCGCATACTTTTAACTACTGGCACAGAACAACACAGTATTAATTTATCGATTAACACAATTGCCGATGCCAGCGATGATACACAAGTCCGTGGGGCACTGGTTGTGATGGAAGATATCAGTGATGAGAAGCGCCTTAAAAGTACGATGTACCGCTACATGACTCAGGAATTAGCGGAAGAATTATTGAAATTGGATGATGCTAAATTAGGAGGCGATCGCAAAGAAGTTTCGATTCTATTTTCTGATATTCGTGGCTATACAACTTTAACGGAAAATTTAGAAGCCGAAGAAGTAGTCAGTATGCTCAACGAATATTTTGAATCAATGGTAGAGGCAGTTTTTCAACATAAAGGCACCCTTGATAAATACATTGGTGATGCGATTATGGCTGTATTTGGTTCTCCTCTACCATTAGAAGAACATGCTTGGATGGCAGTGCAAACATCCTTAGAAATGCGCCATCGGTTGCAAGAATTTAATCACCGTCGTTACTTAGCTAATAAACCCCGGATTAGTATCGGCATTGGAATTCATTCTGATACCGTGATTAGTGGCAACATTGGCTCTAGTAAACGGATGGAATTTACTGCTATTGGTGATGGCGTCAACCTTGGCTCTCGATTAGAAAGTGTCAGCAAACAGTACGGTTGCGACATCATTATTAGCGATAACACTTATAAACCCTGCCAAGAAAATATTTGGGCTAGAGAACTAGATTATATTCGCGTCAAAGGTAGAAATGAGCCAGTAGCTATATATGAACTGCTGAGTTTGCGTTCCGATCCTATTAATAGTAAAAAACTAGAAGTAATTGAGTATTATCACCAAGGACGTGAGTATTACCTCAAGCGTGAGTTTAGCTTGGCTCAAGATGCATTTACCAAAGTTTTGGCTGCTGATGGCAATGATAAACCTGCTATGTTGCATCTGCGCCGTTGTCAGCACTGGATACAATCACCTCCATCAGAAGCAGATTGGGATGAGGGTGTGTGGACTTTTAAAGAGAAATAATCAGCAATTTAAAATAATTAAACTTGCTACGCTTGCAAGAAATCTTCAAATCCTTATAGCTTGATTTAAACCAATATAATTAACAATCATATCAAGTCCGGCTAATTAGTATTAATTCCCAAAGCTATGCAGAAATCCTAAAAAGCCTTCTCCTGTGTCCCTCTGCTCCTCTGCACCCCTGCTATTTTCATGATAAATCTTTAACCGGACGTGATCTCACCACCCATAAGGGAAAAAAATCGAGTTAAATCTGGAACCGTAAAAATGTAGTCGTCCAAAACCCAGAAATTGCCCGTGAGATTTTTCACCAGCAGGAAAAGCCGTAACTCCAAATAAATAAACACCTGCCACAGCCGGATTCCGCTTAGGTTTTAAACCAATTGTAATAGTTTGACCAGGAGATATTGGCGGCTCAAATCTTAATGTTACTGTCCGTGACTTCTGGTTACTCGCCCCATCTTGTAATTTAAATTTTTGCCCCTTGTCGGAACGCGTACCTTCAAAAGCAAAACTGTTTTTTAGATCAAAGCGAATATTGTCTACTCCTTGATGCTGGTTGATTGTGACTTGTTGCAGTGGTTCTCCGGCATTCTCTGGTAGGCTGAGGGTAAAGTAGTATGTTGCACCCCAGACATAGACCTCATTATAAGTAGTAGCTGCCTCAACCAACCGCGGTGGTTGGGCAAAATATACTGTGCCATCTCGCAACTGAATTGCTGGACTCGGCTTTTGAGTATATGTTTCAATTCCAGCTACAGTTGCGATCGCTATGGCCAATATAACTGCAACGCGCATTGCTTTACCTAAATGACCAACTAGATCAATTGTACTGTGAATTGTCTTGAAAATAAGGCAGAGGAGGCAGTTGCTTATGGGGTAAACCCCCATAAACAACTGCTGCTCGCATAGCATATCCGTAGGATTCACCCGAAGGGGAACAGGGAACGGGGAACAGGAAAGAAAAAAAGCTGAAGTGTACGGTATTTTTTCAAAAATCAAATAGGAATCCTATATAGATACCCAATGCCTCATGCCCCATGCCCATTTTCATGACCGACTACTCGCGTAAGTATAGTAGTTTTTGTAGGCTTTGTACTGAGTCTGATCTCCATTGGCAACGATGCCTAAAACATTGATTGGAGAAATTTTTAAACTATCTTGAGCCTGCATCAACCCCGATTTATCTGTTTTGTCTAATCTCACTACAAGCACCATGCCATCAGTGTAGGGTGCTAACATTCTCGCATCAACTAATCCCACCATTGGGGGAACATCATAAATTACTAAGTCAAAGGTTCTATGGAAGTATGCCATCAAGTGCTTCATCTTGTCTGACGAAAGCAACCTTGCAGGGTCAGGTGGTACAGGCCCTGAAGTAATTATAGATAAATTGCTCATCGTTGGCATTTTCCGAATAACCTGCTCAGGTGGCATATTTGTAGAAATTAAACTACTCAAACCCCACAGGTTATTTAAATCTGATAAGTAGTGAATCTGGGGTCGGCGTAAATCAGCATCTACAAGTAATACTCGTTTCCCCATTGCTGTGGCTATTTGAGCTAGTTGAAATGCAACAGTAGATTTGCCATCTCCTGGCAGTGCTGAACTAATAATTAAAGAGTTAATAGGGTGATCGGAATTAAGTAGTTGTATATTCGTATACAACATCTGTAAAGATTCCCAAAATTTTCCTTGCCTGTAGTAGCGATCGCTTGCAGATTGTCGTTGTAAATTCTCAACAGAACTAGAAACTCCCTGAAGCAACTTAGCAGGTACTTTTTGTTTAGGAGACTTTTGTTCGAGATTGAGATTACGGCTCAGTTGGACTTTTTTGTCTAAAGGTAAAATTCCTAGTATCGGTAATTTGATATTTTCTTTTAACTCCGCGACACTATGGTAGGTATTGTCTAGTTTTTCTAAGAGTAAGCTAATGCCGATACCTAAGATAGAGCTAGCAACAAATCCCAAAAGCAAACTACGTGTGATATTAGGAGATATCGGGTATTCGGGCTGAAAAGCTCCTTGGATTAACTCCCAAGGAAGTTCTGTTTGAGCTACCTGAATTTGCAGAGTTTCACGAGTAGCTAAAAAACGATTCAGACTCTCAGTCGCAATTTGCAAATCTCGCTGGAGTTCGGTATATTTTCTTGATAACACTGGTAAGAGTTTAGCTTGTCGATCCAGTTGCACTTCTGCTTTAGAAAGCTCTTGGCTTTGAACTTCTAAACTCTGCATTTGAGTTGTAATTTCAGCAAATTTTATTCCTAAAACACGCTGCGCTTCTTGTTGTATTAATGGTAACAGATTTTGTTTTTTATCATTCAATGTTTGAATAGCCGGGTTCTCTGGTTGGAAACGAGTTAATTCACTAGATATTTGAACTTCTAGTTGTCGCAACTGAGTAACTAATTGTTGATACATAGGTGAAGAATTTAGCGCTACAAGCTCTCCTTCTTTCCCCTCCATAATTTTATAATTGGAGCGAACTAACGCTAATTGCTGATCAATTGCTATTCTTTGATTAGACAATGTTTGAAGTTGAGACTGGATTTGTTCTCCTTGAGTGTCAGGACTAATAAAATTATACTTTTGTCTAAAAATTTGTAGCTCTTTTTGCAGCTGATCCACTCTATTTTTAATAGATGGCAGTTGTTTCTCAACAAACTGAACTCCTTGCCGCAGCTTGGTTTGCCGTTTCTCTAGACTGTAATTTAAGTAATATTTAGCAATCAAATCTAATACTACTTTTATTTGATTTGGATCATTACTTCTATAGGTAACTTCTATAATTTTAGTTGTACCTAAACGACGAATTAATAAATTTTGAATGAGATAATTATAGTTGATCCCTGGATAATAACTTTGCAGTTGCTTCACAATGCCTGCCATTAACTCAGGACTCCTAAGAACCTGAATTTGGCTTTCATAATCTAAACTTGCTTTAGTGTTGAAGTTAGCGTCTGTAGTAACTTTTCCTAAATTATTATCATCATTGACAGACTCTACTAAAAGCTGAAAACTACTTTGGTAGACTGGTTTTTGCTGTAGCGTTGAGTAGGAAACAAAACTCATCACAACGCTAGTTACTCCTACCATGACTAAAGCCCGCCGCTTGATCACAGCCAGGAATTGTTTTAAGTCCCAATCCTGCTCTTCCTTTGCAAACCAGGAAAAATTTTGAGATGGAAGTGTTGTGCCTCCACTACTTCCATTCTGTTCGTAACTTGAGATTTTAGTAAAATGATTCTCCATCATTAATTTGTATTGGGTAATAAGCCTGGGTATGGTTTGACATCACAACTTTTAGTCATATTTGACATTCGATTGTCCTACTAATTAAGTTGTGGAAGGTGAACAATTAAATACTTAACTTAATCAAATGTAGTATGATAAATTTTTTAGTTTGGGTTGATTTGCTCTCCCGCAACTATTTCCAAAAGGTTGAGAATTTCTATAACTGTTATAGGCCGTGACGGTAATTAATGCACTAAGCTAAAAATAGCGAGACATCTAAAACTAGCTCTAAAGCCCAATATCAAAGATTTTTGAATGTAAAATTCCGCATAGCGTTACAAGTCACTGCTTTAGAGGATGTGAGAGAATTTAGCATTAATACTATGTCTTTTGTCAAGCTTGATTGTCTACCGCAACAAAACATGGTTGGGGTTAATCAGTATCATCTTCATGGAACCTTTAGTGGCTTGGTCAATTGTTTTGGGATGCAATTATGCATTTTAAGTAGGATAAACGGTATTATACCCAGGCAAGTATATTCTGGCTTCTCTAAGTAAGCCTGAGTATAATTCACAAATTAAAGTATAAAATCTGTTACATTCTTCAGCATTAAGCTTTGTTTAACAAAAAGTCAAGTAAACTTGTAATAATTTTACTTATTGAAATATATAAATTACGAATAATTACTTATAAAAAGAAGTGGACAATCGAGTGCCGACTGACTTGAAAGTGCTGAGTTTTTAGTGCTGATACCAAGTTGCGTTCTGTTGTAGTAATCTTTCGTTAGCGGAGATTGCTTCGCTCCACTTTGTTTCGCTCGCAATGACAGTTGCTACTTTTGATTGCAACTTGGTATGAGTTCTGATCTCTCCCCTTGTCTTCCCTGCTCCCCCAGCCTCCCCAGTCCCTAGAACATTTTCATGCTTGGCTTTGAAACTCGTTTTGTTATGACTGCCTTCTACTTAGAATGTTTCATTAATCCTCTGGTTTCCCCAGATTTGTTAAATAGCCTAGCTCATTTTCAGCAATAATTTTTTTAAATATTAAGTTGTTTTTGCATACTTTTTGAGTTAATAACACGAATATATAAGCATTTAACAGCTTGGCGCGTGTAATAAGTCAGGCATTATCAAGTATTAAATGCTAATAGCTAAAACAAGAGCAAAAATAATTAACTGCTGAGTAAGTGGCAATTAATGAGTTAATCATGTTATAACTCTTAGGTTTAGCTGTTTTGCTGGCAAAGGTATATAAGCTTTCTATACACAAACAATGCCTAACTTGAGGATGAGACTATTTAATGAGCTAACCTGAGTACTACAACAGGTTTATTTGATTAAAGTCGTAGATGCTCACATCTGCGGATGTTAGCAGTTTAGGTATATCCAATAATTTTTGTTTCAACTTTTAGAAACCTTAGCCTTTGTGAAAACCTGGAATAATCCGTTATTTTTTTCATGCATACTGGTTACACAAATATAACTAGTATGCTAAGATAGCCGCCAAATTACGTAAACCACAAGTAACGCTTTACTACTATGGTTGATGCTATTTGCTTATCATGTCTGTATTACGGGCTTTAAATATGTAGTTGTGATAGTATGATGCTTCTGCCAGCAGATTTGATGTTTAGCATCATTTATTACTAAAATTACAAAAAAAATTAAACATTAGGTTTTGTAATTTATCAGGCTTTTGACCCAATAGATTGTAAAACTTGGATATGTTTGATAATGCAAATATTTGCCTTTTCCTCTTTTGAAAGTAATTAAAGAGGAAGAAAAAAGCAAAGTTTACATAGGGTTCCTGTCCCTAAAAAGACTTATAAAAATCAGATATTTGAGAAAATATTACAAAAATAAACAAAAAAAACCAAGAAAATCTGGTTTTTATACTCATTTACTCAAACATCGACTATAAAGGAACTGAATTGAACGTATTGGGCGATAAAGGCAATTTTTGTGCCTAAATTATCGCTGAAAAGTTTATCTCTACGTCTAAAAATCTTTCAAAGGATAATATAGCCAATGGCATTCAGTGAATGGCTGAAAAAGTCGTTGCCAACGAACTCTAGCAGCAAATCTTCTCAAAATCATCAATTCATCCAAAATGATAGGGAGTTGTTGTCAAATGAGAAGGTTAATTTTGATAACACAAGAAGCGGTAAAGCAAAGAATTTTCCCGCATTTGCATTTCCTCCTATTACTCCACGTCAGTCTTTAGGAACGAATGAAACCAGGTTTGTCCAGCCGTTAAATTTATCTGTAATTACCGAGTTTTTCCCTCCAGACTATGCAGCCACGGGGCAGTTGATTGAAGAATTGGTGAAACACTTAAGTCAACAAGGGGTAAACATTGAGGTTTTTACAGGTCAACCAGGGTATGCGTTTGGGACATCCAATGCTCCAGCAGTAGAACAAGTAGGCCGAGTCAGAATTCAACGATCGCGCGCTGCCCAACTCTGGTCACGGCGGCTTCGTGGTAAAGCTATCAATGGTGTCTTGTTTACATTGCGTGCCGTTCTGCATCTGATCAGATGTTGCCGTCGCCACGATGTATTTTTACTGACTTCAGCACCCCCGTTTTTACCGATTATAGGGTACTTAGCCCATCTGTTTTTTGGGCTTTCTTACGTGTGTTTAATTTACGACATTTACCCAGATATTGCGATCGCTCTTGGAGTGATCCCCAAGAATCATTGGCTGGGTGGATTCTGGCAAGCGGTTAACAGAAAAATTTGGCAGAATGCGCGAGGAATCGTGGTTCTGAGTCCTGCTATGAAGCAGCGAGTGGTAGCAAATTGTCCTGAAGTAGCAGATAAAGTTTCCGTAATTCACAGTTGGGGAGACCCGGATTTGATCGTACCAATTGTAAAAAAAGATAACTGGTTTGCTAAAGAACACAACTTAGTTAACAAATTTACCGTACTCTATTCTGGTAACATGGGCCGTTGCCATGATATGGACACCATTTTAGAGGCTGCGAAACATCTGCAAGATGAGCCAATTCAGTTTGTCTGTATTGGCGGTGGGCCTAAACAACAAAGTTTTATCCAGGAGGTAAATCGATTAGGACTAGAAAATTTCCTTTTTCTACCTTACCAAGACAAACAAGTGCTGCCATATTCTTTGACAGCTTGCGACTTATCTTTAGTCAGCGTAGAAGCTGGCATGGAAAGTTTAGTTGCTCCTAGCAAGCTTTATCCAGCTTTAGCTACAGGGCGACCAGTAGCAGTGGTTTGTTCGGAATATTCTTACTTGAGACAGCTACTTAAAGATGCTCAATGTGGCGCTAGTTTTGAGAATGGAGACAGTTACGGGCTAGCTGAATTTATTCGCCTACTGAATAAAGACCAAGAACTAGCAGAACACATGGGTGTGGCATCTCGTAAGTATTTGCAGTCGCATTTTACGCCAGAAATCATAGCTAAACAATATTTGAGAGTTTTGCGTCAGGCCGCTTCTTAAGGATTTTAAGTAATATCACGTACAAAATTACCGAATCCGTATTAATCTATCTTCACTTTGGTCTTGACAATTGTAATTTGCGGCTATATAAACATAGTGCGTCTACCATTTAGGAGCGCCTAGCTCTAGAAGTTCTGCTTTGCAATCTGACAAATGCAGACTCTCAACAAGCAAGTCTATGTATACTTGCTTAGGTATAAGAGTTAGTGAAGCATGTTCCCTAGAACTTGCACTGGTTCATAAGTTTTTACTGGTCAAACTGAATAAACCGTTGATTTAGGAGTTGGGCTTTGATGGTCTTTATGATCTCAGTCCCTCCAACGCAACCTTCTTGTGATCTGTTTTATGTTTAGTGATGCGGAGGGTCGAAGTGCAGAGAAGGTGTGACCGAAATCGGAAACGTTCTAAGCGGCGAGCTATATACTGTCCGGTACATGGTTGCTACATCAATAGTACGAGTCAAAAATTTGGGTTGTTTGCTGAACGGGCAGGACAACTTCAACAAAGAGGAATGAATCGGCGCGATGCCTTAATGTTAGTGGCAGCCAAGACCGCGGTTCCCTTAGAGGGTGAATGGTTGGAGTCTTTCTGGTGTGATGAGTGCCAAGAAACTAAGTGGTATCACGTATGTAAGCGTGAATCTGTTTATGAATTGTCACTAGCACCAGCAGAACTTTGGCAACAGGCAACCGGAGTAATTAATCCTCATAGGAACCCCTCAGTGGGGGAGTTCACTAGCAGGCACTCCCGGATGATTGGTTACAGAAGCCTGCAAGATTTTAAATTTATCAACTAAAAAATTGTGAATTTAAGAAAATGCAAAATTTATCAGGATGCACTAGTACCGCAAAGCGGAAGTCAAAAGTCAAAAGTCAAAAGAATTGTATTCCAAGCTCTTGCGCCATTTGAAATGGTATGTTTATTTCCGCCGTACTGTACTAATGCTCGCATCATACTCAGCTTGAATCAGTTATGTAATGTGTCGTTCTGAGCGAAGCGAAAAACTTAAATATCTGCGTTTCGCGCAAAATGACATATTTCAACGCCCCTAGTGAGCAGGCAAAAATTTATTGCAAGCGTAGAATGTTTCCAAAAAACACAGCATTTGTTGAAATGATCAATCTATTCATAAGTTTTGCTTAAGTGAAATTTGATTTGCCTCAAGCATTCATAAGTTTTATTTAAATGAAATTTGATTTTGCATAAGCATTTCAATAAATGCTCAACGTGTTTGTAAGTTTTATTTAAATGAAATTTGATTTTGGATAAGCGTTTATTGAAATGCTCAACGTGTTTGTAAGTTTTGTTTAAATGAAATTTGATTTTGGATAAGCATTTATTGAAATGCTCAACGTATTTGTAAGTTTAAGAGGTTGTTTGAAAAGTCTAATTTATTATTTGCCTTGGCAGTTAGAAACCGTTAGGTATTTCTTTCACAAGTAGATTTTCCCGCTAAATGAGTGTAAATCAATGTAAATTAGGGAATTTACTCAATTATTCCGAAAATTTGATGAGACTTTGTTCCCAGTTAACACTGGTTTCGTGGAGGTAAGGACTAGGTTAATTTATGTGTATCGTTTAAAACATAAATACATTATGTCAAGACCGAAACGCAGTTCTGTAATTCTAGAAAAAGCCGAGCGCCGGATAGCTGCTTTGAAGGCAATTGATGCGACGTTAGATCTAGGAAACGGGCTAACAGTTGAATTATTTTCGGAGTGTAATTTAAGATACACGCCTTCAGTTAGAAGCATACAATACAGCTCTGTCAATGCTTGATCAGACACGTAATACGGTTTCAGACAAAGAGCAAGCCCTTTCTGAGTTATCGGAGCGAATGCTAATTGGTGTAGCTTGTAAGTTCGGTAAAAATAGCGATGAATATCAGATGGCTGGGGGCGTGCGTCGGCGCGATCGCAAGCGAGTTACTCGCAAAGTAAATTCGCCGATACCTACATAAATAGGACTTACGCACTCGCAACGAAAATCAAGGCTTTGGGATTGCTTCCCTACGGTCGCAATGACGAAATTACTTTATTGGTGCGTAAGTCCTGATAAAGACGGCGTTGCAGAACAGTGGGATGAATTGGGGCAAGCTGGGGTAGCAGGGGGAGAAGTTTTCTGGTGTTGCTACATCCCGCAAATAAGCAACGCCATAAAGACTAGTGCGACCTCGTATTGAGCATAGGGAAATAGGGAGATTGCTAGAAATAATTCTCTTGCGAACCCCTCAATTATGCATAGTTACAGTTATTTACCCAAAAATAACTGTAACTATGCAATAAATAGCGATCGCATCTAAGTTTTGAGGCTAAAGGTGCGATCGCTTTTTAAGTTATTAGGAGATTAGCTGAGGATAGTTGATGAAGAAAGCACTTATTTGTGGAATATCGGGACAGGATGGAGCCTACCTAGCACAATTGCTTCTCAATCAAGGTTATACCGTCTGCGGTACTTCGCGGGATGCTCAGATTTCCTCTTTCCAAAATTTGGTTCACTTAGGTATCCGAGACCAAGTGAAACTAGAGTCAATGGCTGTGACTGACTTTCGCAGCGTGTTGCAGGTATTGACTAAAATCCAGCCGGATGAAATTTACAACTTGGCAGGACAGAGTTCAGTAGGCCTATCCTTTGGGCAACCAGTAGAAACTTTAGAAAGCATAGCTACTGGCACTCTCAATTTACTAGAAGCTATTCGCTTTTTAGGTGTGCCGATTAAATTCTACAATGCTGGTTCTAGTGAGTGTTTTGGCGATACTGGCGAAACCGCAGCCGAAGAAACAACGCCATTTCGCCCTAGAAGCCCTTATGCGGTTGCTAAAGCCACTGCTTTTTGGGAAGTCGCTAACTACCGTGAAGCTTACGGTTTATTTGCCTGTTCGGGAATTTTGTTTAATCATGAATCTCCCTTGCGACCAGAAAGATTTGTGACTCAAAAAATTGTTGCTGCTGCTTGTCGCATCGCTCAAGGTAGTTCTGAACAGCTTTATTTAGGAAATATGCAGATTCAGCGTGACTGGGGTTGGGCCCCAGAATATGTTGAGGCGATGTATTTAATGCTGCAACAACAGCAGCCTGATGATTATGTAATTGCTACAGGAGAAAGCAGTTCATTAGAAGATTTTGTAGCAGCAGCTTTTGCATCTGTAAATTTAGATTGGCGCGATCATGTCGTTACAGATCGTAGTCTACTGCGACCTACAGATTTGGCAGTGGGTAGAGGTAATCCAGCTAAAGCAAAGGTTCAGCTGGGATGGCAGGCACAATATAAAACCAAAGATGTGGTGCAAATGATGGTCAAAGCAAGGTTGGCTAAATCAGCACAATGAAAGACAGCATTTCCCAGCCGGATCTAGTAATTGAAGCCGGACGTACAGAACGGCAGTATTGGAAAGATTTGTGGCGCTATCGAGAATTATTTTACTTCCTGGCGTGGCGAGACATTTTGGTGCGCTACAAGCAAACAGCCATAGGCATTGCTTGGGCACTAATTCCACCATTTTTAACGATGGTAGTGTTTACAGTTGTGTTTGGGCAGTTGGCAAAGTTACCTTCCCAAGGTGCGCCTTATCCAATTCTAGTTTTCTCTGCGATGTTGCCCTGGCAGTTCTTTGCAAATTCACTGTCAGAGTGCAGCAATAGTTTAATTAGCAACGCCAATTTAATTTCAAAAGTCTACTTTCCTCGCTTAGTAGTGCCGACAAGTGCAGTAGTAGTCAGCTTTGTAGACTTTTTAGTCTCTGGCATAATTTTGTTGGCGTTAATGGCTTGGTATAACTTTGTCCCCAATTGGCGAATTTTGATATTGCCTATATTTATTGCGATCGCCTTTGCTGCTTCAATAGGAGCAGGTTTATGGCTGGCTTCGTTAAATGTGAAGTATCAAGATTTTCGTTATATTGTGCCGTTTATTGTGCAATTTGGTCTTTACATTTCACCAGTAGGATTTAGTAGCACCATTGTGCCTGAAAAATGGCGGTTCCTCTACTCGTTGAACCCAATGGTAGGGGTAATCGATGGTTTCCGTCGGGCAATTTTGGGAGGTGAGTCGAATTTATATTTACCTGGATTTGTTCTGTCTTTAGCACTGGTATTTTTAATGTTTGTGACTGGGATTTGGCATTTTCGCAAGATGGAACGGACTTTTGCAGATGTAATTTAGATATATTAATTTTGTAGGCTGCGTTATTACTGCCATGTACCAGACTGATCCGCCCCGTCCGCCTAGCGAAGTCCTGCCTACTATGTACGATCTTCCTAGCGAAGACTTGGAGGATCTGGATGTACCAGAGGAGATGCATCCCCGTCCACCTTGGGAAACTATGCCCACCATGTATGATCTTCCTAGTGAAGATCCAGAGGAGCCTGGTTTGCCCGACGAATTCCACGACTTCCAACCCCAATTATTACGAGAAACCTGCCAACCCCTAAACTACCCAACTGGGGAGATGTTCATTGGCACAGATTTAAACCTCTATTACGATGCTCGCCATCGGCTGTGGCATAAGCGACCAGATTGGTTTTTGGTTTTGGGTGTATCTCGCGCTCAACAGCAACAGGAAATGCGCCTGAGCTATGTTGTTTGGCAGGAGGGAATGGCTCCATTTTTAGTGGTTGAACTTTTGTCGCCGGGTACAGAAGCAGAAGATTTGGGGCAAACTTTAAGGGATGCAAACAAGCCACCGACAAAATGGCAAGTGTACGAGCAAAATTTGCGAATCCCTTACTATATTGTGTTTGACCGCTATCAAAATCAGTTGCGAGTTTTTCAATTAGTAGCAACACAATATCAGGCTGTGGAAGTTCCCGATCAAAGATTTTGGTTTGAGGAGTTGGAATTAGGGTTAGGGGTTTGGCAAGGAAGCTATCAGCAAACAGAGGGGTTATGGCTACGTTGGTATGATGTTTTAGGTAATTGGATTCCTACTTTAGAGGAACGAGCAGAACAGGAACGCCAACGTGCAGAACGTTTAGCGGAACGGTTAAGAGCAATGGGCATTAATCCAGAAGAGATTTGAGCTACCTGCTCATCTTGAGGATTAATTAGCCAACCTAAACGCAAACCACTGTTGAGATATTCCTGCATTTTTTCTTGCAAGGGTTTGAGCGCATCTGTGCGTGACATTAATTCGATGACAAAATCAGGACAAATAGGAGGGAATTTTTCTTGTTCTTCTGTGGTGAGTGCTTCCCAACGGTCTAATTTTATCCAAGCTACATCAGGAGAGCGATCGCTCATTCCCTATTCCCCATTCCGTGAATAAAAAACTCCATTTAGGCTTTTTGGAATTGCTCTAGAATACAGGAGGAGCTAATCTGGACAGTTGCGATGACTTCCCAAACACTAAATATAACTGAGACATTAATTGCCCAACTTCAAACTCTACCACCAGAACAACAACAGATGGTGGTAAATTTTGTGGAATTTCTAGCCCAGAAAAACGCCCAATCCCAACTTAGTCAGAACCGAAAAAAGCGGCGCGTTGCTGGATTGCATGAAGGTATGGGTTGTATTAGTGACGATTTTAATGAGCCTTTACCAGATGAATTTTGGATGGGTGAGTGATGAATTTTCTTTTAGACACCCATACATTAATTTGGTAGTCAATTTAAACAAAACACAATATCATTGTGACAGATTCAAATACTTTAGTTGACATTTTTGTAGAAAGCCTTAGAGGATGTTTTAAAAGTCCTCTTGTTGGTAGCAAAACGTTTTTGACCCCCCTAAATCCCCCTTTTCAAGGGGGACTTTGATTCTAATTCCCCCCTTTTTAAGGGGGGCTAGGGGGGATCAACGAGTGTCTAAAATCACAGCCAACCACTTTTCAAACAACCTCTTACACGATGCGATCGCGCTTTAGTATTAGATAGGTAAATTTAATCCAAATCCAGGTAGGACATCTTCACCAGATAAATTTACTGGAAACGCAACTATTTCTACTGCTTGATTAGGACGGTAAATTTCTACCTGCTCATCTTGATGATTAATTAGCCAACCTAAACGCAAACCACTGTTGAGATATTCTTGCATTTTCTCTTGCAGGGGTTTGAGGGTATCTGTGCGTGACCTTAATTCAATGACAAAATCAGGACAAATGGGTGGGAATTTTTCTTGTTCTTCTGTGGTGAGTGCTTCCCAACGATCTAATTTTATCCAAGCTACATCAGGAGATCGGTCACCACCACCAGGGAGTTTAAAAATTGTGGAAGAACTAAAAACTTTACCTAATCCTGTTTGCTGGTTCCATAACCACAATAGACCGATCAAACTTGCTTCTTGATTTCCGCTACTTCCTCTAACTGGTGGCATAATCACTAATTCTCCCTTAGCGGTTCGCTCAAGCTGTAAGTCACGGTTTGCGTGACACAGGCGGTAAAATTGCTCATCTGTTAGTTCTACATTCTCTAAATTGAGGACAACAGGCATCATTGCCATTGACTGAAACATATTGCCGACCTATTGATTAAGGAAAACAAATTTAACAATTGCAAATATTTTTAAAATCTAATCTACTATCTTAAATGCTTTCCGTCATTAGCAACAGGGTCATGTGACGACCAAACTATGTTATGAAATTTCTTAATTTAGTTAAACTCAGCAACTAAATGTACTTATCTTTTTTACCGTCTAATTTTGTCCATTGGTTGAAGATACTAAGCAAATTTGTTTCTATTCAAATTGTAGTTCAAGCTTTGGGGCTAGTAAGCGGAATTTTGTTAGTTCGGACACTAGATCAGCAACAATATGCCTATTTCACTATTGCTAATACAATGCAGGCAACAATGAATTTGCTGGCTGATATAGGCATTGGTACAAGTCTATCTGCAATTGGAGGAAAGGTTTGGCAAGATCGCTACCGTTTTGGTCAGTTAATAAATACTGCAATGCGGTTGCGATACTCTTTAGCAGCTATTTCAGTTACTATAGTTACGCCTATTTTAATTTGGATGCTAATTCACAATGGTGCTTCAAAAATTTATGCAATTTTAATATCTATTGTAGTTTTAGCCGGATTAAATTTTCAGCTAACATCTGATGTTTTAATAGTAGTGCCTCGCTTACATTCTCAAATTAATAAAATGCAGAAATTAGATTTGTTTTCTGCATTTTTTAGGATCGTATTTCTCGGCTTAGGTTACTTAACTTTTTGGAATGCCGGAGTAGCAATTGCATCTACATCTCTCGTATCAGGATTACAGCGTTTTGTTTTAGGGGGTTGGGTTAGCGAAAACATTGATATGCACTCGCCTTTCAATAATGAAGATAAAAGTTTTATACTAAAAACTATTAAAAATACACTACCTTCTACTATTTTCTTTTGTTTTCAAGGGCAACTAAGTATTTTTATTATTACCATATTTGGTAATACAAAAAGCATAGCGGAAATAGGTGCTTTAGGACGAATAAGTATTATTTTTACACTAATTAATTCGGTGATGACTGCAATTATTTTACCGAGTTTTTCTCGTTGTCAGTCAGCCAAACTGTTAACTAAACGTTATTTACAAATATTAAGCATATTTTTTGGATTTAGTTTACTATTAATTTTTTTATCAGTAATTTTTCCTAGTGAAATACTTTGGATTCTTGGAGGAAAGTATCAGCACCTTAAAAATGAATTAGTACTGATGGTTATTTTAACAGTAGTAAATTCTTTTGTCGGTATCATGTCTTCTCTAAATTTTTCCAAAGCTTGGATTGAGTTTATTTGGATTGAAATACCAATGAGATTAGTTTTGCAAGCTATTTTGCTAATGATTTTAAATATCTCAACAATTCAAGGAGTTATTTGGTTGAGTTTGTTATCAAATCTTTCTCCATTTTTAGTCAATGCAATGCTTACATATAGAGGTTTAAAAAGTTACAATGGCATTTAAAATAGCAGAGATATCAAAATTTATTTTCGTAGAAAAAGCTCTTATAAAACAATTTTTTTGATTTTTTAAATGTCAATTGATTATATAACTTCAGTAGTAACAGATAGAGCCATGACTGTATTATCCGTTGGTTGCGGTCTCAAACCACCACAAAACGATTTAGTTAGATTAGATATATCCTCAGCAGTAAATCCTGATGTAGTTTGGAATTTAGAAAAAACTCCTTATCCGTTTAATGATTCAACCTTTTCTGAAATTGAATGTTTGGATGTTATAGAACATCTAGGAAGTATTCCGAATGCTTTAGAGGAATTCCATCGCATTCTCAAGCCGGATGGAGTACTTAAGATAACTACACCTCATTTTTCTTGTGCTAACTCATACATAGACCCAACTCATAAATGGCATTTAAGTTATTTCTCTTTTGATTATTTCTCTAATAGCCATAATTTGTCATATTACTCAAAAGCTAGATACCGAATTAGATATCGTCATCTACAATTTCAAGGTGGTAGGTTTAACCGTTCTATTTTAAGTAGATTAGCTAACAAATTTCCTAAAACTTATGAGCAAAGATGGGCTTGGATGTTTCCAGCTTGGTATCTTTTTTTTGAGTTAGAGGCTATTAAATAAAGCTATTCTTGAGCATTTAATTATGAAAATTGTTCATATTACTCCTACCTATTTTGATGAATCATCAATTATTGGTGGTGGAGAGCGATATCCCACAGAATTAGCTGCTTGGATGGCAAATTTTGTAGATACTACTCTTGTAAGTTTTTCTTCAGCGCGGAGGAATTATCATCAAGACGCTCTCAAAATCGAGACATATCCAGTTCAACATTTAATTCATGGAAACAAGATAAATCCATTAAGTTTTCAATATCTAAGTTCGATTATCAGCGCTGACATAGTACATATACATCACATTCATACTCTAGTTTCTGACCTGGGCTGCCTTCTAGCAAGTTTACTTGGTAAACGAGTTTTTGTTACTGACTATGGTGGTGGAGGAAGCTTAGTATTGAACCAGAAACTACCAGTGTTTAGAGGTTATAAAAATGCGATCGCCTATTCTCGCTTTGGTTTAGATTTTATTCCTGTTGAACTGCAAAAGAAATCTATTTTAATCAAAGGAGGTATTGATACAGATAAATTTTGCCCTGATGCAGCTTTAAAAAAAGAAAAAAATATTTTGTACGTAGGACGAATCTTACCTCATAAGGGCATTAACTATTTAATAGATGCCTTTCGTCTCCTCAATCGTACAGACTACAAACTAAAAATTGTTGGTAGAGTCTACAGTGAAAAATTCTACCAAGACCTGAAACAGCAAGCAGATGGACTAAATGTAGAATTTGTTCATGATGCTGATGATCAGCAATTGCTGCATGAATATCGCACAGCGATGGTAACGGTTTTACCTTCAGTTCACACTAGCTGCTATGGAGACTACACTCCAGTTCCAGAGTTAATGGGTTTTACTTTATTAGAATCTCAAGCCTGCGGAACTCCTGTAATCTGTACAGATGCTGGTGCAATGCATGAGTTTGTAGATAACGGGAAGACTGGGTTTGTAGTCAAGCAAAATTCCGGTGAGGCGATCGCTACTGCTATCAAGACAATTATTGATATGTCTCCCTCAGAATACACACAATATCAACTCTTTTGTCGTGAGTGGATAAAACCTCTAAGTTGGTCAACTGTAGTCCAAAGACACTTAGATATTTATAAAGGTGCTAAGTAAGACAGTACTAATTCTTAATATAAGGAGTTACCATTGCGGTCAATTCGTATACTTATAGCTACGGCTGCTCCACTGTCTCCTGAATTTGGTGCTGGACAAATGGCAATTAATTTAGCAGAAGCATTACGGGCGCAGGGACATGATGTTACTCTTTGGTCTCCTTACCCTATGCCTAATTTGACAAGATGGTGGCAAGGTTTCCAAAGTATTCAATTAATGCGATCAAAGCTAGATGCATTTATTGAAGCTCAAGAACCATTCGATGTAATTGATACTAGTGCTGAACTAATCACTAAACGGGTTGGTCAATCAGCTTTAGTAGTGGCTCGTAGTATTCAGCCTCAGATTTTATACACAGTATGTAACTTAAGCAATCCGTTAAGCTTAAAAGAAATTGTTCTGTTGCCATTAAATTATTTATTTTTGATAGCGCTAGTTTTTTTATTAATACAAGGTTGGCAAAGAGCAAAATATATTCTTTGCCTCGGAAGCTTAGAAATTAAGTGGATGAAGAAATGGTTCCCCTGGTGGAGAGATAAATTAATTTTTTATTTTAATGCGCTCTCAAAAACCGACCAACTAACTCTTAATAGTATCTGTATAAATAGGAATAAGTATCATAGCAACAGTATTAAGTTTTTGTGGATTGGTCGCTGGGCTGCTCATAAAGGTACTACCGAATTGAGTAATTTTATTGTTAAACGAGCAGCTTCACATCCAAAGGACAGTTTTACAATTGCTGGATGTAATACTAATGTAGAAAAATATTTTCCACCTGCATTAATTCATTCGGGAAGGATAAAAATTTTATCCTCGTTTAATAGGAGCCAACTTTACAGTTTACTTGCTAGCCATGATGTTGGTTTATTTACTAGTAAAGTTGAGGGTTGGGGGCTTATCTTGAATGAAATGCTAGAGTCTGGAATGCCAGTTTTTGCAACGATAGCTGGTGGAGTGCCGGATTTACAACCTTTTTTTGAGACCCTGAAGCCGTTCCCACCACCGCTGCAATTTATGCCTGATATTTTAAGTAGTGCTACAACTATGGATGATTATTATCGTATATGTAGCTGGGATAAAATAGCTGAAAATTATGCCAACACAATATTGGCGAACTTAAAATTTTAACCAAATATACATTATAAATGTTTAATCACCTATGTGAAACACTGGTCAATAAATCCAAATAAGCAGAATTGAACGATTGTGAGTTGTGTAAGTTAAAGTATATTTTTATTAATGTGTATGCAGCACTTATTAAATGCCATGTATGAAGCAGTTAACGATTCAGTTATATTACATATTCCTAAAACTGCTAAATGTATACTCGATATTGGTTGTGGTTCAGGAAATTTAGGAAGAGAAATCAAGTCAAGAATTAACTGCGAAGTAGTTGGGGTTACTTACTCAGAGTCAGAAGCAAATGCAGCTTCAGCTTTTTTGGATAGAGTACTGATCAAAGACCTCAATTATTTTGATACTCAAGAATTAGGTCAATTTGATTGCATTATTTGTAGCCATATTTTAGAACATTTATATCACCCCGAAGATTTATTGATTAAACTTCGGAGAAATTTGGCAACCAATGGTGTCTTGATCATTGCTCTACCTAATACTTTACATTGGAAGCAACGCTTAGAATTTCTCAAAGGAAACTTTAAATATACAGATGGGGGTGTAATGGATCGAACTCATTTTAGATTTTTTGACTGGAATACATCTGTTGAGCTAGTTAGCTCATCCGGCTTTAAAGTCCTATTTTGTAAGGCAGATGGTTACCTACCTATGCCTGGAGTTAGAAGGTTTGTAAAATCCATAGCATCAATTTTAGATAGATTAGTATCAAAGTTTGCACCTGGTTTATTTGGTGTGCAATTTATTATTGTCGCAAGTATTTAAATTTCAGCAATGTCACTAAATATTGATCCATTAGTAAGTATCATCATACCTACATACAACTATGCAAAGTATATTGGTGATGCTGTTGAAAGTATATTAAATTCAGATTTTAATCAAGATGACATTGAAATCATCATTATTGACGATGGTTCTACAGATAATACTGCTGAAAAAGTTGCCATTTATGGAAATCGAGTTAAATATATTTTTCAAGAAAACTTAGGTAAAGCATGGGCAACTAAAGTAGGTATAGATAATTGTAGAGGCAAATATCTCTTTAATTTAGATGCCGATGACATATTTTTACCTAATAAAATTCAAGAGGTTGTGCAAATATTTGAAAGCAACCCAGATATTGTTCATGTAGGACATCCTGCACTTTGTTGGAATGTTGATAAAAATATAAAAACTTCTGAAGTAATCCCAAAATGTATACTTGGTAATAAAGTTGATGGCAGAGAGTTATTAACCTTCTTCTACAGAAGAGGGATTCTCTTTGGAGGTGGTTCAACTTTTGCTGCGCGTGTAGAGGCTATACGAAAATTCTCTATACCAAGAGAGGTGGATATGTATATTGATGAGTACCTTGTTATGTGTACTTTAAATCAAGGCTACTCATACTTTATTAACTCGCCTATGTCTATTTGGAGAATACATGGTAATAATTTTTCTGGCGTTACTTCCAATCGCGTTGTTAGTGAAGCCAAGATACGCAGAAGCTTTAACAGTATGAAGGCTATATTAAATAATTTAAATGATTTTGAACAAGAAATTATTAATATATATTCTCTAAGGTTAAAAATTTCTGAGGTTTCCTTCAAAGAAGGAATTGGAGAAAAAACTTTTATTGATATTTTAAGTATGTGGTTATTATTTTTGAAAAACTTTGATTTATGGAATCAGGAGCATTTAAGAATGATTCAGGCTTATACCCTTTTGAATAGAAGTTTACCAACCTCTACACTCAATTTGCTAAGATTTATCAAAAAAGGTGTATCTCACTCTTTTAATATTTAAATGTAACTAAACTTAAAATTAAATGCGATTATTCTTATAGTGATCATACTTTCTATAGTTCCCAGGTTACCTCCTGCAATCGATGGTGTAGGAGACTATGCCCTTAATTTAGCTCGCCAGATCCGCAAGGACTTCAATATTCAAACTCATTTTATTGTAGGTAATCCTACATGGAATGGTGCAGCAGAAATTGAAGGATTTCCTGTTAGCCAAGTTAGCGATCGCTCTCCTGATGCATTGCTAGCTTTATTATCAGGCGATCGCACTTCTAGCATCTTGCTGCATTATGTAGGTTACGGCTATGCTAACCGGGGTTGTCCAATTTGGTTAGTCGATGGGTTACAGCGTTGGAAAAATTTATTTCCCAAGCGATCGCTCATAACCATGTTCCACGAAATCTCTGCTTCCGGCCCACCTTGGACAAGTGCTTTTTGGCTTTCACCTCTGCAAAAAAATTTAGCAGCGCGTTTGGCACAATTGAGCGATCGCTGTCTCACA
Organism: Mojavia pulchra JT2-VF2; assembly: GCA_019359325.1. Classification (GTDB taxonomy): domain Bacteria; phylum Cyanobacteriota; class Cyanobacteriia; order Cyanobacteriales; family Nostocaceae; genus Mojavia; species Mojavia pulchra. The sequence goes on along the minus strand of JAHHHN010000004.1, from coordinate 167,798 downwards.
AGCAAACAGAGTTATGCTGAAATTTTGTATAAGCTAGCTCAAGCTAAACATACTCAAATCCCTTCTCTTCCCGTCTTTTCTAACATTGGAGAGCCAGAGTATGCATTGCCTCTACTAGAACGTACTCGAAGATTAGTAGTATTTGGTAGCCGGAATTCTAGGCTGCAAGTTTATCAGCAATGCCGCACTGTTTTGGAACAAATTTGCCAAGCTCTTGAAATTGAAGAATTATGTGATATTGGGGTTCCTACTGGTTTAGAACTGTCTGTAATTAATAATATTCCTGTTGTGGAAAAGGGAGTGACTGAAGCAGTAGAAATTAGCAATATATTGCTAGATGCTGTTGTAGGTTTTTTAAACTTTCCACCACCTGCTTATCTTGCAAAATCAACTATTTTTGCTGCTTACTGTGCCCATAGACTGATTCCTTGTATGGTTGCCTCCAGCACAGTACCTATAGATGACCTCCAAAGCCATAAACATTATTGGTCTGCTACGAACAAAAATAACCAGTTGTGCTTAAAAACGGGACAGGATATCGCTGATCATGCTTATACATGGTATCAAACTCACAGCCTCCCGGTTCAAGCAAAGGTTATGAATAACTGTCTCAATATATAAATATAAAAATTTATATTATTAAAGGAAAAAATAATGAACATCTCTAGTATTTCTAATCAAAACTTATTAGGCAAACTTTTACGTTATCCTCTTCAATTTATTCCACCTGCAACAGTAATGCCAATTTTGCAAGGAAAGCTTAAGGGAAAACATTGGATTGTTGGCTCAGGGCAACATGGCTCTTGGTTAGGTAGCTATGAATATGAAAAACAACTTCTATTTCAACAACTAGTTACAGAGGGAAGTGTTGTTTATGATTTGGGTTCTCATAGTGGCTTTTATGCTCTCTTGGCATCGGTTCTAGTGGGAAGCAAAGGGAAAGTGTTTGCTTTTGAACCACACCCGCGAAATCTACATTATCTTAAAGAGCATTTGCGGTTAAATCAGATTCATAATGTAACGGTTATTGAAGCAGCAGTTTCAGATTCCTTTGGCACAATCTTTTTAGAAGGAGATGGTTTCTTAGGGCGTATTTCATCTCAGGGAGAATATCAAGTTCAAACAGTTGCTCTAGATGAATTGATTGAAAAGAAGCAAATTCCACTGCCTAATTTCCTCAAAATTGATATAGAAGGAGCAGAAATGTTAGCTCTTTCTGGAGCCAAATCTATCCTCAGTAAGGCTCACCCTACAATACTTCTAGCAACACATGGGGCAGAAGTTCACCAACAATCTTGTCAATTTTTAGAGTCTCTTGGCTATAGTCTAAAAGCAATTAATGGGAAAACTGTTCAGGAATCTAATGAACTTATTGCCTACTTTAATCGGTGAGAAGTAGTAAATAAACACAGATGAATATACGTAAATATCGCATTTTAATTGTTGCATCTCACCCAGCCCAATACTCAGCACCGATTTTTCGAGTCATGGCAAAACATCCGCAATTAGAACCGCAGGTAGCCTATTGTAGTTTGCAAGGATTTGAGCCAAGCTTAGACTCAGAATTTGGTGTAGAGGTTGCATGGGATATACCGTTGCTTAATGGTTATCCTTGGATTCAAGTTCAAAATAATTCTCCTAAACCCAAACTGGGCAGTTTCTTTGGCCTCATAAATTTAGAGTTATGGAAACTGATACGCAAAGGAAATTTTGATGCAGTAATTGTATATGCAGGTTATTCCTATGCCAGCTTTTGGATTGCTGCTGCGGCTGCTAAGGCTCATGGCCAAAAATTCGTATTTAGCACAGATGCAAGTAGTATACAATCTCGTAATGGCAAGCAATGGAAAGCTTGGTTAAAAAGATTTTTATTACCACCTATCTTTCGACTTGCTGATTTTGTTATTGTCTCCTCAACGCTGGGCAAACAGGTGGTGCGAAGCTTAGGAATTCCTGAAAAGCAAATTGCGATGACTCCATCTTCAGTTGATAACGATTGGTGGAGCTACCAAGCTACCCAAGTGGATGTAAAGGCAGTTCGCAGACAGTGGGATATCCCAGAAAATGGGCTTGTTGTGCTATTTTGTGCCAAGCTCCAACCTTGGAAACGGCCTACGGATATTTTACAAGCTTTTGCTAAAGCAAATGTACCAAATAGCTACCTTGTGTTTGCTGGTGAAGGGCCTTTACGACCACAATTGGAAGCAGAAGCTAAATCTTTAGAAATGCAAGATCAAGTTAGATTTCTTGGCTTTGTTAATCAGTCCCAGCTACCTTCTGTTTATCGCTGTGCCAATTTATTTGTCTTACCGTCAGAGCATGAACCATTTGGGCTTGTTGTTAACGAAGCTATGCTCTGCGGTTGCCCTGTAGCTGTGAGCGATCACGTTGGTGCTAGCTATGATCTTGTGCAACATGGTGAAACGGGATTAGTTTATTCTTGTGGTGATGTAGATGCCTTAGCAGGAATTTTGCGAGTATTTCTTCCCGATAGCGAACGTTTGAACAAAATGAGTGCTGCTGCTGCTCAACGGATGAAAACTTGGTCACCTTATGAGAATGTAGAAGTTATTGTGCAAGCTTTAGAAAAATCCATAGCTAGTCCAGCTATGATTCTTTCTTCTTTATCCTGATAACGAGCTTTCACACTCAAATTAAAGCTTTTATTGCAAGCTTTAAATATTTTTAAATAATTCAATTAATTGAATATTTTATTGTATTAATAAAGCGGTAATAAAGCGCTGCAAACAACATTATTAGTTTACATTTTTTACCTAGTTAGAAATTTAGATCATGTCAAACACCGGACTTAGAGAGCGTACAATTTCAGGGTTACATGATGACATTGCAAGCTCACTCCCTACACTTAGGCTTGATACGCCAGTTCTCGATATTGGTTGTGGTACAGGAGCTTGGCTAGAACGGTTAGCAAATATAGGTTTTACTCAACTACATGGTATTGACCTAGATATTAAACAATTTGGTACACAAAAGGCGACTTGTTCCCAAGCTAACCTTGATTTTGATGACTTAGATTTGGGAGACAGAAAATTTGGTTTAATTACATCGATTGAGGTAATAGAACACTTAGAAAATCCCGGACGTCTTTTCTATCATGTAGCTAAACATTTAGATAAAAATGGATATTTTCTGTTGACTACTCCAAACATTCATTCAGTTAGCTGTAGACTTAAATTTCTCACTACTGGAAAGCTAGCATCATTTGATGAAAAGGGAGATAAAACCCATATCTATCCAGTCTTGCTGAATTGCCTAAATAGAATTTTGCCGCGCTATTCTTTTGAAATTGCCAAACAATGGGGTTTTCCTAATCAAGGCTCTTTTGTTTATCGCCCTAGTACAAAACTGGTATCTTCTATCTTAGAATTTTTTGTTCCTAGTGAAACTTCTGGCGATACATTGTGTATGTTAATCAAACAAAAAACTAATTCATTTGGATTTAATTAGGAAATGAAAATTCTTATTTATTCCCCTTCTTTCTATCCAAATATTGGTGGATTAGAGACAATAATTTTAACGTTAGCGTATGAATTTACCTATCAGTCACATGAAGTAAAGGTAATCTCACAAACTCCAGCAACAGACTCAAAAAAATTTCCCTTTGAAGTTATCCGGCAACCTACTATAAAAAAAGTATTTAAATTAACTCATTGGTGTGATGTATATTTTCAAGGTTGTGTCAGTTTAAGAGGGATTTGGCCTCTATTATTTGTACCTCGCCCCTTGGTTGTAACCCATCAAACTTGGTATCGCTATGTCAATGGAGGTTTGGGTTGGCAGAATTATCTAAAACACTTTGTGACTCGTTTTGCAACTAATATCTCAGCTAGTCAGGCTGTAGCTCAACCAATACCAGCACCATCCAGTATAATTCCTAACTCTTATCGGGAAGATATTTTTTATGAAATACCCAATATCCCCCGTAATCAAGAACTTGTATTTTTAGGGCGCTTGGTTTCTGACAAGGGAGCCAATTTATTGTTAGAGGCATTAGCTCAACTCAAATCGAAGGGACTTACTCCTAAGTTGACAATTATTGGAAGTGGCCCCGAAGAATCTCAATTACGCCAGCAAGTCAATGACTTAGAAATTGTTGAGCAAGTCAATTTTACTGGAGTAAAAGTTGAGCATGAGTTAGTCAAATTATTAAATGCTCATCAAATTATGGTAGTGCCTTCTCTATGGGATGAACCCTTTGGCATCGTGGCCTTAGAAGGAATTGCCTGTGGTTGTGTTGTCGTTGGTTCTGAGGGAGGGGGATTAAAGGATGCAATTGGCGCTTGTGGTGTGACATTTCCCAACGGTAATGTTGAGCGTTTGACCCAAATTCTATTCGATTTACTCACCCATCCTGAGAAATTAACAACTTATAGAGAACAAGCTAAATCGCACTTAGCTCGTCACACTAGTAAAGCTGTTGCTAAAGCGTACCTTGAAGTTATAGAGGGAGTAATTTAATGGATCTATCCATTGCTCTATTAGGTCTAATTATAATAGTTGGGCTATCTTCTATTAATTGGCGACGCTCTGTTAAAGCTGCATTGGTTATCGTTATTTTAGAAGGTGTACTACGAAAGTGGGTGCTACCACAAGCCAGCGACTTCATTTACTTTGTTAAAGATTTAGTCCTGTTAGGAGCATATTTAAAGTATTACTTTAGTTCTGAACCAAAATATCCCTTTAAATCGTCTGGTTTCACTATTACTTTATTAATGGTAATTGGCTGGTGTTTAGCCCAGTCTTTTAACCCTAGCTTAGGTTCACCGATAGTCGGTTTTTTTGGGCTAAAAGCATATATCTTTTATATTCCTTTGATGTGGATGTTACCCAGCTTATTTCAGTCTGAGGAGGAATTATACCGATTTTTACGCAACTATATGCTATTGGTTATTCCGGTGGCTCTTCTAGCTGTAGCTCAATTCGGTAGCCCAAGCTCCAGCCCTATCAATATGTATGTGGGTGGGCAAGAAGCTACTGCTACGGCTGGTGGCGCTGTTAGAGTTACAGGTACATTTCCTTACATTGCTGGCTACTCAGTTTATTTATCTACTTGTTTCAGCTTACTAATTCCATTATTAACCCTGCCGCAAACCCCACTATGGCGATCGCTAACTGTTATTGAAATTTTATTGGTTATTGGTACCTCATTCATGACTGGTGCCCGTGGTTTGCTGTTTTTTGAAATTTTGTTTGTAGTGGGATATATATGTATCCTCTGGTTCACGCAGCCTTCAATAGCTGCCCGTTCAACTAAACAATTCATGCTACCTGTAGTTTTGATTTCAGCTATTGTGCCCATGTTTTTTAACAAAGCAATAGAGGCATTTTCTAGCCGTGTAGCAGGATCAGACTCAGAAACATTTCTTGATCGGGCTTTCTCTGCTTTTGCAGAACCTGAGAATGCCATGCAATTTAAGGGATTTGATAGTTATGGAACAGGAGCAACCCATCAGGCTGTCCCGGCTTTGCGTCAGGCTCTCAATTTACCTTGGGGCGAATCACCTCCACCAGCTGAAGGAGAAATGGGAAGAGTTGTTCTAGAAATAGGCCCATTCGGCTTTCTCATTTGGTATGGATTGCGTTTAGCCTTGATATTCTCTCTTGCGAGAGTTTACCTAAAATTGAAAACTCCTTTTTTCCGTAACTTAGCTCTTGCTATCTTTTTATTTCACGCTATTAATATTACTAATCAACTCGTAGTCAACAGTACCTTTGCGATTTACTATTGGTTTTTTGGCGGTTTTGTTTTCCTACTTCCAACATTAGAATCTCAGCAGTTGTTCTCTTCTAAACACTGGGTACAGCAACCACATGTCTAACCCCAGCATTTCTTTAGTTCATCAAATTAATCCTTCTAACGCTCAATATGCTGCTTTAGCATTTGCCGAAGCTAATTTATTGAAACAAGTTATTACTCCTGTCGCCTATGACCCAAAAGCACCTGTGTGGCGCTACTTAAATTTGCTACCCAAAAAATTGAGATCATCCATTAGCAATGAACTAAGTAGACGAACTTGGATTTCTGCCGATGATATGGCGATTCAAACCTATCCGTGGCAAGAAATCATGCGGATATTTTTATCTCGAACCAGGCTAGCACCTCGTTTAGGATTTAGTTATACAGATTTAGTTAACTGGGTTTATGTCTGCCTAGATCGTCAAGTTGCCAAACACCACCTTCAAGGTTTAGATGCTATCTACAGTTATGAAGATTTAGCTGCAACCACATTTGAGAAGGCAAAGCAGCAAGGAATTCTTTGCCTTTACGATTTACCTATCCCTTTTTATCGCATGACTTGTAACATCATGCGCCAGGAGGCTGAGAGTTTTCCTAAATTAGCTCCAGGGCTTGAGGCAGTGAATGAACCTGCATGGAAAATTGAGCGTAAGGAACAGGAAGTTCAACTGGCCGATCATATCTTCGTCGCTTCTTCGGTAACAAAACAGTCATTGCTAGAGATTGGTGTAGAGTCTGAAAAAATCAGTGTTATTCCCTTTGGCGCTCCTGTAGAGTATTTCCAACCTCAACCGAAAACTGATGATTGCTTCCGTGCCTTATTTGTTGGTCGCGTTTCTCCTCGCAAAGGTGTTCATTACTTATTACAAGCTTGGCAAGACCTCAAATTACCCGATGCAGAGTTGCTGTTAGTGGGAACAAGCCTTTTCCCAGCAGGTTGGCTAGAGCAGTATAAAGATATTTACCGCCATGTTTCTTCGGTTCCTCATCTCCTACTAAATCAGTATTACAGTTCTGCTAGTGTCTTTGTTTTTCCTTCTTTGGTGGAAGGTTTTGGTTTAGTGCTGTTAGAAGCAATGGCCTGTGGGATTCCTGTAATTACTACGCCTAACACAGCAGGCCCCGATATCATAACCAATGGTGTGGAAGGGTTTATCATTCCGATTCGGGATGTAGAAGCGCTTAAGGAAAAACTGGAGTGGTGCTACTCTCATCCTCAAGAGTTGGCAGAAATGGGACGGGCAGCTCGACGCAAAGCTGAACAGTTGAATTGGGCTTTGTATCGCCAGAAATTAGCAAGTCGAGTTCGAGAACTTCTTAGTTAGCAAAACACTCAATTAATTCTTAATTTTAAAATTATAAATATGCAATTAAAGACTATTGAAAAGCCGAAATTTACAGTGCAAGGTAATGTGCATTTGTGGTTCCCTAACTTATTTGAATTTAAAGGTGGCATTCAGGTTTATCTACAAGATTTTCTCCAAGCTCTACAAGACCAACTACCTAATTTGTCGGTTTCTGTTTTAGACAAGCTTGATAAAAATAAACCTATAGATAAATTCAACGCAGACAACTTATCTTTTACTTTTAGTGGACATCTATCTAGCTATTTACAAACAACCCACTTTGCTTTTAATTTAATTAAAAAAGCGTTGCTCAATCGTCCCAAAATTATTGTATGTGGACATTTAAATTTTGCTCCTGTAGCATTTTGCTTACATCAGTTAACAGGAATTCCTTATACAATCATTGTTTATGGTGTTGATGCATGGCAAATTCAGGATAAATGGAAAATCAAAGCGCTACATTCTGCTGAAAAAATTATTTCAATTAGTGGGTATACACGCGATCGCCTAATTGATGAGCAGCAACTACCTCCAAATAAGATTGAACTTTTACCTGTTACTTTTGATGTAGAAAATTTTCAGCTTGGCGCTAAACCAAGTTACTTGCTTGAGCGTTATAGTTTAAGCTCTAAACAGCCAGTTATTCTTACCGTTACCCGGTTAGCTAGTACTGATGGCTATAAAGGCTATGATCAAATTCTTCATGCTTTACCGGAAATTAAACGTCATCTTCCAGATGTTCACTACATTCTGGTTGGCAAAGGTGATGATCGCTCCCGAATTGAACAGTTAATTGCTCAACTTAACCTTCAAGACTGCGTTACATTAACCGGTTTTATACCCGATAGTGAAATCCGCGATCATTACAATCTTTGCGATGTCTTTGCTATGCCTAGCCGCGGAGAAGGTTTTGGAATTGTTTATCTGGAAGCACTAGCTTGTGGTAAACCGACTTTAGGTGGAAATCAGGATGGTGCTATTGACGCGCTTTGTCACGGTGAACTGGGAGCATTAGTTAATCCTAGTGATGTAGATGCGATCGCTCAAACTCTCATCCAAATTTTGCAAGGCACTTATCCAAATCCTTTAATATATCAACCAGAAGCTTTACGACAAAAAGTTATTGATACATTTGGATTTAAAAAATTCAAACAAACTGTTGCAGAAATTATGCAAAGTTTCCATATATAATTTTTTTCAATGCAAGTTAATTCTTCAAACGTTCAACAGCTAAAAACATCTATAAGTAATCCACGGGTAGGCCACGTAGTTGCAAGTATCAATGAAAATGTTGGTGGCACAGCTTTTTTTGTTACCAGCCTTGCATCAGCTATAAATAATCAAGGATTACCATCTAATATATTCACGCTTGATTATCAAGAAATTGGCAAGCAGATTGTAGCAGAGAATGTCAATATATACAGTTATCCTGCTACATTCTTAGCTAAGAATATGCGAGGATTTCATCCCCAAGCTAGTCATGCTTTATCGCAGTTAGCATCGGCTGAATTTGATTTGATTCACAATCATGGCTTGTGGATGTTTCCTAACCTTTATGCTCGGCAGGCTGCATTAAAAAATAACCTACCTTTAATCATTTCACCACATGGAATGCTAGAGTCTTGGTCTTTGACTCGTAGTAGGCTAAAAAAATTCTCAGCATGGTTACTATATGAGCAAAAAAATCTCAACAGTGCTACTATTTTTCATGCCACTTCCGACGAAGAAGTAAAGTCAATTCGCAATCTTGGTTTTCAGCAACCAATTGCTTTTATTCCTAGTGGTGTACATCTTGCTGATTGCGAAAGCCAACCTAGTAGAGAAGTATTAACACAATTATTCCCTGAACTTGCTGAAAAGAAATGGTTACTGTTTTTTTCTCGACTTCATCCTAAAAAAGGTATAGACAATTTACTCTACGTTTGGCAAAAATTAGTAGACCAATTTTTAGACTGGCATCTGATTATTGCTGGCCCCGACTTAATTGGATACCAAGAAAAGTTAGAACTACTAGTAGAGAAGTTGAATTTAAGACAACAGGTAACTTTTACGGGAATGCTCTCAGGGCAGGAGAAGTCCTGTGCGCTTAGTAATGCTGGCTTATTTGTTTTGCCAACCCATTCAGAAAATTTTGGTATTGCGATCGCAGAATCTTTAGCTTACGGTGTACCTGTGATTACTACTAAAGGCGCGCCTTGGCAGGACTTACAACACTATGGGTGCGGCTGGTGGATTGAGGATAACCAAGAAGCACTCAAGGTTGCTTTAGTGGAAGCAATGCAGATTTCTGCACAAGAACGAAAGGCAATGGGTTTAAAAGGGCAACACTTAATAGAAACTAAATACTCTTGGAATTCAATTGCAAAGGAGATGGCGAATGTTTATCGCTGGATTATTGGTGGTGGTGAACTTCCCAACTGTGTTCAACTTTATAACTCATAGAAAAGCATAACTATGATTATTAACATTGCTACAGGCCCTTGGCTACCTGTTCCTGCGGTGCAAGGAGGTGCTATCCCTCGACTTTGGCAAGGTTTAGCAGAAGAATTTGCTGCCAGAGGTCATGAGGTGAGGATTCTATGTCGTTCCTATCCTGGGCAGCCTCAAACAGAAGTAATTAATGGCGTGCAATACATTCGACGTGGGGGACTCCCACAAAGCACCAATATTATCCTGGATTTACTCAAAGACTTGTTTTATGGCTTGTTAACATTTCCTACATTACCTCCTGCTGATATTTTAGTTATTAATGACTTTTGGTTGCCTATATTTGCTGCTTTGCGTCCTAAAGCAGGCAAGGTTGTAATTAATGCCAATCGCTTCCCCAAGGGACAGTATTGGTTATATGCAAGAACTACTTTTTTTGCTGCTGCATCACGAGCTATCCAAGAAGCTATTGCTAAAGAATATCCTGCCGCTATACACAGAATGGGAATTATTCCTAACCCGATTGATACTCGTATATTCTCACCAAATACTCAACCAAAATTAGAACCTAAAGAAAAAGTCATTTTGTATGTAGGTAGGATTCATCCAGAAAAAGGAGTTCATCTTCTTTTAGATGCATTTTCAATTTTATCGCAGCAAATTTATACAGTAAAGTTGAGGATTGTTGGGCCTGTAAAAGAAAATCAAGGTGGTGGCGGAGAGGCATATTTGCGTACTCTTCGCTCTCAGGCTGAAGGTTTAAACGTTGAATTTATAGAACCTATTTTTGACGTATATAAATTAGCTCAAGCTTATCGGGAAGCCGATGTATTTTGCTACCCTTCACTGGCTGAAAAAGGTGAATCATTTGGAGTTGCACCATTAGAAGCAATGGCATCAGGTCTTATTCCAGTTGTTTCTGACTTAGCTTGTTTTCGAGATTTTGTTGAAGATGGGCAAACTGGGTACTTTTTTGATCATCGTAACCATAATGCTGCTGAAATTCTTGCAAAAACTTTACAATCAGCTATTGTTAATTGGCAAAAAACAACACAAATGAGTTCAAATGCTATTCAAAAATCTATAGCTTATAGCTATAAAAATATTGCTAAAGACTATCTATATAATTTTGATAAATTGATAGATTTAAAACATGATTAAAAACATAAATACTAATTTACTAATAACAAAAATTATGCTATATAAAAAAATTAAACAAAAAACAAAAATAATATTTATAAAGAATAAATGGCGACTGAGGAGCTTATTACCTGTAATAGAAAAATATAAACATGTTATAGTAATAATATACCAAATAATCGACAAATATGTAGTTTTTAAAAATAATAAATTTAAAGTTCCTAGAGGTTATATATATTCTACTTTCGAATATATAAACCAATCTCAAAATAATGATTTTTATATAAATATTTATGAGCAGGAGAAGATTAAAAGAAAGTTACCTATATGTATTGATGAAAAAGTAAAACAGGGCTTCAGTGAACATGCTGAGTCTATTTTACCGGAACAAAGAGTCTATCATTTACATAATGTTAGGTTTTGGGGGCATTATGGTGGTACTTTAATTACACCTTTAAATCAAGTATTAGCAGATATATCACCTGATATATGGGGTATTGAAAAACATACAATTTTTACAAAGTTTAGATTACCACGTTGCATTGAAATTAAAGGTAAAACTGTAATACTTTCAACCCCTGAAGCAGCATCAAACTACTGGCATTGGACTTTTGACCTATTGCCTAGATTTGATTTACTTTTGAAAAGTGGTGTAAAACTTGATTCTATAGACAATTTTATAATTAACCATACTAAGCAGCAGTACCAATTAGAATCTCTTAAAGAACTAGGAATTCCCGAAGAGAAAATTATTTGTTGTAATTCTAACTCACATTTTCATACTGAATATGCTATTATTCCTAATTTATGCCCCTCAGAAAATGGCGTTCATAGTTGGAAAAAAGATTTTTTAAAAAAATTAAATTTTAAGAAATTAGAAACTAAAAAATTGAGTAAGATATATATATCGCGTCAGCGTAGTCAACAAAGAAGATTTATCAATGAGAAAGAAATAGAAAGTATTATTACAAATCAAGGATTTTCAACAATTTATTTAGAAGATTACAGTATTGCCGAACAACGTACACTTTTTTATAATGCAGACTGTATTTTAGGAATACATGGAGCAGGTTTTAGTAACATAATTTTCTGTAAAGAAAACACAAAAATTATTGAAATATTTCCTCCAAACTATATTCAATACTATTACTGGTATATTGCAGATATGCTAAATTTAAATTACAGATTTATAGTTGCTAATAAGCAAGAACATACTAATAACGTAGATCGGATGATTGCGGAAGATATATTATTAGATGTATTTCAACTTAGTAAATATTTGGAGAAATTATAAAAATGTTAAATCTCTATAGGATGTCTAGCATAAGCAAGTACAAAAAAGTTCACGAATTCATGAGGTATATAACTGAAAATATATTGAAACTTTACAGTTTATTAGGAGGTATAGATTTAGGGCCACATCCATATCTTCAATTTGCTTTAGAAATTATTTTTGGTAATTATGAAAAAGAATATTGTGATTTATTACCGCAATTTCTGAAAGAAGGTGATTTGGTACTTGACGTTGGGGCTAATATTGGATATTTTTCTTTAAAGTTTTCCAAATATATAGGAGAGAATGGATATGTCATAGCTTTTGAACCAAATCCTGAGACTTTTTCAATCTTACAAAAAAATACTAAAAATAGAAAAAATGTAGAATGTTTAAACTTAGGATTGTCAGAAGAAAATGATTCTTTAAATTTGTTTGTTGCTAATAATAATATAAATACTGCTTCTTTTTTATCTGAATATCCAGCAGAACATTTACTTGAACATGAAAAATCAGTAGCCGATATAAAAAAATACAAAGTAGATTTAGTCAATGGTACATCTTTTTTGCATAAAAGGAAAATTAATAGTATTAATTTTCTAAAAATTGATGTTGAAGGATGGGAAATCAACGTGTTAAAGGGATTAGATGCTGTCATCAAATCTTCTCCTGGTTTAGTTATCTTCATTGAATTGAATATGCTCTCACAAGAAATGTCAGGTTATAAACCAGATGATTTATTCAAATATATTATTGGCCTGGGATTTCAGATATTTTACTTAAATGATAATTTGGTTCTTGATCAGCTTACCGAATCTAATTTTACTAAATTAAAAGATAAGCTTGGTCTTAGAGGTTTTACAACTTTAATTTGTCAAAAAAATAGAGTTATTGATGCTCAAAGAAGTTACTCCTCTTATACTCACATATAACGAATCGCTCAATATTGAGCGCACTTTGCAAAGTATCACTTGGGCAAAGAAAATAGTTGTAATTGATAGTTACAGCACAGATGAAACTTTAGAGATTTTACACTCCTATCCTCAAGTTAAGCTATCTCAGCGTAAATTTGATACCCATACTTCACAATGGAATTATGGTTTAGAGCAAGTTGAATCGGAATGGGTTCTTTCCCTTGATGCCGATTACATTGTTACGGATGAACTGATCGCAGAGATTAAAGAACTTTCGATAGATTCATCTATTGATGGTTACTTTGCACCGTTTAAATATTGCGTCTTTGGTAAACCACTGCATGGTACTTTGTTACCTCCCCGCCAGGTACTATTCCGAAAAGCTAAAGCCATTTATATTGACGATGGCCATACTCAATTGCTAGAGGTGAAAGGATCATCAAGTAAACTCTCTGGTTTCATTTACCATGACGATCGCAAACCTCTGAGCCGTTGGCTATGGGCACAGGATCGCTATATGGTGATTGAAGCTAAAAAGATATTAGAAACACCTAGCATTGAACTAAGCTTAGGCGATCGCATCCGCAAACAAAAAATCCTTGCTCCCATCATCATCCTATTTTATTGCCTCATCCTCAAAGGCGGTATTCTCGACGGTTGGCATGGTTTTTACTATGCATTCCAGCGGGTATTGGCGGAGATTCTGCTGGCAATTCATCTGATTGAAGCAGAGAAATTAAAAACATAATTCTGCTACAACTCCATCAGCTAATCAATAATTATTTTAGTGAAAAGGTTACATTGTCAATCCAAAAAGTTTTTGTGTTTTTGGTCTAGCAGATTTTATTCTAATGCTGCTGAGTATCATCTCCTTACAAATAGCGATCGCCTCTGTCCTCAACCATTTGTAAATGCGATCGCTGACCTAAAATATCATAATTAGTTAACTTTGTATAATATATTAAATCGACCCTGCTAGCGATCGCCTAAATTAAGATCATGACAGCCCTACAAGGTCACCCGGCAAATGCCCTACCCCCGATTACTTGGCAGAAACTACCTGCTGATTTTCCTTTGCCCGATGAACCTGTGGAAAGTAACCTGCAACCCCTACTAGCCGCCGCCCTGCGAGAATCCCTAGAGTTAGCAGGCTTGATTCTCGAATCAATGTTGATTACCTCTAATTTTGGTCTTTGTGCCACAGTTGCTGACAAAACTATCGTCAAAGCTCCCGATTGGGTTTACGTCCCGTCGGTTCATCCTCTACCTTCAGGAGAAATTCGCCGCAGCTACACCCCCCAAGCAGAAGGAGAAAAGCCTGCCCTAGTTATGGAGTTTATCTCTGCCACAGAGGGGGGCGAATACTCGATTAATCCTCACTATCCCTATGGCAAGTGGTACTTTTACGAACAGATTTTATCTATCCCCGTCTACGTAATTTTCCACCCTCAAATCGGAGTATTAGAAGTCTACTTCTTGGTGCAGGGTAAGTATCAACAACAACCCCCAGATGAAAACGGACGCTTTTGGATAGAAGCCTTGGGCTTATTTTTGGGCGTGTGGATGGGAAGAAAAGCAGAGTTAGAAAGCTATTGGCTACGCTGGTGGGATAAATCAGGAAATTTACTGCCTTGGGGAAGTGAATTAGTGGAGCAAGAACGCCAACGTGCTGAACAAGAACGTCAACGGGCCGAGCAAGAACGCCAACGGGCACAACAGGCAGAACAAAAAGCTGATAGATTAGCTCAAAGACTCCGAGCAATGGGGATTAATCCAGAAGAAATTTAGCGAAAATGCCCACAGGCTAGAAGCTTAGATCGGCAACTTAGTTTGTGTAGCCGCATCCTTCAGCAAAATTTGTGCAAAATTGAGATGCTCTTTTACAGAAGTTGACGCTTGATTGCCGACTCCATCAAGGAGGTGGGATGAACTTAATATATTTATCTTCTTATCTTGGTTTTGCTAACTGTTATCCTTATTAAAATAGCGATCGCATCCTACCAAAGCCCCTACGCCCAAGCTATCCTCACCCTTGGTGGCGATTCAGACCGAGAAAAATTCACTGCCCAATTTGCCCAAAAACATCCTAATCTAGACGTTTGGATTTTCAGTGGCTCACCTCTAAATAGAGCTTATACTATCTTTTATAACGCAGATATCCCAACTAGCCGCCTTCACCTCGACTACCGTGCTGTTGACACTGTTACTAACTTCGCTTCTCTAGTTGCAGAATTTAAACAACGCTGTATTCAGCATGTCTACTTAATTACCTCCGATTTTCATATGCCTAGAGCCAAAACCATTGCTATTCTTGTTTTTGGTAGCCAAGGCATAACCTTTACCTCTATCTCCACATCCTACGTGATATTGGGCGTTCCCTCTTCTGGATTGTCTCAGGAGGTACCGGAGCAAGCCTTAACCCTAAGCTTAACTAAGCAACTATAGCAATCCGATTTGATTTCTGAATCACTCGTAGAGGTAAGGGACTGGGGATTGGGGACTGGGGACTGGGAAGAAGGAATAAAGGTGTACTGAATTTTGTTCAAAAATCAAATATGAGTCCTATATATGCATTTAGATAACTATACCCTTGGCAGTTACACCCCAGGCGCACCCTACTGGAAGCAACTTTTGTGGCATTTCTTTGGATCACCTTTAGTTGAGAGTAGCTGGCTTCCCTTCTCAAAGATAAAAGTTTGGGTGCTTCGCAGTTTTGGAGCTAGCATTGGCAAAGGTGTTCGCATTAAAACAGGAGTGCGGGTCAAGTTTCCCTGGCGATTAACAGTTGGTAATTTTGTTTGGATTGGGGAAAATGCTTGGATTGATAACCTTGCGCCTGTAGTAATTGAAAGTCATGTTTGTCTGTCGCAAGGGGTGTATCTCTGCACTGGCAATCATGATTGGTATCATCCAGATTTTAGATTAATTCCTGCACCAATTCACATACATGAGAGTAGCTGGATTGCCGCTAAGTCGGTAATTGGGCCTGGAGTCACAGTCGGTCAAGGAGCAGTGTTGACCTTGGGTGGCGTGACTGGACGCTCATTAGAGCCAATGATAATTTATGCAGGTAACCCTGCTCAACCTATTAAGAACAGAGTTAGGGCAAAAGTAGAAGATGTTCTTCAGATCTCTGCACAAGATGAATTCATTCATGTCCGCCATGTTTTTGATACGGATCTGACTGAGGTGGATATCAGAGTGCGTACACCCAAAAACGACGAGCAGTTTGAATAGAAAGTTGATCACACTGTTCATCAATCAGATTTAAGCAATTTAGATATCCTAGACAATAACGAAACTTTTTCAATTAAATTTAATTAGGGCTTACGCAAGAACTCTCTGAAAACCTCTTTCCTTCGTGCCCTTCGTGTCCTTTGCGGTTCGTTTTTTCATAATTTTGCGTAAGTCCTGTTAATGATTAATTAGATTACTTCAGCAATAAAACTAAACAATTGTAATGTTAACTTTTTGAAGTTGTAACTGCTTTGTAAAGGATAATTGATAAGTGTTGTCAAAGCTACTTCTAGAGAGAGAGACTACAAATATCACGCACGCAATTATTCTTATGAATGCTATTTCTAACCTTCAATTCAAACGGGCAATTTGGCAACCTGCTATTTTATTGACTTTAGGCTTTTGGCTCAGTGCTAGCCTAATTTTGGATTGGGTAATTATGCCTAGTCTTTATGTTTCTGGCATGATGACCCAAGCTGGTTTTACTACAGCTGGCTATGTAATTTTTTGGAATTTTAATCGTGTAGAATTATTATCTGCTGCTGTAGTATTGACTGGTGTATTAGCTTTAAGCAAAACCCAATCTCACTGGCGTCTGAACGGAATTGTTTTATCTGTAATCCTGCTAGCTATAGCGCTGCTGGAAACCTATCTTTTAACTCCGCAAATGAGCGCTATCGGAGTTCATCTCAACGCATTTGATGTAGAGACTACTATTCCGGCAACAATGAATTTACTTCACGGCGGCTATTGGATATTAGAAGCAGCCAAGCTTATAGCGGGTGGTACACTTTTAAACTGGTACTGGCGACAGCAAGCTTAAGATTTAAATCTCATGCATAGATAAACACGGTGGGGGCACAACAATGTTTGGTTTGTGCGCCCACAAATTTTTGGTATTCCATACCTGGAAAACGGCTCTATTGATTTGAATATGTAACGTCAGGGATAATTAAGGGTTTCCAAGACTGGATAATTTATTTTTCGGTTAGTGCGTTGATTCAGAATCACTAAACAACAGCAGGCGTGCGGCAAGTATTGCAAATCCTAAAGCAGCGATCGCCTTTAACAAACGTGTAGGTAATAATTCTGCAACGGCTCCCCCTGCTAATGCTCCCAACAAACTAGTTAACAATAGGGCAGCCGCAGTACCAAAAAACACAGCACGCGGAGATTGGCTACGACCTGAAAGCGCGATCGCCGCTAACTGGCTTTTGTCACCTAATTCTGATAAAAAAACTGTAATAAAGCTCAGTCCTAAAAGATGCCAGTCCATGTGATTAAGGGGAGAGGGGACAAACAGAAAACAATTAAACGACTCTTAACCGTGAAATACATCCCAAAACAGCAGAAGGGAAATCACCAATAACATTACTCCTGATGATTTTTCTACGGTTTTTGGGCTGAGTCGGCTAGATATCCAACTTCCTAACAGTACGCCTAATAAGCTAGTGGTTATTAGTGCAGCCCCAGACCCCATAAATACTATCCAAGGTGCATGAGATTCTGCACTCATTAATAAGGTAGATAACTGAGTCTTATCTCCAATTTCAGCTAAAAAAATGGTGGCGAAAGTAGTACCGAAAACAACCGCTACTGATTGCTGCCTTTTAGGACTATCAATAATTTCAGGCTGAATCGGCTCAATAGTTGCAGTAGTTAAGTTAATACTGGTGATGTGTTGTGGTTCTGGCTGGCTTTCAGTCTGGTATTTGTCAGAAAGGCTTAATGGTGCAGAGTCAAGTTTCACAGGCAATAATTTTGTGACGAGGTTGTTTTCATATTTTTCTCATTTTCTCAGATTGTTGTAATAGATTGCAACTGTAGTAGTACTGCAATTCCGAACTAGACAAGTTTATGCTTGTCAGGCTAACGCTCCTAATCGAAGAGGACAAGGGGAAAGAAGATCGGGTTATCTTACAGACCAACAGCTTTATCGAAGCGGAGCATTTCTAGACTGCGATCGCCATAAACTCCTTCTATCTGTTGGCGACAGCAATCAATAGCAAAATCATCTAAATCTTCTGGCTCAATCCCATACATATCCTGAAATATCTCAGTTTCCACCCGACAGAAGCGAGGACGATTCGGGTAAATGCGGCATTCTCGTGTGGTATGGTCAAAATTCACACACCATCCCCCTTCGCCTACCATACTGAAATAAATTTCCAGTTCTGCGGCTGAGAGATACTCTTCTATGTCTGGACGCTCTGCTGGATCAAGATTACAGCAGGCTCCACATTGCTTTATACATTGCCAAGTTGCCATGATTAGGTACTGGGTATTGGGTATGCGGAAGACGCCCTCTCAGATTTTTCTGTGGTTTATCTGTGGTTTTATTTCAGGCACTTGACCGTCTACAACAAGTTTAGCTTGCAAATTCTAATACTTTTTAATCAAGTCAGCAAGAAATCAAACAGAGGTTAGCATTTCTAACCCTAAAGAATTTGATTGCAGATAAGAAGCCTTAATGCAATATTTTTTAAACTTGCGTTAATGACGAAAACAACACATAAAAAAAGGCATCTGCAAGAGATGCCCAAAATGCAGGAAAACCCCAGAAGGGTTGTCCTTACACCTTCCCAACAATCAGCAACAGTGGCTAATTTGAAATTAACCACACTCACAGACGTGAATACAGTAATTTTATTAACCAAAATATATAAATAACTTCAGTGTATGCACGTAAAAAATGTCATTTATATATTTTGTAAATGCCAAAATTCTCTGCTTGACTACTTTGAATTAGCTTGAAGCCTATAGTGTTGTTTGTTGCGATACACTACTCCACAAACAGCAGATAACATTAACCACGAAAGCGTATTTAACCGGAAATCGAATAAGGTAACATCAACAGTATTGAATAGCAACCAACCGAACAGAACCACGATATAACTAAAAAATATCAATCTGTCTTCTTGATCTATATATTTATATTTTGAGTTTCGTAGTAGTTGAATGGATGTCGTCAAAATCCAAGCGATTAAACTACAAAACAAAAGAGTACTCGGCAGACCAGTTTCAGCAGATAGCATCAAAAATAAGTTGTGGGGATGACCTAAGGAAATTTGCATCTTGGCTTCGTAGAGTGCGGTGAAGTTGCGTAAACCCCAACCAGTCCAAGGGTGCTGCTGAGTTAAAGACCAGGCAAACTCCCACTGGGTTTTTCGCATTAAGGCAACTGGTCTGTCGGGATACATATCATCATTTAACCGCGCCCAAAAGAAAGCAGGAACGAACTGACGAAAAAACTGCGCCACAGGTAAGGGAGCAAAAGCTGCCAAAAGCACCGTAGCAACGACACTAGCAACGCCGCCTACAAGAATCCGCCAACCTTGGTAAAATGCAAAAGCTAAACAAGCAAAAATTGCGATCGCCCATCCATTGCGTGAGTTAGTAAAAATCAGGGCAATGAAGTTGGCAATTCCGGTCACGGTCAGAAAGAGGAGGGGGATTGGGGATTGGGGATTAGGAATTAGGGATTGGGGACTGGGGATTGGGGATTGGGGGCTGGGGATTGGGGATTGGGGATTGGGGATTGGGGATTGGGGACTGGGGATTGGGGATTGGGGACTGGGGATTGGGGATTGGGAAATTGTCCTCATCCTTAACTGCCATTGTTCTAGCCACAATCCTAAGCCGAGGATGAAAACTATAACTAGATAAGCAGCTAGAGTGTTGGCGTGCATTAATATTGAAGCCATGCGACCTGGTGGTTGCCCTCCAGGTGCGATCGCCCACTCTAATACAACCCACAACAACGTAAAATTCAGACTCCAGCCCAAAAATAATTGCCCCAAGCCTAGAATTACTATTGGTACGGAACCGATTACCAAAATCCAAGCCAGTTGACGCAATTGTGCAATTGTCTGAATTAGGGCGCTAAGCCCAGCAAAAACAATAAAGTATGGTAAGAAATTGAATAAACCGATAAAAGCTGGTGTTTTGTCATAGGCAAACGCAGCTGTAATTATGAGTAATACGCTAAGAAGCGCAAATCCCCAGTTGAGGGGGCGGCGGACAATGGTGCGGTATTGTCGCTGCCAAGTAATTAAAGATGCCAAAACTATACATACAGCCCCTAAAAAGGGACTCAATGGGAAGACTAGTAGCCCCCATTGAGTTAAATTCCAAGGGAATTGCAAAGCAGAATTGGGATGGTAATAAGCCTTTTTCAAGCTGGCTCCCAACATTCAGCACGGGTGAGACGAATTTGAGCTAAGGCAAAAATGGTAGGAATGATTCTACCGTAGTTAGTGGCGATCGCTCTCCATCCCAAGTCAGCAAAAAACCAAGTCCACATCACTGGCCCAATAAAAGCAAAAACACTACGAACTGCGCCATAACGAGCTGCACTCATAGTCATACCCCGCCGTGCCATTTGCAACACTATATAGTTTTGAAACTGAGTTGTAGCAACTGCTGAACCTTGAATGGCAGTTTGTTTGGCTACTTGATAGGTAGCAAAATGCATAGCAAATTGACGGGCGATTTGTTTAAGCACAAATGGCTGGATTACAGAAGTGACCGCCAAGGCACTACCGCCTTTGAAAATTAATCCTAAAGGATCGCGCTGCAATAAAATTGGTAGCGGTTCTTGTCCTTCTGATTTGATCAACTGACGCTGCACTCGCACAGTTAACTTTTGTTTCTCGTCTTCTGGCAGTTTTTTCCACACATGACCTAATAGATGCAAAAATACCTCTGCTTCTAAATCAACCGTTGCCAGCTGACTAGAATAAGGAATTTTTAAATACTTACATACTTGAACTAGCGCTTGTCGGTAAGTTACTTGGTTGGTGCGTCCCCGTAAAACCGTCATTCCATCTGCTGCCAAAAAGCGGAAACGATTCTCCAGTGTATCTAGCCAAGCTTTGCGGTCTTGGCTTTGGACTTCAATCGGTTCAGGTGTCTGAACATAGTCTAAGGGATTGAACTTACGACTAAACAGAATTGCCGTTAAGTCTTGCAGTTCTTCTTCGGTTGCCATCTCTAACGCCGCCCTCAGTTCATCCAATTTCCGTTCCTCCCTTCCATGCTGCTGTACCTTATTCTACTATTAGCTTTCAGCAGTCATTGAGTAGTCCTTTTGTCTTGTGTCATTTGATAATAACCAATGACCAATGACTAAGGACTATTAATTCATGATTGATGTTGCAATAATTGGTGCGGGCATGGCTGGTTTAGCCTGCGCCCAGCAATTAAGCCAAGCGGGATATTCGGTGTTAGTTGTGGAAAAGTCCCGCGGTTTAGGGGGAAGAGTTGCCACACGCCGCTTGCATGGAACTTGCGCGGATCATGGGGCTTGTTATCTCAAACCCAAGGGTGAATTGCTGGGACGTTTTGTGGAGTTACTATGCGATCGCCCTTTAGGGCGCTGCGCTCCGCGCAATCGCCATCTACTAGAAATCTGGACGGATACAGTTTATGAACTGACAGCAGATGCTTCTATATCTCAACCTCAAAGCCGTAGCCCTCGATATGTCGCACCTCAGGGAATGAGTACTGTTGCTAAATTTCTCGCCCAAGGTTTGGATATATTGCTGAATCAGCGTGTCATCGCCGTTACCCCAACTCCCGAAAATAGTTGGCGACTCAATCTTGAATCTAGTAATGAAGAATTAACTGCTAAAACTTTAGTTTTCGCTATTCCCGCGCCCCAAGCTTTGGCACTGTTAGCACCCTTGAGTGACAGGGTTTTAGATGCAGTTTTTCTTGATAATCTGCGTTCTATAGAATTTTATCCCTCTATCAGTGTAATTGCCGGATATGCACCTACGTGCAAACCATTACCGCAATGGAAAGCTTTGAATTTTATAAATAATGCTGACTTGGCATGGATTGGTTTGGATAGCAGTAAGCGTCTCAATCCTCAGCAACCACATTTTGTAGTGCAAAGTAGCGCTGATTTTGCTCAACTTCACCTAGAATCCCTAGATTTACAACCAGCTGGACAGTATATGTTGCAGCGTGCAGCCCAACTTTTGGTACTTCCCTGGCTAGAAAATCCTGAGTGGATGCAAGTACATCGCTGGCGTTATGCCTTTCCTAAGACTTTTTGGTACGAAGCTGTTTTATCTACTACAACTCCTTTACCCTTAATTTGTTGCGGTGATTGGTGCGGTGGCAATCTTATAGAAGGTGCGATGCTTTCTGGAATAGCTGCTGCTGTTGAAATTAATCATCATCTACAGCATTTACCGCTACCGAATGTTAATAATCTTTTAACTTCTTTGATACTTTAAATTTGTGTGACATAGGCTGATTGCCCAGTATAGTAGGTTGCTATAATTACGGCTGTGAATTTACATACTAAACAATCAGTTCTTTACATTAGATAGTATATTTACTGTCAAATGAGGTGGCGATCGCTGGTGGTTACTTTAATAAGTAATGTAAACAATACTGTCAATTCAAATTTCCTGAAGATTTAACCAGAATTCATCTTAGTTCCGAGCGGCAAAATTGATCCCTAATATTATATGATGCGTTTTGTGTAGTTTTTAACCAAAATTACATAATTTTGGAATAATTGTCATCGTATCGATAGAATATCAGTACTTTACCAAACCTTTACATACTGATTTCCGAGGTTATACTGTGAAAAAATATCAGGCTTAACTAAAAACAGCAGAGCTTGATGTTTATTGTCGTACAAATTAAAAATTTAGATTCAGCGCTAGAGCATCCTTTCACTTCAATCAATTCCAACTGATTGTCATAACTACATTGCCTGCAAGTGAACTTTCTCTGCATGGCTGATTAGCTGAATAACAAAAGGAGATAAACAATTTATGAAAACAGTAGTCAAATTAACACAACAAACGGTGTTAGGAGAAATTGAAAGTGTTTTGGATACATATCCATATCATCCTTACCAACAAGCCTTTGCAATTCCTGACTTGCGCCAAGAATTAATTGCATTCGTCCTCAACCGTATTCCCTGCCTTGATTACACGATGTTTGCTGGACAAAATCTGCTTTTTGAAGCTGATAAAGAGTGCTTGCTCAACTATAAATTACCTCGTGGCCCTTTGGAGCAGCAACTACATTTACAAAATTTGATTCATCAAGGAATTTCCTCTATCTTTCAAGATAAGTCAGATTGGATCAGCCATCACCTTTGTGAAACAGTTCAACCTGGCTTGGAACCGTCTCACTGGTTTGGCTGAATTATGGCTACGAATGAGAAGTTAAAAAACTCCTCACTGTTAACTATTAACTTTTAGGGGATCGTGTCCCCAATTCATCAACGAGTAGCGCCAGCGCGTATGTTCAACATCGCCTTGAGGCTGCTGTGCTGAGTGGCGATGGATGTAGCTGACAACTTTTTTCATGTGCGATAAATCATCATCGGTGTAGTCATCTTTGTTCTTATTCAACAAATTGATGATTCGCTTACCAGATTTATGCCCAATAGATTCGTCATCACCTTCTTTTTGTCCAACTGATAGAGAGTCCTCTGTTTTTAACCAAGATTCTAATTCTTTTGGTGTCATATTAACTGAGGAATGAAACTCATCTATCACTGATTTAACATCTTTACTCATAACGTTATATTACTCTTCAATTTTATCCAGAGCATCAGGTTTATGGGCGGCTTCTTTGCCAGATTTGTCGCTTTTCACCAAGTACTCTGGATTCTCTTTT
Organism: Mojavia pulchra JT2-VF2; assembly: GCA_019359325.1. Lineage (GTDB taxonomy): Bacteria > Cyanobacteriota > Cyanobacteriia > Cyanobacteriales > Nostocaceae > Mojavia > Mojavia pulchra. The sequence goes on along the minus strand of JAHHHN010000004.1, from coordinate 144,053 downwards.
GAGGCGGCAACATGATGTCCTTTAATCTCTGTAGGTGAAGTTAATTTTTTTTCTACTTCACCAGTGGTTTCACCTTGTGCTGTATTCCACTTCACCTTGTCACCTTTCTTCAAATCTTCAGTCATGGGTGTTCCTTCTTGTTGTTTTATACCTGCCCATTATGTTAAGGGTGCAAGAGTAATTAATCAGTCAAGGGATAGAAAAAGTGTTAAAGGAAGTGTGGGGTGAGTTGGAAATGGGTGTGCAAGTATATAAAAGGACAGAGTGAGATTGCGATCGCAATGTGTCGCTATACCATCCACGCTAACAGCGATGGGGTGATCATCCTCCGACTGAATTGAATTAAGCCTGTTTATTAGCTCACAAAGCTGCATGACAAACATTACACCACTTACACAATTTCGTCTATAATCACCATTGCCAATTATGCTACTAATAGAGTTATTATTTTTAAATTAACAGACTGAAAATTCACAGATTATTTAGGTAAATTGCATGAAGGCTGGCAAAGAACAATGGTTTCCAATGGTTTTACAGCTTAAAGGTTCGGTAATCGCAGCAATTTATAAAAATGTTTTATGTTGTGGAATTTTCGGTGTTATTATTTCTATACTTCACTATTTTAAATTCCCTGTTTCCCAACCTATTTTAGGAAGCGTTATTCCCAGTATTGTTTTAGGTTTACTGCTGGTTTTTCGCACAAATACAGCTTATGAGCGCTTTTGGGAAGGTAGAAAAAGTTGGGGTTCCATCGTAAATACTGTCCGTAATTTGGCGCGACAAATATGGGTAACTATTGATGAAATTTCCCCTGAAGATAGAAAAGATAAAATTGCAGCTTTACGGTTATTAGTTGCTTTTGCTGTAGCTACCAAATTGCATTTACGGGGTGAACCTGTAAATCGTGAGTTGCAAGAATTAATGCCGTCTTCTATGTATTTAGAACTAAAAATTATGAATAATCCTCCCATAGAAGTAGCTTTTTGGATAGGAGATTATTTACAACGACAATATAACCGCAATTGCCTCAATAGCTATCAGTTAACATCTATGCAAGAGTTATTGAATAATCTGGTAGATAATTTAGGAATTTGCGAACGGATTTTAAGAACGCCTATGCCGCTTGCTTATGCTATTCATTTGAAGCAATTACTATTTCTATATTGTCTCTTGCTACCTTTCCAAATGGTAGACAGTCTTGGTTGGTGGACAGGCGTAATCGCTGCTTTAGTAAGTTTTACTTTATTTGGCATTGAAGCCATTGGTTTAGAGATAGAAAACCCTTTCGGCTATGACGCTAATGACTTACCCCTTGATACAATTTGCAACACAATGAAACGCAATATTGAGGATTTAATGAGTCTGAGTCCAAATGTGCGATCGCATATCAATAATGTGAACAACACAGAAGACTTTAGTGTCAGTTAAGTAGGAAAATAAGAAATAATAAATTGCGATTTCATAACCGTCGAATACCAATTTCCAATCCTTCACATACGCCAGTCAGAAAATCTAAATCCAAAGTAGCAATGGTATCGCTAGGTTTGTGATAGTGGGGATTACGCAAGAATGCCGTATCTGTCACCATAATTGCTGGATAGCCTGCATCCCAAAAAGGTGCATGATCACTCAGCCTAGTTTGAGGAACTATCAAACCTCGATTCGGTACTGGTAACCATTGACTAGCTACCCCAATATTGCGAATACTACGGCTAATTCTAATTAAGTCAGGTATTGTCCGCCAATTACCAATTAAAGCAATAAAATCACCACGATTTGGGTAAAAGCGTTCTAGAGGTGGTGGGTAACTTTGGGAATTAGGCTGAGAATCCTTATAACCCAACATTTCTAGAGACATCATTAACCGTAGTGGTTGCTTTTGTTGACGCAACAAGGCTACATAGTCAGCACTACCCAGTAGGCCATATTCTTCCATATCAAAAGCCACCAGCCTTAAAGGATATCTCATGGGTTCAGTGGCGAAATTTTTAGCCAATTCTATCAACACTGCCACACCTGTAGCATTATCATCAGCCCCTAGTGTTCCGGGTACAGCATCATAGTGAGCAGCAATTAAAATTGGTGGCAAATCTTTTTTTTGCCCTCTAAATTGAGAAGGCAAATTCAATATGAGATTCTTGCAGATTTTGCTCCCTACTCGAAAGGTGTGGATTTCCACACTTCCCCATTGTTCAAATTGCTGACGGATGTATTCTTGGACAAAAAAATACCCAGCTGTTGCCATGTAAGGATCGCGTTCTCTGGCTATTTCCGTCAGGTGAGTTTGTAATCGTGCTTTTAAATTCAAATTTTTAAAGTAGTCGCAATATCAAAGTTTGCAGACAGGGGGAAACACAGAGCAAGTATTATTAGAGTGCATTTCCCATCTTGCAGATACACTCAACTAAATCTCTTAAACTCCAAGAATTAAGACTGTTTGGACACACTAACCATAGTCAATGTTATCCTAGTCTTGCAACTAGCTCCTCTAGCTAAAATTCTGGCCCTTACTACCTTAATAATGACTATTATACCATTGAGGGCTTTCAATCCTAGAGCAAAAAGCTAGAGGTAGTCTCGCACATTCATAATAATTGTATAAGACACGCTAGGAGATGAGTAACGCATGGGCAAGGTAGTCGGCATCGACTTGGGTACAACCAACTCAGTAGTCGCCGTTATGGAGGGTGGCAAGCCGGTGGTGATTGCCAATGCAGAAGGAATGCGAACAACCCCCTCCGTAGTTGGTTTCAGCAAAGAAGGCGAAAGAGTAGTCGGGCAAATGGCACGGCGACAAACCGTTTTGAACCCCCAAAATACCTTTTTCGCAGTGAAACGTTTCATTGGGCGCAAGTATGGTGAACTTAACCCAGAATCGAAGCGTGTACCATATACTATCCGCAAAGACGAAATTGGTAATATTAAAATTGCCTGCCCCCGTTTAAGTAAGGAATTTGCCCCAGAAGAAATTTCGGCAATGGTGCTGAAGAAATTGGCAGAAGATGCCAGTCGCTACTTGGGTGAACCAGTAACAGGGGCAGTGATTACAGTTCCTGCTTATTTTAATGATTCTCAGCGGCAAGCCACCAGGGATGCTGGTAGGATTGCTGGTTTAGAAGTACTACGGATTCTTAATGAACCTACCGCCGCCTCTTTAGCTTACGGTTTAGATCGTGGTGATACCGAAACTATCTTAGTTTTTGACTTGGGTGGTGGAACCTTTGACGTATCCATTCTAGAAGTGGGTGATGGAGTTTTCGAAGTCAAAGCCACTAGTGGAGATACGCAGCTTGGCGGTAATGATTTTGACAGAAAGATTGTAGATTGGTTAGCAGAGCAATTTTTGGAAGCCGAAGGGGTAGACTTAAGACGCGATCGCCAAGCTTTGCAACGTCTGATGGAAGCCGCAGAAAAAGCCAAAATAGAACTTTCTGCTGTTAGCGTTACTGATATTAACTTGCCCTTTATAACCGCAACTGAAGATGGCCCTAAACATCTAGAAACTCGCCTAACTCGTTCTCAGTTTGAGGGTTTGTGCGGTGATTTGGTGGGACGCTTGCGAACACCAGTCAAACGGGCCTTAAAAGATTCAGGTCTCTCACCAGATGACATTGAAGAAGTTGTGTTAGTGGGTGGTTCCACACGCATCCCCATGGTGAAGCAGCTAGTGCGTGACTTGATTGGCATAGAACCGAGTGAAAATGTCAACCCTGACGAAGTGGTGGCAGTAGGTGCAGCAATTCAAGCAGGTATTCTCGCAGGCGAACTTAAAGATGTGTTGCTTTTAGATGTCACACCGTTATCAGTGGGGTTGGAAACCATTGGGGGCGTGATGAAAAAACTTATTCCCCGTAACACTACCATCCCAGTACGCCGTTCTGATATTTTCTCCACGTCAGAAAATAACCAAAACACTGTGGAAATCCACGTAGTCCAAGGCGAACGGGAAATGGCTGCTAATAACAAGTCACTGGGGCGTTTCAAACTGTATGGCATCCCGCCAGCACCCAGAGGCATACCACAAATTCAGGTATCATTTGATATTGATGCCAATGGTATTTTACAAGTAACAGCTTTGGATAGAACTACTGGACGAGAGCAAAGTATCACCATCCAAGGCGCTTCTACTTTGAGCGAGTCAGAAGTGAATCGAATGATTCAGGATGCCCAGAAATATGCCGACATCGACCGAGAACGCAAAGAAAGAGTAGAAAAGCGTACTCGATCTGAGGCTTTGATTTTACAAGCAGAACGACAACTTAGAGAAGTGGCGCTAGAGTTTGGTATGCAGTTTGCCCGCAGCCGCCGCCAAAGAATTGATAATATTTGCCGGGAACTGAAGGAGAGTTTACAACAAGACGATGATCGCGGCATTGACCAAGCTTACGCCGACCTGCAAGATGCTTTGTATGAGCTAAACCGGGAAGTCCGCCAGTATTATGCTGAGGACGAAGATGACGACTTGTTTGGCACTATTCGAGACATCTTTACTGGCGATAAAGAAAAAGAACGCGATTTTCCGCGAGATACCTATCGGGAACGTGATTCCTATGGTAGAGACTATGGCAGAGATTATGGTAGAGACTCTACTAGAGACTATGGTAGAGACTCTACTAGAGATTATGACAGAGATAGTCGTTCCTCTTACCCTGACAACCGTTCTCCTCGCAGATCTCGCCCAAGCTACCAGGATAACTGGGATGATGACGATGATGATTGGTTGTAATACTCCTAAAATGGCGGGTAACCTCGCCCTCATGCTACCGCATGGGTCTAGTAGCCCGAAAAAGCGAATTAAATTGATTCAAAATTCGGATTTGATAATTGTTGATTGGTAATTTGTTAATAGTCAGCAGTAATCAAAAAAAATAACAGCTGATGGTATCCGTTACTTATTACCAAGATGTGTCTGGAAAAGTTTGTTACGGAGGGAAACATTCCTTACGACTTTTCGCAAAATCTAAAATCTCAAGTTAAATAACTGACTATGCAAAATTTGCAGAATTTTCGAGATTACTACGAAATTTTGGGAGTACCTAAAGAAGCCTCTAGTGAGGAAATTAAAAAGGTTTATCGACGTTTAGCACGCCAGTATCATCCCGACCTCAATCCAGGAAATAAGGCAGCAGAGGATAAATTTAAAGATATCGGTGAGGCCTATGAAATCCTTTCTGATCCAGCGAAGCGGGCACAGTACGATCAGTTTAGCCGCTACTGGAAGCAAAAAGGCTTTGTCAACAAACAGACACCTAAAGCTAAACAGTGGAGCGATAATCGCTCTACTAATCGCAATGGCAATCAAGAAGTAGATCCCAGCCAATTTGCTGATTTTGAAAGTTTTATTAATCAGGTAATCGGTGTAGGCAGTCGCCAAGAAAATAAAAATGGGGGAAGTACCAAGACAACTAGCGATCCGTTTCGTACCCCAAGAACAAAAGTTGAATACACAGTCAATCCCCGTCCTACCCGTCGAGATATAGAAGCCAGGTTGACTCTACCATTAGAAAAAGCTTATCAAGGTGGTACTGAACGCATTCGTCTAGAAGATGGGCGATCGCTAGAAGTAAATATGCCCCCAGCTATGGTAACAGGGCAAACTATCCGTTTGCGAAACCAAGGCATTGGTGGCGGTGACTTGTACTTAAAAATTACCGTCGAGCCGCATCCTCTGTTTAAGCTTGAAGGTGCCAATATCTTCTGTCAGGTACCCATTACTCCCACCGAAGCAGTCTTGGGAGGGCAGGTAGAAGCACCCACTCTTGATGGGCCTGTGAAAATGACGATTCCCCCAGGAGTTAGATCTGGTCAAAGATTTCGTTTGGCAAATAAAGGCTACCCCAACGAAAACGGCAAACGTGGCGATCAACTGGTGGAAATTCAGATAGTGGCTCCGAAAACTATTAGCAGCGAAGAACGGGAACTCTATGAGAAGTTGCGCCAAATTGAAACCTTTAAACCCCGCGCGGATTTAATCAGTTAGGGATGATATAGTTTAGCGAGCTATTTTTTACACAAGCAAGTACGGCTCTAATAAATCAACGCTGCTGATAGAAAGGTATGATAAAAAATAGTGGTTATACCAATCAAAGCGCACAATTCTTTATTATCCCAACATTTCTGTTCCTTCTGGTCGGTGGCTTCGCAAAGCTTTATTTTATTGGGATGAGATTGGCTCTATAGTTCAGCAAAGTATTCGTAGACTGCACAAATCGCCCAGAATATGAAAAGCTACTTTACAATGCTTCATCCACAACAAATGGCTTTACTTGCCTAAATATTCGTTTCTGTAATGTGCTTCCAATCCATCGTCATGATATACCTTGCAGATATTATAGAATTCAAACGAAAACGTAGAGATGAACTGCTTCATTTGCTCTGACTTAGCATTTAAATTAAATAAGATATAGCATTTTAGCAAAAAGGATAAGTAAAGTTAAATGGATTCTTTTAAAGAAAGATTCATAGTAGATGAAAAAGGAAATCGCATTGAAGTAATTCTTGATACTTACGAACGAGTGATAGAAGGTATTCGCGCTCTCGTTGAAGACCCTAGACCCCTGGTTGCTTAAAATTGACTAACCGCGAAGGATGGCGTATCCGAATTGGTAATTATCGTGTGCTTTAGGAGATTGATGACGAGCAAACAATGATCACAGTCCTTCAAGTTGGCCATCGACGCGATATCTACCGCTAAGTACCCTTTGATTAAAACATTAGATGCTCGTCAGTAATGGAGTTGAGAGGTTTACAATATTAGGATTAGGAAAAACTTGATTGCAAGGTGACTCAATCAGCCGTGAATCAACATGGGGCAATGCGACAAAGCAGTGAACCCACCTATTACTCTTTGCTGGGACTCCATCCCTCGGCATCGGTAATCGACATCCGTCGCGCCTATCGAAAACTGAGTAAACGCTATCATCCTGATACTACTGACTTACCTGCTACTGTCGCTACCGCTAAATTCCAGCAACTCAACGAAGCCTACGCCACATTGAGCAATCCAGAACGGCGCTTAAGTTATGACCTGAAAATCGGCTATTCTCGTTTTGGAGTGATTCAAGCACCCGCTGATTTGAACCATCCGGTTACTAAAGCCTACGACTGGTCAAAATCTGCTTACCTGGATGCTAGCGATCGCCCCCTCTCATCGGGCGAAATCTTTGCTTTATTTATTTTGGGGTTGACGTTTTTGGGTTGTTTATTGCTAGCGATCGCCATTGGTTTAACACGTGGTGACGCTGCTTTCCAAACACAATTGCTACCACCTCAAACCGTACATCAGCAAATTCCCCAGCCATCGCAATCAACTAGCCTTTGGGGAACTAAAAATTATTTTTGTTAATTTTGTATTTTAAATTTTGAATTGCTTATGTCTTTTCTTCCTTCCGATGCTCCTCTATATAACCATACCCTGCCACAAATTGAGCGGTGGCTAAAAGACCAAGGCTGCCAACAAGATGAAGCATTTTTGCATTGCTGGCGTGTAGAGCGACCTCATTGGCAAGCTGAACTTTCCCTTGATGTTGAGCAAATTACAGTAAGGTACATCCAAGCTGGGGAAAACGGGCAAGATATCCAACGCTCTTTCAAATATTCCCTGAGTCGGGAAGATATAGAACAAGCAGTTTTTTCTGGGCCTTAAGACAGTGCTGAGTAACAAGTGCTGAGTAACAAGTAGAAGAATCAAGAGTTGAATTTTTGTCGGATTTCTCATAACTCATAGACTCATAACTCAGCACTCATCACTCTCTCACACACTCCCAAACCTCCGTTCTCGCTGCTGATATGCACACAAGGCGCGGTGAAATTCAACGCGGTCAAAATCTGGCCACAAAGTCTCAGTTATGTAAATTTCTCCATAAGCCATTTGCCAAAGTAAGAAATTTGACAGGCGCATCTCCCCACTAGTACGGATTAACAAATCTGGGTCAGATATACCTGCTGTGTAGAGGTGGCGTTCAAATACTTCCTCATTAATTTCATCCGGTTTTAATAGACCTTGCTGGACTTTCTCAGCGATCGCTCGACAAGCCTGCAAAATTTCTTGTCGTCCGCCATAATTTGTAGCTACTGTAAATCGGATACTGCGATTATCCTTAGTTTCTGCCATTGAACGGGAAATTTCTTGTTGAAGCGATCGCGGCAAAGCATTTAAATTGCCGACAAACTGAATTTGAACATTCTCTTCTAGCATTTCCCGCAATTCTTGACGCAAAACTCTTTGGAATAAAGTCATCAAAAAATCTACTTCTTCCTGGGGCCTTTTCCAGTTTTCCGTCGAAAAAGCATAAGCTGTTAGCGCCTGAATTCCCCAATCTTTACAGCAACGGAGCAAATCCTTAAGGGCATCTACACCAGCTTTATGACCCATAATCCGTGGTAGACCTTGACGTTTAGCCCATCGACCATTGCCATCCATAATCACCGCAACGTGCTTGGGTAATAGTTCTCGTTTTAAGCCAGGGGGCAAATCTTGAAGTTCAGTTTGTTGTGCTGTCATTTTTTATCTCGAGAAGCGGTCGATGGTAGTCCGAGTAAACGTGAAATTAGTACTAATGCCTTAGTAACAATCTGACGACCCAAGCTGAACAAACCAGGAGCAACAGCTTCCCGATCTACAGTGGGGGACAATAGAGCCTCTAATGACTCTTTCAGCTTCCTAATCGTCAGCGGTCTATTTAGGATTCCCCGTTCCGCTAAGGAAATAGAACCAGTTTCTTCTGATACAACGACACAGATACAATTTTCGACCCGCTCAGTAATTCCCATTGCTGCCCGATGGCGTGTTCCCAACTGGCGCGAGGCTGTGCGTCCCGAAAGTGGTAAAATTATACCTGATGCTACAATCCTTGAGCCACGTATTAAGGTTGCTCCATCATGCAACAGAGTTTTAGGCTGAAAAATTGTTTGGATTAATTCCTTAGAAACCTCAGCATTCAGTTTTACTCCTGGGACAGAAAAATCCCGCTCGTCAATCGGGCCTGTTGTTTCCAAAATCAGCAAAGCTCCAATCCGGTTTTTTGACAGTTCTTTAACCGCATCAACAATTTCATCAATTACACTGTCGGACTTAGGTATTGCTAGATTGGATGGTTGAAACAACTGGCGAAATTCGCCACGCCCCAATTGTTCTAAAAATCGGCGAAACTCTGATTGGAGAGCGACTGCCATTGCTACAGCACAGCCAATAACTAACTTTTCTAGTACGAAATTGAGCAGTGGTAGCCCCAATCTATTACTGAGTGCTGAGGCTAGCATCAATATAATAAAACCCCGTACCATCCACAGTGTCCGGCGCTCACTAATAATAACTAGTATCATGTAGGTCAGCGCCAACACTAATACAATATCCAGAGTCCCAAACAGCAAGGACTGCGACCATCCCAGGTTTGTCAGCCATTGCTTCCACCAATCTCTCATGACATCTGGATTACTACTTTGCCTCTAAATACAGCGAGTTAATTGCCAATTGTCAATAGTCAATAGTCAATAATTTTTAGCTAGTGAACCTTTAGGGAACCCCAATCACCTGGGTCGGTCTAATCCTCCCTTGAAGTTCGCTTGGAGGGAAACCCTCCTTACGACTTCTTTCCCAAGTGCTGGAATTACTGCACTAGCTCACCAATGATTAATGACTAATGACTAATGACTAACTCTTTAGTCTTTCTGGTAGGCAATCTTGTCGAATCAAATCTTGATAAGTTTCGCGTTGCAAAATCAAGTTTGCTTCGCCGTTCGTTACCACAACTGCTGCCGGCCGGGGCAGGCGGTTATAGTTAGATGCCATACTGTAATTGTACGCACCAGTTCCCATAACTACGAGAATATCTCCTGGTTCAGTTTTTGGCAGTTGGGCATTTTTAATTAGAACATCCCCGGATTCACAGTGTTTACCAGCAATTGTGACTGTTTCTGTAAGGGGAGATGACATTTTATTTGCAACTACTGCTCGATAAACTGACTCGTAAGTAATTGGGCGCGGGTTATCAGACAATCCTCCATCTACCGCTACGTAGGTACGGATATCAGGAATCACTTTTGAGGAGCCGATAGTGTAAGCAGTAACACCAGCGTTAGCAATAAGCGATCGCCCTGGTTCACAAAGTAATTTTGGCAAAGGCAAATTTTCTGCCGCACAAGCTTCTTGAATTACTTCGCAAATCGGTTTTACCCATTCTTCAATGCTGGGGGGATCGTCCGATTGTATATAAGTAATCCCCAAGCCACCACCAACATCTACCTCTGTCAGAGTTAAACCATAGCTAGCAGCTTTAGTTACCCATTGCACCATTAAAGCTGCTAAATCACGATGTGGTTGGCGTTCAAAAATCTGGGAACCAATATGAGCGTGTACCCCCACGCAATTTAGGGCTGGTTGCTGACTCACAAAAGCAAACACCTCATCCAAATCGCCTGGATCAAACCCAAATTTACTATCTAAGTGACCAGTACGAATGTATTCATGTGTATGGCAATCAATACCAGGAGTCAAACGCAGCAAGATCCGAGTCCTGAGTGAGGAGTTTTCTGCTTGCTCCCTTGCTCCCCTGCTCTCCTGCTCCTCTGCTAACTGAACCAAAGTATGCAACTCATACCAGTTATCCGCCACAATGGTGCAACCTACTTCAATTGCGTAAAGCAATTCTGCGCGAGATTTATTATTACCGTGGAAGTAGATTTTGTCAGGACTTACGCCAGCAGCCAGTGCTGTGTAAAGTTCGCCTCCAGAGGCGACATCAATTCCTAAGCCTTCACTATTGGCTATGGCGCAAACAGCTAGACAGTTCCACGCTTTTGAAGCATAAAGTACCTGTGATTCACCTTGGTAGTATTGCTTGAAAGCATCTCGGTATTGCTGACAAGCCGAACGCAGGGTTTCTTCATCTAAAATATATAAAGGTGAGCCAAACTGCTGCACTAGGGTTGTGATATCACACCCACCAATTTCCAGGAAGTCATGACCATTTACTCTAGCAGTCAAGGGTAAAAGTTCTTGATTAGGCGAATTGCTGCGCCTTTGAGGTAAGTACTGACTACCAGTATGTTGAACCCCAGTGGGGTGAGTCGATACCATAACTATACGAGTTGTCCTTGTTCAAATTATGGGCGTGAGTAAGTCTCCCGTTTCCCAGTTTACAAAGGGTTTGTAATCTTATCCAATAACTGTGATCTCATTAGATTTAAAACTTCAATCACTGACAACAGAGCATCTAAGTGCAATAGTAGAACTGGATCAAGCCTGTTTCGGTGGTCTTTGGACTATGGATGCTTACCAACGAGAGTTGGACAGTCCTAACAGCGATTTACTGGGTTTATTTTCCCCAGGTTCTAGCTTGAGACTGCTGGGCATCGGTTGCTTTTGGTCAATTTTAGAAGAAGCTCATATTACAATTTTGGCGGTTCATCCCCAATATCACTGTCAAGGTTTGGGACAAGCTTTACTATATTCCCTCCTGAAGACAGCTAGCGATCGCGGTTTAGAGCGAGCTACTCTTGAAGTCCGAGCTTCTAACTTGGCGGCTATATCTTTATATCAAAAATTTGGTTTCAAAACAGCTGGGCGACGTCGGCGTTACTACAAAGATAACGGTGAGGATGCGCTGATTCTTTGGCTTTCTGATTTACAACAGCCGCAATTTCAAGCAACTTTGCTTGAGTGGCATACCATGGTTAGCGATCGCCTCAGTAAATTCTCTTGGCAGCTGCTTTTTCAGTAAATTGGCATCAATAGTTAATAGTCAACAGTTCACGCTCAAAAAACCCTTTACTATAGAACGTGAACTTTTGAGCATTGAGTTTATTTACTCCTACTTTCTTCATCAAAGCATCATTATGTAGTTGCAACCGTTGATAGCTCTGCTGTTGACTGTTAAGCATCTTCATGAAAAAACATAAATTTTTCTGCGTTATCTTTCATGATAATTATTTATTGTCTAAAAATTTACTATTTAAAAAAAATATCAAACAGAAAAAATATTGATTTTTGTAAATATGTATGATATATATATTTGTTTGGAAGTAGTTCAATAAAATCAAGATTTCAAAGGTTTTTTGTGTGTAGTCAATACCAAAAACGCAGGTAAACTCGCTCTCCTCAGTACAAAAGCCACACAAAAGTAATAAATATTAAGGAATTACGCCATCAGCTTGGGTGATCCCGCGTGGTTGTCTAAAATTTTGATACAGGCATCCAAAATCTTAGCCTGTGCTAAAATCAGCGTACCGGCACGACGCAGGTGATGGGAAAAATGCCATGTTTGAACGCTTCACAGAAAAAGCTATTAAGGTAATCATGCTGGCCCAAGAAGAGGCCCGCCGTTTAGGTCACAATTTCGTCGGCACTGAACAGATCCTCCTGGGTCTGATCGGTGAAGGGACGGGAGTGGCGGCCAAAGTGCTCAAATCAATGGGCGTCAATCTCAAAGATGCCCGCATTGAGGTAGAAAAAATCATAGGACGGGGTTCTGGCTTTGTCGCCGTGGAAATTCCCTTTACGCCACGGGCAAAGCGGGTTCTGGAACTGTCCTTAGAAGAAGCGCGCCAATTAGGGCATAACTACATTGGCACCGAGCATCTGCTGTTGGGCCTGATCCGCGAAGGGGAAGGTGTAGCAGCCAGGGTGCTAGAAAACCTCGGTGTGGATCTATCTAAGGTAAGAACCCAAGTAATCCGCATGCTGGGAGAAACAGCAGAGGTTTCGGCAACCGGGCAATCAGGACGTACCAAAACTCCAACTTTGGATGAATTTGGCTCGAACCTGACCCAAATGGCAACGGATAACAAGCTCGATCCAGTGGTGGGACGCGCCAAAGAAATCGAGCGAGTAATTCAGATTTTGGGACGCCGGACTAAAAACAATCCAGTGCTGATAGGCGAACCAGGTGTTGGTAAAACAGCGATCGCAGAAGGTTTAGCATCGCGCATTGCCAACAAAGATGTCCCCGACATCCTGGAAGATAAGCGCGTAGTCACTCTGGATATCGGCTTGCTCGTAGCAGGAACCAAGTACCGGGGTGAATTTGAAGAACGCCTGAAGAAAATCATGGATGAAATTCGGCAGGCGGGCAATGTAATTCTCGTGATTGACGAGGTACACACCCTCATTGGTGCAGGTGCGGCTGAAGGTGCGATTGATGCGGCGAATATCCTCAAGCCAGCTTTGGCAAGGGGTGAGTTGCAATGTATCGGCGCAACAACCCTTGATGAATACCGCAAACACATCGAGCGGGATGCAGCATTAGAGCGACGCTTCCAACCAGTGATGGTGGGTGAACCAACAGTCGATGAGACAATTGAGATTTTGTATGGTTTACGCGATCGCTACGAGCAACACCACAAGCTGAAAATCTCCGATGAAGCATTGGTGGCGGCAGCTAAGTTATCTGATCGTTACATTAGCGATCGCTACCTCCCAGATAAAGCTATCGACTTGATCGATGAAGCAGGTTCTAGAGTTCGGTTGATTAACTCCCAACTGCCACCCGCAGCCAAAGAGTTAGACAAAGAACTGCGGCAAATCTTAAAAGAAAAAGATGATGCAGTTCGCTCCCAAGACTTTGACCGAGCTGGGGAACTGCGCGATCGGGAAATGGAAATCAAAGCCGAAATTCGCGCGATCGCTCAAAGCAAGACGAATGCCTCCGGTACTGAAGGTGAAGAGCCTGTAGTCACAGAAGAGGACATCGCCCACATCGTCGCATCTTGGACTGGAGTTCCGGTGAACAAGCTCACCGAATCCGAATCCGAGAAGCTGTTGCACATGGAAGACACCTTGCATCAGCGTCTAATTGGACAAGAAGATGCTGTGAAGGCAGTTTCACGGGCAATTCGTCGCGCTCGTGTCGGTTTGAAGAATCCCAATCGTCCCATTGCCAGCTTTGTCTTCTCCGGGCCGACCGGCGTTGGTAAAACTGAGTTGGCGAAATCCTTGGCTTCTTACTTCTTCGGTTCTGAAGAAGCAATGATTCGCCTGGATATGTCCGAATATATGGAACGACACACCGTCAGCAAACTGATTGGTTCGCCTCCTGGTTATGTTGGCTATAACGAAGGCGGTCAGCTAACTGAAGCAGTGCGCCGTCGTCCATATACCGTGGTGCTATTCGACGAAATCGAAAAAGCCCACCCCGATGTCTTCAATATGCTGCTGCAAATTTTGGAAGATGGTCGCTTAACTGATGCCAAAGGTCGCACGGTGGACTTCAAGAACACCTTGCTGATTTTGACCTCCAACATCGGTTCCAAGGTAATTGAAAAAGGCGGCGGCGGTATCGGCTTCGAGTTTGGCGAAGACCAAAGCGAATCACAGTACAACCGCATTAAAACCTTGGTGAACGAAGAACTGAAGCAATACTTCCGTCCAGAGTTCCTCAACCGACTAGATGAAATCATCGTCTTCCGTCAACTGAGCAAGGTGGAAGTGACTCAAATCGCCGAAATCATGCTCAAAGAAGTCTTTGGTCGCCTAACCGAAAAGGGTATTACCTTAGAAGTTACCGACCGCTTCAAAGAGCGCTTGATTACAGAAGGTTACAGCCCCAGCTATGGTGCAAGACCTTTACGTCGGGCAATTATGCGCTTGTTAGAAGATAGCCTAGCAGAAGAAATTCTCTCTGGTCGCATTAAAGATGGCGATGTAGCCCTCGTTGATGTAGATGACAGCGGTAATGTGCAAGTTAGTTCTCAACAGCGGCGGGAATTGTTACCTCAAGGTGTTGAGTAGTCTTTAATATTTGGGATTAAATCTCAAGTTTAAAAATTCAAACGGTAGAGTATTAATTGCTCTACCGTTTTTTGTTTTCTTGCCGTTATAGCTAGGCTGTCGAGTCGCTCAAGCCATAATAGAAAATGGACAGTTCACTGGAATCATTCGCGGATATGAGCGATACGGAATGTTTTTTAATGAACCAATAGGTTATAGGATCAGTCCAGATGGTAGGCAGGGCGAACGCACGAGATTTCTGAAACCCTTGCTAGATAAGGATATTGACGAAAAAATAGACTAAATTTAAAAACGCCAAAACCCTTGCTATTAAAGGATTCTTATACTTTAGATGCGTTTGCCCTGAGATGGTAGGCGTATTCTACTTTATTATGGGGAGATAAAAATCAATGCAGACGACCAATACCACGTCATCCCCCGCAGCAGATAGAGTGAGGAATAACTGGGAATTTACGGAAGTCTGGATAGATCCTATGTTGTCTCCTCCATACATTCTTTTATTACTCTGCGATAGCGAGCAAAGCTGTCAAATTTATGACCCGGCGTAGGGTTATAAGGTTGTATTTTCTAGTAATAACTATGATGCAGCTAAGTTACGGTTACTAGAAGATGAATATGAACCAATTGCAGGTAGGCTGTTAGCTACGGAATTATTTTAACTAGAGCGAAGATGATTCGCCCCATAGGAGGCGATACCTACGGTAAGCTACGCTAACGCATAAAATTCTCGTCAGCTAGGATAAACACAAGCCAGCGATTAAGGTACTTGCGGACAGATATGTTTTTAATACAAATACTTATATTGTTTTGAGTTTCTTTATTCTTTTGTCTACCTCTTGAAGAAACCAAGATACTACTTCTTGTATTTTACTATATAACAATCAGAGGGTCTGAAGCATGACAATAACATGGTTAATCTAGATACTG
This sequence comes from Mojavia pulchra JT2-VF2, assembly GCA_019359325.1. Classification (GTDB taxonomy): domain Bacteria; phylum Cyanobacteriota; class Cyanobacteriia; order Cyanobacteriales; family Nostocaceae; genus Mojavia; species Mojavia pulchra. The sequence continues at coordinate 128,401 of JAHHHN010000004.1, read as the reverse complement.
TAACGGCTGTAGCTTTCATTGCTGAAGGTTCTTATGTCCGTTATTTGTTGCGACAATATGTAAATGCTCAAAAAATGGTAATGACTCAAACTGCTTTTGGTGAGTTCACTAATATAGTCAAAAGTATTGGTGGAATATTAGAACAGGATAGAGCTAGAAGATTTTTGCAAAGAGTAACTATTATTCCAGATAACCGATCACTTAGAACCTTAAACCTATAACTAACAAGGAAATTAGGAATAAGCGATATTATTATTTTAGGTACAGGTGATCAATTAGGAATTGTCACTACAACAGCAGATGCAAAAGCTGTTAGAGCTGCTTCTGCTCAAGGTGTGGATTTTCTTGTATACATTCATCCACCTTTTCCATTAACTGGTAATTAATTATGCAAATAACTATTCCGCATCATCTACAAAGCACCTATAAATTAATTCAATGTGCTTTTCCTAATGGTATTGAACCAGAAAATTATGAACCACTTTTAGCATTACTAAGCGAAGAGATGTCAGATAGAAACTTAGCGCAAGTAATTGCTTACTACGTTGGTAAAGAATATAGTGTGGTACTCAACGATGTATACCGAGTACAGTCAATTGATATTCCTAAAGCTGAAGCTATTGCTAATTTAAAAAATAATTTATTTAGTTGTGGTTATCAACAGTGGCTAGAGGAATTATTTTAAATGAAGCGATGAGGGTCTGCGCTACAGGAGGTGATACCTACGGTAAGCTACGCTAACGCACAAAGTATTCGCTTCAGCTAGGATAAACATAAACGAGCAATTATTGTTACTTTATGGAAGTATCAAAATAGACTATTCGCAAAGAGAATACGCCGATAGAACCGAAACCGCATTTTTAGAAGGCTGGTCGTAGAATGTGTAGATAAATTAAAAAAGGAGTAAGGACGTGCAAAGTATACTTTTAAGCCGCGAAGAAGTTGCACGACGTGCTAAAGAATTATACGACAATGGCATTCGTCAACAAGTGGAACGAGAAGAAAACATCGGTAAGATGGTGATTATCGATATAGAAACAGGTGAATACGCTGTTGATAAAGTAGGCATAGAATCAGCTCGATATTTACGCAATAAACACCCATTTGCTCGACTTTTCGGCATTCGTATAGGCTATAAAGTTGCTGCTTCCTTCAGTGGGAAGATGGAGCGTGATTATCGGTGATTTCTGGGATTATCAAAAATGGACGTGCTACTGTTAACATAATATTCCGACTCCCAAATCAACCAGACTTTAGTATTGAATTTGTTATTGATACAGGTTTTACAGATTTTCTTTCCCTACCTCCAGCGGCGGTAATTGTGTTGGGTCTTCCTTTTGTTTATGATATGTATGTAAATTTAGCTAACAATAGTAATGTCATCTTACCAGTACATCAAGCTACCATTATTTGGAATGGAGAAGAACGGGAAGTTAATGTACTCGCTACAGAACGATTACCTCTATTAGGTACAGCTTTACTTGATGAGCATGAACTTGTAATACAGTTTACTGAAGGTGGTTTAGTAACACTTGAAAAGTTGTAGTTCCAGTCTGAATATATAGCAGTTCTATCAACAGTGCCGCGAATTGTCGCCCCACAAGTTGAGTACGATTAAAAATTTTAGATTTGGGATTTGAGTGTAAATCTTAAGGCTTTATTGGATGTGCGTGGGTTAACTCCCACAATACTCTTCTGCAAAAAATTTAGTGTGCGGCTAAGATGAAGCACATAAGAAAAAACCGACTGGCTGTATCGCTCTACCAGTCGGCAACTAACTATTCTAGGAAGAGGCTTAACAATTGAGAATCTGCCAAAACCTTGCCTTATAATTGCAGCTACTAAGATTAGGATTGTTAAATGTGGATTTAGAAAGCCTAATCTCAGCTTGTATCGTATAAGACAGAGTTTATTTTGTTTTCAGCACTCTTGCCTATAATTGGTAGATGCGATAGTCGTATTCTTAATGCTTGTTATGGGTTAGCGCAAAACCCAAGTTGTTTATTAAATATACCTTTAGCGTCAAAATAATCAAGGTATTTGTTCCACTTTCTTAACTGGCTGAAAACTTCTATGACTCCTCACGAAAGTGATGCAAAAGATGCTCCTACGTCGTCGAAAATATGGCGTAGTTGGCAGGAAAATCTCACTCTAATTACGATCGCCTTGTGTTTGGCATTTGTAATCCGAACTTTTATTGCCGAACCTCGCTATATCCCTTCTGAATCGATGTTTCCCACCTTGCATACAGGCGATCGCTTGGTGGTGGAAAAACTATCTTACCGTTTTCACCCTCCTGCAACCGGAGATATTATTGTTTTTCAGCCACCAGCAGAACTGCAACGTCGGGGATATCCTAAAGACCAAGCTTTTATCAAGCGCGTGATTGGTGAGCCTGGAGAAATAATCAGCGTTGCTCATGGCAAAGTTTACCTTAACGGTCAAGCCTTGCAAGAAGACTACATCGCTGAACCACCAAATAGCCCTTACCCACCACAGCAAGTTCCTGAAAATGAATTTTTTGTTATGGGAGATAACCGTAACGATAGTAATGACTCTCGCTACTGGGGCTTTTTACCTAGAGCAAATATTATTGGCCGAGCAACATTTCGCTTTTGGCCTCTTAGTCGTATCGGGTTCATTTAATTAGTCAGTAGTCAGTTAACAACCTGTTAACTGAGACTCAAAATCTTAAATAATACATTAACTGGGCGATCGCATCCCCAGGTAACTCTAGGCGACGCTGAAAATCAACTAAGTTGCGGTAAGGCCCAGAAGATAGCCGATTTTGCACTACTGCTTGCGCCATAGACATATCTATAAAGGGAATTTTTGCCAGGTTCTCAACTGTTGCTGTATTTGGATTTACCAAAGGCGTAAGATTATCTAGAGATTCTTCGTCATAGTAAACAAAATTAAGCAACTGCTTTAGTGGTGCTAGCCGTTGTACTGGTATAGCCAAAGCCGCAGCTATATCTTCAATACAGTAGAATTTCACACCTGAACGCGAAAGTTCCACCAGCGATCGCGCTTGGTGAATCGATAACCCAGGTAGGCGTAACCAATCATCTACAGTTGCTTGATTGGCATCAATTTGGATACCCAGTTGCACTGCCATTTGAATTTCTTCCCCAGATTGTAGTCTATAGTACGGGTCGTTAAGGAGCTTGGCACGGAGTTTTTGCAACTTGGGGTTCAAAGGTAGCCAGTTATTCATAACATTTCGCTGGTATCAAGAAATTTGGTCTAGCATCTGGCGGCGCTTTTGCTCAAATTCGTACTCAGAAATTAATCCATCTTGACGCAAAGCATCTAACTCGCGCAAAGCGTCTGCGATCGCTCCTACCTGATTGCTGACTTGCTGTAAATTTTTAGCCGCCGACTTACCAAAATTAAAATTACGATCAAAAGCTTCTTCGTCTTGGGCTAAGTACCACACTCCCTCAATAGCACTAGCTACCTTGGGAATAGGCGTCCAGGAAAGCAAAACATATAAAATACCCCATAACGGCTGTCCTAAATAAAACTTATGCAATCCTGAAACTGTCAGCGTGCCAGCAAAAGCTAAAACAGCAGCAACACTACGGCTTTTTCGCTTAGTCAACATATTCTTAAATTTACTACTATATTTCTCACAATCAGATAGTCATCGTAGCAAAGCGCCTGCATAAATTCAGCATTAGTGTTATCGTACCTAACACCGAATCTCTGAATCCATTTTATTAATTCCAGCTAGGAGTTATTAGCTACCTATAACTTAGGTAAATTAAGAAAATTTGTTCATAGTACATTAACTGCTGGCAGTGCCTAGCTGGTAAGCACAGTTGTTCTATAAACAGGCGATCGCTTTCGATGCAGAAGCTTAATCTAAAGTTCTCAGTAAATTCTCCTAATTAAGGCAAAAATTAAATACACTCAATTTAGTTAACTTCTCACCACACAAATCTGATATGCTCCTCCCGCAAGAAGCTGTCCCTATAATTACTGAGGTTATAGTGAAACCAGAGGACTTGGCATTAGATGAAACAAGCAATGCCAAACCATCTGTTAACAAATACGCTCAACGGCACTATCAGCGGGCTATTGAATATAATAACCAAGCTAACTGGACACAAGCTGTACAAGAACTGCGGGATGCTATTAAACTAGAGCCAAATAATAGCGACTATCATGCATTACTAGGGTTAGTACATCTCCAACAGAATCTTCGTGGGATGGCAATGGTTTATATCCGTCAAGCATTAAAACTGAATCCCCAAAACCAGCTAGCTTTAAAATACGCTGCCAATTTGAAAATTAAACAAGGTGAAAACACCAATCCCAAATCAATGGCAACAGCTATAAGTATTGCCGCTATATTAAGTTTCTTTTCAGCGCAGCCACGCTCTGGAGTCAAGTGGTGAAATTTCGCTAAATAACCGTACTCAAACCGAAGCTTGATCCTTAGATGATTGCCCTAGACTAGAATGAAAATATAAGCATAACCATAAGCTACTGAGGGTTAGTACTCAGTTGAATATTAAGCAAAATGGGATTCTTTGATTCTGATATAGTTCAGCAAGAAGCAAAACAGTTGTTTGACGATTATCAAGCACTGATTAAGGTTGGCAACAATTACGGCAAATTTGACCGCGAGGGTAAAAAGCTGTTTATTGAGCAAATGGAAGCCATGATGGATCGCTATCGCATCTTTATGAAGCGCTTCGAGCTATCAGAAGATTTCATGGCACAAATGACTATGGAACAGATGAAAACTCAGCTAGGTCAGTTTGGGGTAACCCCCCAACAAATGTTTGACCAAATGCATCTTACCTTACAGCGGATGAAGTCCGAGTTAGAAAAGCAACCATAGGGACTAGGAATTAGGGGCTAGGGATTAGAGACTACAGATAAAAAATCATTATTCAAAACAGCAAATCTAAAATTTCCAGAACTCATTACCCAGTACCCAGAGTACTTAATCCTTATTTCTTATCCCTAATCCCTAATCTCCAGCCTCTTTAATTCGATTTTGGTCGAGGAAACTGGGATGGTGGTTTAAAGTTCTCAACGGGCACATTCTTTAATGCCTTCTCCATGAACTCACGCCAGATAGGAGCTACCATTACACCACCGGTTGCACCACTGGCTAATTGTTTGTTGTCATCCCTACCTACCCAGACAGCAGTTGTTAACTGCGGTACTGTACCCACAAACCAAATATCTTTTTCTGAAGACGTTGTGCCCGTCTTACCGGCGGCAGGGCGTCCTATAGCCGCATTTTTACCAGTACCATCAGTAATTACCGAGCGCATCACATCGATAATTGCTGCTGAAGCCCAAGGATCAAGAACTAACTGGGGTTTAGGCGTATTGTCTAGCAATACGTTGCCGCTACTATCGGTAATCCGCACAATTACCGTTGGTGGCGACTGCCAACCGTAATTGGCAAACGTAGCATAGGCGCTAGCCATTTCCAGAGGTGTGACACCAATTGCACCTAAAGGTAAAGAACTTACGGGTTCCATCGGACTCATAATACCTAAAGTGCGGCAGGTTTCGATAACTTTATTCATCCCCACAGCCTTACCAACCTTAATTACGGGAATATTGCGAGACTGGGCTAGGGCGGTACGAATTGACATCGATCCCGAAAAACCACCATCATAATTTCTGGGAAAATACCAACCATCACCGTCTCGATAACTGACTGGTGCATCTAGCACCGTTGTATCTGGTGCAAACTTACCATTGGCAAAACCAGCATAGTAAACAAACGGCTTAAAGGAAGATCCAGGCTGACGCTGGGCTTGAGTTGCACGGTTGAATTCGCTGATTTTGGGGTCTACACCACCGACCAATGCTTTGACAAAATGCGTCCGGGGATCAATTGCTACCAGAGCTATTTGGTTTTTAGATAATCCCAGCCCCTTAAGCCTCTGATGCGACTGAACAACAATTTGCTCCGCCATTTTTTGAAATTCGGCATCAACTGTCGTTTGTACCCGCATCCCGCCTTTTAGCAGTGCTTCACGCCCAAACTTCTTCGCCAACTCTTGCGCTACAGCATTAGTCACATAAGGTAAGGCACTACCTTGAAATGACTTAATCCTACCTAGTTTGATTTCTTGCTTGAGGGCGTCGTCATACTCTTGCTGGCTGATCCAATTCAAGTCCAGCATTCGTCCTAGCACTTCCTTTTGTTTCTGTTTTGCCAGTTTCATGCTCGCAAATGGGCTGAATTCTTCTGGCGCTTGGATTAAACCAGCCATCATTGCCGATTCACCCAAGGTTAAAAATTCCGATGACTTATTAAAGTAACTGCGTGCTGCGGTTTGAACGCCATAGTTGTTATGACCCCAATAAACTTGATTGAGGTACATCTCTAAAATCTGGTCTTTGGTAAGAATTTGCTCTAAGCGAATTGCCAGCACTCCCTCCGCCAGCTTTCGGGTAAAGGCACGCTTGCGAGACAAAAACAGGTTCTTCACTAACTGCATCGTAACGGTAGAGCCACCTTCCTTGACTCCGCCTGCTACCAAGTTAACGACCACAGCACGACCAACACCGGTAGGGTTAATACCGTGATGAGTGTAGAAATGACTATCTTCGCTTGCTAGTACCGCCCGTTTTAAATTTGGAGAAATTTTATCTAGGGGTATGACTTCCCGATTCGCTTCCCCGTGAATACTCGTTAACAGTTTGCCTTTAATGTCATAAATATAAGTAGTTTCTGAAGGAAAGAAGTTACGTAATTGCCTAACATCCGGCAAATTACGAAAACTAATAGCTAGCCCAACCAATCCTCCCGCTACAATTGAACTTGCCAGCATCGTGATTGATAATAGAGTTCCGCCAGCTACCTGACCTACTCCTTTGAAAAACTCAAAACCTGATGAAGCCTTACTTTGGGCTTCTTTGTCTTCAAAAAACCTTGACGACACGGCGATTTCACTTCCTCACTTGTAGATATTAACTGTAATTCCTTTGACGAAGCAAGGCGGTTAATTTTTTGCAATTATAGTAGTTTGGCAGAATAAGAGAGCGGACAAATTGCCAGTGAACAGAACCAACCCAACTTCTCAAGTCGAAAACTTAATTAATAGCGAATTTACTAGTATGACGCAAGATTTTGCTTGGTTGCGTCGTGGTGTAGCTGAAATTTTCCCACAACCAACTGATGCTGATAGTGAAAGTGACAGTTTAGAAAAGTGCTTGGCTAATACAAACCGACCTTTAAGGGTCAAGTTGGGTATTGATCCAACGGGCGCTGATATTCATCTAGGTCATAGCATACCAGTACGAAAACTGCGAGCTTTTCAAGATGCCGGTCATACAGCAGTTCTAATTATTGGTGATTTTACGGCTCGCATTGGTGATCCGACAGGTAAATCTGAGGTGCGTCGCCAACTGACAGAGGCAGAGGTAGCGCAAAACGCCCAGACTTATCTTGATCAAGTGCGTCCTATATTGGATTTTGACACACCTGGAAGGTTAGAGATACGTTATAACTCCGAATGGCTTTCCCGCCTGGATTTGGGAAAAATTTTAGAGTTACTCTCAACGATGACGGTAAGTCAGATGTTGGCTAAGGAGGGATTTGCAGAACGCTATAAGAAAGAGAATCCAATTTTCCTCCATGAGTTCCTCTATCCATTGATGCAGGGGTATGATTCAGTTGCCGTCGAGTCTGATGTGGAATTAGGCGGAACTGACCAAAAATTTAACATAGCTGTGGGCAGAGATTTGCAACGTCATTTTGGTCAAAAGCCTCAATTTGGGTTGCTGCTGCCAATTTTAATTGGCACAGATGGTGTGCAAAAAATGTCCAAGTCTCTAAATAATTATATAGGCTTGTCTGAACACCCGTCTGATAAGTATCAAAAGTTGCAGGGAGTTCCAGACCAGTTACTAGCACAATATTTTGAACTTTTGACAAATTTATCTTTGGATAAGTTGCCAGAAAATCCACGCGATCGCCAAATGCTTCTGGCATGGGAAGTTGTCAGACAGTACCATGGCGATCAAGTTGCGAATGAAGCTAAAGAAGCAGCAAAAAGCGGTGGTAAAGAAGGTGCTGTCCCTGAATTTTCTTTAGCTGGGATACCACAGTTTCCGGTGAAGTTGGCTTATCTTCTCAATGCTAGCGGTTTGTGCAAAAGTAGCGGTGAAGGCAAGCGAAAAATTCAAGAGGGTGGAGTGTACTTAGATGGCGATCGCATTAAAGATGTTGATACCACTTTCCAGCAGCCCAGTGAATTATATGGAAGAGTTCTGCAAGTGGGAAAAAATAAGTTTATGCGCTTACTACCTTAATCTGAGTTAAAGAACCGCTAATGAACGCCGAGCAGCGAATTATTGTCCCTTTGGATGTGCCGGATGAAAAAAGTGCGATCGCCCTTGTGGATCAACTGCCACAAGTAAGTTTCTGGAAAGTTGGTTTAGAGTTATTTACCAGCACTGGGCCAAAAATTCTAGAGGAGCTAAAATCCCGGCAAAAGCGTATTTTCCTGGATTTAAAGTTTCACGATATCCCTAACACCGTTGCTGGCGCTTGTCAGGCTGCGGCTCGTTACGGGGTGGATTTGCTGACAATTCATGCTACTGCTGGTAAAGATGCCCTGAAAGCGGCAACTGAGGCAGCACAAACAGGGGCGGCACAGGCGGGTGTTGAACCGCCGAAATTGATTGCCATTTCTCTACTGACAAGTATTTCTGCCAGAGAGTTAGCATTTGATTTAAAAATTCCTCTGGAATTGCCAGAATACGCCCTAGCAATGGCACTGCTAGCTCAAGAGGCGGGGCTGGATGGGGCAGTTTGTTCGCCCCAAGAGGCAGCACAGTTGCGGCAAACTTGCGGGGATGATTTTTTGTTAGTTTGTCCGGGGGTACGCCCCATTTGGGCAGACAAGGCGGATCAAAAGCGATCGCTCACTCCAGCACAAGCTATCAAAGCTGGCGCAGATTATTTAGTAATTGGGCGTCCCATCACTAATGCTACCGAGCCTGAGTTAGCCTGGAAAAGGATTTCTGAGGAGATAACTACGCTGGCATGAAGGCAGGAGTCAGAAAGAGAAGAAAACGCTTGTGGCTGATATGTGGCTTCTGGCTGGCAATAGCAAATAGCTTTGATAACTCAGCATTTTCGCAAAACATCACCCCCTCTCCGTCAACACAGAGGGGGGTAGACAGTAATAAGGTAGAGTCTTTTTGCTCTCAGCAAGATTTAGAAACTTTAATTACTCAATTATTGCGCGATTTACCTAGCTACAGCAATCGCATTAGTCAACGCGCCCGTCGTCTGAGGAGAAGTGCTGATATTTATAGCTATATGCAGGTAGCAGGTAGGCCTGAGTTTATACCATTGCCCCTAAACCCTGGTGGATATACCGCAGATAACTCCAAAAGTACAGCCTCAGGAGTTGAGCAGGTTTTCTTTACTACCTTAGAGCGGCAGTACATCGATCAAAAAGCGATAGAATTGCAGCAATTTCACTGGCTATTCTTGACTAAAACTCAAAGTGGTTGGCGTTTGGTAATGATGTTTACCCAAACTGGTTCTTATCCCAAGCGACAACCGCCATCCCCGCCACGAGATAGCAGTAATAGTGCTATTGCCCAAGCAATCAATGCTTGGTTACGGGATTGTGAAGCGAGTAGTGTGCGGATGCGTACCGTAAATTAAAAGGTTTGAAGTACCAACTTTTTTGCCTGTAATGCTCATCCTTATTTAAACTTAATCGCTGTGGCAGCTAATTATACACCAACACCAGCTTATTGTAATTAAATATACATAATGTTCAGCGATAGCCACAGCTTGTATCAGAATTATCTTAATAAAGCAATTAGAGCAAACCCCAAAAGTTATAGATAAATATGCTGCGATTTCATTAGGAATCGTATCTTTAGTTAGAGGACAATTTCACTAATAATTCGTTCTACTTAAGTAAGTACAACAACGTACAAACTCACCCGGTTTAAGAAGTGATAAGTGTAGCGTTAATTATAACCACTATCATCATTTTTCTTGGCTAAATTGGCTTTAAACCGTTATGTTTGATGAGATTTTTATTTTTTTCATGTCTGAATTAAATACATATTTATTTCAAATATAAAAACAATTGTTTATTCCTGTGAAATTGCGAACTAGAAAACTATGCTAACTAAAACTACTAAACACGGATTAGGAGTATTTGCCAAAGCTCAAGAAGTAGAGCCAGCAATAAACGCTTTGAAAGAGTCAGGCTTTCCCATTGAACAAGTTTCTATTATTGGCAAAAATGTAGAACAAGGCGATCGCCTGGCCGAAGCAGAGATGAGCGATCGCATTGGCGATCAAGATGTTAATGCAACGGGAGCTGTAGGAGACACACTTTCAGCAGCTACTTGGGGTACTTTGTTACTTGGTATGAGCAGTTTGGCGCTTCCCGGTTTAGGCGCTGTACTGGCTGCGGGTTCTGTGGGCGTAGCGTTAGTTACTAGCATTGGAGGTGTGGCTGTAGCAGCATCAGCAACTCAGAATTTAGTTAAGGCTCTAGCTAATTTAGGTATACCTGAAGAACGGGCGAGTGTTTATAGCGATCGCCTCCAGCAAAGTTATTATTTGCTCATACTTAATGGCACACATGAAGAACTCAATCGTGCTGAATCAATATTGCGTGAACATGATATTCAAAACTGGGGCATTTATGATTCCCCAGAAGCTAAAAACGAATAAAATCAATATCTGCAACGCTTTTTTGCCAACACCTATTTCCAGTGTCAGAGTCGGATAGTTCACAGTAAATGAACTACCGACTCTGAAACTTTCCAACCTAATTATTTAATCAACACAAACGCCAGCGATCGCATTAACTGTCACTAGTTTTTTGAATTTCATCAAACTTGGCACGTACCGCCTGTATATCCTGCCACATTAACCATTTAGGCGCGCCTTTTTCTTTAGAAGGATTACGCAGCAAGTATGAAGGGTGGAAAATTGGCATACATAAACGCCCTTGCCATTCTATCCACTGTCCGCGAATTTTGGTGATTCCGCGTTTATCGCCAGTTAAACCTTTAACCGCAGTTGCACCTGTTAACAAAATTATTTTGGGGTCAACTAGCCGAATTTGTTCTAATAAATAAGGTAAGCAAGCCGCCATCTCTTCAGTTGTAGGAACTCGGTTTTCTGGAGGACGGCATTTATTAATATTGGCGATGTATACATCGGTTTCAGTATTAAGATTCACAGATGCCAAAATTTTTTCTAGCAACTGTCCCGATCTACCTACAAATGGTAAACCCGTTTCATCTTCATTTTGGCCTGGTGCTTCCCCTACAACCATGATTGTTGCCTTGAGGTTCCCGCGTCCAACGACTGCATGAGTACGGTTGTCTCCTAACCCACAACGATGGCACTGATTACAATGCTGTGTCAATTCAGTCATATTCGCATAGGTATCGGGCGGGATAGGAATCTTGGCGTCTGTGGGAATCAGATCTCTTTTGTTAAAGGTTGAGTCGTCGAAGAGGCTGAGTTGGGTTTCACTGCTCATGACAATCTAAATTTTGGTGTCGATGCGCCTGTCTGAATCTGAATATCTGAATGAAATCTTGTTGTGTTGGGGATTTCTCAGAAATGAGTTATTACTGGAAATTGTTTTTTGACACTCTCACCGCCAAGCGGGAGCTGTGGCGGGAGATTCTTGTTTCTTAGAAACCCGCTTTTTGGCACAAGTACCAATGAGTCTTACAGTCTCTCCACAAGCTTGAATTTCTGTGTGTCCCACAGTATTTGATAGAACTTTTATTGTATCAGTTGTATCGATTCGTTTGAGCAACAATCGGTCATGAGCAAGGCAATGCCATCCTCCTTAGCCTTGCAGGATTTGAAGGCAGTCCTAATGAAAAAGGAAATGGGGACTGAAGACTGGGAGCTGGGAAAAAGCAGCTTGTGCAAAGAGCTCTTAGCAGGGGAGACAAGGGGACAAGGGGACAAGGTGAGACAGCGCTCTTGGTAGGGTTTCCAACGCCAGCCGCTCATGGGGGAGACCCCCAAGACCGCGCTGGCTCCTCCGCAGGCGACTGCGTTCCCCGAAGGGGTTCTCGAAGGGTACCCGAAGGGGGACAAGGGGAAAGAACCATGATTAACTCTTGCTTCTTGTCCCCCCATCCCCCATGCTCCTTGTCTTCTTTATCCAATGCCCAATGCCCCATGCCCCATTTTCAAGGCAGATATTTAACTGTTTGTCGATTTCCAATCTTGGTATTGCATTGCTTTGGCGTAATTGCCTATGGCGTAGCAAGCAAGTTTAAGGTTGGCTAGAGCTTGTTCTTGGCTGCGACGGTCTTTCATAGCCCTAGCTAACAATAAACGTTCTTCATAGTATGTAATCGCTTTAGCATAATCACTTAAGGCTTCACAAGCAACTCCTAAACTCCCTAGTGACTGTTCCTCGCTGCGCTTATCTTGAAGTTCTCTGGCTAATTGCAAACGCTCCTGGTAATACACAATGGCTTTAGCATAATCGCCAGTGGCATAGTAGGCATTACCTAAATTTTTCAGTACGTGAATAGCGCTGCGAAGGTTGTTCAGGGAGCGTGATAATAGTACACACTTTTCATAGTAGGCGATCGCATTTGGGTAATTGTCTAATGCATACCAAGCATTGCCCAGATTCTTTAGTACCTGTTCTTCACCGCATCGGTCTTGGAGTTCTTGCACAATTTTTAAGCTTTGCTCTTGATACTCAATTGCTCGTGCAACACTACCCAAAGCTTTATAGACCAATCCCAGATTATTCAGCGTCGCCACTTGACTACGCTTGTCTTGCTTCTGCTGGGTTATCTTTAAACATTCTTCTAAACACTGAATAGCTTTGTCATAATCGTTTAAATGACGGTAAGCATTACCCAAATGAGACAGCACTTGCATTTTTATGAATGCATTTGAAGTATCTTTTGTTAAAGATAAACACTGTTGAGAGTAGGAGATAGTGTTCTTATAGTCCCCTACGGTGTAAGCTACCAATGCTAACAAAGAAAGTACCTGTCCCTGTTTTTGGAAATCACCAACAGCTTGAAACAGCACCAGGGATTGTTCTAAGGACTTCATAGCAGTATTTAAATCACCTGCTTGCTGCTGTTGAACTCCTTGTCGCAGTAACTTGGATGCTTCTAATAACTGTCCGTCACCTTCTTGTGAAAGGACTGTCTCTTCTGATAAGCCTTGCCCAAAGTCGTGGGCAATTGTATTGCGCTTTGTTGGTTTCAAGGATTTTGCTGGGACTTGTAAGGGAACTGTATTTTTTAAGCTAGGATTTTCTTTGCTTGTAGACATCGACCAAATCCTGTTGAGTTTGGTGATGTATTTAGTATTCCCAAAATCCCAAATACATTTTTACTTAGATATTTCCTATTCTCTTGACCCTAAACTGACACTAGATGCAGTACAGCAACTGCTTTTCTAGCTTTAGAGTGTTTAATCAGGCTAAAATTCACATTAAATTAATGAGAGACGATTTACTATAACTATCGTCTAAAAAATATCTAAATTTCGGTCATTAAATACTTTTCAATGTCCAAAATATATCTAACTAAAAGCCACTACACGTTTACAGACATTTGCAATGCTGTTATGGTTTGAGGATTCAGATATTTCTCTATATCTGGCAAATACCCTCATCTATTCATTGGTGTTTTTGTATTCCAGATTTGCTCAAATTCGGCTTTAGTAATGCCAAACTCTTGAATATCCTCTTCATTTAGCGGCTTATCGCTTAACATCCCATAGTTATCTGCAAAGTGGCTGCCATCATAAAACAATACGTTTCCGTTTTCGTAAACCTCTATTTGTCTAATCGCACATAAATTATGACCAACTTCCATAAAGTAGGTGCTAGTACCCCAAGTGTCGTAATCTCCTCCCAGGGATTCATCCCAAAACCATTTACAATATTTCTTGATTTTTGTCGTTAAAGGCATAATTACTTTGCTCCTGCGAGAGGGTACTACTTCAAGTTACTTTATAGAGAATACAGTTATTGTAAATTTAGGCAAGCGGGTATTTTAAAGAAATCTAGTAAAATTCTCCTGGAAAGCGCCACAATACCTAATTTTGCTAATTCTCGATACAAAGTTTTACGCTTTGTTATAGCTTGCTGCTGAATACTTATTTTATAACTTTGTAAGAGATAGCAATAACAGTAACAATATTAGTTTACAACATTACTGCTGCCAATCTCTGCACTTTAGGCATGGCGCAGTATTTCTCGTACTTCCATTAAAATTATTCCCAACATATTTTTACCACTTCCATCAGATCCACAACCCCAGTAACTATCGATGGGAGAGTTTTCAACAATTTCTTCATTGTCTGTGGAAAGCAAAATTTCCCTAATATCTCTATGGATTTCAAATTTGCGTAATACCGCTTTTCGCATAATCTCGTCTTTTACTTGCTCCCAATCTGGACGCAGAGGACGGGTTCTTTCTCGCCCCATTTTCGCAGCATCCTTAGGAGTTCTTGCTAAACGGATTTGTTCTAAATGGAAAGTATTAATAAACTTTTGTGCTTGAAAATAGTGTTCGCTTGTATACCAATATAATCCATCTAGCTCAAAGCCATGAGGCGAAAAGTTAGAAAAACAACCATATTGTTCACGAGTAGTATAAAAGTAGATAGTCATCGAATTTATACAACAGTTCGGCAGATATGAGTAGGTCGGTGTAAAGAATTATCGTTGTGATCAGGCAGGGGGCAAGGAGCAGGGGGAAAAAGGATTTGAGTCTTGTTTATCTTTCTTTACACAGCTTGATTTTATTGTGTCGGCTTACTTAACAATAGTAATATTTTAATTTGAAATTTGTTTTTGCAAAGTTGTTATTGGCAAGTAAATTACAAATTATGCTCCTTACTAAATGTCAAAGATTATTTATATTTTACCTTTGTGTTTTTCTATGATTTGATAATGTTGTTTAACGTTAGCAGCTAGAATATTTTGCATTAACTTTTCTTGATTTTCAAACATACGCGATCGCATCTCTTTTATAAAATTTGCTGGCACTTGGTTGTTAGCAACAAATACATCACTTGGCAGTAATGTCGCTATAAAGATTACGGAAAAATCTAGAGCTTTGAAGAATCTTAAATTTTATGTTCACTGTCAGCCAATTCCCTTGGTTCATAGTAACGGCATCCCTGACAGGGGCCATTAGGATTGACAGCACAGCGGATATAGCCGGAGCGAGCATTAAATTTGCAGCTGATGTCGCCAACGAGGTAACCTACCCCTTCTAAATAGTAGCGATCGCCCTCTAATTGTCTGATGTTTTGCGGTCTTCTTACTACAGAAAAGTTCATCGCTGCTTGCCTCATCCTTAAGCGTGTCCGTAAATAATTTTTACGGATTACCCACAAGGAAAATAGAGATGGCAAGAAACCAATGACGATCACCAAAAAAGTTCTTAACACTTTTTCTTTACCTCTTTTATGCGCTGATTGATCGTCCCTTGTATTGCACTATCTTGTTTACCTAAGTGCAACTCTTAGGGCAGGTTCGCCTTTGCATTTTGAGAAGTAACATTTCCACTGCTGTGGACTAGGGAAAGTTTGTACAGGCTGCAATGGCGTATGGCACTAGCAAATCTAGGGAAGAAGCACTGACTACCACTTTAATCAGCATAGCTTTTACAGTTTAAGAGGTGTGCCGTAGTTGTATCTTTATAACTTTAAGTTTTGTTGATTAGCACTTGCGAGAAAAAGTGATTGAGTCAGCATCAGCCGTACTCATGTTTGTGCAGTGCTAGTGCAATCGCATCGTAAGTTATATAGGACTCATATTTGATTTTTGAACAAAATTCAGTACACCTTTATTCCTTCTTCCCAGTCCCCAGTCCCCAATCCCCAGTCCCTTACCTCTACGAGTGATTCAGAAATCAAATCGGATTGCTATATATAGACGTTGCTCAACACCTTGCTACTCTTAATCGCATCCGTAAACTCAGCCGTTTGATGGATACATCTATACGTATCTCTGGGATATGATTTCATACTGCACTAAATTTAATCATTAGCCTGATTCTAGAGGTTAGTGATTTTATCATTACAGCGTTTTTATTGACATCACATTTCTAGCTATGGTCTTCGGCATAGTATGCGAAGACTTAGCCAAAATGTATTTCACAAGTTAAAAGACCACTACTCGATTTGGCGAAACTACATAAGTCAAAATAATACCTTCAAACCTGATATTTAAAACAGGAGATGGACTATCATGTCACAGCAAAATGCTGCTCAACTTTTTAAAGCCGTTAAACAAGATCAAGCGCTTAAGGAAAGACTCAAAGCAACAGCTGACTCAGAAACATTCATGAAGATTGCTAAAGAGCGTGGTTATGACTTCACTATCCAAGAGCTAGAGTCTGAAATCAGCAAATTGTCTGAAGAAGATTTGGCAGCAATTGTCAATCCAGGGTGGGGGCCTAGACGTCACATTAATCCTAGATAATAGTGTGTTCAGGTAAATACCCAAAATTAAGGCTAACGTAGTGAGTCTTCCACTTGGAGTATCCCTAGCTTGAAGCAAATAGTTTTTTATTAATCCTACATTTACCTGACTCAGACATGACGATCTGAGTCAGGATAGTCAATAAATATAGGGCTTATACGTTGTACCAAAAAGCTATCAACTTGTGTTGTAAAAATTTATTGATGAGGATAAAAGTTGTATTTGATCAATACCTGAAACTAAAATTTTGTTTAGTAGCCAGCAAATAAAAATTATTAATATTTTTATTTATTAAAACTCAAATTAATTATATAGGACTCATATTTGATTTTTGAACAAAATTCAGTACACCTTTATTCCTTCTTCCCAGCCCCCAGTCCCCAATCCCCAGTCCCTTACCTCTACGAGTGATTCAGAAATCAAATCGGATTGCTATATTTTGCTCTTATGTTACTTCATCTCGTACTAATTCCCTAAATCCGAGATACATATTATTTTTGCTTGCTGCCTATTTATGGCGATATTGGAGCAAAATAGTATTAAACTGCCATGATAGGATTTTTTGGAATTTTTTTATAGCTTATTTATTTGATAGTTTCTTCGCCATTGCTCAAGATTATCTATAGTTACTGATTTAGTAATCACATTCACGCCATTTCCCCGCCAATCTAGTTCTGGATCTGTAGTAAATACTCCACATTCTAATTGCTCATTTCTGATACTCCAATATTCACTAAATCGGCTTTTTAATGTAATAACTTGTTCAAAAACTTTGTTTCTGTGCTTATTTCTTCGTTTTCTTTCTGTGGCTCCTGTTGCTTCTGTATCAATAAATTTAGTTTCAATTAAAAACAAATTACCTTGTAATGTAAGAAAAAGGAAATCACATTTTCCCAAATCTGTATAATCTGCAATCGGAGACTTTTCAAATAGTAGTAATTCAGTGCATGAGGGAAAGAATTTTTGAATATTTAAAAATAAATAAGCTTGTAATAGAAGTTCTTTATCGTAGGGAAAAGCAATCACTCCCTCAAAAAACTTTTTGATATCTTCCTGCGTTTGGGGTTGAATTCTTTTACAATATGAAACAAATTTATGTAGCTCATTGACAATCATCAAGTCCTTACTCCTTCCCCTGGTTATGGCTGAAACGCCATGGCATAAAAAGATACCATTTAGTCAGGGAAGTAATCATCCGCAAAAGTAACCAAATAAACGTCTATATAGCCATTTAGCTACGGCTATATACTGTTGACGTAGGAGTAAATTCTATGTCAAGCTACTTCAGCAATTTTAAGTATGACGATAAAAAAACGTCTTTAAACGAAACTTTAGTAGTGGTAAATTTTTTATCTTTTAGCTTCAACTACTAGTAAGCGGTTTTATATGAGCAGGAAATCTGGCATTTTGAAGAGCTATCACAGTAGTTAGAGAATCTTGCACCCAAAATTGCCTACCAAAACGGACGAGTTGACGAGAATTACCAGCCTGTACAATGCCAATCACAGGTATCTTTGCTTTTTCTTTGTCCCCTGATTGTTCTTTTAAAATCGTTCTGAGGCGATCGCGTTCTTCAATAGTAACTGCTTGTTGGGGAGTTAGTTCTACCATTACTAGTTTTACGGTATCAACTAGTTCTGCATCTTCAACAATCAATTGAGTTTGCTCGTCTCGTCGGTCTACTTTACCCCAAATAATCAACCTAGCATCAACTTGGAGTAAAGAACTAATACGTTCGTAATTTTTGGGAAAGACCACTGCTTCTGATTGTGAAGTTAAATCTTCTATTTGTAAAATCGCCATTGGATCGCCTTTTTTGGTGATCACCTTTTTCACACCATTGAGCATGACAACCGCACAAAGCATTGTGTCTTCCCTTTGTTCGCCAAGCTGCGAAAGGTTAATAGGCGCTAGAACTGAAGATGATTGTTTAAGAGACTTGAGGGGATGGTCTGATACATAAAAGCCTAAGAGTTCTTTTTCCATCCGCAATTTTTCTTGTGGTGGAAAATCGGAAACAGCTTGAGCTTTGGGAGCGATTTCAAAAGCATTATTTACAGGTTTATTACTAGTAGTAGAAAATCCCCCTAACAAATCAAAGATACTTCCCTGTCCGCTAGCTCGATCTTTGGCGCGGGATTGTGCCCAATCGTATACTAATGGTAGGTCTTGGATTAATTGGTGACGGTTGGGTTGAATTTTGTCAAAAGCTCCACAAGAGATTAGTGACTCTAAAGTTCTGCGGTTAACAGCACGCAAATCTACACGATCGCAAAAATCCCCTAGAGATTTAAACTCCCCACCTTCTTCTCTGGCTGACAAAATACAGGCGATCGCATTCTGTCCGACATTGCGAACTGCCGAAAATCCAAACAAAATTTTTCCTGCCACTGGTGTAAAATCCACACCAGAGCGATTAATATCTGGCGGCTCTATTTGAATATTCATACTCATACAGGTGGAGATATATTTCTGCACCTTGTCTGTATCGCCACTGTTAGCCGTCAACAGTGCCGCCATATACTCTAATGGATAATTAGCTTTTAAATATGCTGTTTGATAAGTTACATACCCATAGGCGGTTGAATGAGATTTATTGAAGCAATTGGAAGCTACTAAACCATTTTTGATGACAAAATTATGGTCACGCTCAACCCCAATGTCATAAACATTTTGTTCGCCTATAAATTTACGGGTAACTATTTTAACCATCTTTCCCAAGCCCCAAAAGCAAATCTGTTAAATTGTTTAATTTATAAAAATATCAACATTGTTAGCTAGACAATGCCCATACTACAAAATTTATGGCAGAGCGAACACTGCTATACTTTTACACGAAAAGAGGGACTGGGGGCTGGGGACTGGGAAGAGTTTACTCAGTAAGTACCCAATCCCCAGTACCCAATCCCCAATCCCCATGCCCCATGCCCCATGCCCCATGCCCAATCATAATGTACTAAAATCAAGGACTTGAATCACAAAGGGAGCAGTCATGGCATCCATCCGCGAGTTGCACGAACAGCTAATTAAAAAAGAACGTTCTGCTGTTGAAATCACCCAAGAAGCTTTAGAGCGCATTCAAGCTTTAGAGCCAAAATTGCACAGTTTCTTACACGTGACGGCACAACAGGCGTTAGAGCAGGCTCGTGCTGTGGATGCCAAAATCGCCGCCAACGAAGAAATTGGCTTGCTGGCGGGGATTCCTATCGGTATCAAAGACAATCTTTGTACTAAGGGAATTCCGACTACTTGCGCCTCTAAAATTTTGGAAAATTTTGTGCCACCTTATGAATCAACGGTAACGCAAAAGCTGGCAGATGCTGGGGCAATTATGGTAGGCAAAACCAATTTGGATGAGTTTGCCATGGGCAGTTCTACAGAAAATTCTGCCTATCAAGTTACGGCGAATCCTTGGGATTTGTCACGGATTCCTGGTGGTTCTTCTGGTGGTTCGGCGGCGGCGGTGGCGGCGGAAGAATGTGTTGTTGCTCTCGGTTCTGATACCGGTGGCTCAATTCGTCAACCTGCATCTTTATGTGGTGTAGTAGGAATGAAACCAACTTATGGGCTGGTTTCTCGTTACGGTTTAGTGGCTTACGCTTCATCTTTGGATCAAATTGGGCCATTCGGACGCACAGTAGAAGATGCAGCAATATTATTGAGTGTGATCGCGGGTTACGATCCTAAAGACTCTACTAGCCTCAAAGTTGATATTCCTGACTACGCCGCCAGTTTAAAACCAGACCTCAAAGCTAGAAAAAAGCTCAGGATTGGTGTAATTAAAGAAACCTTTGGTGAAGGCTTAGACTCTGTGGTAGAGCAAGCAGTTACCAAAGCAATTGATCAACTCCAACACTTGGGAGCAGAAATTCATGTAGTTTCCTGTCCCCGCTTCCGCTATGGCTTACCTAGTTATTACATCATCGCTCCATCGGAAGCCTCTGCAAACCTAGCTCGTTACGATGGCGTTAAATATGGCTTGCGTGCTGCTGACGCAGATAACCTGCTGTCGATGTACACCCGTACCCGTGCTAGTGGTTTTGGTACGGAAGTTAAGCGGCGGATTATGATTGGAACTTATGCCCTTTCTGCTGGCTATTACGATGCTTATTATCTCAAAGCTCAGAAAGTCCGCACTCTGATTAAGCAAGATTTTGATAAAGCTTTTGAACAAGTCGATGTGTTAGCCTGTCCTACTTCTCCCACCACAGCATTCAAAGCAGGAGAAAAAACTACTGACCCCTTGAGTATGTACTTAACCGACTTGATGACTATTCCTGTCAATCTTGCGGGTTTACCGGGTTTAAGTGTACCTTGCGGATTTGATGATCAGGGACTCCCCATTGGATTACAGCTAATTGGTAAGGTGCTGCGAGAAGACCAACTGTTTAATGTAGCTTACGCTTATGAGCAATCAACTAATTGGCGCGAGCGTAAACCACAACTATCTTGATATTACTGAGGAATGAATCTTAAAAACACCACTGCGATCGCAGTGGTGCAAAATTATTCAGTACATTTCTCTATTTTGTCTTCCTTGTACCAACTTCTGCCTTCCCTGTAACAGCTTCCGTCTTCACGTTTCCGTGTTCCGCGCAGTCTGTAGCAACTTCTGTCTTCCCTGTAGCAGCTTCCGTCTTCACATTTCCGTGTTCCGCGCAGTCTGTAGCAACTTCTGCCTTCCCTGTAGCAACTTCCGTCTTCACGTTTCCGTGTTCCGCGCAGTCTGTAGCAACTTCTGCCTTCACGTTTCCGTGTTCCGCGCAGTCTGAAGCAACTTCTGCCTTCACGCTATCAGAAACAGACTTGCGCTCTCAAATTCGGCAACAGATTCAAAGCCTAGAACCTAGATTCTGTTGGACTTTCGTAATTAGGAATTGAGATAAATTACTCAAGTCCGCTTAATTACTTACGATGTTAGGGCTTACGCACTGAAGTCTGAAACCCTGATCCCCCCTAACCCCCCTTAAAAAAGGGGGAACGTCTAAAGCCACGCCACTGAGGGAGTCGGGAAACCCGCAAGGGCGCAGGGCTGCCCTTTTTAAGGGGGTTAGGGGATATGAGTGCGTAAGTCCTGGATGTGTCATTGCGAGTGAAACGCAGTGGAACGACGCAATCGTAAGGACTCTGCGATTACTTCACTTCGCTATGGCTGCGTTCGTAATGACAAGTGTTTAGTCGAACATGATATTACTTAAATTTTGGATTTTAAAAAAAATCAACAAATTTACGTATGACAACTTTTTCAACATCTGTCCACTATGGAGTTATGACAATTTGGAAAAACAAGTATTAATTATGGCAAGACCTAAACGGAGTTCACGTATTCTAAGCAAAGCTGAAACACGTCTAGCTAGTATTAAATCTATCAGTCCAACTCTAGATGTAGGAGAAGGGTTGACAGTCAAAGATTATACTGACAAAATCGAACGCCTCCGAAAAAATCTAGAAGTATACAATACCACCCTCTCGACTATTGATATTTTATTAACCCAGCTCAACGAAAACGAAGAAATTTTGGCAGACTATTCTGAGAAAATTTTGCGTGGTATAGCTTATAAATTTGGTAACAATAGCCATGAGTATCAAATGGCTGGAGGTACTCGCAAAAGCGATCGCGCCAAGCGCGGTGTCGAAGCCAATCGCAAGCCTACTGTGCGTTAAAGCACGGTTGCACCTACTAGCCAAGACTAGGGCAGAAAGGCGCTTACCAATTTGAAAAAAAATGCGACAGATTGGTAGGGGCACAACATTGTTGTGCCCTGATGAATAACTTATGTGTGGAGTGATTATAGCGGTTCTCGTTTGGATGCACTACACTATAGGGCACAGCATTGCTGTGCCCCTACGAATGATCTGTATTCTAAACAATAGAGAACCGCTATATAGATCACAACGAAAGAATGCATAAATCCTAAAATTGCTCTTGAGATAATAATGGTTCAAATGATTGGTAAGCGTCATAATTGCAAAAATGTCGAGTATATAAATCAATAACATCCTCAGATGAATCAAAGTCATCATACAAAACTGAATTAACATCTACTACTTGCTGCAAAGACCAAGTAATAGTTTCTCCATTCTCATTTGTATAGCTGACGCTTTCATTTTTTCCATAATTTAAAGCCTTTGCTTTTGCTGACTCTAAAGAAGCAGCTTTAATTAGCACAAAGCTTTCTTGGTACAAAGGTTTATAATCAGGTGCATCTGAAGATGATTTATAGAGAATAATAGCGATGTAAAATGATTCTGGTCTATTTGTACTTTCAGGTGTCATCCCATTTTCCCCAGTTACTTTTTGAATCTATTATCATTCAATAACTTCCAAGCTTTTTTACCAGTTGCAGATTTATTGCTTTTGATGTCTTCTAAATAAAAGTTCAGAAATTCGCTAGGAAACTCTCGCCTAATTGATGCTTTTAGGCACACACTAATAAACGTATCAGCCAACAAACTTAAGTTGTCGTTTGCTTCACAACTATCCCCAGGTCTAAATTGGCTTATTAGTAAGGATTGCTCGGATAAACTTGTTGTGCTGTAATTGCTGTAATTATAGATTAGAGTCTTGCAGTGAGCAGCAATGGGTTGTATAAGCAATCCCATGGTGAAAAATCTAACTATTGGTAATGGTAGATATTTCGGCAGCATATAGGTAAAAAATAGCCAGTTTCTTATATTTCCATAAATAAAGAATCTTTTTCACCGGCGAAACCAAGCGCAAACCCAACGCCACAACCGATGCAACCACCCCCAAAACCCACGCCGAGAAACTACAGGCGCTTTTGGTTGCGAAAGACGCTCAATTGCATCATTGCAAAGTTGCACATTAGCATTAATTCCCATTGTCTGATACAGTTCACGCACATTGCGATAAACACCCAGCGCGTCTGATTCTCGGTTGACGTTTTGCAAAGACAAACCTAAATTAAACCAGGTGTCTGCTTCCCCTCGAATATCGCTAATCTCCCTTTTGATATCCAAAGTGGAAGAACTCAATCGCTCGTTGGTACTGTCCCAGGGAGTCGTAAGCATTGCCCAAATTGTTTAAGGAAGCACCTTCGCCATTGCGATCGCTGATCTCCCGTTTGATATCCAAAGACTGCTGGTAGAACTCAATCGCCCGTGGGTATTGTCCCAGGGAGTTGTAAGCATTGCCCAAACCGATTAAGGAAATACCTTCGCCTCGAATATTGATTTCAATATTGTTCGAGTTACTGGGGTTGGGTTCTTCTGCCATTATTGTTAGCAGGTAAAAATTTTGCTGGATGTTGTGACTGCGAACGTAGAAGTAAGTAAGGGCACGGCACTGCCGTGCCCTTACACCTGGCGATATAATGTTGTACTGTATCTAAATGGGAACTACTATAGCTGAGTTAAAAACTCACTTGGTTTGCGTCAATTTTCCCAACTTGCTTGACTGTACTTTGGTCGTAAGCATTAGCACTCATCGCAATATTGTCACCAGGTTTGTCAGTCGATGCTTGCAAAATCTTGGCTATTTCCTCTGCAAGCCCTTTATCAGCCTCTAAAATCTTCTTTAATTGCACCCGCAAGCTTACTTGTAAATCTTCATCCTCTGGATTTGCAGCCACATCCACCGCTGCTTCTTTCGCTGCTTCCTTAGCCTCTACCTTGGAATGTAACTTAGCCCAAATAGCCTTTGCTTTATTCCAAACATCCTCACCTAGTTTCTGTGATGCTCCTTCTACGGCTTTATTACCTACATTCAGCAGAAATGGCAGACAAGGCGCAAGAAACTTAACGATTAAAGCAATATCCACACATTTACGCGGTATAACATTGTTATTTATACAATGGTATGTTAGCGCATTCCCAAAATAGACAAAACAATTGCGGAGTTGCCGAATTAACTTATTGTGAAAGCGATTTAGTTTAGTAGGTTTACGATCTGCACTTTCCCCCGTACCTCGTCACTAAACTTCATACTGTGTCAAGCCTTGCTATATTTATGTCTAATTTATGTCCATATTTTTGGGGATAAAATATTGAGTTCCTACAGCCAAATAGCGCTACAATGGCACGCAATTGAGCTTTCGGTTTTGTACCATTAGTCTTTTTGCTATGTTGTCAGTTTTTGCCGCATTTTATCCTTTTGGGATAATAGAATGAGAGCAAAAATTTTACGTCTTGAAATACTAAAAAATTTCAATGAATCGTAGCAAATTTGACATATTGTTGCAGTAATAGTTTGTATAAACTAAGGCTTGTAGCTTCTCAACGCTTGTAATATTTTTATGACTTCCCGCATTCGCTTTTTGATGTGTGCCCCTGACCACTACGATGTAGACTATGTGATTAATCCCTGGATGGAAGGGAACATTCACAAGTCATCGCGCGATCGCGCCGTCGAACAGTGGCAAAAACTACACTACGTCCTCAAAGAACACGCCATTGTAGATTTAGTAACGCCTGAAAAAGGTTGGCCTGATATGGTATTTACCGCCAATGCCGGCTTGGTGTTGGGGGATAATGTTGTTCTCAGCCGCTTCCTGCACAAAGAACGTCAGGGAGAAGAACCTTACTTTCAACAATGGTTTGAAGGAAATGGTTACACAGTCCATGTATTGCCAAAAGACTTACCCTTTGAAGGCGCAGGGGACGCACTGCTAGACCGGGAAGGACGTTGGCTATGGGCAGGATACGGCTTCCGTTCTGAATTAGATTCTCATCCTTATCTAGCTAAATGGCTGGATATAGAAGTACTATCTTTGCGATTAATTGATGAGCGCTTCTATCATTTAGATACCTGCTTCTGTCCTCTAGCCAACGGTTATTTGCTTTACTATCCAGGCGCTTTTGATTCCTACTCCAACCGTTTAATTGAAATGCGAGTAGCAGCAGAAAAGCGCATCGCTATTGAAGAAGCCGACGCGGTAAACTTCGCCTGTAATGCGGTGAATGTTGACAGCATCGTGATTATGAACAAGGCGAGTGATGCTTTAAAAGCACGCCTAGCAGATGCAGGTTTCCAAGTAATTGAAACACCGCTAACTGAATTTCTCAAAGCTGGTGGTGCAGCGAAATGTCTTACCCTGCGGGTGACAGAACCAGTCAGAGATGAAATTCATGCCAATGTCTCAGTAGAAAGCCGCATCATTCGCCTAGAAGGACACTTGCTCGACTCTGGCTTGATTAACCGCGCTTTGGATTTAATTGTAGACACAGGTGGAAGTTTCCAAGTATTAAATTTCAACTTGGGAGAACAACGCCAAAGTACCTCAGCAGCTGAAGTGAAAGTATCAGCACCATCGCATGAAGTGATGGAAGAAATCATCTCGCTGTTGATTGATTTGGGTGCGGTAGACTTGCCCCAAGATGAGCGCGATGCCAAACTGGAGCCTGTGGTTCAAGATGGTGTTGCTCCTGATGATTTCTATGTAAGTACGATTTATCCTACTGAAGTACGGATTAAAGGACAGTGGGTGAAAGTACAAAATCAACGCATGGACGGTGCGATCGCAATTACCCAAACACCTCAAGGCTTAGTAGCTAAGTGTAAAATCTTACGGGATTTAGTAGTAGGCGAACAGGTAATAGTAGACGTACTAGGTATCCGCACGATTCGGAAAACAGAATCGCGCGAACAACGCAACGCCCAAGAATTTAGCTTTATGTCCGCAGGTGTTTCCAGCGAACGGCGTGTGGAATTAGTTGTGGAACAAGTAGCTTGGGAATTGCGTAAAATCCGAGATGCAGGCGGTAAAGTAGTTGTCACAGCGGGGCCTGTAGTAATTCACACAGGCGGCGGCGAACATCTATCACGGCTAATTCGAGAAGGATACGTACAGGCGCTTTTGGGCGGGAATGCGATCGCTGTCCACGACATCGAGCAAAATATGATGGGAACATCCCTCGGTGTAGACATGAAACGGGGTGTTGCTGTTCGTGGTGGACACCGCCATCACCTGAAGGTAATTAATACTATCCGCCGTTATGGAAGTATTGCCAAAGCAGTGGAAGCTGGGCTGATTAAGAGTGGCGTTATGTATGAGTGCGTCCGCAATTACGTACCTTTTGTTCTTGCCGGTTCGATTCGGGATGATGGGCCTTTGCCTGATACCCAAATGGATTTAATCAAAGCACAGCAAGAATACGCCCAACTTTTAGAAGGTGCGGAGATGATTTTGATGCTTTCATCAATGCTGCACTCGATTGGCGTAGGGAATATGACCCCGGCTGGTGTGAAAATGGTGTGTGTGGATATTAATCCAGCTGTGGTTACTAAGTTAAGCGATCGCGGTTCGATAGAATCGGTAGGTGTGGTTACAGATGTGGGATTGTTCCTCAGTCTGTTGACACAGCAACTGGATAAGTTGACAAGTCCTTATCGGGCAGTGGTAGGTTAAGAAAGGTATCACGCAGAGGCGCAGAGGCGCAGAGAAAGGGAATGATGAGAGTAGCTTTCAGAAGAGAGTTGCAGGTTAATTGGGTCAGTGCAATCGCTGATTTTATGCTGGCGGGTATGGTGATTGGCCCGCTAGCTGCTCCCTTTCTTGCTGCGTCTGGGGTATGGTTACTTGGGAGTATTGCGAACATCATTTATTTCATGGGCAATCATGTATGTCCGCAACCAGATATGGGCTTAGATTTAGCACCCCCATTTATGATGGCTGTATGTATGCGTTGCTATGGCACTGTTACAGGTTTATTTATTACCCGCCTACTATATGCTGTGACCGATGGTAAAGGTTTTTATTGGTTGAGCCAATATGGTTGGAATGGTGCAGCTTTAGCTAGTGTATTAATGATGGCTTATCCGTTGGAATTAGCAGCACAGGTTTTCGGTTTATGGAGTTTTAATAACTATATTGTCACGCCCTTTGGGTTAATTACGGGTTTGGCGTGGGGGTTATTTACTATGCCAATATTGCACGGGCGATTTTCAAGCAATTAGCTTATTTCTAATGAATGCGTAAGTCCTATAAATATAGAATTTATCTAGATGCTTGTTGCCTCAATCGTCCGTTTGACGATCAAACACAATCCCGGATTGCACTGTAAACACAAGCAATCCTGACAATTCTTAGCCAATGCTACTCAGGAATCTGGAGACTGATCGCAAGCGCTGCTTTGGATGCAGAATTAGACCAAACTCCCGATCTAGAAAGACTCAAGAATGTCAAAAAAATACTCGCGATCGCTAAAATCAAAGTCATCAGCAGCCAACTCATCGAAAAGCGATCGGCAGAACTCCAAAGCCTGGGATTTTCTAACTATGATGCCACTCATATCGCAAGCGCTGAAAGAAGCCAAGCCGACATTTTCCTCACGACAGACGATAGACTCCTCAAAAAAGCCCAGAGAAACCCTCAATTGATTAACGTAAAAATTAATAATCCTATGCAATGGCTAGTAGAAGTTATACAAATAGAGGAACAAAATAATGACTAGAACACAGCAGGAAATAATCAGACAAGGTTATCAAGCATTAGTTGATTCCTTGGGGGTTGTCGATGCAATAAGATTTATTCAACATTTCAGTCCAGGTCAAGGTGACTACACGAAGGAACGTCATCAGTGGCTAGACAAAAAATCTCTAGAGGATGTTTTTGCACAAATGAAACAGCGTCCAGAAGAAGATCCTAATCAGTATGAGGAAATTATTGAGTAGTGATATCATCAAACCACAATAACAATAGCCAGATAAAAGTCAAGACTGCAATGTCTTTCTGTTCAATAATTATCCAAGGTTGGTACTTTGTATCTCAAGAATTGAATAATCGATATCTAAAAGCCAATTTTCATCAACAAATTCTAAATTTTCATTTTAAACAAGAACCAATTCAGCCACTTTTTGAGATTTATTGCTTGCAGTTTGTATACTATCAATAGCATCAGCTATCAGGACAAACTTTAGTTGGATAAAGCGTTCTTTGTGGGTAATGCCAATAGAACTGCTAACTAATTCGGCTTTTAGTGTACGAGGTAAAGTAATTTTTTCATAATATTTATCTTGTTCATCCCAATACCCGCATATTTTATAATCACATAATTCCAGATGTTCTTTAATAAGAGCATCGGCATCTAAAGTTTCTAATATTGCAGTTAAATCTTGCCAAACTTGATGATTTTTTAATTATAGTCTTGTCATAGTTATGCACATTTAATGTTCTGTTACTAAACCGGGGAAGTGCAATATACCATCAATAAATTTTGCATGAAATCGGCGTAGGCGCAGCCCGCCGCAGGCATCGCCACCTTTACCTAAAACTTTAGATTTCAAAACTACCAGTTTTTACTTCTTACTAAAAACAGGAATCTCTATTTCACGCTTTTGAACCACTCAGTAATTCCTTCAGCTAGGGTCTTTGCCATCTTTTTCTGTTCCTCTGGATTTACTATCCATTCAAATTCATCAGGGTTACTCATAAAACCTAATTCCAGTAACACCGAGGGTGCAGCAGCAGGACGTGTCAGTGCCAAGTTATCCCACAACACACCATAGGAAGGTCTATTGAGCTTTTTAACTATGTAATTATGCAGAAAAACTGATAGGTCGTGAGCCTGGGGGTGATACCAAAAAGCTGAGAATCCCTTAGTTTTTTGGGCATCGCCATCATCAGGTAAAGAGTTATGATGAATAGAAAGAGCGATCGCGGGTTCTTCTTGACTAATAATTGCTTGACGTTCTGCTAAAGATAGATCCTTGTCATCTTCCCGCGTTAATACCACAGTCGCGCCACGCTTCACCAACTCAGCGCGCAGCAGCTTGGATACTACCAAGTTCACATCTTTTTCTAGATATCCAGTTGGGCCACTTGCACCTGATTCTTTACCTCCATGCCCTGGATCTAGTAAAATTTTAATACCACCTAAAGGCTTTTGTTTTCTGTGTCCGATTACAGGCGGATGACGCAAAGCCAAAACTAAGCTCGTACCCTCGTAATTCATCTTATATCCCCACTGTTGAGATTTTTTCAGATTAAAGGTGTACTGTACTTGTCCGGGAGCTACCTGTTGCCAATCTAAGCGAGAAATTAGCGGGCTGTCGTCTGTACGAACAATATCTGTTTGGGCGGTGGTGTTGTGTAGAGTGATGGTAAAAGTGCGATTACCTTGTTGCACACTTACAGGAACGGGAACTTCTAAAGGGAAAATAATCTCTGTAGCATTAGGTAGTTGACGATATCCGACACTGCGAATTTTTGTCCGTGGTGGGATAGCGCCTTGTAAAACTTGGGTTTCCTTATTGTTAATCCAAGCCCCATAATCCAGGCGTAACCATTCACCTTCTTTACCCGTAACTGTTGCTCGTGTTCCTTTGGGCAGTGGTGTGAGTCTAGAATAGTCGGTACCAGGGCCAGTGCGAGCAACGCCTGAGTCTGCCGTTACTTCAACAACTGGTAATTGTGCGGGTGAGAGGATTTGAAGATTGCCACTTCCTGGTTGAGTAATTGTCTTACCATTAAGTGTCAATCGAAATTCTGGTTTACCCAAATCGAAATTTTTCCCGGAATCTGGAGTAATAGCACCGGAGATTATATTGTTACCGTAATTAAAGGAGCTAGGCTGTTGTACTACAGTACAACCCTCATACCTTCCTACGGTAGACTGGTTAGCAGGTTGGTTTCGTCCTGTCAGAGCTGCCAAATTATTTGGTAGTTTTGCCTGAGTAGGCTGGGGCGAAAGCACAACAATTTGATTAGCCAGATTAACAGAAACGCTGGCATTAGAGGGTGCGATCGCGCTAAAACAAATTAACTCCCCTGGGAGTCTAGCAATGTCAGTTGCTGGACGAAGAGAATCTTTGGCAAAGGCTAAACCTTGTGGTATCTCTGGCTGAGTAGTAAGCCTTATCACCTTAATCTTTATTTCTTGATTCTGGTGACGCACAGTAAAAAGATTATCGCCCAATTGCAAGGGTAAACTTGGAGAAAAATGACCAGCCTGACTGCGGGTAACTGGCTTACCATTAATTAACACTTGACCGTCTAATGGTGCAGTACCAAGAAAGAAGATTTTTTCCGCACTTGTCTGGTAGTTTGTTCGAGGAAAAACAACTACAAAAGATGACTCTGCCAAGGCTACTGAGGAGGTGACAATACAGCTTAATATTACTAATCCTAAAAGTTTTTTCACAACGTGATTACACTAAGATTTCACAACGTGCTGTGGCACAATGACGGGATGTATTTTTAGAAGTTGCTAGCAATTTAAATTAGTATGACTAAGTTTATTTTTGTAACTGGGGGCGTAGTTTCCAGTATCGGCAAAGGCATTGTAGCAGCAAGTCTAGGGCGTTTGCTCAAGTCGCGCAATTATTCTGTGTCGATTCTGAAACTCGACCCTTATCTTAATGTTGATCCAGGGACAATGAGTCCGTTTCAACATGGAGAAGTTTTTGTTACCGAGGATGGTGCAGAAACAGATTTGGACTTAGGGCATTATGAACGCTTCACCGATACTTCCATGTCGCGGCTAAACAGCGTTACCACTGGCTCGATTTACCAATCTGTAATTAATAAAGAGCGTCGCGGCGATTATAATGGCGGCACTGTGCAAGTGATACCTCACATCACTAATGAGATTAAAGAGCGGATTTTAAAAGTCGCTAAAAATACAAATCCCGATGTGGTGATTACAGAAATAGGTGGCACAGTAGGAGATATCGAATCACTGCCATTTTTGGAAGCAATTCGCCAATTTCGCAAGGAAGTAGGACGACAAAACGTCCTGTATACCCACGTCACCCTACTACCGTGGATTGCTTCTGCCGGTGAAATGAAAACTAAGCCCACACAACATTCGGTGAAGGAACTGAGATCGATTGGCATTCAACCAGATATTTTAGTTTGCCGCTGCGATCGCCCTTTACCTATTGGGTTAAAACGAAAATTATCAGAATTTTGCGACGTGGCCGAAGAATGTGTCATCACCTCCCAAGATGCCAAAAGTATTTATGAAGTGCCACTGATGTTAGAACGGGAAGGAATGGCGCAGCAAGTGTTGGACTTGCTGCAAATGGAACAACGCCAACCAGATCTCGTGCAGTGGCAAAGCTTAGTGCAGCATTTACACAGCCCCAGATACGACGTAGAAATTGCGATTGTAGGTAAATACGTGCGCTTAGGTGATGCCTATATATCAGTAGTAGAAGCGTTGCAACATGCAGCCATCTCTACTTATGGCAAACTGCGCTTGCGTTGGGTAAACTCAGAAGCCTTAGAAAATGATCCAGCCGAACACCATTTGGAAGGAGTTGATGGTGTAGTTGTACCAGGAGGTTTCGGCATCCGGGGAGTAGATGGTAAAATTGCCGCGATTAAATATGCCCGCGATCGCCAAATCCCCTTCTTAGGTTTGTGCTTGGGAATGCAATGTGCTGTAATTGAATGGGCAAGGCACATAGAAGGATTAAAGGATGCCAACAGTGCCGAGTTTGACCCTGAGACCAGCGATCCAGTAATTAACCTGTTACCAGAACAGCAGGATGTGGTCGATTTAGGTGGCACAATGCGTTTAGGGCTTTATCCTTGCCATATTCTCCCCAATTCTTTAGCATCTAAGCTCTATCAAGAAGATGTGATTTATGAGCGGCATCGGCATCGATACGAGTTTAACAATAACTACCGCCAACTTTTATTAGAATCAGGTTACCTGATCAGTGGCACTTCTCCCGATGGACGCTTAGTCGAAATTGTGGAATTACCAAAGCATCCATTCTTTCTTGCTTGCCAATTTCACCCAGAGTTTCAATCGCGCCCTAGCAATCCTCATCCTTTATTTAAAGGATTTATCCAAGCCGCGATCGCTCGTTCCACCCCAGCTCTGGTGCGGCAATATTAGGTACGCTGGCAGAAGTTAATTAAAATTCACAATTAAAAGCAGGTTTTTTGCGTTTTAAATTGTGAATTTTGCTAAAGTGACAGCGACACTCAATAGGGGCTTGAGGAGATTTTGTGGCGTACTGGGTGAAAATCCTTTACGAGAGGAAACAATATGTCGTTAATTTTGACCGTATTAATGCTTTTTGTTATGAACAAAACGGCAGGGTTACCTTTTGGTTGCCCGATTCTGCCATTCCTATTGTGATTAGCCCACAAAGTAATCCCCAAGACTATCAAAAAATTTTAAAATATCTAGAAAGCGTTACAGGGTTAGAGCTAGAAAATGCTTACTGGGTAAAAATACTTTATGAAAACAATGAATATGTAATTAACCTTCATTGCATCAGTTCTTTTTGCCAAGAATCTAACGGCAGGATAACTTTTTGGTTGCCTGATGGTACTATCCCTATTATTATTAATCCAATAAATAATCCAGAATCTTATCAAAAAGTCTTGCAATTTGTTCACAAGATAACAGGTTATTCTTGGTCTTGAATTGGGCACTGGGCATTGGGCATTGGGGAGAAGGGGCAGATGAGAAGAAATGGCTAGAGTTCCCCCTACTGCATTCTTTCCTAGTCCCTAGTCCCTAATCCCCAGCCCCCAATCTGCAATTCAAAATCTTGAATGCTGTTGCCATGCCAACTTCGCTGCACCCAACATTCCCGCAGCATTGCCTAATTCTGCGGGTATAATTTGCAAACCTACACGAGATGTAGCCATAACTCGCTTCTCAATTTCTGCCTTCATTGCTGGTAAGAAAAACTTGAAGCTGGCACTCACTCCGCCACCAATGACGATCGCTTCTGGCGTTAAAACGTAAATCAAACTCGTCAAGCCAATACCCAAATCTCTACCATATTCTTGCCAAAAATTCAAAGCATCGGCATCTGCTGCTTCAGCAAGAACGCCCAATTCAAACGGTTCTTTGCCAGTGCGACGACGAATCGCTTTGAGTGAAGTATATTGCTCCAAAGAGCCGTGATTGCCACTATTACACATGGGGCCATCAGGGTTGAAGCTGATTAAACCCAATTCTCCACCTGCACCTTGATGTCCGATAAACAATTTGCCATCTAGGATAATCGCACCGCCTACCCCAGTTCCCAAAGTCAGCATAATAAAATTTTGAAAGCGGCGACCAGCACCCAACCAAGCTTCGCCCAAGCCTGCACAGTTTGCATCGTTACCCAGAATCGTTGGTTTGCCAGTTTTAACTTCCAACCAATCTGCCAAAGGTACATCACACCAACCTGGGAGGTTGATGGCGATTTTAGCAATGCGTCCTGTAGCATCAGCAGGGCCAGGAGTCCCGACACCGATGGCAACAGTTTGATCCGAATTAATTTGCGCGATCGCATCCACCATCACCGCCAGCACAGCTTCTGGTGTCGCTGGTTGGGGAGTAGGCACGGTTAAAGATTGCAAGCAAGTGCCATCTTGTCCAAACCGTCCCAGCTTAATCGCTGTTCCACCCAAATCAATACCAATTACTTCAGAATTCACCACTTTCAAATCTTTACACCAAAGCGGGGGTTGGGTACTGGATATTAGAGACTGGGGACTGGGGACTAGGGATTGGGCAATTTACCTAGTACCCAATACCCAATCCCCAATACCTAATACCCTATACTCAATCACTTTAAAAAAGCATATTAGCTTTTTTGCGTTTTGGCGCGAAAAAATTCCGAACTTTCTGGTTTCTTAGCCGTAATTTGTAAATCAGTAACGTTTGCTAGACGAGTACTCGATTGCCCCTGCCAAGCTGTGACTGGCGTTCCCCGTAAGATACCAGCTAAAGCTACAGAAAGCATGAACCCGCCAGCAGCGGCAGCAATTAAAGTTATATTGTCTTTCACACAAATCTCTCAGTAACAAATACAAAAGTTTAGTTATTAGTTATCAACCATTCACGAGCGATCCTTGTCCCCGTGTCCCCCAGTCCCCAGTTATCAATGCTCAACACGTGTACTGATTACTGTTCACTGTTGAGCAATTATTTCCGGATACTATTTTGTCTCCGTAAACGAGGATTGACAAATTCGTTTAACCCCTCACCTAGTAGTGATAACCCTACCACCATGAATGTCATCGCTAAACCCGGAAAAAGTGTAGTCCACCAAATACCGGTAGGTAATGCTTCTAAAGCTTGTCTTAAATCATGTCCCCATTCTGGCACTTCTTCCGGAAGTCCTAGCCCCAAAAAGCCCAAACCGCCTAATACCAAAATTGCATCGGCGGCGTTAAGAGTGAATAGTACGGGTACGCTTTGAATGACGTTGAAAAATAGATAGCGAGAAAGCACAATCCAGGTTGAAGCGCCCATTGCTTGAGCAGCTTCTATGAAAACTTCAGTTTTAACGCTCACAGTGTGGTTGCGAACAACCCGGTAATATTGAGGAATGTAAGCAATGCTGATGGCGATCGCTGCATTTAATATCCCACGCCCCACAACAAAAGCCAGGGTTACTGAAAGCAGCAGACCAGGTAGGGTATAAATGCTATCCATGAGAAACAGCAAAACCTTATCTAATCTACCGCCTAGATAGCCGCTGACCATACCCAAAGGTACACCTATTACCATACTCAACGCTGTTGCTAAAATTACCACTTGCAACGCAGCTTGAGCGCCAAACAGTGTACGAGAGAATACATCATAGCCCAGGCGGCTAGTACCAAACCAATATTTGCCTGAAGGTGGCTCTTGAATGGGGTTAGTTAGGAAATCTTTGGGATTTTGCAGCCATCCCCAAGCTTGAAATACGGGAGCAAAGAATGCCAAGAATAGAAAAAATAGAGTAATGGCTAACCCTATCAGCATTAATCGCTGGGAAAGATTGGGATTTTTAGGAAAGCGTAAAAATGACGGCAATTGCCGTTTTGTCATGGTCATGAGCGATCGCCTGCATTGAGCAAGATACGCTGACCATTTTACATATCAGAGTAGCGATTGGGGACTAGGGATTGGGGACTAGGGATTGGGGACTTGGCAAAAATCTCTCATAAAATTGAGGGACTTTAGATTGGGATGATATGGGAGATAAGGGCTTTGAGTCTTTAGACTTCTATCACGATAGCCTCAAGCTGCTAAAAGCCGCTTATCGACTAGCAGATAGTTTGCCAGATTGTGAACGTTACAATTTAAGCGATCAATTACGAAGAGCAGCTTGCAGTGTATTACTTAACATAGCTGAGGGCTATGGACGTTATCATTATTTAGATAGATTGCGTTTCATGTACATTGCTCGCGGTTCATTAGCTGAAACCAAAAGCGCTTTCATTATTGCTGAGAGCTTGGGGTATTGCAATACAGAACAATTAAACTGGGTTAGCCAGCTTAAAGACCAGATTGAAAAAGGTCTTAATGGTTACTGCCGTTTCATTCGTTCCCAGCAACAAGGTAAAGAAGAGTACGGTACTCGATTAGGAGATTGATGATCGGGTATTGGGTATTGGGTATTAGGTATCGGGTATCGGGTATCGGGTATTGGGTATTTGGTATTGAGTATCAGGTATTGGATATTAGGTAAATTGCCCAGTCCCCAGTCCCCAGTCCCCAGTCCCCATTCCCCAGTCCCCAGTCCCCAGTCCCCAATCGCTCAAAGATTACTTTCAATCAACTGCCGATACTCACTCTTTTGCTTCACGCCTTTAACTTCTTTCAACAGTTCCTTATCCTTGAATAATTGAACTGTTGGTGTTCCTGTCACACCTGCATTTTCGGCAATATCTCTATCTTTGTCGATGTCAATTTCTACAAAGTGGATTTTGCCATCAAATTCATCGACTACTTTATTTAATATTGGCTTTAGAGTATGACAAGGGCCGCAACCGGGAGCGACGTATTTAACTAAGAGTATGCGATCGCTTTCATGAAAGAGCTTCCGTAAAGCATAACCACCTTCATGGCGCGTTGCATTCAAGTTAAATTCTGCTTCTTGCTCGGCTTCAGTCTTCTTCGCTACTGGCTGATGTTCTAATTCATTATCTGCTGTTTCTGGCTTTTGATGGAACTCTTGAATTAAACCATTAAAAGACAACCAGCGTTCTGCCAGCATCGCCGCCATACAACCAGTACCAGCAGCCGTAATTGCCTGACGAAACTCATGATCTTGCACGTCACCAGCCGCAAAAACACCTTCTACACTGGTTTCTACAGAACCGTGCTTGGTGACAACATAGCCTACATCATCTAGTTCCAATTGCCCTTTGAATAAAGAAGTATTGGGAGTGTGACCGATAGCGTAGAATAAGCCCTTAGCGTGTATTTGGCTCACTTCGCCAGTTTTGGTATTACGGATTTTCACCCCGTCCATGTGACCGTTACCAAAAATATCCACGGCTTCTGTGTTCCAATGTACCTGGATTTTCGGGTTACTTAAAACACGGTCTTGCATGGCTTTAGAAGCCCGCATCTTATCAGAACGCACCAGCAGATTCACCTTAGAACCGTACTTAGTCAGGTAAATCGACTCTTCCGCCGCCGAGTCTCCAGCACCAATCACAGCCAATTCCGCACCGTGGAAAATTGGTGTCGCACCATCGCAAATTGCACAAGCAGAGATACCCCGGCTCCAAAATTCATGTTCATTGGGTAAACCTAAACGCCTTGCTGTTGCACCAGTAGCGATGACGATGCTGTTAGCTTTAACTTCTCTTTCTTCTGAACGGATGGTAAAAGGACGCTGGCTTAAATCAACTGATATCACATCTTCTGTATATAACTCAGCACCCCAGCGTTCTGCTTGCACCTTCATCCGATCCATCAGTTCCGGCCCAGTAATACCTTGAGGAAACCCAGGAAAGTTCTCTACTTCCGTCGTTGTCATAAGTTGTCCGCCAGGTAATCCCCCAGCTTGGAAACCTTCAAATACAACAGGTTTCAAGTTAGCTCGTCCTGCATATATGGCCGCTGTGTATCCTGCTGGCCCAGAACCGATGATTACCAAGTTTTCTACTGTCGGGTTGGTCATAACAGTTATACAAACTCATAACGACTACGCTTAATATAGCATAGCAAATCGTGATTGGCTACGCCAGATGGTAAGCGATAGGAAAACGCCTACGGCACTATGCGCTCAATACCTTGCAAAACATCCTCTTAATTGCTAAGACTGTTCTTGCAGATATTTCCTAATAGTTTCAGCATCTACTTCTAAAAATTCTGCTATTTCTTGAATACTCATACCTCTTTCAAGGCATTTTGGTACTAATTTCAATTTTGTTTCTTGTTCGGTTTTTGCCAGTATACTTTCGTATAATCGAGTATTTCTGAATTCATCTAAATTAAGCATGGCTTCAATTTCCTCTACAGCAAGATTGGGAAATTTGTAAAATACAATGGCTTGGATAAATGCTAGCACTTTCTTTTGAAGAGTTTCATCAGGTAAATTTTCTCTTGCCTGATTAATTAGCTGTTGGGCTAGGGAAGTAGCTTTTGTAGGCGATTCTATAAATAGTTTGGCAATTCCTATACCTAATGAATATTCAGATCCAACAGAAAGTTCATTCAAATAAATGCAGCGCAGATGTTGTTCTATTAAAACCCGGTAGCGAGGGTGAGGTGGGATTTCATGAATGCGTTTGTCGTAGATAACAATTGCATACCAGTCGGAGTTGGCTGGTTTATATTGACGGAAGTAAACAAAAATTTCACCAAAAAGACGTTCATAAAATTCTTCATCTTTGTAAGTTTGTAATTCTACAAAGTATAAAGGTTCATTTTCAAATCCCTCGATAGTAGAAAATAAACCATCTAAACGAAATGACTGTTGTTTGATTTCAGGTGCGGTAAATGTGTAGATATTGGGATTAGTATTAGGTTTTCCAATAAGTTCAAAAAATAACTGTGGTAGTTCTTTAATAAATTCATAAAAAATGACATCTGTTTTCATTGATGCTATTAATGGCAAACTAAACAGTCGTTTTTGGTTAGATACAATACATTGTAGCTTTCGTAGGGTAAGCTATTTAAAATAGATACAAAAGTGTTATTTATTGCATTATGTGCGTAATATAAAAATTCACAACAACTACGCTGAATCTGCCATAAAAACTGCAATTGGCTTTACTAGTAGTGTGGGCGATCGCAAATGGGAAAAATTGGAGATATTATTGGCGATGTCTATGACAAGCCCTACGGGTAAATCCTACGGATACGCTGCGCGAACGCCAGTTCCTTTATGCCGGGGAACCCTTTCGGCAGTTCCTCCTGGGGGAAACCCCCAAGACCGGACTGCCTCACCACCGGACTGGCTCACCGCTCCGCGTCTACGCAGCTAGCCAATTGTTGTGCGAACAGTACCTATGATATGTATAAGAGTATTTTCTGTAATCTTATGTCTTTCACCATTACAGATTTAGAACAATTACAAACCGAGCATCCAGAATGGCAGATGGAGCTGGTAGAAGGAAACATTATACTTATGGGGCCATCAGATTACGAGTCAGAGGAAATTGGCGGTCGTCTAATTACGTTTTTAAATATTTGGGTAATGTCGCGCAAGCTAGGGCGTGTAACTGGTTCTAGCGCTGGGTTTATTTTGCCTCAGATAGAAGAAGATTCTGAAAAAAAAAACCTGCGTGCGCCTGACGTGTCTTTTGTGCGGGCTGACAGATTAAAGAAAACCAAGCGCGACTTTGTAGAGTTAGTTCCAGACTTGATGGTTGAGATCAAATCCAAAACAGACAAAATTCAACCGCTGGAAGAGAAGATTCAGCTATTCCTAAAACTTGGGTCTACAGTCGGGATACTGATTGATCCTGACATCTTGACAGTAACGGTTTACCGACTAAACCAAGCTCCAGTTGTATTGCAGAATGGAGACACACTCACGTTACCAGATTTGCTGCCAAGTTGGGAACTGGCAATATCAGAACTATGGCCACCTGAATTTGATTGATACTCCCATAATCGAAATTAAGAATCTAGCCCTTGGTTCCAGCCAGGGGCTTATTTATGCCAGAGCTTACGTACCAATAACGTAGTTTCGTCATTGCGACCGTAGGAAAGCATAAGTCCTAAGCCCTTCGGGCACGCTGCGCGGTAAGCGAAGCTATGCCCGAAGGGCTTTACGGACACGCTACGCGATCGCAAAGCCTTGTTTTTCATTGTGAATGGGTAAGTCCTATATGTGTATGGCATTTTTAAATGCGAGGATTCTAGATTTTGGCACTCCATCACGTCCACCCGGCGATAAAACCCTAATCTGAAAAATATTTTTACTACAAGTGATATGAAACTGATCCGAGGTGGGTAAGTTATTTATAGAACAAACAACCCACCCCACGGCAGGGAAAACACTTATGAAAACCGAACTAAAAGCTAAATTCATCCAACACATTCTCGGCAAAAAGAAAGAAAACGAAGGTTTTACACTTATTGAATTGTTGGTAGTAATTATCATCATTGGTATTTTGTCAGCTATTGCACTACCTTCTTTCTTGAACCAAGCTAATAAAGCAAAACAATCTGAAGCTAAAACCTATGTTGGTTCTATGAACAGAGGTCAACAAGCTTTCTACACAGAAAATTCCAGCTTTACAAGTTCAGTTGATGACTTAGGAATTGGTGTTAGTACTGCAACTTCTAACTATAAATACGGCACAGCTGCAACTGCGGCAGCAGGTACTGTTCTTGCTTACGCTACAAGCTATTCAGATTTGAATGATAATATCACTGGCTTGAGAAATTATGGTGGTAGGGTTTATTTAAAAGCTGTGGGGGCTAACTCAGAGTTAACTAGTATCGCTTTCCTGTGTGAAGCTAACAATGTAGGAGTGAGTGGTTCTGGTTTGACTGACGTAACCAGCTGCACCAGTGCCGCAAAATTCATTAAGTAAGAGTTAATAAATAACTCATACTTGTAGAAAATCTAGCAAATTCAAAGGAGTTAAGAATGCCACCTTATGAGGTGATGTTCTTAACTCTTAAAAGTTTTAAATATGATTATTTTTAGAGATACTAAGACTATCAGTAAAAATAAAAGTTTAAAATTTTTATTAGATTTAGACGTAGTAACGTAACACAGTTAAAATAGTTGATCAATTTACAGGGTGCGTTGTTAACGCACCCTGTAAATTTAAAAATTTTCAATTATAATCTAACAGTTCAATAATTTTGGATAGTAGAAACGTAATAATATGGTATTAAAACAATCTTTTCTTAATAGCCATGATTGGCAACAACAAGCAGAACAATATTTAATAGCAGAAAACTACAGTGCAGCCGCTACTCTTTATGAGCAGGCAATTGAAAGTGAGCCAGATATTAAGTCATATTACTGGAATTTAGGACTAATGTTGCTGCTGCAAGGGCAAGAAACTGAGGCACAAATGACTTGGTTGATGGCCTTATCAGAAGATGAAGGAGAAGTATACACGGCAGAGCTAGTAAAAGTTTTAGAAACGGAAGCTGAACGTCGGATAACTATTGAAGACTATCGAATCGCTTTGGCAATTCGTCAGCATATCAGAGAAATTGTCCCTGAAGATATCAATAATTTACTGCACATTGTTGAAATCTTACTCAACTTGCACGATTCTAATGAAGATATTCATGATTTATTAGAATCAATAATCAATTTATTAGCTATAGAAACAATTTCCTATGACACAGACTTATTATTGAATATTGTAAAAAATATTTTAATTTACGCAACCAACGAACCATTAGTATTCACTTTCGTTGAAACTAGTATTAAGTATTTCCCTAAAACTGTAACTATTATTGAAACAGTAATGGTAGAAAGCATAGCAATTGCTATGTTTCAAAAAATGCCAGAATTAGCATCAAAGTTTGCGGAAATCTGTTGGCAACTAGTTCCTGTAGACAGGGTAATAGAACAACGAGAAATTCTCGTAACATTAGCTAATTTTTACCAAAATTGCCAAAAATATACACAAGGTATCGAAACAGCCAAAAAATGTTATGAAATAGTTAATACATTAGCTGAAAAAATTTGTATCAATGCCTTAGTTCTTAGAGGTTTAATGACAGCGGGTAGTTATTGGGAGGAGGTATGTTCTGTATTAGATCAGCAAGTATTGCTTGCCAAACAACTTATTCAAGAAAAACCTAATAATCTTGATATAGTTATCACTGCGCGACTTTTTACTTCAGGCTTTTTCTTGCCATATATTTATGACAATCCTGAAAAACACCGCAAACTTCAAAATGATATTTCTAGTTTATGCCAAGCTAATGTTATTCAAAATCATTTAGAAGTTGCAGAACGGCAGAATAAGTTATTGCAATTTCGCAAACAGAGTATAAATAAAGACAAAAAAGCTCTTAATATAGGCTATATTTCTCATTGCTTAAAGAGACATTCTGTAGGGTGGTTATGCCGATGGTTGTTTAGAAATCATAATCCCGAAAAATTTAAAATACATAGTTATTTTTTATATGATGCAGATGTCGTAGAACAATTTACAAAAAATAATTTTATTGACACATCATATAAATTTCATAAATTTGGGATTCGTGACTATAATATATGGGATGAAATCCAGAAAGATGAAATTGATATTCTGGTAGATTTAGATAGTATTACTTTAGATCACTCTTGTCAGTTGATGTCAATTAAATCAGCCCCTATACAAGTAACTTGGCTGGGTTGGGATGCTTCAGGATTGCCATCAATTGACTACTTTATTGCTGATCCTTATGTATTACCTGAATCAGCACAGGATTATTACAGTGAAACAATTTGGAGATTACCTCAAACTTATATAGCTGTTGATGGTTTTGAGGTGGATGTACCTAATTTACGACGGGAAAACTTAGATATTCCTAGTGATGCCATAGTTTATTTTATGACTCAAAAGGGGTATAAAAGGCATCAGGAACACCTGCAATTACAATTGAAAATTATCAAAGAAGTACCCAATAGTTATCTTTTAATTAAAGGTGATGCTGATCCAGAATCATCCAAAGAATTTTTTGAGCGTATTGCAGAAGAAGAAGGTGTTGATTTTTCTCAACTACGATTTTTACCTAATGCTCCTTCTGAAGCGATTCACCGTGCTAACTTGGGGCTTGCAGATGTTGTTCTTGATACTTATCCCTACAATGGAGCGACGACAACATTAGAAACCCTTTGGATGGGTATACCGATGGTAACAAGAGTTGGACAGCAA
The DNA here is from genome assembly GCA_019359325.1 of Mojavia pulchra JT2-VF2. Taxonomy (GTDB): domain Bacteria; phylum Cyanobacteriota; class Cyanobacteriia; order Cyanobacteriales; family Nostocaceae; genus Mojavia; species Mojavia pulchra. Next base: position 85,944 of record JAHHHN010000004.1, on the reverse strand, counting down.
TTTGCAGCCCGAAACAGCTACAGCATGATGATGAATGTAGGTGTAACAGAAGGTATTGCTTGGAGTGAAGATGAGTACGTAGAGTGGGGCGTGTGCTTGGGTAAGGATGAGAAATTGCGACAGCAAATTTCTTGGAAGTTGCGTCAATCAAGGTACACAGCACCGCTATGGAATGCCAAACAGTTTACTCTTGAGATGGAGAAAGCTTATCAGCAAATGTGGCAGAGATATATTGATCGATGAACTACCTCAACTTGCAATGTTGAGGTCGATTATTACTCACCAGCTTGGTGTTTAAGCATATTGACTATAGTATCTGATAGCCATAAACCAGCATCGCGTAAAGCCTGAATTCCTGGAGATATGCTAGGAATTAGTCCGCGTCTTTTTGCTAGTATTAGTAAACCTCCTGTACCTATAGTAATAATACTTAATGATTGACCACAACGCCGCGCTGCTCTATCGTCGACAATAGCGGCACAATCTAAGTTTTTCAAAGCTAAACTTAATACTTGTGATTCTCCTGTTCCTAAATCCCAAGCTGCTACTTCAGGCGCTATGCTATCAATTTCTACTCGTTGTATCCAAGAAACGGTAGGTAATTGTCTTGACGCATTATCATCTTCTCCTCCTTTGGTGACTTCTTGAAATACACCTTCAGGTACTAAAATTTCTGTAAATAATTGTGGTAACAATTGTGCTTGTTGACTTTTAAACAGAACAATCAGAGGGGAAGAATTAATGATAATACGATTAATGGACATTCTCCATTTCCTCAGCCAACTCTTCTGTAGTATATTGCATAAAATCAACTCGATAACGAGATAAAGCATTGATAAATTCTACACGAGTTAACCCAGCAATTTCGGCGGATTTATTTTGCGATATATTACCTAATTCATACCATTTAATTGCTGCTGCAATCCTCATTTCTTGCACAAATTCTTCGGGATTTTTGCGAAGTGAAGAAAATACTGTTTCCGGTAATTGGATGGTTACGGTTTTCATAAATTGGGTGGGAATAATATAAATTTGTGGTGTACTTTACCTCATTGTATGCTATGTGTAGACGGGGATGTACGAATGAGTAAATATAAGACTTTAAGAGAGCAAGTAGCATGAAAGCTGCTATAGTCAAGGCAAACAGCACCGCTTTGGAATTGAAAGCAATTTACGCATGAGATGGAGAAGCCTTACGAGCAGATGTAGTAGAGGTATCTTGATGGACAATGATATTGAATATACTTGCCTACCCAGTATAGGGCTGTATAAAAAGCTTGCTTTTGCGTGCTTTTTTATTTTGCATTAACCAAAAAAAATGCCAGAGACTCAAATCTCTGGCTCATAGCTCAAGTCCACACAAGTAGGTGGAATCAATATTAGACTTTTATAACTATACAGGTGCAACTTCCAAGCTGGAACTGATTAAGCTATCCAATTCCCAAACAGAAAGTTGTTGAATAAGCACTTGTGTCAATGCTTGTTTATTCTCATATTCCAAAACAATTCTAGCTGTGAGACTAGGTAGTAGAGCTTTCCACTGATTATCTGCCAGTTTATCCAGCAAAGAAATTTCTAATTCCTCAGTTATATCTAAATCTTCATTCATCAAGAGATTCATAGCAACACTGGATAAAAATATTTCTGCATCCTCCACTGCAATATTATCCGTGTCGATAAGTAAGGTAGTTTTTCGGCTATCAGGATAAGTAGCAAGAATTTTGATTACTTGCTCTAATTCTAAACCAATGAATTCTTCTGATTGGCTCCAATCGGGAAAAATAATTAGGTTAATATCTCTTAGACGCAAATTTTGATTTAAAGTATCTGCAAGGTAATTGTTGAATAGCTCTTGGAATAGGTTACCTATTTTAGCTGAGTATGAGCGACTATCCAGAAAACTAGGGTTACCCTGCATTTTTTCTTTAATTTGGACGCTCTTTTGTTGACGTAATTCAGGATCTGTACCAAGTGCGATCGCTAGCTGTATGTAAGAATCTTCACTATCTGCAACTAAACTAGGAACATCTAGAGCTTGTAACATTGCAGCGCCCATTGCAGAACGAAAACTATTACCTTGTCTAGTAATGACTGGTAGATTAACTTGCAGCGGTTCTATTAGTGAAGTTGTACCTGCAAATGGATAAGAATCTAGATAGACATCGGCAATTTTGAAGTATTCCTTCACCTCTTCTCGATTTGGCACTGGTTGAGGATCTAAAACTATCAATCGTTCTGCTGATATCCCATATTTTAAAAATACTTTACTCAAGTGATTTTCAAAATTTTTCTTTGGATAGGCATTAGACCAATTCGGGCCAAAGGGTAGAAGTACCAGAACTGAATTTGGCACTTTCGCAATAATTTTTGCCCATGTATTAATTAGTTCTGGAATAATTTTGAAAAAGTTGGCAGCAGAGATAAAAACTACAGTATCTTCAGCAATTCCTAAATTTACTCTATCAACTTCAACAGTTACCTTTTCTTGTTCATAACCATAACTAAAACAATGAGCAGTTCCTTCTATTTTTACCAATTTTTCTTGATAATGTTCTTGTGCTGTTGGTGATGGATCTGTTAACTTACCAGAGATGTAATAATCAATGTGCCGCATTCCAGTTGTGACAACCGATCCTCCACTTGTAACTTGTATCCTAGCTAATCTGTGCATTGATAAGAGACAGATTTGATTGGTTACCGCCGTTACATTAGTAGCAATGAATAATATATCGAGGTCGTCAGCACGAATGAAATTTACTTGTTCTGCTAAATCCTGCGGCAGCAGTTTAAAAGAGTTTGCACAACTTTGACAATATTGCTCTAATAGATGACCAGTTTCTATTAGAGAGTACAATATAACTTCAAAATCTCTGCTAAGATATTCATAAACAGGAAGGGTAGCAAACGTCTCAGATGAGGGTAGAAAATGGGTTGCCAATATACCTAACCGAATTTTTTTCCTGTTAATTGAGCGCTCAGTTAGTTCATAATCTAATTCATACTTGTTGGCTTTTAGAAAATACTCTATAACTTTTGCACGTTTTACATAGATATCTTTAAGATTACTGTCATTAAAATATAAAGGTATAAAATTAATATTTTGCACAAAATATTCTGCAAAAGTATTCCAAAGAACAGAATCCTGCTCATGCAATATAGATGAATACAAGTAACCAATCCAACCCTGCATATAGCAGTAGTAATTATCTGCTTCTCCAAATTCTTGGAAGTAAGACTGAGAATTAAATAGATATTTTACATAGTCATTTAGCAGCCAGTTAGGTATGAATGCAATTTCACGGAATAATGATAACTGCTGAGGATGGAGATATAGCATTCCTACCAGGAGGTACTGAGTGGCTTTTGGTTCATTTAATCCTGAAGAAATTTTTGCTAATATCTCAGCCATAAAGCTCTGTTCATCATCCGTTAATGCTTCTTTATGAATACCACTTCTTAACAGTGCTTGATGGGACTGACCAACTTTGCTTAAATATAATTTCTCAAGCAGAATTTCTTTTGTACACAGCCATAATTTAGCTATTTCTTTTCTTCCTTGGCGCAAATATTCTATTACTGAGGTCTCAAACTTTTCTCCTTTATATTGCTCTATAATATTAATTATATTTTTGAAAATCTCAGCATTTTTGCTGTTAAAATTCAGACTACATTCAAGATCAAGATGGATTTTATCTATAGTATCTAACTCATAAACAGGAATTTTGTTAGCTATTGTTTTTGCAATAACTGATTTATTTTCTCTTTCTAATGTAATTCTAGCGTTAGTCCGAGAGAGCAGCAATTTCCACTCTCTATGAGTGAGGTTGCCAATTAATGTAATTCCTGGTTCTTCTGTAAAATCAAAATCTTCTTCTTGAAGCAGACTAAAAACAACATCTGATATTATAAGGTTTGCATCTTCTTCAGAAATACCATTGTTATCGAGCAACAATGTAATTCGGTTTTTTTCTGGATGAGTAATAATGCTCTTAATAAGAATTGCTAAATCTTCATGCAAAACCTCTTCCGGTTGCTGCCAGTCTGGGAAAACGATCAGATTGATATCAGTTAAATTAAATTTAAAGTTTGTTGCGGACTGATCAGTCTTGCCAAAAGATTTTTGTTGAGTGGGATTTAATCGTAGCTTAAGCTGTTCTAATTCTCCATGCAAATTTTTAGCAAGCTGCTTATAAAATTGCAATTCTGCAAAGGTTGTTAGGCGGATGTTTGCTTGAGTTTTTGAATGTTGCCTATACTCTAAAATGGGCAGTGGTACTCGTTTAGCATTCCATCCTGCTTTTACAATTCGTGCAAAAAGATTATAATCTTCAGGTATAGTTGATAATTCAATATATCCTCCTACCTCATCAAAAGCCTGCCGCCTAAACATGGACGAGCCATGAATAAAGTTTCCTTGGGTTAATAATTCTTGCTTGGCATTTTCATCGAAGTTAGGAAAGTTGATTATGAAAAAATGTTCTGCTTTGATCAAGCCATGTCTGTTGCTAGGAAAACGATCATATACTAACTTAGCTCTTGAACCAAACAAAGCAAAATCTGAGTAAGCTATTCCTACATCAGGACATTGGTCAAGTATTACTGAAGTTTTTTCAATAAAATCACTACGATATCGATTATCTGCACCGAGAATAGTAACATAATCAGAATTTGTTAAACTAATAGCTTTGTTAAAGTGTTTTACTATTCCAAGATTATGAATATTTCTATTAACTTTAATCAGTCGGGGATATTTATCTTGATAAAATTTAGCTATTTCATACGTATTGTCGTCAGATGCATCGTCCGTAATTAAAATTTCATCAGGCATCCTTGTCTGGCGTAATACTGACTCTATTGCCTCAATCAGGAAGGGGCCATAGTTATATGATGCTATGATAACAGCTATGGTAGCCTTTTTAAATATAGTACTGTTAGTTACAGTTATACGATTCAAGCAATAAACATCTGTATCATTACCTTGATCGCAAGATAATCCGCCTATAAATCTTTTTTTAACTTCTTCGAGTACTATTTGATTAAAGTTACCATAAGGGTACGCAAACCAATTAAATCCTTTTTGATCTAAATTTTTCAAAACAAGAGGAATTTCTAATTCACATATTATCTTTGAAATATCCTCCTCTTGTGACAAATCGGGATGTGATTTGGTATGCCATTGTAACCTACCATTCATATCAATTAGAGACTTCAAATCCTCCAAAGTAACAAATTTTGCTAATGGTTCTGATTTGTCAAATGAATTATCTTTGCCAATGTAGTCACTGGATATAAATAATTCAAATGGATAGTTGAATTTACTTAATATAGGTACTGCATAATCTAAAACATTTTTGTAAATTCCATCAAATGTAATTACAACTTGATTGGGGTCATTTGGATTGTAATCATCTAAATAAACCACGTTTTTATATTTTAATTCGAGCATCTGTCTGTAAAATTCATCAACAGACACCCACCACATCGTCGGGTTATCTAGAGAAACTTTGTGATACATTAGAATAGTCATTTTACGTAAATCTCCAATCTTTGAGTGTATTGTCTGTATTCAAATAAGTAATATTCAAGCATTAAATAAGAGAAGCGAGTTCTATACCAATCATCAATATGGCAGCATATAAGAATACCATTATCTACTATTAGTTGATCTATAATTAGATATATAAGATTGTGCGAACTACCAATATATTGAGGGTATAAGACACCAGTTATAATGATTAAATCGAACTTGACTGACGTTTTTTTAGGAATATCAAAAATTGAAGATTGAATAAATTTAAGATTGGTAGTTTCATGTTTTTTTGCTTGAATGATTGCATTAGATGAGATATCTACTCCCAATATATTTTTTCCCGGCAGATCTCTTGTAATAAAGCCATGCCCGCAACCTATATCGAGAACATTTTTATAATCTTTATTAGGAATTTCACTTAAAATTATTTCTTTTCTTTTTTTATCATCAGGCGTGTTTTCATATTGCCAAGGATCATCTTGTTGATAAAATATTTCTAAGTCTTTTAGGGGTTGTAACATAGCCATTACTGTTTGATTAAATTGCCTATAGAACAAGTGTTGTAATTCTTCAGCGATCGCTCTTGCCTTGTTCTTTCTTCAGCTGCTCTAACATCACTTTGTACTCTTGTCGTTCAGGGCGTAATTTCACCAACTTTTCCAAAGGCTGAATTGCACCTTGAGTATCCTTCAACTGTATTCGTATATTTGCTAGCCCTTCCAGCGCCACTGGGTTCTCTGGTTCTCGTTGTAAAACCAACTCAAAACCTTTTGCCTGTGTTTCTAATGAATTATCTGGAGATGCAACTACTGTTGGTGACTGAGGCTGAATAGCCTTTTGTATCGCCGGAATCGCTGCAAATGCCGTAGAACCAAAAAACGACACAATTGATACTAACGTCAAAATTTTTTGTCGCCGCTTAATCTGCTTGCTGCGAGCAATCAGATAATCTTCCGATGAACCCATATTTTATGTAGATGCTGTGGTAATTACTTAAGGATTAGCCATCCTCCCGTTATGAGGATACCCACTCTTCCACAGAAACTATCATCTTGGCTATAAATGTTTTACACAAAATTTAAAAGCTGACTCTGGACACTAAGTTGAGCTTTGTGCTATGTCAATTTCACACTTACATTGTGTCCTGCGATCGCTCTGGCTCATTACAAGGCATTTGCAGCTTTCACTTCCTGATTACAACAATTCCTGTATTTCAAGACACTAAGTAATGCAAGGTTGCGAAAAATAGAATTTAGGTGAGGTAATTGAGTTATATCTCTTCATCTCGCCACCGTCTTAAGCCAGAAAATTACATAACTCACAGATATATTCCTGTTGGCAATATTAAATTTATATAAAGTTTTCCAATAAGATTGCCTGACCTCAGATGTTTGCGATAATGTATATAACATTTAAATAGAGCGGTAAAATTCTTTTACCCTTAATCAAAAAACTTCAAAACAGCCCGTATTCTATGGGTTTTTCAAAAATCAAACGCATTTTGGTAAATAAAACAAATACAATCTCACAAGCCGTCTTAGCTTGTGCTACCAATGCAATTGTCAGGACGGCTAATTTTTGTGTTTGGTGTTGGCGATGAGAGTTCGGCGGAGTTGGTATTGTGTGGTGGTAATTACCGTACAAAACCGAATTCGCTAGCAACTTAGTAGAGTTAGTTGTGGTATAGTTAAAAAGTTAAGACTAGCTTTGCCCAAAAGTATAACGCTCTACGCATCGGTAACAATTGCAGAACGGAAAGCAGTTTTGATTAAGTATTTAGCAAACAAAATCTGAATTGAATCGAGGTTATGACTCAGCAAGTAATTCACCCAATGGTGAAATTGCAGCGTAACGTGCAATCACTCGTGGAATCTAATATTATCAAGCCAAATGATAGCATTTGGAAAATCGCTCTGCTCTATGGCAATGAATGGCCGCACTGGAAACAGGAACTATTGGATTTTGGATTTACTATGCAAGACCCAATTAGTGAGTTGCTAGCTGTAGAAGCTTGGGATGAAGAATAGGGATTGGGTATCAGGGGCTGGGTATTAGGTATTAGGAATATTCTTATCTACCCAATTTCTAGTACCTTTATTGGCAAGTAGCTAATGCCATAGCTAGTTCCTGTGCGGTTTGATAGCGATCGCGTGGCAACGGTTCTGTAACGCGGTCGATAATCTCTCTTAATTTGGGAGTAATAGTCGGAACACTAGCAACATCAAACCTAAAACTTCGCCCACGTTGATGGTAAAACTTGAAAGGGTTTTCACCTGTGAGCAAAAAAATTAAGGTTGGCCCAATCGCATATAAATCAGATTGAGTCAGGGGTTGTCCTCGTTCCTGTTCAGGAGCGCAGTAACCTTCTGCGCCAATCCGAGTACCTGGTGCTGTACCAATTTCCTTAACAGCGCCAAAATCTAGCACTACTATGTGATTATTAGAATTTCGCACCATCAGGTTAGCCGGTTTTATATCCCGGTGAATCAGTGGTGGTTGCTGACTATGCAAATAGCCTAAAATATCGCAGGTTTGGATCATCCAGGCGATCGCTTGGCTTGGTATCACTGGGCCTGTAGTATAAATTCGTTTTTCTAAATCCTGTCCATGGACTAATTCCATTGCCAGGTATTTTTTTCCATTTTCAACAAAAAAATCATAATACTTGGGAATTCCACTATGGTTAAGGGATTTAAGAGTATGTGCCTCCCGCTCAAATAATTCTTGGGCCTTAGCAATTTTCACCATATCGGCGTTCATCTGCTTTAACACCAGTAGTTGTGGATGCTCTGTTGTCACTCCCATTGCATCCCAAGCTAAATAAGTAGTACCCATGCCTCCTTGCCCTAAAGTTCGCAATACTTGATACTGGCGAATAGTCTTTTGCACCGAGAGGGGTTGACCACAATGAATGCAAAATAGGTTGTTAGGAGAGTTACCTTCATGGGTGCAATTTGAAGGGTTTTTTGTTAATGAAATTGGCGTGGGAGTAGTTTTTTCCGTTGAGCCAAGGTTTTCTTGCCACTGTAACCAAGAATCAGGTGCAGTTATTTCCTGAATTTCAAACCTTAGTAATGGGCCTCCCTGCGCTAGTTGCAGGAGGCAATCATCTGGCAATTGGCTCTGAGTCACAAGCACGCCATTAAGGAAAGTGCCATTCGTGCCGTGATTAATCACCTGCCATGAAGCACTATTGCTGCCAGAACCAACTTTCTTGAGTTCTAGATGATGGCGAGAAACCAAACTATCAGTTAACACAACGTCATTATCCGCCGCTCGACCAATCCGAATTACGGTGGAGTTTTCAAAATACCATTGCTGAAGCAGCGTTTTTTGTTGCGGTTCTAGTAGCGTTAGAGTAACCACAATACAACCTAAAAGGTGAAAGGATTAGGGATTAGGGATTAGGGATTGGGCATTGGAGATTGGGGATTGGGCATTGGGGATTAAAGAAGTTTTTTTCCTCTGCTCCCCTGCACAAGCTGCTTTTTCCCAGTCCCTAGTCCCCTATCCCCAGCCCCCAGCCCCGATTTATTTTGGACTTTCCAAATTTGGGCGTACTTTTGCCCGGATAAGGATAGCGGTAATATTGTCATGACCGTTGTATTGGTTTGCCAAATCAATTAAGTCTGTAACGCCTCCTTCCAAGTTAGTACCAGAACTCAGCAGAGAAAGTAAGTGATTCTGCCAATGTATTTCTAATAAATCATTATCCGATAAACCATCCGAAGCCAGGATGAAGAGAGTATCTTCATTAATCTCGAAGAACTCCACACTGGGATTAATCGAGTTTTCATCACGCGGCCCCAATGCTTGGGTGAGTTGATAAGCATCCGGACGGGCATAAGCTATGCTTGCTTCCACTCCTCTAGCAATTTCCCTTTGACCAACTTCGTGATCTACCGTCATTTGTTCCAGCCCTCGCTTGCGAGTCAGGCAATAGAGGCGGCTATCTCCCACGTGTGCTACCGCTGCATGACTATCTTGAATTAAGAGCATCACTAGGGTAGTACCCATGCGCCCGACTCCAGAACGGGCATCTTTTTGATTGAGATTGTAAATTGCCTGATTAGCTAAATATACTGCCTCACGAATACTCTCTTCTGTTGGCAGCTGGTTAGCAATCCAGTTTTCTTCAAAATATTGCCGTAGAGTGTTGACTGCTAACTCACTGGCTATCTCGCCTCCGGCGTGTCCCCCCATACCATCGCAGAGAATATACAAACCTCGCGCTTGTAAAATTCTACTTTTAGGTAACTCTAATTTATTAAGTTTTGTCTCAATGCCAAAGTAATCTTCGTTGTGATGTCGCTGACGTCCTACATCAGTGCGTCCTGCATCTTCCAAAGTGCTTAATTGCATTGGCAGCACAATTGTTGGCAAATCGTCATTTTTGATATCAGAATCTTCTACTAACTCATTCAGTTGCAAGGTTGTTGGTGCGGTGGTGTATTTCTCCTCCGTTGGAAGAGAAGGTTGTGTGGTAGGTTCTTCTAATTCCATAGCCATCTCCTCCAAACGCGATCGCAACTGGGCGATCGTTTCAATTTTACCTATCTCTAAATCTGCCAACATCTGGACTATAGAGCCAAACTGAGTGCGCTGGGAATGTCTAAATAACGCCTGCCATACTTGCCCCAATGTGGTGATGGTTAACGGTTGACCTTGTTGAGCAGACGTTTCGTCTTCTGCCGTTGTTGGTACAGCAACTGGCTGACTATTCAATGGTTCCACATATAAACGCCCTAGCGATAGTGTTTGATCTTCATCCAATCGCAGATTCGACAGTTCTAAAATACTTGGAAGACAATTCACTGGTTCTAGTAATACCCAAAGTTGGGTCATCTGATAACACCAGTGTAAAATTTGTAACGAACTGGTTGTGTTGTCTTGCCACAGATCAAGTAAATACGGCCAATCCGAGCGGTTTTGGATAAGCACCACCTGCATATCACCCTGCTGCCATGCGTCGTGAATTGGCGGTATCCCTGAGTGACCCAGAGATTGTAAGGCGATATAAGGTTTAGCAAAGCTGGGAATTCCACTTGCCTCTACTGATGGTGTAACTACCCCCTGTTGCTGATTTTCTATCATTGCCTCAAGGGGCGAAATTTGATAAGGTTGGCAGTCTAGAACTCTAATGCACACCTCAGTACTAGCAGTGAATTCTTCTGGGTTGGGTAGCGGTTCTAATATCTGATAGCGCTGCTCTTGATCTAAATAAGAGCCGACTGAGAATTTTGATAGAGAGATGGAGAAATGAAGGTAGCTTTCTTCATCTCCTTGTTCCCTCAATTTCTCTTCTCCTTCATCCCCAGTTCCTTTGTGAGCAATAATTGCCCACCACACTGTTCCGCAGTCTGCACCACAGTTAGGGCAATGTTGGGCGTTTACAGGTACATCGGTACTACATTCAGAACAGACCTTGTAGGTCAAGGACGTACCACAGTTTTGACAAAATTTGTTGGTATTGAAGTTTTCAAATTTACACTGAGGGCAAATCAGCATAGTGGAAGTTCCTTATTCCCGTTCCAAGGTGCTTCTAGCCACTAAGATCCAAAGTGCCACAACTGACTGTCCCTGCCTACAGTAGACCTATAAAAGATTGTGGTTTTACCAGTGAATTTTGGTGGCAGTATTAATTGTGACGCATATTAGCTAAATATTTCCGATGTCAGCAAGCCAATTCTTCCTAAAGGCGCGAATTGGGGGATGAGGGAGCAGGGGATTTAAGTTCATCCTCCTCATCTTCTTCTTTTACGCCTCACTACTTAGAGCAAGTTGGATAGCGAAAGAAGTACGATTTGACCCACTTTCGACCTCGATTGTTCCTCCTAAGTGTTTGGTGAGTTTCTGTACCAATGCTAAACCTAATCCTGTACCACCTTGTTTCCAAGGGTCGTTACTGGGAATGCGATAAAATTTGTCGAAAATGTGTGGTAGTTCTGAAGTAGGAATCTCTACACCAGAATTGATTACCTGAAATTGAATAGTACGGGATTTCCGTTGGGCGCAAACAGTGATTTCTGCATTTGGAGGACTGAATTTACAGGCATTAGTGAGCAGTTCTATCAAAATGCGTTCTAAACTGAATGGGTCGCACATGAGTGGGGGAAGATTGGGAGCTACGTTAAGGTGCAAGTTTTGCTGGCAAGAATTGCGATTGCGGGCTTTAAATAGCTCTACCACCCGCCAAAGCCATTGCTGTACTTCAAGAGTTTCCAGTACCAAAGGTTTAGCGCCTGTATCTAACCGTTGCAAATCCAAAAAGTTACTAATCAGATTAATTTCGCGATCGCACTCATTATCTAAAATTTCAAAATAGCGAGCAGCTTTGGAACGTTGTGCTTGTGGCTTCGCCATTTCCGACAAAAAGTTTTGCTCTCGATCTAATGCGATTCCTAGCATTTGGATCGCCATTTTCATATTAGTTAGTGGCGTGCGTAGTTCATGCGACACTGTACTCAGAAATTCATCTTTTAAACGGTTGAGGCTTTCCATCTCCTCTAACTGCGCTTGCACTGCTTTATGAAAGCGCTGTTCACTTTCTCGGAAAGCATCTTCCGCCTGCCTGTGAGCAGTGATGTCTTCAAAAACTAGGAGAATGACCGGATTTTTCCGAGAGGACTTATCAGCAAGGTTAGGATCTGAAAGATATTGTCCATTCCCATCAGGTAATAGACGCGCCACGATTTTTACCCATAAAATCTTACTGGCAGGGCAGTTTAAACGAAACTCCCAACTAACAACTTCACTCTTAGGCGAGGCCTTTAATAACCTCATCAATGCATCAGATAATCTTTGTCTGTCTGACGATGCGAATAAATTAAAAATAGGTTGATTAATCAAATCTTCTGGAGTGTAACCAAGACAGTTTGCACCGAACTGGTTTACAAATAAAATTATTCCTGTAATATCCAAACTGAAATACACAGAAGGGATATTTTCATAAAGCCTACGATATAACAAGAGTTCCTCTTGGGTACGACGCAGAGTTTCTGCTGTGCAAAGTTCTAAATCGCAGGCTCGTTCAGGCACAAGTTCCAAGCGTGCAGGTGTTGCAGCTACAATATCTTGTTGTTGGTGAGTGTTATGCCAGATCGATTGCTGATTACGGCTCATAAGAGTTAATTATTTGCACCCAAGGGCTGATTTAGACAGGGCAGGAATAAAAAAATATTATTATACTTCTTTTGGATCAATTTGGGTTCAAAGGTGCAAAGAAAAACTTAGTTAATAATTGTTAACCACTGTTTTTGCAGGATTAATTTTTTAGCTCAAAATTACTGACTAAATTATGTAGCAATCCGCGGATTTCGGCTTTTACTAAAAAGTAATGAGATGGCAGATACACTATAAAAACATTTAAATTTGTAAAGTCTAGCTCGGTCAGAACTTGAGAAAAAGTCACAGCCAAATACTTAGTAAATTAATATCATAATGGGGGTAGATAAATTAGCTAAGTATGAATTTAGACGTTGGTTTTCATCGTTAGTACCAATAGTTAATCTTTCGTTTTACTCACTACTAGCTACAGACAATTTTTGAGCGGCGATTTTCATCATGGAGTTGATTTAAATCCAGCTACTAGTTTCAGCATTAAGAATGGGTTAACCTGAAATTTAAATGATAGTAAGAACTAAGTACTTTTCAAAATAATGCTGAAGTCTTGGCTTTGTTCGCTATTCCACCTGTTTTAGGCAGATTATGCAGGAATTCTATTTCAGAGCAACTCAGGTCTCGCCACTCACCTAGTTGTAGTCCATCTAATTTTAGGTGGGCAATGCTTACCCTGATCAGTCGCAAAGTAGGAAACCCTACAGCCGCCGTCATCCGGCGCACCTGACGGTTTTTTCCCTCAGTTAAAGTCATTTCTAGCCAAGCTGTTGGTACATTTTTGCGAAATCTGATTGGTGGATTGCGATCGCCAATAGTTGGTTCTTCTAACAATAAGCGTACCTCTGCTGGTCGAGTGCGGTAATCTTGAATCTTCACACCAGTTTGCAATTTCTTTATAGCAGCAGCATCAGGAATTCGTTCTACCTGTACCCAATAAGTACGTTTATGCCCAAACTGAGGATTAGCAAGGCGATGTTGCAATTGCCCGTTGTTGGTCAACAGTAGTAACCCTTCACTGTCCCAGTCTAAACGTCCCACAGGATACACATCAGGAACCAGGATATAGTCTTTGAGGGTGCTGTGTTTGGGAGTTTCCTGTGTAAACTGACTGAGGACACCATAAGGTTTGTAAAAAATAATATATCTATAGTTAGAAGTCATTATCCTTCTGTGCTTATTTCCTCAACTCTCTCTCAGTAACTTATCAGTGCTGCGTACCAAATTATGCAAGGGTTTGGGCATTTTAAGAGAAACAATATAGCCAAGAGTAAACTATGCCAAGTTTCAAAATATCTCGGCGGTCTTTCTTGTTTCTGGGAGGTGCTACCCTGGCACAAGGATTGACACTGGCACTACCCGTTGCTGCTCAAACCGTACAAGTGAAGAAGGGTAAAGTCAATGGTATCTCGTTTTATCAAACTGTTATCGACCTCACCGACCCCAAAAGCTTTATTACTATAGGTTTGGCGAATAATGCACCTTTTGCTAATACTACTCAGAAGACTAGTGGTGATGAGGAGTTTAGCACATTAGTAGCTCGACAACGCGCCGCTGTGATTGCCAATGGCACTTTTTCTGTTAAGAATGCCAAAAAACCTGCTCCCGATAGTTTACGGCAGGCGTGGATGAAGTTTCAACAAGGCGATCGCCTCGTGATATCCAGTATTTAGAAGCTTTTGGTTGAAGGTGCGAGGAGTGCCGTGCGTCGCCTTCAGCATAGTCATAGTATTTGCTTTTCCCAAGGCTGCAAGTCATGGCGGGAATTAGCATCTATCTGCGAAATCTAAAAATCTTAGCCAAGGCTATTGGAAAACTTAGAAATACACGTTACACTATTTCCATAAACCTTAGCCAAGGTTTATGGAAATTAGCAATGTTAAAAATAATATACGATGTCATCCAGCGTTTTGAGGTAGAAAACGGCGTTCCACGCTTGATTTCAACAAATATTCAAGTAATTCAAGGTGGAGAAGATTTGCTGTCTTTGGCTATCAATATGCTGGAGAGACTTGGTTTTTACGACAAGTTCGAGGAGAATCGGACATCTCAATATATAGGATATCGACTTAAAAATCCTGGAAAAGGAGCTAAACGTTATCAACTTGTTTTAGCTCAACGAAAGGAAGGGTTATGTATTTCTATTCCTAAAAACGTATTTCAACAAGAAATTTTGGAACTTACTTGTGAGACTGAAGGAATATTAATAGATCGTGGAGATCATTTTGAACAGTATAAAACAAATATTTTAGGTAGGTTTTGGGTTTTACCTAGTAAAGAAGACATATTTTTGGATTCAATGCAAGTTTCCTACCCAAATAGTTTGAAGGGTGAAGTTCAAGGTAGTTTTTCATTAAATAGTTATGAAAATTATATCGATGATGATGGTGTTGATTGGGGTGGAATAGTATCGATGTCACCTGAAGAGTTCAAAATCGAACATTTAGGTGACATTAGTAGCTATCTAATAATTCATGAAGATAAACTTTTTCCTTATGCATGGCAGGTATGTATTGGTTATAAAGAGGTTCTTGAAGAATTTATTAGTTATTTTGCAAAAATCCTAATGGAGCAACAGTAATGTCTTTAAAAACCAAAAGATTGGTCAATCTTTACGAAGAAAGGATGCTGGAGTTTCTGCAAACCTGCGTTGAGGATAATTTTAAAATTCATACACAAGTAAGCTTATCCCAATTCTGTGAACTAAATAGCAACCTTGACTGGGAACTTAAAAATTTTTTCTTTAGCTCTAGTGTAGATGCTTTAATAACAGACTATGATTACAAACCTTGTTTAGTTGTAGATTTCCAGTCTTCATATCATGACTCACTTGAAGCAAAAGAGCGCGATCGTAAAAAGGCAACTTTACTTACTCTTGCTGGCGTTCCCTTACTTTATTCAAGAGTGAGAGATTTTGGACTCTTGCATCTTTACTCTAAAGATGAAGAAGTAGTATTTAACTTATTCACAGGAGAACGGCGTGAGAATGCCAAAGCCCTAATTAAAAAGTATTGTGAGCAATCTGTTTTTGCTAATATTTAATTTACAGATTAGTACATTTAGGTGTTTTGCGCGCTTTTCTTTGCGCCTTTGCGCCTTTGCGCGAACAAAAATGATTTATGCAAATAGCAAGAGAATAAATATAGCAACTGGCAGTCTTAGACATTATTGAGCAAAAGCAGCGAACTGCTTAATATCCATCACCGCCCGCATTCTCAGGAATTGTTAACCCTCTTGTTCCCAGCCACAAGCAAGGTGGTACAATCTACATCCATGCTAGGGGTGCCTGAATAACTAGGCTGAGATCACACCCTTAACACCTGAGTCTGGGTAATACCAGCGGAGGGAAGCTGTTTATCGAGGATTTCAAAAATATGCGGACAGAATGGGTTGCCAAGCGGCGTGGGCAGAGCAATGTAACTCAAATGCACTACGCACGTCACGGTGTTATCACCGAAGAAATGCATTACGTCGCCCAGCGGGAAAATCTCCCCGCCGATCTCATTCGAGAGGAAGTGGCGCGGGGGCGGATGATTATCCCTGCTAACATTAATCACACCAACCTAGAACCGATGTGCATTGGCATTGCCTCTAAATGTAAGGTAAATGCTAATATCGGGGCTTCTCCCAACTCTTCCAATCTTCAGGAAGAAGTGGATAAGCTAAAACTAGCCGTGAAGTACGGTGCTGATACCGTGATGGACTTGTCCACAGGTGGCGGTAACTTGGATGAAATTCGTACCGCTATCATTAACGCTTCACCCGTTCCTATTGGCACAGTGCCAGTTTACCAAGCTTTAGAAAGCGTTCACGGCACAATTGAAAAGCTTACCCCTGATGACTTTCTCCACGTCATCGAAAAACACGCCCAGCAAGGGGTAGACTATCAAACCATCCACGCCGGAATTTTAATTGAGCATTTGCCTTTAGTAAGAGACCGGATCACAGGTATTGTCTCTCGTGGCGGTGGTATTCTAGCACGGTGGATGCTACATCATCACAAACAAAATCCTCTTTATACGCACTTCCGCGACATCATTGAAATTTTCAAGAGATACGATGTCTCTTTTAGCTTGGGGGATTCCCTGCGCCCTGGCTGCACCCATGATGCCTCAGATGCCGCACAATTAGCTGAACTTAAAACCCTCGGACAGCTAACTCGTAAAGCCTGGGAAGATAACGTACAGGTGATGGTAGAAGGGCCTGGACACGTCCCAATGGATCAAATTGAGTTCAACGTCCGCAAGCAGATGGAAGAGTGTTCTGAAGCACCTTTTTATGTGCTGGGGCCATTGGTAACCGATATTGCTCCTGGTTATGACCACATCACCTCAGCTATTGGGGCTGCAATGGCTGGTTGGTACGGTACAGCAATGTTGTGCTATGTTACGCCCAAAGAACACTTAGGATTGCCCGATGCCGAAGATGTACGAAATGGCTTAATTGCCTATAAGATAGCGGCCCATGCGGCGGATATCGCTAGACATCGCCCAGGTGCAAGGGACAGAGACGATGAACTCTCCAAAGCCCGTTATAACTTTGATTGGAACCGTCAATTTGAGTTATCCCTCGATCCAGAAAGAGCCAAGGAATACCACGACGAAACTCTGCCAGCAGATATCTATAAAACTGCTGAGTTTTGTTCTATGTGCGGCCCCAAGTTCTGTCCAATGCAAACCAAAGTTGATGCTGATGCACTAACAGAACTAGAGAAGTTCTTGGCGAAAGAAGCTGTCACACAAAGTTAATTAATAACCAATAGCCCTCAGATTAAAAATCTGAGGGTATACAAAAAAGCCAAATTTTTTGGACTAATTTATTTCTTGTAAAATCTGTGGACACGTTTACATAAAATTAACGAAGATCACCAAAATAGCATACTGGTTCAGATCCTCCAGTTCTCACATACGCTGACCTATCTCCACATTCATATCCTCTTGGATCTAGGTCGTAAGGGCAGCGACAATAACCTACATACTGATATGGTGGTCTAATACCAATTCGTAATTCGTAATTCATAATTCGTAATTACGAAATTCCGATAGCATCTAGGGTTCTAGATTTGAATTTGTTGCCAAATTTTAGAGAATTGGTATAACAGGACTGTAAGGATTGATTTGTCTGTAGCGACGAGATGAATTTTTAGAATTTATAGCCAAAAATAAAAAGCACTTAATAAAGTAACTAATTTAGCTGAAAAGTTGGTAAAGTTTACCACCACAGATATAGTAGGTTGTTTTAATGGCATAGTGAAAATACTTCCAGATGAATGCTCTTAAATACACAACCAAATAACATTGCTTCTTTAATAACATCATGACCTGCTGTTACGGAATGTGGCTTCCGAGTTATTACAGTTATTGACGAATTCTTTTATTTACGTTTGTTTGTGGATAATTACTGAAATTGCGAATGTAGAGACAATGATGCTGCAAGACCATTTTCGTCCACCACTCTCAGTTCGCCGTCACTGGCACGCATTTCATAACGCCTGGGCGACTTATATTGCATCTGATTTAAACGCTAAATTGCCAGAGGGCTACTTTGCTGAACCAAATGTACAATTTGGCATTGAAATTGATATAGCAGCTTTTGAAGAGTCATGGCAGGAATCAAAAGATATTGATAGTATTTGGATGCCTCCACCACCTGCTCAAACAATAGCTTTTCTACCTACAGATGAAACAGTAGAAATAAATATTTTTAATACTGAAGCTGGCCCTATTTTAGCTGGAGCAATAGAATTAGTAAGTCCTGCAAATAAAGACCGTTCTACTCATCGCAATGCTTTTGTTTCTAAATGTGAAACCTATTTACGACAGGGTATTGGTTTGGTTATTGTTGATGTTGTGACTGAACGCAAGACAAATCTCCACAATGAATTATTAACCCGTGTCGCAGAAACTAATGCATTACTGTTTAACGCTGAACTTTATGCTACGGCTTATCGACCCATCCAGCAAAATGGGCAGTATAAATTAGATATTTGGCAAGAAAAACTAACTGTAGGCTGTGCGTTACCGACTTTGCCATTGTGGTTGCATGGTGAAATTTGCTTACCCGTAGAATTAGATGGTATTTATGAGCGGACTTGCCGAGAACAGCGAATTCCGATTCATACTGCTTAGTTACACATTTGCAGATGAAATGATTAGGAATACGATCACCCTGCACTACAGCAGTTGTCGTAAATCCTCAACTGAATTTGCAGTTTTAATCGCTTGTTGAATCAATTTTAATCTTTCCAAATCATTAACTTGAGCAATTATTGGCATCAATTCTAAACCTGCGCTACCAAACTTGATCTCTAATAGTAATTCAATACTTGAAAATAACTCTTCCCGTCGTCCGCGTTCTACTCCACGCTGCTCAATTTCGTTATACCAAGGCGGTTCGCGCAATACAGCCATATCCCACCTCATGATTTCTTGAACTAGGGTGCTTTCTAATACAAACGTAGCAAAAAATGCTAAAACCGTCTCAAGTTGGTTTAGCTGTTCATCAGCCCGGAGAATTTGTAACGCTTCTCTAATTGTTGATTCATTTTCACCACCTTTGAGAATTGGGACAAAAGGGAGTAAGGATGGTAAAGGTTGATCAAAAGCAATATTTACATCAACTTCCCACAAATTGATGACGCGATAATCTTGAATTGCCCGCAAACCAGCAATATTCGATTCATAAGTTGTAGGTATTTCAACATCACCAGTTTTTAGAATGTTGATTAATACAGGATACGTCAGCAATTTATATTTTTCTTCTGCAAGTGCTGCATAAGCACGCATTCTCCGTGACATTTCTGGTGATGGACGCAGTTGTAGTTCATTAAGAACGAGAAAATTACCGTACTGGGGATTTTTTACACGAATTAAAACGTCACTTTCTCGACTTATCCACTGAAATTCTGAGTTGAGTATTTCCCCTGCTGTAATATCTGGAATTCCTGTAACCCATTTTACCCAGTTATCTGGTGCGAGGCTAATCAAGCGTTTTGTGCTGACATCTGCGGATTTTGCCATTGTATTGTAGATGCACTTATGTTCAGAAGTTCATACTACTAGTAGTAATTGGGATATCAAAAAACGCGATCGCAAGCAAACTTTATTGAAAAGTCGCCAACAAAGCTATTTTGCGATCGCATCCTTCATCACTCAACTAAATTCCTAATTCCCGATACCGCTGTTGAATCTCCGCGATCGTAAATAAAGCTTCAAACTTCAACCCAGCTGACTCATACAATTCTGCTCCACCTTGCTGGCGATCTACCAGTGCAATTACTTGTTCAACGGTATAACCTGCTTCTTTGAGGCGGCCAACTGCTTTTAAAGCAGATTGTCCTGTGGTAACTACATCTTCTAAAACCACTACTTTCGCTTCTTCTGGCAAAAGAGGACCTTCAATATATGCCCTTGTTCCATAACCTTTGGCTTCTTTACGAATAATCAAAGCTGGAATCGGTCGGTTTTCATAGACAGAAACCACACTTACTGCTGTCACAATTGGATCAGCACCCAATGTTAAACCAGCCACCGCCTGGGTATCAGCAGGTAACAAAGGAAAAACCAAACGTCCTACAGCTAAAGCGCCTTGGGGATGGAGTGTTACCTGTGTCTTGTTCACGTAATAAGAACTACGTAATCCAGAAGAGAGAACAAAATCACCCTCTTGATAAGCAAGTTGGCAAAATAAATCTAGTAATTTGTAGCGTAGGGTCGTCAAATCAGCATCAGCGGCCCACATATCCGAGTGGGTAGTGGTTTCAGTAGAATAAGTCATTACAAAACATTAAAAGTTGTGCTACACCAAAGGTTGAACTCATTAGAGTTCTGAATTTAAGCATAAATTAAGTTTCGCCCAGAAATTGAGGAGTAATAAACATGGGTATGGGTAGAAAATTTAAAACCTTAAGTGGTTTATTGGTGCTAGTAGCAGCTGGTATTGCTTTTCCTTCCGTTGCGATCGCCGAAACGCAAACACCTAATTATGAAACGCCTAATGATGCAATTGAACGAGCTTATTTTCAACACGATCGCAATTTCTATGAAAATACCAGCGTCAAGCGTCAACTAGATTCTTTTCTAGGATTTGGTTCTTTCTCAACTTCCTTCCCAGAAAATGAAATTGCTAGCGATGGTGATTTGATCAATGGGGTTTATCGGGATATGCTAACTCAGCAAGTTGGTAACGATCCATATATCCGTACCCCAGATTTACCTAATCCTTATGGTACATCGCTGCTGATGTCTCCTCGCAACAACGCTGATAAGCTCAAGGTCGGCACAGAATTCCGGTTTGAGACTGTACCACCCCGGTAATATTACTGAGTGCTGAGTAGTGAGCAAAAATTAAAAGTTAAGACTAAGAATGAGTCTGAGGTTTTAACCACAACAAAGAGCTTGGAGTTCATTAGAATTGAATTATTAGGTAACTCAGAACTCAGCACTCAAAACTATATACTAATTTAATCCAGGGTGCAGGAGTTGAACCTGCCTTGGGCGAATTATGAGTTCGCTGCCTCAACCGCTCGGCCAACCCTGGTCGATTTTTAATTGTAGCGTGTTTTCACCAGCTCGTGTACCCTCGAAGATAGTTTACCAGATTTTTTATTACATAATTTTATTATGAAATCATACAGACTAATATTGACTAAGTTATTTTAAGGCTTGAGCTAATCAGCTTCAATAAGTTTAAATAGACCAGCATTTTTGTGCAATAGCTTGTCAGTGATGAAACTAAATTCGACTGTACTTCTTACGTTATTTTTATTAACCCTAATGTTGGGCGCAGGTTCTGTGAGTGCGTTTTTGGGATTTACTCTAGGGAGTTCAGCACTCAAAGGTATAACAACGCCTGATGGTCGTCCCACAACCAAATTTACCAGCGGTAAGTCCGCTAACTCGCAACAAGCAAACTTAGCGCTATTGAGAGAAGAAGAAATCCTCAAAATTGTCAAGGCCCGAGTTGAGGGTAAAACCAAGGCTGCTAAATCGGAAAAATTAGACGAAGACGATGAGGAGATCAGTAATACTAAGCAAAAGCCAGAGGAAAAACCCCAAGAAGTAGAAGAAAAACCCCAAAAAGGATTTCCAGTTACCGCTGTCAATAAAGGTGTAACTCTAGCTGTACAATCTGTTCGCTACTCTGGCGGAGATTTACTACTGAGAGTAAAAATGCAGAATAAAGGTGCTGATTCTGTGCGCTTCCTGTATAGTTTTTTAGATGTTACTGATGATAAAGGACGAACTCTCAGTGCTAGTACAGAGGGATTACCAGCAGAATTACCTACAAATGGGCCAAGTTTTTCAGGTACAGTGATTATTCCTACGGCTTTACTTGATGATGTCAAGAAAATATCACTCGCTTTGACAGATTATCCTGCTCAACAATTGAAGTTAGAGGTGCGGGATATCCCTGTAGAAAGGTAAATAGGACGATTTTAGATGTCAGTTGAGATTGGAGTTGAATACTGGGAAGTTCAGTTATATGCAAATAAAAGTCCTAAAAACAACTTTTTACTAGTGCATTAACTGGTATTGGAACTGTGAACTGAAAAAAATCGCAAATAGTATTCTTAATTTCCGAATCTAAAATCCAAAATCAAAGAGTGGGTGCGTAAGTTGTACACGAGCTTTAGCGGTGAGTGGTTTTTCTAGCATAATTTGGACAGATGTGGGGCTGCGATTGTTAACAGTGCTGTTACTGATTGCCATCAATGCTTTTTTTGTTACAGCAGAGTTTTCAATGGTGACTGTAAGGCGATCGCGTATCCATCAGTTAGTCCAAGCTGGTGACATTCCCGCGATCGCTGTCGAAATGTTGCAACGCAGTATTGACCGATTGCTATCTACCACCCAATTGGGTATTACCCTCTCTAGTTTGGCACTGGGATGGATTGGTGAAAGTTCCATTGTCGTGTTGGTAGATGCATGGCTAAAATCCTGGCCTTTACCTAGAGGAATGAGTAATTTTATCGCTCATTCTTTCTCAATCCCGATCGCCTTTTTTCTGATAGCCTATTTGCAAATTGTTTTAGGCGAACTATGCCCTAAATCCGTAGCAATGCTGTACTCAGAACAGCTAGCAAGATTTTTAGGGCCATCAGTAAAAGCGATCGTCCGTTTTTTTAGCCCTTTCATTTGGATACTCAACCAATCAAACCGCTGGCTGTTAAGACTATTTGGCATCGAATACACAGGTCAAGGCTGGAGACCACCTGTCACTCCCGAAGAATTGCAGCTCATTATCTCTACAGAACGGGAATCCACTGGACTCCAGCTTTCAGAGAGAGAATTGCTTAATAACGTCTTTGAATTTGGGGATGTTATGGCACAAGATGTAATGATTCCCCGTACCAGCATTGTCGCCCTGCCTAAAGATGCCAGTTTCCAAAGATTACTCAAGGAAATGGCTTCTAGCGGTCACTCTCGCTATCCTGTAATTGGAGATTCATTAGACGACATTCGCGGCATTGTTTACTTTAAAGACTTGGCACAACCTCTAGCTGTGGGGAAATTAACTCTAGAAACATCCATCCAAGCGTGGATGCGTCCTGCTCGATTTGTACCAGAACACACGCTTTTAAGTGAACTCTTGCCGATGATGCAGCAAGAGAAACCCACTATGGTAATGGTGGTGAATGAATTTGGCGGTATTGTGGGATTAGTGACACTTCAAGATGTCATTGCCGAAATCATCGGTAGTGCAGGTGTTCTTGACAGTGCTGAAGAATTGCTAATCCAGATGTTAGACGAGCAGACATTTCTGGTGCAAGCACAAATCAACCTAGAAGACCTCAATGAAGTCTTAGATCTAAACTTGCCTTTAACAAAGGAATATCAGACACTAGGGGGCTTTCTGCTATACCATCTACAGAAAATTCCCGCCAAAGGTGAAACTTTTTCCTTTCAAAATCTTGAATTCACTGTGGTTTCAGTTATCGGGCCACGCTTGCACCAAGTCCAAATGCGACGCCTGCAAGTGGACACCAGAACTTTTTAACAATCTTCTTTGCATCTTCTCTGCCTCCCCCTACTGAGCATAGGGAAGTAGGTCTTTTAATCCCAATTCGGTAAAAGCTGCTAGCCTGAGACGGCAAGAATCACATACACCACAGGCGACATCAGCACCAGCATAACAAGACCAAGTTAGTTCCCAAGGTACACCGAGCTGATTACCAAGCTGGATAATTTCTGTTTTTTTTAGGTTAATCAGCGGGGCAATAATTGTAATAGGTTTTCCCTCACGCCCTTGTTTGGTTCCTAGCTGAAAAACCTCCTGCATCGCTTGGATATAGTCGGGGCGACAATCAGGATATCCAGAGTAATCTAAGGCATTAACGCCGATATAGACACGTTCAGCACTGATAGTTTCAGAATAGGCGAGGGCAAAGCTTAAAAAGATGGTGTTGCGAGCAGGCACGTAGGTTACAGGAATGTTTTGAGACATTTCATCCAAAGAACGCTCCTTCGGTAGATCAATTCCATCGTCTGTAAGTGCCGAACCGCCCCATTGCCGTAAGTCAAAATTTACCACCTGATGTTTTACTACCCCAGCTTTTTGCGCCACAAACAAAGCTGCTCGCAACTCTCGCCGATGTCGCTGCTGATAATCAAAGGAAATGGCATGACACTCACAGCCATCAGCCTTAGCTTGGTACAGAATTGTAGAAGAATCTAATCCTCCAGACAAAAGAATTACAGCTTTCATCTCGGTTTCCAATTGTGGATTTCCAATTGCCAAATCATACTGCCAAACTTCCGGCTGCGCTGTTGCCAATGGAGGTTGCAACTCCGCCTTGAACAGCCAAAGAAAAACATCTGCACCAATGTTCTGCAAAAATCAGATGGTGCAATCTGCAAGTGTTGTAAATAATTATGTAAAAATTATTAAGTGTATCAATAGTGAACATTCTCAATAAATTCTGTGTCCAGATCAACCCCTAAGTATATCAATTTCTTTTTTTGTAATTTTACTAACAAAAAACGATTCACATTTCATGCTGCTAATCATAATATTGAGTCTAATCATTAATTAGCCCATTGCCACTTAAGAATTCCTCCTTAGGATTTACTGAGATTTTTAAGTTAATAAGAAGACATATTGAACTTTATGTAAAGTGTCAAAAATCAACCAATTCCGAACTAACCATACAAAAGGCACCCAGATTACGGGAACCCATAACAAACTTTGAAATTCTTCATAAATAGAACCTCTATGTTACCATCTGGATGGTTTTAGACGGATCGTAACTGGCAGTTAAGTATAAAGGCCAACGTCCGTAGCGTCTCTTAATTTGGTGGTTGAGGAGAGAATAATAGTGCAAGATAGCATGTCAGTGGCAGAACCAAATCCATATACACAGCGCAACCAACCACGACCGATTCGCATAGGCGTGATCGGGGTGGGTAACATGGGACAACATCACACCCGTGTCCTGAGTTCAATGAAAGATGTTGAACTAGTCGGCGTGTCAGATATTAATGTCGAGCGAGGATTAGAAACCGCTAGCAAATACAAAGTCAAATTTTTTGAAGATTATTGTGACTTGTTGCCCCATGTGGAAGCAGTTTGTATTGCTGTTCCCACTCGTTTGCATTATGCCGTGGGAATCAACTGTCTATTAGCGGGAATTCATGTCTTGATTGAAAAGCCGATCGCAGCAAGTATTTCTGAAGCAGAATCTCTAGTAAATGCTGCTGCTGAGTCTCAGTGTATTCTACAAGTAGGTCATATTGAGCGCTTTAATCCAGCATTTCGGGAACTCAGCAAAGTCCTGAAAACTGAAGAATTACTAGCGCTAGAAGCTCATCGTATGAGTCCTTACTCAGACCGGGCTAACGATGTTTCGGTTGTACTGGATTTAATGATCCACGATATTGACCTGCTTCTGGAATTGGCTGCCTCCCCAGTCATCAAGTTGACTGCTAGCGGTACTCGCGCCCTAGACTCTGGTTATTTAGATTATGTGACCGCTACCTTGGGATTTGCTAATGGCATTGTAGCTACTTTGACTGCTAGCAAAGTCACCCATCGAAAAATCCGTCGCATCGTTGCTCATTGTAAAAACTCATTTACTGAAGCAGATTTTCTCAAAAATGAAATTTTGATTCATCGGCAAACAAATGCCAGCTCTTTGAACGATCATCGGCAAGTACTTTACAGGCAGGATGGTGTGATAGAGAAAGTTTATACAACTAATATTCAACCCCTAAGTGCAGAACTAGAACATTTTGTTAATTGTGTACATGGTGGTAATCAACCTTCAGTAGGTGGTGAACAAGCTCTGAAGGCTTTGAGATTAGCCAGTTTAATTGAGCAGATGGCTCTTGAAGACAGGGTTTGGAACCCATTAGATTGGCAATCGGAACCAAGAGTGCAATCATTGACTCCGACAGTCTAGATCAGAGGGGGGGAGCAGAAATTCAGAATTTGTCTGGGAAAGTTTGCGCTTGTTGGGCTAACCCACACCACTTGCTACAAGTCGGTTAACCGCAAAGGCGCAGTTGCTCTTCCTTGGATCTTCTGTAAACAAGGGACTGGCTAAACTTTCTGCATTCAAAATTTTGAATTTATTTACCTATCTCCCCCTGATCTTCACCTATTTTCATAATCAAAGTGGCAATTTTAGTCCAACCAAGTTATCTTGACTCCAGCAATCTCAAATAATCAATTTTCGAGAAAGCTAAAGCTGAATTTAGCAACCAGACAGGTGTAGCAATTTCAGGAATTTATTTAATGCTCGAATGGATAATTAATACCATCAACTCCTTAGGGTATTGGGGGATAGCTCTATTAATGTTTTTAGAGAACTTATTTCCTCCCATCCCTTCAGAATTGATTATGCCACTGGCAGGTTTTACTGCCAGGGTAACCCCCAACAAGCTGAATATTATTGGTGTCTTTTTTGCCGGACTGTCGGGTTCTGTACTGGGTGCGCTTATTTGGTACTACCCAGGTAAATTCTTAAGTGAAAAACGCTTGAAAGCTTTTGCTGATAAATATGGCAAATGGATAGCCATATCTAGCCAAGATATCACTAAGGCAAGGCAATGGTTTGATAGACAAGGTAAGAAAGCTGTATTTATAGGCCGCCTTGTGCCGGGAATCCGTACTTTGATTTCCGTGCCCGCTGGTATCAGCAATATGCACTTGCTACCATTCTTATTTTACACAACTTTGGGTAGCGCTGTCTGGGTATGTTTGCTAACATACTCAGGATATTTGTTGGGTAGTCAGTATGAACTTGTCGACAAATACCTTGCTCCGGTATCCAAAATTGTTATTGGGAGCCTGCTTTTGGTATTTGCCGTTTGGGTGTTCAAGCGCCAGCGTCAAGGCACTAGAAAATGAAATACACATGCTTTTGGGTTAAAAGAGGTGTTAAGTATACATAAAATTGGCCTACACTATGCCAAATAATGCTAAATTCTCGATCGCCTGAATTAATTTATGCGTATTTCTAGCTACACTTGACGCAGCCTGAAATTTCTGTTATTACGCATTTTTGTAAGATTGAGCAGGATAACTTTTTACAGTTAAGTTAGGACTAGGAGCTTTTATGACAGACCAACCTACCGCCGCCACCCCAATTAATGCCGCTGCTATACCTATGAATAGAGTATCGGCATCTACCCCTATCAATGCTACTACTACTAAGCCGCCAAGCACGTACTCTGGCAAGGCTATTCTCAGTGTTGATTTAGGCAGAACTTCTACTAAGACTTGTGTCAGCCGCGAACCAAACAATGTGGTGTTTGTACCTGCCAACGTCAAGCAAATGTCTATTGAACAAGTACGCGGGGGAGTTTTTGAAGCCCGTGCTACTGACCCTTTAATGGATATGTGGCTTGAGTATCAAGGTAGTGGTTATGCTGTCGGTCAGTTGGCAGCTGACTTTGGGGCAAATTTAGGAGTGGGACAATCTAAGGTAGAGGATGCACTCATCAAAGTTTTGGCAAGTGCTGGCTACTTCAAACTCAAAGACGATATCTCAGTAGTGCTGGGTTTACCTTTTCTTTCCTTAGAGCAATTTGAAAAGGAAAAAGCACAGTTGATCAGCTTGGTAACTGGCCCTCATGTATTGAATTTTCGCGGTGAATCTGTGAACCTTAATGTCACTAAAGTTTGGGTCATGCCAGAGGGCTATGGTAGCCTTCTCTGGTCTGAAGCCCAACCTCAGAAAGGCACGACCGTTCCTGATTTTACGAAAATATCAGTTGCTATTGTTGATATTGGGCATCAAACCATCGATCTTTTGATGGTTGATAACTTCCGCTTTGCTCGAGGCGCTTCTAAGAGTGAAGACTTTGGTATGAACAAGTTTTATGAACTAGTAGCCGCCGAAATCGAAGGAGCCGATAGCCAATCTCTGGCATTAATTTCTGCTGTCAATAGACCCAAAGGCGAAAGATTCTATCGTCCTAAAGGTGCAAGCAAGCCTACTAACCTCGATGATTTTCTCCCTAACCTCATAGAAATGTTTTCTCGTGAAATTTGTAGCCGCGTACTAGCGTGGTTGCCAGAGCGGGTTACTGATGTGATTATTACTGGAGGTGGTGGCCAGTTTTTCTGGGAAGACGTGCAACGTCTGCTAAAAGAGGCTAAAATTAATGCCTATTTAGCTGCACCTTCTAGACAAGCTAATGCTTTGGGGCAGTATATTTATGGAGAGGCGCAATTATCCGCCGTTCGCTCTTCTAGGGCTTAAAACTGATGTTCCAATGGTCGAAAAAGGTAGTTAAATCGGTCACGTTCAATCCAGGGGTAGCTGACGAAAGCTTGTTGGCACTTGTAGAAAGCGAGTTGGAGAAGCAACCCGAAAAAACTTTCAGCGACCTCTGTAAAGAAGCCCTATGGCAATCTTTATGTGTCCCGGAATCAGTAAAGCCTGCTCCGAAAACAGCAGCAATAGAATCGGTTGAACAACAAATCGGTAAACTGCAAAATCAAGTGGCTGAACTTGAGGAACGTTTTTTTGCCAAGGAATCTAATCGTTTGGAGGCAATGGAACGCCATATTCTGCAACTTAGTCAACAAGTTGCTCAACTGGCAATCATGATTAATGAGCGACCAGTTATTCAGCCTCTAATTCCATCACCATCAGTAGTAGAGGCAGTAAATACCCCTGCTTATTCTGCTCATACCCCTCCTCAAGAGGTTGACCCCGTTATCAGCCGACTTAGCCAGTTTCTCGATGATTTCTAAAGAATAATCAAGGTGTTGTGCATCTTGTGTTCTAATACTTAATCCTTAATAGAAAATACTATTAAGGATTTTTAATTATTAATTTATTTATATAGAACTATTGCAGCGATCGCGCCTAATTTAGTTACACAAGTAAACCTACCATTACTAGTTGATCCAATCGTGTGCGATCACACCGTTAAAAATACATTTGCTCACTTTTAACCTACAACTGCTGAGTAGCAATTGTACATAATCTTACTATATTCTTTTTTTACAAAGAATACTGTAAAAATGGTAAAATCCTCAGGTAAAAAGTTAGGATACCTCAATGCCAGTTGTAACTAACTCAATCAAGTTTGGTACAGACGGTTGGCGCGGCGTGATTGGTGATGAGTTCACTTTTGAACGCCTAGCCTTGGTCGCACCAGTTGCAGCAAAAGTATTATATAATACATATTTTTCAACAACGGGTAGCCGTAAGATTATTGTCGGTTATGATCGCCGATTTATGGCGGAAGACTTTGCTCGTGCTGTCGCCGATGCTGTCACTGCTATCGGATTTGATGTGCTATTAAGCGAAAGTTATGCTCCAACTCCAGCTTTTAGCTGGGCGGCGAAACAACTCAATGCTTTGGGAGCGCTGGTAATTACCGCTAGTCATAATCCAGGCGCATATCTGGGACTAAAAGTCAAAGGATATTTTGGAGGATCGGTATCGCCAGAAGTTACCAAAGAGATAGAAGCGCTGTTGCCTGAAGGAGTACCAGAGGCAAGCACACCTGGCAAATTAGAAAAGTTTGACCCCTGGCCCAGTTATACAGCAGGCTTAGAAGGTAAAGTTAATATTGCCAAGATTCGGGAGGCGATCGCTTCTAGGAAACTAACCGTATTTGCCGATGTCATGCATGGTGCTGCTGCTAGCGGATTAGCAAGACTATTAGGTGATCAGGTAAAAGAAATCAACAGCGATCGCGATCCTCTGTTTGGTGGCGGTGCGCCGGAACCATTGCCTAAATACCTTTCACATCTATTTGAAGTCATCCGAACTAACCGAGAAACAAACCACACAGGTTTAGCGGTAGGGTTGGTATTTGACGGAGACTGCGATCGCATAGCAGCAGTCGATGGAGAAGCTAACTTCTTGAGTTCCCAAGTCTTAATCCCAATCTTAATTGACCACTTGACCTTACGACGCAACTTTAAGGGTGAAATCGTCAAAACTGTAAGTGGTTCCGACTTAATTCCCCGTGTTGCAGCACTACATAACTTGTCAGTGTTTGAAACCCCAGTGGGTTACAAATACATTGCTGACAGAATGCTAGCAGCAGAAGTTTTATTAGGAGGCGAAGAGTCGGGAGGAATTGGCTATGGTAGTCATATTCCCGAACGAGATGCACTGCTGTCAGCATTGTACGTGCTAGAAGCAATTGTGGAATCTGGGCTAGATTTAGGCGAATATTACCGCCAGTTGCAGAAGCAAACGAGTTTCAACTCAGCATACGATCGCATTGATTTACCCTTAGCAAGCATGGAAGTGCGATCGCGTCTTTTGCAACAACTACAAACCCAACCCTTAACTGAAATTGCTGGAAAAGCCGTGATTGATTGCCAGACAATTGACGGCTACAAATTCCGTCTAGCTGATAGCAGTTGGTTAATGATTCGGTTTAGCGGCACTGAACCAGTTTTACGCCTCTACTGCGAAGCTTCTACACTCGATCAGGTGCATCAAACTCTGGCGTGGGCTAAACATTGGGCAGAATAAAATTAGTTAACGGTTATCGGTTGTCACTTATGATTTTTAACTGTTAACTGTTAACTGACAACTCACAATTGATACATGGCTAAACTACTAGTAGTAGCAACAGGAAATCCAGGTAAATTGCGAGAAATGCAAGCTTACCTGGCTGGTTCTGGTTGGGAATTAACCCTCAAACCTGAAGAATTAGAAATTGAAGAGACAGGCGAAACTTTTGCTGCCAATGCTTGTCTCAAAGCATCGCAAACTGCTCAAGCAACGGGAAACTGGGCAATTGCTGATGATTCTGGCTTGCAAGTAGATGCACTCAATGGCGCACCAGGGGTTTATTCTGCACGCTATGGCAAAACTGATGCAGAACGTATTGCTAGGCTATTGCGCGAACTAGGCAATGAAGTAAATCGACAAGCCCAATTTGCTTGTGCAGTGGCGATCGCTCGTCCTGATGGTGCGATCGCTCTTCAATCTGAAGGTGTTTGCCGCGGTGAAATTCTCCATGCACCCCGTGGTCATGGTGGTTTTGGCTACGACCCGATTTTTTATGTTCCACAAAAGCAACTGACCTTTGCTGAGATGTCACCAGAGTTGAAGCGGTCGATTAGCCATCGAGGTAGAGCTTTTACAGCTTTACTACCCCAACTTGATACAGTGCTGAGTCCTGAGTCCTGAGTTATGAGTTAGAAGAAAGTTTTAGAGTTAGTTAGGGAACAAGTTTTGAGTAAGTCAGCCTGAAGAGATAATTTGTCACCATTTCTTCATTTCATCACCACGCTATATCAAGACATTTAGCATTTGGTACAAACCCAAAACTTTACTCAATAACTTTTCTTTCTTGCTATTCAGCACTCAGCACTCAGCACTCAAACTGCTTCTGTGTTCTTTTCCCCAGTACGAATCCGAACAACTTGCTCAACAGGCGAGATGAAAATTTTGCCATCACCGATTTCACCAGTGCGGGCAGCAGCGATAATTTTGTCTACTACCATATCAACTTGATTGTCGTCAACAACGATTTCTACTTTGAGTTTTTGCAGAAACTCAACGGTGTACTCAGAACCCCGATAGCGTTCCGTTTGACCTTTCTGCCTTCCGAAACCTCGAACTTCAGAAACGGTCATGCCGACAATACCAGCATTTACCAAAGCTATTTTCACTTCATCGAGCTTAAATGGACGGATAATTGCTTCTACTTTTTTCATTTTTTGGACTCCTTACTTCTACTAGCTTTGTTTATCTATCTAACCAGATCCACTGTCTGACACTTTAACTAGTGGCACTATTTTAAAAAGATATGTAATAATTGCAACTGTTTAAAAACTGTGGCTATACTGCCCGAACAGTTCGGAAATTAGCAGCAAATATGATTAATTAGTTAGCCATTGAGATTAATCCATAAAAAATTTATCCCCAATTAGCAGTTGAAAAAGTTATTTTTGTAACACAAAAATAGCTAAATTCCCTTAGTGAATAAATCTGTTGAAATATTGACAAAGTAATTTAAGAGAAATTGTACGGGAATCTACGACCTAAAACCCGAAATAACAAGAGTTTTAACTAGCGACTTTGATGTTCAAACAGGGGACGCACAATCAAATACCCAGCACTAAAAGCAGTCAGCATAATTAACAAGATGGTAATTACTAACCACCAACCACTTACTTCCTTGGCTTCTGGCTTAGTAGGGCGATAATATTTGACTTCCTGCTCTTCTATAAATACTGGTTGTGGCATTGGAGACATCATTTCCGCTACAGGCACAGAAAAGTTGGAGCGAGAACTTTTGCTATTCGGAACTTCAGGAGCGCTAGATGGACGCGGACGAGGGACTTGCTGACGTGGACGTATATCTGCGGCTGGATGCTGAACTGCACTTTTCGTATTAGGGGAAGTATGGGGCACTTGGCGATCGCTTGATGTAGTAGGTGTAGTATTAAGACCCACCAACTTTTGCAAATGTGAAAAAGACTGAATGACTTTGGTAATTTCTTGCCGCAGCAGCTGATTTTCTTGGGCTAGCTGCTGATTTTTAGCAGTGAGTGCATCTAACTTTGCCTGTGCTGTTTGCAACTCTATTGCTAATTCCCGGTATACAGAAAGTGGTACAGAGGGAGGATAAGCTGGAGCGGCTGGCGTAGGTGGCTTTTTGTGAACTGAAGCTGTGGTTGTTCGCATGGGTGGCTAGGTAACAAAAATCAAAGTATTTGAAAGTTTTGGAGAGACTATTAAAGATATTCGACACTAAAAGTATGCTTAAACTATGCCCAAGAATAATCGAAAAATGCTCACAGGGCAAAGATTTTTTATTTACAGTCGCACTTAAATATATATACTTAGCTTGAAAAATACATTGCTATGTTCGTTAAAAGGCAGTGGTATAAGTATATAACCACTAGCAATTAGCTACTTAACCAATAGGTTTATTCTGTAGCAAGGGGAAGAAGTGTCCCACAGGGCCTTGACCTTTGCCAATTTCTAGAGCGTAAGTGAGTGCAGTTGTAACATATTCTTTTGCCTGCTGCACTGCTGTTAATAAGTCTCTTCCTTGCGCTAGATTAGCAGCGATCGCCGCCGATAGAGTACAACCAGTACCATGAGTATTTTTGGTATCTACTAGCTTGGTTGTTAAAGTTTCAAACTTTTGTCCATCAAACCAGATATCAACACCACGCGAACTCCCCTGCATACCTCCTCCCTTGACTAAAACAGCTTTTACACCTAAATTCCTGTGAATGATTTGAGCGGCTGTTTGCATATCCTCAAGAGAATCAATCTGCAAACCACTCAAAATTTGAGCCTCATAACGGTTTGGTGTGACAATAGTTGCTTGAGGAATCAAAGCATCACAAAGAGTCCGCACGGCGTTATCATCAATCAATTGTGCCCCTGTGCGTGACACCATTACTGGATCTACTACTAGGTTATTGATTTTTAAAGCTTCTACTTGTTGAGCAACAGCCAAGATAATTTCTTGATTGAGTAACATTCCTGTTTTCGCTGCTTGCACGCCGATATCCTCAACTACTGCTTGAATTTGTGCCACTACAGCCTCAGTTGGTATGGCGTCAACTCGCTTTACCCCCAAAGTATTTTGTGCTGTGATGCAGGTGATGGCGCTAGTGCCATGAACACAGTGAAAAGCAAAGGTGCGTAAATCAGTTTGAATTCCCGCACCACCACCACTATCTGAGCCAGCAATGGTTAAAGCAACAGGCGTGCTTGATGTTGTAACATTCATAAGTCAAGTGCTTCACTTTCCAATTAATCTATTTGCTGGGTCGATTTTTCAAGTTCCTAATCACCAGTTCCCAGCCCCTTGTTCATGCATGATGAAAATTTTTCATCGGGGCTGCCTTATGTTCAACTCAGCAATTAGGAATCATTATTTCCAAAGTGCGAGGTTTGTAGTGCTCCTTGCAAATACTTGCCCCATTCTGCTGCTAAAGGGATTTCTGTAAATGGAATCCGCACTGAGTTAGCAGATTCGGAAAATAGAAATTCTAACTCAATTTTTCGGCCTTTCTCTGGTGGTGTTTCTACTCCAACTACTTTGTCATCTACCAAAAGGGTTACTTGTCGTACATCAAGTAAAGAAAAGGTTTTAAGTTTAATCGGGCCTTTGGGAGTAGGTTTTCCCCAAGTTATATTGTTACCTTTTTGCCCCAATACTGCATAGATATCATACTTAGCTCGTTCAAATTGCTCTGCCCAGGCACGATAAGCTTCAACTTTTTGATACTCCTTTGAGCCTTGCCAAGCCAACCAGAAAAACATTGCTAACAGGGGTAACCATAAAAGACCACGTTCCATTGTTTAAACAGTCCTGCGTCTTGAGTAAAAGTTTTAACTAAAGTGCAAAATACACCAACAAGGGACTGAGATAAGTTATGTTAGTGAGCAACTGGCAAAAAGCGGTGATGAATTTATATGAGAAAACTTATATTATTTTGCTTGTTTGTCATTGGGCTGGGGGCTGCTGTGTTTGCTTTCATGAATTTTCAAGGACTGGCAGCTAAAGGAGAATTTGAGACGATTCTGCTTGATTTTCGAGAAGATATTCCTGCTAAGGTGGTGCAGCAGGAGTTGCAAGCGATCGCTCAACAATACAACGTTACACCCCAATTGGATAATAAATTTTCGGCAAAAGATAATGTTTATATTATCAAAGGCGATCGCCAGCGATTGAAAGAACTGCAAAAATCGCAATTCAAGTCAGTTACAGAATTTATTGAGCCAAATTATATTTACAAAAAAATTCCGCAACCAGGTGAAGCCGCTTGGTTAGGAGAATTTTTGCGACCTACAGATGATGAAGAAGCAAGCCCCTCTTTAATTGGCCCCAACGACCAATATTACAGCAAGCAGTGGAACTTGCACAAAATCGGTGTTGAAGGCGCATGGAGTCAAACCAAAGGCAGTGGCGTGACAGTAGCAGTGATTGACACTGGTATTACTCGTGTGCGCGACTTGTATGAGACAAAATTCGTCAAAGGCTATGATTTTGTTAATGATCGCGAAGAAGCTACAGATGATAACGGACACGGTACCCATGTTGCGGGTACTATCGCCCAAGCCACCAATAACAAATATGGCGTAGCTGGAATTGCTTACGAAGCCAATCTCATGCCATTAAAAGTGCTGAGTGCGTATGGTGGTGGTACCGTTGCCGATATTGCCGAAGCTATTAAGTTTGCCGCTGATAAAGGCGCAGATGTAATTAATATGAGCTTGGGCGGTGGCGGTGAAAGCCAGTTGATGAAGCAAGCGATTGACTATGCCCACAGAAAAGGTGTAGTCATAGTTGCAGCGGCTGGCAACGAAAACGCTAATGGGGCAAGCTATCCAGCCCGTTATCCCCATGTAATCGGTGTTTCGTCCTTTGGGCCAGATGGCGAAAAAGCGCCTTATTCTAACTTTGGTGCTGGTATAGATATCTCTGCCCCTGGTGGTAGTGAAGCTGGAAAGATTTTGCAAGAGACAATTAACGAAAAGGGTGAAGGAGTGTTTCTTGGTTTCCAAGGTACAAGTATGGCTTCCCCCCACGTTGCGGGTGTTGCAGCATTAATCAAAGCTAAAGGAGTTACAGATCCCGATGAAGTTTTGAAAGTTCTTAAACAGTCATCACGAGTGATTCAAGATGATGGTTTGAATTACTATGGTGCTGGACAACTAAATGCTGAGGCAGCGGTCAAACTCGCTACTGAGGGTCAAATCAGTTTCTCCGATTTCTTCCGTTGGTTACGGGATAACGGTTACCTCAACCCTGGATTTTGGATTGATGGCGGTGCTGTGGCGCTGTTGCCTAAGGTTTTAATGGTAGTAGGTTCCTATCTGCTAGCTTGGTTTTTAAGAGTTTACTTTCCCTTCACTTGGACTTGGTCTTTATCAAGTGGTTTAATTGCTGGCAGTTCTGGGTTATTTTTCCTCAAGGGAATTTATATCTTTGACCTTCCCCAATGGCCTTTCCGGCTTTTAGGTAGTTCCATTCCCGAACTTGGCAACACCCTCCAAGGGACAGATGCTTTAAATCCCTTATTTGCTAGCGTACTGATTCCTATTATTCTCATAGCATTACTGCTGGGGCATCCTAGTGGAAAATGGTTTGCAATTGGTTCAACCCTTGGTGTAGCTGCTTGCTTGACGGTGAGTGCAGTTTACGACCCTACACTTTGGGGATTGGGAAGTAATCACTTGGCTCGTGTCTTCCTGATTCTCAATGCTCTACTATGTTATGGGCTGGCTCGTTTAGCATTGAAAAACGAAAGTCAAGCAGCATAAATAAATTAGGAACAAGGAAAAGGGATCTCATTCCTTTTTCCTTCTACACCTAAGCCAAAATTCAAGACTAAGGACTTTGAATGATATGAGCATTAAAGTGACAGGTACTATCCAACGCCGCGATATTGGTATTGGCGCTTGGGCCTTAGTTACAGATGAGGGTGTTACCTACGAAATCCTTAAAGGTGCGGACAGCAAGCTACTCAAAACAGGGCAAAAAGCAAAGGTTACTGGACAGGTGCGTGAAGACATCATGACTACTGCCATGATTGGCCCTGTTCTGGAAGTAAAATCTTTTGAAGTAATTAGTTCTGACTAGCTGTGGAGTTGAGAACTTCTTGTAGGCGACTTCTGAACTCACCTTTGGGATGACCACCTTTGACTTCACCCATAATCTGAAATTCTCCCTCTGGAGAATCGCAGATAATGTAAGTAGGCCATCCCATTTCGGATTTGTCGGGGTACTGGGTCAATAAAATCTTGCGGTACTTGCGATAAGTAGCCGTATCTTGCATTTTTACGTCAATAAATTGCAAACCTAGTTCCTCAGCCACTTTTTTGTCATAAAACGACATTTTGTGGCAAATGCCGCATTCTTCTGAAGAGAACTTAATTACCGCTAAATTCATCTGACTTTTGCGACTTTATGAATATCAGGAGTGTAATTATAACATAATTTAACTAATATTAGTATAATGACGAACAGGAAAAATTATAATCTAGTAGTAAGTGTTAAAAAAAATCTAGAAAAAATTAAAATTTTTTGCAAGTAAGACTGAAATCATCCTAGCGCCTGCTTTCTAGCTTATACAATAGTGGCAGTGACTCAGAGAATGATATAGAGAGCTACAAGAAAATAATGATAAGATAGACTCACTTAACCATTACTCTATAAATTAGCTCCTGCAAAGCAACAATATTGTGAGCAGTGACAGAAAAACTGGCAGTAACTCGGTTAAATACGTTAGAATATTACCCTAATTATCTACCAGTAGACAACTTAATAAGCAAACGATCTCCTCAAAAAATCCCCAGTAGGGCTAGCCTACTAGGGGAGTTAGTTATCAGGGTGCATCTACCAATTAAGTTTTCCCAGCTTAGGCACAATCCTCCGGATAAATTTGTATAAGCAGGGTTGTAGTTTCTTTAAAAATAAAAAAAACCCCTAGTAGGATAAGCCCACTAGGAGAGTTAGTTATCAGGGTGCATCTACCAATTAATTGTTCTTAGAGAAACCACTAGTATCCGGATGAAATTATCATGCAGGGGGATGGCTAATTGCCAACTAGAAAAAACCCCTAGTGGTGGCAGCCAACTAGGGGAGTTAGTTATCAGGGTGTATCTACCAATTAATTGTTCTTAGAGAAACCACTAGTATCCGGATAAAATTATCACTAAGTTGGTGTTAATGCTCATAATAAAAAAACCCCCAGTCAGGGTTAGCCAACTAGGGGAGTTAGTTATCAGGGTGCATCTACCAATTAATTGTTCTTAGAGAAACCACTAGTATCCGGATAAAATTATCGCTAAGTTGGTGTTAATGCTCACAATAAAAAACCCCAGTCAGGGTTAGCCAACTAGGGGAGTTAGTTATCAGGGTGCATCTACCAATTAATTGTTCTAGAAGAAATGAGTAAACTCCGGATGAAATTCTCACAATTAGCGGTTAGCCATTATTTCTACCATAAAAAATCTCCCAGTTAGTTTTAGCCAACTAGGAGAGTTAGTTATCAGGGTGCATCTACCAATTAATTGTTCTAGAAGAAATGAGTAAACTCCGGATGAAATTCTCACAATTAGCGGTTAGCCATTATTTCTACCATAAAAAAATCTCCCAGTGAGTTTTAGTCAACTAGGAGAGTTAGTTATCAGGGTGCATCTACCAATTAATTGTTCTAGGGTTAACCAGCATACTCCGGACAAATTTGCATACATTGAGTGTGTTGTTAACCAAGCATAAAAAAATCCCCAGTGGGCGTTAGCCAACCAGGGGAGTTAGTTATCAGGGTGCATCTACCAATCAATTGTTCTGGGGTTAACCACTATACTCCGGATGAATCTAGCAAAAGGTATATTTGACTTATGTGTCAAAAAAATCGAGTGCTTGTTAGCTAGGGGAGTAGGATAAATGAGGTGCATCAAGCGGATATTCTAGAGCAAATCACCATTCTCTGGTGAAGATTATCTGCGGTGAAGGTTATTAGGTCGAAAAAAAATCCCCTGTGGGCATTCGCCGACTAGGGGAGTTGAAGATCAAGGTGCATCTACCATTTAAGTGTTCTAGCCAGATGCAAACTAATCCGGATAAAGTTGTAAAAGCGGAAAAAGCAAAATTATGATGATTCAGAAACATTCAGTGAGCGAATGCATCTAAGGTATCAGAAGGAGCGAAGAATCGACTTGACACTTTCGCGTTTCAAATCAAATTTAGGAGGCGACTAGGAGAAGTTGTGACCCAGGAATTTCACATTTCCGTAACCCCAGTAGGGCAAAATGACTACTTGGTGCGGACGGAACAAGTCGCGCCTGGGGTGCCATTGGCAGAAGAACTGGTGACTTGGCCCGTAGCTGATTGGTTAGCAGCTGCTGGGCATTTGATGAATGACCCTTTAAAGTCGGTGTTGCAGGGGGATGTGTTCGCCTCTAACGGCCGCGAAAGCGACATTGCCAGAAACTCTGTCAACTTAGTAGCGTTGGGTCAGCAATTTTATAATGCACTATTTCAAGGCACTCTCAGAGATAGTTGGATTACAGCGCAAGGTATTGCCCAGAATCACCAACAGGTATTACGTCTACGTTTGGGGCTAAAAGACACTAGATTAGCTCGTTTACCTTGGGAAGTGATGCATGCAGGGGATCGTCCTCTGGCTACTGGCCCTTATGTCGCTTTTTCTCGCTACCAAAGTGGAATTCTGTCGGCATCTCGTTTGCCTTCAAAAAACATACCACAACCGCTGGAAGACACTGGCGTCAAAGTATTGATGGTCATCGCGTCTCCTACAGATCAAGTCCGTCTAGATTTGCTCAAACATGAGGCTATCAAGCTACAAGCTGAACTTAACCGTCATGCACCACGGACTACTGAAGGTGGCAATTATCTCCCAGATATCGAACTTACCCTGCTAGACCAACCAGGGCGGGAAGAATTGACGCAAGCTCTAGAACAAGGACGATATCATGTTTTGCACTACTCCGGTCATAGTAACTTAGGCCCGAACGGTGGTGAAATTTATCTTGTTAGTCATAGAACAGGCTTGACGGAAATTTTAAGTGGAGACGATTTGGCGGGTTTACTCGTCAACAATAATATCCAAATGGCAGTATTTAACTCCTGTTTGGGGGCATATAGGGCTACCGCAGACACTACTGGGGAAACAGGCGAACGAAACCTTACAGAAAGC
The DNA here is from genome assembly GCA_019359325.1 of Mojavia pulchra JT2-VF2. Taxonomy (GTDB): domain Bacteria; phylum Cyanobacteriota; class Cyanobacteriia; order Cyanobacteriales; family Nostocaceae; genus Mojavia; species Mojavia pulchra. The sequence continues at coordinate 46,178 of JAHHHN010000004.1, read as the reverse complement.
CTGGTGAAGCGCGGTCTCAGGAGTGTCTTAGCCATGTCAGAACGGATTCCCGATGAAGTAGCATTGACGCTGACACAATTGTTTTACCGTAACCTGAATCAGGGATATCCTGTAGACTTGTGTGTGAGTCGGGTGCGTCAGGGATTAATTTCTGCCTATGGTTCTCATCAGATGTACTGGGCGTTACCAATTTTATATCTCCAGCCAGAATTTGATGGATTTCTCAGCCCAGCAATACCTGCAAGTGCAGAAGCCCTCAATGAGTATAATCCGCCTGTGAGGGTAACTCCTAGCGCGATGTACTCTGCTGTGGCAGATGAAACCGAGATACCTTTAGCCTTTGAGGAAATGACGCCTTCTGGTCTACCACATGGTTCCTCTGAGCTGGATTGGCTGGGTGAAGAGACTTGGGGTGATCTGGTTGATGAAATTGAATATGATGATCCATCTTATGCAGAAGACTCAGCTTTAGTTTCGGATTTGTTTCGCCAACTAGATGATCAAAAAGCTGCGTCTGAGCAATCTTCTATGGCTGCGGAACTTGTGCAACAGCTTGCAGAAAATAATCTTCAGACAAGACCGATTTCTGAGAATATGAATGGTCTTGATCATGAAGCAAGCTTGTGGGGAGAAGATCCGACAACAACATCTCAAGCCTCTGAGAACTTTGAAGGAGATTGGGAGAATCTCCCTATTACCTCATCAAAAGTTACCTTATCGACGAAACAGCGCCAGCGAAGGCGCCAGTTTTGGCCTGTTCTGAGTATAGTAGGAGCAAGTGCGATCGCAGTCGTCGTAGGTTTAAGTTGGTGGCAGAATAGACAATTATCAAGGTTGCCTGAAATACCGCCAATTCCCAATCAGTCTCTCACAACCCAACAACCTCCAATCGATTTACAGGCGGCTCCAACTGGAATTGTCACAGCTATCGCTACGGAAAAATTGAGCCAAGGTGATTTGCAAGCTGGACTAGAGGCTGTGGAAGAACTACTCAACCGTGGCGTACTTCCATCTGCTGAAACTGCACTTAATCTTGTTCCTGAAGAGCAGGCCGATAATCCTGCTGTCAATTTCTTTAAAGGACGATTAGCTTGGCAGTCTGTCCAAATTAAAGATAAAGATAAAAAATACAGTATTGATGATGCTCGGCGTTATTGGGAAAGCGCTGTTAGAGCTAACCCAGATTCATTTTTATATAACAATGCTCTAGGATTTGCTTACTATGCAGAAGAAAATCTGAATCGAGCTAATGACTCTTGGTTTAAGGCTTTGAATTTAGCTCTCAAACAACAGAACATTGCTACTACTACAGTAGTATCCACAAAGGCAGCAACGATGCCTAAGGATGCTTTAACTTCCTATGCTGGGTTGGCACTGGGACTGTATAAATCTGCATATAATCAACCAGTTGCTAAACAGTCCCAATATATTAATGAAGCGATCAAGCTACGCCAAATGGTTATTAAGGATGATCCAGTAAATTTCCAGATCAATAAATTGAGTAGTAATTGGTTGTGGACAGAAAAGGCAATTGCTGATTGGCGATCGCTACTTCAGGAAAAAGCTAAGAAACAGTAAGCAATTCGATTTTCAAAATAATAGAACGCTAAGAATGAATGCGTCCTCATTTTGGATGTTTCAATACATAGGCAATGTTGCAATGATGGTAATCACCAGTTATTTCAGCCCACAAAATTTGTGCGATGAACCACTAATATGGAAATCATTGCATTACCAAGTATTTTGAAACACAATAACTTAAATATTTTGCTAACTATCTCTATTTTTAAACTACCGATATATATTTAGCAATTTGTTTTTAGTAAATCTAGTGGGCATTATATATCATTTGTTGATTGTTTTTAATTTGCTGCCATAGAGTATCAACAGTCACAAATTTATAGCCTTGTTGTAAAAGCTGAGGAATCAAAATTTGTATTGTTGCAGCAGCATCTTGACCACCAAAAGCACCATCATGTAAGACAATTAGTGAACCGTTTTCTACCTGTTTGAGAACTCGCTGTACTACAGTAGTGACTCCTGGTCTTACCCAGTCTTCTGGTACAACGCTCCACATAACTGGGCGATAATTCCACTGTAAAAATAAGTTTAAAATTTTAGGTGTAAATAAACCATTGGGAGGTCGGACATCCTGTACTTGTTCAGGTAGTAGATTGCAAGCACTGTGAATAGCAGCTTGAGTTTTTTCTAAACTCTCTTTCAATTGAATCGGGGAGAGCATAGGAAAAGAGCGATGTTCATAACCATGTAATCCAATCCAGTGTCCACGATCGCACACTTCTCTAGCTATCCCTGGCGAGCGGTTGACACAACTACCTAACCAAAAAAAACTGGCTTTAACTTGATAACGATCTAAAACTGCTAATACTTGGGGTGTGTAATGCGGATGGGGGCCATCATCAAAAGTAAGTGCGATCGCCTTGGAATTTCGATCTCCACTCCAAAGGCAGTTGGCGAAAGTAGGTTGGAGTATGCGATACAGGATTGGAAATAGAGGCGCAAATTGCATTTTAATTTTATTGGCTACTTTAAGGTCTTGTATTAAAACCCTAGCTTATACCCATGCATTAATAAATCACATCTACAATTAGATCGTGTAAAATCCGCGTTATACAATAATTATGTCAAGTTTTAAGTTTAATTAAAGAGTTTCAAAGCTAGTTTACCTAATCAAGGAAATTGCTAGCCTCTGTTTAGATGTCCTTGTTTTGAACTGATAACCTCGGTGGCATCCTTGATTTGAAAGGAATTAGAAGCGCGAGCCATGGCAATTCAGGGGATAATGCAATCAAAACAGGTACTCAGTTTGCTTCACATTCTCAATTTAAGATTTTAAAAGCTTTATATATACAACTATTACGGATGAAATCCAGGATAAATGCTGAATTCGTTTGTGTATTAGTTGTGATTTATTTTCTCAAATTTTTTGGTCAAGGATGTTAAGCATAACACCCTATACAACTGTAATTTAACTTGCTTGATCCCCAGAAATTGCTGCCTCGAAAAGAGGTTTATTCCTGGGGTTGTTAAATAGGAGTATGCATATTACCGTAATTTTTCATTAACTCTCTACGCCCGCTACCGCGATGTGGCGCAGGCTTTTCTGGCTGGTTAGGTCTGGGTTTAGGTCTTACCGAGAGCAACTGTTGCAAATCAGAGGTAGAAGAGGCAAGCAGTAGATGGGACGAGCGATTTTTAGTCACTTGGCAGTTCAAAGTGAAGGAGCCGACTACCAGACTTGAGACTAAAATTGAAATTGCAGCACGCATAACAGATGAATATTTTAGAACTCTCTTATTCCCTGCTACTGATTTTTTATTAGCGTATCCGGACAATTCCTTAAATAAGGATGTTTTTTACTAAAAATAAATAATTTTTTTAAACATATATATGTTCCACTAGTAACCAATTACCAGCAACGTTCAGGCGACCCCAAACTGTTAATAATTGTTTTTGAGGATAAGCTTGTAGTTGTTCATTAATATGCGATCGCAAAGTTACCAGTTGCCAAGTTTGTTCTTGATGTGCTGATGATGCAGTTATGGTGAATCTGTAGTCTTGCTGATTCTGACGATGGAAAATACCTGTGAAGCAGTTATTAATACCTGTTAATACATCTTTGTCATTTAGGTAATAGGATTGAGCCAATGATGAACAAGGACAATCGCCATCAAGCGGATAAGCTTCTGGGTTATCTAAGTAATACTTCTGCCAGTACAGCCATTCTGAATGATCGGGCATTAAATTAAACAAAGGTAGGACTGCCGCAGCTGAGCGTTCATCTTGTAATAAAGCTGCTTGCAGCGCCCTTACTGGTAAATCCCTCGGCTGACAATTCATCTCAGCGCACATAGCTGCTGCCATTCCTGCGGCTTGTCCAATGCCCATAACCACAGGTTGCAATCTGGTTGCCCCATTAGCAATATGGGAAACAGAAATATTCTTTTCACAAACCAAGAACCCATCTGTTGCTGCTGGAATTAAACAAGTGTAGGGAATTGTAAAGGGAGTTCCAGTCCAACGCCCCCCCCAGCGGATAGATTTAGGTTGTAGTGGGAAGTTGTAGCCAGGATAATGATGGTCGTTAGGGTAGTTACCAACAGCAATTGCATCTATGTTCAAGGATGCAACTTTACCCCCTGCTACAGGCAAAATATCCTGTTCTTGGATAGTTGTTATCCCCACTAAGCGGCGACTTTCTCGGTAGTAGGGATGCAGTGCAAAAGCTGTATGGGAATCGGGAAAAACCTGTTCTGCCAAGCCGTAGCGATGACCAAGCTGGCTTTGAATAAAATGTGCGAAATTTTGGCTGTGCCAGCGGCATTCTTGAATAAACTCACGTCTAGTTGGCTCCGACTTGAGCAGTCGATCTAATCCTTCGCCATAATCATTGCCACGAATAGGCCAATTGATCATCAATAGACCTCCTGGCAAGCGTCCATAATTTAAAAATTGCTCTCCACCGTAGCCATCCCAAGCACCGACAAACTGAGATGGATCGTAGTTAGGGGCAGTAGGGATTTCTAGGGCCACCCTTGTACCAAAATCTTGCATGATCACTACCCCAGTGGGCGCTTGTACTGGATATTTTTCTGTAATCTCATTAGGACTTTCTGGCGCGCTGGGTTCTTGCCATTGCGATCGCCATTCCCAACCCCAGCGGTAAGGTATCTCAGCCAAAGCCAATAAATCTCCTAATTCTGTCGCGTCGAGAATAATCTTGGCTTTAACAATAAAATCAGCAAACCGAACGCCAGTTACACAACTTCCATGCCGAAAAACCTCTAAGGGGACTTGTCCATGAATCCAATGCAGATTTGGTAACTCATTTACCCAATCCGCAAAGATTTCTGCGCCAATGCGGGGATCGAAACTAAAAAAGCTCACCCAGCTGTTATCTAAACCTCCTGGCTGACGGCGTTGCAATTCCTGTAAAAAAGCACCCCACAATCCCGTCTGAAAGGCTTCTAATTCATTACCATCAGGTACAGATACCCCAGCCGAGGTTAACATTCCCCCCAACCAAGGAAATTCACTTACCAAGATAGTTTTGGCTCCCCGTCGTGCCGCTTGGATAGCAGCAGCCGTACCACCAACTCCGCCACCCACAACTAAGACATCAGCTTGATATGTCTGATTCACCATTTACTAACCTCACTAGAGTTTCGACATATTCTGCCCAGCTGAGTTGACATTAGACAAGATAATTTATTTATTGTTTTGGATCTTGAGAATAAGTTAAAACAAACAAATTGCAAACCAGATAGCTTAAAGTTGACGACTAATGTTACATCTAATAACGTTGAGCGGTGAAAAATCAACGTGAAAGCACAGGTATTTAGAGGCGTCAATCAACTTTCCTACGAAGAGATTCCAGTACCGACTCTGGAACCGGATGAAGTGCTGGTACAGGTGCGGGTAGTAGGATTGTGTCAGTCAGATATTAAAAAAATTCGTTATCCTCTGTATGAACCGCCGCGGATTTTTGGGCATGAAACTGCTGGGATCATTGCAGCGGTAGGTTCTGGGGTTAAAGGTTGGCAAGTAGGACAAAAAGTGGCGGTAATGCACCACATACCCTGTATGCGTTGCGCCTATTGCCTAAATGAAAATTTTTCGATGTGTGATGTCTATAAAAACATTTCCACTACAGCAGGATTTAATGCCAGTGGCGGCGGTTTTGCCGAGTATGTCAAAGTACCCGGTCATATTGTCCAAAATAGGGGATTAATTCCGATTCCAGATCATATAAGTTTTGAAGAAGCGAGTTTTGTAGAACCAACTAACTGTTGCTTGAAGGCAGTAAAAAAAGCCCAAATTGCTCCTGGACAAACCATTTTGGTGACTGGTGCGGGGCCAATTGGGTTAATGTTTGTAATGTTAGTGAAGTATTTCGGTGCTAAAGCGATCGCCACCGACTTATTGCCCTCTAGAATTGAAAAAGCTTTAAACGTTGGTGCAGAAGCGGCTTTTGATGCCCGCGATCCTGATTTACCTGCAAAAATTCATGCTCTCACTGATGGCATGGGGGTTGATGTTGCTTTACTGGCTGTCCCCAGTGATAAAGCTTTCTTTCAAGCGCTGGACTGTACTCGTAAAGGCGGTAAAATCCTCTTTTTCGCAGAGTTTCCCGACGAAGTGGAAATCCCTATCAATCCGAATATTCTTTACCGACGAGAAATTGACTTAATGGGCAGTTACAGTTCATCGTACCGCCTGCAAAGTTTATCGGCTGATATTGTATTTAATCGACGCATTAATGTAGAAGCATTAATTAGCGATCGCTATCCATTACAAGATTTATCAAAAGCTGTGGCTCAAGCGATCGCTCCCACACCTGAAACCTACAAAATCTTAATTTATCCCCAAACAGCAGATTAAAGACAAGGTAAATTAACTCTTCTCCCCGTCCCTCATATCTTTCTGACTGCAAATAACAATGTCTATTACCCTAATTACAGTTGCCTTACTAGCTTTCTATGTAGCTTGGAATCTTGGCGCTAACGATGTTGCTAACGCCATGGGAACCTCTGTCGGTTCCAAAGCTGTCACCCTAACACAGGCACTGATCATTGCTGGGGTGTTAGAGTTTGCGGGTGCTGTATTATTTGGGCAGGAGGTAACGCAAACCCTAGCGACGAAAATTGCCAATCCTGCCTTATTTGCAGCTACGCCTCAAACATTGATAATTGGGATGGTAACAGTGTTACTAACGTCTGGCGTGTGGCTTTCTATTGCCACCTCACAGGGTTTGCCTGTATCCTCTTCTCATGCGGTTGTGGGTGCGATCGCTGGTTTTAGTTGGGTAGCCTTGGGATTTAGTGCGATCAATTGGTCATCAATTGGCTTAATTACCATCGGCTGGATTTTAACGCCGTTAATTAGTGGCACAATTGCCGCTCTATTCTACAGTCAAATCAAACGTTGGATTTTAGAACAACCAAATCAATTGGCACAGTTACAAGAGTGGATTCCTTGGTTGAGTGTGGCCTTAATGGCGGTATTTGGTGTGATAGTGCTACCATCACTCACTCAACCTCTAACACATTTTTTGATTGACCAAGTTGGATTAAACATACCTGCTTACGATGTTCCACTATTCACAGGTGCAACAGCAGCAGTTAGTCTTACCTTCTACAGTTGGAAAGATTTAGAAAACAAGGTTAAATTTTCTTCCCAATCCCCAGTACCTAATCTCCAGTACCCAATCCCCAATCCTACTGAGCGCTTATTTGGTCGCTTTCAACTGCTGAGCGCTTGCTTTGTGGCCTTTGCTCATGGTTCTAATGATATTGGGAATGCAATTGCACCTGTAGCTGCGATCGCCTACATCAATCGGACTGGTAGTGTACCTACAGATGGCATTAATATCCCCATATGGATTTTAATACTAGGCGGTGTCGGCATTGTTAGCGGTTTAGCTATCTGGGGTAAAAAAGTCATCGCCACCATTGGCGAGAATATTATTGCCTTGCAGCCCAGTAGTGGATTTTGTGCCGAACTAGCAACCGCCACTACCATCTTAATTGCCTCCCGGCTAGGATTACCTGTATCCACTTCCCACGCTTTAGTCGGTGGTGTTGTTGGTATTGGACTGGTGCAAAGCATCAAGTCGATTCAATTCCAAACTCTCAAAAGTATCGCTGCCGCATGGCTAATTACAGTGCCTGCTAGCGCAGTTCTCAGTGCTGCTATCTTTAGCATTGCCCAAATTTTCTTTTTGTGAAAATTCCGCCTGAATTCTCTTTAATTATTAATATTTCTATGATGTTTCCCTTCGTCTGTATCCGTAAGTTCAAAAATACGGAATTATGAATATTACAGGCAAAGAGCTTTTGGCGCGATTGCCTTTGGCACTGCGCTCCGCGCAATCGCTGCTAATTCACTAGAATATTTTTTAGGAGATAGCAATATTTTTAATTTCTGCAATCAATTAATTTAATTCTGATTAGAGATATAAACTGTCGCATAAGCTACATTCGGCACGAATTTCAAGAGAATAATAACAACTCCGAGAATCTTGTTGTGGTAGCAAACTACGCATTCATAAGAATTTAACAATTACTATTCCCACAAAAATAATATGTATTACTTTGGGATTAAGTTTTTTCCTAAAAAACTCTCTTAGGAATAAATGATTTGTTTAAATTTGACGGAATGCTGGCCTGTAATGCTGAAAGAAAAGCAGTTTACTAAGTAGTGAGCTAAATTATATGCTTTGCCAACCCTGCGGTCAGCATGACAGAATTACGGTGATATGCGTAAGTCCTGTTAAAATTTTTGGTTTATCTGACAAAATACAGGAAACAACTATGAGCGCCAAGCAATTATACGGGAAGCAGCTTTATCGTCAAAATGTTAGAGGTTAGAAGCTAATGGGGCGATTTGAGAAGCAACCAGACAACCCGCGAGTCAGAGGCGATCTATCCAGGGCAGCAGAAAACGCTCTCTGGGCTGTTGTAGAAGACTTGGAAAATCTTCAACAGCACGTGCTTAGGTCATTACAGGAAGAAGTAAAGCGGCTTCAGGCGGAAAAAAACCGTTTAAACGATGACATTAAACGACTGCACGAAGAAAAAGAGCATTTACAACAGGTGCGTCAAATCACAGAGCAGCAGGTGTTAATCCGTCAGCTGGCAGAAGCCTTGGCAAAGCACATATCTTCGCAACTGCAATCTTCACTGACGACTTTAGCAACCCAAACACTAGAACAAAACTCCCACGAATACGAGAGAGCCGTCCTGGAGACAGTCCAGACAAATAGCAACCAGAAAATTAACAATAATGAGAATGTAGAACAGCTGCTTGGTTCTTTGGATGATACCCTCACCATCACCTTTAATTCCCTGCAACAAGAACTGAAGAACTATCAAAGTAATCTTTCCCAACAGTTGTCTCGGATGCACAACCAACAACAGCAAGGGGAAGAAATATTAGCAGAGTTGATTAACCGTTTGCAAGGGTTGCAAAAAACGATTGAAGCTACTCCACCCACAGCAGCAAAAGTATCACCACCAACTATCCTGCAACCTCCTGAGCCGCAAGCAGCAAAAGTATCACCACCAACTATCCTGCAACCTTCTGAGCCGCAAGCAGCAAAAGTATCACCACCAACTATCCTGCAACCTTCTGAGCCACAAGCAGCAAAAGTATCACCACCAACTATCCTGCAACCTTCTGAGCCGCAGCAGAACATTTCCTTTGAAAGTTCCCTAAAGTTGGAAAACGGGAGCAGCAATGTTGCCGAGCCAATTTCTGTGATTGCCAAAGACTTGCCGGAAAGCGAAACTAAATCACAGCCGCAGTCTTTAGAATCACCACCAGAAGCAATACTCCCGTCAGCACGTGGAAATGGTACAGAGCCAATTTCCGTGATTTCTCAAGACTTGTCGGAGAGCGAAACTACACCGGAGCCTACGTTACCATCGCTGGAAGTAACACCTCCAACAGTTAAGAAAAAACTTACTGAACCAATTTCTGTTTTCTCCAGAGATTTATCAGAGAACGAAATTAAACCCCAGTCTGCTTTGCGATCGCCTACGGCGGGCGCTCCCGCGCCATCGCGCAAACGAGGAGGCTCAACACCACCCAAGTTACCTAGCTCTACAAGCTTATCGCCTATCCAAATCGGTTTCTTGCTGGTAGTGTTGTCAACGGTGATGTCATCACTTTACAACGTAGCCATCAAAGTGATTTTTCACCAAGGTTCCGAGATTCTTGGAGTAGTCGAGGTAGAGCGCTTGCTTGCACCGACTTTGGGCAATACTCTCTTAATTTTGATGCTACGGTTGCTGGTGGTTGTACCACTGATGTTACTTTTGGCTCCCATGATGCATCCACGAGTCTGGCAAGACTTGCAAAGTCTGTTTGAATCAGTACGAGGAAATTCTACTTCTAGGAATGTCAAAACACTAAGAGTTTTGCAATTGTCGATCGCAAGTGGCTGCTGTTTGTTTTTGTCTCAGGTACTCATTTACATTGCCGTTGGTCAAGTTACTACCGGGATGGCGATCGCGCTTTTCTTTGTCTATCCCCTGATTAGCGGATTATTGTCGTGGCTTCTGTTCCGCGATCGCCCTAACTTATTCCGCGCCGCTGCTATCGGCTCGCTTTTCTGCGGTGAGTTACTGGTTTTGGCGGGTTCGCCTAGTACTCCTACAGGTAATGTTTCCCTGGGAAGCGGCACAGCAATTTTAGCAGGAGTGGCTTTTGCTTTCTACGTAATATTAACGCGTATATGTGCTAGCAAACTACATCCAGTATCTTTTACTTTAATTAACTTCGCTACTATGCTGCTGTTGAGCTTTATCGGGTTGATGTTGCCTTTATCTGGTGACTTAAGCCTAGCAGTTGTTCCTTCTAAGTTGCTGGAAATTATTTTAAGTGCTTTTATTTTGGGCGTACTGACTCTCTGCGGTTATGTGTTAAATCATGTTGGTATTCGCAAACTAGGTGCATCTCGTTCGGCGATTATCGGTGCTAGTGTCCCTTTCCTAACCGTAATTTTCGCTGGATTGATTATTCAGGAAAATCTAGAAATTGTGCAAATTTTAGGTGTGCTATTAGTAACTTTTGGAGCGGCAGCTTTTAGCTTTGAGCAATTGCGGAACCAAGTTAATTCTTCTAATTCTGCAAATTAAATGAAGAGTAGCAAGTAGCCTAACTAAAGAAAGTTAAAAGTTAAAACATCAAATTTTATATTTTTCGTTTTAGCTTTTAACTTTTTAAAGTATTTTATTATTAGTTATATGAGCAATTATCAGTTATATTATTACGTTACAAGGTATCAGGACTTGCTGAACATGGTTAGGTAGCCGATTATGTATCAGTCCAGAAGTAAGAATCATTATTTTTATATGTTAATTATTGTAGAAATATCAAGAAACCATGATTTTACTATTAATATAAATTATTTAAATAAAAAGCGCAAAAATCTTTAAAATAGATAAATTTATACAAAATCAATAAAAAATGCTATAATTTAAAATTAATATACTAACAAAGATTAAAAGGTAATTGGAAGTTGGAATTCTCGACTTTATTTGATATCTATGATTTTCCTTCAAATCGACAAACTATACTGCCAAGATATAATTGAAAGTGTTGATCAGGGTATCAATTGGCAAAGCATTGTTGTTCTTATCAATGCTTTCAAGTTCAGCAAGTGATTGCTTTTAAAACACTTTCTCTCATCCTCAGGCATCTGTGTAGTAGGAAAATTCATTAGGTTTTCATCACAATAATATTTGTTGAGGAATATTTCCTGTTAGCTGCACTAGTTAGTTTTTGTAGTGTTATTTGCCTGAAGCAGTACACAGCCGCACTTAGAATAAAAGTAGCGTTTGCATTACTACTAGTAAATAATAGGCAAATAGTGGTCAAATATGACAAACTTTGGGGGAAGACTTGGAATCTACAAAGGTTGCCGATAAAGCTAAAAAGCCTCTAGTGGTAAGACTAGGGATTTCTATAATCTTCTGATAGGCTAGATTAATCTAGTAACAATACTGCCTCGAAAGTATGTGCTAGAAATTACGCTGAATTTCACAATTTTTGCTACCAACAATCTTATTGTTGAAGCATAATAAATAATCTGGAGCGAAGATATCGCCTTCAGTCGGGTGTATGCTACTTCCTTTCTTTGAATTAATAACTGTGTAAACGTACTGTTTAACTGTCTGTAATATGAGTAACGACATAGATCTGATCAAACGTCTTGGCCCCAGTGCGATGGATCAGATCATGCTTTATCTGGCTTTTAGTGCTATGCGAACCAGTGGGCACAGGCATGGAGCATTTTTAGATGCTGCTGCTACAGCAGCCAAATGTGCAATTTACATGACCTACCTGGAGCAAGGACAAAACCTGCGGATGACAGGACATTTGCACCATTTAGAGCCGAAGCGGGTCAAAATCATCGTTGAGGAAGTCAGACAGGCCCTGACTGAGGGTAAATTGCTGAAGATGCTGGGTTCTCAGGAGCCTCGCTATCTCATCCAATTGCCTTATATCTGGATGGAAAAATATCCCTGGCAGCCAGGTAGATCGCGCATTCCTGGTACAAGTCTGACAACAGAAGAAAAAAGACAAATTGAGCAGAAACTGCCGAGTAATCTGCCGGATGCCCAGCTAATAACATCTTTTGAGTTTTTAGAGTTAATTGAATTTCTGCACAAGCGATCGCAGGAAGACATGCCACCTCAGCACCAGATGCCTTTGAGCGAAGCTTTAGCAGAGCATATCAAGCGCCGTCTGCTTTATTCTGGTACTGTGACACGGGTTGATTCTCCGTGGGGAATGCCTTTCTACGCTCTGACTCGTCCTTTTTATGCGCCAGCAGACGATCAAGAGCGTACCTACATCATGGTCGAAGATACCGCTCGGTATTTCCGGATGATGAAAAATTGGGCAGAACGGCAACCAAATGCTATGCGAGCTTTAGAAGAGCTTGATATTCCACCGGAAAAATTAGAACGGGCTATGGAAGAATTAGATGAAGTGATCCGTGCTTGGGCAGATAAATATCACCAGGAGGGTGGTATTCCGATGATTTTACAGTTGATTTTTGGTAAAAAAGAAGACTGATCCTTTAGGAGGCGAAACACTTTAACTACCCAATATACATACCTTGAATCCACCGTTTGGTGGATTCAACATTGGTAGTTCAATAGCGGCAAATTAAGATAGGGTTTGGTTTATCAGTCTTAAATATTTATGAAGCTGATACTCTAAGACGTGTATTTACCGTCTACAAGTGAATTTTGCCGATAGCACAACTTAAAACTAATTTACTGATTGCCTGGTTGCGATGGAATTGGAGTTGTTTCAAAAAGCGGGCGCAATTCAGCAGGATTTTGAATTAGTGGTGTAGACGAAGGTGCAAAGCTACTAATTCTGTCACTGCCATCGATACAAGTGTCTAACACTTGAGTAAGAGCAATGTTGATTTCACTACGTAAGCCCACTACACACTGAGCAAAGCGCACGGGCAACAAACTACGACCGCAATAATTTAAAAGTTCTGGATTAACTGCCTCTTTAACATTCCGTCCAATACCAACTACACAGGTAGCTAACTCTTCGGGACGTCTTGCCTGGGTACAAGTAGCTAGCGCAGATGCAGCACTGATTTGCGTTTGCTTGTTTATATTAGCTGCACAGGCAGACACTTCCCGTGGACGTAGTGCTGTAGCGCAAGCTTGCGATGCTGCTACGGGAGTAATGTTTACACGCAAGAGTTGAGCAGCACAGACACGGTAATCATTACTGTAAGAGGCGGTGACAGCCAAACTAGGAACCATTGTTGCTAACCATCCAGCTATAACCAAAAATGGTGCTGTTACCTTAATTGCTTTAGTCTGTAACATTCTATAGTTGCAACCGCCTTGTTTGCTCATCTGTTTTTTGCTCCGTAACATTGCCATTCTCTAGAGACTCAAGGTTATGCTAACTCATAAGTGCTATCAATCCTCTAAATCTAGGGAATTTTGCTTGCATATTTGATATCATGTCCGGCAAATCACCCTTAATATCATTGCGAGTGGAACGAAGTGAAACGACGCAATCGCAATGTTTTTGGGATTGCTACTCTTCGAGAAGCCGCTCCGCGTCTACCCTACGGTCGCAATGACGGTTATTTGAATGGACATGATATGAGGGAAGCCTCAACCGCCACTAGAATCATCGCGCGAAATTCAAAATATACTACCCTAAAACCTTCTCTGCTGGGTTTTTGAGGTGTTTTGCTTGATCAATTTATTTCTGCCGTACTGTATTAACACAAAATTTTGATGATGAAATTGATAATTTCTGGAAATTCTGATTTACACATATTTATAATGGTATGTCTGGGTAAAGTTGAAACAAGATTAGATTAAGGAAACTCATGTCCCGATATAGAGGGCCTCGCCTCAGAATTGTACGTCGCTTGGGCGACTTACCAGGATTAACTCGTAAAAGCGCTAGACGCGCTTACCCACCTGGTCAGCATGGCCAGAACCGCAAAAAGCGTTCTGAGTATGCGATCCGTCTAGAAGAAAAGCAAAAGCTACGTCTCAACTACGGTTTGACCGAAAAACAACTGCTGCGTTATGTACGCAGAGCAAGACGTGTTACTGGTTCTACCGGACAAGTGCTGCTACAACTGTTAGAAATGCGATTGGATAATACCGTTTTTCGCATGGGTCTAGCTCCTACCATTCCAGCAGCTCGTCAATTGGTCAATCACGGTCACATAACTGTGAACGGTCGTGTAGTTAATATTGCTAGCTACCAATGCCGTCCTGGTGAAGAAATTGCTGTTAGGGATAAAGAAGCATCACGTAAGTTGGTGGAAACAAACTTGCAATATCCCGGTTTAGCGAACCTCCCCAGCCATCTGGAGTTTGACAAAAACAAGCTGACTGGCAAAGTCAACAGCCTGATTGAGCGTGAATGGGTGGCGCTGCAAGTCAACGAACTGCTCGTGGTGGAATACTACTCACGACAAGCCTAAGAAAGTGTTGAGTACCGAGTGCTGAGTTTTAATTACTCAGAACTCAGGTCTCATTACTCGGAACTGCTTTATCCCCCAATTTGTGACATGGTACGGGTATATGTACCCACAGTTCCAGGGTCGCGTCCTTTAAAATTGATTTCTGGCTTAATGTCCAGCAAATGTTTTACCTGCTCTCGCAATTGCGCGGTGCTGACACCAGAACGGAGAGCAGTTTTTAAATCAATTTGACCAGCTTCATTCAATAAACAGGGACGCAGCCAACCATCGGCTGACAAACGCATCCTGTTACAACGATCGCAAAAACACTCCGACATCTGACTGATAAATCCCAGTGTCCCCTTAGCGCCGGGAATCTGAAATACATCAGCAGGCCCAGCACCACGAACTTGCGAATCTGTCAATCCCCAGCGATCGCGGATTTGTTGCCGCAATTGAGCTGAAGTTACCCAACCGCGATCGCCAAATAATTGCTCATTGCCAATAGGCATAAATTCAATAAATCGGACGTGCCAGTTGCGGTCAAGTGTCAAGGCGGCTAGATTCAGAACTTCGTGGTCATTGACTCCAGGGATCACCACTACATTCAGCTTCAATGGATCAAATCCCACACGATGAGCAGCTTGGATACCATCCCAGACTTGCTGCCAACGCCCACGACCACGATTGCCGATAATTAGGTCAAAGGTGTCTGCTTCGAGAGAATCTAGGCTAATATTGATGCGCCGCAAACCAGCATCGTAGAGTTTTTGCGCTATGGGCGCAAGTAAAAACCCGTTGGTTGTCATCGAGAGGTCTTGAGTCTGGGGGAGAGAAGCGATCGCCCCTACTAATTCCACCACATGGGGGCGTAGTAGAGGTTCTCCACCAGTCAAACGAAATCGGCTAAAGCCTACAGGGATAAATACTTCTTGAATGAGGGTTAAGAGTTCCTCATCAGTCAAAAGTTGTTGCTTAAGGATGTAATTCAGTTCTGCACCTTCTGGCATACAGTATTGACACCGGAAATTACAGCGATCAATCAAACTAATTCTGAGGTAGTCTACCTGGTTCATAATTCTTATTTTAGAGTTTTATCTTATGTCTTGACGAAAAAGACAAATTCTGATTTGCGAAATTTCAATGCACCAATCAGGTGATACAACCCTATAAGAAAATAGAACGAAATAACAGCCCAAGCTTCTGTAGGTTTCTGTATTTACTATCTCAACGAAAAATGAAGCTTATTTAATTCGGGGATATGGTTGCGCTCGCACAGGAGCATCAGATTTAGCGATCGCTGACTTTCGTAAGGCTGTGGAAATTTCTCATCGGCAAAAAGCCAGTGCTAAATATCATCAAGCCTTAGATGTTTTGGCCCAGACCTATGAAGTTTATTACAGCAATCTTTATTTAGTTGAGCCAGGAAATCGAGTTAATCAGCAAAGAGCGATCGCTAATCTTCGTAAAGCAGTTCAGTTTTTTCGTCAACATGGCAGTCGAAAGCATACTCAGCAAATGCTTGACGTAATTACTCAACTTGGATCAACAAAAAAGAAATAGGTTGTGCCTTACTTTTTAGTTTAATTTATATATCTCAATACGGTTCACTTCGCTATAGAAACAAGAACCAAAAGTAGGTTTGGTTGACGCAAGGAAACCCGACTCTATTAAATCTTGGTCGGGTTTCGCAAGCAGACATCTAACCTATTTTGAGCTAGAGATTAGCCTTTTACCGCAAGTGCCAGAAACAGAAAAATTTATATTAATTTCCGCCAGCCAACTTATCCAAGAAATCAATTTTTACTGCTAGGTTGATGATATCTTGGTGAGATTTCTTATCTTTAATTTCAGCATTGTTCAGGGCAACAATGTATGGCTCACCATCAATCAAACCGATAAGTGGCCCGCCAGAAGAACCACCGGCAGTATCACAATCATGGAGTAGTACTTCTTGCTCTTCCCCAACAATGCTACATCCCGCTTGGAATCCCGCAGTCCATCCTTGACCAGCATCAAGGAATTCATAGTCTTTTTTCTTGGGATCAGGGTAATCGCCAGAGTAGCCTACAAAGAATAATTTTTTCTGGTTTTCAGTAAAAGCTGAGGCGGGTAGAGATTTCCATCCTAAATAACCGTATTTGCGACCGAGAGGCTTATCAATTTTTATAATTGCCCAGTCGTTAATCTGATCTGTAGTGCTGTCACCTGTAAAGTCCGTACCATAAATGACTTGCTCTGCTGAGGCTACATCTCTTTCATTGCTCACAACACCATTGATGACATTTGGTAGAAACTGAATTTTTTTACTTAATTGATGAGTCTCCGGGTCAATTACGCAATGAGCATTGGTCAAAACTATATCGTCAGCAATTAAAGTTCCTGTGCAATGGTAACTTTTGGCATCAGTTGTTGTTCCTTGCACTCGACCAATAGTTGACCAAGGATATTGCCGACTGAGCATGGGTGTGCGATCGTCGATACCATCAGGAATTCCCCGCCTACCTCCAGTTGGTTTTTCAGATTGTCTTAGTCCCTCAGGCTTAAAAGGCTTCCCACCTCCTGGCAGTTTCACTTGGCCTGCTTTTTGGAAGTTCGTGAATTTTGGTGGGGTGCTTGGTTGTGATTCTGTCTGTGCTTGTGCTTGAACAGATAACCAACTGCCTAAAGTTACAGCACCAAGAATTCCAGCGAAAACGAGAGCGAAAGGTTGCTTGTAAATAGGCTTTTTAGTCATTAAATGATTTCTCCTACAATCAGAGTTAAGTATTCTGGCGAATAATGGCGTTTTACAGACTTAGGTTATTCCCCAATCCCTAAGAGTGATAGGGAGATGAAGAATAGATTAGTTGGGTTTTATATATATTCAGTGATTTTGCCACCTCTTTATGCGTTAATTACTATCTTTAATGGCAACTTCGTATTTACCGCCATTTTCCTTGTGAAATGAAAGCTGACCAATAATAGGGATAATACCAATTCTTTTGTTGCCACATATTAATTTGTGTGGCACGAAGGATAAATATTGGCGATTTATAAGCTGCAAACCCTCTCCCTTGCTCCCTGCCCCCTGCCCCCTGCGGCCTCAATGTGCAAATTAAATGCTTAACACCTTACCTACGAGTTAATATATCTCTAGCGGTTTTGAGCTTACTCAGGTTTTAAGAAGTTTACAGAATCTTTAAATTACAGTGTTCAAGCAAGTATCAAGTTATTAAACTGTACAGATTGAGCGATCGCCTTGCTAAATGCCACAATATATGGTGTATTTGGGTTATTTATTAACTCTATGCAAGTTAAAGATTTGACCATTATGGCTATAATACCCGCTCGAAAGGCTACCGACGATAAGGCCGATAGACATCAAGAAACTTTTCAAAGTAGCGATCGCCACAATATCTAGACGCTCTAAAATGAGAATTAGGGATAAATCTGTAATTCCCTAGTAAGTCTCTGTACCGATCATTCAGATTGCAATGTCGAACGACTCTTGAGGCAACTTGCTCATATTCATAGAAATGATATGGCATATAGTGATTTTACTTTAGAGAAAGTTAAACAGAGTTTTCAAATAAATACTATTGAAGAAATTGATATTTTTGCTAATACACCCGATTTAGAATGCAGCCATTTACTAAAAGAAGTTCTGCAATATAATGTTCCTATAGCTATTGCTAGCAATAGTGAAAAAGCTCGGTCAGAGATGATTATTTCTCCAATTTTGCTAGACTTAAGGCGACAACTAAATGACCAAATAAATTTGTTTTCTGGTGTAGAATTTAATGTTGATGCTACACAAGGATTAAATGGAATTTGTGATTTTATTATTACCCGTTCTCCAGAAAAATTAATTATCACAGCACCAGTGATTATTATTGTAGAAGCGAAAAAAGAAAATATTCCAGCGGGTTTAGGACAATGTGTGGCAGAAATGTTAGCTGCCAAAATATTTAATGAACGAACAGGTAATGAAAACTTGGCAATTTATGGAACTGTTACGACTGGAAGCATTTGGCAATTTTTGAAATTAGAAAATCAAGCTATCCACATCGACTTAAGTGAATATTATCTTAGAGATGTTAATAAAATTTTAGGAATTTTAGCTAGTGGTGTACGCTAAAAAATCACTGGTGTTAGTCACACCAGATTGTGGCATAATAAGCCGACGCATACACTACTCTGCTACCAGTCGTGCAATATAACGAATCTATCAACGACCTTGCTGCTGCTTTGCAACAGCCAGCGGATCTTACCTTTGAACTGCCCGATCCAGAAGACGAACAGATACCAGAGTCAGATTTTCAACAGCAGCTGGATGTGGCTTGGCAGGTATGCGATCGCTTTGATTTACAAACCGAAATCTGGCGGGGGCGAATTTTACGGGCTATCCGCGATCGCGAGAAAATAGGCGGTGATAGTCGGGGTGCTGGTTTTCTACGCTGGCTGAAAGAACGCGAAATCAGCAAAAGTCAAGCTTATGCCTGGATTCAATTAGCTAACAGTGCTGATACTCTCTTAGAAGAAGGCAAACTTGAGCCAGCAGCAGTAAATAACTTTAGCAAACGGGCTTTTGTAGAAACTGCAAAAGCTTCCCCAGAAGTGCAACAGATGGTGAGTGAAGCCGCGCAAAAAGGCGATCGCATCACTAGGCGTGAAGTACGTCAACTCACCGACGAATGGACAGCAATGTCTTCGGATTTGCTACCGGAACCAGTAAAAGTAAAAGCAGCAGATAACACCCTTTCCCCACGCTACATCGCCCCACTGGTGAAGGAATTGGAGAAACTGCCAGAACCACACCAAAAATACTTACAAAAAGAAATTGCTGCAAACCCCGATGTTGATACCCTCAAACAAGTAACTACAGAGGCGCGTTACCTAGCAAAATATCTCAAATCTGCTGCCCAAGTCCAAGCGTTGAATCAAGCAAATGTTGACATTGAAACAGCCTTAGAAGAAGCCCAGAGAATTGGTTGTTTAACCATCGCTGCTGACTTGGTAAATCAAGCATCTCAAATGGAACAAACAATTGCCAAGTTGTACATGACTTGGAAGCGCATCAGCAATTTAGCAGATCGATTGTATGTAGATACAGGTGCAAGTACACCAAGCCTGCGATCGCTTCTCACCTGCATAGAACCTCTTGGTGGTGAAATTATGGAATTACAACTTAGTGGCACTATTGAACACACTATTCGCCTGCAAATTCAGGAAACTAATTAAAGTATAGAAAATTAGTAAATACTGACTTTAATTTAGCGGAAACTCTCAACATTAGCAGATAAACAAGTGTGGAGTTACCTTTGGCTATTAAGATAAATTGACTCAAAAAATAATAATAGTATATTAAAACCCATGAATCAAACTACATTTTCTAATGTAATGCCGATATGGAAATTTTGCACTTTGTATATTTTTACTGGAGGAGTTTATCAGCTGGCTTGGGCGCACAAGCATTGGAAATTTATTAAAGAACGAGAAAATTTAAAAATTAGACCTTGGTTCCGTTCCTTGTTTTTACCGTTTTATTTGTACAGTTTGTGCCAAAAAGTTTTTGCTTTAGCAGAAGAGCAAGGATATAGAATTAAGCATTCACCTTTTAGAGTAACGCTTTTTTATTGGATATTTATTGTCCTGTCAAGATTAGCAGATCCCTTGTGGCTGATCAGTATATTTTCATTTATTCCTTTATTAACTGTTGTGAAGGCACTTAATTATTATTGGGGACAGCAACAGCCGAATCTACCAATTAGAGAATTTTTTACAGGCAGAGAAATTGCCTGGATTGTCTTTGGTGTGATTTTATGGCTGTTAATAGTAATTGGTTTATTAGCTGGAGGAAACGTATAAAAGGATGCCTAAACTGGGTTATTATCAAAATATTGCTAATGTTTAGCAGTTTAATAGAGGCTTCATAAGTAATCCATTCCCCAATTACCTCCTGAAGTATGAGCTATTGCCTCAATCCTGATTGCCACAAACCCGAAAATCCTGTTGATGGAAATTTCTGCCTCAATTGTGGTTCAAGGCTACTACTGAGGCAAAGATATCGTGCTATGGCTCAACTGGGTGCGGGTGGATTTGGGAAAACATATCGCGCAGTAGATCAAGACAGATTGCAAGAAGTCTGTGTGATTAAACAATTTTTACCGTCGCCAGAAATTCAAGGAAATTCACAAGCACTAAATAAGGCAATTGAACTGTTTAATCAAGAGGCAATTCGGCTATACGAACTAGGGAAGCACGATCGCATTCCCAATATGCTTGCTTATTTTGAACAAGACAAACGGCTGTATCTGGTACAAGAATTTGTCGATGGAGAGAATTTATTAACAGAATTGGAACGCTATGGAGTTTTTCAAGAAAGTCTAATTTGGCAGTTGTTGGCTGATTTATTGTCAGTGCTGAAGTTCATTCATAAACATGGAGTAATTCACCGGGATATCAAACCAGAAAATATTATGCGCCGCCAAAGCGATCGCGCTCTTGTATTAATTGATTTTGGCATCTCCAAACAGGCAAGTGGCACTATGATCAGTGGGGCGCGGGGAACAATGGCAGGTACGCCAGGATATGCCCCAGATGAACAACTCCGTTTTGGCGAAGCGTACCCAGCTAGCGATCTTTACGCCTTAGGTGTAACTTGCGTACATCTGATGACAGGAATCTATCCCTCAAGCCTGTACAACGCTTGGGAGTCGCGCTGGTTATGGCGAGAACATCTGTTGTCTCAAGGTGTAACGATTAGTAACCAGCTAGGGGCAATTTTAGATAAGTTACTCAAAGACCGAGTAGGCGATCGCTACCAATCTGCCGACCAGGTGCTAAAAGATTTAAATAGCAACACCACAGCTGCATCGGCTGAAATTCCCTCAACAATTATTAGTAACCAAACAACACCACTAATAGCCCAAAAATGGCGATGTATCAATACTCTCACAGGTCATGTAGCTTCTGTGCGTTCCGTTGCAATGAGTCCAGATGGTCAGACACTAGCTAGTGGCAGTGATGATAACACTATTAAACTGTGGCATTTAGGCAGTGGCAGCCTCAAGAACACTTTAACTTCTCAGTCAGGATTTTTTAAAAATGGGGCTACTTGGTTTACTTGCGTCGCCTTAAGCCGAGATGGTCAGACACTAGCCAGTGGTAGTTTAGACAAAATCATCAGAATATGGGATTGGGGTAGCGGTAAACAAATTCGCAACCTCAAAGGCCACGCTGACAGAGTAAATGCGATCGCAATTAGTCCAGATAGTCAAACTCTAGTTAGTGGCAGTCGTGATAACACAATCAAAGTTTGGAATCTCGTCACTGGGCAACTCCTACGCAATATAGACGGGCATTCTAACTCAGTTACCACTCTTGCCATCAGCCCCAATGCTCAAACACTCGCTAGCGGCAGTTGGGACAACACAATTAAAGTTTGGAACCTACTAAATGGCAGACTAATCCACACATTCACTGGGCATTTAGATTGGGTTTATGGTGTAGCTATTAGTCCAGATGGTCAAACTTTAGTTAGTGCTAGTCGGGACAAGACAATTCAAATTTGGCATATAGAAAGTGGCACATTAATTCGTAGCTTAACTGGGCATACTGATTGGGTGACTACCGTTGCCATTAGCCCTCAAAGTAATCTTGTGGTAAGTGGTAGTCGAGACAAAACTATCAAGTTATGGGATATGGGCAATGGACAACTGCTTGATACATTAACTGGACATTTAGATTTAATTCATTCTCTAGCAATTAGTCCAGATGGTCAAAATATCATTAGCAGTAGTAATGATGGGGCAATTAAAATTTGGCGGCGGAATTAATTTGTAATTCGTAATTCGTAATTACGATGCATCAGATTTATACAAATTTTCTAAAAGCTAGCTACTAATCATTCTCCTGTGCCTCTGTGCCCTCTGCCTCCTCTTTAAATCAACTTCTTTAATTCTTAATCCCGGTTGTGGCAATACCCTGAATAAACTGCCGTTGACCGATGATAAATAAAATCATCACTGGAACTGTTGCGATTGTCACTGCTGCCATCATCAAGGGCCAATTATTGGTAAATTGCTCTTGAAACTCTGCCAATGCCAGTTGCACAGTCCTTAATTCTGGTCGTGTTGTAAACACTAAAGGCTTAAATAAATCGTTCCATTCAGCGATAAATGTGAACAAAAACAGCGTCACCAAAGCTGGACGGGCTAAAGGTAACATCACTTGCCATAAAACTTGCAGTCGATTTGCCCCGTCTATGGCTGCTGCTTCCTCCAACTCCACGGGAATTGTCTGGAAATATTGACGTAACAAGAAAATACCAAAGCCATTCACAGCCGTTGGTAGAATTAGTGCCCCGTAGGTATTGATCAAATTTCCCCACTTCAAAACCAAAAAGATGGGAATCACCAATAACTGGAAAGGAATCACCAAAGTAGCTAAGACAATTAATAGCAGTGCTTGCCTGCCTCGAAATTTCAATCGTGCTAGGGCATAACCTGCCAATGCCGAAGTCATAATCTGAAACGCCGTCACTGCGATCGCAACCAAGGTAGAATTAGCAAACGCCAACAAAAATTTACCTCGCTGCCATGCATCGCGGTAATTAGCTAAAGTCCAGTTATTTTCGGATAAAACTTCCGCATTTGCCCCCGCAGGTGCAAAAGATGTCAGGAAGACCACAAACAGCGGCAGTAACACGATCAAAGCGCCCAGCAGTAGTACTACTAGGCTCACAAAATCGGCAGATTTCAGACTCCACTGTGGTTTAGACATGAATTTTGCTTTGAAGCATTTGTGTTTCTAATATTAGAGCAGCGTCCCCAGCAACAGCTAATCTATAAACATAGTGACTTGTTAAGTTAAATTAAATCACAGTGATTGTTACCCTAAATTCATAGGGTAAATTTAATTTTGGTATCAAATGATTCACGTTTACAGGGGTAAACATAACATGCAGCAGCTTACAGATCAATCCGAAATTGATTTTCACAGCGAAACATACAAAGATGCCTACAGCCGCATTAATGCGATTGTGATTGAAGGTGAACAAGAAGCTTACGATAATTACATCAAACTGGCTGAACTGCTGCCGGAACATCAAGAGCAACTGATTCGTCTATCAAAGATGGAAAGCCGTCACAAGAAAGGATTTGAAGCTTGTGGGCGAAATTTGCAGGTAACGCCGGATCTGCAATTTGCTAAAGATTTCTTCTCTGGATTGCACGGAAATTTTCAAAAAGCAGCAGCAGAGGGCAAGGTGGTTACTTGCTTGCTAATTCAATCATTAATTATTGAATGTTTTGCCATAGCAGCATACAACATCTACATCCCGGTTGCTGATGATTTTGCCCGCAAAATAACAGAGGGAGTAGTAAAAGATGAATATAGCCACCTCAACTTTGGAGAAGTTTGGTTGAAAGAACATTTCATCGAATCTAAGACTGAACTAGAAGAAGCAAACCGTCAAAACCTTCCCATTGTTTGGAAAATGCTCAATCAAGTAGCAGATGATGCCCAAATCTTGGCAATGGAAAAAGATGCTTTGGTAGAAGACTTCATGATTCAGTACGGTGAAGCACTAAGTAATATAGGATTCAGTACCCGCGACATTATGCGCTTATCAGCCTACGGACTGACAGCCGCTTAAAAAAGTATCAAGGGTAAAGAATGAAGGATGAACGATAACAAACCAACAGGTGAAAAATCTAACCAAGGATGAACAACTTCATCCTTTATCCTTGATTCTTGGATATATCTTACGCTTTGTGTAGTATTTTTAAGAGTTAGTTATTGTCTCTTAACCCACTATTCCACGCTTTCGACGCAGCACACGCTTAATATATCACTACATGTTTGGTCTAATTGGACATCTGACTAGTTTGGAACACGCTCAAGCCGTAGCTCAAGACTTGGGATACCCAGAATATGCCGATCAAGGGCTAGATTTTTGGTGCAGCGCCCCACCGCAAATTGTCGATAACATTACCGTCACTAGTGTAACTGGACAAAAAATTGAGGGACGGTATGTAGAATCTTGCTTCTTGCCTGAGATGCTGGCAAATCGGCGCATTAAGGCAGCAACGCGCAAAATTCTTAACGCTATGGCTCATGCTCAAAAGCATGGCATCAATATCACAGCTTTAGGCGGATTTTCCTCCATTATTTTTGAAAACTTTAATTTGGAGCAGTTTAGCCAAGTCCGCAATATCAAACTAGAGTTTGAACGCTTCACTACAGGAAATACTCACACTGCCTATATTATTTGTCGGCAGGTGGAACAAGCGTCGAAACAATTAGGAATCGATCTCAAAAGCGCGACTGTAGCTGTATGTGGTGCGACTGGAGATATTGGCAGTGCAGTTACACGCTGGCTAGATGCGAAAACAGATGTCAAAGAACTACTGTTAATAGCCCGTAACCAAGAACGTCTCCAACACTTACAAGCTGAACTGGGGCGGGGCAAAATCATGGCTTTAGAGGAAGCACTACCCCAAGCTGACATTATAGTTTGGGTTGCTAGTATGCCTAAAGGCGTGGAAATAGACCCCACTGTTTTGAAGCAACCCAGTCTGCTGATTGATGGTGGCTATCCTAAAAATTTAGGGACAAAAATTCAGCATCCTGGGGTATATGTGCTAAATGGTGGAATTGTAGAGCATTCTCTGGATATTGACTGGAAAATTATGAAAATTGTCAATATGGAAGTGCCAGCACGCCAGCTGTTTGCTTGTTTTGCGGAATCAATGCTCTTGGAATTTGAGAAGTTATACACGAACTTTTCTTGGGGGCGCAATCAGATTACCGTAGACAAAATGGAGCAGATTGGTCAGGTATCAGTAAAACATGGATTTAGACCGCTGCTGGTATAGCGACTGGGGACTGGTGGTTGGGGGCTGGGGGCTGGGGACTGGGAAATGTCTCTAATCCCCAATCCCCAATACCCAATCCCCAATACCCAACACCCAATCCCTAATCCCCAATCCCTAATACCTAACTATGGCAACTACCGAGCGTAAACCGCTACTGTTAGATTTTGAAAAGCCGCTAGCAGAACTTGCAACCCGAATTGAACAGATTCGGCAACTTGCAGAAGAAAATAACGTCGATGTTTCTGGTCAAATACGCCAACTAGAAGCACGTGCTATGCAACTGCGTGAGGAAATTTTTAGTAGTCTATCTCCGTCCCAGCGACTACAGGTTGCTCGTCATCCCCGCCGCCCCAGTACTCTAGATTACATTCAGGCAATTAGTGATGAATGGATGGAGTTGCATGGCGATCGCTGTGGTGGCGACGATCCAGCTTTAATCGGTGGTGTTGCTCGTTTGAGTGGGCAACCTGTAGTGATGTTGGGTCATCAAAAAGGGCGCGATACAAAAGATAATATTGCCCGGAACTTTGGTATGGCTACTCCTGGCGGTTATCGCAAAGCAATGCGGCTGATGGAACATGCCAATAAGTTCGGGATGCCAATTTTGACTTTTATTGACACGCCGGGAGCTTTGCCTACAGTGGTAGCCGAACGACAAGGCGCTGGGGAAGCGATCGCCTATAATCTACGGGAAATGTTCTGCCTGGATGTGCCAATTATTTGCACGGTTATCGGTGAAGGTGGTTCTGGCGGTGCATTAGGTATTGGCGTAGGCGATCGCCTCATGATGTTTGAACACGCTGTTTATACAGTTGCCACTCCAGAAGCTTGTGCCGCTATTTTGTGGAAAGATGCGAGTAAGGCTCCCCAAGCCGCTGTTGCTCTCAAAATTATTTCCCACGACCTCAAAAACTTAGGCATTATTGACCATATATTACCTGAACCGATTGGTGGCGCTCATGCCGATCCTCTGCAAGCCGCTACAACTCTCAAACAAGCACTGTTGGATACTTTAGACGAACTCAATCGTTTAACCGCTTCAGAACGACGCCAACTGCGCTATGAAAAATTCCGCAAAATTGGGATTTTTACTGAAGTTGCCCATTAAAAACCCTCAGATGATTGATTAGCATGGCAGCAATGCTATAATTGCCTATGACGCTTAAAGATTTTTAACAATCTTCTCAGTCATAGGCGTTTGCATTTGGACAAATCAACTCAAGATGGTTGGTTTGTTTATTATTTGGTAATTAATTTTGAGTGTACAAATTCATATCCCAAGCATAGATTTTTTGTCTTCTCTGGGAAAATTCTTAAAGGACAATATACCCATTCTGACACTGTAGTATATACAGTGGTCAAAAAAATCATCGGATTTTTAGATTTTTTTAATCTATTCTTTAGATTTTTTTAATCTATGCATACCGAGAGATTTAAATAATGGAGTAGCAATAAGCTTGCAGAACCGCCAACAAATCTGGAGATAGCATGAGCGTTGAGCCGAAACGACGCGCCTTAATTACTGGGGCAAGTAGTGGAATTGGGAAAGCAACTGCTTTGGCGTTTGCAAAAGCGGGCATAGATGTCGCCTTAGTTAGCCGTTCCCTTGAGAAGTTGGAGGCGGTTGCAGTAGCAGCACGGCAGACAGGAGTGGAAGCGAAAGGTTATGCTGTGGATCTAGCTTGTGTCTGGCAAGTAAAAGAACAGATACAAGCGATCGCCCATGACTTTGGCGATATAGACATTCTCATCAACAATGCTGGTATGGCGTACACAGCCAATTTAAGTGAAACTTCCTTAGAAGACTGGCAACAAGTGATGAATTTAAATCTCACCAGCGTGTTTCAGTGCATTCTGGGGATTTTGCCAAGTATGCGCGCTCAAGGTAGTGGCACAATTATCAACGTCGCCTCTATTGCCGGTAAGCAAGCCTTTGCCAATTGGGGTGCATACAACGTCAGCAAAGCTGGTCTGATTTCCCTGTCTCAAACCTTGGCACAAGAAGAAAGCGCTCATGGCATTCGCGTTACCGCTATTTGTCCTGGGGCTGTCAATACCGAACTTTGGGACACAGAAACAGTCCATGCCAACTTTGACCGTTCAAAGATGTTAACGCCAGAAATTGTTGCTCAATCGATTCTTTACACTGTCCAGTTACCACAACAGGCAGTTGTTCATGAATTGACCTTGATGTCCAACGCCGGCGTTTTGTAAGTTTTGAACTTTAAATTGAAAGCGGAGCCACCAGCAGACCCGCCTCCGGTGTTGAGTTTTTCATGCAGAATGCAACATTCAACACTAACAACTTATAAATCATTGCTGATTGCCTGATCTAAATTCCAACCATAACTAAGATTGATATCATGACTATCGCGAGTCCCAACGGTTCTAATCGTTCTCAATCTCCTTTAATTCCCGACTTGGCAGATGCCATCACTCCCAGACCAGATCGTAATACTCACGACGGTCGGGAACCGAATTTGCATCCACCTGGAGAGGAAGAGATGGAGCAAATGACGGCAGCCGTGCGACAAATACTCCTGGGTGTAGGAGAAGACCCCGAACGCGAGGGACTCCTGAAAACGCCTAAGCGGGTAGCAGAAGCAATGCGGTTTCTTACTAGTGGCTACGATCAATCCCTAGAAGAACTCGTAAATGGAGCCATCTTTGATGAAGGTCATAACGAGATGGTTTTAGTTAGAGATATTAATTTCTTTAGCCTGTGCGAACACCATATGTTACCTTTTATGGGCAGAGCGCACGTTGCTTATATCCCCAACCAAAAAGTAGTGGGACTAAGTAAGCTAGCCCGGATTGTGGAAATGTATTCCCGCCGCCTGCAAGTACAAGAAAGGCTAACCCGCCAAATTGCCGAAGCGATTCAAACCATCCTAGAACCTCAAGGTGTCGCTGTAGTCATGGAAGCTAGTCATATGTGCATGGTGATGCGGGGCGTGCAAAAACCCGGTTCTTGGACTGTCACCAGCGCGATGGTTGGTGTGTTCCAAGATGAGCACAAAACTCGTGAAGAATTCTTTAATTTGATTCGTCACCAACCAGCGTTTTTTTAAAGGATGAAGTGTGAAGGGTGAAGATGAAAAATTTCATGCTTCATCCTTTAGCTTTGCAAACAGTAGTGCTGTCTTATCTAAATCCTTATCTCCTGGTTGCCGTTCTACACCACTAGATAAATCAATGCCGTTGGGTTTAACCTGACTTAGGGCTTCTAAAATGTTATCTGGCGTTAGTCCCCCTGCTAAAAACCAAGGGCAACTTGGGCTAAATTTTTGTAGCATACTCCAGTCTAGGGTCTGACCCGTACCACCTAAATGCTGAGGATGATAGGCATCAAGTAACAAAGTATCTACATAATCGGTGTACTTATCTACTCGCTTAAGATGGTCAAGATTAAGAATCCTGAAAGCTTTGATAATTTCTACCTGGGGTAGAGATTTACGCAATTGCTCACAAAATTCTGGGGGTTCATCTCCATGCAATTGAACACTAGTCAAACCAGACTCAACAACTATCTGGACAATTTCTGGAATACTAGTGTTGGCAAACACCCCAATTTTGTCAATGTTTTGTGGTAATGGTGCTACTGCTGCGCGAATTTGCTGTACGTTAACGTAGCGGGGTGAAGTAGGCACACAAATAAATCCTAAGGCTGTTGCGCCCTGAGAGGCGATCGCTACAGACTGGTGTGGTTGAGTAATTCCGCAAATTTTCACTCGCATAGCAATTGAGTTATCCAAGATAAATACCTAATAAAGGTCTATATTTTTGCAATATTTTCTGGTTCTTTCCTAATAAATTTTATAATTTTGATGGTCTACATTATTTTCCTATTCAGGAGGCAAAAGCTTGATTTCATCAATCTTACTAGCAGCACAAGCAGCTACCCCAACTGTTCCACCAACACCTGCGTGGAATCCTACAGTAGCAATTATTATCAGCATCAGTTGCATAGTAGTTCTTTTACTGTCTACTAGAATTGAATATCCCCAAGTAGGGCCTAAGCTGCCTGTCCTACCTGTCAGTGTTCCGACATTCATCGCTGCGATGGCTTTCGGTCATGTTATCGGCGTTGGTATTGTTTTAGGTTTAACTAACATCGGTCGTTTGTAGTGTTGATCAAACAGAGACATTGAATTTATAGTCTCGTTAAATCAATTACTCTAAACACTGATTCCGGTTCTTTCTCCAGCAAGTGCAATCAACTCTATGTGCGATCGCCCGTATACTGCCAAGCCTGCTATTTTAGAACAGGCTTCCTCAAAGCTTTGCTTTGAGGCAACCGGACGGAGTGCGGTTGGGCAGTAGGGCGCGCTACGCAATCGTCTAACCGAAAGGGGAATAATTAGCAACCCCTTGAAGGCAGAATTTAGCGAATCCATACGCAAAATAGTTACATAGTTATAGAGAAGTGACTTATTGCTTCTTCATAGCTAAATAGATTTGTGCTTGCAGCAGAAAGAACCGTAATGCCATCAATTTTATTAGCAGTTCAAGCCCCAGTTTTCAGTATCGACACTATATATAAAACAGAAAGGGTTAACCTAACCCAGGCGACTGCGTTATCTCGCTAAGTACTCGTATCCCTACAGCTAAGAAAGCTACGCGATAGTATCTTTGGCAGAGAAAGACGCACAGATAAATGTTTAGCAAAATTTTTGAGAATTGATATAAGCTTAAATATTTTGTTGAATTAAGCGAATTTACTTAGGTAAACTTAAAACATTGGTATTTAATTAATCAATTTATCAGCAAAATACAGACTAAGTAAACTATTTTATAACAGAACCAGCAAATTTGTTTGAAAAAAAAGTAAAAATAAAAATTTATACATTTTCTTTACTAAGTTCGCAACAGTCATAAAAAATCATCAACAGTGGCAAGAAGATTGCATACACGATAAAAGTTGAAATTAATGAAATATTTCTTGCAATACTGCGAACTTGTATTTCAGCAGAAGGAAGTTTTAGAGTGTCTATTTCATCAAGATTTTTCATGTAAAAAGCTTGGAAAATCATATTATTTATATAGTCAATAAAGTGTCAAAAAATGTCTAAAGCTAAAGATAACCGAATCTCTGTTTTACAGTAGTTAAGCATTTTAGAAACTATTATAAATTTGTAACTCCTTCTCTAATTGAGTTATACAGAGTTAACAAAAAATGGTGGGTGTATGGCAAGAAGATTGAACTCAGGAGATAGGTACTAACAGTGTAAAAATATTATGATGTTATAAGCATTAGAGTAATTGCTATGATTGATAAATGGATGTTATAGCAGTTTTTAATAGATTGCGTCTTTGTGACTTCTATTAAAATTTACACCGTAAGTGATAGCCTAATACTGCCAATAGAGGTAATATCCAAGATTAAAATTAGGGTACAAATACTTTATGTTTAAATCAGTAGTTGTTGGTGAACAAAAATTTTATTTTCCCAAAGTGATTAAATAGAATTAGTTGTCTATTCTAGAAATTAGAGCATCGCCATCATTGTAGAGCGAAGTCGTGACCTTAAGCATTGTTTCTTATCTGAGTACTCTTTGCTTTTATCAGATGGCAAATTACATAGTATAAAAGCATACTTGTATTAAATTTATCATTCTTTACTGCAAATATCTAGTTTTAGGACAATCTTATGCAAACAAATTGGAGAATCGGTTCTTTATTTGGAATTCCACTGTTTTTAGATCCTTTGTGGTTCGTGATTTTAGGGTTGGCAACCCTTAATTTTGGGGTAGCCTACCAGGAATGGGGAAGTGCCATAGCTTGGAGTGCAGGAATAGTAATGGCACTGCTGCTATTTGGTTCAGTGTTATTGCATGAATTAGGCCACAGTTTGGTAGCGCGATCGCAAGGCATTAAAGTTAATTCGATTACCCTATTTTTATTTGGTGGCATTGCTGCTATAGAAGAAGAATCCAAAACTCCAGGCAAAGCATTTCAAGTGGCGATCGCAGGGCCTTTAGTTAGTATTGCCTTGTTTGTTCTGCTGCGTGTTGTGGCTTATGTTGTGCCTGATACCAGTCGATTGAGTGTAATGGTAGGAGATTTGGCAAGAATTAATTTAGTTTTGGCGCTATTTAACCTGATTCCCGGCTTACCTTTGGATGGGGGACAAGTGTTGAAGGCAGCATTATGGCAAGTCACAGGTAACCGCTTTCAAGCTGTACACTGGGCAGCAAAAGCAGGACAATTTTTAGGTTACAGTGCGATCGCCTTGGGATTTGCAATTGATTTTCTTACTAGAGAATTAGCGCTAGGTTTATGGATTGTGTTGTTGGGTTGGTTTGGTATCCGCAACGCCAACAGCTATGACCGCGTAACTACATTACAAGAAACCTTGTTGAAGGTAGCAGCTACCGATGCTATGACTCGTGACTTTCGGGTAGTTGATGCTGACCAGACTTTGCGTTCTTTTGCCGACGCGTATCTATTAAACAGCGCCGCCCCAGAGTTTTATTTTGCCGCATCTGATGGACGTTATCGCGGCATGGTTTCCATTGATGATTTACGCTTAGTAGAAAGAAGTGAATGGGAAAGCCAAACTTTACAAAGTATTGTGCATCCTCTAACAGAAATACCTACGGTTACTGAATCAACTTCCTTGGTGGAGGTGATTAACAAGCTAGACAATGAACAATTACCCCGGATCACTGTACTTTCGCCAGCAGGTGCTGTCGCTGGTGTAATTGATCGGGGAGATATTGTGCGGGCGATCGCACAAAAGTTAAATTGGCGGATCAGCGATGCAGAAATTAAGCGCATCAAAGAAGATGGTAATTATCCGCCTGGGTTGCAGTTGGCAACAATTGCTAAGTCAACTGTTAATTAAATTTTAAACCGCCGATGTACGCCGATAATTAACAGTATGTATCAGCGTGTGTTGGCGGTTGTTATACAGTTAGCTTTGGGAAGAAGCAATGGCGATCGCCACATCCTCACGAGTTCCACCTACAGCTAAAATAGTCCGAACTATCAAATCTAGAGAAACTGACGCATCACCCGTTTCCATTTTTGCCACCCGCGACTGACTGGAGTTGATTTTCTTAGCCAAATCTGTTTGAGTGAGGTTGTTTTTGACGCGCAATTGCTTTAAATATCTGCTCAAAGATAGCTTCATTTCAATGAAAGCTACCTCCTCAGGTGAAAGTTCTAAAAAGTCTGCTGCATCTCCCACACGCCAACCTGCTGCTTCCAGACGTTGACGTTTAGTTATATCCATAATTCAGTTGTTCGTTCTTGTAAAAATTAGCTCTCCTTAGAGATTTTGTCATATAAGCTCAAACGTTTTTGACAGTTTTGAATCACTCGTTTGGGCGTTTTCTGAGTGGTCTTGTTAAAGACATCTAATATAACAATTGCATCTGGGTCAATCCGGTAAATGATTCGCCACTGTTTATTAGCATCATTATCATTAATCCGCAGCTAAAGAGTGGTGGCAGGTAGAAAAGAAAATTGTCAAACCGTTAAGCTGAGTAAGGTAGTAATTAAAAAATACCCGTGCAAAGCAACCAGCTGACTCAACAAATCCAATTCATCATTGAAATTGATCGCCTCAAGCATATACTGCGCCAAACCTTGCTGATGGATGGATCGCGGCGAGAAAATAGTGCTGAACATTCGTGGCATTTGGCGATAATGGCGATCGCACTATCAGAATATGCCCCGGAAGGAGTTGATATATTCCGTGCGATCAAAATGCTACTGATTCACGATTTAGTAGAAATTGATGCAGGTGATACCTTTTGCTACGATGTCCAGGCAAATTGCAGTAAGGCAGAAAAGGAATTACAAGCAGCATCACGACTATTTGGAATTTTGCCAGAGGATCAGGGTAGAGAATTGCGTTCACTTTGGGATGAGTTTGAAGTAGGAGAAACACCCACTGCTAAATTCGCCGCAGCTTTAGATCGGATACAACCTCTACTGCACAACCAGCAAACTCAAGGCGGAACTTGGCGGATTCATGGTATTAGACGCGATCAAGTGATGAAGCGGGTAGCACCTGTAGAGACTGGTGCGCCGGAACTTTGGCCGTTTGTTTTGCAATTGATTGATGATTGTGTCGCCGCAGGTTATTTGAAAGAAGCACCAGTTCTCAACACTCAAGAATAGGCTGGGCTAAAATTTCATCCCATTCAGACTGTGATAAGGGTTGCATTTCTATCTGCATAGCAAAACAATTACTAGCAGCAATAACCAAAGCAGTAATAATTTCTTCTACACTTAGGTTTTGGGCTAGTTGGAGGTTGGGAAAACTTTCTGCACCGAATACCCTAGCGAACAGTTCTGTATCGGGCTGCAAGCGGATGGAACCATGCTGCAAAATTGTCCCACTTCGCCGCATTTGGGCGCTACCAATGAATTTGGCTCCATTTGACAAAACTAAATCTGCGCCTGTGGAAGTGCCAAAACAGTTAGGATTATGGATATAGCCTCGCCCAGTTGTACCATAGCTCAATTTAACGCCAAGCGATCGCCATCCTTCAATTAAAAACTCACAAATTTTTTCGTACACCTGGAAGCGATTACCATTCAGTCCAGATGTGACGACAGCATAAGTTAAATCACCTTGGTGTAATACTGCGCGTCCACCACTAGGACGCCGCACCACATCCAGTTTTTGACCTTGCCAAATTATATTTTGCCAATATTCAGGATATTGGCGTTGATGATAACCGAGGGAAATAGCGGGTGGCGACCAAGTGTAAAACCGCAGAGTTGGAGGCTGTTTTCCCAACTGGTGCTGTTCTAGCAACCAGCGGTCAATTGCCATTTGTAAATTACCAGCAGCTTCTAGCAAAGGAATCAGTCGCCAAACCTGCTTGCTATGCATTCAATACAGCACACCTTAATTCAAAATTACTCAAGCTGCACCAAATTCCGATTGTAAAGCTTCGTCGTTGTTATCAGCGATCGTTGCCACAATGGTAATTAACCGGGAAACTTCCCCTGGAGATATCTCTGCTAAGGTGCGTGTCGAGATCACAACCACCTGATTTTCAATAATACCGAAACGAGCTTCAAAGGTGCTAGAACAGTTCATCTCTAATAAATGCCGCATCAATTTGGGTTCATCTTTGGCGGGTAACTTTAGCACCGAAGACCAAACTGTGATCGTATCTTCATCATTTGTACCATTGAGCTGAACAAATACTTCCACGCTGCCGTACTTAAACTTCCAGAGATAGCCACCCTCTGGAGTGCGGCTAACCATTGCACTATCATCTTGTTCTAGACTATCGATGACATTTTCGATGATTTCCACATGATTAATGCTTGTCGTCTCCACGATTAACTCATTAACAAAATCAGTGCTAGATAAAGTTTCTTGGTAGTTTGTCATACAGATTTTTGCCTGAATATGGTTACTGTTTTATCTACACATACTTTATAGCTTGTAGGCAAGGTTAGTTTAAGCTTCCTAAAGTGATAGTCTAATCTTCAGCGATGTAAAATTGTTTTTTAGGTGAACAATAGTAAAAATATTACTTAAATTTCAACAAAATAGTATCTATAAAATCTCTTTAATTGCACCTAAACACCAAACGTTTAATTAAAAATGCGCGAGCCTATAACCTCTCTCTCTCAATCTGTGCAAAGTCGTGATGTCCGTCAATTGGGTATTAACCCGAACCATTGGTATGTGGTTGCTCGTAGTAGTGAAGTTAAAAATCAGCCTGTGGGTGTGATACTTTGGCAGGAAGCGATCGCTCTTTACAGAGATAGTACAGGAAAAATCCACGCCCTAGAAGACCGTTGCCCCCACCGCCAAGTTAAACTCAGTCATGGGCAAGTTACTGGTCATGAATTGGAATGTACTTATCATGGTTGGCGCTTCGATTCATCGGGGAAATGTGCGGCGGTTCCCTACTTAGCAGAAAATCAAAAACTACCAAGTTGTAAAATTCGCACTTACCCCGTAAAGGAACAAGACGGTTTTATCTGGCTGTTTCCGGGAAACGAATCACCAACTATAGAACCCCTTGGCTTACCAGAATGGGAACATCTAAATTATATTGCCACAGTTTCAGTAATTAATTGTCAAGCTCATTATTCTTATTTAATTGAAAACCTGATGGATATGTATCACGGACATTTACATCAGGATCTACAAGCTTGGGCGGAAGCAGCTTTGCAAGATATTGACGAAGATGCTAATCGTGTAGATGCTCATTATACAGCACAAAGTTATTATAAAATAGATAAAATTTGGTCTATCTCCCAATTATTTTTCCCAGCTTTGCGGCGCTTGCATCCTGAACCTTTGGATGTAAGTTATATTTATCCACATTGGGCTTCAACCTTGGGACAAGATTTTAAGATTTATTGTTTACTTTGTCCAGTAAGTGAAACGCAAACTAAAGCTTATTTGATTCATTTCACATCATTAAATGCATTTTGGCGGTTACACAAATTACCTGTGTGGTTTCGCCGATTTGTGAAAGATAGTTTATTTGGCGCAGCACAAAAATTTCTTGATGGTTTAGTGCGTCAAGATGTGAAAATGATTGAGGAAGAACAACAGGCATATTTGCAGAATCCAAATTGCCGAAATTATGAGTTAAATCGAGCTTTAGTAAGCGTGCAAAGGTTGATGAGAAGCCAAGTAGAGAGGTTGAATGAGGTTTTTTATCAACAATAATAATAGCGCTCGCCTAACTATAGGTAAGCGCTACTCTTTTAATTTAAATCAGGGATAAAAATAGTTAAATAGGTTCCCTGAGGTTTATTATTACTCGATTAAACAGCTAACTTATTACGCTGCACTGCGATGGGTTAACAAGTTCCACAAGAAAACAGCAACCAGTGCGCCAAGAACTGCAACTATGATTCCAGTAATACTGAGAGTAGGAGCAGTTAAGGCAAAGGTTCCCGTACTAAAGAATACACCTAAACTACCGCCAACAAAAGCACCGATGATTCCTAATATGATGGTTCCTAAAATTCCACCACCTTGATGACCGGGATAGATAGCTTTGGCGATCGCGCCAGCAATTAGACCTAAAACAAGCCAAGCAATAATGTTCATTTTTCCTAATTGGTAGGGTTTTCAGTTATGAATAGAGATTAACAAAGCAATAGCTATTACCCAATCTGCCATTAGAATTAATTATAGATATACCCATAGAGCCATAAAATTGCTACTACCTCTTTTGATATATACCGTCAATGAGATAGATAAAAATTAAGAAAAAGCTCCTAGTAGGTCTAAGACTAGGGGCTTACAAAATTATTGCTTGGTAATACATAGTATATGTATTTCTAGTTATGTCTATCCTCTACTTAGAGAATTAAGCTAGAGTATTTCAAAAGTATTGTTAACATAAAGAGACAATAATATAAATAACCGTTGATATAATTTATCTCATCAATATTAGTTTTTAGTCTAAAAAACATTTTGTCGTAATCAGTAAGTCTCTACCTGTAGAGAGAAGATTGGTAAATTTAATTTCGTGAAAATTTAAGTTGAACAATTGCAACAACTTGCATTTAATTTTGCTAAGATTAAATTTAAGATAAAATGAATTTACTAGTATTTGTGAATCTTGATTAATTGTAGCATTCTTATCTATTAATCCATGCAAAGATTAGTAATATTCATAAAATTACTGCCTTAATTAAAGTGGTAATTTTCTACTAATTCTAGAGTGAGTCGCATAGAATTCTAATTAGTTTGATTAGGTAGTAGTTGACATCAAACTAGTCTTAGAAATTGAGTTCTACGAAGGAGCAGAAAAATGACTAAAATTCAAACACCAAATATAATTACTTTGTTAGAAAAGGAACATCGCCAAGTTGAAAAGCTGTTTGCAGAGGCAGAAAAGGCTAATTTCAATCAATTATATGAGTGCTTTAATGAAATATATAGAGCATTGACATTACATACTCGAACTGAAGAGTTAGTCTTCTACCCTGCAATGCGGGAATACCCAAGAACTGCAAAATATATTGAAGAAGCTGAACAAGAACACGAAGAAGCTAAAATTATCTTAGAAGAAATTAAGTCACTAAAACCAAATGACTCTGAGTTCAAGAAAAAAATTACTGAACTGAAAAAGGCTGTTAAACATCATGTAGAAGAAGAAGAAAACGAAATATTTAAATCTATTTCTGAGTATATGAGTGAGCAGAAACTAATTGAACTAGGCAGAGAATTTAGAAAGACTAAAGCACAACTAGAAGATGAAGTTCAAGCTGCCATGACTACATAATAGAGCAACATAGAGCAACTTTAATTCAGTGGCTAAAAAAGTAAAATTGATGTTGGCGATCGCCTTCTCCTGTCGGAGATGCTGCGCGCAATTCCTCTTTTTTTAGTAAAAAAATAATAACCTACCTAGTTACCTGCTGGGTAGGTTATTGTTATTAGTTCCATACCAAAAATATATCAACGTCATGCGATGCAATGGGCACTATTGAGCAGTTGATACCTCACCACTATTAACCTCAGATTTTTCTACAACTGCTTTTTTAGCTTCGAGGCTATGAGGACTCTTGAATGATATTTGAGCATTTGCTTGTTGACAAGCTCCCATCGTCTTGACATGCTCCATCTCATCATCTCGAATTGCCACAAAGACATCATAGAGATTTTCAATTTTAGGACGGCGTTCTGCTGGCTGATGAGCCGTTTGAAATTCATCAAACAGATAGAGATCACCATCACGGTAGTAACGTATTGCTACCTCCGGTGCAGGTTGTGCTTTCAACTCGGCCTCTTGCGCCGTGAGAAATTTTTCATAACTACTGTAAGCGTGATTTTCTACCAATTCCATGAAATGATAAGCAGAACGAGGAGAAATTATATACAGTGCCACAATAACCCAGTAGTAAATCAGTGCAGCTGTTTTTGCTAAAAAGCGATCGCCCCAAAAGGCCGCACCTCCCAAAGATTCCATAATCAATAGATGATGCAACTCATTCCAAGTTTGTGCGAAGTGAACTTTGAGCCAATCGGCTTTGCGCCAAATTCCCAGAGTTTCATAAAGGTGCAAAACTGAAAGATAAGAGAAGTAAGGTACTCGTGCTACGGTTTCCAATACATAAAAGCGAGGATAAGAGCGATCGCGGTAAATTGTATTGATGACAGCGACTAGAATGTTAACCAGTAAGCGAATCATTAAAATCCTCCATAAATCATTAGTACGGTGAATCAGACTGAAATCAAGGAATTGACCAAATCCGCGGCTCCTATCAATCACTTTTTAAGCTGTTATCAAGAAAAAATTAGCTAAATTTTTAAGTAAGATGGTAAATAATCGCAAAAATGACTACGCTAAATAAATAAAACTTAGATAGCTATATTACTGTTAAAAACTAAGCCGAATCATCTTTCTCAAGATACTGCTTGGGTATCAATACCCATATCTTAAGAAAATAAACCAATCAAGCTCACACAAATACCTAGATGCATAGTGACTTCTAGCTTTCTATTAGTGGTGAGAAAGTAAAATTTTGAGCAAAAGTACCTTATTCACTCAACAATTTGCTAAACTCCAACATCTGGAGAACAAATGAAGCATTGGGAATTTGGGGAGGGTCGCAGAGTGGCTCATGATCAACGTGCAGGAAACATCGAACAAAGTCATCCGAAGGACTTTTCATGGTTCTTCTGGTTTACTTTGCCTCTCTACCCATACAGCAGACGACGGACAATCCGCAAAGAAGTAGTTAAGGATAAAGTCTGGACTTTTGATCAGTTGCAAGGCATCTTCTATGTTGTTGTGCCCATTCGCATGACTGTTGTGAAGCTAGATACCGGGGGTCTGTTCGTCTATGCTCCCGTTGCACCAACAACCGAGTGTATCCGGTTGCTCAACGAGTTAGTAGCAGAACATGGCGATGTCAAATACATTATCCTGCCAACTATCTCTGGGCTAGAACATAAGGTATTCGTTGGCCCGTTTGCTAGACGCTTTCCCAATGCACAGGTATTTGTGGCTCCCAATCAGTGGAGTTTTCCGCTTAATCTACCACTAAGTTGGCTTGGTTTACCCGCCAAACGTACTCACACACTCCCAGAAGACAGTAAAGAAACACCCTTTGCCGAAGAGTTTGACTATGCAGTGCTAGGCCCCATCGACCTAGGGCCGGGTAAGTTTGCGGAAGTGGCATTTTTCCACAAGCGATCGCACACACTATTAGTAACAGACTCAGTAATTTCTGTACCACAAGAGCCACCTGCGATCGTTCAATTAGATCCATACCCTTTGCTGTTCCATGCCAAAGATCGTGCTTATGAAATCGTCCCAGACACTCAGGCAAATCGCTGTAAGGGATGGCAACGCATCTCGCTATTTGCTTTGTACTTTCAACCAGGCGCGCTGGACGTTTTTGGATTAGGTCAAGTATTGCGCGATGCCATCAAAGCGCCAGAACGCTCTAAAAAAGCGTATTTCGGGTTGTTCCCTTTCAAATGGCAACAAGATTGGCAGCGATCATTTGATGCACTACGGGGGGATGGTCGTTTATTCGTAGCACCAATTTTACAAACTCTCATTCTCAACCGCGCACCAGAGGAAACTATCAACTGGGCTAATAAAGTGGCGAATTGGAACTTTGAGTGGATTATTCCTTGCCATTTTGATGCACCGATTAAAGCTGAACCTTATCAGTTTCGCCAAGCATTTTCTTTTTTAGAAAAGCAGCCTGCTGTGAGTGCAGGTTTATTTAGTAGTAGCAGTTACCCCTTGCCAGCAGAGGATTTTAAACTGCTCAAGGAAATTGATGCGGGTTTAAATAAGTTTGGGATTGTACCACCAGCAAAAGATAAAGTGTAGGAATAATTCAAAATTCAAAATTCAAAATTAAATAGGACTTACACAAAAACTCTCTCAAACTCTTATTTATTCGTATCCATGTTAATACATCGCCCTGCAATTGAATTGCATCGACCTGCAATGCGATCGCACCTGCAGAATAAGAATTTTAACTGTCGAACTCACGTTAAATTAAAGCGATCGCTGTGACTTCTGGAGGACAATGCCAGCGTCCTGGGGGAAATGTTCCCAAACCGCGATTAACATAAAGCTTATTCTTGCCTACCCAATGTAAACCTTGACTCCATTGCCAATTCTTCACCACTCTTGGCCATTTCCCTTTTAAAAAAGGTATCCAAGTCCAGAGGAATTCGGGAATTTCATGACGGGACGCATGAATCCAACTAGGTACAGAACCAACTCCGGGAATTACTATTTGTCCTCCGTGGGTATGTCCTGAAAGTTGTAAATCTACGCGCCATTTTTGTAGTGCTTCTGCACTATCTGGGTTGTGAGATAAGACTATCCGGGGAGTGTTTACATCTAATTGATGCATCACAGGTACAGGATTGAACTCTGGTGACCAATAATCAGGAAGCCCTACTAATCCTAAACCAGGCCCTAAAGGATAAACGACTTGATTCCAAAGAACTTGAATTCCTACAGCAGTTAAAGCACTAGTGATTTCTGCTTTAGAGTTAGGAAAATAAAGGTCGTGATTTCCCAAGACTGCATAAATCCCAGCACGACTTTGTAAACTTTTCAGCCGATTTGCTAGTTGATAAATTGGTTTGGGACTATGGGTAACAAAGTCACCTGTAAGTACAACTAAATCTGGCTGAAATTGATTGCTAGTTGTAATTGCTTGTGCTAGCAAATCTTCAGATAACAGTAGTCCATCAAAATGTAGATCCGAAAGTTGTACTATTTTGGAATTTTGTAATGATTTAGGTAGCCCTTGAATTTCAATATTTAAATACTCGATACTTAATGGTTCTGAAAGTAAGTCCATATTGATTAATTTTAATTTTTTACTAACAAGGGCGTTATTAATGTTAACACCAAGCTACTGAGTTAGTTGGAGAAAGATATTTAGAAATATACAAAAGTGAGCATTGCCCACCCTAAACTATAGGGCTCATATTTGATTTTTGAACAAAATTCAGTACACCTTTATTCCTTCTTCCCAGTCCCCAGTCCCCAATCCCCAGTCCCTTACCTCTACGAGTGGTTCAGAAATCAAATCGGATTGCTATACTTAAAATTTCTCACAATTGATTTAACATTCCTATAGGTAATTAAAACTAGTGTTTAATCATGATGGATTGTTGCAATCAGGATTTGACCAATTCTAACGATCCTCTTGATGCATTAAAATTTTTATCAACAGCAATTTAAAATAGGAAGTATCAACTATAAAATATTTTTCTAAAAGAAATATCTATAAAAAATAAAATCCCCCTTTAGATAGATACTGAGTTTGAAGATGTCGCTCCATTAGTCAGAAGACAGAGAATTTTTAGCTTTCTAGAATCAAGACACAAGAAACAACACCGGCAATAACCGATTAATAATATTAGTAACCATAATTGAGTCATGTTATTCAAAGACCGAAGGTTGGCAGGTCAATTTTTAGCTCAAGATTTAGCAGCTTATGCTAATAGTCCAAATGTGCTACTACTAGCCTTGCCAAGAGGTGGTGTACCCGTCGCCTTTGAAATTGCCAAAGCTTTAAATGTGCCCTTAGATGTTTTGGTGGTACGCAAACTCGGTGTACCCAATCAAGAAGAGCTGGCAATGGGAGCGATCGCCTCTGGTGGTGTACAAATACTTAATGAAGATATTGTGCGCCAGTTAAATATATCGGATGCCACAATTGAAACAGTAGCAACGAAAGAACAAAAAGAATTAGAGCGA
This sequence comes from Mojavia pulchra JT2-VF2, assembly GCA_019359325.1. GTDB lineage: Bacteria > Cyanobacteriota > Cyanobacteriia > Cyanobacteriales > Nostocaceae > Mojavia > Mojavia pulchra. The sequence continues at coordinate 4,128 of JAHHHN010000004.1, read as the reverse complement.
CGAGAACAGCTTTATCGGGGAAATCGCCCTTTCCCTGAATTGCAAGGAAAGACAATCATTTTGGTAGATGATGGTTTAGCAACGGGTGCAACCATGTGGGCTGCTATTCAAGCAGTGCGGAAACACCAACCCGCCAGGATTGTAGTTGCAGTACCAGTTGCTGCGTCCCAAACTTGCGAAGACTTTGCAGGCGAGGTAGACGAGGTTGTTTGTATTACATCGCCCAGCCCATTTTACAGCGTTGGACTCTGGTATGAGCAATTTCCTCAAACTACAGATGATGAAGTTCGTGATTTATTGGCAAAAGCCACAAATAATCATCAAGCATTATCCCTTGGAACTTAGGACTAAATACCCTCATTAGCATCAGCTATTTGACTTATTAATTCCCAAGCTTGCTGCACATTTAACTTTTCAGTTGTGGCTTGGCCAATCGACATTCGTAAAGTCAGTTTTTGATCAAGCTTAGTTGCGGTAAGGTAGATTTTTCCAGAAGAGTTGAGACTGTTGAGAATTATCTGGTTAATTTCATCGCCACCTTGATGCCGAAAACATACTAAATTTAGTGGCGGATTTGCAGCCAACTCAAAGCGTGGATCTGATTTTACCCACTCAGCAAACTCTTGGGCTAAAGCTATATGCTTACGCACATAGTGCTGTAAGCCTTCAATGCCATAATGACGAATCACAAACCAAAGCTTGAGGCTGCGGAATCTCCGCCCTAGAGGAATTTGCCAGTCTCGATAGTCGATTACCTTCCCCGATTCACTGGCTTGATTTTTGAGAAATTCCGGCATGATCGAAAGAGATTGAATCAGTTTGGCTTTATCTCGCACGTAAAAGCAAGTGCAGTCAAAGTTAGTCATCATCCATTTATGGGGGTTGAAGCAATAGCTATCGGCTAACTCCAAACCCTGATGAATCCAGCGATACTCAGGACATAAAGCAGCTGTGCCGCTCATTGCTCCATCAACATGCAGCCAGATATGATATTTTTGGGCGATCGCTCCTAACTTAGCTAAAGGATCGATCGCATTAGATGAAGTTGTCCCGACAGTAGCAGCAATGTAAAAAGGCGTTAACCCTGCCTGAATATCACTTTCAATACACTGCTGTAGTGCTTCTGGTTGCATGGCGTAATCTGCACCCACCTCTATTAAACGCAAGTTTTCACGGCTGAGTCCGGCAATCTTTACTCCCTTTTCAATTGAAGAGTGTGCTTGCGTGGAAGTGTAAGCAACCAATTTACTAACATCTGCTTTTGCTTGTTCTCTAGCGGCTACCAAAGCCACAAGAGAAGCACTACTAGCTGAATCTTGAATTACTCCTCCCCCTGTGTTTGAAGATTTGAAGTGCAAGGGCAGTTCTAGCATATCTACTAGCCAATCTAGAACATGAGTTTCTAACTCAGTACAAGCAGGAGAAGTTGCCCACAACATTCCCTGCACACCCATACCAGCACTAATTAATTCTCCCAAAATTGAAGGTGCAGATATACCAGTAGGAAAGAAAGCAAAGAAGTTAGGAGACTGCCAATTTGTTAATCCCGGTACGATGATTTCATCAATATCTTTTAAAATTGCCGCAAAAGATTCTCCTTGTTGAGGAGCAGTTTCTGGTAGCTTTGCTCTAATATCACCAGGCTCAACTTGAGAAAGAACAGGTAGTTCTTCAACATTATTTAAATAATCAGCTATCCAATCAATGGTTTTATATCCCCAGTGACGAAATTCTTCTGAAGTCATGTGGTAGTTTTGATTTTCTTCCATAGCATTTAGTTGCTGTTGTTCATTGAAATTATTTTGCCGTAAATAGGTTAGGGAAGAGGCAGGGGGCAGGGGGCAGGGGGCAGGGGAGACAAGGGGAGAAATTATTACTCAAAACTCAGCACTTTGCTATATCACTCAAAAAAATCCTCACCCATTAAAGTTATTGGTGAGGGTTATTGTGAGATGAATTAGATGCAGTCGGTAATGATATTAGGGAACTCCAAAAAATAAATTATCAAATTTTACTCCTTCAAAACGGCTTTCCCTCCCCCTGCTCCTATGCCATCAAAGCGATGGAATATTTTTTTACTTGGAAGTCCCTTAAATGTTATTCTTTGTACCCCATATACCTGCAAGTGCGGCAACACCTAATGCCGCAAATGCTAACGCACCCCATTTGAGTGGCGGATTCATATCCAACCCATCTAAGAAACTGGGTATCGATAAGTTTCTAAAGTCTCCCTCAACTGTGTCATAACCTTCAATCGGTTCAAAAACATTGTTTGGCGCATCTTCTGATTTTGGCTCATTAGTGCGCTGTGCTTTAAAGGCGATCGCCAGTAATATTGAATCCGCTAAAGATGGCGAAATGCGTTGCAGTAAATCTAATACTTTGCCCGCATCCCCAACCACAAAATCACGCATGGGGTGTTCCGCAGCGTAGAGAATGGCATCGCTAACAAGGCTAGGTTGGTAATAGGGGGGTACTCCTGTAGGCTTCACCCCTAGTTTGGTGCGAACTTTATTGTAGTAGGGAGTGTTAATCGTCGAAGGCAGTATTGAGGTAACGCTGATAGGCCATTTTTCGTGTTGCAATTCAACGCGTAAGGCATCTAGGAACCCTTCTAAACCATGCTTGGCAGTAGAATAGGGACTTTGTAGAGGCAGACTGCGCCTACCTTCCATTGAGGAAATATGAATTAACGCTCCTCGTCCTTCTTGTTTGAGATAAGGTAATGCTGCCATTGCACCATATACCTGTCCCATCAAAGTCACATCAACAACTCTGGCAAACTCCTCTGGTGTAATTTTCTCAAAAGGAGCAATTACACCTGTAGCGGCAGTATGAACCCAAGTATCGATTCTGCCGTATTCTGCTACAGTTCTATCTGCGATCGCCTTTACTTGCTGAAAGTCACTTACATCTGCAATTACATAAATTGCCTCACCACCAAAGCCTTGAATCTCATCTACCAAAGACTTTAACCCGGATTCGCTGCGGGCAGAAACTACAACCTTTGCACCACGTTGAGCAAACCTCAGCGCTGCGTCACGCCCGATACCACTGGAAGCCCCAACGATGGCTACCACCTGTTGATTAATTGGTTTTAATTGCATGGTTAATCATTCTTAATCATTTCCTCATCTTCAATGAATAAGTTTGATTTCTGCTTACTGCATCCCTCGCCAGACTTACGCCAGTAACAAATCTGTCTGGAAAGAGTGCCCAATGCCCAATCGCACCTAATTTCGCCACAAAGCAATACCACCCAATAAGCCAGTGATATTAGGGATGAGTTTTACATTTAAAGGCAACTCGATATTTACTCTGACAGCTTCACCACCGCCGATATAAAGGCAATCATAATTGAACAGATGCTGCAAAGATGCGATCGCCTTTTTTAAACGCTGGTTCCATCTTTTCTCACCAATTTTTTCTAACGTTGCGCGCCCTAGCTGTTCTTCGTAAGTATCGCCTTTACGAAACTGATGATGCCCCATTTCCATATTCGGCACTAATTTACCATCGACAAATAAAGCCGAACCAAATCCTGTACCCAAGGTAATTACTAATTCCACACCTTTACCTGCTATTGCCCCCAACCCTTGCATATCTGCATCATTAATTACCCGTACAGGCTTGTTTAATTGCTTTGATAAAGCGGTTTGTAAATCAAAACCAATCCACTCTTGATCTAGGTTTACTGCTGTTTCTGTGACTCCGTACCGCACTACACCAGGAAAACCCACTGAAACACGATGAAAGTCACCTTGAGCAGCTGCTAAGACGACAATCGCATTGATTACAACCTCTGGTTTAGCTGGTTGGGGTGTATCTAAACGTGCCCTTTCTGTTATAGGGTTTCCTGTGATATCTAATACCATAGCCTTGACACCGCTACCGCCAATATCAACTGATAGGGTGCGAATTGATCCGTTATCTTCAACCATGAGATTTTTTCCTTCTAAATGTTTGCTCTTTGGTTATTATGCTCTGCTACATCTGGGTCATATACAGATGTTTTGAGAGTCTTAACAAGGGCTGGGAGTGGGGACTAGGGATTGGGAATTGGGAAGTTTAAAGTTCCGAAACGGGTGAATGCAGTTCTGAGGTGGATGAACGCAGTTCTGAGGTGGA